>CAYWGH010000010.1:99330-180843 GCA_964457925.1 uncultured Cytophagia bacterium
ATGGCATCAACAGCATATTTGCCACGGATTGACACGGATAAAACACGGATTGTTCTAATAGACAAAGCGCTTAAATTCTACTTTTTCTTTGCCGAAATTGATCAGCAACCCAACTTCGACTCCAGTGGCTTTGAGTTCATTGAGTAATTGCGGCTCATCTTGTGGATTGTATTCTTTGGCCACCTTGAGTTCCACAATGACTTTGCCATCAACCAACAAGTCGGCGGCATATTCACCAACAATGACATTCTTGAACTTTACTTTGATCGCGTACTCGACTTCGGCGGAATGGCCGCGGCGCAATAGTTCCACCTGCAACGCCCTTTGATAGACCTTCTCCAAGAAGCCATATCCAAGAGTATTGTGGACTTCAAAAGCGGAGCCAATAATGGCCTCTGTTATTTCTTCATATTTCATGCTCATTCCTATCCGTGTTTCATCCGTGGAAATCCGTGGCCTCAATTTTTTCTTTGATGCGGGACAATGGCATCAACAGCATATTTGCCACGGATTGACACGGATAAAACACGGATTGTTCCAATAAACAGCGTTTAGAGATCAAAAACTCGGCTGCGATGGCCGTTTCAAGCCCATTCTATCCGTGTTTCATCCGTGGAAATCCGTGGCACTCTATTTCTTCGTCATAACCCACACCAAATGACATAGATCCTTATTTTTTCTTCCGTTTCTTTGCCCGGTCCGGCACTTCGGCGGTGCGTTCGCCTGCGCGCTCCGCTGGCGCAGTCTCCGCACCGCCTCGTGCCTGCTTCTGCCTGCCTGGCTCGCCCTGACCTCGGGCACAGCGGAAGCCCAGGTGGCCGAGGCGGTCGTCGGGGTGCCAGAGGCCGCGGTCGGCCGCCCGCACGCGACGCGCGTTCGAGATCCAGCTCCCGCCCCGGTCGACCCGGTCGGCGCCCACCTTAGGTCCGGTGGGATCGATCTCATCCTTTCCTGAATACTCGCCATACCAATCACTGCACCATTCCCATACATTGCCGAGCATGTCATACAGCCCCCAGGCATTCGGGGCCTTCTGCGCCACGGGATGCGTGCCGGCTTTCTTACGTGGATATTGCATCTCTTTCCAGTCTGAAGTATCCCACCCATCTTTCAATTCGAACTCAACGCCGCTGTTGCCGCCGTACCAGGCAATCCCGTCAAGAATCGGTGCATTTCGTTCGCCTTTGATTTCCAGGTCACCGGCATACGTCGCAGTCGTGGCGCCGGCGCGGCAGGCATACTCCCACTCGGCTTCAGTCGGTAGACGCAGGTCCAGGCCGGGTATCTGCCGGTTAATCTTCTCGATGAACGTTTGGCATTCCTCCCAACTCACATTCTCCACCGGCCGCTTCGGGCTTTGAAACCGGCTCGGATTCTTCTTCATGACTGCCGTCCACAACGCCTGAATCACCGGTGTGTCAAAAAGCCAATAGCCATGCGTTAACGTCACCTGATGTGGTATTTCGTCATCCCAACGTCCGGCCTCGTTTTTTGGCGAACCCATGGTAAAGCGCCCGGGCGGAAGGTAGCGCAGGCGCTGCTCAACCTCGCCATATCTGAAAACTGCCCAGATGCCGTACTGGTCTTGCCCAAAGGCATTGGCCCAAGCCGGTTTTACCAGCCTGCCTTCAATAAGTTTGCCGGTGGCCGGTTCCAGGTATAAAACTGCTTTAAAGCCTTGTTCCACCACCGAAACCTCCGGCGCACCCGCCAAATGCTGAACAATGTCGCGGGTGGAAGGCAACAGGGCCAGCGGGCTGCCGGCGTTCGTGGCTGCCGGGGCGCTCTTTTCGGCAATATGCAGGGCGTCGCCAATCTGGCGCACGGTCCAAACGCATTCGCGACCGGGAGCGCCGATGAAACGCGGGTCAAAACCAATCGCGGTAGGCATTAGCGGCTGATCGCGAAAAACAATGGCCTCGGCCTGGTGCAGGGCCGTGCTGAGCTCAGGGCTGGCGCGCCACAATCCCTCGCGGTCGGCGGTGCGCGGGTGAAAACGCCAAAACCAGGCAATGATGCGCTGCTCGATTTCGTTGCCAATTACGGCATCGCCGTGTTTCTGAATGGTGGCGGCAATACGCAGAAACTCCTCCTGCGCCAGGGCGATCTCCGCGGCAAAGAGGTGTTGGTCCTGCGGTTCGAGGCTGAGCACCTCTTCATACCAGATTTCCCGGGGCAGGCTCTCGCGCCAGCGGCGCAAGATGAGTAGGGCCTGCTCGCGCAATGCCGGAGCCAGCGCGGCAAAGCCGGCGCGCAATATATTCAGGGCTTTGGGTGAGATGGTCAACGCCACTGAAGAGCCGCTGGAAACGTGGGGATGCCGCCAAACGTCGGCTTCGGCGCCGGCATCGTTGCGCGCTTCAGGCAGCAGGCGGCGGAGTGTGCGCAACAGTCCCGGCTCGACCCGCACGGCCGGAGAAGCCAAGGTCAACAGCCGCAGAGCGCGTTCGGCCAGCCATGCCGGCCGGCGTCCGGCTGCCGCGCCGCGCGAGGCCTCCCAGGGCGCCATTTGCCATTCCGACAAGTGCTGTGGCCGCCAGCGGCCGGGATGTGCTGGCAACAAAACTTTGGGCGCAGCGCCGCCCGCCAGCAGATTGCGACCCAAACGCCGCCACTGTTGCAGCAGCGGCGCATAGCTACCCAAGCAGCCGCAATCGCCGAGCACCAACACGGAGGCGCTGGACGTTAGTGAGATATTCTTACGCCGGGCCGCGCCGAGGGGAATGGGCGTTTCCATGCCGTCATAAATTCGAAATTCAAGCACCTGCGAAGAGCCGAGGCGGCGCCGCAGCCGGTGCAACACTTCATCTTGATCGTGCCAGAACGGGGTCAGGCGGCAACTGCGGTCCAGCACCAGGTGCAATCGGCGCGGCCAACGTTTGTGCCGGTGAAACGGCAAGGCGCGCGGCAGGCGGCCGCGGCTGAGGTGGCGCAATAACGCCTCGGTGTCAATGGTGCGGCTTTGCACTTGCTCCTGCAGCAACCCGGCAACCTGGCGTTGAAGCCGCGGCCAGGGCGCGAGCAGCGGCGGCTTGGGCGCCGACGCGCCGGGAACCAGACGGCGTTCGGCGAGATCGACTCGCGTGAGCGCGCGCTTTTCCGGGCTGGTTTGCGTTGTTTCAACTTCATCGTGGTAAGGCTCAAAGGTGGCCGCATAGAAAAACGGCAGCGGCGCCCAAGCGATCTGCGGCGGCGGGGTTTCAAGGCCGGCAGCCGGTTCTGCCGGCGAGGGCGCCAATTCAATTTCGCGCTTGGCAGGCGGCTGGTCGATACCGGCAAGCGGAGCCTCATAGCCGAGAAGGCCGGCGAGAAAGGCGTCTTTTTCTTTCTCGCGCAGCATGCGCGCCAGGTCTGCACGTCCACACAAGGCCATCAGCTCGTCTCCTCCGGCGGATGTTTTCTGAGCACGAAATTCTTAAGGCGAGTGAGCAGCTTTTTCTGCTCGGCGACCGAGGTGGCTTGCTCGGTGACAGCGCGCACCAGGTCGAGGTACTCCGCCAGTCCCGGCGCTACCAAGCTGCGCTCCTGCCAATAGAGGCGATCTGCGCGCACTTGCGCCGCAGCCTCGCGCAGAACATCTTCGTGTACTTTGGGAAAATGAGCTTTGCCGCGCTCGATAAAAAACTGAATCAGACCCTCGCCTTCAGGGAATTTGAGGTAGAGCACCAGACAGCGCCGCAGGAAGGCATCGGGCAGGGCGCGCTCCTCGTTGGTGGTGATCACCACCAGCAGCGGCCGGTCGCTGCGATAAACCGCATCCTTGAGGCCGGCGGGCTGAAAGCGGCCGCTGCCAAAGGCCTCGAGCAGGCCGTTGGGCAAATCGGCATCGGCCTTGTCGATTTCATCGATGAGCAGCACACAGCCTTTGTGGGGATCACCGCCGTCGGTTTGGGGCGGAGCTTCGGCCTGCACCAGTTTGGCCTGCTGCAGCGCCGAGTCCCAATCGAAGGCCCACCACAACGGACCGGGGTGGAGGAAGTTCTTTTCCGCCAGCAGGGCCCGCACTTCACCCTCATCTTTTTTACCCAAAACGGCGGTGACTTGCGCCTCGCCCAGCCGGGTGACAGCATCGAGGCGATAGAGCAGATCCGTGGCCTCGCTGTGCGCATCGATGGTGGTGGGCACGAAAGCCCAGCCCAGAGCTTTGGCGGCGGCGCGGGCAAGCTGGGTCTTGCCGGTGCCAGGCTCCCCGCGCACCAACAGCGGCCGCTTGGCCGCGATGGCGGCATTGACGGCATCGATGGAATTAGAATCGAAAACATGTACCTGGCGCGGCGCCTCGCCAATGGTGGCCAGCGCCACGGTGGTACCTTCTTTGATTTTCAAGTGGATCATACGGCGCTTTCTCCGGTCTGGGGGGCAAAAAAATCACGCAAGGGCTTGCAAAGCTCGCGCTCATCGACGAGTGATTCATAGGAAAGGCAAATAAAAATCAGCTCGGGGTAGTGCTCTTGGATGAGTGCGAGCGTGCTTTTTTCGCTGTCGAATTTCGGCGCGGGACAGATAAAATAGTGACGGTATCGATTTATCATCCTTTGCGTGGCGATGTAACGCAGCTCATCATTCACCAACTGCCGCAAGACCGAGGGGTCACTCACTCGTTGCCGGTCTTGTCGGGCAACGAACTTGTTGAACATGTGCTGGTCAAAGGCGCTGACAGCGTTATCTTGGACGAGCGCAAAGCCGGTTTCGGGCGGAAGTTCGATCACCGGCGCACCGATGGGATACTCTTCACCGGGGACGGGCTTGCGAAAAGCGGCGGGCCGGCGTTCGATGCCAGCCAGGATGATTTCGGCAATCGTTTCAGTGGCCGCCGGCAGACTGAAAAGTATGCCGGGCGACAAATTCAGGCGCACCGACTCGACCAGGCCGGCATCGTAAAGCCAGGGCAGTAGTTCGCCCAGCAATGCTTCCATCACCTGGCGGGCCTTGCCCTGGCGGGCATTCTTGTCGAAGCTGGCCTGATAGACGGTGAGCAGAAAGGGTTTGACAGGCATGTTCAGCAGGGCTGCGACCACGGTTTTGGGATTGTTCCCGGTACTGGCCAGCTCTGGTTGCGCATGCAGAGCGTTCAGCACCTCCTGCGAGCTGGCCAGCAGTGTTTCTATCTTGACCAACTGCTGCGCCAACAGTTTTTCGCGTTCGTCATAGCCAAGCAGTTTGCGCAGCTCCGTATTCTCCAGGAGCCGGCGCATCGGCACGGCAGCCAGCCTGTGGCCGTCAAAATTTTCCGGGCAGCTCTTGATGAGGCCGATGAGCCTGCCTTCACAGAACACCGGCGCACCGGAGATGCCTGCCCATTTGCCGGCGATCTTGGGCGGGCTTGCAACGGTCAGTTCCAGTAGCTGGCTCTTGCCATGTCCGCCGGGCAAATAGGCCCCATTCAATCCTATGCTGTCACGCTCGCCAGCCAGTTCGCCCTCAGTGATCTTGCCCGCCGCTGGAAAACCCGCGCCTTCCCAGGGCGTCGTCTCTGCCGGCAGCACTTTGGAATAGTGCACCGCGCGAAAATCGGGTGCCTCATCGTGCCACAGCTCAGGGATCTCGAGCAGCGCCGCGTCGAGCTCCTCGCCGCCGTGCCAGACGGTTCTTGCCTTTCGCCAGGGGCACTTCTTGTGGAAATCGTCCACGAAACGAACCTCCGCGGAACGCTGCTGCTCCTCCGGTTTCGGCACGCCATGGCCGGTGGTAAGAAGGTAGCGGCGGCTCAGGGGCACGCCAGTGCTGAGGGAGTACCTTTCCTCGTCAACGCGCACGCGAACTTCGGCAAGCCATTGATAGTCTTTCACTGTTACCTCCCCGATTATTCATCAATGTCGCTGAGCAACACTTGCCCCCCCTCTTGGTTGGCAGGGCTTAGTTTCAACTTGATCGTTTGCACGGTTTCATTGCCGAGCTTTCCTCCGGCCTTCGCATTTACCACCCAAAACTTGACGCCGCCGCCGGCTCCGGCCTCGCGTTTGATGGAACACTTCAATTCGACATTGATCTCCTGAATCGAGAAGCGAAGTTTCTGGCCTTCGCCTTCTTGCATTGCCGCTTGAAGCTGCGCGCGCAGATGGGCGATGGCCTCGGCCAGCTCGATTTGTTTTGCCGTCATTGCTGTCTCCGGTTATAAAATTGCCTTCGAATCATTGCTGCGTTTGGGAAAAACTGGGCTAAAGAAACATACAATATCAATCCGAGACAAGAAAAAAGTTGGGGGCCCAAAAAACAGAAAAGCAAGCATGAATACTCTCCCGGTGAATGTTCGGCAGGATAGTGAGAGAGTTTTGCACTTTCAAATAAACGCGTTTTGTCAGGCGTACAATAAAAAAGCCATGACTAAGCCGTGGCTGATCGTGCAGGCGCAAAATGGTTGATTGCAAAAATCTGTGACTGGCTTGCGGTGAGGAGGCCGCGGGGAAAGAGCGGGGTTGGCGTCAGCCTTTCATCAATTCCACAACTTTCAAACGATTGATCGCGCGCGCCAGGGCGGCTTCTGCGCGCTCGATGTCCCATTGTTTGCGTCCTTCTTTGAGGCGGCGTTCCGCGCGTTCTTTAGCTTGCTTGGCGCGCTCGCTATCAATTGCCGAGGCTTCCTCGGCAGTTTCCGCCAAAATTTTTACGCCGGTGGACATAACTTCTGCCAAGCCCCCGGCAATGGCAAAATACAACGTTTTATCCGCTATTTCGGCTTTCAAATAGCCGGTCGCCAGCGTGGCCAGCATGTTGGTGTGATGTGGTAACACGCCAAAGTAGCCCGCTTCCCCGGGCGCGATGATGGCATTAACTTGAGCGGAAAAGACTTTACTCGTCGGTGTGACGATTTCGAGAAGAAAGCTTTTTTGTGAGGCCATGTTGTTTGATGGTTGCTGGTTGCTGGTTGCTTTGCTGCCTTCGACAAGCTCAGGCAGCGACCAGCAACCAAACTCATCCCTTCATCTTCTTGGCATTCTCAACGGCGTCTTCGATGGTGCCGACCATATAGAAAGCCTGTTCGGGGAGATCGTCGTAGTCGCCCTCAACAATGCCTTTGAAACCGCGAATGGTGTCTTCACGGCGGACGTATTTGCCCGGAGTGCCGGTGAATTCCTGCGCCACGAAAAACGGCTGGCTCAGGAATTTTTCAATGCGGCGCGCGCGGTTCACCGCGATCTTGTCGTCATCGGACAATTCTTCCATGCCAAGAATGGCGATGATGTCTTGCAGTTCTTTATATTTCTGGAGAATTTGCTGCACCTGGCGCGCGACGCGATAATGCTCTTCGCCCACCACCAGCGGCGAAAGAATGCGCGAGGTTGAGTCCAGCGGATCGACCGCGGGATAAATTCCCAGCTCGACGATGCGGCGCGACAATACGGTGGTGGCATCGAGATGCGCGAAGGTGGTCGCAGGCGCGGGATCGGTCAAGTCATCCGCAGGTACATAAATCGCTTGCACGGAGGTGACGGAGCCTTTTTTCGTCGAGGTGATGCGTTCTTGCAGGGCGCCCATTTCCGTGGCGAGGGTCGGCTGATAACCGACGGCGGAGGGCATGCGGCCAAGCAGAGCCGACACTTCCGAACCGGCTTGCGTGAAGCGGAAAATGTTGTCGATGAAGAGCAGCACGTCCTTGCCTTCAGCGTCGCGGAAATGCTCGGCAATCGTCAACGCGGAAAGCCCGACGCGCGCCCGCGCGCCCGGCGGCTCGTTCATCTGGCCGAAAACCATGCTGGTTTTGCTGATGACGCCGGAGTGCGTCATTTCCAGCAAAAGATCGTTGCCTTCGCGTGTACGCTCGCCCACGCCGCCGAACACGGAATAACCGCCGTGTTCCGTTGCGATATTGCGGATCAATTCTTGAATGAGAACGGTTTTGCCCACGCCGGCTCCGCCGAACAAGCCGGTTTTTCCGCCTTTTAAATAAGGCTCGAGCAGATCAATGACTTTGATCCCGGTTTCCAGCATTTCGGCTTTGGTTTCAAGAGTATCCAGCTCCGGGGCCGGCCGGTGAATGGGTTTATAGACGTCCGTCTTAATCGGGCCTTTTTCATCGATCGGTTCACCGATGACATTGAGCACGCGACCGAGCGTGCCGGCGCCGACCGGCATGACGATGGGCCGGCCGGTATTCTTCACCTTCATGCCGCGCACCAAACCGTCGGTGGAATCCATGGCTATGCAACGCGCCGTATTCTCGCCGAGATGCTGTTGCACTTCCAGAACCAGGCGCTCCGTTTTGCCGTCGCCCACCGCGCGGTTCAACTCGAGCGCGGTGAGAATCGCCGGCACTTCCACGCCTTCAAACGAAACATCGACAATCGGGCCGATGACTTGAACGACTTTGCCTTCTTGCATGTGAGAATGGCCTTATGATTGAGATTGAATGATGCTTGCAAACGCTAAAAAACCAAATAACGAAACCTTCTACTTCTTGAGCGCCTCGGCGCCGCCGACGATTTCCAGAAGCTCTTTGGTGATTGCCGCCTGCCGCGCTTTGTTGTAATGCAGCGTCAACTGCATGATGATTTCCTTGGCATTCTCCGTCGCCGCGTCCATGGCGGCCATGCGCGCGCCCAATTCCGCGGCGTAGGATTCCAGCAACGCCTGCCACAGTTCGATGTTGATGTATTTGGGACAAAGCGTGTCCAAAATCTTGAGCGGCGAGGGCTCGAAAATGAAATCTGCAGGATAGCGCTCCTCCTGCGGCGGGCGCGGCACGATTGGCAGCAGTTGCTGCACCGTGAGATTCTGCTGGATCACCGATTTAAACTCGTTGTACACGAGGAAAATGCGGTCGAGCTTTTCTCCGGTATATTGCTGTTGAATCAGGCTGCCGATGTCCTGAGCGTGTGAAAAATCGAGATAGTTGAAAAAGCCGGTGTACTTCGCCAGGATGGGGTAATTGCGCCGCTGAAAATGCTCATATCCTTTTTTGCCGACGCAAATCAGCGAGGTTTGCAAGCCCGGGCGCTGCGCGCTTTGGAATTCGTTCGTGGCGCGGCGAATGACGTTGGCGTTAAAACTGCTGGCCAGCCCGCGGTCGCCGGTGATCACGACAAAGGCAATGTGCTTGGGCTGCTCGTGCACGGTGAGCAGGGGATGCAAGCCCGGATCGACTTTCGCGCTGACGTGTCCCAAAATCTCATCGAGGCTTCTGGCATACGGCCGCGCTTTCAACATGCGTTCTTGCGCGCGGCGCAGCTTGGCGGCCGCCACCAGCTTCATGGCTTTGGTGATTTGCTGCGTGCTCTTGACGCTGCCGATCCGGCGTTTAATGTCGCGTAAAGTGGCCATTATGCCTTGCCGCCAAACATTTTGACAAACTCGTTCGCTGCAGTCGTCATCTTCGTTTTTAAATCATCGTCAATCGCCTGTTTCGTGCGCAGCGTCTCGAAAATGCCGGGATAATTCGATTCGATGTAGGTCAGAAATTCTTTTTCGAAGCGCTGGATTTGCTCGACGGGGATTTCATCGAGCAGGCCGCTGGTGCCGACAAAAATAATCGCGATCTGCTTTTCGACGGAGGCAGGCTCATATTGCCCCTGCTTCAGAATTTCCACCATGCGCGCGCCGCGCGCCAGTTGCTGCTGCGTGAATTTATCCAAATCCGAACCGAATTTGGCGAAGGCGGCCAATTCGCGATATTGCGCAAGATCAAGGCGCAGGCGGCCGGCGACCTGCTTCATGGCTTTGATTTGCGCATTGCCGCCGACGCGGCTCACCGAAATGCCAACGTTGATGGCCGGACGCACGCCCGCATAAAACAAATCGCCTTCGAGGAAGATCTGGCCGTCAGTAATCGAAATCACATTGGTGGGAATATAACCTGACACGTCCCCGGCTTGCGTTTCAATAATCGGCAAAGCCGTGAGCGAGCCGCCGCCCTTGACCACGCCGAATTGCCGCAGCGCGTTCATGTCGTCGGTGAGTTTCGAGGCGCGTTCGAGCAGGCGCGAATGCAGGTAAAACACGTCGCCGGGATAGGCTTCGCGGCCCGGCGGGCGGCGCAAGAGCAGCGAAACCTGGCGATAAGCCCAGGCATGCTTGGAGAGATCGTCATAGACCACCAAACAATGCTGGCCGTGATCGCGGAAATACTCGCCCATCGCCGCGCCGGCGTAAGGCGCAATGAATTGCAGCGGCGCGGGATCGCTGGCATTGGCAGCCACGACGATGGAATAATCCATCGCGCCTGCGTCTTCCAGCGTCTTCACCACGCGCGCCACCGAGGAGGCCTTCTGGCCGACGGCAACGTAAATGCACTTCACGTCGCCGCCTTTTTGGTTGATGATCGTGTCGATTACCACTGCGGTTTTGCCGGTGCCGCGGTCGCCGATGATCAGCTCGCGCTGGCCGCGGCCGATCGGAATCATTGCGTCAATGGCCTTGATGCCGGTTTGCAGCGGCTCTTTCACAGGCTGGCGTTGCACCACGCCAAGTGCCTTGCGCTCGAGCAGGCCGCGGTGTTTCGTGTTCACCGGGCCTTTGCCGTCCAGCGGATTGCCAAGCGGATCGACAACGCGTCCAAGCAATTCCGGGCCGACCGGAACATCCATAACGCGACCGGTGCGCTTCACCGTGTCGCCTTCTCGAATCTCCGTGTCACGCCCGAAGAGCACGACGCCGACATTGTCTTCTTCAAGGTTCAGCGCCATGCCCATCACGCCGTTCTTGAATTCGACCAGTTCGCTCGCCTGCACGCCCTCCAGGCCGTAGATACGGGCAATGCCGTCGCCCACTTGAATGACTTCGCCGACTTCGGCAATATCGATTTTTCGTTCAAATCCCTCGATCTGTTTTTTTAGAATCGAGGTGATTTCATCTGGACGAATTTCCATGCAATCACATCTCCAGGATATTTGATTGGCAAAGCCCGGCTGGCACCAGCCAGGTTTACTTATCGCGGCTCATTCCAAATATGAGTAAGCCACTTTGCTTTTAAGCGCACCAGCCCAATTAACTTGACAATGTCAGATGCATCGCGGAGTCGCAGCGTTCGCCGAGAATTCACGCAATCCTACTCTGCGAACTGCGCGACTCGGTGGTGGTTTTTGGAATGTGACATAGTCAAATTAACATTACCAAACTAATTGCGCCGGCTGTAAATCGCCGCGCGCAAGCGTTCCAATTGCAGCCGCACCGAGCCATCGAGAATCTTGCCGTCGAGATCGAGAATCAAGCCGCCGAGGATTTCGGGATTGACGCGGTTTTCAATCTCGAAATTCATCTGTAACGCATTCGTCAGGTCTTTCTTGAGCGCATCCAATTCCGGTTTTTCCAGCGGCACGGCAGAAATTGCCAGCGCCTTCACTTTGCGGCTATGTTTGTCGTGGAGCTTTTGAAACGCTTGATGAATCTCACGATACGCGCCGACGCGGCCCTTGTCCGCCAGCAAAAGCAGAAAACTATACATCACCGGCGAACAACGCGACTGAAACACCTTCGCAATGGCGGCGCGTTTTTCCGCGCGGCTGTTTTCCGGCGAGCGCAGGAACCGGCTTAATTCGCGGTTCTCTTCCACAGTGGTAACGAACTCATACAACTCGCGCCGCAGCGGCTCAAGCTGCTGGCGCTCCAACGCAATGGCGAACAGTGCCTTGGCGTAACGTTGCGCGAGTATGCCTTCTTTCATCTAAACAGTTTCTCCGCGTATACCGGCAACGGCGGAACCGTTGCCGCGAAATCCGATGAATGCCAAGCCGCCATGGCGTACGAGTCGGCGCAGGAACAACTTATTTCCCAACCTCAATTCGGCTCGCCAACGAGCGGGCGAATCTCCTGCAAGGCCTGGCGCACGAGATCTTGATGATCGTTGGCGTTAAGCGATTTGCCGATGATCTTTGCGGCTATGTTGATGGAAAGCTCACCCGCCGTGCGCTTGATTTCTTCCAACGCTTTTTCACGCTCCAGCGAGATGTCGCGTTTGGCGCGCTGCGCCATGGCCTCGGCTTCGGCTTGCGCTTTTTGGATAATCTCATCGCGCGCGGTTTCCGCGGATTTGCGGCTCTTGGCGATCAAGTCCTGCGCCTCCTGCCGGGCTTTTGTGATCATCTGATCATACTCCAGCCGCATGCGCTCCGCGTTCTTTTGCGCCTCCTCGGCGCGGTCGAGCGAATCTTTAATCCTGCGAGTGCGTTCATCAATTGCAGCGACGATCGGATTCCATGCCTTCCAGCGCAGCAATAACACCAGAATGCTGAAAATAACGATTGTCCAAATAATGAGGCCTGGCTCTAGCTTTAACATGTTCGATCTGGAATTTGAGTAATGATCAACCCAATACTCGTAAGCGGGTTCGTGTCCCCTCCCAATTTATCGCCCTCGGCGCGGCCGCTAACAAAATATGCCACTTTCACACCTGGTCAAAGTAACCGCCGGCACGGTTACGTCATTCTAACTGGACACTCACCCAATGCCCGAGCCTGATTATTTACCGGCGAGCAAAAAGCAGATTACTTCGCCGAACAACGCGACGCCTTCGATAAGGGCTGCGGCGATAATCATCGAGCCACGCACATCCGCCGCCGCTTCCGGCTGGCGGCCAATCGCTTCCATGGCGGCGCTTGCTATTTTGCCGATGCCAAAACCTGCACTCATTGCTACGATGCCGGCGCCAATGCCGGCGGCCAAATGTGCCATACCGAATTCACCCATGGCGAATTCCTCCGTCAGTGTTGAATACCATTGATCGTGTTTATTATTGACAATTGCTTGACAGCCAAATTCCGGTACGTATTTATCCTGTTCTCGTTGCACAACAAACAACGGGATAAACCCCGGGACCACTTTTTGAAGGGAGTTCAAGACGACCCAACCGAAGATCTCGACTTGCGAAGCTGCGCTGGCGCAAACCGCCCAGCGCCGCAACCTCAGTGCGGATGTCCTGCCTTGGCGGGATGGGCCTCCTCCTCATGGTGCTCCGAATGAGCAGCCGCAAAACCAATAAACAGCGCCGACAACAGCGTGAAGATATATGCTTGCAAAAAGGCGACAAGTATTTCCAAAAGATTGACGAACAAACTGAAGGCAACCGACACCGGCGCAATGCTGATGCCTGCCCAAAAATTCTCGCCGTTTTTGCTGAAGATGAAAATGAGATTAATCAACGCCAGGATGACGACATGGCCGGCCGTCATGTTTGCAAAAAGCCGGATGCAGAGCGCAAAGGGCTTGGTGAACAAGCCAAGAATTTCAACCGGCACCATGACGATCCACATGAGCGGATGCACACCGCCAGTGAGATGTTTTAGATAACCGCCCAAACCGTGGGCGCGAATGCTGGCAAATTGTGTGAGAATAAACGTCAGAGAGGCCAAAGCCGCGGTCACGCTCACGTTGCCGGTGGCGGTGGCGGCAAACGGCACGAGGCCGATCAAGTTGCATGTTAGAATAAAGAAGAAAGCAGTGCAGAGATAGGGCATGTACGTCGCGGCGAGCTTCGCGCCCATGTTCGGGATGGCGATTTCGCGATAAATGAACTCGACGACCGCATCAATCATGGCGGCAAAGCCAGTGGGAACGCTGCCGGGACGGTTACGGCGCGCTGCCGCGGAGAGCGCGATAAACAGAATCAGCGCGACAAGCATCATCATGAAGACATGCTTGGTGATGGAGAGATCAATGCCGAACAATTCGAAACGCGGCAGATGAATTTCGCCGATCGGGTGGAAATCCAGTTTATTGTCATCTCCGATGTGATGGAGAATAAACTGACCAATGCTTTCCTTTTCGGGGTGATGCGCCTCTTCGTGCTGCGGCGCGTGGGGCGCGCTTGCATGCGGCGCTTCGGGGGTGGAATGTTCTTGCGGCGTATCGCCAGCCAGGGTGAACAGTGCGAAGATGGTGCTAATCAGCAGCGGCGTCATGAATTTCTTATTGATTTGAGGCGTTTAAAGTGTCTTTGCAAAACATACGTTTCTGCAACTTGAAAAATCAAATAAGATCCCACTAACGAAGCCGCAAACACGGTGAGATCGAGCGCTGAAAACTTCCAGACCAAAAACAACGCCACGCCGACAAGCGTCATGCGCAACACAAAGCCGCCGAATAAAATACCCATGAAAATTTTTTGCGATTTTGTGCTCGCCCACTTCAAGGCCAGAAATCCGACAACGGCCATGCCCACTCCCAGCGCAAGACCATATCCAACACTCTCAGGTGTTGAAGCATCAGCAAGCTCAGGCGACGAGGCTAAGAATAGCAAGACGATGATCCAGTTCAATCATTTAAGCGAAGAGACTCGTGCGTTTACTTTCCCTGATTCCGCCTGGCCCGGTCTTCCGCTTTGGTTAAACGCATCACATTGTGGTACAAATTAATGAAACCCGCGGTGGCGCCAAAAATCACACCGATGATCAATCCGAAGGGCGAACTCGACAACTTGAGATCCAGCCAGTATCCGCCCAATGCGCACAGCACCGCTGCAAGGGCAAAACGCAGGCCGAGGTCAAGATACGGAACGGCCGTTTGAATACCCCGGAGAAGATCTTTGGGGTCTGGCTTTGCCATGGCCACACGCGTTTATTGATGCGCAATATTCATTTCCGGGCGGCCCGGGCGATTTACATTCGACATGCGCGGGCGGCCGTCGGCGCTTTCCGGCAGCGCCAGCACTTTGGCGTCGTCGCTCATCGAGCAGACACCGTCGAAAACAGCGCCTTCATCAATCACCAGCTTTGAAGCTTTCACTTCACCGTTGAACGACGATTTTGCTTCCAGCACGACTTTACCGCTGGCGAAAACTTTGCCTTTGATGCGTCCGCCCACAATGGCATTTTTCACGCGGATTTCACCTTCGACTTCGCCTTCCCGGCCGATCACGAGTGAATCCGTAGCCGTGATATCCCCCTTGACCCGCCCATCTATGCGCAAGCTGCTTTGCACTTTGATCGAGCCTTCGACGATGGAGCCTTTGCCAATAATGGTGTTTAGGTCTCCGCCCTTATCAAAGTCTTCCATTTCTTTTTTTCCTAACATCATCGCCTCGAGTTGGTGTATCAAAAACCGAATTTATCTAGTGAGCATCATTGGTGCGCAAGGTCAAAACATAGGCGCGAGGGTCGATCGACCTGCCCGCCTGCGAAATTTCAAAATGTAGATGAGGGCCGGAACTTCGTCCGGTGCTGCCCATCAATGCGATGGGATCGCCGCGCTTGACATATCTTTTTTCACGCACGAGCAGGCGGTCATTGTGACCATAATATGAGAACAAATCATCGCCGTGATGAATGATTACCAAATTCCCCAGGTCTTTGTGCCAGCCCGCGAACACGACGAATCCGCTTCCCGCCGCAACCACCACGGAGCCCCGCTTGCCGGCAATATCAATTCCTGCGTGCGCTTGCATCGGAAACTTCCAATCCTGTGAAAACGCTTCACTCAACAAGCCTTGCGCGGGGAGCAACGTCGGCATGTTCTCAGGATATTTGCTGCTTTCTTTCAAATTCGGCACTAACAATCGGCCGATACTTTCGATTTCTTTTGTGGTTGTAACCGCAGGCAGCGGCGCGTCTTCATCCAAAGAAGCTTCGGATGCGGCCGCAACATTTGGCAAAATCGAAGCATTCAATGTTGACCGGCTGCTGGTGTGATTGTCGACGCCCAGCAGGCTCATGATCTTGCCTTGATCACGGTCCATCGCTTCGAGCTGGGCTGACAGACGATAAACGCGCTTGTTGTCTTCCAGCAAACGGGTGTTCGAACGTTCAAGCTCAGCGTTTTCATTACTGACTTTAAAAAACTGGTAATACCCGATCGCGCCGCCGATTAAGTGGAGCGTCAAAATGCCGGCAATGGCCATGATCAACTTGGCTTTCGTCCAACTCAACCGAAAACTGTAAGGCTCGGCATTATCGTCGGGGATCAACAAAATGGAAATAAGACGCTGGCGTTTTTTCTTCATCATAAAACTTCGCCATATTTTTGACCGCTAGCTAGTACGCACATTATTGATACGTCAATCCGCTAGAGGTTAATGAAGGGGTGAGTCCACTGACCCAAAAACAAGCGCAACTCACATTCATTGCTACGTTTTGTCCGCTCAGCAGTCCAAGAAAAGCTGGAACATAGAAAATCCAGGCCTAAAAGTCAACAGCTTTCTGGCCTTGTTATTGGTTCCAAACAAGTCCGTCAAAAGCAGATGCAGACTTTAGTTAAGCGATGCGGAAAAAAGCTGGCGCTTTTGAGTCTGTGAGATGATTACTCATTTACTACTATTGAATGACCGGATTCGCGGATTTTATCTCCACTTCCGGCCTCAGTGCAGAGACGCGCATGGCAACAAAAAACGTGATAACCGCCAGCACACAACAGATGCCAAAAATAAAGTGTAAACCGTCGGCCAAGCCCGTTTGCAGATGCGCCAGAACATCCGTCGAAATTTGGGCGCGCGTTTCAGGCAACAACAGGGTACGCACCTCCACCAAGCCGCCATTGGCAGCCGGGCCGCCGACATTTGCCGCAACGCGATGCGCGAGAACCGCACCAAGAATGCTAACGCCGATGGCAGCGCCAAGCGCGCGAGAGAAAATCGTGGAAGCTGTGGCCGTGCCAAGCTGGTCCGGCGGCGCGGTATTTTGCACCGCGACGGTTATCGCGTTCGTTGCCATGCCCATGCCGATGCCAATGAAAAAACCGACTGTCGCCAATTGAAAGAACGAGGCTGTATGCAAAAACAGTGTTTGATAGCCAAAACCGGCAACCATGAACAAAACCCCTGACATCGCAATAACGCGGTAACTAAACCGATTCACAAAATGGCCGGAACCAAAGCTGCCCAGCCCCCAGCCGATGCTGAATGGCAGCAAAACCAGCCCGGCTTGCGTGGCCGTGCCGGATAAAACCCCCTGCACAAAGAGCGGCGCAAACACAATCAAGCTGAACGCGCACACGCCCATGATAAACGTGGTAAGATTGGCCGCAGCGATATCGCTTTGACGCAGCAATGTCAGCGGCACGATGGGCGCGCCTGCTTTGCGCTCGAGATGCCACAGCCCAAACAGAAGCACCGCAATTGCGCCGAGAGCGGCGAGAAGAACCGTGCGCGAGATCGTCTCAAGGTTGTTGGATAAAATCATCACACCCGTTACCGCCACGGCAAGCAGCGCGGCACCGGCGTAATCAACCTTGACGTGTTTGTGCGTATGCGCCGAGTCGTGCAAAAACCGGTGGATGAACACCATGGCCAGAATGCCGATCGGCAAATTGAGGTAAAACGCCCAGCGCCAGGAAAAATGTTGTACGACATAACCGCCGAGCGGCGGGCCGATCATGCTCGCAATCGCCCATAACGAACTAATGAAGCCTTGAATTTTACCGCGCTGGTGGGGCGGATATATCACGCCAACCAGGCTCAGCGAGATGGCGAACATCGTGCCGCCGGCCAGCCCCTGTAACGCGCGGCATACGATCAGCCAAACCATGTTGCGCGCCACGCCGCAGAGCATCGACGTGGCGAGAAACGCGACAATACTCGCCAAATACATGTTCTTGCGATTGAATTGATCCGACAACTTGCCCGCAATCGGCGTGGCGATGGTGCTGGCGATGAGATAAGCTGAAAAAACGCCGCTGTATAAATTCAACCCGCCCAGCGCAGCGACCACGGTCGGCATGGCGGTACTAACAATCGTGGTGTCGAGCGCGGCAAGCAAGACTTGCAAGAAAATGGCAAGCGTGACGAGCTTCGTCGCACGCTCGTTTTGATCAGGTGGCATGTTCAAGCTTGTGTGGAATTTTCTTCCTGGACGGGCAGGCGTTCATCCTCTTGGGAGGTGGGAGAGTGATTTTGCCTGGCGCCATTTGCCCCCGTCTCGCTCTCATCATTGGCAACGGCTTTGCGCAAGTCGAGATGCTGGCGATAGTAGAAGTAAAACCCGAGCAAAGTAATGGGAACGAAATTCACGACATGTGAAACGACAGCGAAACTGAGCGACTCGCTCGCCGAGATGCCGAACAGCATGAGAGATTGCTGGCAAACCCAATGAAACGAACCGACATATCCCGGGGCCGCCGGCACCATGATCGCGATACTCGTCATCACCAAAATCACCAGACTCGCGCCCAGCGGCATGTTGTAGCGGCCATTCAGCTCAAACGCCTCGAGCGTAACGTATACGATCACGGCGTAACACAGCCAAATCGCAAACGATTGCCAGGTGATCGTCCCAAAATGCTCGGATTTTTTGAACACACCGAATCCCTCCAAAAATGAAGCAAGCAATTTGCTCACCATCTGCTTCACATTTTCGGGAAAGGGCCGTAACAGGCGCATGACGACGCTGAGAGTTCTTTCCGTGCGCTTCATCAAAAAGACAATGAACACGGTACAAGCGACCGTGACGCTCAATAGAATCGCGCCCCCCTTTTCAATCCAATCAGGATAATCATGAAACAGCAATGACACTCCCAGCAACAGCAACAACGAAATCACATCGATGATGCGTTCAACAAAAATCGTGGCAAAAGACGCCATGCGCGACACGCCGGCAGACTGGCCGACAGCATAAGCGCGCAACACTTCACCCAGGCGAAACGGAAAAACATTATTGCCATAATACCCGATCATCATCGCCGAAAACAGTTTCTGAAAACCCACCGGCTTGATCGGCTTCATGAAATACCCCCAACGCAACGCGCGCAACCACAGGCTCACATACATGAACAGCAAGCCCGGCGCCAGCAGCCAATAATTGGCCTGCGCAAGCGTGCGCCACATCAACGCGAAATCGATATTGCGAAAGGCAAGATAGGTAAAAACGGCGCTGACGAGAAGGCTGAGGATGAGCTTGAGTCGCATGTCGTGAACGGCAATGGCGGAAGTCTGATAACACGAAACCCCGCCCCTTTTGCCCGTGTGAGAAACCTCAGGCGCGGGAAGAGGCGGGGCTTCATTTTTTTAATTTATGAAGAGACGGCGGCCTCGCAATGCCGGGGCTGTCAGGTATTCGAAGACTTGGTCTTGGGAGCGCAACAATCACTCGTGCCGGCATTGCCTTCCGGTTCACATGCGGCCTTGGGCGCAGCGGCGTCTCCGGAAGTCCTCGTGGTCTGATAACCCAGCTTTTCAATCGCGCCGATGATGGCGGCTTCATTCGTCATCGCCGGGTTGAATTTCACGCTTGCTTCGCTTTTTGAGAAACTCACTTCGGCGGATTCCACGCCTTCCAGCTCAGAAAGCGTCTCGGTAATTTTATCCGCGCAGTTGCCGCAGCTCATGCCGGAAACCGGAATCACTGCGCTTTGCACCGCGCCTTGATGCGGCAACAGCAAGAAACCTGCAAAAATAATCACAGCAATCGCAGCAATGCCCAACAACGTTTTCTTCATAATCATCTCCGCAATGAATAGTTGGCTGCTTTAAAAAAACTCGCGCAATATAACCCTCGCCTGTTGGAATGTCAAGCATGTTTTCGCTTGACATTCGGCAGGAACGGCGCTATTTTGTTCGCCAAGCCGGACAATATGGCGCGCCCACAAGGCCTATTCATTCACCCCGCTTTATTGACTTTCTTACTTATGAACTTACAAGCCTTCCACATCTCAAAATTTCTCGCGCTCGCAGTATTGATTTTGGCATGCGGCGTGCGCAACGATCCCCGCGAGATTGCCGATGCGTTTTGTTATCGCTATCTGATTGAATTGAATCAAACCGGGGCCTTGGAAATTTCAAGTGGTTTGGCAGCGGAGAAGTTGCGCAAAGAGATTGAATCGCTCAAAGGCAGCGCGCGGGCTTTCGAAGAAGGTGAACGAGAGTTTCACAGCTTGAAACCGTTTATTGATTTTTCTTTGAAAGCACGCACGGATAATGATGCCGAACATGTGGCGTTCGCGTATCACATAACCATTGAACCGCGCCAAGGCTCGGGAAAAATGCACCGCGAGATTCTTGTCAACACCACGCGCACTGACGGCCGCTGGCTGGTAAGCAATTATACGTTTGATCAATAACAACGCGGCCCACGAGGGCTTGAAGTATGCAATCCAATCAATTGGCAATCCCCAGCGATAAAATCCATCTTCTCACCAAATCGACGCCCACCGTGTCTGCCCGGCTGGTTCCCAGCGGCGGCATGAATTGCTCGCCGTCTTCGAATGTGCGCGCGAGCAGTTGAAACAACAGGCTTTCCCCGGGCGCGCCCGGTTTGATGCGAACCTGAGATGAATCATTTGTGGCAAATTTTTCGGGGCGAACATTGATCGTGCTTTCTTTCAACCAGCTATAGCGCAGATCCAGCCCCGTAGTGCTGAAAACCGGCGAATGCGGATTATGGCAGTTGGCGCAATTGCCGTGCAAATAGCCGATCGCCTCACGCTCCAGCTCAGGCCCGGGAATTTCAATTTTAGTATCGGTGATCGGCCGCGTAAAAATATTGCGATCGACCAGACGGCGCAGTTGTTCGCCGCCGTTCTCATCTAAAACACCGCTCAACTGAATCATCTCAAAGCCAATAACAAAGTCCTTTTGCGGTTGATGGCAGGCCAGGCACATCAAGCGGCTCGGAATCGTGTAAACGTAGTTGCCGAGCGGCAATTGAAACGGCAGGCGAATTTCGCTGCCGTTGGTCAAGAATGCCTCCTCGCCTGCAGCATTCCATTGATAAACGCCTACCTGCCAGCCTTCGCGGCGGCGCTGCAGCACACGCGTTTCGATCTTGCGCTTCGGTGTTGCACGATTGCCCAGCGCAGTCAAATAAAATGTTTTAAAGAACAGTGTGCCTTCCGGAAACTGCCATTGTTGCGCATCGTGATTTGCGATTTTACTACCGGGGGGTAAGAATATGTAGCGGCTTTTATCGTTATCATCCGAATAAAGCGCATAGCGAACTTCATACGCCACGACGCGATCACTCGGAATTTCTTGCACCGGATCGCGATACAAACCGGTTTGTGAAATTTTTTCCGGCAAGGGGGCAGTGGGATGATCCAGAAGGGTTTCTTCCGGCACCGGGGCGATGGGCGTGCCGCGTTGTGCGCAGGCGGAGAGCATAAGCAACAAAACAAATATCAGTACACCGCTGCCGTAAAAATTATATCCCGCCCGGCCTGTCATTCTGACTTCGGCGCGAGCGCTCAGGCGAACGCAAGAATCCTGTGAATATTTGCGCCCAACCCCAGACTTCGCAGAATTCTTGCTCCATGACGCCAGGAGGTTTTCACACCTCAAAATGGCGGCACCGCAACCAAACGCGATCATTTTTTTCATGACAAAACTTACCACCGCATTTTAATCGAAAAATAGGCCCAGTTCGAATCATCCGCTTCAGGGTTGCCAGCCTTGATAAAATTGCCGGTAAAAAAGCGGCTCACGCCCAAACCCACGCCGACTCGCTCCCGAAAATCATAATCGACTTGCAAATCAAAATTATAGCCCAGCTCAATGCTCTCACCGGGGCGCGCCGGCAGCAGCGTCTCTGCGCGTTTGTCGAACGTGAACCCGCGCGCCACATACCAGGCATCATTGCCGTGCGCGAGCCTCAAATAATGCAATTTTGCAGAAGCGCGCAGAACCGGTGAGGGAGAAAGCTCCGTCAAAAACATCACATCTGCGATGTTGCTCCAACCAGCATAATCCGTCGCGCCAAATTGCCCATGCACCGTTGGAAACAGAGTTGACAATGTTTGCAGCTTGCCATCATTGGGATTTTCGTCGCCTGAACCGAATTTGTAACTCGCGCCAATCTTGGGCGACCATTTTTGCGCAAGCTTGATTTTGCCCTGCAAGACCAGACCGAATGCGTTAACCTCAAGATTGCCATGCTTGCCGGTTTGATAAACGCCCTCAGCTTCATATTCAATGCGCTGGCACAGCACTCCCGCGAGCCGCGCGCCGAACGTGCCGAGAAACAACGCTTCACCGCTGCTGCTGCCAATGGGGAAATCGCGATCATCAATGAGCCACATGGCATAGGCCTCATACGCGCGCGTTGCAGGGCTGCCGGAGGAAAAAAAAGCGCCGGCAAATTCCTGATTGCCGTCGATGGTAGCCGCGTTTTTGTCGCGAATTTGCGCCAGCCAGAGATCGAGCGTGGTGGCGGCCTCACCGTAGGTGAAACGCAGCGCGTCGAAAGCGCGACCGACATTGCTCCAATCATTCACGCCGACGAGGCGTTGGCTGCCGAATTTCAACTCCTGCCGGCCCAGGCGCACGCGCAGCGGCTTGCCGGCCAGGCGTTGCATTTCAAAATAAGCCTGATGCACATCCGTGTTATTCAGCGGTTGCGTGGTGCTGCCCTCCTCGCCCCACAGGCGGCTATCCTGCATCTGCACGAACGCCACAAGCTGATTGGGAAAATGCCAGTTTAACCCAAGGCGCAAGCGTTGCAGCACAAAAATTTGTTCATCGCCGAGACGGGAATCAAAATCCGCATTCTGGCGGTACTCGGAACGCTGGCGCAGCTCGCCGGAGATTTGTAACGGCTCTTGCGCGAGCAGGGGCATGGTCGCCAGCAGAAAACAAAATGGGAATCGTAGATGCATGGGAGAATGTACCTTTAAGTAAATCACGCAGGGCGAAATTCAACTTGGGTTCAACGGCCCTTGAAGTTTACGAGAATCTATAGCCTACGTTGGGCTTCACTTGCTGTGGCAGCGCGCGTCTTTACTTGACATTGCATAATGATTTCTTAGTTTGCTGACACACCATTCTAAAACAAACGACACCAGCGGAGTGACCATGAACGTGCATAGCTACACTGTATTCTTTGAACCGCTGGGGCAAGGGGCTACAATGTCGTTGTACCTGCCATCCCTGAAATTCGTACATTTGGCGAAACACTCGCGGAAGCCAAAGCCATGCCCTTGGACGCCCTCCGTTGTTATCTGGAAAGCGCCATGCAATTGTGCGAAGAAATTCCTGCCGATGTCGTGATCGATCGCGAGCCGATTAAAGAACGTTTGGCGATCACCTTAAAAGCGGCCTGATGGCGAAACTGCCCGTCGCTAAACCAAAGGACGTCGTTCGCGCGTTGCTGAAAGCCGGTTTCTACATCCATCATCAAACCGGCAGCCAGCCATGCCTGACTCCTGCACTCGACCGATCCGGAACGGCGAGTTACCATGCCCATACATAGCAAAGACCTTCCCAATGGAACGCCCGCCAACATCCTGCGACAAGCCGGCCTCACCATTGATGAATTTCTTGTCTATCTCTCATAATTGTGGATATGGCAATTGTAGCGACGTGCCGGCGGCTCATCTCTACGCATCGTACGCGGCCAGCCTCTGGGGCACGGTTTTGGTGTTGGGATGCGTTGGCCCGAAAAAGTGATTGACGAGGGCGTGCACCGGCTGAAAATACTGCTTCGCCTTCTGCTTTTCTTCCAAGCGCCGACCCCAGGTTATTAGGTTATTCATTTGACGGCATAGACAGTTGATCTAGATCACCCTCGTGGCAGGTTTAATTGAAACCGGGTTCCTTTGCCGGGCGTGCTGGCCACCTGAATCGTGCCGCGGTGTTCTTCGATGATGCGCTTCACGATTGCCAGTCCCAAGCCCATGCCGGATTTTTTGGTGGAAAAATAAGGCTCGAAGATGCGCGATAAATTTTCCGCGGGAATGCCGCTGCCCGTGTCTTCAACGCTAAGCTCCACATAATTTTCATGACGGCGCGTACGCAGAACGACTTCGGCCTGTCGCGAAGATTGCAGAGCATTCTCGATGAGATTCAACAAAACTCGGCGCAGTGCTTCCCAATCAAATGTAATGCTTGGCAGATTGTGATCCAATTCCGTTTTTACAGCGCGCTGCGTGTAGAGGCGGGTGATTTCCGCAACAAGATCATTAAGCTGCGCGGGTGCGGGGTGCAATTCGGGCATGCGCGCAAAATCCGAGAATTCGCGCACCAGGCGGCGCAGCTTCTCGATCTCATCATTGATCATGCTGCTGCTTTCGCGCAAAGTGGCGAGGTATTTTTCGTCAGCGCCACGGTATTCGTCCACCATTTGTTGCGCCATCAACTGAATCGGTGTGAGCGGATTTTTGATTTCATGCGCGAGCACGCGCGCAATTTCGCGCCAGGCGGCCATTTTTTCCAGCGCGATCACTTGTTCCTGCTGCCGCCGTAAATCCTCCACCATCGTATTGAATGCGCTGCCCACTGCGCCGATTTCATCCTGGGATCGAATCGGCACGCGATGCTGCCAATCGCCCTGCGCAATGCGGCGCACGCCTTCCTCCAAATCCTGCAACGGCGCGGTGATGCGCCGCGCCAGATACCACCCAACGCCGACGCTCAACAGCAACACCGGCGCATACACCGCCAGAAATGCCAGCAACAAGCTGCGCTGCAAATGCGTTTTTTCGAGAGCAATGATGTTGTACAACTGCGCCGCTTGCAAAATCACGGCGGTTTGCTGTCGCAGCGCAGCCGGCACCGGGCGCGCGCCAACCAAAATCGCTTGTTGCCGCAGCGCGATTGCCAGCCGAATGGCCAGCGAATCGCTGCCGGCATCCATCAGCGAATCAGGCATGAACCGCATTGCGGGCAAATGCGGCAAATCATGCTGCCATGCCGTCTCAGGCCAATAACGAAGAACATTGCCGGCGGTATCGAACAGAACAATGCGATGCACCGGTTCCACCAAGGTCGGCGCGGACTCGGGTTCTTGCTGCAATAAATCGGCAAAGCGTTGCATCTCCTGCGCGAGTTGTGCGCGTTCTTGTTGCGTGAGCTGTTGCACGGCCTGTAAGGCGGCATTCAAACCGGCGAGGGATTCTGTTTGCATGCCGATGGCAAGCGCCTTATCCAATAAATTTTTGGCCAACCAGGCAACCGCGCCTGCCGGCACGAGGATGAGCAGCGCGAACATTACGATGAATTTCGAACGCAGCCGCTTCATGGTTGTGTGGAAAACTGAAACGGTGAGGAAGTTGCCCACGCCGAAGCGCCGTGCACACGCTCTTTGCCGCTGAGAAAGAAGGAAAGCAAGCGGCTCACGTTCACGCTGAAGCCGGAGCGCCCGGCTTCCGAGGCGGCTGCTTCGTCTTGCAGATCAGCAGATTCGATGCGCTCGCGCCACCGATGATTTTGCCGGCTGCTGATGGGAATGACGGTGACTTGCAAACGCAAACGATATTGCGAGGCCGCGCGCAACGCGGCCGGCGCCGCCAGTTTATGCTGTTCCAGCTCGCTGCAAATCTTCTTCATTTCCTCGAAGGAAGCCGCAAAACGCTGCTGCTGGTCGAGGGTGATGCGAAAACGTTGCGCCCAAATGTCGTAGAGAATTTCCATGGCTTCGGTGAGGCGCAAGACTTCGCGTCCGGATTCATCGATGAGGCGAAAATCGAAGCGGATCACGGTGGGCAAACCGCTGCGAATGGTGTTGGCAATTTTGGTTGGGAATAGATCTTCAAGCTGCACATTCACCGCGAGGCTGTCGTGCGCAGGTTCGGCCGACAGTGAAACGATGCGCGGCGTTTGCGCAGCGAGGCTGATTGCCAGCGCGAAGAAAATGGCGGGCATCATGTAAAGAAGGCGGCCCATCAAGATTTTCTATCGTGTTCCCGCAACGTTAGATCGTTGCTGTTCCTTCACTGATCGAAATCATTCGCTACTGGACTTGGCCAGGCCAAGTCCACCACAATGCAACATAAAGAATGCCCTCTCTCGGCCAAGCCGTGAGAGAACAATCAGCATCATGCCTCAAAAGGTTTGTCCCAGGGCGAAATGGAAACGAAAATCGTCGCGATCGAGCGGATAGGCAAAATCGCAACGCAGCAAACCTATGATCGGCACTTTCACACGAAAGCCGGCGCCGGCGGCGGTGAAAAAACGATTTTGTTTGTTGGGCACATCAGCGGATTCGATGCGGCCGGCATCAAAAAAAAGCGCGGCCATCAGCGAGGGTTGCTGCGAATCGCCGGCAACCGGGAAACGCATTTCCGCTTGTGCGAGCAACAACTCCGTGCCCCAGCCTAACGGCGTCATGCCGCGCTCGGCAAAACCGCGCAGCGAATACGCGCCTCCAAGATAAAAGCGTTCATAAAATGGGGCCGCGCGTGAAACCAATCCCGTTTTCGCGCGCACGGCGAACACGTTAGCGCCAATCGACTGATAGAGGCGGACATCAAAAACAAAACGGCGAAAATCTCCCGAGCGCTCGAAGGTTGAAGATGAGGGAGAACTCGCCGTGCTGACGTTTGCAGCCTCAAGCGAGAGCGCGCCCCAGACGCCGGCATGCGGAAAATAAATCTGATCGCGGGTATCGATTTGCAACCGGGTAAAAAAACTATTGACTCTCTTCTTGGCCAATTGGCCTGCAAGCTCCGGCGGAAAATCCGTGCGTGTGGTGTCGCCAATTTTATATTGGCCTTCGGGCCGGGTGACGTTAAAACGAAAGCCGGCGGAAAAATAACGCGCGAGACCGCGATTGCCGGCGAGCGCAATGCGTCCGCTGCCAATGTCAACGCGATGGACGGCTTCGCGTGCGGAGAGGTAATGAATGAAATCCGTGGCATTCGAGCCGGCTTCGAGTTGCAGGTCGAAACTCGAAGAAAAAATCTGAGGTTGGCGAAAATGCAAATAGAAACCGCCGGTGCGATCGCCGATGATGAAGCGCCCGCCGGCGATATTGCCGTTGCCGAACGTATTATCGAACCGTACGCCGGCAGGCACGATGTACCATCCCTCCAGCTCGCTGAAGCCGCCGGCAAATTCCAGCCAGGGCCAGCGGCGTTCGATGACTTCGATCACCAAAATCACATGACCAGGCGCGCTGCCGGGTTTCGAGCTGAATTCGACTTGTTTGAAAAAATGCGTCGCGGTGAGAGCCTGGTAATCGCGGTCAATCGCTTCCGGCGTGACCGCATCGCCGGTTTTGAGACTGAGATAGCGGTGAATGACATTGGGTTTGGTTTTGGTCGCGCCGAGAATTTCGATGCGTTCGATGATGAGAGATGATTGTGCCGATCCGAGGACTTTAACAGATGTGACAAGCGTCGAATCGTTGCTTTGAGAAAAAACGAGACTAATCGCCCCAAGACATAAGATAAAAGCGAATACTCCAACGCGAACGAGCCGCAACCCAAAAAACAATTTCCAACTGATAGAAAAACCCAGCGGCATTGACTTTATCGGTTGGGGTTTTCTATCCATTGGAAAAAGTCGTTGTTTTTTTTGCAAAGATTTGACGTGCAACTCAAAAGAATGTTGTCGATTAGCGCCGAACATGAAATTTATTCACCGGAGAACTGGGCAATGATTTCGCGCCGTCGCGGTCGATTATCAAAATCGATCAAAACGATTTGCTGCCACGTGCCGAGCAACAGCTCGCCTTCGGCAAACGGCACAACCAGCGAAGGCCCGAGCAACGCCGCGCGCACATGAGCATATCCATTGCCGTCGTGCCAGGTATTATCGTGCGCATACTGCGCGTTCATGGGCGCGAGCTTTTCGAAGGCGGCGGGCAAGTCTTGCAGCAAACCTGGTTCATACTCGATCGTTGTAATGCCGGCCGTTGAACCGGAAACGAACAATGTTGCCGTGCCGCTTTGCAGCTTCGTCTTTTGCAGGGCGGCGCGAACTTTTGCTGTGAGATCGTGAATGTCAGTAAAGCCTTTGGTGGAGAGCGGGATGCGAGCCGTGATAATCATGGCATTACCTGTTCAAAACATCAACTGTCATGCGATGCGGAAGCGCCATTGCGCAGCCACATATTCAGTTCTTTCAATGTATTGATGTTCAACAATGCCAGGCTGAATCGTTCCAAGCCTTTGTCATCCAGCTTTTGCAGCCGGTTCTGGAGCTCGGCGGGTACCCGGCCAAACTTTTGCTTTAGAATTTTCTGCAAGAGTGAAAGCTTGCCTTGTCGTTCCCCTTCGAGCTTTCCTTCGAGCTTTCCTTCAAGTTTGCCTTCGCGTTTGCCTTCAAGCTTGCCTTTGAGCCTGCCTTTTTGGAAACTTTCTTTCAACCAATCTTCGACAATGCTGGTTTGTTTCAACATATGAACCTCCTTCTGAAAATAGGTTCTCACGACATCGATCCCGAAGGAACGGATATCGACGATCATTGCCGTAGCAAGCAAGTCTGCCCGCACCTTGGGATCGGGCACGCGCTGGAGTAATTCTTTCTGCGCCACTATAAGATGAGGGTCGGGCTTTATGTGAAACAGCGGCAGAAGCGGCGCCAATTCCTTTAATTCACCGTTCAGAATGCGCGCTTCATACTCCCACAATAAAACGCTGGCCAATTGGAATTGGTTCAACAGCGCGCCGAGTTGATTCTCAAAACCGCTTGGAAAAACGGCGTGCCTTCTCTTCTCCAAATAAATGATAACTACGAGCGTTGGCACTTTTAAGAGATACTGCATGCCCAAAGCCTTGAGCGCGAACACCGGCAATTCCGACTGTTTGGGATGCAACATCGCTTCAAGAAAAACCGCATACGTCTTACGCCTGTCCTTTACCAGCAGCACTTTGTCGCCGCGCAATTCGGGTAGATTAATTTGCGGATCAGCAATCCCCTTGAAATGAATTTTTCTCTTGCGGCCAAAAAGCAAATCCATGAAGCAGTCTGGCGTCAACGCAAGAATGGTCTTGAACGCGCGATCGATATCCTGCATGCTCTGCACCCCTCCATCTTAGTTGAAGTCAATCCACTCGCTGCGAAATTGCCGGCTCCCGTGAAAGCGTCGGGACTATTCAATATTCGCCGGCGGAACATGCGCCTTTCACTCTCCGACCTGCTGGGATGCTTCCAGCTCCTGTTTCACATTCGCCACCAGGCCGCCGCTTTGCATGATGCGTCGCATCACCGGCGGCAAGGAAACACCGGGATACGTTTTGCCGTTGTGCGTCACGAGGGCGGCATCAAGGTCGACACGCAATTCGTCACCATCTTGCACGTTTTGATAAAATTCTTCATTGCGGAGAATAATAAAGGGCAAGGCGTCATTGACCAGATTGCGTTTGTGGATATAGGCAAAGCTTTTTGCAATCACCGCCTGCACGCCCGCGCCTTTCAGCGCCCACACGGCATGCTCGCGGCTCGAGCCGCTGCCCCAACCTTCGCCCGCGACGATGATATTCTCACCACTGGCGACGCGCGATACAAATTCCGGGCGGAAATGGTAAAACGCTTTCTGCCCAATTTCTTTTAGATCGGACAAATGACAAAATTCTCCTGCAATCATGGCATCCGTGTCAACATGGTCGCCGAACAGTTGCGCCCGGCCGGCAATCGGCGCGAAATGCTTTTGCTGAACCGCTGCGGAACTCCGAGCGTTGGCGGCTGCCGCTTGCGGCCGTGGTTGCGTGTGAATAACTTCCCGCATGCCATTTTTTGCAGCCATGAGTTTTTGAAATCTCGTGCGGTCAATCTTTTTGATCAAAGGCCGCGGATCGGCAATTTTCATGTCAAATGCTGAGGCGGCAACCGTCAATGCCGAGGAGAGCCATGCCAGACTGCCTTTGCCCATGCGATTGTGAAAATTGCGATTCTGTGACGAGAGCCAGATTTCTCCCGGCAGCGCGCGATCACTCGCAATGCCAAGACACATGCTGCAGCCGGGTTCGTTGATGCGAAAGCCGGCGCGCCGATAAACCTCGAGGAGTCCCTTATCCTGCAAATGTCCGGCAATTTCAAGGCTGCCCGGCACGACGATGCGATTGGATGAATCTAACGGACGCTTACCTTCAGCGAGCGCGGCTTCGAGCACCAATGCTGCAAGAATCAGTTCTTCCTCGGTCGTGGTGCAGGCGCCGATGAAACAGCCGTCAAGTTTTTGTCCAACCGTCTCGGCAATGTTGAAAACATTATCCGGAGAAAAAGGCCTTGCCACCTGCGGCAGCAAGCCTTCGAGATCGATGCGAAAAGTTTCGACATAATTCGCATTTTCATCCGCAACAAACCACCAGCCGCCTTCACGAAACTGCGGCTCGCGGCGCTGTTGCATCGTTTGCATCACGCGAGCATCCGCCGGAAAAATGCCGTTGAGCCCTCCGAACTCGGCGGTCATGTTCGCAATCGTGAAACGAAAGTCGGTGGAGAAATCTTCGAGATGATCGCCGGTGAACTCAACCGTGCGTTCCATGGCCACGGTATTGCGCCCAAGTTGGCCAAGCGTTCTGAGAATAACGTCCTTGCCGGTGACGCCGAAAGGCAGTTTACCGGCGTAATGCACGCGAATCGCTTCCGGCACTTGAATCCACGAATAGCCGCGCACCATCGCCGCGACGATATCCGAGCCGCCCAACCCGACCGCGAGCGCCGCCATGCCGCCGTGCGAGCTGGTGTGCGAATCGGCGCCGAGCACGATTTCACCCGGCCGCACCAGTTGGCGGAAAAATTCCGTGTGCATGATGGTTTGATTGGCGTCGTAAAAATATTTCAGCTTCGCTTCCTGCGCGAAGCGGCGTGAAAGTTGCACGAGATTTTGTGTGCGTTTGTCGCGGGCGAGGGTGTTTTGATCAACGGTGTGATCGAGTGCGAGATAGAAACGATCTTTGTTAAACAAAGGCGGGCGGCCGAGCGCTTCATACGTCATGTTCATGCCGTTCCACGCCAGTTCGCTCGCGATCGTCCAATCCACCGCGATGGCAAGAATATCGCCGGCTTGCACATAGTTTTTCTCCCAGCCGAGCGCATGCTGCAGGAGGATTTTTTCAGTGAGAGTCATGGGTTGAGATAGAGTCATTGCCAAGAGATCGTTTTGATCCTGAGATTATTTTATCTGGGAGCAGACAACCGTCAATCCTGCGAACAAAGAACGATAATGCGGATATCAGCTCCAGCACATATTCATTAGGCATACTTGACAAATGCCAGATTTGCCGGATTGACAGCCTCGGCGGTAGCTTCCTTCACTCAAAGCAACGCCAATATTGCCGTGCAACGTTGCTCATTTTTCCTCATCAACCGGCCACGCGGCGCCCAGCCAATCCTCATATATCTTCTTCTGCAATTCCGTGGGATGGTCGCGGTGTTTGACGGTGAATTCCGGAATTTCTTCTGCTTGCAGCTTCACGTGAAACTCGCGCAATTGCTCGGCGCGAAAAACCGTGAGGCGAATGGTGTCATCGACTTTGAAATCAGACAGGCGATCCGCCACTTGATTCGAACGCGTGCGGTAGCCGTCAATCGCCAACAACTCATCGCCCACGTTCAGGCCGGCCTCATAAGCGGGCGAACCGGCAATGACGGCAGTGATCATCGTCTGGCTCTCGCGCTCGCGGGTAGCAATACCGAGCCAGGGTTTCACGGCATTCGACTTACTTTCTTGCACGTCCAAGCCGGCATAACCCAAAAACTTTGCGAAATCGATTTCTTCCGTACCGCGGACATATTTTGAGAAGAAGTCCGCAAAGCCGCCCTCTCCCACTTCTTCCACAACCTTTTGAAAATCCTCCGCTGAAAAACCCGGTCCGTTAAGCGGAAAACGCTTGTACATTTCGCGCATGACGCGATCGAGCGAGCCGCGATTCTCCGAGCGATGGCGGATTTCGAGATCGAGCAGCAAACTCACATCACCGCCTTTGTCATAATAGCTCACCTCACGATTCTGCCCGTTCTCGGAAGATTTCCAAAACTTGATCCAGGCGTCGAAGCTGGATTCTTCCAACGATTGAATTTTGCGGCCCGGGCGCTGGCGATCATTGCGAATCATATTACCCAAATCAGACAATACGCGATTGACGGAATAAAAACCCGCACGCCGCATCAACAGCATCGTATAGTAATCCGTCGTGCCTTCGGAAATCCAGAACGAGGGGCTGTAATTTTCTTTGGTGAAATCATAGGGATTGATGCCGGCCGGACGCAATTGTTTGACGTTCCAGGTGTGAAAAAACTCGTGCATCGACAAACTCGTGAAGCGATCGTAACCGGCATCGGTGCGAAAACCAAAAGGATTGATGCCCATGATTGTCGAGTTGATATGCTCCGTGCCGCCGCCCATGCCCGGCGCGCTGTGCACCATGAAGGTGTAATGCCGGTAAGGGAGATCGCCCCAAAACTTGAAATTGGCTTCGACGACTTTGCGCAGGCGCTCGAGCAGCTTGTCTTTCTCCCAATTGCCCTCGCCAAAAATGCTCAAGTAATGCTTCTTGCCCTCGACCTCGAATTCGAAATCCTGCTGTTTGCCGATTTCGAGCGGGCAATCGGCGAGGTAATCGAAACTCGGCGCGTGAAACTGATTGGTTTTTCCCGCCACGCGATCCAGACCGGTAGTGACGTGCCAATCGCCGTAAGGTTTAACGTGCAGCGTGAGCGGTCGATGGCGGTATTTTTCGATATACATAAAAACGGCGCTGCCGTCGACGAAGGCATGTTGATCGTTCAAGCCGCGCGTGCGCAGGTTGAATTCATTCGCATAAACTTTATAACTGATGCTCACGGTGGTCTGGCCTTCGGTTTTTACGCGCCAGGTCATTTTGTCAATCTTCGCCCACGGCAATTTTTTGTTGCGATCATTGCCGGCGAAGGCCGTGAATTCCTGCACGCCGCCGGCAAAATCAAGGATCACATAACGGCCGGAACGCCACACCGGCATGATGAAATCGAGTTGGCTTTCGCTCTTGCTGATTTCGGCAACGGTAAAATCGACTTCGAGTAAATGCGTATGCGGCTGCGACATGCCGAGCTGATAGTGCAGCGCTGGAGATTCAGCGAGAAGTTGCGTACTCATGAAGGCAAATCCTATTGTAACGATGCGAAAGATGAATGATTTGAAATTCATGCGCTTCCTTAGGTTGGAGATGAAAACGTCGTAGTCGAATGGCGAAGTCATGCTCTCTCAGACCAAAGATTGCAATTCCAGCAAGTGCCGAACTTCGATGCCGTCATCCAATTCTTCCCAATAAATGGCAAAGCCACCCGGTTCAATCGACCACTTCGAGCGTTGCCGGGGCGAGGCCTTTGCCAGCCAAGCGAGCCACTCCACTCGTCCAATCGGCAAACTGATTTCGCGTCCGTCACTCAGAGAAACCACGAGAACATCGTCGACAAAACGCCCGGAGGTGGCATCGACTTGTTCGGTTATTCTGCTCATGCTCTGTTCAATTCGCCAACGCGTGATTTGTAATCGGTTCAGCCAATCTGAGAAGTTTTTCGTTTTTGATGCCGCTCCATCTGAGCTTTTTGACAGACGGGAAATTATCAAGAAATTCTGCCACACTACGGCCGTCGAGCAAGTAATCAAAAAGCGTGCAAACTGGAACTCGAGTTTCAATAAATACCGGCACGCCGTTCATAAATTTAGGATCGCAATGAATCGGGAAATCGTTCTCCAAAACATACACGGAACTCATGGTTGTTCTGCTTGAAATTCTACCGTTTCACGCCTCCCGATGCACGGTCTCCGGGGAGAAGGCCGGCACGCACACGGCAATGTACTCGGCGCCCTCCTTCCCGGGCGTGCTGTATTGCACCCATTCTCCCCGAGGCACAATAATCGCCTCGCCGGCTTTCACGTCGATGACATCGGTTTTTGTTGTAACGCGCAATTTTCCGGACAACACCACGGTGTATTCGTCGAACTCGGGCGTTTGCCCCGGCTCCACCCAGCCGGCCGGACTTTTCATGCGCGCGATGCTCACATGTTCGGTTTGTGAATTGACGCGGCCGACAAACTCCTCAATGCGTTTGGGCTTATTGCCGGCAGCTTGAATAATAGTTGGATTCTTGATATGAATTAGCATCTATTGACCCTCTCGGAAGGCGTGATGCAAGTCTGTCGCGTTGATTATCAAAAAAGCTATTCACACCCAGAAGATAAGGCTGAGAGCTTTGAGGAAACTATTAAAAGAAAGATGATTGATGGCGGCCGGTATTGGGTTGAATCATCCTGCTTCAGTTCCTCTCAAAAAATCCCATACGTCCATATTTCGCGATGCGCTGCTCGATCAATTCCTCCGGCGGAATTTTAATGAGTTTGTCCAATTCAAAAATCAAACAGTCTTTCAAAATGCGCGCCGCTTCATCGTAATCCCGATGCGCGCCGCCTTTCGGCTCTTCGATGATCGCGTCGATGACGCCGAGCTTGATCAGGTCGCTCGGGCCGATTTTCATGGCCTCGGCGGCTTGCTCAGCTTTGGTGCTGTCATGCCAGAGAATCGCGGCGCAGCCTTCCGGCGAAATCACCGAGTACCAGGTGTTTTCCAGCATCCAGACGCGGTCGCCCACGCCAATGCCCAGCGCGCCGCCGCTCGCGCCCTCGCCAATGATGACGATGATGATGGGCACGGGCAGATGCGACATTTCGAGCAGGTTGCGCGCAATGGCTTCGGCCTGGCCGCGCTCTTCCGCGCCAATGCCGGGATACGCGCCGGGCGTATCCACCAGCGAGATGATCGGGCGTTTGAATTTCGCGGCGAGTTTCATCACGCGCAACGCTTTGCGATACCCTTCGGGATGGGGCATGCCGAAATTGCGATAGAGCTTTTGCTTGGTGTCACGGCCTTTTTGCTGGCCGACGATGAAGACTTTGTGCGCTCCCAGCTTGCCCAAACCGGCAATGATCGCGGGATCGTCGCCGAACGCGCGGTCGCCGTGCAACTCGACGAAATCCTCCACCATACGATCGAGATAATCCTGTGTATACGGCCGCTGCGGATGCCGCGCCAATTGCACGCGCTGCCAGCGCGTGAGCTTGGCATAGGTTTCCTCGCGCAAACGCTTGGTTTTTTCTTCAAGTTTGCGGATTTCCTCCCCTAATCCTGCATTGGTGGTTGCGTCATACTCACGCATTTCTTGCAGGCGTTTTTCAAGCTCCGCAATCGGGCGTTCAAATTCGAGGATAAAACCGCTCATGACTCTTCCTTAGGTTAGAGGTGGCAACAAGGATTGATCTCGCATGTGTGAGATGGCGAAGTTTCATCTCTCACTTTCATTCTTCGGAAAAACATCTACGGCAAAACCGTCATGGACGATGGCCATCAAATGCGAAAAATCGCCCGGAATAAAATTTCCAAATCAAGCAACGGGCTGTAATGCGTGACATAATATAAATAATACTTATCTTTTTCTTCTTGTGAAAGCGGGATTTTTCGTTTGCGCACTTGCGCCAAGCCGGTAAGGCCGGGCGGCAGATCGATTTCTTTGGAACGCCCGGATTCTCCCGCTTCTTCGAAAATTTCGCGGCCAACCCAGGTGAGACGGCCGCGCAAAATTTCCCATAGCCACGGCCAGCGATCGAGTCGCCCGCCGCCTTTCAAATGCCACAATTTGAACGGCGGGCGCTGCGGCAACTGGAGCGGGAGAGACTCGAATCGCCGCACGAACACCAAGCGCAACAAAAAAAACGGCGCGGTGAGAATCAACAAAACTGCCGCCAAGATCACATCGAACACCCGCTTGCTCAAGCGCGGCAACGGTTCGAGCAAACGATTTTCAATCTCAACCAACGGCACGTCGGCAATGGCGTCGATGCCGGATTTGCCGATGATCACATCAAGATGGCTGGGCGCGAGTTTGAAGCTGATCGGTTGCTTGCGCGGCCGCGACATGACGCGAATGATGCGATCAAACGGCACGCGCTGGGTGGAAAAAATCACCTGCTGAATGCGATGCGCGGAGGGCGATTGCAGCAGCTCTTCCAACTCGTCGAGCGAAGCAATGACCGGCAAGCCGGCAAAACTTTGACCGATTTGTTCCGGGGTGAGGCTCACGAGGCCGATCAATTCATAGCTGCCCTCGATGTTGAGCTTGAGGCGTTCGACCAGTGGGCCATCGGAAACGAAATCGCCGACAATGATCGTGCGCGCGCCCAGCAGCGTGCGGCCAAGAGTGCCGGTGTAGCTGCCAATGCCGACATGATACAACACTTTCACGAGCAAACGCCAGCCCGACAGCAACAAGAGATTGAGGCCGCCGGCGATCAACACCACCTGGCGTGAAAACGCGTATTGGTTGAAAAAATAAGTCAAGCTTGCATTAATGAGAAAGCCCGTCGAAGCCGCCAAAAAGGCTTGATACGAAGAAAAACGGCTGCGCTGAAAACAACCGAACAGCGCCAGGCAAATCAACCAAACCAGCGAATAAACGACATCGACGATAACATACTTTGACAGCACGGCGCTGTGTTCGAACCGCAGCCAAATTGCCACGCCGAGATTGATTTGCATTAACAGCAAGTCGAGGAACGGCACGGAGAGCTTGTCAAAGGCGGATTGTGCGAAGGCAACGGTGGCCCGCACCCAGATGGCGACATGCAGCAGCCAATACGAAACCACAAACATGCGCCGGCGAAAATGCTTGCGCACAAACAGCCCCATCGCCTGATAAAACACGCGCAGGCTGTCAATGCTGCTGCGCTTCGAACTCTCGCCTTTGAAATGAACGATCTGCGTGCCGGGGAAATAGTGAATGCGCCAACCGGCGGCGCGGAAACGAAAACACCAATCGAGATCCTCGCCGTACATGAAAAAATCTTCATCGAGCAAACCCACTTGCGCCACGGCCTCGCGGCGCGCCACCATGAAGGAGCCGGAAATCGCCTCGACTTCGCAGGCTTCATCTTCGGGCATATAGGTCAGGTTATAACGCCCGAACCAGCGGCTGCGCGGGAACAGCGCGCTCAATCCGGAGAGTTTGGTGAATGCGACCCACGGCGTCGGGAAACTGCGGCGGCAGGCGAGTTGTAGCGTGCCGTCGGGATTCAATACTTTGCAGCCGACCATGCCCGCATCCGGATGCGTTTGCATAAATGCGCGAATCGCGGTGAAGGTATCCTCCTGTACAACGGTATCAGGATTAAGCAAAACCAGCAAACGGCCGCGGCAACGCTTGAGCGCCAGATTGTTGGCCGCGGCAAAACCGAGATTGACACGGTTCTCGATCAACAAGCATTCGGGAAACTGCGCGCGCACCATGTCAGCCGAGCCGTCATCCGAGGCGTTATCAACCACAAAAACTTCCGCCGGCATTCCGGCCAGCGCTTTGCGCAAAGAAAGCAGCGCCTGCCGCAAAAATTCCCGCACATTGTAGCTAACCAAAATAACGGAAATTTCGCACAATTCCTCCACGTCGGGAAGCGGATTCTCAGTTGAAGCCATGATGTCGCGCGGGCGGGCGGAATCCTTCGTCAGTGGAAGAGGATTAGGCATGATTACTTCTGTTAGAATTGCAGGTAATTGATCAGGCCTTCAGAGACGCGCCAGCCTCGCCCGTGTGCATGCTCACGCCGCGAGAACCGGCCAACCAAAACGTTGTGTTTACCAAATTCAACAATCATCTCGCGTTTCATGCGAAACCAACATCGCCTCTTTGCCTCGGCGCGCTTGCGCTCAATCGTCAAGCCGCCCCAGCCAATCTCGAATTTTGAGATGCCACACCATGCGCGCCGCCTCATACTGAATTTTGCGGGACATTTTTGATTTTCCCGCCAGCCGCTCGGTGAACACGATCGGAATTTCGCAGATGCGAAAGCCCTTGCGCCAGGCTTTGTAATGCAGCTCGATTTGAAAGGCATAACCGTTGGAGGCAATATGATCGAGCGTGATGGCTTCGAGCACGCGGCGATGAAAGCATTTGAAGCCGCTGGTGCAATCCCGGATGGGCATGCGGGTGATCAAGCGCGTATAATAATTGGCAAACAAGCTGAGCAGCAGGCGCGACAGGGGCCAGTTCGTGACATTAACGCCGGTGAGGTAGCGCGAACCGATAACAAGATCATATTCATGGCTTTTGCTGAGAAAACGCGGCAGGTCTTCGGGATTGTGAGAGAGATCGGCATCCATTTCAAAAATCAAATCAAAGCCGTTTCGCAAAGCGAATTTGAAGCCGGCAACATAAGCCGTGCCGAGTCCCATTTTCTTTTCACGCGGCAAGAGATGCAGCCGCGGTTCGGTCGCGCTGCGCTGTGCGACCAGGGCGGCGGTGCCATCCGGTGAATTGTCATCGACGATCAACACGTGCAGGGTCGGAATATTCAAACCAAAAAGACGATCCAAAAGCATATTGATGTTCCCCGCTTCGTTAAACGTGGGAACCACGACCAACACGTGCTTTTCGGCTACGGCAGCCAGGTAATCCTCCTCCGCTTTGTCGTCATTCGTTTGCCATACTTGTTGATATCGCATGTCAAGCTCACTCCTTGCCACGCGCAATCCAATTGAGGGGTATTATGGGCGAGGGCCCGTTTCGTGCGAGGCCGCGTGCTTGCCTCAAGAATGTTGGGCAAGCTCCGCTTTGAATTTTTGCAATCCCTCGACCACGTTTGACATGGAAACGCCCAACTCGTTCACGGCTTTTGTAATATCGAAACCCGAATTCGTCGGACGTAATGCCTGTTGTGCGAGATCGGCGGTGCGAATCGGCGTGATCAGTTTTTTGTTGAGATGAAAAACCTCCGCGATCTGCAACGCAAAGTTGTAGCGATCGATGATCTCCGCGCCGCTGAGATGAAAAATGCCGGTTTGACCCGATTCTGCCAGCTTGCGCAACGCCCTCGCCAATTCGCTGGCAAGCGTGGGATTGCCGAATTGATCCGTGACAATGCGCACCGGATTACCGGTTTGCAGTTGTTTGATGAGCCAGGTCACAAAGTTCGGCCGCACCTTGACGCCGTGGCCGTACAACACCATGGTGCGCGCAATCGCATAATTCGCGCCGCTGCCGATCACGGCGTTCTCGCCGGCGAGTTTGGCGCGGCCATAAAACCCGAGCGGATTGGGGCGTTGGTCTTCGCGATACGGCCCGCTCGCGCCGTCGAATACATAATCGGTGCTAACGTGAATCAAGCGCGCGCCGATTTGCGCGGCGGCTTCCGCGAGATAACCGACGGCCGTGGCGTTCACCTGCCAGCATTCCTCGCGCTGCGCTTCACTGCCGTCCACATTGGTAAAAGCGGCGGCGTTGATAATATAGTTCGGAACAAAATCCTTCACCAGCTTCACGGCCTCCGCCCGCCTGGTGATGTCACAAGCCCGGTAGCTGATCTCCGGTTGCGCCAGAACAAAGGCGGCGTTGCGACCGCTCGCCACGCGATCATAGTCCGATTCAAACGCATGCAAAAGATTCTGGCCGAGCAAACCGTTCGCGCCCATGATTAACACTTTTTTGCGCATCAATTTCATGAGAAAACAATCCTTCATTTTTTTATTCGCGTCGTCCTGCTCGCGGCTCACCAGATACAAAGACATATGCCGTGCGCGAGAAGAAGCGGTCGCTTAATCCGTTAAATACGGCTTCACATGAGATTCAAACAATTCCGGGGTCAATGATCCCATAAACGTTGTGTTCAAACCGGCAACACGATTGGCAAAGCGCGTGGCCGCCGGCACATCTTCGTGCCGGAGAAAATGCAACAAAAAAGCAGCGCCGAAGGCATCGCCGCAGCCGATAATGTCAACCGCCTGCCGCGGGCGCATCGGTGAAACATATTCATGATAGACGCTGCCGCTGCGGCGATAACAAACCAGCGATCCCCGGCTGCCGAGCGTGATGTGACACACACGCGGCCCCTGCGCAACAAGCCGCCGGCCGAATGCCAGCAAATCCGCATCGCTGACTCCCCCCTCATGCCCGTTTAACGTTGCCGCTTCCCTTTCGTTCACCTGCAAAATATCACAGGTATTCACCCACGCCTGCCAGTCGGGAACGTGACGATAATAACGCCGGCCCTCCGCATCAATGCCGAGCGCGAGCGAGTGCACGTCAAGCGCGACCAGCGCAGAGGGTAAACGCGCTTTGAGTTGTTGCATGGCCGGCAATTCGATGTCCTCCCCGGAAATCAGATTCACCAATACCGCAGCGAGACCATCAACCGCTGCCATCTGCTCGCGCCGAATCGGCGGCATGGGCGGCGAGGTAATTTCGTCGCGCGTTTCTGCCGCTTGATAAATCAGCGTGACCTTTGTGTTCGGCTCGGGCAGGGAACGCATGAGATCGAACTGCACCTGTGGCCCAAAGCGCGCCAGCGCCCTCTCCACGGCCTCACGAAAGTCCTCGCCGATATGGCAAAATGGTTTGATGACAAAATCGGTTTCGGCCAGGCTGGCGAGATAAGCGCAGACATGATAAAGCCCCCCGATGCTTTGCACCTCGCGCCTGTCGAGTGTGATAATTGTATCTCGAATGAATGTTCCAATCACGCCGATTTGTTTGCTCATATCCCTCAGCAGTTGCAATGACGCCAGAATTTGACGGCGGCAATGTAAGCATTAGGCAATAAAAAGCAAAGATCAAATCTGCCGGAAACATGCCGGTTTGAATTTTCGTTCGGGCGCTTGCTTCTTCGCCGATTTTGGATTATACTGATGCGCCGGCGCGCGGCAAAGAATCGCCTCGCACGTTTCCGGCGCCGGCATTGTATCATCCGAGCCTGTCAAAGCAAAATGATGAAAGCCTCTTCATGATCCAAAACACCCTGCCCATCCGTGTACGCTACGCCGACACGGACAAAATGGGCGTGTCGTATTACGCCAATTATTTCAAATGGTTCGAAGCCGGCCGCACCGAAATGTTGCGCGATACGGGACTGCCTTACGCTGAAATCGAAAAAGAAGGCGTGGCCCTGCCCGTCACCGAAGCGCATTGCAAATACCGCAAGCCGGCGCGTTATGATGAACACATTCGCGTGGTGAGCCGACTCAAAGAATTTCCGCGCGCCAGCCTGCGCATTGATTATGAAGTCTTCAATGAAACCGGGGACTTAATCGCCGAAGGCTACACCATGCATGCGTTTATCAACGCCGCCGGCAGGCCGGTAAAACCGCCGCGCATTTTCCTGGAAACACTGCGCCGTTTCTTTCCCTAAGATACCCAGCGAGGACAATACTCGCTTCTCTGTACACCTGTTGCGATCAAATCAACCTCGCGTATGCTTGAATTTTTGTCAACCTCAGAGTAGGTACCATGACCAAACACATTCGCAAACCCGGCGTTTTGGTGACCGGCGCCAACGGAGAGATGGGCCACGGCCTGATCGCGCGCCTCGCCGAAACCGGCTCGCATCACCTCATTGCGCTCGACGTTCACCCGCTCGATGAAAGTTTGCGGCGCCTGTGCAGCGCTGCGATTGTCGGAGACATTCTTGAACACCGTTTGCTCGAACGCATGCAAAGCGAGTATGAGATTCATTGCGTTTACCATCTTGCTGCGCTGCTTTCCACGCGCGCCGAGTTTACGCCCGAAGCGGCGCATCGCGTGAACGTTGAAGGCACACTCAATCTGCTCAAGCTCGCCATCGAGCAATCGCGTTGGCACGGCCAGGTGGTCAAATTCATGTTTCCCAGTTCGATTGCGGTATACGGCCTGCCCAATGTTGCGACCAAAAAAGCCGCCGGCAAAGTCAAAGAAAACGACTGGACGTTTCCGACGACGATGTACGGTTGCAACAAGCTTTATTGCGAACATCTGGGCCGCTACTATTGCAACCATTACCGCCAGCTTGCGGCAGACCCGCTGACCGGGGGCATAGATTTTCGTGCGCTGCGTTTTCCGGGATTGATCAGCGCCCTCACCATACCGAGCGGCGGCACCAGCGATTATGCGCCGGAAATGCTGCACGCTGCCGCGCAAAATAAAAGCTACTCGTGCTTCGTGCGCGCGGATGTGCGCATCCCCTTTATGGCCATGCCCGATGCGATTCACGCCCTGCTTCGATTGGAGGCGGCGCCGCGCGAAAAACTCACGCAAACGGTTTACAACATCGGCAGCTTCAGCCCCAGCGCGGGAGAAATTTACCGCCGCGTGTTGCGCGAATTTCCAAAAGCCGAGATCAAATTCTCGCCCGATGACAAGCGCCAGGCCATCGTCGATTCCTGGCCTGAAGACGTTGATGATTCCGCCGCCCGGCGGGATTGGGGTTGGGCGCCGGAATACGACGAGGAACGCGCCTTCGGCCAATATTTGATTCCCGGCATTAAGCAGCGCTATCGCGCTTGACATTCATTCGAATTGTGTTAACTTTTTGTCGCCGTCAAAGCGCAGGAGGAACCGCGCACACCTCGTGATGAGGGAGAGATGCGATCAACAGGAAGGCAAGGGTGAGCTTATGTTGCGATGATTTGTACTTTCTGCCAATATGCCCTTGTCTTGGTAATTCCTTCCTCAGTCGTTATCCCGTCTTTTTCTCAACAAGGCATATTTTCCATGATCTTTGCAAGCAGGTAACTATTCTAGGCCGCAACGTGTGCGGCAACATTTTCGATCATTTTTTTCTAATCCATCTTTTTTAAGGAGAGTGCTCCATGAAAAAACTATTGGTTGTCGTTCTGAGCGCGGCTGTCTTGACGATGGGACTCGGCTGCGGTTGGAGCAAGAAGGCGCAATATGGCACCGCGGGCGCGGCGGGCGGCGCCGTTGTAGGCGGCGCCGTCGGTAAGGCGGCGGGCAATACCGTCCTCGGCGCGATTTTGGGCGCGGCCATCGGCGGAGCTGCCGGTCTTTACATCGGCAATTACATGGACAAGCAAGCCGCCGAGATCAAACAAGACATTGCGGGCGCCCGGGTCGAACGGGTGGGCGAGGGCATTCGCATCACTTTTGATTCCGGCATTTTGTTCGACGTGAACAAGGCCGAGCTTAAGCCGATCAGCAAAGAGAATATCAGCAAGCTGGCGGCGATTCTGCAGAAATATCCTGACACCAACATTCTGCTCGAAGGCCATACCGACGCCACCGGCACCGACGAACACAATCTCGAGCTTTCGCGCGCGCGGTCGCAAGCGGTCGCCAATTTCCTGGCTTCGCTGCAAGTCAGCGCCACGCGTTTCACCATCATGGGTTATGGCGAAGCGCAACCCATTGCCGACAATGAAACCGAGGCCGGGCGCGCGCAAAATCGCCGGGTGGAAATCGCCATCATGGCCAACGACAAGCTGAAAAAAGCGGCGCAAGCAAACGCGGGCTAAACACGCTTTGGCCGGTTGCGCGCAACCGATGATTCATTTCACAGAATGACATTGTGTACATTCCAGGAAATGATAATGAGGATTTTGCCAAGCTTTTCTTTTGGTCGCGCAACCGCCGCCGGAGTATGAGGAACGAGAGTTCGCAGAAAGCCTGAGGCATTTTGACGATGAAGCGTTGATCGTTCAAATGCCGGGAGACAACAAATGCTCTGAGAAATCTTTTTCATTCAAAACTCTGCGAACTCCGTTCCTTGGCATCTAAGAGAATTTGATTCCAATTTAGCCGGACCGATTTCCGGTTGATTTACAGGCCGGCGACGCCTATTCCCGGTCGCTGTTTTTTAAATCAAATTCCTGGCGATATCCTCGCCGCTTCAAAGATTATCTCATTTTCAGGAGTAGCTTATGCGTTGGCAAATGGGCCGGCGTAGTGAAAATGTCGAAGATCGGCGCGGCGCCGGCGGTGGCATGATGCCGGGCCGCATGAAATTGGGTTGCGGCACGGTCGTGTTGGTGCTCATCATTTCTTTCTTGTTCGGCCAAAATCCCTTGCAGTTGCTCAGCTTGTTGAGCGGGGGCGGCGGAAGCATGTCGCTGCCGCAAAACTATCAACCCACGGCCGAGGAAAATCAGGCCGCGGATTTTGTCTCCGTCATGCTTGGCGACATGGAAGACACCTGGCCGTCGTTGCTGCGCCCGATGGGCGTGCCCTATGTGCCGCCGAAACTGGTGTTGTTCTCCGACATGGTGGAATCCGCCTGCGGCTATGGCTCTGCCGCTTCTGGACCTTTTTATTGTCCGCCTGATCAAAAGATATATATTGATTTGAGCTTTTTCAACGAACTGCACCGCCTGGGCGCGCCCGGCGACTTCGCGCAAGCTTATGTCATCGCGCATGAAGTCGGCCATCACGTGCAAAACTTGCTGGGCGTTTCCGACAAAGTGCGGCGCTTGCAAAGCCAGGTCAGTGAAGCCGAAGCCAATGCCCTGTCCGTCATGCTGGAGTTGCAAGCGGATTGCTATGCCGGCGTGTGGGCATATCATGCCAATCAGCAGCGCCAAGTTTTGGAGCCCGGCGACGTGGAGGAAGGCTTGCGCGCCGCAGCCTCGATCGGCGACGATCGCTTGCTGCGCATGTCCGGCCGCGCGGTGCAACCGGAATCGTTTACCCATGGCAGCTCTGAGCAACGCGCGCAATGGCTGCGCATCGGCTTGTCCACCGGCGACTGCGATGAGTGTGACACCTTCAATCGCATGAGGCCGTGAAGCCATGAATTTGCTACATGTGACACCTTTGCAAAAAACAAAGATTTTCTGACCACCAAGTCGCGAAGACAGCAAAAAAAATTGGCGTCTTTCTAGCTTGGGGGTAAAATCTGGTCGCGGCTTGTCCGTGCCGGGCTTTTGAAAATTTGCGTTGAACTCATAATCCCTTCGCAAAGCGGAAACGCTTTCATGCCCATTCCTTCGCCCTTTTATTCCCGCATGGCGCCGTTGTGCGAGAGTTTTGATTGGCGCAATTGGGCCGGCTATGCCTCCGTCAGTGTTTATGAATTCTCGCACGAACGCGAGTATTATGCCATTCGCAACGCCGCGGCGTTGATTGACGTGTCGCCGCTGTTCAAATACGAAATCAGCGGGCCCGAAGCCTTGCGCCTGGTCGATCGCATCATCACACGCGATGCCAAAAAATGCAGCGTCGGCCAGATTATGTACACTCCCTGGTGTGACGAACATGGTAAAATGATCGATGATGGCACGGTCGCGCGGTTGGACACAAATCATTTTCGCCTGACTTCGGCGGATCCCAACCTGCGCTGGTTTCAAGATTGCGGTTACGGCATGAACGCAACGGTTGTCGATGTCTCTGCCGAGCTGGCCGCGCTTTCGCTGCAAGGCCCCAATTCGCGTAGAATTTTGCAGCAGGTCGTGACCGGCGCGGACCTCGCAAGCTTGAAATACTTCCGGCTCACTTCCGCGAGCATTGCCGGCATTCCGCTGACGATCACGCGCACGGGCTACACCGGCGATCTTGGTTATGAATTGTGGGTCGCGCCCAAACACGCGGAGAGATTGTGGGATGAGTTGATGGAAGCCGGCAAGGGCTACGGCATCATGCCGGTGGGCATGGTGGCCATGGACATTGCGCGCGTGGAAGCGGCTTTGTTGTTGGGCGATGTTGATTACGTTTCGAGCCACAAAGCCATCACCGAGGCGCGCAAATCCTCGCCGCTGGAGGCGGGCCTGGCATGGGCAGTGAAATTTGACAAAGGCGATTTCATTGGCCGCAAAGCCTTGCTCGCCGAACAAGCGCGCGGCCCGAAATGGCAGTTTGTCGGAATTGAAGTGGACTGGGATGATTTGGAAAACTTATACGCGGCAGCAAATTTGCCCCCGCAAGTGGCCGGCCGCGCTTCGCGCGTGGCGGTGCCGGTTTACAAAAACAATCGCCAAATCGGGCAAGTGACGAGCAGCACGTTTTCACCAATTCTCAAAAAATATATTGCCCTGGGCACAGTTGAGAGCCAGTTTGCGGGCCTCGGCAACAAAGTCGAAATGGAAATCACGGTGGAATTCAGCCGCGAAAAGGCCGCGGCAGAGATCGTCAAAACGCCGTTTTTTGATCCGCCGCGGAAGAAAGCCTGACCGGATTAACAAAATCGCGAAATGAACACAGGTGTCTTTGGCGCATCGCCAACGTGTCTTTTCGAACATCATCTTGTCATTCTGCGGAGCCTCTTTGCTCGAACTTGACATGATTCAAACCGTGGCCTTTGCCGGCCTGGTGCTGTTTCTGGGTCATGGCTTGCGCCGCCTCCTTCCCCTTCTGGCGCATTACAATATTCCCGCGCCGGTGGTTGGCGGCCTGGTCATTGCGATCGTTAGCTTGACGGCGCGACACTTTGAAACAACCCTGTTCAAATTCGACACAACCCTGCAATCGCCGTTGATGATCGCGTTCTTCACTTCGATTGGATTCGGCGCGAGTTATTCCCTGTTGAAAGTGGGCGGGCCGCTAGCGCTGTTGTTCTTCGGCATCGTCTCCGTCGTTGCGGCTTTGCAAAATCTCGTCGGCATTTCGCTTGCCATGGCGTTGGGCGTGTCGCCCTTGTTCGGCGTTATCGTGGGATCGCTGACCCTGGCCGGCGGTCCGGCAACCGGCCTGGCCTTCGCGCCGCTGTTCGAACAAGCAGGCGTGGCTGGCGCAAGCACGCTGGCGGTGGCCTCTGCCATGGCCGGCATTGTATCGGCAGGATTAGTTGGCGGGCCAATCACGACGTTCATCATCACTCGCTACAAGCTACAGGCGTCCCGCCCTCCGCAGGCACTCCCGCTAATACAAAAATCATCGACAGAAAAAAAATCACCCGAGGACAAAAACACCGCTTTCATTCTGCTCAAAAATATCGTGATCATTTTGGCGGCGATGTGGCTGGGCGGCGGCATCAGCACATGGCTGACTGCCATCAACCTCACGCTGCCGGCATACATCGGCGCAATGGTCGTGGCAGCGATTATTCGCAATGTTGATGATCGCACGAAAATTTTTGGCCTGAATCCAACTGTCATCGACGATCTCGGCCACGTTGCGCTTTCGCTGTTTCTCGTGCTTGCGCTCATGACGCTTAAATTATGGGAATTGGCGGGGCTTGCCCTGCCGCTGCTCATCATTCTCTCGGCGCAAATCATACTCGTTGTTTTGCTGTGCTTGTGGCCGGTGTTTCAACTCATGGGGCGCGATTACGAATCTGCCGTGATGGTCAGCGGCTTCTGCGGCTTCATGCTCGGCATCACGGCGAATGCCATGGCCAACATGAACGCGCTGGCGGAACGCTACGGCGCCGCACCGCGCGCCTTTCTCATCGTGCCGATGATTGCGGCATTTTTCATCGATTTTCCCAATGCGGCGTTGATCACGGCATGTTTAAATTGGTGGGGGCCGTGAAATCCTGTCGGGATTCTATTGCGATTATTGTGCAAAACGCGCCGGCCAACACATGAATGCGGTCGTTCTTGACAAATCGTTTCTGCTCGCGCTGGCTGTGAGCCTCACGCCGGTTCTGACATTTCTCATGATCCTGGTCTCGCTCGACAGCTTCAAGCTGGTGCGGTTGCGCGCAATTTTGACGGCCATCGTCATCGGCGGCTTAGCGGCGCTGCTCTGTTTATTGATCAATCATATTGCGCTGCAAGAATTGGGATGGAATCTTCATCTTTATTCCCGTTATGCTGCGCCGGTGTTGGAGGAATTGATCAAAGCGCTTTACGTGATTTATTTGATCAAAACCAAGCGCGCCGGTTTCATGGTCGATAGCGCGATTTACGGCTTTGCCAGCGGCGCTGGTTTTGCATGTTTGGAAAATATTTATTACATACAGTCGCTGCCCGGCTCTCAAGCGTGGGTGTGGATGGTGCGCGGCTTCGGCACAGCGATCATGCACGGCGGCGCCACCGCTATTTTTGCGCTGCTGGCAAAAAACGCTTCGGATCAGCATGCGCAAACGGGCTGGCGCGCGCTGCTGCCGGCCTGGCTGGCGGCCAGCGCGGTGCATTCGTTTTACAATCATTTCGTGCTGCCGCCGCAATTCATGGCGGTTCTGCTGCTGCTCACGTTGCCGGCGCTGCTGGCGCTCGTGTTTCAGCGCAGCGAAAAATCAACCCGCGCCTGGCTGGAAGTGGGCTTTGACAGTGATCGCGAATTGCTGGAATTGATTACCAGCGAGCAGGCCGCCGGCTCGCGCATCGGAGCTTACTTGCAAACGCTGCGCAAAACCTTTCCGCCGGAGGCGGTGGTGGACATTCTGTGCTATCTGCGTCTGTATCTTGAATTATCCATCAAAGCCAAAGGTGTTTTATTGATGCGCGAGGCCGGATTCGCGCCCGCGCCGGATCCCCGCCTCAAGCACGTTTTCGCGGAGCTGCAGTATCTGAAAAAAGAAATCGGCGCAACCGGGCTGCTTGCGATTTCGCCGTTTCTCAGCACCACGAGCCGGGATTTGTGGCAATTGCAAATGTTGGAGCAAACGTGAGCACCTCCTCTCACCTGACTCTTTCTCTCAAAAACGATCTCGCGGAGATCACGAGAGCGAGCGCGGCAGTGGAAGCATTGGGCGAGCAGCACAACGCCGCGCCGGACGCGCTCTATGCCGTCAATCTCGCGTTGGAAGAGATTTTGACCAACACCATTTCCTATGGTTATGATGACGACGCCGCGCATGAAATCCTTGTGCATTTCTCACTGCAGGAGGGCGAGTTGACGCTGACAATTACCGATGAGGCACGGCCGTTCGATCCGTTGCAAGCGGCGGCGCCCGACGTCAATGCGGCGCTGGAGGACAGGCCGATCGGCGGCTTGGGCATTCATCTCGCAAAAACGATGATGGACGGCATGCATTATCGCCGCGAAAAGGGCAGGAACATTTTGACGATGAAGAAAAAGATCGCCTAAACGGCGAATCATTTTTTGAGATGAGATTGCAGGAGAGAGCATGGAAATCACACAAACGAAACAAGGCGAGGTTTTGATCCTGGCGCTGACCGGCAGGCTCGATGCGCAAACCTCCAAAACCTTGGAGGATCAATTGATTCCGCTCATCGAGGGCGGGGAAAAGCGGGTGCTGGTGGATTTTGCGCCGCTCGATTATATCAGCAGCGCGGGCTTGCGCGTTTTGCTGCTGGCAGCGCGCAAATTGACCCAGGGCAACGGCCGCATCGCCTTGTGCGCCCTGCGGCCCCCGATCAAGACGGTTTTTGACATCGCGGGCTTTACCACCGTGTTTCCAATTTTTGCCACGCGCGACGAAGCGCTCAATCATCTTCAAAGCTAATCAGGAAAAACAAGAGATGATAACCCGTATTCTGGCGGTGGATGATGAGCCGGATTTGGAGCTGGTGCTCAGCCAGAAATTCCGCAAACAGGTGCGCAACAACGAGCTGCAATTGCTGTTTGCCGGCAACGGCGTGGAAGCGTTGCAGCTTTTGCAAGAGCACGGCAACATTGACGTGGTGTTGAGCGACATCAACATGCCCGAGATGGACGGCCTCACGCTGCTGGATAAAATTCATAAGCAGTATCCGCTGCTGCGCGTCGTCATGGTTTCCGCTTATGGCGACATGAAGAACATTCGCGCGGCACTCAATCGCGGGGCCTTCGATTTCGTCACCAAGCCCATCGACTTCACCGATCTGGAAATCACGCTCAACAAAACCATTCAGGCCGCGCGCGCCCTCAAACAAGCCGCACACAATCGCGACCGCCTGCTGGCGATTCACCGGGAATTGGAGGTGGCGCGCCAGATTCAACAGGCCATGGTGCCGCGTTCGTTTCCGGAGTCGCCGGCATTCGGCTTGAGCGGGGCAATGATTCCGGCGCGTGAAGTCGGCGGCGATTTTTATGATTTCTTTATGATCGACGAGGATCGCCTGGGATTTGTCATCGGCGACGTTTCCGACAAGGGCGTGGCCGCGGCCATGTTCATGGCATTGAGCAAAACCCTGCTCAAAGCAACTGCGTTGAAGGGCCTGCCGCCGCAGGATTGTTTGCACGAATTGAATCGCGTGCTTTATTTTGAAAGCACCGCCGCAATGTTCGTTACCATTTTTTACGGCATTCTTCACTTGCGTACCGGCGCGGTCGCTTACTGCAACGGCGGCCACCCCTCGCCGTACCGCCTGGGGAAAGATGGCAGTCTCATCGCGCTACCGGCAACCGGCGGGCTGGCATTGGGCGCCGTGGACGATTTTCAGTATGCCGCACAGCAAATCGTGCTGCAACCCGGTGAAGGAATTTTTCTTTACACCGACGGCGTCACCGAGGCGATGAATCGCGCCGGCGAGCAATTCAGCGAAACGGGTTTACACGAATGCCTGCTCGCCAACGTGCATGCCACGCCGGCGGCCATCATCAGAGAAGTGAGCACCCGGGTCAACGCTTTTGCCGAGGGTGCGTCCCAAGCCGACGACATCACCATGCTAGCCCTGCGTTTTGGTCAAAAATGAAAATATCCCAAAAATCCCGCCAACTTTTTTCACGCCTGATTGTACTTGCAATAGACCATGACCGAGCCCAGTGATCTGACACTCGTCCGGCAATGCCTGGAGGGCCAGCGTGACGCCTTTGGCGTGTTGGTCATGCGGCATCACAAGGCCGTGTTCAATCTCACGTTGCGCATGGTTAAAGATTTCCAAGATGCGCAAGACCTGGTGCAGACCGTGTTTCTCAAGGCTTATGAGAAACTCGGGGCATTCGATGCGCGCTTCAAGTTTTTTAGCTGGATCTATCGCATGGCGGTCAATGAATCACTCAACTTTCTCAAGCGCCGCCGGCGTTGGGAGGGACTGGACGAGGGGCGTGACTATGCCGCAACCGCAGAAACCTTCGAAGAAAACGATATGAGCCAAACCATACAAAACGCATTGATGTTCTTAAAAGTCGAACATCGCGCCGTGATCATCCTCAAGCATCTCGAGGGGCTCTCCTATGAGGAAATCGCTTACATCCTCGAGGTGCCGGCCAAAACCGTGAAATCCCGGTTGTTCAGCGCGCGCCAAATGCTCAAAGATATTTTGCTCAAGCAAGGATATGTCGATCATGATCGCCGACAAATACGTTGAGTTGATTCATCGCGAAATTGACGGACGCAATTCACCCAAAGCGAGCGCCAAACTCGCGGCTTTTCTCGCGGCCAACCCGCAAGCACAAAAATTTTATGACGACTTGCGCGCCCTGTCCGGCATGTTGCAAGGCGTGAAACCGGTTGAGCCGCCGGCGCATTTGCCGCATGTCATCATGAACCGGTTGCCGCCGGCGCAACCGGTGCGCCGCAATTTGTTCGCGCCGGTGCTCGCATGGCTGGAGGCGCGCGGCAAATTCAAATATGCTTATGTCTTTTCCGGCGGCCTGGCGGTCGGGCTGGCGGCATACGCTTTGTTCTTCCAAACCGTTCTAACGCCGTCTCGGGATTTGAGCAAGCTCTCCGGCGCCATGATTCCGCGCGAACAAGCCGAAAATCTCAAAATCGCAGCAAGCTGGGAAATCAACCACGAACAAGTCACTGGCGGGTTGCATCTGAAGGATTCGGCAGAGATTTTGGTGGTAGAAGTATCACTCGTATCTGCGCAAGAAATCGAATTGGTGGCGACCTTCGATAATAAAAACTTTGCGTTCAAGGGAGTGGCTGCTCTTGAACAATCATTTCCGGCAGAAGTGAATTTTAGTGGCCGCACGGTGGAGTTAAAACACCAAGGCCCGCGGAATTACGCCATGATCTTTGCAAAACATGAGGAGGCGACCGGCGCATTGCATCTTAAGATTGGGCGCGCCGGCGAACTTTTCTATGAGCAAACATTGAGGTCGAGCCCTACCCCATAAAAAAAGTGAAAACCTCACCAACTTTTGGTCAACCTGGTTGTACTTCGTTTAGAACATGCAAATAATTCCAGTATCAAGTTCAGTTCAGAACATGGAGGTCGTCATGAGTCATCCCAATCGCAGAACGTTGTGGTTGATCGGCGGGGCAGCCGCCATCCTCGTTGTGATTGCCTACTTTACGTTCGGCAATTTTCCTCCCGCTTCGGAAGATTTATCGGGAACAATTGGCGGCGTGAAAAAGGCGGAGAAGTATCAAAGCACGCAAATGAGCAACATCGACGTGGTGTTGACGGATTCGCAGATTCAGACGCTTTTGCAGGATGATGAAGTGCAGCGCCTGATCACGAGTTCCGAATTCAAAGCCTTGATGGCGAATGCGGAGTTGCGCGAGGCCCTGGCCAGCCCTGCCATGGCTCAACTTTTTGCCAGCGCGGAATTGCGTTCGGCCCTGGCAAATCCTGAACTGCGGCAACTGTTCGCCAACCCGGAATTGCGCTCGGCCCTGGCAAATCCTGAACTGCGGCAACTGTTCGCCAATCCGGAACTGCGCTCGGCTTTGGCAAATCCCGAACTGCGGCAACTGTTCGCCAACCCGGAATTGCGCTCAGCATTGGCGAATCCCGAATTGCGCGAAGCGCTCGCGAATCCGGAGTTGAAATCGGCCATGGCCAATCCCGAGTTGCAATCCGCATTAGCCCGTCCGGAACTGCGCAATCTGCTGGCAAACGCGGAACTGCGCTCGGCCCTGGCAAACCCCGAGATGCAAGCGGCCCTGGCGAACGCCGGTTTGCGCGAAGCTTTGGCTCATCCCGAAATGCAGGCGGCTTTGGCGAATCCCGAATTGCGGCAGGCGCTTGCCCACCCTGAGATGCAAGCAGCAATGGCAAACACGGAATTGCGCCAGGCGCTGGCCAATCCCCAACTGCAAAGCGCGCTGGCAAATCCCGAGTTGCAAGCCTTGATGGCAAATGCCGAGTTGCGCTCCGCGATGTCCAGCGCCATGTTTCAGGCGGCCGTGATGCAAGCGCAATGAGCCGGGCAAAAAATTCGGCAGTACGATCGTTACCGATAACCTGACGATCTCTTTGTCAAGGAGAGGCCATATAAAATGACCTCTCCTTTTGCTGTTTCCACCAGGTGTGCCCAAGGAAGAAAACATGCCTCACCCGAATGCAGCAAATCATCATCGCTTTGGATTTGCCCTCACTTGCAGCTTGCTCGTCTTGCTGCTTTTTTTATTCTCGCCCGCGCGCGCGCAATTCCAGAGCTTTGAAACGTCCAATCTTCGTTTGGTCTACTACAGTCCGGCCCAAAGTTATCTCCTTCCGCACATTGCCCGCTGCTTCGAGAATGCGCTGCAGTTTCATCGCCGCCTGTTCGATTACACGCCGGACGACAAAATCACAGTGTTCCTGCAAGACCTGGCCGATTACGGCAACGGCGGCGCGGAGGTGATTCCGCAAAACTTCGTGTATGTGCTCATGGCGCCCTTTCCCCATGCCTATGAGATCGTGCTGGGCAACGAGCGCATGAACTGGATGATGAACCACGAAGTGGCGCATGTCGTGACGATGGATAAATCCGCGGGCCATGACGACTTTTTCCGCACGCTTTTTCTCGGCAAAGTTTACCCCGAAGCCGCACATCCGGTGTCAATGCTCTACAGCTATTTGACCAATCCGCGCCGATATTCGCCGCGCTGGTTTCATGAAGGCAGCGCGGTTTTTCTCGAAACCTGGATGGCTGGAGGCCTGGGGCGCGCGCTGTCTTCCTATTATGAAATGGTATTCCGCACGATGGTGCGGGACAGCAGCTATTTTTACGACGTTGTCGGCCTGGAATCGGAAGGCACGGCGATCGACTTTCAGGTGGGCGCGAATTCATATTTGTACGGCACGCGCTTCATCAGCTATGTGGCGCAGCGATACGGCCCGGAGAGGCTTTTGCAGTGGCTGGCGCGCTCTGATAGCAGCAAAGCTTACTATGCCCTGCAATTCAAAAACGTTTTCGGCCTGGCGCTGGACCAAGCCTGGGCGCAATGGATTCGCTGGGAGCAGCAATTTCAGCGCGCCAATCTTGATTCATTGCGGCTTTATCCGATTACGCCCTATCGCCCGATCACGGCCACGGCCTTGGGCTCGGTTTCGCGCAGCTATTATGATGCAGTGAAAAACAAGCTTTATGCCGCGCTCAATTATCCCGGCGAAATTCCCCATCTCGCCGAGATTGATATCAATACCGGCGCTTTGCGCAAAATAAGCGCGCTGCGCGGCGCTTCCACGTTCTTCGTGACCTCGCTGGCTTATGATCCCGGCGGCCCGCAGTTTTTTCTTGCCACGAAAAACAGTTCCTGGCGCGATCTTTACCAAATTGATGCCGCCACTGGGCGCAGCCGCTTGCTGATCAAAAATGCGCGCATCGGCGATCTTGCCTTCAATCAAGCAGACAAATCGCTGTGGGGACTGCGGCACGATCTCGGCCTGGTCACGCTCGTTCGTATTCCTCCGCCTTACCGCGAATGGAATCAAATCGTGACGTTCCCCTATGGCCAGGAGATTTATGATATCAATCTCTCGCCGGACGGCGCACTGCTGGCGGCCTCATACACCGAAGCCAGCGGCAGGCAGAAACTCGTCAAAATGGAAACTGCGAAGTTGTTAGCGGGCGACAGCTCTTTTGTGGTGCTGTATGATTTCGAGTACAGCTCGCCGGAGAGTTTTAATTTCTCGCGCGACGGCAAGTATCTATTCGGTTCCTCGTACTATTCCGGTGTTTCAAACATCTATCGCTATGATTTCAGCCGCAGCGAGATGGAAATCGTCAGCAACGCGGAAACCGGCTTTTTCCGGCCGGTTCCGGTTTCGGAGGATTCGCTTATCGCGATGTGTTACACCGGCAAGGGCTTTCTGCCGGTGATGCTGCCCAACCGCAAGCCCGACTATGTCAATGCCATTCAGTTTCTCGGCAATGAAGTCATCAAGCGCCATCCGGAATTCGAGAGTTGGAAAATTCCGCCGCCCACCAGCATCGTGCTCGATTCCCAGCAAATCACAACGCAACCGTATCGCATGCTCGCGCACACGAAATTATCTTCCGTCTATCCGATCATCGAAGGCTACAAAGATTATACGGCTCTCGGATTGCGCATGCGTTTCGACAATCCCCTGCGCTTGAGCGAGTTGAGCCTGACGGCTTCTGTGACCCCGCAAAAAAACGTGCCCGAGGCAGAGCGTCTCCATCTCGGATTGGATTTCCGCTATTGGCAATTCAAATTTCAGGCGCGCTACAACGGCGGGAATTTTTATGATTTGTTCGGCCCGACGAAACGCAGCCGCAAAGGCTACTCCGCAGCGCTGCAATACCGCAAATATTTGAGCTTCGATGAATCCTCCACTGGCTCGTATTCTTCCGACTATCATCTCGAACTGGCCGGTTACGGCGGTTTGGAGAAGCTGCCGCAATTTCAAAACGTCACGGCTTCGTTTGACAAGGCGTTTTATTTCAACGCCGGTTTCAATCATCAAGCATTAGCCAAGCCGCTGGGCGCGCTCGAATTCGAGAAAGGCTGGCGCTGGCAGCTTCATTCCGAGAACAGCTTGATCAACGGCAAGTTGCTGCCGCAGCTTCGCACCGGCTTCGATTACGGCCTGCGGCTGCCGATTCCGCATTCGTCATTATGGCTGCGCAGCTCGGCAGGCCATGCCTGGGGCGAACGCGACAATCCCTTTGCAAATTTTTATTTCGGCGGCTTCGGCAACAATTGGATCGATCATCTGGCCTATCAACGCTTTCGCGAATACGAAAGCTTTCCGGGCGTGGAGATCAACGACATTGGAGGCAAAAATTTCAGCAAGTTGATGCTGGAATGGACGCTGCCTCCCCTGCGCTTCCGGCGATTCGGCGTACCCACATTGTATTGCCGCTGGGCGCGGCTGGCGCTGTTTACTTCCGGCATGGTCACGAATTTCGACAGCGCCCCGGCGCGCCGCAAAGTTGCCAATCTCGGCGGGCAAATCGATTTCAATCTCGTGCTGTTTTCGAATTTGAATTCGACATTTTCGCTGGGCTATGCCGCAGCCTTCGAGGAAAACCGGCGACTCCGGCGGGAATTTATGATTTCGTTGAAGATTTTGTAAGGGAGAGCAGAAAAAGCGAAAACACTCTCGCAACGACGCAAAGGACTCGAAAAGAAAAGCGCGGCGAGCGGTGTAAGAGTTGCGCCATCAGATCAAGATAAAAACAAAGCCAACCGGAAAAAACACCCACGCCCGAAAACGAATTGTCCTTTGAGACTATCGGCGCGGCCATCGAAGTTCATCGACTTTTAGGGCGTGGACTTCGGGAATCTGCTTAAGCCCGGCTTACTCCTAAATTCCAATATTCCGGCGCTAAAACCAGGTATTCATCGAATTGTGCCTGGATTGGAAGAGCAGGGTTTGCCTTCTTGCTTTTCTTTGCGATATCTTTGCTTCTCTGCGCCTTTGCGTGCGTTTTTTTCTTGTTTGATTGTGGCTGGCAACATGGGGGTTGTCTTGATCAAATCTCCTTAACAAATTTTTGATCTGAAGAATTGGCGGTCACCTTCATTCTCACAAATCTTATGCGAAAGCTCATTCTTTTTCTTCTCATTGCCGGCCGGCTTCCTCCGGCGGCGCAGGCGCAAAACAACGAGCTGGGATTGCCGTTCATCCGCAATTACAGCCCCAAAGAATACCGCGCCGATATTCAGAACTGGGCCATCGTGCAAGACGATCGCGGCGTGATGTATTTCGGCAACAACCTCGGCGTGCTGGAATACGACGGCGTGGCCTGGCGTCTGCTGCGCTTGCCCAACAAAAGTTATGTGCGCTCGCTGGCAAAAGACGCCAACGGCCGGGTTTATGTCGGCGGCGTGGGCGATTTCGGTTATCTGACTTCGGATGCCAGGCACGGCAGTATATTCGTTTCTCTGCTCTCCCAGGTCCCCGAAACAGAACGAAACTTTGCCGATGTCTGGGGCATTTATGCCACGCCTGCGGGAGTTTACTTTCGAACCGCGAGCCATCTGTTTCGCTGGTCGGAAGATTCCCGTCAAATAAAATTTTGGAAAGCGACAACCTCCTTTCACGGCTCGTTCGAAGTCAATGAAACGCTGTATCTGCGTCAATGGGAAATTGGGTTGCTGAAGCTGGAGGCGGATTCACTCGTGCTTTTGCCCGGCGGCGCGCAATTTGCCAACGAACGGGTTTACGTCATGCTGCCTTTTCCGGGGGATCCTCAAAAAATTTTGGTGGGCACGCGCACGCAAGGTTTGCTCATATTCAACGGCGCGTCTTTTCTGCCTTTTAAAACCGTGGCAGATGATTTTTTGAAAGCCAACCTCATTTATCAACCTGGCGCGCTCATGCAGAACGGCAGCATGGTGCTGGGAACGCTTCTCGGCGGCGCAGTGATCATTGATTCTCGCGGGCGCGTGCTGCAAAAAATCGACAAAGCCGCGGGCTTGCTGGACAATTCAGTCTTATGCGTTTATCCCGACCAGGCCGGCGTCTTGTGGTTGGGGCTGGGCAACGGCATTGCGCGCGTTGAAACCGGCTCGACGCTGACGTTCTACGACGTGCGGCGGGGCCTGGCCGGCAATGTCTATCGCATGCACCGCCATCAGGGAATTTTGTATGCCGCCGGCAATGTCGGCGTGTTTTACTTGGATAAATCCACCTCAACATTCAAAGCCGTATCCGGGATCGCCAACCTGAGCTTGGGATTTCTTTCCGCCGGGGAACAATTGCTGGCGGCAACGGTTGACGGCGTTTACCGCATTCACCATGATCGCGCTGCGCCGGTGAGGCTCTCCGCGCAAAAAGATTTTGAGTCAAACGTTCTCTGCCGCTCACGATCCGACAGCAACCGCGTTTTTGTCGGACTGTTCAACGGCCTGGCCTCTCTGCGTTTTTCACAAGGCCAATGGCGGGATGAAGGCAAGCTGCCCAACATTCAAGAAGAAATTCGTACGATCATCTCACTGGAAAATGGCGGATTGTGGCTAGGCACTTCGGCGCAGGGCGTTATTCGCGTGACCTTCGAATACACGGAAGGCGGGCCGCCCTTCGAGCCACATGCGCGGATCGAGCGCTTGAGCACGGCGCACGGCTTGCCGGAAGGCGGAGCCGCGGTTTGGGAAGTTAACGGCAGGCCCTACTTTGTTTCACCCAATGGCGTCTTTCGCTTTGATGAGCAGAATACGAGTTTTGTCGCGGATTCAACGTTTAATGTTGTAAGCTCGCTGGGGTCGGTCGATGCGTTTACGTTACGCCAAGATAATCGCGGTAGAGTCTGGGTATGTTTTGGCCGGGAGCCGGCCATGGGAACGCCTCTGCCCGGCGGCTCCTATCACTGGCTGCATGCGCCGCTTGTGCGTTTCGCCGATGAAGTGATTCAAACGATCTATCCGGAAAATGACGGCGTGGTGTGGTTCGGCAGCGCTTATGGCGCCATTCGCTACGATTCCAACCAGCCGCAGGATTATGCGGAGAGTTATGCCGCGCTCATTCGCCGGGTGATCGCCGGGCGGGACTCGGTGATTTACGTCGGCGGACACGGGACTTCAAACCCGCGCACAGCCGCGATACGATATCAAGATAACGCCCTGCGTTTCGAGTTCGCGGCGCCAAGTTTTGCGCAGGAAGAGCGCAATCAGTTTCAAACCTTTTTGGAAAATTTCGAGCCGGGCTGGGGCTTGTGGAGCACGGAGCATGTCAAGGAATACACCAACCTGCCGCCGGGGCAATACCGTTTCCGCGTCCGGGCAAAAAATATTTATGAACACGAAAGCGCGGCCGCGGAATATGCGTTCGCCGTTTTGCCGCCGTGGTATCGCACCTGGTGGGCCTATGGCAGTTATGCCTTGTTGCTCGGCTTGCTGATTTTTACAGCCGACCGCTTGCAGCGCCGGCGCTTGCTGCGCAAAGAACGAACGCGCGCACAACTGCGTGAAGTGGAACTGCGCGCCGAATCCGCCGAGGCTTTGGCAAAAGCTGAAAGCGAACGCAAAAAAAACATCGAGCTGCTGAGCGAGATGGGCAGGCAAATCACCGCCTCGCTGGATAGCGACATTATCTTTCACAAATTATATGAACATGTCAATCAACTGGCCGATGCCACCATCTTCGGCGTCGGCATCTATCATCCGGAACAACGGCAAATCGAATATCGCCTGGCGCTGGCCAATGGCAAGCGCTATGCCCCCTACACGCGCGACACGCGCAACAAAAACCAGTTTCCGGTGTGGTGCATCGAGCATCGTCAGCCGGTGTTTATCAATGACGTTCAGCAGGAATACCAACGCTATATCGCGGAATTCAAAGAGCCCCAGCGGGTCTTGGAAGACGGCAGCCGGCCGGGAACGCCGCAATCCTTGATCTACTTGCCGCTCGTTTCTCAGGAAAGAGTCCTGGGCATCATCACCATTCAGAGTTTTCACAAGAATGCCTATACCCCCTTTCATCTCAATCTCATGCAAAATCTGGCGGCTTACACCAGCATCGCGCTCGACAACGCCGATGCCTACCGCCGCCTCGACGCCACGCTGCAACATCTCAAAGCCACGCAACAACAGCTGGTCACGCAGGAAAAGCTGGCCTCACTCGGCGCCTTGACCGCCGGCATAGCTCATGAAATTAAGAATCCGCTGAACTTCGTGAACAACTTCGCCTCGCTGTTGGTGGAGCTGGCCGAAGAGCTGCGCGACGAACTGGCCCCGGAACTACACGCGTGGAGCGCGGAAAAGCGCGCCGCGCTCGACGATATTCTCACCAGCATGCAGCAAAATTCACAAAAAATTGTGGAGCACGGCAAGCGCGCCGACAGCATCGTGCGCAGCATGTTGCAACTCTCCCGCGGCAAGGCCGGCGAACGCGAGCCTGCTGATATCAATCTCTTGCTGGATGAAGCCCTTAATCTCACCTATCACGGTCTGCGCGCGCGCGACTCTTCTTTCAACATTCGCATCGAAAAACAATACGACGGCGCGATTGGCAAAATCGAAGTGGTGCCGCAAGATTTGCAGCGCGTTTTCTTGAATATTATCAGCAACGGCTGTTATGCCGTGCATCAAAAAAAACTGGCAAGCGCAGGCGGTTTTTCTCCCACCATTTCGTTGCAAACCCGGTTGCTCGGCGATCGCGTGGAAATCCGCATTCGCGACAACGGCAACGGCATTCCGGCGGAGATTCGCGAGAAAATTTTCAATCCGTTCTTTACGACGAAGCCAAGTGGACAGGGCACGGGGTTGGGGTTATCGATCAGCTACGATATCATCGTGCAGGAACACAAAGGCGAGATTGAGATGGAAACGGAGGAAGGCAAATTCACGGAGTTTGTGGTGCGGTTGCCGCGTAGCGCCTAGAGCAGAGGGCATGGCGCATGGCGTTGAGTTTCAGCCAACGCCGGAGGCGTCAGAGGTGTATAGACGCACGCCATCAAGAAAATCTAAACGCCAGTGGCGTGGCATGTACATGAAACGCGGCAACGTTTAACCTGCGCCGCAGCAACATGCCGCCCGGATGGGGTTGGCGGCGTGTTCGAGGTCACGATTCTATAAACATTTCAAGCCTGCAGGTTTGATAATTTGAAAATTCAACGATTGACAAAATTCAACCATACGGAACTCACGATGAAAAAACTCCTGTGTCCCCTTGTTATCGTCTTCTTTGCCGGTTTAACGAACCCCGCACCGGCGAAGGCGCAAACCCCGAGCGCCCTTCGCGCGCCGCGCAACGAAGTCGGCCGGCCGCTCATCACCACCTACCGCTCGAATGAAATCGGCGCGGATCCGCAAAGCTGGGCCTTTGTGCAAGATCAGCGCGGGGTGATGTATATCGGCACCGCGCCGGGCGTGATGGAATTTGACGGCGCTTCCTGGCGCATCATTCCGGTGGCCAACAAAACCTTCGCCCGCTCGCTGGCGATAGACGGCAATGGCAGAATTTATGTCGGTGCCAGCGCAGACTTTGGATACCTGGCGCCGGATAGCGTGGGCGAATTGCGCTATGTTTCGCTGCTCCCGCACGTGACCGAAGCGCAACGGCGATTCAATTACGTCTGGACCACGATCGCCACGCCGCAGGGCGTTTATTTTCAAACGCGTGAACGCATCTTTCGCTTTACACCGGAAGCGCCAAACACGGGCCAGGAAAAATGGCAGGTGAAAATCTGGGAACCGAGCGGCGAGTTCGGCTATGCTTTCTGGCGCAATGGCATATACTATGTGCAGCAAAATGGCGTCGGCCTCATGAAAATGATCGCTGATTCATTGCATTTGCTGCCCGGCGGTGAACAATTCAAGGACGACCGTCTTCAGGTGATGCTCCCCTTTTCCCGTGATGAAGATGGAAGCGAAGCGGAGACATACCTGCTGGGGACATTCAACCGGGGATTTTTTCTCTTTGACGGCCGGGCCTTCCGCCCATTCAAAACGGAAATTGATGATTTTTTGCGCAACAGCACGATTTATGACGCCGTTGTTTTGCCAAACGGCAATTATGGATTAGGCACTCTCAACAGCGGCTTTGTGATGATGGACCGCCAGGGCCGTGCGCTGCAATATCTGAATACCATTGTTGGCGTGCCCAGCAATACGATCACCGCGGTTTTTGCCGACCGCCAGGGAACGGTTTGGCTCGCCCCGGAAGGCGGCATCACCGTCATGGAAACGCCCTCGCCGCTTTCACTCTTTGACGCCGCCTCCGGTTTGCTGGGAGGGGTGTATTACATTCTCCGCCACCAGGGTATAATATATGTCGCGGGGGCCACCGGAGTGTTTTATCTAGATGCCGCCAGCTCGACATTTAAGCCGGTGAGCGGCGTGGAAGCCGGAAATTTTCAGGCATTTCATCTCCTGGCTGTCGGCGATGAGCTGCTGGCGGCGGTAAGTGGCCTTTACCGCATTGACGGCAGCAGGGCCGCACCGATCATTAAAAATGTCGCACTTTCCTTTTCCGCGCAACAGCTTCACCTCTCCAAACTTGACAGCAATCTGATTTTTGTTGCGCTCACCAACGGGTTGGCGGCGATTCGCCGGGATCCCAGCCGGTCGATTGACTGGAAGGTGGAAACCCAATTTCCGGAAATCACTTCATACATTTCTTATATTGTCGAACCGCAGCCGGGGGAATTATGGCTCGGTACGGGCAACAGTGGAGTGTATCGGGTTCGTTTCAACGGCGCTGCGCTGGAAAATCCGCAGATTGAACATTTCGACAGCCGGCAAGGATTGTCCAATGATGGCGGCGTGCTGGTCTTTATGGCTGCCGGCCGGGCGGTGTTTATCACAACCGATGACGTGTTTCGCTTTGATGAATCCCGCCAGAGGTTTGAGCCGGATTCACTGTTGCGGGTGGTGGAGTTTGGTAATTCCAGCAGCGCGAGCGGTGTGCGCGAAGATCACCATGGCAATATTTGGGTTAATTTTGGCAAGGAAGTCGCTCTGCTGAGACGACAGCCGGACGGCGCGTATCGCACGGAGAAAACCCCATTTTTGCGATTTGCCGACATCGCAATTACACAAATCTATCCGGAAGAAAACGGAACGATATGGTTCGGCAGCACGGAAAAATTGCTGCGCTACGACCCCACCATCCAAAAGAATTACACCGCCGAATATCCCGCCCTCATTCGCCGGGTGACGGTCGGAGAAGATTCGCTGATTTATGGCGGCGCGCCCGCCGAGATGTTCCGCCGGAACGTCTCGACCTTACCCTACGTCCACAACGCCCTGCGTTTCGAATTCGCCGCGACCAGTTATGACAATCCCAGAGAAACCCAATATCAATCCATGCTCCAAGGCTTCGACAATCACTGGTCAAACTGGAGCAAAGAAAACAAACGCGATTACACCAACCTGCCTGCCGGGGATTATCGCTTTCGGGTGAAAGCCAGGAATATCTATCAGCACGAGAGCAGCGAGGCCGTGTATGAATTTAAAATTTTGCCGCCGTGGTATCGCACCGCGTGGGCGTATCTTCTCTATCTTCTCGCCGCGGGCGGTTTTGTTTTTGGTTTGATCAGAATCCGCACGCGCCAGCTTGAAGCCAGCCATCGTGAGCTGGAAAAGACGGTGGAAGAGCGCACACACGAAATTCAGCAGAAGGCCAATGAGCTGGCCATCATCAACAGCGTCGGCGAGGCGATGGCCAAACAGCTCGACGTGCAAACCGTCACCCGCATCGTCGGCGATAAAGTGCGTGAAATCTTCAAAGCTGAAGCCGCTGAAATTCTGCTGCTCGAAGCAAACACCAACTTCATTCACGTGCCCTACTCGTATTACCGCGGCTATCAGCAGGTTGCGCCTTTTCCTTTGGGTGAGGGTTTGACCTCGAAGATTCTCAAATCGCGCAAGCCGATGACGCATGGCACACTGCAAGAGGCCCGGGAACTTGGCGCCATTATTCTTACAGAAGATGAAGCCACCGAGTCGTACATGGGCGTGCCCATCGTCGTCGGCGAGAAGGCCCTGGGCGTGGTCAGCGTGCAGAGTTATAAACCACACGCCTACGACGAGAACAGCGTCCGCCTGCTCTCCACGCTCTCTTCCAACATGGGCGTTGCCATCGAAAACGCGCGCCTCTTCGATGAAACCAAACGTTTGCTCAAAGACACCGAGCAGCGCAACGCCGAGCTGGCGGTGATCAACAGCGTGCAAGAGGGCCTGGTCGCGCAGATGGACATGCAGGGCATTTATGATTTGGTGGGCGAGAAAATGCGCGAAATTTTCAACGCGCAAGTGATCGACATCGTGACTTACGACCCGCAAGCGAATTTGATCGAAGATCGCTACTCATTCGAAAAGGGTGACATGACACGACTCGGTCCGCGGCCGCCAAAGGGGTTCAGAAAGTACGTCATCGAGAATCGTCAGCCGTTGGTCCTTAATCAGAATATGGCGCAAGCAATGCGCGAATACGATAACCAGGTTGTGATCGGTGAGCCTACAAAATCCTGCGTCTTCGTGCCCATGATCGCGGGCGGCGAAGTCACCGGCGTTGTCAGCCTGCAAAACGTTGATCAAGAAAATGCTTTCCCAGATTCCGATGTTCGTCTTCTCCAAACTCTTGTCAACAGCATGAGCGTGGCGCTGGAGAATGCGCGGCTGTTCGATGAGACCAACCGCCTGCTGAAAGAAACCGAGGCGCGCGCCGCGGAGCTGGCCATCATCAACAAAGTCGGCGAAGGCCTGGCGCAGCAGCTCGACTTCCAGGGCATCATCGACTTGGTCGGCGACAAAATCGTCGAAGTCTTCAAAGCGCAAGTCGTAAGCGTCTCACTCTACTATCCTAAAACGAATACGATCCATCACCGCTATGTGCTTGAGCGTGGTGAGCGTTTCTATTTCGATAAACCCCATGAGATCGATGCCGACCGGCTGGAAATCATTCAAACCCGCAAGCCGCTGGTTTTCGGAACAGCCGAGGAAATGATCGCACGCACCGGCGAAGAGGTTATCGCCGGAGAATTTCCCAAATCGTACATGGGCGTGCCCATCATTCTCGGCCAGGAAGCGACGGGTGTAGTGACCGTACAAGATTTGGATCGCGAGCACGCTTTTGGCGATTCCGAAGTGCGCCTGCTGGAAACCCTGGCCTCCAACATGGGCGTGGCATTGGAAAACGCGCGGCTCTTCGATGAAACCAAACGCCTGTTGAAAGAGAGCGAGCAGCGCAACGCCGAGCTGGCGGTGATCAACAGCGTGCAAGAAGGCCTGGTGCGCGAGCTGGACATGCAGGGCATTTATGAACTTGTGGGCAATCGCCTGACAACGTTGTTCGATATTCAAGTCGTGATCATCCGTACGTTCGATCTTGACGCCGGCATGGAGCATTGGCAATTTGCTTTTGAAAAAGGCGAAAGGATGCAAAGCGCGCCGCGTCCGATTATTTGGGCGAACCGCGAATTGATCCGCACGAAACAGCCTTTAGTGATCAATGAGAATTATTCCGCGACCGCGCAAAGCTTCGGCGGCAAAGGCGTCACGGTCGGCCAGCCGCCCAAGTCTGCGGTGTTCATGCCCCTGCTCGTCGGCGACGCGGTCAAAGGCTCGATCAGCTTGCAGAACGTGGATCGCGAAAACGCCTTCAGCGAATCCGACGTGCGGCTGCTCTCCACGCTCGCGAACAGCATGAGCGTGGCGCTGGAGAATGCGCGGCTCTTCCATGAAACGAACCGCCTGCTCGCCGACACGAAGCAGCGCGCCGCGGAGCTGGCGACGATCAACAGCATCAGCGAAGCGCTGGCCTCGCAACTGAAACAGGACGATCTCATTCAGTTGGTGGGCGAGCAGATTCGCCAGGTTTTCAGAGCCAATATCGTTTACGTAGCGCTGCTCGACAAAGCCACGAACATGATCCATTTCCCCTACAGCTTCGGCGAAGATTCGGCGCCAATACTTCTGGGTGAGGGCTTGACTTCGCAAATTATCAAGACCGGCAAGCCGCTGCTCATCAACGAAGACGTGGATGCAAGTTATGAGAAGCTCGGGATCGACGACGTCGGCGCTGAGGCCGCTTCTTACCTCGGCGTGCCGATTCCGGTGGGGAACGAAGTCATCGGCGTGATCAGCGCGCAAAGCTCAGAGCAGGAGAATCGTTTCACCGAGGCCGATTTGCGCTTGCTCAATACGATTGCGGCCAACGTCGGCGTGGCTTTGCACAACGCCCGCCTGTTTGAAGAAACGCAGGAAGCGCGCGCCGTGGCCGAAGAAGCCAACGAAGCGAAGAGCAGCTTTCTCTCCACCGTCAGCCACGAGCTGCGCACGCCGCTCACCTCGGTGCTCGGTTTCGCCAAGATCATCAAGAAGCGGTTGGATGAAAAAATCTTTCCGCTGGTCAATGTCGAAGACAGCAAAGTCAAACGGACCGTCGATCAAGTGGCGGAGAATCTCAACGTCGTCGTGGCCGAGGGCGAGCGTTTGACCACGCTGATCAACAACGTGCTCGATCTCGCCAAAATCGAAGCCGGCAAAATCGAATGGCACATGGAGAAACTCAGCGTGCCGGAGATTATCGAACGCGCCACTGCGGCCACCGCCTCGCTGTTCGAGAGCAGCGGCTTGAAGTTGAAAAAAGAAGTGCAAGCCGGTTTGCCGGAAATCGTCGGCGATCAGGACAAGCTGATTCAAGTGGTGATCAATCTCATTTCCAACGCCGTCAAGTTCACCGACAAAGGTTCAGTGACTTGCCGGGCTAAAGAAGCGAATGGTGAGATCGTCATCAGCATCATCGACACCGGCATGGGCATCGCGCCGGAAGATCAGCCGAAGGTGTTCGAGAAATTCAAACAGGTGGGCGACACGCTCACCAACAAGCCCAAAGGCACGGGCCTGGGTTTGACGATCAGCAAAGAGATCGTCGAGCATCACGGCGGCCGCATTTGGGTGGAAAGTAAATTGGGCAAAGGCAGCGTGTTTTCGTTCACGCTGCCGATCAAAACTGAAACCGAGCGCGATGGGGAATTAGCGCACGTCGATTTCGCCGCGTTGATGGCGCAACTCAAGCAGCGCGTGCAAACGACAGCGATGAAATCGAAAAACGGCAAGCCCAGCATTTTGGTGGTGGATGACGATGCCTCGATTCGCGAGCTGCTCAATCAAAATCTTCATGAAGCCGGCTATCAAGTGCGCACGGCGAGCAATGGCCGCGAGGCGCTCGAACAAGTCCGCCGCGAGCCTCCCGATCTCATCATCCTCGACGTGATGATGCCGGAGATGAACGGCTTCGACGTGGCCGCGGTGTTGAAGAACGACCCGGTGACGATGGATATTCCGATTCTCATTTTATCCATCGTGCAAGACCGTGAGCGCGGTTTCCGCCTGGGCGTCGATCGTTATCTCACCAAACCGATCGACACCGACGCGCTGTTCCGCGAAGTCGGCTCGCTTTTGCAGCAAGGCAAATCGCACCGCAAAGTCATGGTCGTCGATGAAGACGCCTCGACCGTGAAAACGCTGGCCGAAGTGCTGCAAGCGCGCGGCTACCACGTCGTCGAAGCCAACGGGCCGGAGCTGGTGCAGAAAGCCGTCTCAGAGAAACCGGATATAATCATTTTGAACTCGATGCTGTCGGCCAAGCAGGAACTGGTGAAGACGCTGCGCTTCGAGAAGGGGCTGGAGGATGTGTTGTTTTTGGTTTATCAGTGATTCGGGTGCAAACAAAGCAATTGCCCCAACGGATAGATTAAGACCAACGGATGAAAGCTTTTTTTGTTGTTTCATCCGTTGGCCTTAATCTATCCGTTGGTGATAAAAATGGGAATTTTATTTTAAGTCTGAGTCCCTAATCCGCACAATAACTTTTAGGAGATTGGTTATGGCGCTTTTGCACAAAGAGTTGACCTTCGAGCTGCGAAAGTGTATGATTGATGTGCACAATGAAATAGGAGTGGGTTTCGATGAGGAAACCTATCATCAAGGCTTGATTCGCCGCTTAATGAAGGCAGGGGTGCCGTTTGTGTCAAAGCAGCAGCGGGAGCTGACGCATCGGGGTGCCTCGATCAGGACTTTTGAGCTGGATTTCCTGGCTGATGATAAGGTCATTACCGAGCTGAAATGTTTGCGATGTGGTTTTCTACGCGCGAACTACATTCAAATTCTATCGCATCTCAAACTTTGGCAAAAGGATTTGGGGCTTCTGGTCAATTGGGGATTCCCCAGGCTGCAAATTAAACGGATTCCATTTAGTGAAAAGCCAAAAGAAATTACTGAAGAGTACGGTTATATAAAAGGAACCTTAACTGAGCCTGAACGCCAAACACTGGCAAAGCTGCGAGATGCTATCTTGTTTGTATTGGAGACCCACGGCTTGGGGTATGGAAGATCCGTATATCAGAATTTGGTCAAGGCAGAACTGCAATATCGCCAAATTGAATTGGAAAAGGGAAAGAAAGTCGAGGTCATGTATCAGGGTGAGCTTATTCGCTCATTTCTAATGCGGTTTTGGCTGATAGAGAATCGAATTCTCTGCGATGTTACCGCCTTGCAAGATAGCATTCTGCCGGAGCATGCCGTGCGCATGCAGACTTTTCTCAAACATCTCAACCTCTCAACCGGCCTGATCGTTAATTTTGGAAAAAGAAAACTGGAGCTTCGCGGTGTGCACTACTAAGACAATTTCAGAATAAAATTCTGAAAGCTTTTCACCAACGGATAGATTAAGCCCAACTGATAAGCTTTTGCTTTTCATCCGTTGGGCTTAATCTATCCGTTGGAGATTTATTTACTTTTTGATACCGATTCGATTTGCTCGTCAGCAAAAATCTATGAAAAAGCTCATCCGGTTGATTTCTCTGCTCTCGATTGTCGCAACTGCGAATCTATTGGCCCAAATCGCGCCGCTCAAGTTCGAGCGCCTGTCCGTCGAAGAAGGGCTTTCGAATGCCTTTGTGTGGCGCATTCTTCAGGACCGCCGGGGGTTCCTCTGGATTGGCACCGAGGACGGGCTGAACCGTTTCGACGGTTATGAATTCACCATCTTCAAACATGGCGGCCCCGGCACGGTGAGTCACAATACCATTTGGGAAATTTTCGAAGATCATGCCGGCACGCTTTGGGTGGGCACGTATGGCGGCGGCCTCAACAAGTTCGACCGCGACACGCAAACTTTTAAGTCGTATCAGCACGACCCCAATAACCCGAACAGCTTGAGCGATGATCACGTCCGGGCCGTTCTCGAATCTCACGAGGAGCCGGGGATTCTTTGGATTGCCACGTATGGCGGCGGCTTGAATCGCTTCGACACAAACACCGAAACGTTTGTCCGCTTTCAGCACGATCCTGACGACGCCAACAGTTTGTGCAATGATCTGATCTGGGCGATGTGCGAGGACAAGGCTGGCGATCTCTGGCTCGGCACCGCCACCGGTTTGTCACGCTTGCGGCGCGAGGATAAAACAAAACCCGGCGCCGGTTTTACCAATTACCGGCACGATCCCAACAACCCACACAGCCTCAGCGACGTTTATCCGACCTCGGTTTATGAAGACCGCGCCGGCGTGCTTTGGGTCGGGACGAATGCCGGGGGACTCAGCTTTACTAAACTTTCAAAGTTTAGTAAAGCTACGGAAACGTTCACGCATTACCGGCACGATCCCCAAAACCCGCAGAGCTTGAGTCACGATTCCATCCGCCCGATCTTCGAAGACAAAGCCGGCAATCTCTGGATCGGCACCTACGGCGGCGGGCTGAATTTTCTCGATCGCGCCGCGCAAAAATTCATCCGCTACACGAACGATGCGGGCGATGCCTACAGCTTGAGCAACAACGTGGTGCGAACGATCTATGAAGACCATGCCGGCAACCTCTGGATCGGCACGTGGGGCGGCGGCTTGAATAAAGTGGTTGGAAAAAAATTTGCGCACCATCGTCACCAGCCCGGCAATCCCAACAGCCTGAGCCACAATTACGTCACTGCGATTTGTGAAGGCCGGGAACGGGAAGTTTGGATCGGCACGCAGGCCGGCGGGCTGACGCGCATGAGCTGGGAGGAAGGAGGCGCCGCCAGGTTCGAGCGCTTTCATCATGAGGAGAACAACGCCAACAGCTTGAGCGATGACTACGTCACGGCCATTTGCAAAGCCGCGGATGAGCCGGAGGTGCTTTGGATCGGAACCTTTGATCAGGGGCTGAATCGATTTGACGCCAAAACGCGAACTTTTACGCGTTACCAGCATGCTCCCGATGATCCACACAGCCTCACCAATAACACGATCGTCTCTCTCCATGCCTCCCTGAGCAAACCGGGTGTGCTTTGGATTGGAACCAATGACGGGGAATTGAATCAATTTGACAGGAGAACTTCCAAATTCACTTATGTTCCCTACCACCACAAAAAAGCGGGCGCTCATCATGAAGCCCTCCGGGCAATCTATGAGTGGCCTGCACAACCGGGTATAGTGTGGATTGGAGAAGACGGCGCGGGAATGTATAAACTTGTCCCGTCAGCAAACTCGGCCCTCGGCGAAAATGCCGGCGCGTATGAAGTTGTCGGTTACCAGCACGAGCCGAATAATCCAAACAGCTTGATCAGCAACAGAGTCCACACCATTTATGGAACGCGAGACGGCATGCTCTGGATCGGAACCTACGAGGGCTTGAATCGATTCGATCCTGAAACGGAACGCTTCACTTCTTTTACTGAAAAAGACGGGTTGCCCAGCAACGTCGTTTATGGCGTCTTGGAAGACGAGGCCGGCAATCTTTGGATGAGCACCAACAAAGGGCTGTCCAAACTCTCCATACGCCGCCTCGAAGGCCCGGACTCGATGGCGGTCACTTTTAGAAATTATGACGTCACCGACGGCCTGCAAAGCAATCAATTTTATTTCAATGCTTTTCACCAGGGGCGGGGCGGCAGAATGTATTTCGGCGGCGTCAACGGCCTCAATGTTTTTCATTCGGGCCGCATTCAAGACAACCTGCACGCGCCGCCGGTTGTGATCACCGATTTCCAAATCTTCAACAAGTCCGTGCCGCTCGAGAGCAGTGGAACGAAAAACGGCTTTTCTTTGCCCAAACACATCACCGAGTGCAGCGAGATCACGCTTTCCTATCAAGCCGGCGTTTTTTCTTTTGAATTTGCCGGCCTCGACTATACTCATCCGGTGAAAAATCAGTACGCTTACAAAATGGAGGGTTTCGACGAAGAGTGGACGTATTCCGGCAACCGGCGCTTTGTCACCTACACGCATCTCGACCCGGGCGAGTATGTTTTTCGCGTGAAAGCCTCGAACAACGACGGCGTTTGGAATGAAGAAGGCGCGGCCATCAAAATCATCATCACGCCGCCGTGGTGGCGCACATGGTGGGCGTATGCGTTTTACGGGCTGATTCTGGCCGCCGGCATTTTTGCGGTGGATCGAATACAGCGGCGGCGTTTGATCAAACAAGAGCGGCAGCGCGCGGCGCTGCGCGAGGCGGAACTGCGCGCGCAAACCGCGGAAGCTGCAAGCCAGGCCAAAAGCGATTTTCTCTCCAACGTCAGCCACGAGCTGCGCACGCCGCTCACCTCGGTGCTCGGCTTCGCGAAGATCATCAAGAAGCGATTGGAAGAAAGAATTTTTCCGCTCGTGCCTAAAAGCGACGGCAAAGTGCAGCACACCATCGCCCAGGTTTCGGAGAATCTCAACGTCGTCATGGTCGAGGCCGAGCGTCTCACTGCGCTGATCAACAACGTGCTCGACCTCGCCAAAATAGAGTCCGGCAAAGTGAAATGGAACATTCAGACGCTTGCTGTGGCGGAAATCATCGAGCGCGCGGCGGCCTCCACCGCCCCGTTGTTCGAGGCGAACGGCTTGCACTTCCACAAGGAAATCGCCCCGGACCTGCCGAAGATTGCCGGCGATGAAGACAGGCTCATTCAAGTCGTGATCAATCTTATTTCCAATGCGGTGAAGTTTACCGCTGCGGGATGGATCACCTGCCGCGCCGAACAGAAAGACGGCGAGATCATCATCAGCGTCAGCGATACCGGCATCGGCATTTCCGCGGAAGATCAGGCGGCTGTGTTCGACAAATTCAAGCAAGTGGGCGACACGTTGACCGACAAGCCGAAAGGCACGGGCCTCGGTCTGACGATTTGCAAAGAAATCGTCGAGCATCACGGCGGGCGAATTTGGGTGGAAAGCGAGATCGGCAAGGGCAGCACGTTCTCGTTCGCGCTGCCGGTTTTGGATTCTAATAAAAATTTTTCCAACGGATAGAAACAACCCAACGGATGAAAAGCAAAAGCGGATGAAAAAACATAGCGCGGAGAAAGAATATGGAGTTGATCTATGAAGACTTGACGCACGAATTGATTGGATGCTTCTTTCAAGTTCATAACACGGTTGGTGTAGGATATGACGAGTTTACTTATCATAAGGCACTCGAACGCCGTTTTCGCAAAAAGGGATTTGATCATCGCTCAGAGGAACGGAAAGCGCTGATGCATCGCGACCGTAAAGTGAGGGAGTTTAAGGCCGATCTTATTACGTTTGACAAAATCATCTTGGAATTGAAAACGCTACAATCCAATTTCGTTAGGGCGAATTACGTGCAAATCATCTCGGAATTAAAGCTGTGGCAGATGCACTTGGGTTTGTTGGTCAATTTCGGCTTGCAAAAAGTCGAGATCGAGCGCATTCCATTTTCTGAAAAAGCCAAGACGATCAACGAGAACTATGATTATGTTAACGATGTCATGGCCGTGCATGACAGAGATATTCTGGCGAGGCTTCGTGATGCCATCCTGGACGTGTTCGAGATGCATGGTTTGGGCTATGGCGAGATAACTTGTCGCAAACTTGTCGAAGCTGAACTTGCTTTTCGACAGATCAAATTTCAACACAGATCTCCCATTGAAGTGAGCTATGAGGGTGAAATCATTAGCGTATTCAAGATGAAGCCACTCTTAATCGACAACCGAATCATTTGCGACATCAAAGCTCTCGAAGAAAAAATCGATTTCTACGATATTGCCAAAATACAATCTTACTTGAAAGCTTTGAACTTGAAAATCGGCCTCGTCGTCAACTTTGGCAAAAACGACCTCGAAATCCGAGGAATACGAGCCAAATAAAATTCTTTCATCCGTTGGGTTGTTTCTATCCGGTGGAGATTTATTCTTTGAACGCTCTCAAAATCCGAGGCATCCGAGCCAAATATTTTTTTCATCCGTTGGGTTGTTTCTATCCGTTGGAGATTTATTTGCCTTTTGACATCGATTCAACCTGTAAAGAAACGATGATAAAATCCATCCCGAAAATGTTCCGAGCAAGAATCATCGGTGTGATCGTGCTGGCGTATTTATTCGCTCTACCGAATCTTTACGCGCAGAATATGCCCCGCCTCGACCGCATTCCCAGCGAGTTGGGGCTCTCGCAGAATCTGGTAAGCTGCCTCATGCAAGATCGCAAGGGTTTTCTTTGGGTCGGCACCAAAGACGGCCTGAACCGATTTGACGGCTATGAATTCATCGTCTACCAATACGATGCGTATGATTCGACCTCGCTTTCGGACAGTTATATCACGGCGCTTTTGGAAGATAGCAAAGGACGAATTTGGGTCGGCACGCAGCGCGGTTTGAATTTGTTTGATCGTCGCGCCGAGGTTTTTCATCGCCTGCTGCCCGATTCCGCCAATCCCAACACGATACGCCATGCGACCATCAGCGATAACGCGATTGCCGAAGATGCCCAGGGGGCGATTTGGGTTGGCACCGGCGATGGGTTGAGCCGTCTCACGCTTCCCGCGGGCGCCAAAGATTTCGCCGGCGCGCAGATGATCCACTTCACACACGACCCGACTGATCCGCGAAGCTTCAAAAGCCCGACGGTGAGCAACGTGGTCATCGACGATAGTGGCGTGGTTTGGCTGGGCGCGGGCCTGCTGTATAAGCTTATGCCGGAAAAAAACAGCGCGCAATATACGCTCATGCCCGTCGATTTCACTTCGGTTGATTCTTTGTGGCGAATCGTTCTCGAACAGCCCAACCTGTATCGTCGCATACAAAAAGGCCGCAACGGCAAGCTCTGGATTGGCGGTGGCCTGGGTCTGATCTCCTGGGATGCGCGCGCGCAAAGACTCACGCCCTATCACTTTGGGGATCAACCAATCCAGCATCTGTATTTCTGGTGGAACAACACGCGCGGCATAATGGAAGATCGCGACGGCATCATTTGGATCGGAAACTTGAACGGACTGGCGCGCTTCGATCCGAAGACACAAACTCTTGCCGAGTACCGTTATCAACCGGGCAATGCCAGCAATCTTCCCGAGCATGGCTTGACGGAAGTGCTGGAAGACCGCGCCGGCGTGTTATGGCTCGGCTCGAACGGCAACGGCTTGTATCGCTACGATCCCAAAGCCGAGCGCTTCAACCGGAGACGGCCGGACGGTAAAATGGCCTTGTGGCGCGGCAAAAGTTTGCGCGGCATTTTCGAAACGCGCGATGGAACCGTGTGGCTGGGGCCGACTGCCATTGGGCTTTATCGTTTGAATCGCGTCACCGGAGAGCTGGCCGAGGTGAAGGCGCAATCCGGTTTGCCCGACTGGGGCGTGGTGTTTTCAATGCTGCAGGACAAGAACGATGTGCTCTGGCTTGCTTCCTCGAATGGCGTGTTTCGCGCGGAGTGGCGCAACAATAAATTTGAACGGGTGACGCATTTCGATGCCGAGCCGGACTCTTCCATCTTCAATGACGTCTATAAAGTTTTTGAAGATCGAAACGGCGATATTTGGATCACAACAAGACGAAACTTTAGCCGGTTGGATCAAGCCACTGGAAAGTTCGAAAATTTTGCCTTCATCGCCGCAGATAATCCTGCGGCATTGAATTGGTCGGAGCACGTTTTTATTTACGAGGATCACAGCGGCGCTTTCTGGCTGGGTACCGCGGACGGGTTGAGGTTTTTCGATGCCAAACAGAAAACGTTCAAACGCTATCGCAATGATCCGAAAGACCGCGCGAGCCTGAGCCACAATATGGTGCGCGCCATCATTGCTGATCCCTTTGAGCCGGAACGCTATCTTTGGCTCGGCACCGCCGGCGGCGGGCTGAATCGTTTCGACCGGCAGACGGAAACGTTCACGCATTTCACCGCCAAAGACGGTTTGCCCAACGACGTCGTTTATGCGATACTCGACGATAAAGATGGCAACTTGTGGATGAGCACGAATTACGGCCTTTCGAGATTCAATCCTCGCACGCACGCTTTCAAAAATTTCGACGCGCAAGACGGTTTGCAGGATAATGAATTCAACTCCAGCTCGTATTTCAAAAGCGCGAGCGGAGAGCTGTTCTTTGGCGGCATCAGCGGCTTTAATGCATTTTATCCCGAAGACGTGCGCGACAATCCGCACGCGCCGCCGGTGGTGTTCACGGACTTTCAAATTTTCAACAAAGCGATCTCCCACAAAATATCCGGCTCTCCCCTCTCACAAACGATTTCCGAAACCGAGCAGATCACGCTTTCTTATCAGGACAAGGTTTTCTCGTTCGAATTTGCCGCGCTAGATTTCACTGCGCCTGCGAAGAATCAATACGCGTACAAGATGGAAAATTTCGACGCGGATTGGCAGCAAGCCGGAACGAGCCGCACCGCGACTTATACCAATCTCGATCCGGGCGAGTATGTGTTCCGCGTCAAAGCCGCGAACAACGACGGCGTTTGGAATGAACAGGGCGCGTCGATCAAAATCATCATCACGCCGCCGTGGTGGCGCACGTGGTGGGCGTATGGGTTTTACGCGCTGCTCTTGGCCGCGGGCGTGTTTGCGGTAGATCGCATTCAACGGCGGCGAGTGATTCAAAAAGAGCGGCAGCGTGCCGCGCTGCGCGAGGCGGAATTGCGCGCCCAAACCGCGGAAGCCGCCAGCGAGGCCAAAAGTGTTTTTCTCTCCAATGTCAGCCACGAATTGCGCACGCCGCTCACTTCGGTGCTCGGCTTCGCGAAGATCATCAAAAAGCGGCTGGAGGAAAAAGTTTTTCCGCTCATTCCGAAAAGCGATCGCAAAGCGCAATACGCAGTCGCGCAGGTCTCGGAGAATCTCGATGTCGTCGTGATCGAAGCCGAGCGCCTGACCGCGTTGATCAACAACGTGCTCGACCTCGCCAAGATCGAGGCCGGCAAAGTCGAGTGGAACATGACAGCGGTTGCCGTGCCGGAGATCATCGAACGCGCAATGGCAGCGACCGCTTCGTTATTCGAAAACACCGGGCTGAAATTTGTCAAGGACCTCGATGGCGAGCTGCCGCAGATTGCCGGCGACCAGGACAAGCTCATTCAAGTCTTGATCAATCTCATTTCCAACGCGGCCAAGTTTACGCAAAAGGGTTCGGTGACCTGCCGCGCCGAGCGCAGGTATGGAGAAGTCGTTATCAGCGTCAGCGACACCGGCATCGGCATTGCGCCGCAGGATCAAGCGGACGTGTTTGACAAATTCAAGCAAGTGGGCGATACGTTGACCGACAAGCCGAAAGGCACCGGCCTCGGCCTGACGATTTGCAAAGAGATCGTCGAGCATCACGGCGGCCGCATTTGGGTGGAAAGCGAATTGGGCAAGGGTAGCACGTTCTCGTTCGCGCTGCCGGTGGCTACGACGAAACAGCTTCAGTTGTTTGTTTGAAATTGCTGAAGAGTACCGGCGTCGCACCCGCCCAACGCCATCGGCGTGAAATGTTTATAGAAGCGCGTCATCATAAAAATTCAAAACGCCATCGGCGTGGCATGTTGATGAAACGACGCAACGATCAACATCCAGCGCCGCAACATGCCACCCCGATGGGGTTGGCTGCTTGTTAGATGTCACGATTCCATAAACATGCCAACCCTACGGGTTTGATTGCGATGCTGCATGCGCCAACGCCGGAGGCGTGCAATGTTTATAGCCGTGCGCCATAATAAAATTTCAAAACGACGGAGGCGTGACATGTTCATAAAACGCAGCAACGATCAACACACAGCGCCGCAACATGCCACCCCGATGGGGTTGGCGATTGTTTGATGTCACGATTCTATAAACATGCCAACCCTACGGGTTTGGTGATTTGAAGATTTAACGATTGGCAAAATTCAATCACATGAAAACCGCCATGGAAAAACTCTTTATTCTCCTCGTTATCGTCTTCTGTGCCGGTTTAACAAATCCCGAACCGGCGCAAGCACAAACCCCAACCGCCCCTCGCTCTTCGCCCCTCGCTCTTCACCCTTCGCGAAGCGCCGAGCTGGGCAAACCCCTCCTCACCGCCTGGCTGCCAAAAGACTACGGCGCGGAGTCGCAAAACTGGGCGATTGTGCAGGACAACCGCGGGATGATGTATTTCGGCAATAACAGCGGCATTCTCGAATACGACGGCGTGTCCTGGCGGCTGATTCAGTTCCCCAACAAAAGCGGTTGCCGCTCGCTGGCTAAGGATGCCAACGGCCGCATTTATGCCGGCGGCGTGGGCGATTTCGGTTACCTGGCGCCGGATAGCGTGGGACAGATGCGCTTTGTCTCCCTGCTGCCGCAGGTGCCGGAAGAGGCGCGCGGCTTTGCCGATGTCTGGAGCACACATGTTCTGCAGGAAAACGTCTATTTCAGGACAAATAATTACCTTTTCCGCTGGACGCCTTCCGGTTCTGCATCGTCAGATTCGGACATGACCGGAGAAATGAAAATCTGGAAGCCGGACAATGCCTTTCATTTGAGTTTTTCAGTGGATGACGTCTTTTATGTTCGCGAATGGGAAAAAGGCTTGCTGCGCATGCAGGGGGATTCGCTGCTTCTCGTGCCCGGCGGCGGGCAGTTTGCCAACAAGCAGATTTTGGTGATGCTGCCGTTTCCCGATGATGTCATGGCGATCCCGCAGGGGCGGGAGAAGCAATCTCCCGATTCTCTGCACAAGGTCGAGGGATTGCGTCCCGCTTCTGGCGGGACTCCTCGCAATGACAAGAAAATCCTCATCGGCACCCTTACGCAAGGCCTGTTCCTCTACGACGGCCAGACCTTCCAGCCCTTTAAAACCGAGGCCGATGACTTCCTGCAAAAAAATCCTCTCTATCCACCTGGCGCCGTGCTCAGCGAGGGCCGCCTGTTGCTCAACACCCAGAGTGGCGGCGCGGTGCTGCTGGACCCAAGCGGCAAGCTTTTGCAAACCATCGACCGCAGCAGCGGCCTGCCGGATAATACGGTGTATTATGTCTATTCCGATCCCGCCCGGCCGGAGACGCAATGGCTGGCACTCGACAACGGCCTTGCGCGCGTGGAAGCGACCGGCGCGTTCAGCATGTTCGATGCCGACCGCGGACTGACAAGCTCTGTTAACAAAGCACAGCGCCACCGCGGTGTGCTGTATGCTGCCACCAATGTGGGCATATTTTATCTCGATGCGGAATCAGGAACCTTCAAGCCGGTCAAGATGCCAGCGACACAGGCCTGGGATTTTCTGGCCATCGAAGGCCAATTGCTGGCGGCAACCAATGACGGCATTTATGCGGTCAATGGTGCCCAGGCTGCTTTTGTGCGACAGTCGGTCAACAATGATTTTAACGCTTCTGTATTCCACCGTTCCCGGCAGGATAGCCAGCGCGTCCTTGTCGGCCTTACCGACGGCCTGGCTTGCCTGCGCCGCGAAAACGGTGTCTGGCGCGATGAAGGCCGCGCCCCGGGCATTCAGGATGATGTCCGAACCCTGGTCGAAATGGATGACGGCAGTTTGTGGGCAGGCACTCAGGCGACAGGCATCCTGCGTTTGACCTTTCCCCGCAACAGCGGAAAAATCTGGCAGGATGTACAGGTGGAACGCTTTGGCCCAGAACACGGCTTGCCGGAGGGTTGGGTAGGTGTTCATGACATCAACGGCACCCCTTATTTTAGCACGCTTGATAACATTTATCGCTTTGATACTGACAATCAGCGTTTTGTGGCGGACAGCACATTTATGGTAGTAGCTGCGCATGATGAGGGCCGGATCATAAAAAGAGATGTACACGGTCGGTTCTGGGTGTTGGGCAAGGGAATGGCGCTGGGCACTTCTCAGACCAATGGCAGCTATCAGTGGTTGACAGCCCCGTTCCGGCGTTTTTCGGATGAAAATATCTATACCGTTTATTCAGAAGACAATGGCGTGGTTTGGTTTGGCGGCGCCAGCGGCCTGATCCGCTATGATTCGAATGTGGAGGTGAATTATGCGGTGGATTATCCGGCCCTGGTGCGGCGTGTGGTGGTGGGGGAAGATTCGCTGATTTTTGGCGGCGCGCTTCCGGATGGCTTGTCATCTCTCACTGGTGATAAGCCTGACATTCTTCGCTCTACGCCCTCTGCCCTCCGCCCTCTGCTCGCTTACGCCCACAACAACCTGGCCTTCGCCTATTCCGCCCCGGCCTACGAAGACGCCAGCCGCCTGCAATTTCAAACCTGGCTCGAAGGCTTCGACGAGCACTGGTCAAACTGGAATAACAAAACCGAAAAAGAATACACCAACCTGCCGGAGGGGGACTACCACTTTCATGTGCGGGCGAAGAATTTGTATGAGCACGTGAGTCAGGAAGCCGTGTACAGTTTCACCATTCTGCCGCCGTGGTGGCGCACCTGGTGGGCGTATGGCGGCTATGCGGTACTTTTCGGGCTGCTGGTGTTTGCGGTCGATCGCGTGCAGCGCCGGCGGTTGATCAAACGCGAGCGTGAACGCGCCGAGCTGCGGGAAGCCAAACTGCGCGCCGAAGCTGCGCAAGAGGCGAACGAGGCCAAAAGCAACTTTCTTTCGTTCGTGAGTCACGAGCTGCGCACGCCATTAACTTCGGTGATCGGTTTTGCCAAGATCATTCAAAAGCGGCTGGATGAGCGGCTCTTTCCGCTGATTCAAACCGATGACGACAAGATACGGAAAACTATCCATCAAGTGACGGAGAATCTCACCGTCGTGATCAGCGAAGGCGAGCGCCTGACCAAGCTGATCAACGACGTGCTCGACCTCGCGAAAATCGAAGCGGGCAAATACGAATGGCAGCAAGAGCCGGTCAGCATGCCCGAGCTGGTGGCGCGGGCGGCGGCGGCGACCTCCTCGCTGTTTGAGAACAAAGGGCTGAAGTTCATCAAAGAAATCAACGGCGAGCTGCCCGAGCTAATCGGCGACCGCGACAAGCTGCTGCAGGTTGTGATCAATCTCATCTCGAACGCGGTGAAGTTCACCGAAGCCGGCTCAGTCACCTGCCGCGCGTTGGTTTACCCTGAGCGATCAGTCGAAGGGCAATCGAACGGCGAGATCGTGGTGAGTGTGATCGACACCGGCGAGGGCATCAGCCCGGAGAATCAGCCGAAAGTGTTCGAAAAATTCAAGCAGGTGGGCGCTTCGTCGGGCAATCGGCCTATCGGCACGGGTTTGGGCTTGCCGATTTGCAAAGAGATCGTCGAGCATCACGGCGGCCGGATTTGGGTGGAAAGCGAAATCGGCAAAGGCAGCACGTTTTCGTTCGCGCTGCCGGTGAAGTCACTTTACTAAACTTTTCAAGTTTAGTAAAGTTTTCTACTCTGTTGGGCTGTTTCTATCCATTGGAAATTTTCTAATCACCAAAAGGAGAATCCATGAATCGCAAAATCCTCATCGTTGACGACGAGGCGCATTTGCGCATGTTGATCGAGCAAACCCTGGAAGATTTGCAGGACGAGGGCGTGGAATTGCTGACCGCCGGCAACGGCGAAGAAGCTTTGGAAACCATCAAAACGGAAAAGCCCAACCTCGTTTTCCTCGATGTGATGATGCCGAAAATGAGCGGGTTCGACGTGTGCCAGGCCGTCAAGAAAGAGCTGGGCATGAAGGACGTTCATATCGTGTTGCTGACCGCCAAAGGCCAGGAGTTTGACAAGCACAAGGGCCAGGAAGTCGGCGCGGATTTGTACATGACCAAGCCTTTCGATCCGGATGCCTTGCTGGCGAAGGCCAAAGCAGTGCTGGGGATTTCCAACGGATAGAAGAACCCTACTGATGAAAACCAGATCCGTTGGGGTCTTCAAGCCGCTGGAAAAAAACTTTAACTCTCCAACGGATCGAAGAACCCAACTGATAAACGCCACATCCCGTTGGGTTCTTCGTTCCGTGGGAAAAATAAAAAACCAAAAGCGAAAGCGCAAATGGCTCACATCAATCTCAAAAGCCTGCTTGGCAAGAACAAAGAAGCCACGACGGTGGTCACGAATCTCATCGCGGCTATAGGCGCCCCCCTCGTCATCGAAGATGCCGAGGGGCGGTTGCTGCTCGGGAAGGCCAATGCAAACAGTGCGACAAAATATCCGGTGGCGCTCGCCGGAGAAATTCTCGGCTGGGTGTCCGGCGGCAAGCAGGCCGAATCCGTTGCCAACTTGTTGACGCATTTGGCCGGCAGAGAGGCCGAGAAGAAAACGTTGGGCAACGAGGTGCTTGGCCTTTATCGCGAGACGAATTTGATTTACAATTTTTCGGAGAAGCTGGTCGCCTCGCTCGAAGTGTCCGCCATCGCCGGCGCGGCCCTTGAACAGGCTCGTCAGCTTATCAAGGCGAGCGGCGGGACCGTCATGTTGCTGAACGAAGAGACCAAAGCGCTTGAAACTGCGGCCACGTTCGGCCACGGCATTGATGCCTCAAATGGCCGCAAGCTGGGCGAGGGCATCATCGGCAACATTGCGGCGACCGGCAACGCTGAAATCGTCAACGATGTGCAGGCGGACCCGCGGCATCTCAAGGATGGCAACGTCATCAGCTCTCTGCTCTGCGCGCCGTTCAAAATCAAAGAGCAAGTGAAGGGCGTGATCGCCCTGACGAGCGACACGCCGGTTGCCTACACGGCTGCCGAGCTGAAGCTGCTCATCGCCATTGCTTCGCAAGCCGCGCTCGCCGTTGAGAATGCGCTGCTGCACGAAAAGATGGTGCGGGAAGCCACGCGCAAAATCGAAGAACGGCGCCGCGAGCTGGAAATCGCCGTGCAGGAGCGCACCGCGGAGCTGGCCAGGCAAAAAGAGAACGTCGAGCTGCTGAGCGAAATCGGCAAAGAGATTACCGCCTCGCTGGACATGGACACGATTTTTTACAAGCTGTATGAGCACGTCAACCAACTCGTTGACGCGGCGATTTTTGGCGTCGGGATTTTTCATCCCGAGAAGGAACAAATCGAATACCGCCTCGCCATTGAAAAAGGCAAACGCTACGCGCCGTACACGCGCGATATGAGCGACAAGAACCAATTTCCGGTGTGGTGCATTGAAAACCGGCAGCCGGTATTCATCAATGACGTGACGCAAGAATACAGCAAGTACGTCAGCGCCTTCAGGTCGGCAAACGTGAACGGAGCGGTGCTTGAAGATGGCACGCTTCCTGAAGAACCCTTTTCCATCATCTACCTGCCGCTGATTTCGCAGGAGAAAGTCTTGGGCGTCATCAGCATTCAGAGCTTTCGAAAAAATGCCTACAGCGAGTATCATCTCAATCTTCTGCAAAACCTGGCCGCGTACACGAGCATCGCGCTCGACAACGCCGATGCCTATCGCCGTCTCGACGCGACGCTGCAAAATTTGCAAGCCACCCAGCAGCAGCTCGTCACGCAGCAGAAACTCGCCTCCCTCGGCCAGCTCACCGCCGGCATCGCCCACGAGATCAAGAACCCGCTGAATTTTGTGAACAACTTTGCGGCGCTGTCGGTGGAATTGGCGAAGGAGTTGCGGGAGGAGGTTGAAAGGCGAAGGGCGAAGAGCGAAGGGCGCGACGAATTTGAAAACATCGAAGAGATTATTGAGACGTTGATTCAAAACGCGGAGAAGATCAACCATCACGGCAAGCGCGCGGATGGGATTGTGAAGAGCATGATGCAGCATGCGCGCGGCTCCTCCGGCCAGCGCGAGTTGGCGGATATCAATCATTTGCTCGACGAAGCGGTGAATC
>CAYWGH010000011.1:0-162061 GCA_964457925.1 uncultured Cytophagia bacterium
AGCTCGCCCCAATCCCAAAAATAACGATGAGGTCAGTTGACCTGAATGGAAGTAGCGGCAGAAATCCAACCACTCTTCTTTTCGGTATATCGTCTTGCAAGTACATGGCCTGCCCATGCTCTGCTTCGCCTTTGCGGTTGAACAATACGGGTATTGGCATTGGCATTAAACGATAAACAATCCCCCTGCGCTTACCAACGCCGGCGGAATTTGGTATGATCTGCAATGCCCAAAGCTTGTTGACCGGATTGCTGACTGAAACGGGTGGGCGTCAAAGCCAAAACCCTTTGCTAAGATAAATTAACACCCATTTCATTGCCGCCACAACACTGCCGGCTCAGGATTATACCCGCCATTATTTCGTTTTTATATTCAGATTCCAGGCTTGCTTTTTGCGCATTAGATGCGTATTTTCAGCCGCTTTTAGAGATTTTAAGGAATGGCATGATCGAAGCACAATTTTACAAGAAGCTGGATAACGGCAAGGCGCTATGCTACCTCTGTCCGCGCTATTGTGAAATTGGCGACGGGCAAACAGGCTTCTGCTTCGTGCGCAAAAATGAAGGCGGCACGCTCTACGCGCTCGCCTATGCCAACCCCTATGCGATTCACATCGATCCCATCGAAAAAAAGCCGCTCTCGCACTACCTCCCGGGCACTCGCATTCTTTCGCTGGGTACGGCCGGCTGCAATCTCGGTTGCAAATTTTGCCAGAATTGGGACATCTCGAAAGCGCGCTATGATCATGAGCGCGCTTATGCGTTTGCGCCCGAGGCCATTGTGGAAACGGCATTGCAACGCGATTGCCCCAGCATCGCGTTCACCTATAACGATCCTGTGATTTGGGCGGAATACGCCATTGACATTGCCAAAGCCGCGCATGCTGCCGGTCTGAAAACCGTGATGGTTTCCGCCGGTTACATTACACCCGAAGCGTTGCCCGCGGTGTTTGATCATATCGACGCCGCCAACATAGATCTCAAAGGTTTCACGGAGAATTTCTACCGCAAAACGTGCCTGGCTCATCTCACGCCGGTGCTGGAAACGTTGAAAACGCTCAAGCAGCGCGGCACCACGTGGCTCGAAATTACCAACCTCATCATTCCGACGTTGAACGACTCGATGGATGAGATTCGCGCCATGTGCCAGTGGATTCTTGACCATCTCGGGCCGGAGGTGCCGTTGCATTTCACCGGCTTTCATCCAGATTTCAAGTTGATGCACTTGCCGCCGACGCCGGGGCGGGTGTTGGAGGAAGCGCGCCTGCTGGCGTTGACGCTGGGAATGCAGTATGTTTACATCGGCAATGTCGCAACGCGCGAGGGCAACAATACCTATTGCCCGGCCTGCCGCACGCTGCTCATCCGGCGCGCGGGTTATGCCGTATATGAGATGAACCTTGAGGAGGGGCGCTGTCCGGCGTGCCATTTGAAGATACCGATTATCCTCAGTTCGCCGCAATCACGCCGCAAGCGCTACGCGACAAGATATGAGGCGGTGGTTTAAGCGGCAAGCGCTGCTCAAGCGAAAGCGCAGAACTTGTGTGCAAAGCTCCGCGAGGGGTTGCAATCATGATGGCGAGAAGGAGGAATAATGAATGACGGGGCAATCAGGTGCCATTTTTTAGGATACGCATGAATAATCACCAACTCGCGAGTGAGATATGCTGATTTTACGACGCAAAAATCAGGATTTCCCCGCGACGATCTCCGAACGCGGAAAGGATGCCGGTCTGAAAGTCGAAACCTCACGCCCTCCCGTTGATGCCTATGTCCCGCGGCTTTTGCTCGTTGACGGCCATGCCAAACGCAATGACGAGTTGACGCAAGCCTTGCGTGAAAACGGTATGGAAGTGCAGATCACCAATTCGGCGCAGCATGCGTTGAGCATTTTGCAGCAAAAATTTTGTGATGCGCTGCTGCTCGAAATTCCGGCCTCCGACATGCCGGCCTCGCAGATGGTGGCGGTCACACGCAACCGGTTTCCGTTTTTGCCGATTGTCGTGCTGGCCGATAAAAGCCGCATGAACGATGCCATCGGCGCGCTCAATGCCGGCGCCCTGCATCTGATTCCCGTGCCCTATCAACCCCGGCAGGTGCTCAGCGCGTTGCGCAAAATTCTGGTGTTTCATCACGACACCATCAAGCCCGGCCGGTTGCTGCCCGGTCTCAAACAAACTGTGCGCTTCGAGTTGCCGAGCAGCCTTGACTATGTCACCGGCGCGGCGAATCAGCTCACGGAAATGTTCGTGCGCTTCGGCATCATCAGCTTGGAAGAGATCAATATTAAAATCGCGATAGTGGAAGCGCTCACCAATGCCATGGAACACGGCCACCGCTTCGACGCGACGCAGCGCGTGAAGGTCGAGGCCAAAATCGATGATCGCCTCGCTGAAATCAAAATCACCGACAACGGCAAAGGCTTCAATCATCGCCAGTTGCCCGATCCCACCGCTCCGGAAAATCTCTACAAGCCGCGCGGCCGGGGCATCTACATGATGTACCGTCTCATGGATGAGGTGCATTTTAATCGCAAGGGCAACAGCGTGCGTTTGGTCAAATATCGCCGGCCGTTCGAGCCGCATACGGCATAATCCCGCCGTTCGGAGGTGTTGTCCCGCCTGCTTCCCTTTTGCCAGGATGAGGGTTGCTATCGTTTGACCTTAATCTCAATGCCACTTCCCCGAGAATCTTTTTTTGCCGTGGCAAAGCATGCGTCATGAAAAAATTACGCCACCGAGATAATTCTTCCAAACTAAAAACCGTCAGAGTTTGCCTTAAAATCCCCACCCGGAAAGGAGCTTTCATATGTCATTTGTATCGGAGCTGGAGCCGCGCAGCCTGTGGCGGCATTTTGATGAAATTTTGAAAATCCCGCGCGGCTCGGGCAATGAAAAAGCGGCAGCCGAGTACGTCATCGGCATCGCAAAAAAGCAAGGTTTAAGTTATCAGCAAGATGCAGCCGGCAATTTGGTGGTGAAGAAACCCGCTTCTGCCGGACGCGAGAATGCGCCGATCACCGTGCTGCAATCCCATCTCGATATGGTCAATGACAAAAATTCCGATGTTGAACACGACTTTGCGAAGGATCCCATCAAGCCGCGGCTGGATGGTGAATATTTGTGCGCGACCGGCACCACGCTCGGCTCGGACAACGGCATCGGCGTGGCCACTGCGCTGGCGCTGATGGAAGCAAAAGACGTGGTGCACGGCCCGCTGGAATTGCTGTTTACGGTCGACGAAGAAACCGGCCTTACCGGCGCCAACAGTCTTGCCGAAGATTTGCTCTCGGGCCGGCAGTTGATCAATCTCGACACGGAAGAAGAAGGCGCCCTGTATGTTGGCTGCGCCGGCGGTGCGGGCACGAATCTGACGCTGCCGCTCAAGGAAGATCGCATTGATAAAAATTTAAAAGTCTTGCGACTGAAATTAGCGGGCTTGCGCGGCGGCCATTCGGGTGTTGACATTCATTTGCAGCGCGGCAATGCCACCAAGCTGCTGGCGCGCGCGCTGTATCATCTCATCGCAGTGCGCGGCCTGAAATTCTACCTCGCGGGAATTTCCGGCGGCAACAAGCACAATGCGATCCCGCGCGAGGCGTTTGCCACCGTGCTCGTGCCCAATAAAAAGCCTAATGATTTTCTGGAAGCCTTGCAGACGCAAATCGATGCGATTCGCGCGGAATACGCCTCGGTCGAGCCGAACCTGGCGTTGACCATTGAAAAAGGCCGCGCCAAACAATGTTGGACCGGCAAAACCACGCGCCGCGTGCTGGCCCTGCTGCATGCGCTGCCGCACGGCGTCGCGATGATGAGCAATGACATTCCGGGATTGGTGGAAACCAGCACCAATCTCGCCGTGGTCGAAACCCGCAAGAAGAATCTCCACGTCCATTGCAGCACGCGCAGCTCGGTGAATACCGCTTTGCAAGCCTTGCGCGACTGCATTCGCGCCATCGCGGAGGCCTTTGGCGCGAGTGTGAAGGAGGATGCGGGCTATCCCGGCTGGAAACCGAATCTCAATTCACACGTGTTGCATGTTGCCAAACAAGTTCATCAGGAATTATTTGGCGTCGAACCGGCGGTGAAAGCGATTCACGCGGGCTTGGAGTGCGGCATTATCGGCATGAAATATCCCGGCATGGACATGGTGTCGCTGGGGCCCCAAATCGAGTTTCCGCATTCACCGGACGAGCGTGTGAAGATTCCCTCGGTGACGAATTACTACAAATTGTTGCTGGGCACGTTGAAAAAGCTGTCTGAATAACCTCGGCACCTGGAGGCTTAAGACGTCCAGGCGTTTTTAGGGTGGCGCCATGCGAGGTGCAATGCTTTTGATTTATGAGTTGAGGCGCGCAGGAATTTTGTGAAGCTTTGCTGAGGTGAGCCGTCAACGGAACAATGCCAGGGGTATCGCAGCGCCGGTCACGGCATCTGAATAATAGCCATTCAATTGCCGGCCGTCTGCGGCGAGACTCAACTGTGCGCTTCCCCAAGTTCCCACAGCCGTGGTAATGTTGAATTGCACATTTTGACCGGCAATCGTTCCCTGTCCCACAGCCGTGACGCCATAAATCGGATTGACTTCCTGCAGCGTCATGGCATTGGCATTCTGTTGAATGTAATAGGAAACGCCCTGCGCGGTGCGCCAGGCGCCGGCGAGGGAGGGCAGGGGCATCTGATCACGTATTTCTTCTTCTAAACCGCCGGAGGTTGTACCTGCCGGCGTTTTCCGGTTTGCAGCCAGTTGCGCTTCCAAGTCCGTGAGCTTTTTCTCCAGTTCCGCCTGGCGTTTTTTTAATTCATCTTCCCCGAATTTTTCGATTTGATCCGGCGTGGCAACGCTGGCGGGTTTCTCTGCGAACTCTGCCTCAAAAATGCCCGAGATGTTGATTTTTTTCACGGACAGTCCGGAAGAAAGATTGTAAACCACAATCACGATCAGCAGCAGCGCCACCACTACCCATAAGAAATTCTTGCCAGAAGAACTGCCGGACGATTGCTTCTCATTGCCCATGAGACACCTCGGCTCACTTATTTTTGAAATGTTTCGGCTCCGCCAGCCAGCGCAGTTGGAAGCCACCGGCTTGTGCAGGCCATTCGCCTTCCAGCATAGCCACTCCGGCTTTCTTAAACGTCGTAAATGAGATTTTCTCGCCGGTCACAAGAAAACCGAGCAACTCGCTCACGTGCGGTTCGTGGCCAACCAATGCCAGGGCGGCATCAGGATCATGCTCATTGAGAAAAGGCAAAATGGCGGCGGGATCCGCATCGTCACGCATGAGATCTGTTTGCTGAAGCTTGTGGATTTTTAATTTCTTTTGTATTATTTCGGCCGTCTGTTGCGCGCGCGTTAACGGGCTGGTGTAAAGATGCGTGAGTGAAACCTCCAGACGGCGCAAGCCTTCCGCAACAGCTTCCGTCTTTCTGCGGCCCTTGTCCGTTAACGGGCGTTCGAAATCAGGTTTATCCCAATTCTCGCGCAGTTCTGCAATGCCGTGCCGGACGATGAAAATTTGCATAAAAATTCCTTTCACACTGAGCCATAAAAACGTGTAATGAATCCAAAAACAGAGCGGCAAAAACTGCGGCAATATAGCAAGTTTTTGCGCTCGTGTCAATTCTGCTCAGAGCTGAAGATTCACCCAGGCGCAATAATGAAACGCTTTCTCTGCTTTGGCTGTGCCGCCCTCATGTTTTGGAATTTTGCCTGCTCCAAGACGCAAACTTCGCATACGCAAATTCCCGCACCGGTCACAACAGGCCCGGCGACTGCGGATTCGGTGATCGTGCCGCCCGCCTTGCCGCATGGTCCGGTGGCCGGTTCGGTGTGGGATGTGATGAAGGCCGGCGACCCCATTCCGCAGGACGTGCTGCAGGCCATGGCGGCGTTGGGTGCGGATACGCGTCATGCGCAAAAACTCTGGCACGTTCAGCAAATCGACATCAACGACGACGGCGCCCAAGAGCTGATGATCTCGAATGTGATCGAGTGGTGCGGCACCGGCGGCTGCGGCGCCTGGCTCTGGCAGCGCAACCGACAAGGCTTGCGCAATCTGCTGCCGACCGATGACATCTTAACCGTTGCCGTCGAAATCGAAACCACCACTACGGACGGCTATCACGATCTTCGTTTCTATCATCGCACGACAGATGAAAACAATCGCGTCATTCTGGTCAGCGACAAGTTTGTCTGGAACGGTGCAACCTACGTTTTTCATTCGCGCAAGCAACACGGCGAGTATTTGGAATCGATGTTGCCGGCGACAAGCTGGAAAGTCGTGCCGTGAAACGCCCTCCCCATCATGCGCGCTTTTTAACTTGTCTGAAATGCAATATAGGTCATTAGCTCGTGAAAGTTAGAACAAAAGTTCTGAGTTTGTTTCCAGTGAATAGAAAAATCCAGCGCATAAAGCTCTTACAGTTGTTTTTTATCCGCTGGAAAAAATTTGTTTTCCGATGCTGTCCGCAGGGCTTCGGATTTCAGCTTGTCTGAAATCTGGTGTAGATTTCAAAGAACACCTTTCGCTGGAAGTTTTTCAGGCAACTCCGCCCGCGAGTTGCTTTTATTTGCGCTCTGCTTGCATTTGAACAAGGACTTTGTTAAGCTGGCAATCGGATGCGTGAACTTATTACCAACGAGATTTGGGTGCGAATGTTATGAAATGCATGTCGTGTGGACATCATGTTGTCAAGCGGGCGAAATTCTGTGAGGCCTGCGGTGCGCCAATCGTGCCGCGCGTCAGCGCGCGCGAGGAATCGGCCAAGAGATCCTGGCATCTTATGGCTGTAATATTGACAATTGGAATTGTGGCCGGAGCGGGCAGCGTCTATCTTCTTACCAAACCGCGAGAAGCAGAGCACAACCACGCCGACTTTGATCCGTCCTTGCGCGGCGAAGCGCTGGCCCAGCGTTATCCCGGTGTCTATCAAGTCGCTTCGCAATTTATCTGCCCGTGCGGCTCATGCACCGATGGCTTGGAAGTTTGCGATTGCGACATGACCAACGGCTCCTTTCAAGTGCGCGCTGAGATTTTTAGCCTGCTGCAAACACACGAACCACCGCACGCCATTGAACTCATTGCCGCGCGCCATGGTCATCGCAAGAACGCCGCTTCTCCCGCGCCGCCGCCATGGGAAAAACCTCCAACCCAATTGACTCCCTGACGCATGTATCCTGACCTCTTCACCATTGGTCCCATCACCCTGCATAGTTTCGGTTTGATGGCGATGCTGGGTTTTCTCGTGGGCGCCCTCATCATGCGCCGCGAGTTTGGCCGCATCGGCGTCGAGTCGGATCTCGCGATTACCATTTCGACCGCCGCGCTCATTGGCGGCTTTGTCGGCGCGCGCCTGTACTACATCATCGAGCATTGGGCCGACTTTGCCGAGCCGATTCCAAACGTGTTCTGGCGGGGCGGATTTGCGTGGTATGGCGCTTTGACCGGCATTTTGCTCGTTGGGGGGTGGAAGTTTTTCGCCGCCAAAAAAGAAAAAACTCCGGCGGCACCTCTGCCGCTGCTCAAACAAAATGCCGGGCTGCTCATTTTTGCCGCTTATCTGGGCGCGCGCATTCCGATCATCATCAAACATTGGCGTCACCTCGACGAATCTTTTGCGATGGTTTTTAGCGGCGCCGGACTGGTGTGGTACGGCGGTTTGTTCGGCGGCACGCTGGCGGTGATGTGGGCGATTTATCATTACAAGATGCCCTTCTGGCAAACTGTTGACATTGTCGCCATACTTTTGCTGGTTGGACAAAGCTTCGGCCGCATGGGCTGCTTTCTCTCGGCTGACGGCGATTATGGCCCGCCCTCCGAGGTGCCTTGGGCCATGGCATTTCCCAACGGCGTGGTGCCAACAACGGAACGCGTACACCCGACGCCGCTGTATGATATCATTTTGTTAATGACGGCCTTTGCGCTCATCTGGAGAATTCGCAAACGCCCTTTTACGCCGGGAACGTTATTCGGACTTTATCTCATCGCCGCGGGCAGCGAGCGCTTCATCACGGAATTCTGGCGCCGCACGCCGAAAATCGCTTTTGATTGGATGACGCTGGCGCAATTGATCAGCATTGGGATGATATTCGCGGGGGGAATCCTGATTTATCTCCGGCGGAACGCCGGCAGGAAAGCGCTACAGCAATGACAGCATCCGGTCAACTGGATTTCGTCAAGCCATGATCCAAAAACTGCTCAATTCGTTTATTGAATTCCTCCATCGCCTCGAAATGAATCCAATGCCCGGCGTTGGGGATCATGGTTAATTGGCTATTGGGGAAATGCGAGAGAATGAGGGCGTGATCATGATCGAGATGATACTCGGAATTTTCCCCGCCGATAAAAAGAGTTTGCCCCTCGAAACGCGCGTGAGCCGGCGGTTCATAAGTCGCCATCTCCGTTTGAAACGCCAATAAAGCCGGCAGATTCACGCGCCACTTAAAAGAATTGTCTTCATTTCGAACTAAATTCGTCAGTACAAATTGCCGGGTCGTCGCGTTGGCAAGTCTTTTTGCCAAGGCCTCATCAACTTTCTGGCGCGTGGAGAATTGTGCGAGGGGCAGTTCTGCCAAAGCCTCCAAAATTCCCGCCGAGGAGCTGCGATAGGCGCGCGGCGCAATATCTTCGATAATCAAGCCGTGCAAGCGTTCGGGATAATGAAACGCAAACTCCATCGCCGCCACCCCGCCCATGGAATGGCCCAGCACATAAGCCGCCTCCAAATTGTGTTGATCAAAAAAAATCTTGAGATCTTCCCGCAGAGCTGCAAAGCTGTGTTCCGGCGTGTGCGGCGATTCCCCGTGATTGCGCAGATCAACGGCCAAAATGCGATATTTTGCGCTCAAGGATTTTGCTGCCCGCTGCCAATTTTGTGACGAGCCGAGCAGGCCATGCAAAATCACCAGAGTTTTTGCGCCTTGGCCGTACTCCCGAAAGGCTAATGTGAGCGGAGACATTTCTTTTGGAGGTAAGTGCGCAGCCGCTTGCGTTCGTTTGTGAAATTAAAACGTCACGCCGCCGCCGATGATAAACTCGCTGTGAGCAAACATCAGCAATTTGACAAAAGCAAACGGCAGGGTTTTACTTCGGCCAAAACGCGCGCCAAAGATGCCGTTCAAGCCGATATCCGTATCACTAACATCTTGGTAAGACCAATGGCTGATGGCCAAACCGCCGCCGGCATACCAGCGCGGACTTTGTCGTACCGGGAAATCGTACAAAAAATCGCCGTTAATAGAAAATAATGACCCGCGCTCGACAAATGCAATTTCAAGATTGGGATTGGCGCGCCAACGTTTTGCAATCGGGTGCGTCAAGTGGCCGCCCAGAAACAGCGCGTCGCTATCCAAATAAAAACCGCCGCGCACACCATAACGGGTTTGCGCCTGCGCTTGGTTCGAATTGACGGCGAGTACGACCAGCAGCAAATGGAAGGTGGTGAGGAATCGCATCGAAGATAGCCTGAAGTTGCGTTACACGAGTGAGAAGAAACCTTGTTGCAAGCGGCTTTCCTGGTAATCGAGTTTCTTCACGGTTGCAAAGAAGTGGCGCAGTTTCGCCGCGTCTTTCACACCGGCTTTGCTCTCGACCGAACTGGAAAGATCGATGCCATCCGGTTGCGCGAGACGAACCGCCAGGGCGAGATTATCCGCGGACAGGCCGCCGGCAATAATGGTAAATTTGTGTTCGCGCAATTTGTGGGCAAATTCCCAATCGGCTTTCGTGCTCACATTGCTCAGCTCGCCCGGCTTGCTGCCATCCACCAGGAACGCGGAGGCCGGATAATTGCGCAATTCCGCCGGCGCGGGCAAGCCTGCAACGCGCATGTTTTTGATCACCGGCAACGGAGAGAGCTGGCAGAGATAGGGGCTTTCTTCGCCGTGCAATTGAATATGCGTGAGCGCGGCGACTTCCGCGGTGAGATGCAGCGTTTCCGGATCGGGGTTCACGAAAACGCCCACGCGCGCCACGTGCGCCGGCAATTGGTCGCCAATGCGCTGCGCCGCTTCAGCATCCATGCAGCGCGAGCTTTTGGGATAGAAGACGAAACCGACGGCCGCGGCGCCCAGTTCGACCGCGAGCAGCGCATCTTCCATGCGAGTAATGCCGCAAATTTTTACCGGAAGGATATTCATGATACTCCTCATCATGGTTGCACGATGATACGTTGCGCAAATCGTTTCGGGGTGCGGTTATGCCAGTCTTTCGAATCGCAAACAACAATCGCACAACGTTTTCAAACTCTCCATGTCAAACGCTAAACCCGCAGAAATTGACTCGCAGGTCTGCGGCAAGTTTGGACCACATGGCTGTTTTGCTTTCCTGATTTTCCCCTGCACACGGTGATTCCTGTTAGGCTGCCAGAACACGGCGTTTACTATACCGACAATCCCCGCTGCTTGCGAGAATACAATTTCAAAATTGTTAATGCTGCGGCTATTCGCCGGTCATGGCTTTCGCAGCTTTGTAACCGATTGGCAAGATCTTCCTGGCCGATTGTCAGGTGCGCCAATCATCGCAACTTTGTCCACCATTAACCTGTGACATGCGTTGTTGGCTTTGGAACAGCAATTTGAGAGGAGGTAGGTCTTTGTTTCGCGGATTTCGCCACGGCATGGTTCAAGACATGGTATTTCGCAAAATGGCCGCGCAATATATAGAACGAACTTGCGAGAGTCAAGCTTGATTTATGAAATTCGAGGTTTTTGAATAAAGTTTTATATGCATGCTGTGTGAGGCGTTTTCCATCAATGCTGCCGCAATCACAGTGTGAGAAATTCCAGCAAAAGCGGCGCGATTTCCTCGATGCGAAGCATGTCCGGCAATGCGATGTCGCGCGGCAATCCCCAAAAACACGTCGGCACAAGATTTTGGGTATGCGTCTTTACAGAAAAGTCTTCAAAATTGCCATGATCGCTGGTAAGCACGATCACGGTTTGCTGCAAATCCGTGTGCGCGAGAACGGTTTCCAGTAAAATGTCGAGACGCTCGACGATGGTTTTGGCCTCTTCGAGATTGCGGCTGTGGCCGGCCATGTCGGTCAAGAAAAATTCGAACAGTGTGAAATCCGCCTGCCGGCTGAGGTCGGCGAGAATCCGTGCGCTTGCCGCCGGCGTGCGCAACGGCGCCTCCTCGCCCATGTCGCGCAGAAACTGGTTGGTGAGATCATGCGAAACCGCGCGACCGGCGCGCAAATCCTCCATCGTGAGCCAGGGAAAGCCGCCGGCCAACAGCGCGCGTGTGCTTGCAGAGACACGTTCGCCGCGGCGCTCGAAATATTGCTGCGACAACGCATTGGCAAACACGCCCTTCTTTCCCAGAGCCGCGACGCGTTTGAAGAGGCTGGCGTCATCGAGCATGCGGCGCAACGTGAGAGTGGGCAGCGCGGACACATGGCGACCGGCCGCGGCTGCCGCGTTTTGGCCTGTGAACAATGCCGTTTGCCCGGTGGCGCTTTGCGGCAGGCCGGGTACTTCCATGTCCACGCGTGTTGGAACGGCGCGACCGGCGTTCGGCAGCGGCTGGCGCGGCGCATCTTTGAAAATGCCGAGATAGCGCGATTGAAAACGCGCGAGCGGATTATTTTCGAAATCACGTTCGCCGATGCCGAGGCCGTCAATAAACAACAGAAGAACACGCATCACTCGTTCACTCGCTGGTGCAAAGTTGCTTGAGAGTTTGGCCGTTCTGTTTGCCCGGCATTATTCCTGCCGGAAACAGCATAAAGCTCGTTCAGCGATTTTCGCGGTAACGCCTCGTGCAGTTGATTTTTATGCCAAAGGGCTTATCTTACCGGATTCAAACACACTATCGCTAATGGAGGAGGAAGATCATGAGTTTGGCCCGTCAAACGTTGCTGTGGATTTCGGAGAACCGCAAGCTGCGCCAGGCTTTGCCGCGCTATCTTTTCATCCGGCGCGCGGTGTCGCGCTTCATGCCGGGCGAGGAATTGGCAGATGCCTTGCAAGCCGCGGAAAATCTGCGCGCAAACAACATTACCGCCATTCTCACGCGGCTCGGTGAAAATGTTTCGCAAGCCGCGGAAACGCGCGAGGTCACACAACATTATCTGGAGGCCTTGCCGCAAATTCAACAGCGCAACCTCGATGCCTACATTTCCGTCAAGCTGACGCAGCTCGGCCTGGATTTTGACGAAGAACTATGCTTGCAGAATCTCACGGCCATTGTCGCGCGCGCGGCTGCGCTCGGCAATTGGGTCTGGATCGATATGGAACAAAGCGCATACGTCGACCGGACGTTGTCCCTCTACAAGAAAATTCGCCGGCAATATGCCAATGTCGGCGTTTGTGTGCAGGCTTATCTCTACAGAACGAAAGACGATCTCGTTGATCTGTTGCCGTTTTCGCCCGCGATTCGCCTGGTGAAGGGGGCTTACATGGAACCGGCTGATGTTGCTTATCCCCAGAAGGCGCGCGTCGATGCAAATTATCTCGCCCTCGCGCAGTTTTTATTTGACAACGTGAAACGCCATGGCGTCACGGTCGGCATTGCCACACACGACAACGTTTTGATCCCAAAAATTCAACGCGCCGCCGCAGAAACCGGATTAGCAAAAAACGATTATGAATTCCAACTGCTCTATGGCATTCAAACCCAGGAACAGTCGCGCCTGGCAGCCGCGGGTTATCGCATGCGCGTGCTCATCAGTTACGGCAATTACTGGTTCCCGTGGTACGTGCGCCGATTGGCTGAGCGCCCGGCCAACGTCTTTTTTGTGCTCAAGAATCTATTCTCGTGACCCGGCGCTTTCAGGCAAGGCGAATGCTGCAGGTTCCCCGAAACGTCTCTCCCGAAGCCAGCACGATAAGCCCCTCGCCGCTGTTGAACGCATCACTGTTGCACGTCATTGGATTGACGGCAATGGCGTCGCGTGACGGTGGAATGTAGAGGTAGACAAAATTGTATTTTTGCGGCCCGATTTCCAGGCCGAATTGCAGGCGCAGATTGAGCTGCGGATGGTAAAGCTCGAGCGCGGCAATGCCGTCGTGCGGCGCAAACTGAAACAGGGCGTCGAGCCGCAAACCGCGCAGCGCAACGAATTCTTGAAAGGCAGGAGTTTCATCCAGCATGCCGGTGGGCAGCATGCGTTGATCAAGCTCGACCCTGTATGCCGTCGGCAAGCGCAGCATCAACTCGTCCACCGAGCCGCCGATCTTGAAATAGGGATGCCAGCCGGTTCCCAGCGGCATGGTATTGGTGTCGATGTTTTTGATTTCCGTGGTGCAGACAAAACCGCGTTCGGCGTGCAAGGTGTAGGTGATGTCGGTGCGGAAAAGAAAGGGGTAACCGGGAATTTCGCCAAGATACTTATCACCCAGGCGCAGCGAAATGCTGTCCGCTTCCTCGCGCACGCTCTCGATCTGCAAGTGGCGATGGGCGTAAAACCCGTGCCGCGCATGATGTCGATCGGCCTCGTTGAGTGGAAGCTGGTAAACATGATCCTGAAAAAAATACTGTCCGTCTTTGACGCGATGGGGAAACGGAATCAAGTGCCAGCTCTTGAAATGCTGATCATTGATGAAATCGCTGCGTTTTTTGTAACCTTGAATAATGGGATAAAGCTTCTTTCCCTTCGCCAGGATCAAGGAATTGACGTTCCCGCCAAACTCCGGCATGAACGTGACGCGTTCGCCGGTTTTGGTATTGATCAACTGCAACCGGACCGCGCCATCGAAAGTGTCCTGCTCGAACGTAAACATGGCAAATCCTCGCATGTTTCAGAATAGGTAGACGAGCACAAGATGGTGTTTCGTTTTAATGCTTCTGCGCCGCTCCTTGATTAATCATTTATACCTTGCACGATTTTAAACCACGGCCGCGCGCTTGCAACGGCAAATTGTGTTCAACTCAAGGGGAATTCAGCGGGATCGCCGATGCCGGCCGCATCTGCAAAACGCCCTCGTCCTTCATGAGGCTCTCGATTTCATCCAACTCGGCCGGCACGAAATCGCTAAAATTCTCCACGCCGGTTTCCGTGACGGCCACCACATCCTCGATGCGGACATACTGTTTCTCTTCGGGAATCCAAATCATCGGATCGATGGCGAAAACCATTCCAGGCTGCAGCAAGCCCTTTTTATAATCGCCGACATCATGCACGGCCATGCCCACCGGATGTGAAAGATGGCCGCGAAAACTCAACGCTTGACGGCAGGCTTTGGCGTAGATCGGTTTTGAGAATGCCGCGGTGCTCAAATACGTCTCCATTACCGCCGCGCATTCATCCATAATTTGATTTGCGCTGACGCCGGGCCGAATATGTTTGAGCAGCGTGTTGCGATAAGCCAAAATGAAGCCGCACAACTCCCGCTGCGCCGGCGTGAACTTGCCGTTCACCGGCCACATGCGCGCAACATCGCTGGTGTAGTAACGATAATCCGGCGCATAATCCATCAACACAAGATCGCCGTCTTGCAACGCCTCGCTATTGTGAAAATAATGCCCGAGCCAGGCATTGGCGCCGCCGGCCGTAATCGAGGGATAACCTTCGCGGCGCGCGCCGTTGATTTGAAAAATGTAGCGCGCGGCAGCATCGAGTTGATATTCATAAACTCCCGGCGCGCTGCAACGCATGGCCTCCATCAGCCCCAAGCCGGCAAGCTGCGAGGCGCGGCGAATCAATGCAATTTCGCGCGGGCTTTTGAGCAAACGCATCTCATCCAAAATCGGCGAGAGATCGCGTATTTCAAATTGCGGATAGCGTGTGCGCAACAGTTGAATAAAATGGCCCTCGCGCGTCGGCCGGCCGTCCCACGGATCCGCGGCGACGCCGGCATTGCCGCTCAGCGATTCATCGCGGCTGTCCGCCTCGGTTTCAGAGGGGCTGAACGGCGTGTAAATCGCCGGCGCAGGCAGGCGCACAAGGCTGCTCCAGATCCAATCTCGCGGCATCATCTCCAGCGGGCGCACGGCGTCGATGCCGGTGAGTTGTTTGATCAAATCCGCATCTTCCGCGGATAACACTTTGCCTTCATTGCGTTCGCGCTGTTCATCGCGATGAGGGAGATAAAGCGTCGTTTTGCGGTTGCGGCCATCAAGCAGCAAATACGCATGAGGCGTCTCAATGCCGCAGAGATAATAAAACTCATTCGATTGCCGGAAAACCTTAAAGCCATCGACTGCCGGCGCGCCCTGGATCACAGCCAGCGCGCGCTCGCCGATTTTTTCAAAAATCTTGGCGCGGCGGGAAGCAAATTCCTCCGGCGGAAAATCAGTCTGATAGCGCACACCGTCCTGCGCCAGCAGGAAAAACGGCCACAACCCAACAAGCAACAGACAATGCCGCAATGCCTTCACTGTTCGCTCCCGAGTTTAAGATTTCTTACAAAACCTCGCCTGATTTTGGCAAAAGAATCTGCCGAATGCGCATGCGTTCGTCCACCGTCTCATCTAGGGCCTGCGGCGGACGATGTTCTAATCTTGCGGCGCCCGTTCTTGTGCGCGCGAGCGCGGCGGCTGATCCAACAAACGAACGATTTGTTCATGATGCCTGACACCCCATTGCGCAATCTGCTCGAGAATCGGCTTGAGTGTTGCGCCAAATTCGCTTAACGCGTACTCCACTTTGGGCGGCACTTCAGGATAGACGAAGCGTGTGATCAATCCGTCTTTCTCAAGCTCCCGTAATTGCTGCGTGAGCATTTTTGCCGTGATGCCGCGCAGCGCGCGTTTCAGCTCGCCGAAACGGACAACGTTCTGCTGATGCAATTTCCATAAAATGCGCGGCTTCCATTTGCCGCTAATTAGTTCAAGGCTGGTTTCAACCGGACAGGCGTGAATGCGCGTAATGCAATTCATGGCAAACTCCACAGTATCCTGTTGGGTACTCGGTACCCTAAAAGTGCATACTTGACGGCGCGAAATCATTTTAATACATTGGCGGCAGTAAAGCAAGCTTCGCTTCAATATCGTGACTCAAAATTTTGGGAGAACATTCGCATGAGCGCAAACGTTGAGGTATTGCATCCGGACAAGCCGAAACGCATCTTGCTGGTTGTCGCCAATCCTGCGGTTTCGCAAACCACCGGCTGGCCGATTGGATTTTGGGCAGCCGAGATGACGCATCCGTACTATGAATTCACCGAGAAAGGTTATCACGTCGATATTGTCAGCCCCAAAGGCGGCAAACTGCAAATCGATTCCTTCAGCGACCCGCGCGATGCCAGCGGCTATTCCGCAAACGATTTGATCAGCATGGGCTTTTTGAGCACGCCCAAACTTGCAACACTCCTGGAGAACACGCGCAGCATTGCAGAAGTGACCATCGCGGACTATGATGCGCTCTTTCTGGCCGGCGGGCAATCGCCGATGTACACATTTATCGACGATGCCAAACTGCACAAATTCGTGGCCGACTTTTATGAAGCGGGCAAGATCGTAGCGATCGTTTGTCACGGCACATGTGTGTTGTTGAAAGTCAAACTTTCCAACGGCAAATTACTCGTTGACGGCAAAACCTGGACGGGTTTTGCGAATACCGAAGAACAGTTTGCGGATGCCTTTGTCGGCAAACGCATTCAACCGTTTTGGATCGAAGACGAGGCGAAAAAACTGCCGAATACCAATTTCATTGTGAATGGCCGCTTCAAACCTTTTGCCCTCCGCGACGGGCGTTTGATCACCGGCCAGCAACAGTATTCGGGCGCGGCGGCGGCAAAATTAGTGATTGAAGCACTGGGAGTGTAGGCGAGCGTTCGTCGTCGCGCCTTTTGCCTTTTGAAATCACCTGAATGGTGACTCTCGGGCTTGTTAGGTTGCGCCGCAAGACGTTATTGCAAACCATTTTTTTCAAGGGAGCCATCATGAAAATCGCGATCATCGGCGCCGGTAAAGTTGGCGGCGCGCTCGCTTCCGGTTGGGCAACGGCCGGGCATAGCGTCATTTTAGGCGTGCGTAATCCCGGCGACAGTGAGGTGCAGGCGCTTGTCGCCGCAAATCATAACCTCAGCGCCAACACCGTGACAGCGGCAGCGCAAGAGGCTGAAGTCATTCTTGTTTCGGTTCCGGTTGGCGCCCTCACGGAGGTGGCCAAAAGCCTGGGCGAGGTCAAAAACAAAATCATCATCGACGCCACCAATTCGTTGTTTCAAAAGCCGGAACCCTACGCTCACGGTGTGGAGGCATTTAAAGCGCTGACCCAATGCCAGGATGTGGTGAAGTGTTTCAACTCAACCGGCTTCGAGAATATGGCCAATCCGAAATATGGCGATACCGGCATCGACATGTTTGTTGCAGGCAGTTCGGTAAGAGGCAAACAAGCGGCTGCCCAGCTTGCCCGGGATTTAGGCTTTGCAGAATGCCATGATTTCGGCGGCGATGATAAAATTCAGTTGCTGGAAAACTTTGCGCTGGCGTGGATAAATCTTGCCATCATGCAGGGCAAGGGCCGCAATATCGCATTCAAGCTGGTCAGGCGGTAATCAAAACAACACAGCCGGCAAGCCGCAGCCCCCAAAACACAACCGCTCATGCGCGCAAATAAAAGCATTTGCGCGCATGAGCGTAGACTCGCGATTTTCACTACCTGACTCTTTTAGGCGCTCAGCTTTTGAAACTCAGAATAAGGTTCTAATTTTTTCGCCAGCGGATGGCAGAACCCAACGGATTTTTTATCGGTTGGGTTCTGCTATCCGCTCGCAAAAACTATTATGGCATTGCTGCCCGCAGGGCTTCGGATTTCAGCTTGTCTGAAATCTGGTGTAGTCTCTTGGCAGTTGAATCGTTGCTAAAAAAGCAAAAATTTTCCAACCACCAAGTCACGAAGACACAAAGCAAAAAAGCTTGGCGCCTTTGTGTCTTCGCGGCAAAATTTGATTCCGGCTTAGTTTGACATTGTCATATTCCAAAAAGCATCACAGAGTCGCGGAGTTCGCAGAGTAAGATTGCGTGAATCCTCAGCGAACGCTGCGTCTCCGCGGTGAATTTGACCTAGTCGAGTTAGGACGATTAGCTTTTCAGCGTTAGAATAAAATTCTGAAAGTTTTTCGCCCATAAAATTGAAATCCCCTTAAAAATCAGTGCAAATCCGCGTTCATCCGTGGCTAAAGAAAACGTGTCCGGCAGAGAATGGCAGTGTAGGGGTGAATCGAAGAAATAGCGGTTTCACTTTGATGACGCAATCGTTTAAAGGCGGGGATGATACAAACCAGTGGCCTTCCTTCAAATCTGAAAGAGCGACCGCTCAACGATTTTCCCCAACTCCGCTTCATAAAATTGATGGATATACTCCTCCACTTCGAATAAATGCTGCGATGCCGGCTGCGCGTTGCGCGCGATGAGATATTTCAACTCGTCAAGATTGCGCGACCAGCATGCGCCGTTGAAAAACTCCGCACCGCCGAATTGGGTTTTGTACAAGGCATTCTGCGAGTAGCAGCTTCCCAAATAAATGCCGTGAAAATTCTGTTCCGCAAAATAATTCACCGCGGAAGTCATCATGAACATGCCGAGATTGCGGCGATAATAATTGAGATCATAAAAGGCATAATAGTATTGCGCGACATGCGGCGGTTCGAGAAACAGCGTCACCAGGCCGACATCGCGGCCTTCCGCCGGATCGTGAAAGATCATGAGATGCGAAGTGATTCTGGAGTTCATGAGATTATCGAGGCGCGCCGGGGTCATCACTTCCGCGCCGAATTTGATATCGGCATACGTCAGGCAGAAATCCCGCCACGCCGGATTGAAATCAAAATCAGCGCGCGGAACCAATGCATACTCGAGTCCTTCGCATTTGCGCAGAATGCGGCGATTCTCGGAAGAAGGGCTGAAATTTGCCAGCAAAATGCGCACGCTGCGGCAAAGATAAAAACGATCGAGATTCTTCGAAGAAGGGAGAAAGCCGCGCGCAAAAAAGTCTTTTGGCGTTTCGCCCGCATCCGGAAAAGCCCAGATGGCATAGGGAAAAATATAGTGTTTGTAATCGGGCGGCGTTTCAGAGAAGAGGAGTTTCATGGGAGTGACATTCCGATACACCTTACACTTCACGCGGTGTAAAGTGTAAGGTGTAACGTGGAAAAATTATATCAACGTTTTCAATTCCTCCAGCATTTCGCCCATCACCGCAAAACCGCCTTCCCAAAAGCTTTGCTTGCGGCAATCCAATCCCATTCCCGCAACCAGCGCTTCGGGCGTTTGCGAGCCGCCGGCTTCGAGCAGATGAATATAACGCGGGACGAAGCTTTTGCCCTCTTCTTCGTAGCGCCGGAACAGCGCCAGCACCAACAGCGCGCCGAAGGTGTAGGCATAGCAATAAAAACGAGTGTGAATGAAATGCGGAATGGCGGACCAATACCATTTCTGCTCGGGCAGAAAGTCAACCGCATCGCCGTACATCTCGCTGCGCCGTTTGGTCCATAAATCACAAAGCTGCTGGGAAGAAAGCCGCTGTTCTGCTCCGGCGCGATGAGCGTCAAGCTCAAAAAGCGTGTAGTAATTCTGCGTGTGAATCGTGGCAAACAGATCTTCCAGCTTGCCGGTGAGGAGGGCAATTTTTAGTTCGCGATCGTTGACTTCGCGCAGCAGCTTCTTCGTCAACAGCATTTCAGCAAAAACGGAAGCGGTTTCGGCGGCGACCAGCGGCGGATGATAATTGAACAACGATTGTTTGCGCCGGGCAAGAAAATCATGCGCCGCATGGCCCAACTCGTGCGCGAGAGTATAAACGTTGTCTATATCGTCGTTATAACTCATCAAAACGTAAGGATGATGTTGCGGAATAACGCCGTGACAATAAGCGCCGCCGCGTTTGTTGGGCCGCACTTCGGCATCGATCCAATTTTTGCCGAACATCTCGCGCGCAAAGCCGGCAATTTCCGGCGAAAAGTCCTCAAAGGCTGCGAGAATCAGGCGCCGGCCTTCAGCGAACGGAACGATTTCGCGCTTGCTTGTCACCGGCGCCACCAGATCGCAGCCGCGGGTTTTGGGCAATTTGAGCAGTTTGGCTTTGAGCGTGTAGTACTCCTGCGCAAGGTGATTGTGGCTGCTCGTCATCTGCATCATGGTTTCAACAATCTCAGGCGCAATGCGATTGCGCAGATGCGCCGGCGCAATCGGGCTGCTGTAGCCGCGCATCTCCATTTCCAGCGCATGATCTTTGACGATGGCGTTGAACACGTTGCCGAAGATGATGGCGTTTTCGCCGTAACGGCCGTCATACGCGCGTTTGGCGGTTTCGCGCAAATTGGGATCGGGATGCCGCAGCAAATGGCGCATCTCTTCGGCGGTCAGCGTTTTTACCTCGCCCTCGATCTCAAGCTGCCAGGTGAAGGATGCGGTGTATTCGGTAAAGAAATTCACAAAAGCGTTTTTGCCGGAGAGATCCTTCTTGTTGATGACTTGTTCTTCTTTCTCTGAGAGCGTGTAGGGCTGGAACAAGCGCACGCCAGTGAGATAATGCCGGTATGACTCAAGCGCAGGACTCGCCACAAGCGCGTCAAACTTTTCAGGGGGGAGTTGCTGCAACTCTAATTCGAAGAACAAAACCGCATTCTGTACGCGCGCCATCACTTCCTGGCATTTGCCATACAGCGCCGTAAAGGCATCTGCGGCCGTGTCCGCGGAGAAGGCCAAATACGCATACGACTCCGCGCGCATGATGACGGCATAGACTTCTTCCAGCTCGACTATGGCATGATGCAAGCCTTCCGCATCCCAATCACCGGCTGCGATTTTGCCGTAATAGTGCTGATGAAATATCCCGGCTTGTTGCAGCGCGTGTTCGAGATCGGCTGCCAGGCGGGGATCGTCTGCGCCCGCATATAAATCGGAAATATCCCAACGAACCCCGGCGGCTTTGAGAGGAAATTGCTTGTCCGTCATCTGATGGAATGATGCTTTAATCTGGGTATGCGGTGACTGCTATTTGTTCTCGTTTTTAATCATCCCCACCACCTGCTTGGCCAGCGCGTTTGGAATGGGAATCGACAAATTGTATTGTGCAATTTTCCAACCCCCGTCGATCTTGAGCAACACGCCGCTGCCGCGGCAAACGCCGTAGCTGTCATTCTCCAACATTTCATCGAACCAGGCAGTGTTTCGATCTTGAGAAAAATAAACATGCCGGAACTTCACCAGGTAGGTCCAACCTTTGCCTTGATTGAAATAGGGCTGTGCGAATGCCTTGAACTCGGCGAGCGTCCAGCGTTCAGTTGCGTCGGTGCCGAGAAAAATCGCCTCCGGCGCAAAATGATCAAAATAACGTTTGCCTTCAGCTTGCGCCGCTGCTTGATGAAAATCATTCAAAACTTCTGCTACCCGGCTGCTATCGTGCTCTCCCATAGCTTTTGCCGTGGCATGCAACAACAAGAGCAGACAAGCTTTAATTAAAATCGCTCTCATCGAAGGTCGACTCCTGTTCAGGCGTTAGACTTCTTAAGCCCAGATACATGTCAAGAAACAGCGGCATCAAGCCGTTGCTGGCGCTGCAATTCAATAAAATTGCAATGCCGACATTGTGTTGCGGCAATATGGCGATTTGCGCGACATAACCGCGCAAGCCGCCGCTGTGAAAAATAAGTGTGTTGCCGGCGTAATCGAAAATGCGCCAGCCCATGCCATAATGCGCATTGCGAATATGTCCGTTCCAATGCGGTCGCCGGCGCTCGCGCGGTGTGCGTACCAGCGGCTGCGAGACTTGTTTGATGACCGCCGGCGGGATCACCTCCGGCCGTTCACCGAGCAACGCGCGCAGCCACTTTGCCATGTCCGTGATGCTGGCATTGAGGCCTGCGGCGGCGGGCACGGAGTAATACGTCGGCCGGATTTGAACCGCCTGCCATCCGCCGCGGCGACGCACATGCGGCGAGGCATGATTGGGGTTGGCGAGCATTTCTTCCCAGCTCAGCGAGGCATCATACATCTCCAACGGCACGAGCAGGCGCGTCACCACGAGATGTTCGTAGGTATAGCCCGTTGCTTCGCGCAGGATTTCACCGATGAGGCCGTACATTACGTTTTGATAACTGTAACATTCGCCGACGCGGCAACCCAGGCGGAGTTCTTTAAGGCGGTTGATGATCGTGGGCAGCGGCTCCTGCGCTTCGATCAAGTTATCGAAGGCATGCGGCGGCAGCCCGGTGGTGTGATTCAACAAATGCTTGATGGTGAGCGCGCGTGTACTTGTCGCGTCGCGCAGAGAAAATTTCGGCAGATATTTGATGACGGGATCGTCCCAGCTCAGCTTGCCGTCTTCGACAAACAGCGCCGTGAGAATGGAAGCGAAGCCTTTTGAGACCGAGGCGATGCGAAACGCGGTATGCGCATCGATCTTTTCCGGTTTCCCGATTTGGCGGACGCCAAAACCTTTCAAATAAATGATGTCGTTGCCTTTCACAACGGCAATGGCAGCGCCGGGGATATTCGCTTGCTGCAAGGCGTGCACGGCATATTCATCGAAATGACGAACGACGTTTTGCGCATGCGTTAGGGTATCGGCGCCCGGCCTGGCGATGAGCGCCGGCGGCAATATGCTCAAAATAAACGCAAAAACACTCCCGTAGCGATAAACGGTTTTTCTCCTGGTCATTAAACCTCATGTCCTCGTCTTAAATCTGAATGATTAAGGGTGAAGTCCCGTGAACGATTGTTTCAGCCTCCTGCTTCGGCGCACGCCGGGGTAATACCGCATGCTCCACCGCAATAAAGAAAAAGTGGGGCGAATGTAGAAATTCAAGCACTTTCATGCAAGTCCGAAAAAATGGATGCGCAAAAATCTTATGCCGATTCGTGCGCACACATGCCATGGAATTCGCCGCTTGCATCACTTGCCCGATTTTTTTCGAACCGCAAATACACGCTAATTGAAAATCACTTCGCCTTCATGCGCGGCTTGAAAAATATGAAAGCGCGGTGCTTCTCAATTCAAAACACAGCAAACCTCGTGCGTCATTTTGTTCCAGGAAAAAGCCCTTGCTTTCGCGCACCGCAACGTCTATTTTTCGCCATGTCGCAAGTGTACGAACCCAAACCGGTCAAGCTAATCGTCGCAGCGCTGTATGCGCGGGAGGAAATTTTGTTGGCGGCGCGGGACGAATTGATGCAGGCGTTCGGCGAGATCGATTTCCAGAGTTCGCGCTTTCCTTTCGATCTCACCGACTATTACGCGGCTGAGATGGGTGCTACTCTTTACCGGCTTTTTTACTCGTTTGCGCAACTCATCCCGCCGCAGGCGCTGGCTTCCATCAAGATCGAGACCAACCGGGTGGAGCAAATGTTTGTCCGCGCTGGCAAACGCACCGTCAATCTCGATCCCGGCTATCTCGACACCGACAAATTCGTGCTGGCCTCGGGGAAATATCACGGCTATAAAATTTATTTGCGTGAGGGCGTGTGGGCCGACATGACGCTGCATTACGCCAAAGGCCATTTCACTCCGCTGCCCTGGAGTTTTCCCGATTTTCAAAATGGCCGCTATGAAGCGGTTTTTCTGCGCATCCGCGAGCTTTACAAAAAACAACTTAAATGAACATTAAAGATAAGCTGCGCGAACTCGAACGCGTGCCGCGGCCCCTCAAAACCGGCATGCCGAGACCGCGCCTTGATCGTTTGCAACAGCTTTTAGGCGGATTCGAGCAAGACGGCTGCTTTGTAATCGAACGGCGGCATGCCTTGCACGAGCCGTACGGTTCCGCCAGACTCGCCGATTTGCTGGAATTATCCGGAGCCGTGTTGAGCATTGCCGCCAAGGACGAGCAACTCAACGAGGTGCCGCCGGCGCAAACGTTGATTGTCGATACCGAAACCACCGGACTTGCCGGCGGGGCGGGCACACTCGCGTTTCTCGTGGGTTTGGGATATTTTGAAAACGAGAGCTTCGTTGTGCGGCAATATTTTCTGCGCCAGCCGCATGAAGAGAGTGCGATGCTCGCAGCATTGCAGCGCCACGTCGCGCAGAGCCGCGGCTTGATTTCCTTCAACGGCAAGAGCTTCGATATCCCGCTGTTGCTCACGCGCACGGTATTGAATCGCATTCGCATCGACTTAAACAGCCTGCCGCATTTCGACGTATTGCATGCCAGCCGCCGGCTTTGGAAAGCGCGGCTGCAAGATTGCTCGCTCGGCAATCTCGAACATCGCATTCTCGGCATTCAGCGCGCGGAAGATGTGCCCAGCGCGCTGATTCCGCAGATTTATTTTGATTTTGTGCGCTACGGCAAAACCGCGCAGCTTGCCGAAGTGCTGGCGCACAACCGGCAGGATATTTTGACGACGGCAGCTCTTCTGGCCCACATCGGCCGGATTGTGCAGGCGCCATTCAAATTCAGCGGGTCGCGCGAGGAGTTGCGCCAAATCGGCAAGCTTTACCGCGAAGCCGGCGAGCTTGACGCCAGCATCAAATTGTTCGAAGCGCTGGCAATCGCGCGTCACGGCGGTGACGCCCTTGATGATCATCTCGCGCTCGGCTTCTGCTATAAAAGCCAGCACCGTTACGAAGAAGCGAATCGCATTTGGCGGCGCATGATCGAGTCCCTGCCGTTTCATCCGTTGCCGTTTATTGAAATCGCCAAACATCTCGAGCATCGGCAACGCGACCCTCACGCCGCGCTGACGATTGTGCAACGCGCCCTGCACGCCATTTCTTTGGTTGAAGAATTGCAACGGCAGAAAAACTGGCTGATTTACAAGGCTGATTTATTGCGGAGAGAGACGCGGCTGCAGAGCAAGCGCTAACGGCAAAAGACGCAGCAACCGCGAGGAAAACCGTTCAAGATGTCCTGAAGAAGCAAAGGCCTGGCTGCTGGATCATGCATGGTATGGATCGCGTCCACCCGGAATCCGGTGACGGGTTGCAATATACGCAGCCCAGGTTGCAAATATTGTTATGCGGAGCGCATGGCTCATCGGCTTTTTATTCCCCCCACCAACTCCCCGCGAAGGGCGCGGTGCATGAGGCTGTGGAAGAGATGCTGCCCGGACTGGCGCTGCCTGACGCAAGGATTCGGCGCACGTCAAACGCCGTAGGCGTGCCATGTTTATAGCCTCGATCAAACAAGATCATTCAAACCCCGTTAGCGGTGGCATGTTGTTGCAGGATGCCATGTCACGCCGATGGCGTTCATTATTTTCTATTGCTGGGCATTCGCTATAAACATTTCACTCCTACTGCTTGCCGACGCGGGCATCGCGGCAGGTACATTTCGCTTCGACGACGGCGAGGACATCGCCGTTTTCGCGGTACAGGCAATAGTCGGTGATGCCTTCGAATGGAGTAGGATCGTAAGCCGCACATGGGATTTCGATGCCCACCTGCGCGCGGTCGCGGGTATTCCAGCCGGCTTTGCCCAACTGCGGGTCGATGAGATTCAAACGCGTCTCGTGTTCACGAATTCGATAATTTGCCATGTTCAGAAGCCCGGGCGTTTTTGTTCTCAGGGTGAAAAAAATCAAGACGCAATTCTATGAAATCAATTTTGCCCGATCAAGAGTAATGTTCACCAGGATACGGCATTTTACTCAACTGAAATAAATCACAAACTGCGTGGGCGCGCTTTCCAGCGAGAATTCAAATTCATGCTGGCTCAGGATTTCTTGAATCATCGTCAAACCGAGTCCCTGGCCGTGCGCTTTGGTGCTGAAAAAGGGGGTGAAGAGATGTTGCCGCACTTCCGGCGTGAATCCGCTGCCGCTGTCTTCGATGAGCACGAAAGTTTTGCCGTTCTTCTCGCCGCTGCGAACCGTGATCACGCCGTTTTCGCCGATGGCTTCCATGGCGTTTTTGAAGATGTTGATGAATACTTGTTCCATTTGATTTTTGTCCAGCGCCACGGCCGGCAGCGCGACCGGCATCTCCCATTTCCAGGCAATGTTGCGGCGTTCGCATTCAGCTTTGAACAAGAGTTCGATGTCATGCAACAACTCTGCGAGATTGCACGGCTGCTTGCGCGGCGGCGGAAGCTTGATCACATTCGCAAAACCGCGCATGAAGGTGTTGAGATGATCGATGCGCAAAATCGCCACCTGCAGCGCGCTGGCAAAGTCCCGGCGATCCTCCTCGCGCAATTGCGTTTGGTAATTCAAGCAGGAATGCAGCAGTGATTGCACCGCGCCGGTGGAGTTGTTGATTTCATGCGACATCATGCGAATGAGTTTTTCGTAAGCCGCTTTTTCGGAGCGGCGCAACTCTTCGGTCAATTCTTCCAGCAAAATAAACGTGCGCGGGAAACCCTGATCGAAAAATTGGGATTTCTGGCATTTCACCCGGCGGCGGCCTTGCAGGTGAATGACTTGTGATTCGCCGTTCGGCAAGAGGTTCAGACTCTTGCCGAAATGGGTATCAAGCTCGGAAAATCTTTTGCCCAGCAGGGCCTCCGCCGGCGACTGCAAAATTTTTTCGGCGCCGGGATTGACATATGAAATTTTCTCGTCGAAATCACAGGTGAGGATGCCCGAAGGCGAGGCGTGAAGAACGCGTTCGAGAAAATAATGTTGTTCCTGCAAGCGCGTGCGCTCTTCGCGGAGCTGGTCGATCATGCGGTTGTAGATCACAATGAGTTGATCGATCTCAAGCTGTCCGACGGCGAGAAATTTTGAGGCGAAATCGCGCTCTTTCAGGAATTCCGCGCCGGTCAGCACCAGATCAATGGGCTTGAACAGCGCGTTGAGCAGATGCACAGCGAGCAGAAACGAGAGCAGGAAAAAAACTTCGAGCGCGAGCAGCCAAATGCGATGCTCCCACAAGCTGAAGGCGGCAAAGCCCGCGAATAAAAGGTGAATGAAAAGCAGGTAGAGAATGAACTTCCGGCGCAAGCTCACGGCGTGATTCCAAATTTTTCGAAGCGGCGGTAAAGCGCGGCGCGGCTCAGGCCGAGCGCTTCCGCGACTTTGCTGATGTTGCCGGCATGATGCTTCATGGCCTTTTCGATCATGGCCTTTTCCATGTCATCGAGCGTCATGCTTCCCACCGAGGGCAACGGGTCTTTCTCACTGGTCGCCGGTTGCATCTCCAGGGCCTGCATGAAATCCGCTGCGGCGAGCGTGTCTTTGCCGTGCAGCAACACCGTGCGCTCGATCACATGACGCAATTGCCGAACGTTGCCGGGCCAGGGATGGTGTTGCAGCCATTGCAGCGCTTCGGCGCTCAAGTTTAGGTTGGGGCGGCGATACACCTTGCCGAGATTCTGCAAAAAATGTTGCGCCAGCAAGGCAATGTCTTCGACGCGCTCGCGCAGCGGCGGCGCGTGCAGCGCAATCAGATTCAAGCGATACAACAAATCCTCGCGGAATTCGCCGCGGCTCACCATCTCGGCGAGATTGCGATTGGTGGCGGAGATCACGCGCACATTCGCGGTCCGGCTGCGGCTGGAGCCCAGCGGCTCGTAGGTCCGGTCTTGCAGGACCCGCAGCATTTTGACTTGTGCGCTGAGATCGAGATCCCCGATTTCATCGAGAAAAATCGTGCCGCCCTCAGCGAGTTCGAAGCGGCCTTTGCGATCGTAGCGTGCATCGGTGAACGCGCCCTTCACGTGTCCGAACATTTCGCTTTCGAACAACGCCGCGGAAATGCCGCCGAGATTGACTTTGATGAAGGGCCCCTCTTTGCGTTCGCTGTTGCGGTGAATGGCCTCGGCAATCAACTCCTTGCCGGCGCCGCTTTCGCCGGTGATCAACACCGATGCGTCGGTGGCGCTGACGCGGCCGGCAAGATCGAGAACGCGCAGAAAATTCAGTGCGCGGCCCACCAGGTTGCTGAAATCATACTGCGCGTCCAGCGCTTCGCGCGTAATCGCAGTTGGGGCCGGTTCTACACTTGCGGCAGAGAGTTTGAGCGCAGTTTTGACTGCTTGCAGCAGTTGTTCGTTCGACCAGGGTTTGGTGATGAAATCCGAAGCGCCCGCCTGCATGCCTTTCACCGCGAGTTCGATCGAACCCCAGGCGGTGATAAGAATGATGCGGGCATGCGGCTGCCGTTGTTTGATTTCCTTGAGCAACGCGAGGCCTTCTTCGCCGCTGGTGCGACGGGAGAAATTCAGATCTTGCAGAATGAGGTCGAAGTTTTCGTGGGTTAATTTTTGCAGGGCTTCTTCAGGAGAGGCGGCGGACTGCGCGGCAAAACCCGCTTGCTTGAGCAACAAAGCTAATGAAGCGGTTACAGAAAAATCATCATCAATAATGAGGATCATGCCGGTGGCCGGGTGTTGGTACAAGCAACGGAAAAACACCGCACTGAAAATTTATCCGCCAAAAGAAGTTGCCGGCAGCTGCCAGAACGTTAAAGCCGTCCGTTTGTCATTGCGCTTTGCCGGGGTTCATGTTGTTCGTTGCAAAAATCAGTTGAGCACCGCTTGAAACTAATTATTTTCGGCGGAAGATGCAACGCCTTCGTCAATCGTGGCGTGCATGCGGGGCTTTTTTCGATTTGGGCTTTGTGCGATGTTCTTTTTTGGCCTTCGCGGAGGCAGGCCGGTGTGGCGTCTTAGAATGTTTATGCTCAGTTTTGGATTTGCCGTTGCGAGGCGTGAGATGGGGTTTAAGCTTTATATTGACGGCGGGAGAGACGGGAAGCGTTTGCAGCGCCGGCGCCGGTTGTTTGCGGATTAACGACGCGATGATGGCGATGGTGAGCGTCACGCCGATGACGGCGAGTGAAAGCCATTCCGGCACTTTCACAAAATCGATGATCAACATCTTCACCGCGACGAAGAACAAGATGAAGATAATTCCGGGTTTGAGATAGGCAAAATTCTTTGCCATGCCGGCGAGCACAAAATACAATGCGCGCAAGCCTAAAATCGCGAAAATATTCGAGGAAAAAACAATGAAGGTGTCGGTGGTAATGGCAAAAATGGCGGGGATTGAGTCGATGGCGAAAATCAAATCCGAACTTTCGATCACGAGCACCACCAGCAGCATCGGTGTTGCGTGCCACACGCCGTTCTCGCGCACGAAAAAGCGGTCGCCCTTGTAATTCGGTTGTACTTTAATGAAACGCTGCAGCAGCCGCAGAAGTTTGTTGTTGCTCGGGTCAAAAGTCTCGCCGTCCAGAAAGATCATTTTGATGACAGTGTAGAGCAACAGGCCGCCAAAGACATACATCATCCAGTGAAATTCATGGACCAATGCCGCGCCTGCCGCAATAAGGATCCCGCGCATCACGATCGCGCCGATAATGCCCCATTTCAAAATGCGCGGCTGATGCTCCGGTTTCACGTTGAAATAGGCGAAAATCATGATGAAAACGAAGATATTGTCGGTGCTGAGCGATTTTTCCACCAGATAGCCGGTGAGAAACTCGGTGGCATGCTTGGGGCCGAGAACATAGCCGATGCCGGCGCTGAATAAAAACGCTGCGCCGATCCAAATGATCGACCATATCGTCGCTTCCTTCATCGAAGGCGCGTGTGATTTGCGATTGACAATGCCCAGATCGATGAGCAGCATGGCGAGGATGGCCACGCTAAAGACGCCCCACATGAACATTTCGGTATGCGGTATCATGATGCATTCACTTCATTGATGATTCTAACAGCCGAGGTTCGCAAAGTTGAAAGTGCCGGCGCGGTTCCATGCCGCGCGCCAGCTTAAGCACAGCAAGTTACTCTAATAGCGGTTCGATTAACCCCGGCGCTGCGCCAATTGTTGTTTGCCTTGAAAAAAGATACCGGCAAACAAAGGCTGTGCAGCTAATTCGGCAATTCTTTAAAATTTATGTTTTAAGGCTGACGGTTGGCGCGAATTGTTGCGTTAACAGCCACTCCGAGCGAGAGTTTATGAGACACTGGTATTGCCAGAGAACATCATCCAGCCGTGGACAAAAAATAAATCCAACTCGCAAAGCTTTGAGGCTCTCGAATTGGATTGGCAATAATACGGCAAAATTATTTCGTGGGCGCTTTGGTCAACGCAACGACTCCCGGAAGATCTTTTCCGCCGAGAAATTCCAACGAGGCGCCGCCGCCGGTCGAGACGTGTGAGATTTTATCGGTCAGACCGGATTTTGACAGAGCGGCCACGGAATCGCCGCCGCCCACAACGCTGAATGCGCCCTTGCTGGTTGCTTCTGCCACCGCTTGCGCCACGCCCATCGTGCCTGCGGCAAAAGCGGCGCGCTCAAAAATGCCCATCGGCCCGTTCCACAAAATGGTTTTGGCCTGCAAAATCAGCGTGCGAAAACGCTCGAGTGTTTTCGGGCCGATGTCGCCGGCGAGTTTGCCCGCCGGAATGTCGATCAGTGCATGCGGCACGGCATCGGCGCCCTCGATGCTGGTGGCAATAACATGATCGCTCGGCAATTCCAGCTTGACCGGTTTGCGCGGATTCGAGTATTCCGCCACCCGCATGACATTTTGAGCAACGGCAAGCTTGTCCGTTTCAAGCAGGGAGTTGCCAATTTCATGGCCTTGCGCCTTGAGAAAGGTATACGCCATGCCGCCGCCGATGAGCAAATGTGAAACTTTCGTGATGATGGTATGTATGACGTCGATTTTATCGGAAACCTTCGCGCCGCCGAGAATGGCAACGTAAGGCCGGGGCGCATCGCCGAGCATCTTGCCCAATGCCGTCAATTCCGCTTTCATAAGATAGCCGGCGACGGACGCGGTTTTGAGAATTTTTGCAATGCCCTCCGTCGAGGCGTGCGCGCGATGCGCGGAGCCGAAGGCGTCGTTGACATAAACCTCGCCGAGCGCCGCCAATTGCTTGGCAAAATTGGGGTCGTTCTTTTCCTCTTCCGGATGAAAGCGAACATTTTCCAGCATGAGAATCTCGCCGGGCGCCATTTTATTCACCATCGCTTCCACGTCGCTGCCCACGCAATCGGGCGCCATTTCCACATTCTTGCCGAGAAGCTGGGTCAGCCGGTTGGCGGCCGGCATGAGGGAATATTTGGAGTCGGGGCCGCCTTTGGGACGGCCGAGGTGAGACATGAGAATGATTCTGGCGTTCGCCTGCTGCAACTTCTTAATGGTCGGGAGGGCGGCGCGGATGCGCGTATCGTCCGTTACCGTGCCGTTATCCAGCGGAACATTGAAATCAACGCGCACTAACACGCGTTTCTCTTTCAGATCAATATCATCAATCGTCAACTTATCCATGACCATCATCCTTTTGCCATAAAAAATCAAATGAGCTGGTTGGTTTTTATAAAAAATCCGGAATAACCGTTGTTTTTGAAGACAAAGAATTTAGCTTTTTTGCGTCTAAAGTCAAGCTGAATTCCGTGAGCGCAACAAAATTCATGAATGCGCTTGAACGAATATTCTTGCCGGCTGTCAAAAGGTAAAATGGAAATCCACACGTCTTTCATCAAACAAGCAAACCATGGAAATTTCAGAGCACGAAGTTGAGCGCTTGCTGCACAAACTCGCGGCGCTCAAGCACGAGATTCAAAAACGCATCGTCGGGCAAACGCAAACGCTTGAGGAACTCCTGATCGCGTTTGTAGCGGGCGGGCATTGTCTGCTGGAGGGCGTTCCCGGACTGGCGAAAACATTGATGATTCGCACGCTGGCAGAGGCCGTTCATCTTTCTTTTCAGCGCATTCAATTCACGCCGGATTTGATGCCGACTGACATTATCGGCACGGAAATTCTTGAAGAAGATCACGCCACCGGCAGGCGTTTCTTCAAATTCAACAAAGGCCCGATCTTCGCGAACCTGGTGCTGGCGGATGAGATCAACCGCACACCGCCGAAAACGCAGGCCGCGCTGCTCGAAGCGATGCAAGAGTACGAAGTCACCTATGGCAAAACCACCTATGCGCTGGACCGGCCATTTTTCGTGCTCGCCACGCAAAATCCCATTGAGCAAGCCGGCACCTATCCCTTGCCGGAAGCGCAACTCGACCGGTTCTTGTTGTATGTCACGATTGATTATCCCGGCGAGCGGGAGGAGTTTGATATTCTCGCTGCCACCACGGGAAACCGCAAGATCGACCTGCAGCCGGTGATGCAGGCGGAGGACATTTTATTTGCGCAACGCGTGACGCGTGAGGTGAGCATTCACGATGATTTGATCGGCTATGCTAATCGCCTGGTGCGCGCAACGCGGCCGAGGGCAAATGAGAAAACCATAACGGCGGTGAAGCAATGGGTGAGGTGGGGCGCCGGGCCGCGCGCCGGGCAGGCATTGATTCTGACGGCAAAGGCGCGCGCGTTAGTGCATGGCCGCTTTGCCGTGACTTTGGCGGATTTGCAGGCCATGGCGCCTTCGGTTTTTCGCCATCGCATTTTGATCAATTTTAAGGGCGAGGCTGAGCGCATTCGACCGGATGATGTGACGCGCGAACTGTTGCAGCACGCTCCTGCGCCGCGCAGCCCGCTGGCTTGAGCTCAATGCTCCAGGCGATTAAACTTGAAACCTTGCTTTTCGGCAAAATGCTTTAAACCGCGCATCAACGCTGATATTTTTCATTCGCGTTCATGCGCGCTCAGTCGCGGCTGCATCTTTTGGACATGCAGCTCATCGTTTGCCGTATCACCGCAACGATTGCAACAGATAAAAAAAGACCCTCAACCCTCCGGTGAGGAAACGGGTCAAGGGTCCTTTCTATGAGGAAGGTAGGTATGTCTCACGAAGCTTTGTTCTTGCCGGCCTCGTATTCCTGCAAAATTGCGGCGACCATTTTCTTCAACTCTTGGGAATCCTGAAATCTCAAATCGACTTTCAGGAATTCCAGCGCCCATTTGTTCTGCATTTTATAGAGAGTGACCAGCGCCAGCTTGCGCACGCGTTCATCCTTGTGATTCCGGTAGACACGCATGACGTCATATACTGCCACGTCGATGTCGAGTTTGTCTGCGTTTTCGATGTAGAAATGCATGGCCGATTGGCGCAGCCCCTCATTATCCGAAGACAAGGCGCGCACCAGGTTTTTGCTGACGTGCTTCCAGTTGATTGGTTTTTCAGAGGCGGAGCTGGGGCCGGCTGCCAGCAGGCAAACGCCGAGCGCCGTGGCGGTAAAAACGTGCAACAATCGCTTCATGAGGCACCTCAAGAGTTTGTGTGGGTGAATGAGAATGAATGATGCGATGAAATCGTCTTGGTTAATTTGGTGGCGTTTTTACGCGCGGTTTCTGCGGTTGTTGCGCGATGATGCGTTTGCGAAAATTTAATTGTCGTTCGTAATTTTTCTGCATCTTTTAAAAATCCCTTTCGTCTCATGGCAGTTTCTTCGTACCGGTTTATCGACCCGCACATGCTGGCGGCGATTTCGGATTTGGCGCTGCTGGCCAAAACCGTGGTCGACGGCTTCATGCTCGGCATGCACCAAAGCCCCAAGCTGGGCGCCGGTCTGGAATTCAATCAATATCGCAGCTATCAACCGGGCGATGATTTGCGCCGTATCGATTGGAAGAGATATGCCCGCTCCGATCGTTTTTTCGTGCGAGAATCCGATGTGGATACGAGCATTAACATTCGTTTTTTGCTCGATGCGAGCGCTTCGATGGCGCACAGCGAGTCGGGGTTGTCGAAATTCGATTACGCGCGTTTTCTAGTGGCAGCGCTGGCTTACCTTGCGCACCTGCAGGGCGATGCCATCGGCCTTGCCGTTCTGAATAACGCGCGCTTGCTCTCGCTGGCGCCCAAACGCGAGCGCCAGCAGTTGCATCATGTTTTGCATCAGCTCGAAGTCGCACGACCGGTCGGGGTGTGGCCGCCGCATGCCGATCTGGAAAGCGCATTTGCCGCCGCGCAAAAACGAGAATTGCTTGTGATGGTGAGCGACATGCACGAACAAACTGATGAAATTCTTGCTGCGCTCGCCCACATGCGCGCATGCAAAAATGAGGTTTTGCTCTTGCAAATTGTGGCGCGCAACGAGTTGGAGTTTGCGCACCAGGGATTTTTGGCGTTCGAAGATTTGGAATCCGGCAGAATTGTCGAAGTGGAGGCGGAACAAACGCGCACCGCTTATCTTGCCGCGCAGGCGCAACGTTTGGCCGCGATGAAGCAGTATTTACATGAACAAAACATCACCCATGAGATGTTCGTGAGCGACCAACCCCTTGATTCTGCTTTGCGCAGTTATCTGGTGCAGCGTGCCAGAATGGGTTAAGAGCTGCACAAATTTTAGCTTGCATCTTATGGCATGAGCTATTAAATTCGCAGCCGCTTTTGATTGAACTGAATTCAAATTTTTGCATGAGCGCTTTTATAAAAATTAAAGCAGGAGATTGTCATGGCCAAGCAGCAAGCCTTTGCCGACAAGGTTGCCAAACAGCAAAAAAGCGGGCATATCGGCGTCGTGGTCAAATATATTGAATCGAAAAAAACTGAGCGTGGAAGCTGGAAGTTCGTGGAACGCCATGTGAAGTTGAACTCGCTCGACGAGATTGAAAAGATCAAATAAGAAAACGCGCGTTTGCGCGCAGGGAATTTAATTTTTTTCGCATTTGAATTTTAAGGAAGGCTCAACGATGTCGCGCCAATGTCAAGTCACCGGCAAGGGAACCGTCGCCGGCAACCAGGTCAGCCATGCTCATAATGTTACCAAGAGAAAGTTCTATCCGAATCTCAAGCGCAAGCGTTATTGGGTGCCGGACGAAAATCGCTTTGTCACGTTGACGGTTTCGACACACGGCATGAAGATCATCGACAAAGTCGGCATCGCAAAAGTGCTGCGTGATTTGCGCGCCCGCGGTGAAAAGCTGCACTTCAGCAGCCCCAAGAAGGATCCCCGCGCGGTTCCTGCGAAAAAGGCGGTAGCGGAGCAGCCGGTTGCCGCAGCCTAAAGCCGGACGAATAAACGCCTGAACGTTTCGGGCGCGCTGCCGTGGCTGCCAACATCCCGCAAAATCTTGCATGTCTGCGAAAACCATCTCACACTATCTCGACTCGCTCGGCACATTGGCCTCCACGGCCTGCGCCGTGCATTGTTTGTTGACGCCGCTTGTTCTCGGCATGTTGCCGCTGTTGGGAATCGGCTTTTTGGCAGCGGATTGGTTTGAAAATGCCGCCGTCATCGGCGCGATTGCGCTGGGGGTTATCTCAATGATTCACGGTTATCTGCATCATCGGCGATTTCGCGTCGTGGGATTGTTGATGGGAGGCATCATTTTACTGCTCGCCGGACGCTGGCTCGTTGGCGAGGCGCATCAGCTTGCCGAAACCGGTTTGGTTGTGGCCGGCGGTTTGGCGGTGGCGCGCGCGCATTGGGTGAATCGGCGCTTGTGCCAAACTTGTACGACGTGCCACGGGGCGCACTGAACTTTCCTTGTTGCCGACGTTCTCTTTCCCTCTACGAAAGCTTGCTTTCTGATATCATATCCGGCAGGAGCCGGATTTCTGCTATTATTACAACCGCCTCAGTCAACCAACCAGGAGTGACGACATGGATCAAGAACTCATCAACATCCTTTGCTGCCCGCAATCCAAGGTGCCGGTGGAACTTTTGCCTGCCGATGATCTCGCCAAGCTGAATCGCGCTATTGCCGCAGGCAAAATCAAGCAAGTCGACGGCGCCGCTGTCAAAAAACCGTTGAGTGAAGCGCTGATCACACGTGATCGCAAGACGATTTATCGCGTCGACGAAGGCATCCCGGTGATGTTGATCGAACAAGGCATTCCGGCGTCGCAAATTTAATCCTGCCAATACCAACCGGCATAACCCATAAAATCATTGGCCGCCCCGGCGCCGGTTCTTTGCGTACTTGTCCGCCGCACAGCGTTCGCGACGACACTAGCATGGTGAGAGCGAATTGAGTGAATACTTTGTACAGGATTGGAGCCCGTTTCTTGTGGAGTTCAAGCTGGGACCCTTGCACGGAGTTTCCTGGTACGGTTTGATGTACATTCTGGGCTTTGTCGCCGGCTATTTTTTGCTCGATCGTTTGCGACGCCACGAATTTTTGCCCCTGCGCAACAGTGAGGGATTGCAGGAGCTGTTGACATATTGCATTCTCGGCGTGCTTATCGGCGGGCGTTTGGGGCATGTGTTGTTTTACAATCCGGGGCACTATCTCTTGCACCCCGCTGAAATTTTTGCGATATGGCGCGGCGGCATGGCGAGTCATGGCGGCGTGTTGGGAGTATTGCTTGCACTGGTTTTGTTTAGCCGCAAGCACAAGATTCCGTTGCTGGCGTTGTGTGACAGCGCGGCCCTGGCAACTACGCCCGGCCTGTTCTTCGGGCGCTGGGGAAATTTCATCAACGGCGAAATGCCCGGCAAAGTCACGGATGTTCCTTGGGCCGTGATTTTCGCGCGCAATGCCGAGGCCGGCATGTTACCACGGCATCCCGTGCAGATCTATCAAGCATTGACGGAAGGCTTGATTTTGTTCGTGATTCTGTGGGCGCTGCTGCCGCGGCAGCGCTTCAAGCGCGGATTTCACACCGCGGCGTTTCTCTGCGGTTATGCGTTGTTGCGCATCTTCACCGAATTTTTTCGTGCGCCCTCGGCTGAGCTGGCTTCAAGTTTTAGCACGGCAATCACGCAAGGACAAATCCTTTCGATCGCCATGTTCATCAGCGGGCTGTTGGTGTTTTGGTATACACAAAAGAAACTGCCGGATAACACGATTCCGGCATGGAAAAGTCTTTAGCCGGGCGTTCCTGGCAAAGGGGGAGAGTTTTAAATGGGGTTTTCTCTCCGGCATTTTTTTCATCTTTACTTGCTCGCGATCTTTGCGGGGGCGGTGTATGGTCAGGAAGAATTGCTTGAAACCTTCCTGCAACAAGAGCAAGAAAACAATCCCGAAGCAGAATCGGCACTGCAAGAATTGCTTGCGCAGCGGCTCGATCTCAATCACGCCAGCGCGGCAGAATTGCGCCGCCTGCCATTTTTGACCCTGGCGCAAATCGAAGCATTTTTGCAGCAGCGTCAGGCAATGGTTTATTTTGAAAATCTCGACCTGGCCTTGCAGGCGCTGCATGTGACCGGCGACACGCTGTTGCTGTGCCGAAAAATTTTCAAAACCTCGTCGCCCGCTATGCCGGTCCTCTGGCAAGCCGCCGCGCGCATGCGCGTGAGTCGTCCCGCAACGCGTGAGGATAATTGGGCGGGATCGCCTTACCGTGCGTATAGCTCGTTCACGTTGCAGCGCAATAATATCAGCGCCGGTATTTTAACGGAAAAGGACCCGGGCGAGCAACATTTCGATGATTATCACAGCTTCTATCTCGCCTGGCAAAAACAAACACCGGCACAAACCTGGCAGGCCGTGCTGGGAAGTTATCAGATCGAATGGGGATTGGGCCTCGCGTTGTGGGGGCCTTATAGCGTTACCATTACTTCTGATATTCATGCCGCGGGCCGGCGTTGGGGCCGGGTGGCGCGGCCGTATCATGCGGCCAATGAAAGCGCTGCGTTGCAGGGATTTGCCGCCGCCGCGCGCCTTGCCGCCTTCGCATTTTCGGGTTTTGCCAGCGTGCGCCGTTTGGATGTGACTTTGGATGATGACGGCCATGCCGTTCGTCTGCGCACAACAGGTTATCACCGCACGGCTACCGAGCGTCGTCTGCGCCGCAATCTGCAGGAAAAAGTTCTCGGCGCAAGCGTGAAAATTCACTTGCACGAGGCTCATGAAATCGGATTCATGATGTACGCCGCGGAATTTGATCATTCCTGGCAGCCCGACAACCTGATGCAAAATCGCTTTGATTTCGCCGGACGCGCCAATCATCTGTTCAGCGTCTTTGCCAGAAGCCGGCTGAAGGGTCTGCAATTGCAGGGCGAAGCCGCCCGCAGCCGTTCCGGCGGCGTTGGGGTTGCCGCGGTTTTGTTTAGTGAGGAAAAGAATTTGTCATGGACGGCCGAGATTCATCATGTTCAAACTGATTTTCACAGCCCGCGGGGCCGTGGTTTTGTGGGAAGCGATGACGCGCCCCAAGGTGAAAAGGGCTATTCTTTCGGTTTACGCCTCAAACCGAGAATTAATATTGTAAACGAGTTTTTTGTGCAGCGCACCAGCGCGCTTTGGCGCACAGCGGATACGCCCTTGCCGCCGCAGCGTGCCAGCGCCGGCGCGATGATGGAATGGAAAATCCGGCGGCCGTTTCTCGTGCGGGCGCGCTATCGCCGCAGCAGCGCGGAAGAATTGCTTGCCCCGCCTCACAACCCCGCGCACACTGCAATGGCGCCCAATTTCCGGGAGTCGTTGCGCCTGGAGCTTGAGCAAACGTTCGGGGCGGCGCTGCGGCTAAAGCCGCGCCTCGATTGGGCCCGCGCCTGGCAACAGACGCCGGCGGCGAATCTGGCGCAATCATCATCGCCTGCCATTGCGGAGCCCCGAAAAATTGGCGCCGCTTCGGGATTGGAAGTGAACCTGGCGCTGTCCCAACGCCTGGCCATCAATGCACGCTACACGCTGTTTGACACGCCCACCCCGCTTTATTTCTATGAACGTGATGTGCCGGGCGTTTTCACCGTGCAGGCTCTCCGCGAAAGTGGTTCACGAGCGTATATTTACTGGCATCTTCGTTTCGGATCAAAATGGAGTTTGGCCGGTAAAATCGCTTCCACGGAACCAGAGCTTGCGAGTCGCGACAACCAAAACGGTTTTGCCTGGTCGCTGCAGCTCGACTGGACAAATTGATTCGTTCGGTTGCTTTGCGCGTGCATCGATTCAGGGTTATCGACCCGCGTGCGCGCCAGGCCAAAAGTGACAATCGTTACAGCGGTGAAATAGTTATTGACTCGCTTGGCGCCGCGTCTTATATTTCGCTCCGATTTGAACACTTGGTTCCGGGTCGATCTCATGAAAAAATTGCTTGAAAAGATAACAGAATATCTCTTTTTCGCTTTTGCCCGTCGTAAGAAAGAAGAAGTCATTGACGTGCGTGATTATCTCTCGCAAATCATGACGGCGTTGATCCTCGCTCCCCGCCGTTCCGACGAAGTGGAGGCGGCCGGGCAATACCTCTTTGGCTTGCGAGATTGTTTCCCGGAAACGCAATTTTATCTGCTGATCGACAAAGACATTGCCAAAACCGTGGCGCCGCACGACAGCATGCAGGTGATGGCATATGAGCAAACACAAATCAATTTCGGCGGCCTGCCCAAGAACGAAGTGATTGAAATGGTGCGCGCCCGCCATTTCGATATGGTCATTGATTTCAATCAGGATTTCTCGCTCTTCGCGACGGCCGTGTGCCGCGCAAGCCAGGCCAAGCTGCGTGTTTGCCTGCAACATCCCAAGCGCGATTCCTTTTATAATTTTCAATTCAGACCCGCCAGCTCGAATAGCCTGGAAATGAAATACGAAAGTTTGATCCGATACCTTTCTGTTTTTAAATCCCTGCCGGAAGCGCCTTCCCGGAATTTCATGCCGGCTTGATCCGACGGTGAGAGGTGATGGATGTATAATGGCTGGGTGTTGGCTGCCAGGAATGTGTGTGAAGGGAGAAGGTAGCATGTTGGGAGATTCTAATAAGAACCTGGCTCGTTTGACATGGGTCGGAACCGAAACGCTATGGCGAAAATCCGCAAAACCTCTCCCCCCGAGAAAACACGGCCCGTAATGCCGGCGATCCCGGCGCTAAAAGGCTCCGCCAAAACTTCAGGGCAAGAGACGGAACGACTTTTCCTCGAATATTATTGCCTCTACCGCATCGCGACCACCTTGACCGAGCAGATGGAAGTCAAGCGCACCACCCACGAAGTTAAAAAGATCGTGCGTGAATTTTTTCCGGCGCAACAGTTCTGCCTGGCTTTGCTCGAGGGCAAGCAGCAGGAGCTTGCGATCCACAGCCATTTTGGTTTTACACGGCAACAAGCGGACAATGCCCGCTTTGCACTGAATACCAAAAACATCTTCGGCATCGTGATGCGGCGGCGCCGGCCGGTTTATGTGGCGAATCTCAAAAATGAACCGGCCGCGATCAGTTATCATCCCGGCCACCGTCACAAGCGAGGAGCGTTCCTGGCTTTGCCGCTTTTGGCGAGCAGCCATCATGTGATTGGCGTGTTGAGCCTTTACCGCAGCACGCCGAACAGTTTCAGTTCGCGTGAAATCGAGGCGTTGAAAAAAATTGCGGCGCAGACCGGGCAGGTGATTGAAAAGGTTCAGTTATACCATGAAACGCGCGAACAATCGATCACCGACGAACTGACCGGAGCTTTCAACCGGCGCTATTTCAATCAACGCTACGAAGCCGAGTTCATGCGCGCCTCGCGTTATGATCGCGCGTTATCGGTGATCATGCTTGACATCGATCATTTCAAAAAATTCAATGACACCAACGGCCATTTGCTGGGCGACAAGGTTCTCAAAATGGTGGCGCATGTACTGGAAGAAAGCCTGCGCAAAGCCGATCTTCTCGCGCGCTATGGCGGTGAAGAGTTTGTCATCGTGTTGCCGGAAATCAACAAGGAAAAAGGCCGCAAGGTGGCGGAAAAATTGCGCCGCGCCATCGAGCGCACGCCGTTTCCCAAAGGCGATACCCAGCCGCTCGGCCAAGTTACCGTTTCGTTGGGCCTGGCTTCTTTTCCAGAAGATACGGAACATGGCAATACGCTTTTAGCCCTAGCGGACGAAGCGCTTTATCAGGCCAAAGCGCTGGGCCGCAACCAGGTCGGATTCGCCGGCAATGGCCAAGCGAGCAAAACCCGGCCGAGCAAACCTGCTGCAACGGTGTTTGCAACAACGCCATGACGCCGCACACCTGAGGTGAATGGAGTAAAAAGCAGCAAACCTCCTCCCGCAATTCCCCGCGATCCTGCAAACCGTTCCTCGAAAACACGCCTGCGGATTGCACTCGCTCACGGAGTTCCCTTTTGTTTCACCCCCTGATAGGCTTGCTCTCCATTGTTTTGTTTGGAGGGAATGGCTTCGCACGCCTGTGACGGCAACAAATTTTGTGCTTGCGGTTTGGTGCAAAAATTTTATAATGATACAGTTTCATAAGCGCAAAAGCTGATATTGCCAGCCCAAGCTGGCGATTTGTAAGGTTCACCAGGAGGAGGAAAAAAGAGACATGGAAATTCTACATCGCCATCTCGGCGTCGTCCGGTATACGGCCGATGATGTGATTACCTTTCCGCAAGGATTGCTGGGGTTTTTGAAGTTCAAAAAGTATTTGCTGTTGCAACCGCAAGAGTTCCTGCCGTTTCAGTGGATGGTGAGCATTGAGAATCCGGAGGTTGCCTTCGTGCTCATGAATCCTTCCACCTGCTGCGCGGATTACAACCCCAATATTACCCGCCGTGATTTGAACGAATTATCCGCTGAGAATCCGCAAAGTTTGGAGATGTACTCTATTGTAACGATGAATCTTGATGCCCGCTTGGCCACAGTAAATTTAAGTGGCCCGATTCTCGTCAACAAAGCAATGAAAATTGGCAAACAGTTGGTGCTCCTTGACGACCGTTACTCGACCAAGCACCGCATTATTCAATCGTAGACGCGCAGACATGATGAAGGAGTTGACATGCTGGTCTTGACAAGGAGGTTAGGTGAGACAATCGTCATTGGTGATGATATTGTAATCAAGATCGTGGATATTCATGGAAAACAAATCCGTGTAGGTATCGAGGCGCCCGCAGAGATCAGCGTTTATCGGGGCGAAATCTACGAACGGATCATGTTGGAGAACAAAGCGGCGGTGGAGGCCGCGCTGGGGGATGTCAAGGCCATGAGCGACGGTCTGAAAGAACTGATATCGAACCAAACTGTTGTTGGTCATTCGAATGACTCCAAAACCTCGATTGGTAGCAAGTGAACGTTTTGTTCTTACCCCCTTCAAAAATTTGTTGGGCCGGGAATTATGCGCGAGTCATATTCCCGGTCAAACAACTCCTTGATATTTGATTTGTATCTCCCATTTTGTTGGAAGTGCCTGCCATTTTTCTGCAAGAATCACCCCTCTTGTTCAACTCAGTCGACGATGGCCCGATTTCTGATACGGTCATTTTGTTTCGCCGCGACAATTTCTGCTGGGCTTTAGTTGTTTTACCCGCTCAAAACAGCCGCTGAGCGCTGCAATGTACTCCAGTTTTAAACAAACTTTTTTAACTGGCAGGCCAAACTCCGGAAAAAGCAAGAGTTCCCGCGCGGCCAGCCGGGCATTACAAAAAATTTTGAAAATCTGCGGAAATATTTTCGGTGAATCGCCGGGCTAGTCGCTATAGATAGCTCGTAAATTTTCTGATGTGGCACGCGGTTCTGATAGATGCAACTAACGATTGCAAAGGAAAGTGCGATCGTCTTTGCGTCTTGCCGGAACTCCGGCCAAATGGGTGTTACAGGGAACGTAACCGGCATTTGACCGGCTTTTTCTGAGGATGGAAAAAGCGCCACGAATCTCAATCTATGGGTGAAGCACATGCACCGTTTTCTACTGCGAGCAGTATGCCTGCTCATGCCTACCATTTTGTCCTTTCTTGCCAGCCCGAGCTTCGCGCAAGATGGCGAAGATGATGCGAAGCCGCCCGGCCTGACGCCCTATCGCGGCGCCCAATACTATCTTGGTGAAAAAGACGAATTGCTCATGCGCGTCAACATTTGGGGATTCGTCCGCAAACCCGGCCAGTACATGGTGCCGACCGATACGGACTTGATTTCTTTGATGTCATTTGCCGGCGGCCCGGTGGAAGAGGCGAAGATCAAATCGATTAAGATCGTGCGTGCGCTCGCGCAGGAGATTAACACGACCAGCGCCTCCTCGGAGTTGAACGGCCGCCTCAATCAAGCGAATCCGGGCGTTTTATTATCCGCCACCGAAGCGCGCAGTAAAACCGCCACCAACGTGCTGACGGTTGACGTGAAAAAGTACATTGCCACGGGTGATGCCGGCCTTATTCCGCCGTTGCAACCCGGCGACACCGTGGTCGTCACCGCCAATTCGTATGCCTCCGTCAAAAAAGTGCTCGATCTCGTTACGCGGGTTGCCATTCTCGGCCAGCTCTATTTTTGGCTGAATCGCTAGTCACCGGCCGGCGCCGTGGTGCGCCGCAATCGTTCCCAAAACCTGACAGCGTGTTGCAGCCGTTTGGCCGGATCGCAACCAGCCGGCCTCCAACTTGGATTATCTTTTAGGACTATTCTGCCATGGAAGAATTGCACGAGCGGCAAATTTCATTTAATGACTACATACGCATTTTGTATCGCGGGCGTTGGATCATTCTCGCCTCCTTCTTTGCCGTCATGTTGATCACGGGTTACATCACGTTTACGACCAAGCCCGTTTTTGAAGCCACCGCCAAGCTTATGATTGAAGAAAAGGGCGGTATGGAAGGCCAGATTTTTGACATCGGCGGCTTCATCAAAAAGGAGACGATGGTCAACAATCAAGTGGAGATTCTGAGAAGCCGAAGCCTGGCGGAAACCACCATCGAACGTTTGCAGAAATCCCCGATTGCGGAGCAGCTTGAGTTATTGCATCCGCATAGCGAAGCGGAAAGCAATTTGCTCGCTTATGCCGGCCAATGGATTTTCGGTTTGTTCGGCGGAACCGCGGAACCGGCCGAAGAACCCTCGCTGGCGGATATCGTGGAAGAATTGCGTAATCGCATCGTGGTCACGCCGATTCGCGACACGGACATGATTGAGATCAAAGTCAACGCCTCCTCTCCGGAAGAAGCGGCATTTATCACGAATACGCTGGCAAAATCTTACAGCGAACGCAACCGCCTCAGCAGCCAGGCGGAAGTGCGGCAAGTCAAAAACTTTCTCGAGGAACAATTGCAAAACATTGAAAAGCAACTGGCGCACTCGGAGGAAGAGCTGAAGTCGTTCAAGCAGAATCAAAAAGTCGTGGCGCTGCCCAACGAAACGCAGGAATTGATCCGCAAACTGGCGGAATTCGAAGGGCTTTACAATGAAGCGCTTACCGAATTCAATTCGAACAAACAGCGCCTGCTTTACATCGACAAACAATTGCAGGACAATCGGCAAAATTTTGATCTCGAGAACATTTCGGTAACCCCTTATTTCGAAGGCCTGAAAAAGCAAATCGGCGAACTGCAGAGCAAACGCGCGCTCTACACCGCCAATTTGATCAATCAGGGGGTTTATCGCGAGGATGATCCGCAAATCCGCAAGTTCGACGATCAAATCGGTGTGCTCAATAAACAGTTGCGCGAAGAAATCGCCAAGTTCACCAAAGTCGACGTGCTCGATCCCGTCTCGTTAAGCTCAAATCTGGTGGCGCGCAAAATCGAGATTGAAGCGAACCTGCAAGCACTGCAGCCCAAGCTGGATGCGCTGAAGGACATAACCAATCAATACAGCCGGGAGCTGGAGTCGTTGCCGGAGAAAAGCCTGCGCCTGGCGCGGCTCGAACGCGCAGCGACGGTCGATGAAAAAATTTATTTGATGATGCAGGAAAAATATGAAGAGACTCGTATTACGGAAGTCGGCCAGTTGGGGCAGGTTCGCATCATCGACACGGCGCAGGCGCCGAAAGAGCCGGTCAAGCCGCGCAAGAAGCTTTATCTCGTGCTCGGCGCGCTCATCGGATTTGGGTTGGGCTTGGGCCTGACATTTTTGTTCGAATACATCGACAATTCCGTGCGCTCGATCGAGGATGTCGAGCGTATCGGCCTCACTGTGCTCGGTTCCATTCCCGTGATCAAAGAAGACGAAGCGATCAAGCGTCTCAAAATACTGCCGAGCATGAACGGCAGTCTGGACACGATTGAATCCAAAAAAATGGCGGCGCGCTTGATCACGCATTTTGCGCCGAAATCACCGATTTCCGAAGCGTATCGTACGTTTCGCACGAATTTGCAGTACACCAAGCTCGATCGCGAATTGAAAGCGATTTTGGTGACCAGTCCCGGTCCGGGTGAAGGCAAATCAACCTCGGTCTCGAATCTCGCCATTACCATGGCGCAAATGGGCAGCAAAGTCTTGTTGATTGATTCGGATTTGCGCCGCCCGGTTTTGCACACCATTTTCAAAGTCGACCGCCGTGTCGGCCTTTCCAATATTCTCGTGGGCAAAGTTTCCGTGCCTGAAGCCGTGCAAAAGACGGAGATTGATAATCTCTATGTTTTGCCCTGCGGCACATTGCCGCCCAATCCCTCCGAGCTGCTCGCTTCCAGCGCGATGACGCGCGCATTGGAGGAAATGAAAGATCTTTTTGACATCATCTTGTTCGATAGTCCTCCGATCATTGCTGTAACCGACGCCGCGGTGTTGTGTCCCCGCCTCGATGGTGTGATTCTTGTGTTGAAATCCGGCCAAACCGACCGCGACGCGGCTTTCCGCGCCTACACATTGCTCAAAAATGTCAATGCGCGCTTGCTCGGCTCGCTGCTCAACGGCGTGCAGATCGAGAGCATGTACGGCAGTTATTACTACTACTATCATTACTATTACTACGGCAAAGGCGACGGCAAGAAAAGCAAGACCCGGCGCAGCCGTCACAGCAGCACAAGCCCCGCTTAAGAACGGGGCCAGACTTCGCTTGCAATAACCAATTATCCATATGTAGTTCAGTCTGACTAGATTCAACTGCGAAATAACTGAAGAGGAGTGTACCCCGCATGCCAACGAGTATTCCCCACGGCGGTACTCTGATTAATCGAGTGCTGCACGGCAAACAGAAGGAAGAGACGCTGCAACGCGCGCAAAGGATGAAGAAGATTCCGCTTGGTGAAGTGGCGATTTCCGACTTGCAGCTTATTGCCATGGGCGCGATGAGCCCCATCACGGGCTTCCTGAACAAAGATGACTATGAAAGCGTCGTGCAGACCATGCATTTGCAAAATGGCTGTGTCTGGTCGATCCCGATTACCTTGCCGGTAACCGACGAGATTGCCGGGAGCGTACAGCTCGGCGAGGAAGTCGCGCTGATCGAAATCAACGGAAATATTCTGGGCACGATGAAGATCGCGGACAAATTTTCGCCGGATAAAACCCGTGAAGCGAAAGAAGTTTATCGCACAACGGACGCGGCGCATCCCGGTGTGGCGCGCGTGCTGGCGCAAGGCAATACCTGTCTTGCCGGCGATGTTTGGCAATTGAACGATCCCACGGAACTGCCCTTTGCCGACTATCATTTTACGCCGGCGCAGTTACGCCAAATGTTTGATGAACGCGGCTGGAAAACCGTGGTCGGTTTTCAGACGCGCAATCCCGTTCACCGCGCGCATGAATACATTCAAAAGTGTGCGCTCGAAATCGTTGACGGCCTGCTGTTGCACCCGCTGGTGGGCGCAACCAAGCAGGATGACATTCCGGCGGACATTCGCATGCAAAGCTATGAAGTGTTGCTGCGCGATTATTATCCGAAAAATCGGGTGGTGCTCAGCGTGTTTCCGGCGGCGATGCGTTATGCCGGGCCGCGCGAGGCCATTTTTCATGCGATGTGCCGCAAAAATTTCGGCTGTACACACATGATCATTGGCCGTGATCACGCGGGCGTGGGCAACTATTACGGCACCTACGATGCACAACTCATCTTCGATCAATTCAAACCGGAAGAGTTGGGCATTACGCCTCTGAAATTTGAGCATTCATTTTTTTGCCGTACCTGCCAGGCGGTGGTCACAAGCAAAACCTGCCCGCACCCACCGGCGCATCACGTCACCCTTTCGGGAACGCAAGTGCGCACGATGCTGGCAAACGGCGAATTACCGCCGCCCGAGTTCAGCCGCGCTGAAGTCGTGAAGGTGTTGATCGAAGGTGTGCGCCGGCAAGCCGCGGTTTGATCGATTAAAGTGAAGTCGTTCGTGCCCTTGCGCGTTTTTCATCTGCGCCTTCGGTCGTGAAGGATTCGTTGTTTGAAGGTTAACGCAAGAGTATGTGCAAGAGCACAGAAAGCATTTGACCCGATAAGAAATTAAGGAAAGTGTCAGCTTATGATAGGCAATCAGGGTCGAACGGACGCATCGCATCGAAAAGTTTTGGTTATCGGGCTCGATTGCGTTCCGCCGGAATTGTTGTTTGAACAATATCGCAGCGATCTGCCGCATTTTTCCGCATTGATGTCAAAAGGAGTTTGGGGCGAGCTGGAAAGCTGCCATCCACCCATCACGGTGCCGGCGTGGTCGTGCATGATGTCAAGCCAGGATCCCGGCCAGCTCGGGATTTACGGCTTTCGCAATCGCGCCGATCACAGTTACGACAAGCTCAGCATCGCAACCGGCAATGCGGTCAAAGCCGAGCGCGTCTGGGACACACTCTCGCAAGCCGATAAAAAAGTGGCGGTCATCGGTGTTCCGGGTACCTATCCGCCGCGCCCGGTCAACGGCATGATGGTTTCCTGTTTTCTGACGCCTTCCACCAAAAACCAGTACACCTATCCGGCAAAGCTGCAAGATGAGATTGCCGGATTAGTCGGAGAATACCTGGTTGATGTGAAAGGCTTCCGCACCGAAGACAAGGATTGGCTGTTGCGCCAAATTTACGAAATGACGGAAAAGCGCTTTCGCCTGGTGCGGCACTGGTTGCGCACGAAACCGTGGGACTTTTTCATGTTCGTGGAAATGGGCACCGATCGCATTCATCACGGCTTTTGGAAGTTTCTCGATCCCGGCCACCGCGGCTATGAAAAGGGCAATCGCTTCGAACATGCGATTCGCGAGTATTACAAATATCTCGATCGCGAGTTGGGCGAGTTGCTCACGCTGATCGACGACGATACCGTCGTGCTGATTGTGTCGGATCACGGCGCCAGAAAGATGGACGGCGGCATTTGCATTAACGAATGGTTGTTGCAGAATGGCTATCTCACACTCAAACAAATGCCGAACAGCCCGACGGCGATCGACAAATGCGAGGTGGATTGGTCCAAGACCATCGCCTGGTCGGAGGGCGGCTACTACGCGCGTTTGTTTATCAATGTCAAAGGCCGTGAGCCTGAGGGTGTCGTCGATCCGAAAGATTATGAACAGTTGCGCAGCGAGCTGGCGGAACAAATCGCCGCGATTCCGGATCACCACGGCCGGCCGATTGGCACCAAAGTGTACAAGCCGCAAGCCTTGTATCGCGAGCTCAACAACATTCCGCCGGATTTGTTGATTTATTTCGGAGATTTATATTGGCGCAGCGTGGGCACGATCGGCGGCGGTGCGATTCACACGTTTGACAACGACACCGGCCCGGACGATGCCAATCACGCGCAAAACGGCATTTTGATTTTGCATGATCCCGCACATCCCGGCAACGGCCGTGAGATTAAAGGCATGCGTCTGTACGATGTCGCGCCGACGATTCTGAACCTGTTCGGCATGGCGCCGCTGCCGCAGATGATCGGCAAAAAGATTGTTTGAAGATCTCATCGCGTGAAAACAGCATGCCCGGAAAGCGGGCAGAACAAGTGTGCTGTTGTCTTGAAAATTGGATCATCCCAGCTTGTCATCCTGAAAGGAACTTGTGGGGCCTTGAGCACAACGCCAAGTACACCCAAGATTCCTCCGGAGTAACAAGACCAGGTACACATAAGCAAAGATGACCGTGCGCTAAATTTGATTGATCGAATATTTTAACATTTGACGACATTCGAGGAAGCTCCCTAATGAAACATGAACGTGGCTGCACCATTTGGTTTACCGGATTGTCCGGGGCCGGCAAATCGACGATCACCGAACAACTCGTGCCGTTGCTCCAGCAGCGCGGCTGCAAAGTTGAAGTGTTGGACGGCGACGTTGTGCGCACCAATCTTAGCAAAGGCCTGGGTTTTTCCAAGGAAGACCGCGATACCAATATCCGCCGCATCGGCTTTGTATGCAATTTGCTCACCCGCAACGGCGTCTTCACGATTTCAGCGGCGATTTCGCCATACAAGGCGATTCGAGATGAAAACCGCGCATTGATCAAGGATTTTGTCGAAGTGTATGTCAAGGCTTCGCTCGAAACCTGCATTCAGCGCGACGTCAAGGGACTCTACAAGAAAGCGCTGGCCGGCGAGATTAAAGAATTCACCGGCGTCAGCGATCCTTATGAAGCCCCGGAAAATCCCGAAGTGATTTGCGAAACCGAAAACGAAACGCCGCAGGAATCCGCGGCTAAAATCGTGCGGCGTCTTGAAGAGTTGGGCTATCTCATGCCGGAGAACAAAAACGGCGACGGCGCTTACAGCGATGAGGAAGAAGATGTCGTGAAGCAACGGCTCGCCGATCTGGGGTATGTATAATTTTCGCGAAGACAACCTTGTCTTCGCATTTATTTTATTCTTGACCTCTGTTTCGCGTGACCGTGTTGGGCGCGAAACAGAGGTTGTTATCACCAACGTTGAAATATCTAGCAGGCCGAAAGCCGCAAAAAAGCCATGGAAAACGCCTCTGCAACACAGCGAAATATTTGGGTTGTCGGATATCCGAGAAGCGGCAACACCTGGGTGAATTATTTGTGCGCTTACTGTTTAAACCTTCCGTTTCAGGGTTTTGATGACGGCGCAAAAGCGCCCAAACAAGATTGGGTGCGCCACGCAGTCTCCGGGAAACACCCGTGGCGCGCGGCCGAGGGATTTCATGCTGTGATGAAGACGCACAAACTACCGCATGAAGTCCCCTTCAAAGAGGGCTGCGTGATTTATGTGCAGCGCGATCCGCGCGACGTTTTCGTCAGCTATTCCTATTACATGGAACATCGCTCCACCAACCGGCTCAAAAAAATCCGTTACAAGCTGCTCGGCTTGGGCGGCAAAAGCATGCAGTTGCGCTGGTTCATCGCGGACTGGAAGAAGCATTTCATGGCCTGGCGTCCGCATACCCGCGTCGTGATTCAGTATGAAAAAGTGGTGGCGCACGGCGCGCCTTATCTGGCGCAATGCCTGCGCGCGGCCGGCTTCAATGTGCCGGACGAGCTGGTGGCGCAGGCGCTGGACTATTTCCGCTTTGAAAAAATGAGCGGGCGCGAGATGGGCGTCGTCGACGAGAAAAGCTTTTTCCGGCGCGGCGGTTCCGGCGATTGGAAAAACCATCTCACCGAAGAAGAGAATAAGATTTTCACCCAAGCGCTTTCAGACGTGCAGCTTGCCTGAGAAACGCTTTATAGCTATACACCCGTATGTTCGAATTTCTCAAAAAAGACCGCGCGCGCCGCGTCTTCGTGATTTCCATCGACGGCGTGCCATATGATTTCATGCAGAAACACATGCGCGCGGGCGATTTCCCCAATTTCAAAAAACTCGCCGAAAAAGGCGCCTTTCGCCGCATGAATTCGGTGCAGCCCTGCATTTCGTCCGTCGCCTGGTCGAGTTATATGACGGGCAAAAATCCCGCGAAGCACAACATTTTCGGCTTTGTTGATCGCAAGCCCGGCACGTTTGATATTTTTGTGCCGACCTCCGCGCACATGACAAGCGACACCATCTGGGAAATTATGAGCCGCGCGGGCAAGCGTGTGTTCGTCATGAATGTGCCGGTTACCTACCCGCCGCGCAAAGTCAACGGCATTTTGATCGGCTGTTTCTTGTGTACGCAAATCGAGAAGATTGCCAACCCTGCGCATGTCGGCCAGGAATTGAAGCAAATGGGCTACAAGATCGACGCCGACGCCGCGATCGCGCGCGAAAACCGCGATCGTTTTCTTGACGAATGCAACGAAGCGCTCACCAAACGCGTGCACGCCATGTTTCATTACATGGCGAAAGAGCCGTGGGATTATTTTCAATGCCATATCATGGAAACCGATCGCATGAATCACTTCTTCTGGGAACACATGGAGAAGGATGATCCGCAGTATGCGAAAGCGTTTTTCGATTTCTATAAACGCGTCGATGAGGTGTTGGGCGAAGTCGATCGCAAGCTCGACAGCGAGGTTGACTTGATCATTCTGTCAGATCACGGCTTCTGCGCCATCAAAAAGGAAATTTATCTGAATTGGTATCTCGCAGAAGCCGGCTGGTTGAAATTCAAAAAAGCGCCGCCCGCCTCGCTGGCCGACATGCATCCGGAGTCGCAAGGGTATAGCCTGATTCCCGGCCGGGTGTTCGTCAATTTGCAGGGCCGCGAGCCGAACGGTTCGGTGCCGCAAAGCCAGTATGAAGCGATGCGCGAAAAATTGACGGAAGCTTTGCTCGGTTTTCGCGACCCGGAAAACCATGCGCCCATCATTCGCCAGGTCATCAAGCGCGAAGAAATTTACGACGGCCAGAACAGCGAGCTGGCGGCAGATTTGATTGCCGTGCCCTATGACGGCTATGATTTAAAAGGCGATATCAAGAAAACCGTGCACGGCGAGAAAACGGCGCTGGTCGGCATGCACACGTACGAAGACTCGCTGCTCTTCGTGCGCGATCGTGAAATCAAGCGCGACCACAATCAGCTTTGGATCGGCGATCTCGCGCCGACGATTTTAAAAATGATGAACGTGCCTGTACCGCAGGACATGGACGGCGTGTCCCTGGTTTAGCCGTGGGAATGCGCTGCAACCTTGCTTCAGGATTAACACCACGGAGAGTTCAGGATGAAAATTCTTGTCACCGGCGGCGCCGGCTATGTCGGCTCCGTTTTAATTCCACGGCTGCTCAATGCCGGCCATCATGTGCGTGTGCTGGATAATTTGATGTATGGCGGCGCGAGCCTGCTGCCGCATTTCAGCTATCCGAATTTTGAGTTCATCAAAGGAAATATCCTGGATGAGCCCAAGGTGCGCCAGGCTGTCAAGGGCATGGATGCCATCATTCATCTCGCCGCGATTGTCGGCTATCCGGCCTGCAAAAAAAACGAACAGCTCGCGCACGATGTGAATTACATCGGCACGAAAATCGTTGAGAAAAATCGCGATCGCGGACAGCTTCTGCTCTACGCCTCCACCGGCTCGAACTACGGCGCCGTGGTCGGTCAAATCTGCACGGAAACCACGCCGCTCAATCCGCTCACCATTTACGGCCGCACGAAAACCCAGGCCGAGCAGCATTTGCTCGATTCTCCCAATACCATTTGTTATCGCTACGCCACAGCCTTCGGCGTCTCGCCGCGCATGCGTCTGGATTTGTTGATCAATGATTTTGTGTATCAAGCCGTGAAAGTGCGCAACCTGATCATTTATGAACGGACGTTCAAGCGCACGTTCATTCATGTGATCGACATGGCGCGCAGCTTCATGTTTGCGCTGGATAACGCCGGCCGCATGATCGGCAATGTTTACAACGTGGGCTCGGAAAAGATGAACTACAGCAAGGAAGACATTGCCAATCTTGTGCGCTCCAAGGTGGATTTCTATTTGCACTACGCCGATGTCGGCAAAGATGAAGATCAGCGCAATTATGAAGTCTCCTATGAAAAAATCCATGCGCTGGGATTTCAAACGACGATTTCGGTCGAACAAGGCGTGGATGAGCTGATGCGCGCTTACGAAACCATCGATATTCGAAATCCGCTCAGCAACGTGTAATGCAAACGCAACTCCAACAACCGGAATCGGCGGCCAACGGCGCGCCGCCGCGCGTCACGAAGCAAATGAATATGATGGCGCGCCTGCGGCGCAAGCTCAAGAAGTCGCGCCGCCCGGTGATGCTGGCGCCGGCCAACGCAGCCACGCTCACCGAGCCGCCAATTTTTCTGATCGGCGTGCATCGTTCCGGCACCACGTTATTGCGTTTGATTCTCGACAGCCACTCGCGCATCGCGTGCCCGACGGAATCGATTTTCTTGCTGCCGCTCAGCGCGGTGTGGCGGGATCGCAAGGCGCTCGAGGGGTTGCATGCGATGGGATTCGATGAGGAACATGTGCTGGCCAAACTGCGCGAATTCAGCAGCTATTATTTTTCGCGCTATGCCGCGGCGCGGCAGAAACAGCGCTGGGCCGACAAGAGTCCGCATTATATCGATTGCCTCGATTTTATCGAGCGGCTCTACGGCCCGCAATGCCAGTACGTTTTTATTTATCGCCACGGCCTCGACGTGGCCTGCTCGGTCGGCGAAAAAGTGATTCGGCAGGCGGAGGCCATGAAGCAGGCGTGCGGCGATCCTTATGTTGGCGGCGCGCGCTACTGGGCGGAGCAATGCCGCAAGATGCTCGCGTTTCAACGCCAGCATCAGCAGCGTGTCTTCGAGCTGCGCTATGAGGCTTTAGTCGAGCATCCGGAAAAAACGTGCCGCGCGCTGCTGCATTTTCTCGGCGAACCCTGGGAAGAACAAATGCTGCAATTTTACAAATACGAACATACCACCGGCCATGGCCTGGAAGATCCGCTCGCCGCTTCCAGCCGCGGTTTTATGCCGAGCCTGGGCAACTATCGCAAACTGCCGGAGGCAATACTTGCGCGCATGCGCGCCGAAGCCGGCGAGGTGCTGAAAGAGCTGGGGTATGCCCATAACTTGGATTGAGAGGTTTCTCGATTCAATGAGGCGGCATCAAACAAAGTAACACACAAGAGCTATGACAACCTCATTCTGGCAAAATAAACGCGTTCTGATCACCGGCGGCGCGGGCTTTCTCGGCAGCCATCTGGTTGATCGTTTGCAATCTTCCGGTTGCGAGATTCTGACGCCACGCAAAAAGCAATATGATTTCACCCGGCTGGAAGCCGCAGACGAATGTTTCGCAAAGTTTCAGCCCCACATTGTGATTCATTGCGCCGCTTATTACGGCGGCATTTGGATCAATCAACTTTATCCCGGCCGCATTTTCTACGAGAATTTGGTAATGGGCGCGAATCTTATGGAGGCCGCGCGCAAGGCCGGCGTGGGAAAGTTTGTGCAGATCGGCACGGCGTGTTCCTATCCCGGTTATCTTGAAAATGAATTGGCGGAAAAAGATTTGTGGAACGGCCTGCCGCACGAAACCGTGGTCAACTACGGCATGACAAAGAAGATTCTTGCGATTCAAGGCCTGGCTTACAACAAGCAATACGGCCTCAATAGCATTCATTTGATTCTCACGAATCTCTACGGCCCGCGCGACACGTTTCACCCCGATCGTTCGCATGTCGCCGCCGCGTTGATTCGAAAATTCGTCGAGGCGAAGCAAGCGAATGCGCCAGAAGTTGAAGTATGGGGCACCGGCAAGCCGATTCGGGAGTTTCTTTATGTCGATGACTGCGCCGCCGGCATCATCAAGGCGACGGAAGTTTATAACGAGGTCGAGCCGCTAAATATCGGCACCGGCGTTGGCACGTCGATCCGCGAACTGGCGGAAACCATGCAGGATGTCTCAGGCTTTCAAGGTGTGATTCGGTGGAACGCCTCGAAACCCGACGGCCAGGCCAAGAAGATTCTCGATGTGACGAAGATGAAAAAGGCCTTGCAGTGGCAGCCGCCGACGTCTCTGCGCGAGGGCCTGGTGAAAACCGTGGCGTGGTACGCTGCAAATAAAACGGAAGCCGATCAACGATTGTGAGCGTAACGGGCGAAATTTCCCGCAATACCGCCGGTGAAACGGCTGCGGTGGATATACACCGTGCTGCGCCGCCGGCGATTTCCCCAAATGGGAAGCTAAAACGCGTGCGGCCGGAAGCGATGGCGCGCCACAGCGGCATTGTTTTGCTCGGCACGCTCGTCGGACGCGGCATCAATTTTATTGCTCAAATCGTTCTGTCGAAACTGCTCGGCCTGCGGGATTTTGGCATGTTCACATACGGCAGTTCGCTGCTCAGCTTTCTGGACGGCATCTGTCTCGGCGGTTTCTCGCAAACCACGGTGCGCTACATTGCGGTGGCGCGTGCGCAAAACCGTCCTGCTGACATCCGGAAGGTGATTCGCGTGGCTCTGCTGGTGATGGGCGCTTTGACGCTGATAGTGAGCGCCGGGCTTTTTTTCTTCAGTGAAGCAATCGCCGCGCGTGTGATCAGGCAGCCGGACCTCGCGCCGGCGCTGCCCTGGATTGCAGTTATTTTGCCGGTGCTGGTGTTGCTCTCATGGCTCGGTTTTGCGCTGCGCGCTTTTCGCGAAGTCGCGACCGAAGCGCTGATTCGGCGCATGCTGCAGCCCATTGGCTTGCTGCTCATCGTTGGCGCTCTTGCCTGGCTTACCTCGTTGAGCGTGCATTGGGCAATGGCTGCTTTGTTGGCGAGCACAGCGATTTCCACTTTTATTGGTTTGATCAAGCTCCGGCCGCACGTGCCCAAGGCTTCTGCCGAACACGCCGCCGTGCCCACGCGCGAGATGTTGCAATTCACGGCGCGGGTGTGGTTCTCGCGTTTTTCCGGGTTGGCCATGAATCAAGCCGATCGTTTGATGATCGGCGCGCTGTCGAGCCTTTCACAGGTGGGCATCTATCACGCCGCCTTTCGCATCGCCGATTTTCAAACGCTGGCCATGGGTTCATTCGTGCCGATGTTCAGCACGGTGATTGCCGAGGCGCACGGACGCAATGATCAAGCTGCCATTGTTCATTACTATCGCATGGTTGTGCGCTGGTCATTGCTGGTCACTTTGCCGATTTGCCTGGTGTGCTGGGTATTTGCCGAACCGATATTACGCCTCTTCGGTAAGGAATTCGTCGCCGGTGTACCGGTGCTGCTGATTATAGCATTTGCCTCTTTGGTGGACGCGGGCGTCGGCCCCGCCGGGCAGTTCTTGCAAATGATGAATCGCGAAAAATGGGAAATGCGTTTTTTGGCCGTCGCTGCCTTGACGGCAATCGCGCTCAATGCGATTCTCATTCCGAAGTACGGCGCGATGGGCGCTGCGCTAGGCAGCGGCCTGGCAATTGTGGGTGTGAACCTCGCGCGGTTATTGGCGTTGCGCAAGATTTTGGGCGTGTTCCCCTACACGCGCTTGACGCTTAGATTGCTGGCGCTTTGCGTGCTGGCATACGCCGTGGTGAGATTGGCAACGCCGTGGGGAATCTGGTGGCAGGCTGCAATTTTAGCGGGTGTGTATGGGGCGGGCGCCGCGCTGTTTTGTTTGGAGAAAGACGATCGCGCGATGTTGCAGAGGTTCAAAGGAAAATTAAGAGAGCGTGCTTGAGGCCGGGGTGTTATGGCAGATCAATGCATGAATGAGAAATGTGAAAGCCATGTCCAGCCTGGATAAAACCCGCCGCGTTTTTTGTGTTGGCTTGGATGGCGGCGCCTGGACGATCCTGCAGCCGCTGATGCAAGCCGGGCACATGCCGCAGTTGAGCCGGCTCGCGCAAGCCGGTGTCAGCGGCGTGCTGCAATCAACCATCCCGCCGATCACCCCGGCGGCGTGGAGCACGTTCATGACGGGCTGCAATCCCGGCAAACACGGCATTTTTGATTTTCAAGGATATGATCGCGAGCAACACCGCACCTATTTTGTGAATGCCACCTCGCTGCGGATGCCTACGCTGTGGCAGCTGCTGAGCCGCCACAACAAGCGTGTGGCCGTGGTGGATTTGCCGGTGACCTATCCGCCGCCGCAAATCAACGGCGTGATCGTCAGCGGCCTGATGACGCCCAGCCGCGCCTCGACCTTCACGCATCCTGCGGCGCTGCTCCGCGAGCTTGAAACGCATCTCGGCTATGAATGGCCGTTGCTGAAAGAAGAGGACGAGCACGGCCGCATACAGGCGGATTTCGACGGATTTTTGCGCAAGATGCAGCTCTTCTTGACCAGCCGCGTCGAGGCCATGCTTTATTTATTGCAACGCGAGGTTTGGGATTTTGCATTTTTGCAACTGCAAGCCGTTGACTTCTTGCAGCACGCCTTATGGAAATATCTCGACGACTCGCATCCCGCCTATGACGAAAAGCGGCATCAGCAAGTCATTCACCATTTTTTCAAGCCGCTCGATCATGCGCTGGGAGAATTATTCTCTCAAGCAAAGAAAACAATGGGCGCAGAGACATTGATCGTGGTTCTCTCGGATCACGGCTTTCAGCGGCACCACACGCGCGCGGAGTTGAATCACTGGCTGTACGCCAACGGTTTTCTCACCCCGCAATCCCGGCGGGACGGCATGAAAAAATCCTGGATGCGCCACGCCGGCCTCATTCGAAAGCTCGATGTCTTGCAATTGCGCAAACGCCTGCTGCCGAAATCCAAGCGTCGGGAGTTGGGCGGCGCATTGCGCATGCAAAGCATCGATCACGATCGCTCGCTGGCCTATGCAGTGAGCGCGTTTTGGGGATATGTTTACCTCGGGCCGGCTGCCACCGACTCCGATATCGCCAGTTTGAAGGCCAAACTCGGCGCGTGGCGTGACCCGCAAACGCAACAACTGGTTGTCAAAAATGTTTTTCGCCGCGATGAAATTTTTCAGGGCGCGGCATTGGACCGTATGCCGGATTTGATCATCGAACCGAGTCCCGGCTACACCTTTTCTTCGAAAACGTATTTCAATGAGGCGCGCCAGCTCGAAGCGGTTGCGCCCGATGATTTTCACGTTGGCACGCATGAAAGCCAAGGCATTTTTATTGTCGCCGGCCCTGAGATAGCGCGCCCCGAGCCGGGCCAGAAGCCCCGCGCGCATCTGCAAGACATGATGCCGACGTTGCTGCACTGGCTGGGATTGCCGGTGCCGGATCATTGCGACGGCATGGCGCGCCGTGAGTGGTTCGAGGAACAGCGCAACGGCCACGAGGTGATTTTTGCGCCGAGCACGGTCGACATAAACAGCGAGGTGATGCTTTCCGATGAAGAGCAGCGTGAAATCGAACGCCGGTTACACACCTTGGGGTACATTTAAATGACATGGAATAATCGCAAACACGGCCAACGGTTGTCCGCGGGGATCACAGTATTCGTGCTGTTTGGTGTTGGATATGTTGCGGCGCAAAACCCGCCGTACGGTTATGTGCCCAACATCGGCACCCCCAAGAAGGCCTTCTTCTTCGGCATCTGGGGCGATCCGCAAGTGGCGTTCTACGCGCCCGGCACCAAGTTCGATAATCCCGATAGCAAGCGGAATTACGAAACCGTGGTGCCGCGCTTGCAGCAAACCGTTGCGTTGACGAATCAGCTCAAGCCGGAGTTTGTCATCACGCTCGGCGACAATATCCACAACACCGGTGAATGGGAAAATTTCAACCTGTTCGTGCAAACGGTAAAGCCGCTGCAAATGCCGTTATATTTGCTGATGGGTAATCATGATCACGTGCCGGAAGCCGATACGTTTGCAACCAATCCCATCAAAAATCGCGAGTTTGCCAACTTCATTTGGGCGCAGCAGCAAATCAACGGCCTGGAGCTGGTGGTGTATTCCTTTGACGCCGGCGATTGGCACTTTGTGCTGTTCTCGCAAGCCGGAGGCAACGGCTACGGCGTGGATGACTTTATGGAAAAGCATCCGGAGTTTCTCACCTGGCTCGACGCCGACTTGCAGGCGAATCGTGATCGCCCAACCATGTTTTTTACGCATCATCCGTTGCTGCCGGTTGGGCGCGCGCAATTTGATACCTACGGACCCGGCGCGGCAAATCGCGCGGCGTTGATGAACCTCCTCACGCGCTATGGCAATGTGAAATTCGCCTTCTTCGGACATGTGCATAACACGGTGGCCGCGATTCCGGAAATTTCCTGGCGCTATAAAGGCACAGCTTTTATTCTGATGCCGAATTCCGCCAATTTTACCCGCGCCGCGGATTATCTCGAAACCGCGAAATCATCCTGGGGCGTTGGTTTGGTGAAACTCAACGGCAAGGTCTGCGAGGCCATTACGTTTCACACGCTTGCCGATGAAACCATTACAATCAATCCAAATGATTTCGCCGAATACGATGATGCCGTTTATGGTTATCTGCAACCCGAGTGGACCTGGCCTGCCGGCGCGAGGTTGCTCAATGCCAGTTTCGAGGAACCGTTGAACAGCGGCTGGTTTGTCAATCATTTGCTGAGTTATGACACCCCGCCCATCCAAAGACGGCTGATTCAACCCAGAGGCGCCAATCGGCAGAACCTTTATCTTCATACCAAATCAAAAGACCGCCAGATTAGCACCAATAGTTATTTGACCTCTGAAGTGCGGCAAGCCCTCACCCCGCCGGCGCCTGAACGATGGCCGATCTTGAAATTGAGCTATAGAATTAAGTCGACGGAATACCTCCATCGGGAGGTGTGCCGGCCCTATGTCATGATTTCCGGTCATAAAAATCAGACGAGAATTCCACAATTTGCGATCAGCTACAGCCTGGGTTCTGCCTTCAGTTTCGCGGGAACGCGAGGCGCATACGTTTCTTTGGAGATACCGCCCCGTTTCGATAGTTGGAATGAATTACTCCTTTATCCGAGATCGGATTTCGAGCGATACTTCCCCGGCAGGAAATGGGAGGCGCTGGAACTGCAAAGAATCGTCGTTACGCTTGGCGTCATGAATGAGAATTATTCGCCCGACTCAGAACCGGCGGAAGTCGGAGTCGCATTCGACGCGCTGGATTGGAGTACGGTTGATACGCCGACGCCAACCTCCGTGGAAGTCGCCGGCAGCAAATATTATCAACCGGCTTCTTTTCAACTTTATCAGAATTATCCGAATCCCTTTAATCCGTCGACGACGATTTCGTTCACGTTATTGCAGACGGCAGAGGTGCTCATGCAGGTTTATGATCTTGCCGGCCGGCTTGTGGCAACTTTGCAAAATGAGCGCATGGACGCGGGCGCATATGCGATCAACTGGATGCCGCAAGAAAACCTCGCGAGCGGCGTCTACCTGCTCAAGTTTGCGGCGAATGAATTTGTGCGCACCAAGAAAATGGTTTTGATGCGATGAGGCCCGAAATCAGTGTCATCATTCCGGCCTATCAGGCGGAGAAATGGCTGTCCCGCGCTGTCGAAAGTTGCCTGGCCCAAACCCTGCCGCCGGCTGAAATCATCATTGTTGATGATGCCTCGCGCGACGCGACGTTCAACGTGGCGCAGCAGCTTGCCGCCAAACATGGGCAAGTGCGCACATTCAAACACGAGCACAATCGCGGCCCGGCGGCGGCGCGCAATCTCGGCGCGCGCAACAGTCGCGGCGCCTTTCTCGCGTTTTTGGATGCCGATGATTACTGGCATGCGGAGAAGCTGCAACGCCAATATCAAACCATTGCAGCGCAACCGGCGCTCGGGTTGGTGATCTCCGCCTTGCGTGAAGTCCGCCCGGATGGCGGTAAAATCCGCGACGTTCGTTTTCGTTTGCCGGCGCAGCGGGAAGCGCGCGTAGCTGCTTCGTTTCTGTTTCAGATCAAACTCATTACGCCGACCATGTTCATGCCCCGCACAGTTTATGAAGAAGTGGGCGGATTGGATGAAAGTTTGCGCACCTGCGAGGATCACGATCTGTTCATGCGCATTGCCGCGGCGCATGAGGTGGCCTGTCTCAATGAATTACTGGTCTACCGCTGCGTGACGCCGCGCAGCGCCTCGCAAACCGGCACGCCGCATCACATCGAATCCAACTACCGGCGTTTTTTGAGTCTCTCGCTGCAACGCTTTCCCTATTTGCGCAAGTACGCCTCCGCTTTTGAAGCGAAGGTGGATTTTCAAGTCGGGCGGCGCTTTCAACGACAGGGTGACACCTATAATGCGCGCCGTTATTTCGCGCGCAGTTTTCAAACGCAGCCCTCGCTCAAACGCGGCCTGGCTTGGGCCACGGCCAACTTGCCGCGAAGCTGGCAGGGATTATTCGCTGAAAAACCCTGGCGCCGGGTGGCTTGATCGCGGTGAGCAAAAGTCAACTATGATCAAACTTGAAAAAATCGCGTTTTGGCTCACGTTAACAACGTTTGCTTTTCCCCTGGCCATGCGCTTGGGCAACGGCTACAGGCTTTATTTGTTTGAGATACCGCTATGGTGCGTGTATTTCTTGTGGGCCTTTCGTTTTGGTTTGAAAGACCAGCGCTTGCAACTGCAGCGCATCGACTTGTACTTTTTTTTGTTCATGACCTGGCTCGGCGTTTCCGTTGCCCTCAACGAGACCTGGGAACTCGGCGCGAACACCGGCTGGTTCTGGGTTAAATGTTACCTCATCGGCTTTTACTTGCGTCATAATTTGTATCGTTACTATTCCCTGCGCTCGATCATGATTTTTTTGATGGTTATCCTGTTTTGCGAAGCCAGCCTGGGACTGGTGCAGGGAATCACGCAGACCAGCATTGGCGCCGTGCAGCAGTATTTTGGCCAGGAAATGGAGCACATTTCCATTTACAGAGCGGGCGTGATGAGCCTGGTGCGCGTGCAGGGCACATTTAAGCACAGCAATATTCTCGGCAATTGGATTGTACTGTTGTTGCCGCTGGTGGTGGCAAAAGCGTTGATGAGCACTGGCCGCGCGCGCCTGCTTTATTGGGTATGCAGCATTGTTTCCGCTGTGACCCTAGTGCTCACGCTTTCGCGCGGCAATTGGGGCGCGGCTGTTTTCGGCCTCGCGGTAATGTTCTATGCCACCGGCGCGTTGACGCTCAAGCGCATCAACTGGCCGCGTTTGCTGCTGCTGGGATTGATCGCCGGCGTCTATATCGCCTCGCTGATCTTCACCTACTCCGACGAACTCTCGCTTTTTTCCAAAGCGCTGGCAGAACGTGTGCAGATGCTGCCCGGCAGCCGCAGCGAATCGACGCGCTACAATTTGATTCTGGGCTCCGCAGAATTGATTGCAGAGAATCCGTGGTTCGGCGTCGGCCTGGGAAAATCAAACGAGTTGTTGCACTACACGGAGTATGAAATCCGCGATCGGTTCAGCTCAACCGTGCATAATATTTTCCTAATCATCGCCACGGAAGGCGGCATTATCGGCTGCCTGTTGTTTTGCCTCGTGCTCTGGCGGCCGTTCAAGCACATTTATCGCATCGCCCGGGTTAAGCGAGGCACGACGGGCGAGGAAAACAGCGTTGCCGCTGCGGGCATGGTGGGCGGCTACAGCGCCATACTCTTTGCCATGTTGTGGTACACCGGCATGTTGGATCAGGCCGAGTTGCCGTTGATCATGACCTTTGTCCATCTGGCGAAAGCGCTGCGCCCGGATCAAATCCGAGAGCCGGCGGCCAACGGCATGATTGATCTCGCGCCTCAGCAAAATAAATTTCATGCCAATGGCAATGGGCACGCGGCTGAGTTGCCCGCGCGCGCATTGACGCCGTTTCCGGTTTTGGAAATGAACAAGAATTAATTTCGGTGAAAACGTCCATGCCCACGCCACCCATGCGCATTTTGTATTTCACCTCATTTTTTGTGTCACAAGGCGGCGCCAGCCTGAGTTTTTTGAAATTGTTCGAAGCGTTCAATCGCGGCAGTTTCGCGGCGTTCGCCGTTGTTCCGGAAGAGGCGCGTGCGCAAATCGCGCAACAGCAGCTTGCTGCGGAGTTGGCCAGCCGCCTGCATTATCTCCGCATCGATCGCATCTCGCGCCAGTTGCTTCACCCCGTGCGTTTGCTGCGGTTCATCGGCCGCGCCATTACCGGAGTTTTAGTGCTGCGGCGCTTGCTGCGCCAATTGCAAATCGATGTCGTCCACGCCAATGATTTGCGCGACTTTCATGCCCCGCTTGCCGCGTGGAGCTGCGGCGTGCCGGTGGTTTGGCATTTGCGCGCGAGCCGGCCGAATCCGCTCACCCGTTATCCGGTGGCGACGATGATCCATTTGTTCGCAGCCCGGATTGTCGCTGTTTCACATTGCACAGCGCGGCAAATGGCGCTCAAACGCAGCTTCGCGCAAAACAAAGTGACCGTGATTTACAATCCCGGTCCCTATCGCGAGAAATTTCATCCGCGGATTGACGGCGCGCCGCGGCGGCGGACATTCGGTTTTCCGCCGGAGGCCCCGGTGATCACGTTGATCGCCAAGCTTTCACGGCGCAAAGGCCACACGGTTTTTGTGCAAGCGTTGCCCCTTATCCGCGCGCAAATTCCGGCGGCGCGCTTTCTCATTGTCGGCGGCGAATTGGAAGGCCATGAGGATTATGCACGCACACTGCGTGCGCAAGCCCAGCCCTTCGTGCGCGAGGGTATTCTGCTCTTTGTCGGCGAGCGCAATGATGTGCCGGAGATCATGGCCGCGAGCGATGTCATCGTGCAATCCTCGCTTTGCCAGGATGCCTTTCCGGGCGTCGTGCTCGAAGGCATGGCGACCGGGCGCGTCGTGGTGGCGTGCAATGCCGGCGGCATCCCCGAGCAAATTACCGACGGCGAAGACGGGCTGCTCTTCACCATGGGCGATGCCCAGGATCTCGCGCGTCAGGTCATTCGCGTGCTCTCGAACCCCGCGTTCAAAGAAAAACTGGCTCACGCTGCTGTAAAGAATCTCGACCGCAAATTCAATTTCGACAAATTTGTGCGCGAATTTGCCGAGCTGTATCAGACGTTGAAAATTGCGCCGAACGCGCGCCACGAAAATCTTGATGATGCGCCTCTTCCGAACAGGCGCGAAGCCGTTTCGATCATCCAAAAAATGGAAATCAGCTCGATTTAATGGCTGCAAAGCCGATAAATCGCAACTCTAAGGAAATCGCCGGCGGATGGAAAAGCTTTTTATCAGTTGGGTTGTTTCTATCCGGCAGAAAATTTTTTGCTTTTCAGACGACAATTTCACGTTAAAGGAACAAATGCGCAAACTCGCCTGCGGACAAGCCGGCATCATGTTTTGGATCTTGAAAGAATTTTTTAGGATGAACCTGCGATCATGAGTTTACCATCACAGCAATCCCGTCTTATCATTTTAGGCTTGGACGGCGCGACTTTTGACTTGATCACGCCCTGGGCCGAGCAAGGAAAATTGCCGCAACTGGCGGCGTTGATGCAAGACGGCTGCTGGGGGCCGTTGCGCACCGTGATTCCGCCCAGCACCGCCGTCGCGTGGAATTCCTTCGCCTCCGGCAAAGGGCCGGGGCGCCATGGTTTGTTTGAATTCATGCGCCGCCGACCGAATTCTTATCGCATTGAGCCGGTGAATTCCGACGAGGTGGAGAGCGCGCGCCTGTGGGATATCATGGCCTTTCATGGCAAGCAATCGATCATTCTCAATCTGCCGATCACCTATCCGGTGCGGCCGCTCAACGGCCACATGGTTGCCGGCTTGCCGGTGCCGGCCTCCGGCCCGCATCGTTGTTATCCCGAAAATCTAATCGAAGAATTCGAGAAAATTGTGCCGGGTTACAAACCGCTGCCGAGCGTGAGTTTTTCCGGCAAGAATGAAAAGGAATATCTCGAGGATTTGCTTGGCACCCTGCAAAATAAAATCAGGATTGCGCGCCATTGCCTGAAACACAAGGCCTGGCATCTGTTTGTGCAAGTGTTCAGCGAAACCGATTTTTCGATGCACTCGTTTTGGCGCTACGCGGACAACACGCATTCGAAATACCGCCCGGAAGATCATCAGCGCTATGGTGATGCGATTCTCAAAGTCTATCGTGTGATCGATGATTTTATCTGCGAGGTGCGGCAGAGCTATCCTGAGGTGCCGCTGATGCTGGTTTCCGATCACGGCTTCGGGCCGTTGGAGTACTACATCTACAGCAACACCTGGCTGCTGCGCGAAGGTTTTCTCACGCCCAAACGCAGCCTGGCGGCGCAGCTCAAATATCGCGCTTTTCAGGCCGGCCTCAGCCCGAGCAATATTTTTTCCATGATCAACCTGATCGGGCTGAGCAAAGTCAAGCGCAAAGTCAAAGGCACGCAAGCCGGCTATAGTTTGGCAGAGAAAGTTTTCTTCTCATTTCCGGATATTGATTGGCGGCGCTCGCGCGCGTATTCCATCGGCGGCGGCATTGCGGGTTTGATTTTTGTGAATCTCGAAGGGCGCGAGCCGGAGGGCGTGGTCAAGCCCGGCGCTGACTACGAGGCCACGCGTGATGAAATCATGCAGCGCTTGCGCCAATTCCGCGATCCCAAAACCGGCGAAGCGTTGATCGGCGAAATTTACAAACGCGAAGAGCTGTTTGACGGGCCGTTTTTCGAGCGCGCGCCTGATCTGGTCTATTTCCCGAAAGACCCGCGCTACATCGTCTTTAGCAGTTTTTCGTTTTCTTCGCATCGCGTCATCCGGGATCCGGGACATTACATCACCGGCCAGCATCGCATGGACGGGATTTTTCTGATGCACGGCGCGGCCGTGAAGAAAGGCCAGCATCTGAAAAATGCGCGTATCATCGATGTCGCGCCCACCGCGCTTTATCTCATGGGCCACCCGATTCCCAACGATATGGACGGCACAGTGCTGGCCGGCGGCCTGGCGGACAAGGTGTTGCGCGAGCGGCCGATTGATCGCATGGAATTCGAGCACAACAAGAATGACGAACAGATGGTTTACAGCGAAGAAGATCGCGCCGAAGTGGAAGCGCGACTGAAGAGTTTGGGATATTTGTAATTAATTAGCCATCGGCCACTAACCATTAGCCATTAACCATTTGCCATTAGCCACTAACCATTAACCATTAACCATTAGCCATTTGCCATTAGCCATTTGCCATTAACCATTTGCCATTAACCATTTGCCATTAACCATTTGCCATTAACCATTGTCAAAGGCATGTCTAATGATTAATGACTAATGATTAATAGTTAATGTCGAATTGCTAATTATTGGTTTTAAGATCTGGCAGTTCGTGTTCAATTGTCCATGTCACAATGAATAAAACGTCACGCAGCTCTAAGCTTCTTTTTTTCGGAATGGACGGCGCCACCTGGCGCATTCTAAAACCGATGATGGCGGATGGCCGCCTGCCGAATTTGCAGCGTTTATGCGACTCCGGCGCTTCCGGCGTTTTGCAGTCAATCGAGCCGATGGTCTCGCCGGCGATTTGGACGAGTATCGCTTCCGGCAAAACGCCGGATAAACACGGTGTATGGGATTTCGTGGTGTCCTCGAAAAGTGTGCGCTGCAAGCGCGTGTGGGACATGGCTTCGCAATCCGGCTGGCGCGTTGGTTTGTGCGGTTATATGGTGACATGGCCGCCGCCGGAGCTTAACGGCTTCGTGATTCCCGGGTCATTCTCGCGCGGCCCGGAGACGCATCCTGCCTCGCTGCAGGCGATTCGCGAGCTTGACATGACCCAGCGTTCGGACAACCGGCGGTCGCTGTTCACCGCGATGCAACGCGCGTGGCAATGTCATCGTTTGGGCGTGCGGTCCTCGTCGTTCGTCGATGCGGCGCTCACGCTGCTGCGCACACGCGCGCAACGCGATTATCTCGAAAAATTCTATCAAATGCGCCGCGTCGGGTTTGAAGCTTATGCCGATGTGTTCGTGTGCCAGGTGCAGCGGTTTCAAACGCAATTGTCGATGTATGTCTTCACGCTGGTGGACAGCACCTCGCACAATTATTGGAAATTCATGGAGCCGGAACGCTTTGCCGGCGTCGAGGCGCGCGCGATTCAAAAGCATCACAGCAAAATTTATCAGGCTTACGAAGCCGTCGATCGCATGATCGGCCGCACGCTGCGCCGGCTCGGCGTGAACTTGGCAGCGCGTCTTGAAGACGGCAACACCAATATCATTATCGCATCCGATCACGGTTTTCAATCCGTGCCCGAAGCCCAAGACCGGCCGCCGGACCGCACTGTGCGTATTTTGCCCGAGGCCCTAGTGGAATTGTTGCGTTGGGAGGCCGCCGAGGTGCGCACGTTTAACATTCGCGGCGCCACGTTCTTTCGCCATCGCCACGAGGATTCCTTTCGAATCGAAAAAATGCGCCGCGATCTCAGCGCGATTATGGCAGTGAATCCCTCTGTGCCATTGTTTGACGTTCGTCTCGATCCCTATGGCAACATTGAAATCGTGCTGAACGCCGCCCTCGGCGAGTTGAAAAGCTTGCAGGTAAAGCTGCCGGAAGGCCAGATCATCGCCGCCGAGAAAATCGTTGCCGGCGATATTGGCGCCATTTCCGGCGATCATCACCCCGAAGGCGTTTTCATTGCGGCCGGACCGGGCATTCGCCGCGGGTATGCCCTGCAAAACGCCAGCGTTTTGGATGTCACACCCACCTTGCTCGCTTTGATGGATTTGCCCATCGGGCATGACATGGACGGCCGCGTGCTCACGGAAATATTCAAACCGGATTTTTTGAGCGCTTCGCCCGTCCGTCACATTGATACGTGGGAAGAGCCAAGCTGGAGCTATGAAGAAGACAACGCTTCCGCCGACGAGGCATTGAAAGAAAATTTAAGAAGCTTGGGGTATCTCTAAGACGGCATCTGAAAAGTGCTAACTTACAGAAAACGGACCGGTCGGTTGGCAATAATTTGTTTGAAAAATTGACCAGTTAGGCCGTAAACCGCTGAAAGTTAGAATAAAGTTCTGAAAGTCTAGGGCAAATTAATTTGTCGGCAGAACGATTCAAAACAATTCTGCTGATAAATCATTCCGCCAAAGTTTTTTCGGCGATGCTCGGTGAACTCGGCGCATTTCGGTGGAAAACTTTATCGCCGATGGTCACCGGAGGCACCGAGTTTCGCCGAACAGTTACGTGCTGCTTCGCCGAAGCTTTGATTTGCAGCTTGTCGCAAATCGGGATAGAACATTAACTGGAACAACCGACCGGTCAGTAGCCGATTTTTCAAATACGCTCTAAGCGTGACGATTGCGCCAGTTGATGGCGAGCGAACGACGTAACACCGGAATGGCGATCATCGGCGTGCAAGCATCACGTTGTACAATTGATGGACTTCGCATGACTTCCAAAACTGGGACGCTTTGGGGCTTGCGTCTGTTGACGCTGCTGCTTTTTCTGTCGGCCTGGATGGGCATGTATGCGACCAGCAGAAGCCGTCGCATTGATTTCGACGCGACGCTCGAACCCAACGTCGCCACCGCGCGCGTTGCCGGAACCTGGGCGGTTAAGCTGGTGATCGGCGTTGACAGCTTGCGAACCGGCGCGGCGGTGAAATATCGTTTCGTCAAAGGTTTCGATAAGCCGCAGAACGCGGATTCGCTCAAAGCAAATTTCATCGCCGTGCGCAGCAACAGCAGCACCGGCAAAGTTGCCATCGTCAGTATCGACAACCGTGATTCGACGACAAACTGGGATTGGGATCGCAATGCGTGGATTGTGACGGTGAGCGTTACAGCCGGACGGCTGTTGCGCGGCGAAGAAATTGTTTTGACCTATGGCGCCAATCCGCCGCACGGTCGCATGTTCGCGCCGCCCTCGGCATTTGTTGATACGATGCGCATTGCCTATGATGTCGCCGGCAATGGCATGTTTCAGGAATTGCTCGCGCCCCCGGCAATTTCTGTGAGCGCGGGCCTGCCGCAACAGCTTGTCGCCTACTTGCCCTCGCAAGCCGTGGCGGGTTTGGAAACGCGCCTGCGTATAAGAGTGCTCGACGCGAATCATAATCTCGCGTCGACGGTTACCGGTCATTTGCTTTTATCTGCCAGCGACTCGACCGCCAATTTGACGAGCGCGATGACGATGGTGAGCGGCGATAACGGCAGCCTGGAATTCCCGGTGATCTTTGGCTATCCCGGCGTGCACCGGGTTCAGGTGCGCATGCAACTCGAAAACACCGGCGCCTGGCTGGAAGCAACCAGCAACCCCATTGCCGTAAGTGCGGCGCCGTTGCCGCTGCAAACGTTCTGGGGCGATTTGCACAGCCATTCGCGCATCAGTCACGACGGTCATGGCACGGGCGCATTTGAGAAGGCGCGCGAGGTTGCGGCGCTCGATTTTTATGCGCTCACCGATCACACCTCGAATGATTTCAGCCCGCAAGGCGGCATTAACGAGGCGGAATGGCAGCAGATTAAAAACGACGTCATCACGTATCACCAACCGGGAAAGTTCGTGACCTTGCTGGGCTATGAGTACAGCCGGCTGGCGCCCTCCGGGCATCACAATATTTATTTCAATGCGCCGGATGAGGTCTTGGCGGGTTTGCCGTTATACCGCGAACAGCTCAAGGGTGAAATTCAGGATATGTGGCGCATGCTGGCCAATACTTTGCCGGCCGGCGTCGAGTTTCTGACGGTGCCGCATCATAGCGGCATCATGTGGTCACCGGCCTCGAATTCCGGCGTCAGCTTTGGGCCCGGTTTCGGCCATCGCCTGTACCGCCCGTTGATCGAGATTTATTCGATCCACGGCCAAAGTGAAATGTATGCGCCGGATCATCCTCTCGCCTATGAAAAACTTGATATCAAAGGCGACCGCTACAGCTCGAGCGGGCCTCATTATGCGCAAGACGCCTGGGCAGCCGGTGAAATATTGGGGGCAATCGCCTCGAGCGACGATCACAGCGCGACACCCGGCTTGCCGTTTCGCGGCCTGACGGCGGTATTTGCCGCCGCGCTTACCCGCGACGCGATTTTTTCAGCATTGCAGCAGCGTCGCGTGTATGCCACCACCGGACAACGCATGCTGCTCTCCTTCACAATTGCCGATCACATGATGGGCGAGCGGTTCGAATTTCCGGTGGGAGAGTTTCCTCGCATCGTTGCTGAAGTTCATGGCACCGATGAAATCGAGTTCGTGGAAATTTTGAAATGGGATTTGAGGCATGGCCGCCGGCAAAACGGGCATCCGGTTTTTGAGGTGATGCGGCGGTTGCCGGGCAGCGGCCTGCACGTGCAGCATGCGATGGCGGATTCAAGTTATGCCGGGGATGCCGTGTATTACCTCCGCGTCAAGCAAAAAAACGACATCTATGATTTTGCACGCCGGTTGCATCGCCAAGTCTGGGCATGGTCAAGCCCCATTTGGGTGATGGCGCCCAATCCCTTGGACACCACCGAGCAGCAGCGGCTGCCGCGCGCTTTGCAGCTTGACGAAAGCTACCCCAATCCCAGTCGCGGAGAAATGCAAATTGGTTTTTATTTGCCCGTCAGCGGGCGCACGGCGCTCAAGCTTTATGATATGCTTGGCCGCGAAGTGTTCACGTTTTTTGACCGCTTTGAATTTGAAGGCCGGCATTCGGTTCATCTCAAAACGCCGGAATTGGCCAATGGTATTTATTTTTTGAGATTGCAATCCGGCCAACAGATTTTGCAGAAGAAATTTTTGTTGATAAGATGATTTGTTCAAACCGGGATTTCCGATTTTGATTGTCACATTCCATAAGAAACGTAACGCTCAAGGCAATTAACTAAACTCGACTCCGCATGAGTCTCGTTCATAAAGTACATCACCTCTTTTCTCTGTTGGAAGACTTGGGATCGCTGAAGGCTTTGTTGACGTGGCCGAAGTTTTCCGTCACCTCTTACAAAATGATTTCCGGCCTGGTCAAGCAGGGCCTGCGGCCCCGAACTGTGCTGGATGTCGGCGCCAATGTCGGCCAATTTGCGGTGGCGGCCGCCAAGCTTTTTCCGAATGTGCAGGTGCATTCGTTCGAGCCTCTGCCGGATTGCATTGCAGAGCTGCGCAAGCACGCCGCGAGTTTGGGCAATATCGCGGTTTATCCCGTGGCTTTGGGAGAGCAGGAGGGCGAAGTCACGATGCACGTGAATGCGCAATCGCGCGCCAGCTCGGTGCTGCCGCTGGCGCAAGCCCATCTCACTGCATTTCCAGAGGCGCGCGAGCAAAAGGAGATCAAGGTTCGCGTCACGACGCTTGATCACATTTTGGCGAATATCAATTTGCCGCGGCCGATTTTGTTGAAAATCGATGTGCAGGGTTATGAAGCGCAAACCCTGCGCGGCGCCAGCGCGACGCTGAAACAAGTCGATTACGCCGTGCTGGAATCCTCCTTCAAACCGATGTATGACGGCGAGCTGCTGTTCATGGATATCGTGCGCTTAATGGAAGCGCAGGGCATGCGTTTTGGGCGACCGGTGGGCTGGCTCGTTGCGCCTGGCAGCGGCGAAATTTTGCAAATGGATGCGTTATTTGAGCGCGCGCCTTGAAATCAAAACCGAAGGGTCGATCATACGATGCCGGAAGCTTTTCGCAGTATTAAAAAAAGTTCCGCCCGAAAAAAGCTGCACACTCATGCCGTTGCTTTTTGTTTTTTGATGTTCGCATGCGGCGGTTTGCGCGCCGGTGACAACACCGTCGTACGGTATAACCGGCCGCAACTGACCTTGCACAACGCCGGGTTCGAAATGGGCGCGGCCGAATGGAAGCCGATCGCTGAAAATCTTATCGGCTTCGAAGTCGTTTCCGATTCACTCAACGCGGCGGAAGGCCGGCGTTCTTTGAAAATTGATTTGAGCCGCAGCCGCGATTTTGGCTCGGGAAATTTTCGCCTGGTTAGCCCGTGGCTGACGCTGCCGGGCGGCGGCGAATTCGAGTTTACGATGCAGATCAAAGCCGATGCCCCCGGGCGTACGGTCGCCGTGCGTGTCATTAACGGCGTCGCCAAGCAAGCGCTGCGCAAAGGCAAGCAGAACCGGGCGCGTTTCGTTGACAAAGAAGAGTGCGGAACAACGTGGGCGCCAATCACCGTCAACGGCACGCTGCCCGCCGCGGAGCAAAACAGTTATCGCCTCGCGCTGGAATTTGAAGCGCCGGGAACCTTTTGGATCGATCAAATCGATTTTCGCCGCAACGGCAAGAGTATTTGTGTTGCACCCGAATTGGAAGCGAGACTTGCTCCGGCAAATCTCAAAACAAAAATTTTTGCTGCCGGCGCAGAAACGCCGCTCGCAATTTGGATTGTCAATCGTTCGGAACGCGGCCGGAATTTGCAATTTCACATTCAACAAGCCGGACGATTGACTGCCGAAACCCGCTCGCTGCAAATTCCCATTGCGATAAAACCGCGGGAATCCGTGCGCCATCCCGTGCAGCTCAAATTGCCGCACGCGGATGATTATCGCCTGACATGGTCGCTGCGCGACGAATCCGGCCAGCAAATGAGCGGCGGCGTGCTGCGTGTCGCTGCACAAAATACGGCCTTGCCGGCCTCCAACTCCGGCGAGCCGGTGTGGGGCATGCACCTCAATGCGACCAACATGGATATTACCTTGCCGATTTTGCAGCAGGCGCGCGTGAGGTACTTGCGCAATATTTTTCAAATCTATTGGAATCAAGTCGAACCCCGGCCGGGCAAATGGCAGTGGCCGGATGAATTGCTGGCGTATTTACGTGAGCAGGATTTTCAACTTCTTCCCATTCTCGGCTTTCCGCCGCGTTGGGCCAGCGCGTCCGCGAAACCGGGCGGCACGGAGTTGTTGAACAAAATGCCGCGCGCGATGACGGAGTATGAAAACTATTTGCGCGAAGTCATTACGCGTTACGGCAAACAAATCCCGCGCTGGGAAATTTGGAACGAGCCGAATCTGCCGCGTTATTTTGAAGGCACGCCGGAAGAGTATGGCCTTCTGCTCGCCGCCTCCGTCGATTTCTTCAAACAGACTCAACCCGAGGCAAAATTAGCCGGACTCAGCCTCGCCTGGTCGGATGACAATCGCGAACTTTTTGCCAAGGCCGCGTTGTCGCAACAAAAGGCGCAACCGCAAGCCTTGTCCTTTCATCCGTATGAGAAGATTGCGCCGGAAGAAGCATTGGTCGATAAAATCGCGCAGTTGCAAGCGCTGGTGCAACATGCACAAGGCTATGTCCCGGAATTGTGGGCCACCGAAACCGGCTATCGCGGCCGCGACTCCATCAATACTGCCGTGCCTTATTATTCACCGGCGCGCCCGACTACGGTCGATGAGATGACGCAGGCGGCGTTTCTCGTGCGCCACGCCTTGCTGTCAAAATCTGCCGGCGTGAAATATTATTTTTGTTATTCGATGGATAGCGAACGCCCGAACCGCGGGCCGGATATTCACGGCTTGCTCGATTATGATTGGAATGCCACGGTGAAGCCCGCATTGCTCGCTTATCTCACGCTGGCGCAACTCTGCGGCGACGCGGCATTTGAACAGCGGGAGGAGATGGGCGATCCCGGCCTTTACCTTTTGCACTATCGCCGCGCCGATGGCCGGCGGTTTAGCGCGCTTTGGCAAACGGCAGCGCGCTCCGGTGGCAGCGCCGAGCTTCCTGCAAGTTTGCGCGGCGCAGAAGCCTGGGATTTTTTCGGCAACCGTTTAACCGCTGAAAACAAGCTGCCGGTGAGCACGCGCCCGGTTTATTTCTTGAAGTAATGCGGCGCCGGTTTTTGTGCCGGCCGTTTTCACCACGGGCTCCGGCGCTAATCGTGAAAAGCATGTGACGGCGAAGCTGTCACGCAATTCGTACGCAGTCAGCATGATTGTTATGCCTGCTCGATTTGTCATTCAGTAGGAATCTTGTGAAGTACATGGCACTGTACTTAGAGCTTCACAAGCGCGCTTCTGGATGACACTTCAAGAACGGGCTTCTAAAAATTAGAATCACAGTACACCAGCTTGACCCGGCAAAAACATCTTTGATCAACAGCAGCGCTTTTGCCATGTCTCAACAACGTTATCGCATTCTCGAAATTGCAATTGCAACTTGCGATTTGCTCGTCACGGCATTCTCGTTTTACGTCGCTTTTTGGCTGCGTTTTGAAACCGGCTATTTGCCGCATGCCAATCCGGAGATCGATCAATACTTGATCATTCTCGGTTGCATTCTGCCGCTGTGGTTGGGGTTGTTTTCGTTTTTTGGATTGTATGAATTTCACCGGCGCTTGCAACAGCTTACCGACGTGCGCCTGTTGCTGTTCAGCATTGCCAGCGGCGTCGTCTTCATCTCTGCGTTTACATTTTTTTATCGCGAGATTTCGTATTCGCGCATGACGTTCGTATTGTTCGGCGTGTTGAATTTCGTACTGGTGTTCGTCGAGCGCTTGCTGGTGCGCTGGCTGTTGCAGCAGGCGCACCGGCGCGGTTATCATCTGCGCCGCGTGCTCGTGGTGGGCGCGGGCGAGCTGGGCTTGCGCGTCGCGCAGCAGGCCAGGCGCCATCCCGAATTGGGCCATCGCATCGTCGGCTTTTGTGATGACTATGAAACCAACGGTGTTTACAAAAAAGATTACGGCCTGGAGGTGCTGGGGCGCACCTCTTCCTTGAACGAGATCATTGAAAAGCATCGTATCGACAAGGTAATCGTCGCGTTGCCGGGCCGCGCCATGCGCAAAATCTCACGCATTGTCGAAGTGTGCGAATTGGAGGGCGTTGAGACCGATATCGTGCCGGATTTTTTCAAGTTTATCCAGCCGCGCACGAAAGTCCACGATTTTGCCGGCCTGCCGCTGGTCAGCGTGCGCTTCACGCCGGTGGATTCCTGGAAGTATCGCGTGGCCAAGCGCGTTTTTGATGCAGTGTTTGCTGCTGCTGCGCTGCTGTTGTTTGCGCCGCTGATGGTGGTGATTGCAATCGCGATCAAACTCACCTCGCGCGGCCCCATCTTTTTCAAGCAGGAACGCATCGGCGTCAATCGCCGGCCCTTCAACATGGTGAAATTTCGTTCGATGAAATCCGGCGCTGAGAAATTTGATCACGCAGCCGGACTCGGCGCGCGCAATGATCCGCGCGTGACCAAGCTGGGCAAGTTCTTGCGCGAATGGAGCCTCGATGAGCTGCCGCAATTTTGGAATGTGTTGGCAGGCGACATGAGCGTGGTCGGTCCGCGCCCGGAACGGACGTATCATGTGCGCCAATTCAAGACCAAAGTGCCGAACTACATGATTCGCCATCAAGTCAAAACCGGCATGACGGGCTGGGCGCAAGTGAACGGCTGGCGCGGCGATACCTCGATCGACAAGCGCATCGAGCATGATATTTTTTACATTGAAAACTGGTCGTTTGGGCTTGATTTGAAAATTATTTTGCTGACGCTGTTTGGGGGCATTATTACGAAGAAGGCGCGGTCGATTTGAGTTAGTATCAGAGTTTTGCACGATGGTTGCCATTTGTCAATGCTCAACAGCTAACCGCACACAACTCCGCGAGGAGTGGAATGATTATAGAAACGGTGTGCTGGAACGGCCCTCAACTCCGAAGGAGTGACATGTAGATTTTATCGCCGTGGCCCACGGCTCTATCGTGAAAACCCAATATGCCACTCCTAGCGAAGTTTGTAGAAACGGTGTGTGCGCATGACTATAAACATTTCACTCCTTCGGAGTTGCCAGCAAGCTCTCGTGTGAAATTCTTTGAGCATCAACAATTGGTTGATTGGCATCCTGATCAAATCCGCATTCATCGCGGGTTTGATCAGACTTTGTACAAAAGCCGGTTTCTAACAAAAAATCGGTACTCAATTTTGATTCGAACGTCTTTTGACAAAGCATCATAACAAAAAAACATTAAGCATCACCCTCGTCAGCGAGCAATACGCGCCGGATTTGTCATCAACCGCTTTCCTGTTCGAAGAGTTGATGATCGAGCTGCGCCGGCAGGGCGTTGACGCCGGCGTGCGGACATTGACGCCCGGGTATCACGGTTACGTCAAAGAAGGTAAAATCGTGTGGCGTGAAACGCGCAAGGGCGTGCCCGTGCGGCGACTGCCGCGTCTGCCGTTCAACCGCAGCAATCGCGCCGGCGAGGCGCTCAACCGAGAAGTGGAAGGCATTAGCCGTAAGAGTTCAAGAAGCCGAGACCAATAAGCGCATGGTTTCATCTTCCTCGCGAGATCATTCCGGCAAGGTCTTTTTTGGTCGTTCCCAGAACCAAAAGAGATTTGACAAGAAGATCAAGAGAAACGGAGGGATCACCCGCTTCCATTTTGGCAACACGCGATTGATTGGATTTCAGCAACTTTGCCAATTCGACCTGGGTGTAATTCTTTTGCTGGCGACGTTTCCTGAGATTTTCACCAAAGGTGAGTTTTAGGTCAACATAAGCGGCTTCTTCTTCGCTAAGATCGAGAAACTCTTTGGCCGAACCCACGCGCCAGCCTTTGGCTTCGAGACGTGTTCTTTTTCTTGCGTTCATTGTGCGTTCTCTTTGTTATTGAACAGAATCGTAGAATCGAATTCGTTGTTTGCAGAGGTCAATCACGTGTTTGGGAGTCTTGTTCGTTTTCTTATCAAATACATGCAAAATGACAATCGCATCAGGGTCAATACGATAAGGAATTCTCCAGGTCGCGGCTTTGTCGTCGATGCGCAGTTCGTGGCAACGTTGTCCGATTGACGGCATTGGCCTTGACTGGGGCATCGACAGCGTCTCTCCTCGCTGAAGCATTCGTAACAAATAACCGGCTTCCATGCGAGCAGTTTTGGAGAACGGAGGTGTTCTGATTTCGCCATGAAGCCAAACAAGAGGCTTGTCATCTGGATCCATGCTGCGCAATATATGTCAGATTTGGCATAGAGTCAATCTCGATTTTGGGATTTCTCCGAAATTAGCAAGGCCAAAATTGTTCGAGTTTTTGTCAGTGCAAAATTCAGTTTCTAACAAAAAATCGGTTCTAAAATTTGAATCGAACGTCTTTTGACAAAGCATCATAACAAAAAAACATTAAGCGTCACCCTCGTCAGCGAGCAATACGCGCCGGATCTCTCCTCCACCGCGTTTTTGTTCGAAGAGTTGATGATCGAGCTGCGCCGGCAGGGCGTTGACGCCGGCGTGCGGACGTTGACGCCCGGGTATCACGGTTACGTCAAAGAAGGTAAAATCGCGTGGCGTGAAACGCGCAAGGGCGTGCCGGTGCGGCGACTGCCGCGCCTGCCGTTCAACCGCAGCAATCGCGCCGGCGAGGCGCTCAACTGGGTATGGGGCACGTTGTGTTTGACCGCGCTGGCGTTGTTTTCGCCGCGGTCAGCCCCGCTGCTGATCAGCACCAATCCGCCCATGGCCCATGTCGTGGGCGCATTGATGAAAATCATCCGCGGCCAGCGCTTCATCGCGTTGTTTTATGATCTGCATCCGGAATTGTCGTGCGCTGTTGGCGTGTTGCGCGAGGGCAGCCTGCTCGACCGCCTGTGGCGCCGTGTGAATCGTTGGGCGTTGCGGCACACGGATGTGGCGGTTTGCATCGGCCAGTACATGGAACAAGTCGTCAAAGCGCGCTATGCGCATGTCAAAACCGCCGTCATTCACAATTGGTGCGATCCTCAAGTCGTGCGCGATATGCCGAAAACAGAGAGCCGGTTCGCGGCCGAGCACGGCCTGCTCGACAAATTCGTCGTGCTGTTCTCCGGCAACATGGGCTGGCGACAACGCCTGGAAATTTTGATCGAAGTCGCAGCCGAGCTGCAGGATGTGCCGATTCGCTTCGTGTTCATCGGCGAAGGTGTGAAGAAGCCCAAGCTGCAAGAAATGGCGCAGGCGCGCAAGCTGAACAATGTTCTTTTTTTTCCGTATCAGCCGCGCCATGTGATGGAACATTCGCTGGCTGCCGCCGATCTCGCCGTGGTGTCGCACGAGCGTGAAGCAATCGGCTTCGGCGTGCCGAGCAAGATCTACACCTACATGGCCTCGGGCCGCGCGATTCTCGGCCTGGCGGGCAAGCCCTGCGAGCTGATCGACATGGTGAAGGAGTTCCAATGCGGCTGGGTGTTTGATGAAGATCATGATAAAGACGCCATCGTCGCGCAACTGCGACAACTGGTGCAGGCGCCGCAACCGTGTCTGGCAGCAGGCCGGCGCGCGCGCCAGGCGTTTGAAGAGAATTTCACGCTGCAACTCATCGCGCAGCAGTATCTCGAGGTGATTCAGCAGCAATGTGAGATTGGGCCGGCGCCGGGCTTGTTGCAACGATTGTTTCGTTCCCGCCCACGAAGGGTCGAACCGCCCGGCCGGCTCGTCGAAACCTGTGATCGTGAGAGCTCCCAGAGGGTTAATGCAACGGCCAAGCCGTTGCAGGAACATTTTTAGAGAGTATGCATTCTCGGATGGGCGCAGTTTACAGTATTTTTCAGAGGACATTGCCAATGAACAAGGATGTTCGCCGGCTTTTTGATCAAAACAACAAATGGTTTCGCCCTGGTTCACGCGGTTTGGGTTTGATGATCGTATCATTTCTGCTCGTTGCGAGCGCCGGCGCGCAGGAAATCATGACGGCGCCGACCTATCACTGGTCTTACACCTACGCGCACGAGCTGAGTCTGCGCCATCGCCATTTGGATTTCTCGCAGGCAAACTGGCCGGTGACAATCGGTGAAATGTCGCGGTTGGCTGATTCTGCCGGCGCTTTCGCGGAACATTCGGCAGAGCGGTTTTGGCAAACGCGCTTGCAGGAATTTTCACAATCACCGCTCGAACAAAAATCGTGGCTGCAGTTCGGCGGCCGCATAAGTGAGCGAGTTGGTGATTTTGGCGAGGCGACCCGTTCGCGCGCCGGCTTGCGCACACAACTCGCGCTTTTCCCTGACAAGCATATCGCATTTGTGAATGCGATTCGCCTCGACGAAGAGCTGCGCGAAGATCCGAATTATCTGGGCAAACGCTGGCGCGGGTTCGCGGGCTACACCGAGCAAGCCTACGTGTCCTTGCATTTCGACAAGTATGTCGCTAAATTGGGCCGCGATTTTGTGCGCTGGGGGCGCGGTGTTGATGCGACTTTGCTGATCTCGGATTATTCCCGGCCGCTGGATCATTTTTTTGGCCGCCTCGATTTGAAACGATTTCGTTTTGACTATCTCGCGGCAAAGTTGAATTCGGAATATCTGCCGGATTCCCTGCGCCAGCGTTACGCGACGGATTTGAGTGACCGTTATCTCGCGGCCGCGCGCGCGGAAATCAATCTCAAATCAAATTTGTTCACGCTCGCGATAACGCAAATGGCGCTGTACGGCGGTCCGAGCCGCGGTTTTGAATTATATTATCTCAATCCGCTTCTCGCGTTTCACGGCGAGCAGCTCAATGAGGAGGAAAAGAGCAACACGTTCGGCGCGATCGATGTCATGGTGCGGCCGAAAGACCGGCTGGAATTCTATGCGCAGTTTTTGATCGACGATGTGCAAGTCGAGAAAACCCGGCGCGGCGATTTGGAGCCGAACGAGATCGCCTATATTCTCGGCAGCGAAATTGCGAATCCGCTCGGTTTGTCAGGAACAACCATTGGCCTGGAATATACGCGCGTGGCCAATCGGACGTACAACGCCATCACGGTGTGGGAGAAATTCCTGCATCGCAACCGGCCGCTGGCGCATTTTTTAGGCAATGATTTCGATCGCTGGTTGTTGCACGGGCGCGGCTATCTTGGCCGGAATACGCAATTATTTTGGACGGTTGAAGCGCGGCGTCACGGCGAAGGCCGCGTTGAAAGGCCTTTTGATACGCCGTGGGTCAATGCTGAAATTACGGAGGGCTACACCGAAGCCTTTCCCAGCGGTGTGATCGAGCGCAGCACGCATGTCCAGCTCGAAGCACGCTGGCAGCCGCACAAAATTTTTTATCTGGCGCTGGTGGGCAAACATGCGCGCTATCGCAATCGTGAAAATCGCGATGGTCACGACCAAAATGAAACAAGTGTGATGTTGCATCTCTGGCTGGAAAAATTTTGGTGGGTGGGAATGGATTAAAGATTGTTGGCGGCGCAGTCAATCTTATGGCAAGAACGGTTTCCCTGAAAAATACTATCATCTGAGGAGTTTTTATGTCTGTGATTTCACGAATGAAAAGTGATAAGACGTTTGTGCAAGAGCGCATTCAAAGCAATATTGCGGCCAAAACCAAACTGATGGAACAGCAGTCGGTTGAAATTTTGGCCATCGGGCACAAACTGGTGAATGTTTTGCGCGGCGGCGGCAAGATTTTCTTTTGCGGCAACGGCGGCAGCGCAGCGGATGCGCAACATCTCGCCGCGGAGTTGGTGTGTAAGCTGCGCGACGACCGTCCACCGCTGGCAGGTTTGGCGTTGACCACAGATACTTCCACGCTCACGGCCACGAGCAACGATTACTCGTTCCGCGACGTTTTTGCCCGGCAGGTGATTGCCCTCGGCGCCAGCGGCGATGCGCTCGTCGGCATAAGCTCCTCCGGCAATTCTGCCAACGTGTTGGCGGCGATTGAAGCGGCCAAGCAGAAAAATATTCTGACCGTTGGCCTGTTGGGCCGCGACGGTGGCGCGATTGCCGGCGCTGTTGATCAATCCGTCATCGTCCCCGACCACGACACGCAGCGTATCCAAGAGTGTCATATTCTCGTCGGCCATATTTGGATGGAAATGATCGAACATGAGCTTTTCGGCTGAACAAACGCCGCCGGCGCCCTTTGTTTTTCTCGATCGTGACGGGACGTTGATCGAAGAAAAGCGCTTCTTGAGCAATCTTGCGGACATTGCATTTTTTCCGGGAAGCGAGGCTGCGCTTGCGCGCTTGCGCGACGCCGGGTTCAAAATCGTCGTAATCAGCAATCAATCCGGCGTTGGCCGCGGTTATTTCACCGAATCCTTTGTGCATGAAACGCATCGCGCGCTGCAACAGCATTTGGCCAGACACGGCGCCTGGGTCGACGGATTTTATTTCTGCCCGCACGCGCCTGAGGCAAACTGCCAATGCCGCAAGCCGCGTCTCGGCATGTTTTTGCAAGCCGCTCAGGATTTTCAAAGCGAGCTAGACGGATTTATGATCGGCGACAAAAAAAGCGATGTCGAAGCGGGACGTAACGCCGGCTTGCAGACGGTACTTGTGCGCACGGGCTACGGCGAACAAACGATTGCGGAAGGAAAAACGAACCCCGATTGGATCGCCGATGATTTGAGCGCAGCGGTTGATTGGATTCTTCGGCGCAGATAGCCGCATGACAGGCTGCGGCTTGGCCGCAGCCCGGGAAAATCCGCTCACAATACACCCACGCAACGGACAAGCCGTGGCGGAACCAAACTAGAAATTCGGAGATCACCTCTCCGCTTCCACCCATAGAAAAAGCCCTCAACGAATGATTCGGCGAGGGCTTTTGTTTTTGTTTCAGATTTGCATCTCGCGCACTTTTTTGTTATGCTATCGCGCTTACTGATCAAACGAGGAGAGAGGAAATGTCGAAGTGTAAAGTCATGTCACTTCCTTTGATTCTTGCGTTCTGCAGCCTGCAAATTGCCAGCGCGCAACCCAGCGTGATTAACACGGACAGCATTTACGCCAACGTCCAACATCTTACCGTTGCCATCGGGCCGCGCCCGATGGGTTCTGCCAACGAACGCGAAGCCTTGCAGTGGACCGCACGGCGTTTCCAGGGCTTTGGCGCGGACACGGCTTATGTGATGCCCGTTACTCATTCACACAATGCCAACACCAATTCGGGCGTTGCCGTCGGTATTTTCAACGGCCGCAGCGACAGCCTTATCGTCATCGGCGGCCATATTGACTCGGACTTCATCGAGAATCAAGGCGCGAATGATGACGCCTCCGGCACGGCTGTGATGATCGAGCTGGCGCGCGTGTGGGCCGGAGCCGCGCCGCGTTATACGCTCCTGTTTGCGGCATTCGGCGGCGAAGAAAGCGGGCTGGTCGGCTCGCGCTGGTTTGTCGAGCATTTTGAGCGCATTGATCGCGTTGCGCTCATGCTGCAAATCGACATGGCCGGGAGCGACGACCCGTTGATTCCGTTTATTGACACCAAAGATCATCAAGCACCGCAATGGCTGGTGAAAGATGCTTATGCCATTGACCGCGGCCTGGGCTACAACAGCCTCGATTATCCCACGCATTTTTTTACCATCAATTCAATTCTTGGCAGCGCGGGTTCCGACCACGAGCCGTTTTTGCTCAAAAAAATTCCAGCCATCGATTTCACCGCCGGCGTGGTTTCCTCGCCGATTCACACCATCAACGATCGCATCGATTTCATCAGCAAGCCGGCGCTGGAGCGCAGCGCGCGCCTGGTCAACGGCTTGCTGCAAAAGTATGACGCGCAGGGCATTCCCGGCGAACGCACCGGCAAGTATATGTTGTGGCAGTTGTTCGGCGAAACGTATTTTGTGCCCTCGTGGCTGCTTTATGTCTTCATTGGCCTGGCGCTTTTGCTCGGCGCACTCGCGTACATGCGCGCGCGCGCAAAACGCCAGAAAATTGAGGGCGCGGAGCGAGTTCGTTTTTCGGGCGCAAAATTGTTTTTCATGATGACGATTATTGCATTATTCACCTTTCTCGGCGAAGCGGCAATGCAACTGATCAAAGGCCTGCGCTATCCCTGGTTTTTGCATCTCGAGGATTATCTCGTGCTCGCGGCCATTTGCGCGTTTGCCGGTTTTTGGGTGGCGCTGCGGCTGACTAAAAATTGGCGCTTCAGCCCGGATGCCTATGTTTATGCCAAGCGCGGCCTGTTGCCGCTGTGGCTGCTGACCATCTTGTTTTTGATCGTGCATCCGCGCCTCGCGCTTTATCCCGCGCTGACGTTGCTGCTTTTCAGTGTGGCGGTTTTTGCGCCGGGAACGTTGCTGAAAACCGTGTTCACGCTAGCCGCGCCGGTTCCCATGTTTTTGCTGATGTTTTTTGAAATCTTTGTCTTCGGCGCGCGCAACATCCCGCGCAGTCTGGCGCAATATCACGGCTTCACGCCGGCATTGATTTATACCGCAATTCTAACGCTGCTGCTGTTGATTTGGTATGTGCCTTCGCTTTACATGTTTGCCTACACCTATGCGCACGGGCAGCGGGTGCTTTCCTGGCTGCGCGTGTTGCGCCAGCCGGCCGTCGGGCTGTTGCTGACGCTCGCGCTTTTTGCTTATGGCGGTTATTTGTCCGCCTTTCCGGCTTACAATGAACAATGGCGCGCCACCATTCGCGCCACGGCGCGTTACGAACAAAACAATCAAACCGGTAAATTCGAATTGCTGGGCGATGAATATTTTCGCGAGGTGAAGGTAAAGTCGGACACGTTCGAGCAGCAATATGATGATCGCATTCATCGCCGGGAATTGCCGTTGACGTTTACCGCCGATTGGCTGTCCCTCTCCGGCACACAAATCGCCGATGGCAGCGATACAACGCTCATCAAGGTCGATTGGCAGCTTGCCAGCGCGAAACCCTGGTATGAAGTCAAAGTTCAATTGCGCAGCGACACGCTGGACTTGGCGATCTTGGATACAAATCTAAAATACTTCAAACGCAAAAATGCTGCAGGCGAGAGCATTAATTTCCGCTGGTTTGCCGAGCCGGAAGATACGCTGCGCCTGCAAGCCAATTTCAAGCTCTCGCCCGGCGCAAAAATGGTGCGCACCGTCACGGCAATTTATCCTGAACCGCCCCTGCCGCTCACCATCACGGCGAAATATGCAGACGTGATCTATCGCACGGAAGTGACGAGACGGGATACGCTGGAAATCGAACGATAGTGCATCGTCGTCCGCAGTATTTCAGCTTTCAATTCGTTTTAGATTCGGGGCGGGTAATTTGATTCTGGTTCATTCTATTGCTTTGATGTTTTGTTATGATACGCCCGGAAGAAATCGTGCAGGCAGACGCGCGTTTGCGCCCGCATCTCAAAGAAACGCCGCTGGAGCATTCGCTTTATTTGAGCCGGCTCACCGGCTGCCAAGTTTATGTGAAGCTCGAAAACTTGCAGCATACCGGCTCCTTCAAAGCGCGCGGCGCTTTGAATAAGATTTTGATGCTGGCGCCGGAGCCGCGCGCGCGCGGCGTGCTCGCCGCTTCGACAGGAAATCATGGCGCGGCTGTGGCGTTTGGCGCAAACAAACTCGACATTAATAGTCTGGTTTTTGTTCCGGAAAACGCCTCATCTGCAAAAGTCGCAGCCATTCGCCGCCTCGGAGCGGAGATTCGTGTGCACGGCAATGATTCCGTCATCACTGAAATTTTCGCGCGTGACTATGCCGAAAAAAACGGTATGACTTATATTTCACCTTATAACGATGAACACGTCATCACCGGCCAGGGCACGATCGGCGTCGAACTGGCACGCCAGCTTGATCCCGTCGAAGCCATTTTTGTCGCGCTCGGCGGCGGCGGCATGATTGCGGGCATCGCAAGTTATTTGAAGGCCATTCGCCCGGAGATCAAAATCATCGGCTGCTCCCCGCAAAATTCCTGCGTGATGATCGAGTCCATAAAAGCCGGACGAGTTTTGGAATTGGAATCACTGCCGACGCTCTCGGACGGCACTGCCGGCGGCGTGGAAGCGAATGCCATCACGTTGTCGCTATGCCGCGAGCTGGTGGATGATTATGTGACGGTGACCGAGGAAGAAATCCGCGCGGCCTTGTTGAGTTTCATCGAGATGCATCATCTGTTGATCGAAGGCTCTGCCGCTGTGGCGATTGCCGCATTTCTCAAGCAATCTGGAAAATTCCACGGAAAGAATGTTGTGATCGTGATTTGCGGAGGGAATATCGGCTTGGCAATGCTGAAAAGCATTCTTTGCACTTGATTGCCTTCGCATTGTTTGCATATGATGCCTTTTCCTCAAACGCATTTCTTGATGTTCTCCGCATTAAGACAGTCGCGCTGTTGGCCTTGGCCGGCTCACTTGACTAATGCCGGGGTACTCGTCAAGTGAATGTACGAATGGCAGAAAATATGGCAAAAGTCATCATTACCGTTACCTGTGATTGGGATGGCCTGGACTATCCGTTGCATGAGCCACACAACCCCACAGGCAATCTTCATTTTCGTTTCGATCGCGGCATACAAGCGATTGAATACTTCAATAAAATATTTCAAAATGAAATCTCACTGACGCATTTTATTTGCCCGGTCTATTTTACGCGCAGCAAATTTCTGTCTGAGTATTATTCTGGCAAAATTATCCGACTACTTCAAAACAGTAATTGTGAGATTGCGTTGCACCTCCATGGCTGGATCAGCTTGATGCTAGCCTGTGGCGTTGTACCCAAAGATCCGGTCAAAGACCCAACGCTTCCGGATTGGGGCGTGCAAGAAAAAGATCGTTTCGGCCTGTGCGTTCCTTATGACAATGATGCCGGTGAAGAAACGATCGATTATGGCCATGGTGTGCCGTTGGGCATCTATTCGCAGGACGAGATCGCGCAGATTTTGGAAAGAGGACGGGCGTTGTTTGTCGAGAATAGAATTCTCGCATCGAGTCATGATTGTGTGAGCTTTCGTTGCGGCGGCTGGATGGCGAATGACGCCGTTTTGAGGGCGTTGCAAAAGATTGCTCCACCTTTTCAATATGAAGCTTCTGCCGTGGATGCCTCTTTCTTTGCAAACGGCGACAGCATTTTGCATGATTGGTTGGCGCAGCTTTGGGGCGCGCGACGCCAATCCGGGAAAAACTATCTGAGCAACATCCTTTTTTTATCGGCGTATCCGCAGGGCATCAATATTGCCAGTCAGGGAAACGACGTTGCCGCAGCGCAGCCGCGAAAAATTCAGCGGCTGCTCGAGCTGCCCGATACCGCGATTCTCGCGGATTATGTTTCGACCGACTATATGAAAGAACAAATCAACCGCGCGGTGACTGCCGCTTCACAACAAGCTTCCGATGTTTATCTGAGCCTCGGCTTTCATCTCGAATCCGGCGGAGATCCGCGTTTCGGCGCTGTTTTTGGACATGTCGAAAAGGTGATCGAAACGTTGGAATATGCCGCTCAACATGAGGTGATACAGTATCTCACCATAGCGGAAGCTGGTAAACGCTTCTTGCAGAGTTGTGATTCGCTCACAAGCGGTTATGTGAATGCGTAGAACCAAATGCAGCTATTCAGCATGCCAGCGGCAAAAGAAGAAGAAGAATGCCGATGCCGGATGAATCCTCAATTTACTCAAGCAAGTTTTTAGATTGTGTGCAATTCATTTTCGAAACGTAATTTTACAATTTTGCTGTGGGGTATTTTCCTTTTCTTCGCGTTTCTCATCCTCAAGCTCGCCATCTTCCCCAGCGTCAACAACACCCGCGGCGATTTTGCGAATTATTACACCGCCGCCCGCCTGGTGAAAAAAGGCGAGCCGCTCGCGCGCGCGTATCAGGATTTCACCTGGTTCCAAATGGAAATGGATCGTCACGGCATCGTGCATCAAGTGGGAGGATTCATTCCTCATCCGCCGCCCACCGCAATTGTCTTTTTGCCGTTGACGTTTGCTGACGCCGTCACCGCCAAAAATATCTGGACGGCCTTCAATGTTTTGTTGATCATCATCTGCATCTTCGGCCTCACGCATCTCACCCAATTGCATTGGCTTCCGGTAGCCGTGATTTTTCTCGGCACCGGTTTCGGCTTGATCAACAACTTTCTCTTTGGGCAGATGTATCTCCTGCTCACCGCGACGATCGTGCTCGGTCTGTGGGCGCAGCAGCGCGGCAAAAATATTCTTGCCGGAATACTCCTGGCGCTGATGATCCCGATGAAATACTTCGGTATTCTCTTCATTGCTTATTTTTTCTGCAAACGGCAGTGGCGTTTGGTGGCTTCCGCACTCATTACTATTGTCACCATCGTCGGATTCACCGCATTTATGGCGGGTTTCGAGCCGTTTCATGTTTTTGTTACGGAAGTTTTCCCCCGGCATTTTCGCGGCGAGATTCAAGATCCCTTTGCGATTCTCTTTCAATCGTGGGCCAGTCTGTTTCGCCGCTTGTTCGTTTACAACGCCACTCTCAATCCCACGCCGCTGATAAATTTTCCTCCGGCGTTCTTTTTTCTGAGCAGCGCTGCATTTTGGGGCTTTGTGGCATTGGCATTGTGGCTGTTCGCGCGCGCCCGACTCAAATCTCAAAACCATCAATTTCTTTTTGAAATCGGCTTGTTGCCGCTGCTGTTTCTCATCATTTCACCGAGCGGAACGACGTATCATTTTCTTGTGCTCACCATCACCACGACGGCATTCATAAAAATTCTAATCGATCAGCAGCGGCATTTGCCCGCAGCCGGTTTGGCGATCTTGTTCATTGTGATCAACTTGCCGCATTACATCAAGCTGATGCCCTATGCGCGCGGCTGGTTGACCCCACTCGGCTACTCGCGCTTGTGGCTGTTGCTGATTTTTGGTGCGCTGGCGTGGCATTATTTTCGTCCGCTGATTACGCTGCCGCCGGCAAAATTAAAACTGGGACGATACCTGGCGTTCGCCGTTCTGTTAATGGCGAGTCTATCGGTTGTTGCTGGAATCCAGGCCTCTCGCGCTGCGGAAAAAGATGACGGCGCAACCTGGCTGCGCATCGATGATCCTGAATTCAAACGGCATCAGGGCTTGTTGATGAAAAATCCGGATGTCGGCGCGCGACGCACAGTGTTCAGCTATTGCGAATTTTGGAACGAGCAATACACCATTTTCTCAACGGACTCCGGGCGTTGGACGCCGCCGGCGCGCCGGAATTATTATCATCCTGATCTCGCTCCTGATGATTCAAGCTTATTGGCGCAAACGATTGTCAACGGCCGCGATGAAATCTGGTTGAGCCGCGGCCAGGGACAGGAACCGGAATTTGCGGTGGCCGGCGCATTTCCGAGCTGGAAAGAAAGCGGGCGAAGTTTCGTTTATGTAGAAGGGAATGCAATTAAATTGGCAACTATCGAAGCAACGCAAATCAAAGCCGAGACATTGATACAGACACATGATCAAACGATTTTTGACCCCGCATGCTCGCCGGAGGGAACTTTTCTGGCGTACTGTGCTGTAGCTCATGGTTCAGCAGACAAAAGCTATCAAATCAGATTTTATGATTTTAATAATGGCAATAACGAAATGTTGATCGAGGATTTGGATTCTCGCCTGGAACAGCCGGCGTGGTCTCCGGACGAAAAAATTCTTTTGTTCGCCAGGAGAGAGAGTGGCAATCGCGAAGTTTATGCGTTTGATTTCGCAACTCGCAAAGTTCATCAGCTTACCCACCATCGCGGTGAGGATACTTCGCCGGTTTGGGATGCCGCCAACAATCGCATTTTGTTTACTTCCGATCGCGGCCGCGGGCTGGAATTCAGCGCGATTTTTTGGCTGCCGGCCTCCATCGTTTTTGAGAATTAAGCTCAATCGTTCGTGATGGGTTCAAAACAAGAGGCACGAAATTGCGAATCCGCAGCCGTACTGTCTGCAACAAACGGGCGCGCTTGCGCTTTGTTGGGCAGAAAACACAGATTTTTGATTCCAAAAGGATTCCTGCAAATTTCCTGGCGCCGTGCTTTAAACTTCACCAGATCCCTGAAGGATGATAGAACGAAGATGGCTATGTTTTTCAAGTAACAGTTTGCGCCGGTTTTTCAGACAGGCTGAAAACTGGAGCCCTTCGGGCAGCTTTTTTTAACGGATAGAAAAACCCAACTGTAATAGCTTTATCTGCTGGGTTTAATCTAACCGTTGGCGAAAACTTTCATGATTTTATTTTGTGTTTGAGAAGTTAAGCGCGTGCTAGACTGCCGCACACGGGTTATAATTGCGCGCCGGCTTGACTTCCTGCCAAAACCTCTCTATCTTGCGCTGTCTTTTTCGGCCAGGCCAGGCGATAATGCAGCAGCGTGCAAACCGCGCGGAGGCCATGCCGCCATGTGATCTTCTTGCCCTGCGCCCGCGAGCGCGGATAATAGTGTATCGGCACTTCATGAATGCGAATGCCGCGCCGCGCCAGTTTCGCCGTCACTTCGGAACAGAACTCGAACCCGCGATATTCCAGCGGCAGAATTTGCGCGAGCGCGTTTCGTGAAAACACTTTGTAGCCGGTGGATTCATCCGTCACACGCGTGCCAAACAGCAGATTCGTCAGCCAGCTCAACAAGCGGCCGCCCCAGTAAAAATGAAGATAGGAATAATCCCGCGTGCCGAAAACTCGCGCGCCGCGAATGCGCGAACCATAAACCGCTTCCGCGTGGCCCAGCGCGATCGGCCACACGAGCGCGCGATAGTCGGCTGGATCATATTCCAAATCCGCATCCTGTATTAAAATAACCTCGCCGCTGGCGTATTGCAGCCCTGTGGCAATCGCCGCGCCCTTGCCGCGATTGTGGCTGTGATAAAGCACGCTGACGTTCGGCCGCGCCGGCAGCTTTTGCAGCAGCTCGCGCGTGCCGTCCTGCGAGCCGTCTTCGACAATAACGATTTCTTCACTCACACCGAAAGCGGAAAAATCAACGTTCCGAATTTTTGACAGAATTTCACGGATTGTGTGTTTCTCGTTATAAACGGGAATGATGATTGAGAGAGTTGTCATAAAACAAAGATCGGTTGCGCAATCCTGGCAAGCAAGTGCAAAATTCCAACGGCCATCCTTTCCATGCCGGTTGCTGACGTAAAACCGCAAACTACGTTCGCGGGTTGGTGGATATTGATATTTCCGCTGACCTATCTCGTGCATATCGCCGAGGAGTATTGGGGCGGCGAAGGTTTTTATCAATGGCTGAGAAAATTTGCCGGCGCCGGCATGACTGCCGAGCAATTTCTCTTCATTAACAGTTTTTTCATGATCGTCATGATCGCCAGCATGATCGTCATTCTGGCGTTTCCGGCATGGCAATGGCTGCTCAACGGCTACGGCGCGCTGGTGTTCATCAACAGCGCGCTGCACGTCATCGGCAGTTGCGTCACAATGTCTTATTCGCCGGGCGCGGTTTCCGGGGTCTTGTTGTGGATGCCGTTAGGGGTTTACACCATTCGCCGCGCCTGGCACAGTTTGCCGCGTGAGAGATTTTGGTTTGGCCTGTCTACCGGCATTGTCATGCACGCCATGGTTTCGTTGGTTGCGTTGACCATGAATTAGCACAATCCTCGCAACTATGGCCCCGCAGTAGTTGCCGGCGAACTTAATTTGACTATGTCACATTTCAAAAATCACGACAGAGTCGCAGAGTAAGACTGCGTGAATTCTCAGCGAAGGCTGGGTCTCCGCGGGGAATCTGGCATAGTCAAGTTAACGATAACAAATTTTTCAGATAAAATTTGCAAGTGCAACAAACGGCGCGCGATCTCAGCGCAATTTTCATATTCGGCCTTGTGCTCCGCCTGGGTTTGCTCCTTGCATTTCCGGCGCCTTTTGGCAACGACGCCTTTGGCCGTCTCTATTTTCGCGATACGCTTTTTCTGGCGCATTGGCTGCCGCTGACGCAGGCATTGGTGTTCTTACCAGCCTTGCTCACTAACAATATTGTCTTCATTCGACTGTTGTTTGCCGCGCTCGGCAGTCTCGCAGCCTGTGGCTTTTATCTGTTTTTGCGGCTGATCGTGGCGCGGCCTTTCGCTCTGCTCGGCGGTTTGTTGTTTGCCGTGAATGCGCTTTACGTCATTCTCTCGCTCATGCCCTACCAAGATGTGCTCTTTCTCGGATTGTTTTACGCCGCCCTGGCGCTGCTGCTGCGCGGCGAGCCAAAGCTTCGGTCAAGAATCGGTATGATGCTCTACGGCCTCGCTTGTCTCACACGCTACGAAAGTTGGTTCGTATTGCCTTTACTCGTTCTCTGGAAAACCAAAACGGATGCCGCTGGCTTGACTCTTGCAAATGCAAGCCGGAGCTTTTTCAAAGCAGCGGTTTTTTTCGGCTGGGCGCCGTTGCTTTGGCTGCTGCTCAGTCAACTGCATTGGGGCAATTGGAGCAGCTTCATGCACCAAACGCCGGATCGCGAATTTTATGCCTGGCATCCGCATGTTGATCTCGTTTGGGCGGCGCAATACGCCGGCCGCATGCTCTACTGGCTGGGGCTGTTCGGCTCGCCGTTGCTGCTGTTTGCCTTGCCGGGAATCGTGCGCCTCTGTCAAAATCGTAAGGCGCTGCTTCCGGTTTTGAAATTGCCTTTGCTGGCGTGCACGATCGCGCTGGTGTTTTTCTTTTTTATCATTGGCAGAGAATATGGCACCGTTAACCGCTTTGCCATGTTTCCCATGAGCCTTGCGCTCATATTTGCCGTGCTCGGCATGGAAATGGCTTATCAACGTGTTTCCGCGCGCTCCGGTTGGCGCCAGAAAATTTTGCAGCCGCGCGTCTCGCGTGTTCTTGCAATTTCCGTGCTCATCGGCCTGGTGATTTATGCGGCAATACCGGTGGCGCGGTTGCACGCCAATCCCGAGTTTCGCGATCCTTATGAAATTGCGCAATATCTCGATCGTGTGTTGCAGGCGGATGAAAAAGCGCTGGTGGTCGCACCGCATGATCGGCGCTGGCAGGGCGCCACGCCCATGGCGTATCAGCGCATCGTCGCGCAATCAAAGCATCATCGCGAAAGAATTATTGCCGCAGGCTTGTTGCCGCAAACCGGGCGCAGCGCATTGCTGAAGTTTGCCCATGAAAATCATGTGAAATATCTGGTGATTTTTGATAATTTTCAGCCCTGGCATCCGGCGGATGTGTTTTTTAGTGAATATGCGCAATCGAGGCAACACCTGCTGAGACCTGTTCTGCTCACAGGGTCTGCAACGGTTCACAATGTGCTGGCATGGCAGGAGTAATTGCACTTGATTCTTTGATCAAATTTCTTCATAGTGCAGCGATCGACAAAAAGAAAATCACCCTCAATTTCTCTGGCCAGTATGAACAAATCTAGAACAGAAGGCTTTGTGTTGAATCAGATTGCTTTACCTTTCGATGCGCCGCAACTGCAAGGTCCACCCCTCAAAGAAGCGGAGCGGCTTACCAACGGCCAGGCAAACAAGCTTGCAGCCAATGATCGCGCCTTTCATAATTGGTATCGTTTTGTGCTTTCGTTTCCACCGCATTTAGTGCGTGATTATCTAGCTGATTTTGGCTTCACAACGCAAAAGGTTGTTTTGGATCCTTTCTGCGGAACGGGTACGACCTTGGTCGAAGCCAAACGAAGAGGAATTGCCTCCAGAGGGCTTGAAGCCAATCCATTTGCCCATTTCGCCAGCACCGTCAAGGTAGATTGGAACCTCGATCCGGAATTGTTGTTGACTCGTGCCTATGAGATTGCAGAATCAGTACGCGCGCAATTGCGTCGGCAAGGTTTCGACGATGACTGGCCGCGTCAAGGGGACTTGACGAATTCTCAGATGAAGAGATTGGATGCAGAGACGACCAAGCTTTTGCTGACGAATTCGATTAGTCCTTTGCTGTTGCACAAAACGCTCGTCTTGCTTGATTACCTGAAACCACATGAGCATGAGCCCTATTATCGTCATGCCCAATTGGCATTGGCGAACGCATTGGTGTTCGCCATTAGCAACCTTCATTTCGGACCCGAAGTCGGAGTTGGCAAAGCGAAACACGATGTCCCAGTGGTCTCCTCTTGGCTTGCCGAGATCGAAAAAATGGCGCGCGACCTTTTTTCGGTTGTACATGCAAAACCCGTTAATTCCCAGGTATTTCTAGCCGATGCACGGCAAATTTGCGCAGTGTTACCGCCGCAATCGATCGATGGGGTGATCACCTCGCCCCCGTACCCAAATGAAAAAGATTATACCCGAACGACCCGGCTCGAATCCGTCTTGTTGGGTTTTATCCGCAACAAAACGGAACTGCGGGAGCTGAAACAAAGGCTTGTGCGCTCGAATACGCGCGGCGTCTATGCCGCCGATGATGATCATAAATGGGTCGCAGATCATCCGGAAATTCAACGTCTCGCGCAAGAAATTGAGCGACGCCGGATTGAACTTGGCAAAACTTCCGGTTTTGAAAAGCAATACGGTAAGGTGACGCGCTTGTATTTTGGAGGAATGGCGCGGCATTTTGCTCAGCTTCGAGAGGTGCTTCGCCCCGGCGCACGTTTAGCCTATGTTGTCGGTGATCAAGCTTCCTATTTACGAGTAATGATTCGAACAGGTCAATTGTTGGCAGATATTGCACAAGCACTGGGATATGAGTTAGTCCGTATCGATCTGTTTCGCGAACGTTTTTCAACTGCTACAAAAGAATATCTGCGGGAAGAGGTGGTTGTGTTGCATTGGCCTGGTCACCGGAGGTAAGAATGGCAGTGGAAAAGAATCGCTACACTCGAATTATTAAACTGATATTCTCCAAACACTATCGTGCCGGTGTTAAAGAAGTGCCATTTGAACGATCAGCTATCGTGCAAGCATCCAGAGAACTGGGTATCAGGCTTCCAAAGAACTTGGGCGACGTGCTTTATTCTTTTTGTTACCGCGCGGCCTTGCCTCAAAGCATTGTCAAAACAGCACCAGCCGGCCTAGAATGGATCATTCGTCCGGCCGGCCGATCAAAGTATAAGTTGGTACTTGTCACGCAATCTATCATCACTCCTTCGAACTTTCTGACGAAAACCAAAATTTTGGACGCAACGCCAGGGGTTATCAGCAAGTATGCTTTGAATGATGAACAAGCTTTATTGGCAAAGTTGCGGTATAATCGCTTGATCGATATTTTTACAGGCCTGACATGCTATTCACTGCAGAATCATTTGCGCACGACAGCACCGCAAATCGGCCAGGTTGAAATTGACGAGATTTATATCGGTATTGACAAGCAAGGTGCCAACTATATCCTACCGGTACAGGGCAAAGTTAGAACTGACAAAATTGGTATCGTTCAAATCGAGCAAGATTTTGCCGTTTGTGAGAAGAAATTTCCCGATCTTGTCTGCCGGGCAATTGCAGCACAATTTATGGATGACGGCCTTATCGCATTATTTAAATTTGAGAGAATCGGAGATAGTATCAAGGTTTTCAGTGAAAAACACTATAATCTTGTCCATCCCAAGGATTTGACTCCTGAAGAGCTAAGGCATTATCAGAAACGATCATCTTGAAAAGGAATTTCTAAGATGACTGACCTCCTCCTCGCCCACTCCTTCTTCCTCCGCTTCGATCCCAAGCAATGGCAAACCATGCAGCCTTATCCGCCTTTGGGAACGTTGTATGCCGCCGCTTATTTGCGCCAGAAAGGTTATGACGTCGCGCTGTTTGACAGCATGCTGGCGCAAACTCCGGGAGAGTTCGAAACGGCCCTCGAGAAACATCAACCGAAAATTGTGGTGTTTTACGAAGACAGTTTCAACTGGCTCAGCAAGATGTGCCTGACGCGCATGCGCGAGGCGTGCTTTGAGATGATGCGCACGGCAAAATCGTTTGATGTGCCGGTGATCGTTGCCGGCTCGGATCCCACGGATCATCAGCAATTGTATTTCGAGCGCGGCGCGGATTATGCCATCATCGGCGAAGGCGAAATTGCGTTGGGCGAATTGCTCGACACGCATTTCAGCCGCAGCCTGCAACCGCTCGCGCAAATTCAGGGCATTTCCTTTCGCCAAAACGGCGGCATTGCGCGGAACGCGGCGCGCGGCTTTCTCAAACAACTCGACGAGCTGCCATTCCCCGCATGGGATTTGATTGACATTGACAAATACCGCCGCGCGTGGCGCAAGAAACACGGCTATTTTTCGATGAACATGGTAACCACGCGCGGTTGCCCGTTTCGCTGCAATTGGTGCGCAAAACCGATTTACGGCGACCGCTACAACTCGCGTTCGCCAGAGAATGTCGCGGCAGAAATGGCGTGGTTGAAAAAACAATTTCAACCGGATCATATCTGGTTCAGTGACGACATTTTCGGCCTCAAGCCCGGCTGGGTGGAACGCTTCGGCGATGCGGTGAAAGAAGCGAACGCCGTTACGCCCTTCAAAATTCAAGCGCGGGTTGATTTGCTGCATGAAGACGCTGTCATCGGTTTGAAAAAGGCCGGCTGCAAAACCGTGTGGGTGGGCGCGGAATCGGGCTCGCAAAAAATTCTCGACGCCATGGATAAAGGCACGAAGGTCGAACAGATTTACGCGACGGCCGAGCGCTTGCACCGCCACGGCCTCGAAGTCTGCTTCTTTCTGCAATTCGGCTATCCCGGCGAAACCGACGAAGATATCGAAAAAACCATCAAAATGGTACGCGACTGCCGGCCGGATGACATCGGCATTTCAGTGTCCTACCCACTGCCGGGCACGCGCTTTTATGAGCGGGTGAAAAATGAACTCGGCGAGAAACGCAATTGGGAGCATAGCGACGATCTCGATCTCATGTTTCGCGGCCAATATCAGCCGGATTTTTACCGCCAATTGCACCGCGTCGTGCATCACGATTTTCGTTTGCACAAAGCTCGCGTTTTGTTTTCAGAGATCTGGCAGCATCCTTCACAATTTACCTTGAGTAATGTGCGCCGGTTGGTTGCAGCCGCCGGGCGCTGGCCGGTGTTGCAGATCGCGCGCGCGCGTTTGAACCGGCTCAGGGTTCCAAATCAACAGCTTGCCTGAGGAACAGTAGCGGACAAAGAAGAGGAGTCAAATGCCGTGTTGATCCAACGAGTTTGTGTCTACTGTGCTTCGAGCAGCCAGTGCGATCAATTTTATTTTGATGAAACAAAGCGCCTCGGCCGGGCGCTGGCCCAGAACAACATCACTGTCATTTTCGGCGGCGGCAGCGCCGGCTTGATGGGCGCGCTGGCCGACAGCGCCCTGGCAGAAGGCGGCAACGTCATCGGCGTGCTACCGCATTTCATGAAGGAAGTCGAGTGGGGACACAATGGTCTCACCGAACTGCATCTCACGGATGACATGCACCAGCGCAAGCGTTTGATGATCGAAAAATCGCAAGCCCTGATCGCATTGCCCGGCGGCAGCGGCACATTGGAGGAACTATTCGAAGCCATCACCTGGAAACGGCTCGGCCTGCACACGCATCCCATCATTATTGTCAACATGCGGGGTTTTTTTGATTCTTGTATTGAGTTGCTGGAATGCTGCATTAACGAACGCTTCATGCTGCCCAAACACCGACAGATGTGGACGGTGGTGAGTTCGGTGGCGGAAGTGATTGAGGCGTTGCGTAACCCCACGCCGTGGGAGAAGAACGCCATTCGAGAAGCGAGGCTGTGACGGAAAGCGATCTCAAGTGATACGATCGGCGACAGCCTGGCCGTCGCATTGCTTTCTGGTGCCGTTAAAAGCCACAGCTCGGCTGTAGCTGAAATATAGTTCACAAAAGTGATTTATCCGCGAAGCGAGGAGGAGAACCATGTACAACCGCCGTTCATTTTTAGGCGCGATCGGGCGCACCGCGTGCGCCGCATTCGCCCTGCCAACGTTGCAGCCGCAACGGTTTACCCGCGCGCTGGAAGCGTTTGCTGCCGACGCGCGTACACCGGAAGAAATCGCGCAAGATGAATCGATGTGGTTTGAGGTGCAACAAGCTTTCACCGTTGATCGCAGCCTGGTTAATCTCAACAATGGCGGGGTTAGCCCCTCGCCGGCAATCGTGCAGAACGCCATGAAACGCCACCTCGATTATTCCAACAACGCGCCGGTTTATACCATGTGGCAGATTTTGGAGCCGGAGCGTGAAGGCGTGCGCCAGCGCCTGGCGCGGGCATTCAGCTGCGCTGCAGAAGAAATCGCGCTGACGCGCAACGCGTCTGAGAGCCTGCAAATTTGCCAGCTCGGCTTCGATCTCGAGCCGGGCGACGAGGTGTTGACCACGACGCAGGATTATCCGCGCATGATCACAACGTTTCAACAGCGTGAGCGCCGCAATCATATCAAACTTAAACAATTTTCCCTTCCCGTGCCCTGCGAAGACAATAATGAGATCGTTGCGCGCTTCGAAAAGAATATTACCTCTAAAACCAAGCTCATTCTCATGAGCCATATGATCAATATCACCGGGCAAATTCTGCCGGTAAAGCAAGTTGTGCAGATGGCGCGCCGGAAAAGCATTCCCGTGATCGTCGACGGCGCGCATGCCTTTGCGCATTTCGATTTTACGCACGCTGATCTGGATTGCGACTATTACGCCACCAGCCTGCACAAATGGCTGTTTGCGCCGCACGGCACCGGCCTGTTATACGTGCGTCAAGAAAAGATCAAAAGCTTGTGGCCGATGATGGCAGCTCCGGAAAAAATGGACAGCGACATCCGCAAATTCGAAGAAATCGGCACGCATCCCGCAGCCGGTTATCTTGCCATTGCAGATGCGCTCACCTTTCATCAAGGCATTGGCGCAAAGCGTAAACAGGCGCGCTTGATTTATTTGCGTGACCGCTGGGCCCGGCGGCTGACGCAACACGAACGCATTCATCTCCACACCAGCCTGCTACCGGGTTTCGCATGCGGGCTTGCCACCGTGCAACTCAAAGGCGTCGATCCCTTAGCGCTGACGCAATATCTGTGGGACAAACATCGCATCATTGTCACACCCATCAAACATCCGGAGTTCGAGGGCATTCGCGTCACGCCCAGCGTCTACACCACGCTTGAAGAGATTGACCGCTTTGCCGAGGCCATGGAAGAAGTGAGCAAGAACGGCCTGCCCAAAACATGATAAGTCGATTCCAAGCACTCAGGCACAGGCCACACAAAAAACTCTGCAACAGATGAAGGCTGGCAACGGATTGCGATGAATTCACCTGTTGAGAAAATCGAACTGCCGTTCTTATCATCTGTCAGGTTTTTTGCTGACGGAAAGCGGCTGGATATTGGCATCTGCCTCACTCTCACTGCCGTCGCGGCAGGTCTGCGCTTCTGGCATCTCACTGATCTTGGTCTCACGCACTTCGACGAGGGTTCCTATGCGATGACCGGCCGCTGGCTCGCAACCCTCGGCAAGGAAGGATGGATTTATCAGTCCGGGCATGCGCCGGGATTGTTTCCAACCGTGATCGGATTGTTCTTTCTCATATTCGGAATCAAAGATTACGTTGCGATTGCCGTATCAGCCCTGGCCGGCAGTATGACTGTTGGGTTGATTTATTGGATCGGGCGCACGCGGTTCAGCCGCAAAACCGGCATCATGGCCGCATTGTTTCTGGCCACGGCAGAATATCATCTCATCTACTCGCGTTTTGCCTTGACCGATGCCACATTCACGCTGCTTTTCTGGGCCAGCCTGGCAAGTTTGCATCAAGGATTCATAAAGAATGATCGGCGCTGGTTCATCGCCGGTGGCGTGCTTACCGGTTTGTCCTGGAATACGAAATATCATGGCTTTTTTCCGCTGTTGCTCCTGGGCGTGTGGATGGGAACGATGATGCTGTTGCGGCACAGGTCTCAGCTTGTTCTCATTCGCTCCTCTTGGTTAAATTTCGGTATTGCCGTTGTGCTCGCCGTTTTGATCTACATGCCCTGGTTTTTGTTTGTTCAATTTACTGTCGGCTACGGCGCGATTCTGCAAGCACAAGCGGCTCATTCCATTGGGCAAGCCACGTTCATTCTCACGCCGCCGGGAACGATTTACTTTTATCTCACGCAATGGCTTTCACCGGCGCTTTTGCTGGCAGCATTGCTGGGCAGCATAACAATTCTATATCGTCTGCAAGCCGGGACACTCTTTCTGTTGTTCGCGGCAGCGACGTTTTCGTTTGCAGCAATGTTTTACACTAGTTTCCCGCGCCTGCTGCTGCCCATGGCACCGGCACTCTGCTTGTTCGCCGCGCACGGCGTCGAGAGAATTTCGCGCGCCAAGCCGCTGGCCTGGCTGCTCGCCGCTGTTATTCTCGCCTGGAACATGATGGGCGCTCACCAAACGCTGTCGCTGCGCACGGATGCGTATCGCCAGGCCGCGGCATATCTGCAACGCGCTGACGCGCCCGTGCTGACGCAGATGAGCAAGAATTTCTATTTCTATGAAAAGAAAAAATCGGTGGAAATGAGATGGCAAAAAGCTGCCGCGCTTGATTCGATAGTACAACATTCGCCGTCCGGCTTGATTGCGGTCGATCCGATCATGCACCGCTTCCCGCAAGTTGAGCAATGGTTCAAAAATCAAAGCCGGCGCACACGGTTGGTGCATGCGATTCCGATTCAGATGTACGAACCGGTTTATTACCAGGGATTCGATCCCGCACGCTTGTCGCAATTGCCGCCCACCATTGCTCCTTTTCACCCCGGCCGGGCAAAGATTGACATCTATGAGTGGAGAAATCCGCTCTGAGGCAATGGCCCTCGCCACGTGAGTACCGGCACGAAGGCGTGTAGCATCGCGCCTGGTGTTGCTGCTGCCATTCATTGGAATGATGCGAAATAAAGAAGTTTTCCCGGCTGCAATGAGAAACCGCTGCGCCGCCAATTTTTTGCTTCCATTGAAATCCCATTTTTCTGGCCGATCACTGTTTTTGGAAATTCATCATGGACCTTCTCTTGACTCACGGCTATTTCCTTCAGGACGATGCCAAAGAGCGTGAGATTATGAAGCCCTATCCGCCGTTGGGGCTATTGTATCTTTCAGCGTATCTCAAACAGAAAAATTTTGCCGTTGATATTTTTGACAGCACTTTCTCAGCCAAAGACGCTTTCACGCAATTGCTGCTCTCGCAAAGGCCGGGAATCGTCGGCTTTTATGCGAATCTCATGACGAAGTTCAAAGTGCTCGATATGATCCGGCAGGCGAAACAGCAAAATTGCACCGTCATTGTCGGCGGCCCGGATCCGCCTTATTATGCCGAGCAGTATCTCGACTTCGGCGCTGACGTCGTTGTCATCGGCGAGGGTGAGCAGACGCTGGCAGAGTTGATTCCAATTTTGTCGTCAGGAAAGATCGAACAGCTTGCGCAAGTCGCCGGAATTGTTTTCAAAGATGAGCAGGGCAAGCTGCAACACACACCGGCGCGGCCGCTGCTGCCGGATCTCGATGTGCTGCCGTTGCCTGATCGCGCTGCCATTGACCTGCAAACATATGTCGATACCTGGCGCACCCATCATGGCCGAGGCGCGGTGTCGTTGATCACCAGCCGCGGCTGCCCGTATTCCTGCACCTGGTGCAGCCATTCGGTTTACGGCAAATCGTTGCGCAAGCGCAGTCCCCGGCTTTGCGCGGAGGAAGTCGAGATGATTCGTGCAAACTATTCTCCCGACATGCTGTGGTACGCGGACGATGTTTTCAATATCAATCACAAGTGGCTTTTTGAATATGCTGCCGAACAGAAGCGCCGCGAGATCAAAATCCCGTTCGAATGCATCTGCCGCGCCGACCGCATGAATGAAGATGTTGTTCGCGCATTACGCGACATGGGCTGCTTTCGCGTTTGGATCGGCTCGGAAAGCGGCTCGCAGCGGCTGCTCGATCAAATGAAACGCGGGGTAAAAGCCGAGCAGGTGCAAGCCATGACGCGGCTGGCCAAACGCTATGGCATTGAAACCGGCATGTTTTTGATGTGGGGTTTTGAAGATGAAAACGAAGAAGATATTGCCGCAACCATTGCTCATGTGAAGAAAGCCAGTCCCGATCTCGTGCTGACGACGGTGAGTTATCCCATCAAAGGCACGGAATATTATAACCGCATGGCTGAACAGAATGTGATTGTGGCCAACGGCAAATGGCAGTCGAGCAACGATCGTGATTATCGCATCCGCGGCCGGCATTCGAAACGCTATTATGATTACGTCAATCGCCGCATGTTCAGCGAGCTGGCGCTGCAGCGCTTGCAGGAAAACGGCAACGGCGGCTGGCTCAACCGCGCGAAAGCCGCTGTGCAGTCGCAAATCGGCAAGCTGGGCATGACGCTGACGGCGCATGAGAAAGAGGCATGACCTTCTTCGTGACGATCCGCGACGGCCTGGCCGCATGACGGGTTATTCACGCAAAAAATCCTTCGTTGACTTTGTGGCTTTTTCTGTGGTTATTTTAGACAACAGATCTGGCGTCGAGATTGACAGTTATTTCCGAAAGGCCTTTGTAAATGATCCAATTCCTCGGCACAATCGGTTTCGGGTTGGTGTGGGGCTGGCTGCTGGGATTTCTCGTGGCGCGCCGGCCTTCGACGCAGCCATTTATCAATTTCCTTGCTGCGGCTGCGGCCACCATTCTCGCGGCCTGCGTTCCGTTAATCTTCGTCAATCTGCGCGCCGTGATCGCATTTGTCCTGGCGATGGCGCTCACATTTTTTATCCATTACCTCTGGCGCACGGCGCAGCGCAAACGCGCAGCCGTGGTCTCTCACTAAAACTCTGAGGAGGGTTTATCATGAATGAATCGACTCCTGCGACGATGCTGCAATTGCTCGGCGCCGGCGCTTTAGGCGCGGTGATCGGCTGGTATGTTTATTACATCAATCGCTATCGCCAGGGCGACGTGCAACTCAGCGACATCGTCACGCTGGTGGGCGCCATTGGCGGCAGCGCGGTGCTGGCCATTTTCCCCCAGCGCAGTGATTTGTTCGGCGCCTACGGCATCGGCCTGTTCGCCGGATTCTTTGGGTACTTTTTTATACTCATCATCATGGTGACGGCCTCGAAGAATTTCAACCGCGATTGGTTTCTCGACGGCCGGCGCAAAACGCTCGCGCCCGATGAATACATTCCCGAGGGCACACGCGAAACCGGCTCGGCCATGGCCATGCCGGAAAATCAAGGCGGCAAATCGCATGTGAATTGAGCCGGAATTCCAAGCGAAGAATTTTGGGCAGGATGATTCATAAAATTATCCGCCTTCGATCATTTTGCCTTTGGTGCTGTGACGCGCTTTTGCACGGTGAACTCCATGCCAGAATCATCCACACAAGAATTGCGCGCGCTGTTGTTCGGCGCACCGCCCTATGAACGTTCCGGCGCGCCCGAGCCGGATTTGCTCGCCGATCTCGCGCCGGCGATGCCGCAAGAGCTTCTTGAGCCGGCGCTCAACACCATTGCCGGCATCGGCTTTATGCCGGAGCCCGATCGTTTGCGCACGCTGACAGCCTTGCTCGCGCGCGCGCATGAAACCGGCAAAGACGAGCTTGCCGCGCGCATACTCACGCGCGTTCCAGAAATTGTGCCGCATTTGCCCGCCTCTCTCCTCAAACCGTTTTTTGATGCGGTGCAGGCATTTCACGCGAAAGACGATTATCGCGGCGAGGTTTATCGCGCCGTCGCGTTAACCACTCTGGCGCAACGGATACCGGAAGCCGCAATTCAAAAAACGCTTGTTGCCGAAACGCTGGCCCTGGCGCGCTTGCCGCAATGGGACGATATTCAACAAGAAGCGTTCATGTATTTTGTCGCGAATCTGAACGCCGAACTTGCTGAAGAGGAAAAGCAAACTCTGTTGTCGGCGGCGCGCAGCATGCGCAACGCCGCATTCCGGGCTTCGAGTTTGGCGGCCTTGCTTTCGAATTTCAAAGCGCCTGAGCAAACCGGCATTTTGCAGGAAGCACTGCAAGCAAGCCGGGCAGTGGATTGGGCGCCGCGCCGCCTCGAAGCGTTCACGGAATTGCGCTTGCGTCTGCCGGAGACGCTGCAAAGTGAAATTCAGGGAGAAATAAAAGCGCAAGGCTCGGAAGCTGATTATTTGCGGGCCCTGGCAGAAATCACGCGCCGTTCCGGTTTGTCATTGCCGCACGAAGTACAAACGCAGAGTTTGCCAACTGCGGACACGCTGCGGGATTATATCGAGCTTGCCGCCTGTTTGTCCGAAGAGCAATGCGCGGCAGCGTTGGAAGCCGCGGCAGCGTTGTGGGAATCCGAGCAGCAGAGAGTTCTCGGCAAATTGATTCCGCATCTTCCGGCCAAACTTTTTCCTGTTGTTCTGGCGCACATCAAAACACTGCATGCGGTCGAGCCGGTGCGCGCGCAATTGTTGAGGCAGACGGCAAATTATCTTCCGCAAACCCTGCTCGGTGAAGCAACCCTGCAAGCGCGCCAATTCGAAAATTTGTGGTGGCGATTGCGTACCCTGGCGGCGCTGCAAGCGCGTTTGCCGGCAACCGAGCAAGCGCAACTTCCCGCAGAAGTGAATGCCGTTGCCGGCGGGCGTCTGCGCGAGTTGTTCGCGCAATTGCCGCAAGCAGACCAGCGCGCGCTGATCGAGGAAATGATTTCCTCGATTTGGGATCATTACGGCGGCGCGCAACCGGCGGCGGCGCCTCCCTTCGATCCGGAGCCAACACAGGCCGATGCCGGCGAACCGCCGCGTTCTTCGCCTCCACCAACACAATGGGAAACAACCCCGCCTGCGCCGCAAGCGCCTTCAAGCTCGCCGAAGCCTTCTTATAAAAATGGCGGCGGCTCGCGCAGCGCTCCAGCCTCGCCGCGCCCGACGCGATCGGCGAGGCGCTCGCGCGGCGTTCCCAGTGCGGACGACGAAGACATGGCGCCATCACCTTCGCGCGGCGCCGGCGATGATCGTTCCGATGAAGAAAATAAACCCACGGTCAATACCGGCTTTGCAACAACTGAGAAAGCCGAAACGCCGCTCTCGCCGAATGCGCCGCTTTTGCAAGGTCAGTCTTATTATTTTTGGTTTGAAGTCAGCAAGAAGCGCATCGCGGGCGCAATTGATGTTGCGCCCACCGCATTGCCCACCGAATTTTTGCCGAAAGAGGCGCGGCTGAAAGTGGCGTTGTTCGCTTTCGAGGGCGAAATCGAAATAACCAGCGGCGCGGATATTGGTGAAATTCAACTCCAACCCGACGGCTTGGCGCGCATCGTGCGGCCGGCTGCTCGTCCGCAGAAGCCGGCGCATGATTCCGTTTTGCTCGAACGGCGGTTGTTCTTTCCCGTGAAAATGCCCAACAAATCCGGCGTGTTTCGCCTGCGTTGCAACATTTATTGCGAACAAGTGTTGGTGCAATCGCATGTCGTGCAGGTGGAAGTCGGCTCGCGCCTGCGTCGAATCGTGCGCAGCGCCGGCAAGCGCCCGGCGCTGCAAACACTGGCCGATTACACTCTGAGCAAAAGCTTGAATGCCGATTATCTCGCCGAGGTGCCGGCGCATCGTTTGAGTCTCATGCTCAACGACGACGGCAAGGGCACGCACGGCTTTCGCGTGCTCGCGGCAGAAGGCGCAACCGAGTTCAAACGCGATGCGAGTTTTGATGGACAAAAACTGCAAGGCATGATAGCCAACGCGCGCAAGGCCATGAGCAAGGCGGCATGGGGAAAATTCGAGCCGTGGCAAAAGGGCGATCTATATCGTTACGAAGGCACGCGCGAGGAAAACCTCAAACGCCTGAGAGACGATATGATCATGATGGCGGCGCAGGGCTATCGTTTCTATGTTGAAATTCGCAAACGCCTGGCCGGCCTTGACGCGCAGACGCCCGAGGAAATCGACCAGCGCGTCAAGGATTTGGAAGAGCTGATGCGCAAGCCCGGCCTCGTCCAAATTGCCAGCAAGGAATCCGCGGAACACGTCGTTCCTGTGGCCATGTTGTATGATTACAAGTTCGATTCCAATCTGCCGCTCGAGAAATACAAGCTTTGCCCGGACTTTCTCGCGGCGCTGCAAGCCTCACAAGCATTGCTTGATACAAAATGTTTTCAAGGCGACTGCGCCAGCCGCGGCAAGTTGGACGTCATTTGTCCCAGCGGTTTTTGGGGCTACCGTCACAACCTCGGCCTGCCGGTATCGATCGGCAAAAGCGAGGCCCCGGCAGCCATGAAACTTACCTACGAGGGAACGCAATCGATGAGCGTGGCGGTCAGCACCGATCAGGCGTTCAAATTGCGCAAGAAGCACGTGGAAAAATTGCAGGCGTTGCGCCAGGGATTGGGATGGAGCTACGCGGAAACGCGCGACGACGCCCTGCAAATGATGAAAGAGAAACCCGGCCACGTGGTTTATTTTTATTGCCACGGCGGCATGCACCCGGTTTGGAACGTGCCGTATCTGCTCGTCGGCGACCCGCAAAACACACAGGGCATCACGCGCGACAATTTCGAAGCGTATGACATCAAATGGGACAAGATCAAGCCGCTGGTGTTTCTCAACGGTTGTCACACCACCGCGCTTTCACCGGAACAAACGTTGAACTTGGTCAGCGGCTTCATCGAAGACGCGCATGCGGCCGGCGTGATCGGCACGGAAATCACCATCTTCGAGCCGCTCGCCTGCGCCTTCGGCGAAGAATGCCTGGAACATTTTTTCAACGGCGTTCCCATCGGCGAGGCGGTGCGCCGCGCCCGCTTGAAGCTCCTGCAAGAAGCCAATCCACTGGGATTGGTTTACATTCCGTTCGTGCTGGCAAGCTTGACTTTGGTAAAGGCGGGATGACGCCGGATTGATGGATTTGTGGGTCGTGAAATAAAATCCGTGAAAATCCGTGTTCATCCGTGGCTAAAAAAGTCTACAGCAGTGAGTCAGGGCTTGGCCCCGGCTACCATGCTACAAAATTGGAACAGAAGATGCAGAGAATCGTTCTCACCATTTCATGCGTTGCCCTCGCGGGTGCACTATTGGCCCAAGATCATGACGCCAAATCCGTCGAACTGAAATTGCAGATGCAACCAAGCGGCTTGACTTCCTCGCTGCGCGGCCTTTGCGCGGTAAGCGATAAAATTGCCTGGGTCAGCGGCACGAGAGGCAGCTTCGCCAGGACGCTCAACGGCGGTCAAACCTGGTCAGCAGATTCCGTTGCCGGCGCCACGAATCTGGATTTCCGCGACGTGCAAGCATTCGACGCTAGTCGCGCCATTCTCATGAGCGCCGGCGCCGGCGAGCTTTCGCGCATTTACAAAACCGATGACGGCGGAAAAAACTGGCAATTGCAGCATCTCAACAAAATTGCTGAAGGCTTTTTCAACGGCTTTGCATTTTGGGATGAAAACAACGGCATTCTCGTGGGCGACCCGGTTAATGGACAATTGTTCGTCATGCTCACCGCCGATGGCGGCAACACCTGGCAGCCGCTTCCGGCAGCAAGCGCGCCGGCTGTCGTGCAAGGCGAATACGGCTTTGCCGCGAGCGGCACGAATCTCGCCGTGCATGGAAAAAATCATGTCTGGATCGCCACCGGCGGCGCGATTGCGCGTGTATTTTATTCGAGCGATCGCGGCAAAACCTGGAATGTCGCCGTGACCCCGATCGTGAGCGGCAACGCCTCTTCCGGCATTTTTTCCATCGCGTTTCGGGATGAGAATCACGGCGTGATTGTCGGCGGGAATTATCAGGAACCAAACGCGGCGCAGGCCAATGCTGCCTTCACCACCGACGGCGGCAAAACCTGGGAGCTGATCAAGAAACCCGCCTCGATGGAATACCGGTCTTGCGTCGCTTACTTCACACCCTCATTGCTCGTTGCCGTCGGCCCTTCCGGCTCGGATTATTCAAATGACGGCGGCTTGACATGGGCGCGTTTCAGCTCCGAAGGTTTTCACACGTTGAGTTTTGCGGCTTCAACAAACATCGGCTGGGCTGCCGGCGCGGAGGGGAGGGTTGGAAAGTGTACCGTTAGAGGCAAGTGATGCTATTCGGCGATTAGCTTTTCAAACACAGAATAAAGTTCTAACTTTTTTCTCCAGTCTTTCACATCCGTTGGGTTTTTCTACCCGGTGAAAAAACTATTTTCGAATCGCTGCCCGCCGGGCTTCAGATTTCAGCTTGTCTGAAGCCTGGCGTAGGCTCTATAAATTTGAATCGTTGCTAAAAAAGCAAAAATTTTCTAACCACCAAGACACGAAAACACAAAGCAAAAAAGCTTAGTGCCTTTGTGTCTTGGTGGTAAAATTTGGTTCCGGCTCGTCCGGCTTAGGCTCTTCAATATTTATTCACGGCAAAAAAGCAAAAAACTTCTTGTAAGCGGATAAAACAAAAGCAGTATCCGCTTACAAAAAGCTTTTGGGTTGCGACTCGTTCGCGTTGGACTTGATATAGAAGTGAAGGGTGATCGTCAAAGCGACCGCTCGACTATTTTAATGGACTGCATCCACTAAAAACGGTTGAACGCCTGCGTCGCCTCCACCCCAAGCTCATCAATGGTCACTTGCACGCCCCTTGCCGAGAATAAATTTGCAAAAACAACCTTGCCAATTGTTAGGTGATTGATTTCTGTCTCGCTCCGGATCAAATAGTAACCTGCTCTACCGCTGGCTCGGCGTGCTGCGCTGCCCGCAATGTCACGGACATTTTTTGTTGGCGCACCAGGACGGCGCCCGCGCCCTGCGTTGCAGAGATTGCAGCCTCATCTACGGCATAGACGATCACATACCGCGCCTCATCATTCCCGCGCGCCTGAACGAAATTGCCTCGTTTTGTGAAAAATACGATGCCGTGCGCTTGCGCGAAGGCTGGGCCAGCGAAGCCCGGGATTATTATCGGAATTTGCCTTTTCGCGATCTTTCCGGCAGGCACGAGCACGAGTGGCATTTGCGCGCGCAATCGTTTCGTTTTCTGCAAAATTGGTTGAAGCAAAATTACGGTAATCGCAGTCTGCGCATTTTGGATATCGGTGCGGGCTGCGGCTGGACGAGCCGCTTGCTCGCGGATCAGCATGACGTTTTTGCGCTCGATGTGAATGCGGGACCGCATGGCCTGGCAGCTTTGCCGGCTGAGCAACGGCGCTTCATGGCCGCGCAGGCGGAATTGGAACGCTTGCCATTGGGGGGCAACTCGTTTGATCTCGTGATCGCCAACGCGAGCTTGCATTATACTCATGATCGGGCGCAAGTCTTTAAGCAAGTCAGCAACGTGCTGCGCACCGACGGCAAGTTTTTCGTCATGGATTCTCCGATCTATCCAACGCGCGAAGCCGCGCTGGCCGCACATGAACGGAGTCGCGCGTATTATGCGCAACAGGGCGTTCCCGAGCTGGCAGACCACTACGGCGGTTTGACGGAAGAACTCTTTGAGCAAGAGGAGAGCCTTCGTTTTGTGCGTGTGCGGCGCGATTTTTCAACATTGGATCATTTCAAAAAATGGCTGCGCGACAAAACCGGCAACGGCGGGGCAGCGCGTTTTCCCATTTGGATGGGCGAGCGCATCCCGCAATCCGCAGAAGCCTGGCAGCCCGGCCGCTCGCGCGCCGGCGCAATCGTGATTTACGAAAACCGTTTGTTGACCTTTCGTTGTCACACGGAAGGCGGATATTTTTGCCGCATTCCCGGCGGCGGCATCGAGCCGGATGAAACCCCGGAACAGGCTGCACAGCGCGAGCTGCAGGAAGAGCTTGGCCTCACTGTCAAATTGCAGCATTGTTTCGGCCCCTATTTTCACACCAACAAAGCGGAGTGGTATTTTCTTGCGGCAGCCGATCATGCAAACCTGCCATTAGATCAATCATTGGCGCCGGAAGACAACTGCCTGGTGTATTGGCTGCCGCTGGCTAGACTCGCGGAGTATGATATTCACCCGCAAGCGCTGAAATGGGAGCTGGTGGAGTATTTCAATCATTATCATGCATGAATTTTGCACCCCCAAAAAAATTTGTCATTCAGAAGGATTCTTGTAAAGTTTGGAGCCGGGGCTAAATTTTCACAAAATTCTTCCAGAATGACAAACAGGAGGAGACCCAATTTTCAAGGGTACAATATGCCAGTTGTTTCTGCAAACCTGCGGAACCCCAACAATCCCTTAATCCAACATAGCCTGAGCAAATTGGGCAAAATTGTATTATTCTCGCTGATCAGTTGTAATCATGAAGATTTCCCCTCCCACCATCATTTTCGCGCCACCTCCGCCGAAACCGTTTCTTCGCCGGCAGCTTATGATTTCAACCGCGACGGCCGTCTGGAAATCGTTCTTGGCTCATTCGACGGCTTCTGTTATCTTCTCGATGATTCGCTGCGCGATCTTCCCAACTGGCCGCAACGCATTTCCGGCGGGGCGTTTTCTTCGCCGGCTTTGTGGGACATCGACGGCGATCAGCAACCGGAGATTTTTATCGGCGGGAATGACGGCGGGCTGCATGGCTGGCATTTCAACGGCGCGATCGTCGCAGGTTTTCCCATTGATCTTGGCTATCGCGTCTGGTCCTCGCCGGTGATCATCGCCGATTCATTACTCGCCATTGGCGGGCACGAACAGATGTTCGTTTTCAATCGTTACGGCAAACCCGCGCCGGGATGGCCGCAAACCTTGCGGGGCTGGGCCATGGCAACCCCCGCGTGGCAGGACGATTTGCTGGTGATCACGACGCTGACTGTCGGCGATGCGAGCCGCGGGTATGTTTACGCCTGGCATCTTTCGGGAGAATTGTATCCGAATTTTCCCGTGCATTTGCCCATGGATGCTCCGGCCTCGCCGAGTCTCGCAGATTTCAATGGTGATGGCCGGGTCGAGATCATTGCCGGGGATGAAGCCGGTTTTCTGCATGTGTTGCAATTGGATGGCAGCGTGCTCCCGCCGTTTCCGCGCCTGGTTGGCAAGGGCATTCATTCAAATCCCGTGGTTGTTGATCTCGATCGCAATGGCAAGCTCGATATCGTCTTCGGCACGACGGACGGCGCAGTGCATGCGTGGAGCGCCACTGGTGATTGTCTGCTCGGCTGGCCGGTAAGCACGGGTTACGAGATCAACAGCTCGCCCGCACTGATCATGCTTGCGGAGCAGCAAGTCGCCGTCATCATCGGCGGCGGTGATGGTTACCTGCATGCATTCGATGCCGGCGGCAAAGTCATTCCGGGTTTTCCGCTGGCGTGCGGCGCGGAAGTGTCTTCTTCGCCAACGGTGGTGGATCTTGATGCCAACGGCAGGCGCGAAATCATTGTGGGCGCGCATAACGGCATTCACGTCATTCGAGATTTGTTGCCGCCAGCAGATGCCGCGCTGACACTGCGCGAATGGCCGATGTTCCGTCGTAACCTGCAACGAACCGGTTTGCCAATACTGCAAAAAGATTTCATCAAATATTGATTCACCGTTAGGGGTGTAAAAGAATGCCCTGCAAACTCTCCGTTTTGGGTGACCAACTCAATCTGCCGCTCACATTGCGGCGCTATCATGCCTACGGTGAAGACGCGGCCAACCGGTATGACGGCAACGTTTTCAGAAAAGTCTTTGCAGTCAACTCACGCCTGTGCTTGCTCAAGCTTTTCGCGCAGGCCAACCATGTTTGTTATGAAGTTTTTCCGGCAACGAAATCGACGCACGTTCGCGAGGAAGCCGAACGCGTTGCCCGCCACCTTCTCGGCCTGCAGTTTCCGCTAACCGATTTTTATGTGTTTGCCGAAAGCGATCCGGTGCTGCGCCGGCTCACGCAGCAGTATCGCGGCTTCCGGCCGACGCTGGCAGCAGATCTCTTTGAGATGATGGTGACATCGATCAGCGCACAACAGATCAATTTGCAATTCGCCTTCACCGTGCGCAGCCGTCTGGTGCGGCGTTATGGCGAACAATTGCAACACTCCAGTGAAACCTATTTTGCCTTCCCCACGCCGGAAAAACTGTCACGCGTGCACGTCAGCTCATTGCGCGCGCTGCAATTCACCGAAAAAAAATCTGAGTACATCATCGGCCTGGCGAAGGCCATTCACGCCGGCAAGCTCGATCTTCATCAATTGCAGAATCTTTCTGATGAAGCCGTTGCGGAACAACTCCTGCCCCTGCACGGTGTGGGGCGCTGGACCGTGGATTGGCTGCTGGCGCGCGGACTCGGCCGCGGCCATGCCATTGCCGCCGGCGATCTTGGTGTGCGCAAGGCAATCCAACATTTTTACTACAATGGCGAATCGCAATCGGAGGACACGATTCGCGCATTCGCCAAACGCTGGGGGAATTTCACCAACCTGGCCGTGCACTATTTGCTGACGGGATTGGCGTTGGGCTCGTGAGGGGCGAATTCCTTCGTGCGCAAATCGTACGATGCCTTCCCAAAGTTCATATTGCAACTCAAAAGAGTTTTGTTAGATTGGTAGCCTGATTATTCGCGTATGGTTTAGCCGTTGCTGATGAATGCCGTCTCAGATTGAAGTATCGGGCGTTTGAAGCCTTTGTTTGAAAGTCATTTTGCCGGCAACTGCCCGGACAATAAAGTTCCAGGAGCTAACATGTCCGCTCTCCTCGATCAAGATCTGCAATCCCTGCAAGAAGTGCGCAGCTTGCTCAGCCGCGCAAAAGCCGCACAGCTCAAGTTCAAGGAATTTTCACAAGAGCAAGTCGATCGTGTGGTCGCGGCCATGGCCGAAGCCGGCTTCAAAGCGAGCGAGCGTCTCGCGCGCATGGCGGTTGACGAAACCAAATACGGCAAGGTCGCCGACAAAACCATCAAGAATCAATTTTCCACACGCGATCTTTATGAGGGCATCAAATCTCTCAAAACCGTCGGCATCATTCGTGAGGACGCCAAGAAAAAAATTCTCGAGATTGCCGAGCCCATGGGCGTGGTGGCGGCGGTGGTGCCGACCACCAATCCCACCTCCACCGCGATGTTCAAGTGCATCATCAGCGTGAAGTCGCGCAATGCCGTGGTGGTGTCGCCGCATCCGCGCGCGAAGGATTGCACGCAAGAGGCGGTACATGTGATGCGCAAGGCCGCAGAAAGCGCGGGCGCGCCGCCGGATTTGTGTTTGTGCTTGTCATTGCCCACACAAGAAGGCACGAATGAATTGATGCGCCATCGCGATACCGCCGTGATTCTCGCCACCGGCGGAACCGGACTCGTGCGCGCGGCATATTCTGCGGGCAAACCCGCATACGGCGTTGGTCCGGGCAATGTGCCCGTGTACATCGATCGCAGCGCTGATATTCCGAAAGCGGTTGCAGATGCGGTGGCAGGCACGACGTTCGATTGGGGCACGCTGTGTTCATCCGAGCAGGCGCTGGTGGTTGATGCGCCGGTCGCTGATCGCGTGCTTGAAGAATTGAAAAAACAGAAAGCCTATTTTTTGAATGATGCCGAGGCGGACAAAGTCGCCAAGGTTTTGGTCACGCCGGATTTTCGCATCAATGCGGAAATGGTGGGACAAGCGCCGCTGCGCATCGCCGAGGCCGCGGGAATCAAAATTCCCGAAGACACGCGCGTGCTGGTGGCGCGGCTCGCGGGCGTGGGCAAAGCGTATCCGCTTTCGATGGAAAAGCTTTCGCCCGTGCTGGCGTTGTATGTGGAAGACGGCTGGCAAAAGGGCTGTGATCGCTGCATGGAACTGCTCAACTTCGGCGGCCGCGGCCACACGCTTGGCATTCACTGCAACGATCGTGACATCGTTGTGCAATTTGGTTTGAAGAAACCCGCGTTCCGCATCATCGTCAATTCGCCCACAGCCATTGGCGCGGTGGGTTATACCACCGAACTCGATCCGAGCATGACGCTGGGCTGCGGCTCTTACGGCGGCAACATCACCAGCGACAACATTGGCCCGGTGCATTTGATGAACATCAAGCGCGTGGCGTGGGAAACCAAACCGCTCGCCAAGCCGCGCGACACCGGCGCTTGGCGGCCTTCGGTTTCCGTGGAAGCGCGCAGCCGCGAGGCCTTTCCTTATCAAAAGGCGTTGTCCTCCGAGGTTTCACGCAAGGGCGTGCAACATGTGTCAACGCCGGTTGCTGCCCCAATTGCGTTGGAGACATCCCGCCGGGACGTCTCTACTGCGCCGCCTCGGCGGAACGATTCCACGAAACCCGAACCCGCAATGCAAAAATTCGGCGCGAGCGGAATGACAGCCGAACAAGTGGATAAAATCGTCGAAGAATTTTCCAAACAACGGAAATGATGTAATCGCCGGGGCGTCCCGAAAACATCATTCGTTTTGAATTGCCTGCCACGCCTTCATCCCACCGTGCATATTGACGGCATTGAAGCCGCGTTTTTGCAGAAAATTGACCGCGTTCACGCTACGTGGCCCGGTGGCGCAGTAGACCACAATCTCGCGCTCGCGAAATCCTTCCAATTCTCTCCAACGCTTGCCGAGTTCTTGGACGGGAATGTGTAATGCGCCTGCAATATGGCCGTGGCGAAATTCTGCCAGCGTGCGCACATCGAGCAAAACCGGCGGGGAAGCGCCGCGCAATTTCTCCGCAACCTCGCCTGCGTTATAATGGCGCAATTTCTTGCCAAGAACAACCTGGCGCATGATGATGATCGCCAGCAATGTGATTATGGCGATGCCGATGATAATCTTGATTGACATTGTGGTTCTTGATTGATGATGGTAGAGACGTCCCGGCGGGACGTCCCTACAGCTCGTGACTTATTCATCACTAAAATTCCACCCCCACCTGCATCCCCAAATCCGGCGAGCTGTTGAAATAGGCATAATTTTCCGTCACCGCAATGCTCCAGCGCAGGCCGTGGTTGCCGTCGATTTTCACGCCTGCAGTGATTTCATGCGCCATGCGGCGAATGCCTTCGCTCGTCACACCGCGCAAGGGACTGGTGGTGTGACGATCTTGAATTAGAAAAGAAACGCGCTTGCCGAATGAATGTTCATAGCTCAACATCATCGCATAAATCGGCGATAATTCGAGTTCCGGCAAAATCTCCCAGCGGCCAGGCTTGGTGATGGCGATATTCAAATCCAGCCAGTTGCGCGGCCAGGCCCAAGAAGCGCACAAATTGAAACCATAATCGAATGAGCCGTTGCCGCGCAGTTTTTTCTTGTTGCCGGTTGGCAATTCGAAACCGGCGGCGAGGGCCAGCGCCGGTCGAACCTTCTTTCCTTTAGTGAATTCTCGTTTCACGCTTAGGGACAAATCTCCTATCCCGGTTCCCGCCAAATCACTTTTATCCCCAAAGAAAAGCTGCTGATCGAAATACAAAAACACATTGCTATCATGTCGGAAAAATTCCGGGCGATCGCCGTCGGGGAAGCCGAAAATTTTGTGAAAGCGTTCGATCATCGGATCCATAAACTGGCCGCCCAAGCGCAACACCGGTAATTCTGCTGCTAATGAGAGTTTTTCAAATGGCGCATATTCCAACCTCAGCCTCCAGCGATTGACTTCGCTGTCGATCAGAAAAGCATCGGCATTCGAATTGTTTTGCAGAATGCGCTGCACAGTTTTTTCGGTGAAGGGATTGCGGCTGCCGGGCGAGTCGAGATTCTCCACAATGCCGCCGGATTTGACGAAAGTGTTGGCGCGATCGTAAGAAATTCCAATGCGAAGTTTGTGCACCGGCGGAATTGCCGCCGGCTCGGCGGAGAACGAAAAAAACGGCAACGCAACCGGGATTTGATTGCGCGCATGCAGCGGGCCGCGGCGCGTTTCGCTTTCCGCGTTGGCCTGCTTGGAAGAGACGGCCAATGGGTTGTTGGCTTGAAAATGATGCCCATCCCGATTTGTCATTCCGAAGGAATCCTGTGAAAATTCAGCACTGAGGCCAAACTGCACAGGATTCCTTCTGAATGACAAGTTGGGATGCTCATGCAAATCAGGCTGGCCGTTCACAAGCAGCATAGCGTAGATTAATACGAAGGTGTTCTGCAAGCAGTCTCTCCTCAATGCTTGTAAAGAATGCCAGAAAGCAGGAGACATTTGTTGTGCCACAAAATACGTTCATTCCAACGCCGAAACAAGCGCCATTTCAAAGGCCTTGCTGATTTCGATAAATCTTGTTACCATTTCGCGTATTTAAAAATGCGGCGGCGAAACTGCCGCAGATCATTCCTCAATGATTCGAATTTAAAATTACCATGCGGAGGCGATTCTGAACACACGCAGGGATGGGTATGATGTGATCGTGGTGGGCGGCGGGCCGGCGGGCGCGGCCGCCACGCTCTACTGTGCCCGCCATGGCTTAAAGACATTGTTGCTCGACAAAGCCAAATTCCCGCGTGATAAAATTTGCGGGGATGCGATTTCCGGCAAGGGTTTGCGGCTTTTGCGCGAGCTGGGACTGGAAAGCGATCTGCAAGCCGCGCCGAAAGTGAAGGCGCGCGGCGTCATCTTTTCCGCGCCCAACGGCACATGCGCAAACATCTCTTTCACCCCGCCGCGCTCGAACCGGCAAGTGCACGGTTACGTGTGCCGCCGGCAGGTGTTTGACGAGGTATTGTTTCGCGCCGCAAAAAAAGAGGCCACCAACTGCATTGAAAATTTCAACGTCGATCAAATCATCAAAGATGGCGATCGCGCCGTGGGCGTCTCCGGCCGTGATCAAAATTCGGGTGAGACGCGGCAATATCATGCGAATCTCGTGCTGGGCGCCGACGGCTTCAACTCCGTCGTCGCGCGCGGCATGAATCTTTATGAACATGACTCGCGGCATTGGTGCGTGGCCACGCGCGGCTATTATCGCGGCATCAGTGATCTGACGGATTATATCGAAATTCATTTTGTGGAAGACGTGCTGCCGGGCTATTTCTGGATTTTTCCGTTGGAAGAGGGCCTGGCCAATGTCGGCATCGGCATGCTGCATTCCGAGATTCGAAAGCGCAAAATCAATTTGCGCGAGGCCCACATTGCGGCCACCGAGTCGCCCACATTTAAAAAACGATTCGCGCACGCGCAGCTTGTCGATTCCATTCGCGGCTGGAATTTGCCGCTGGGCAGCAAGCGCCGGCAAATTCACGGCAACGGTTTCATGCTGCTGGGCGACGCTGCCGGCTTGATCGATCCGTTCTCGGGCGAGGGTATCAGCAACGCAATTTATTCGGGACACCTGGCGGCTCAAATCGCGGCCGCCGCATGCGCGGAACAAAATTTTTCAGCGGAGCGATTGGGCGAGTATGCAAATTTGTTGTGGGGTGAAATTGGCCATGAGTTGCAAACCAGCTTCATGTTGCAGCGCATCGGACGCTTCAAACCGCTGTTGAACCTCGTCGTTGGCAAAGCGGCGAAGAGCGTCGAGGTGGCGCATTGGATTTCGAGCATGATGGCCAACGAAATGCCGAAAGAAGCGCTGGTCTCGCCGATGACTTATCTTCGGTTGTTGTTTACCTAATTTCTTTAAAGTGAATTCTGTGTAAAAAAAGCAGAAATTTTTCCAACTGATAGAAAAACCCAACGGATGTTGGCTTTTATCAGTTGGAGACTTCCTTTTGGGTTGCGGCTAGGCCGGGATAATTGGATTATTGAAAAGTAAATCCATCAACCCATCAATCCAACGATACATTATTCTGTTGCGAAGAGATCCTGCTGCGCCGAGGGCCGGCGAAAGTGTTCCGTTGAGAGCGGCCGGCGGATTTGATTGAGGCCGTGTTTGTTGCAGCAGACTTCGAACATGCGATGCAGCATTTCTGCGCGTTCGCCTTCGCCGGTCATGCGCGTGCCGAAGCGGGGATCATTGAGCCGGCCGTTGCGCACGTCGCGGATGGCGTTCAACACTTTGGCGGCGCGTTCGGGATAATGCGTTTCGAGCCAGGTCGCGAATAATTCTTTGAGGGCATAAGCGAGGCGCACCATCACCATGCCGGCGCGGGTGGCGCCGCGTTCGGCAGCCGCGGCGAGAACCGCAGCCATTTCATGATCATTCAATCCGGGAATCACCGGCGCAAAATTGACGCCCACGCGCACGCCGGCAGCCGCAAGCTTTGCGATGGCCTCCAGCCGTTTTTCCGGCGCGGAGGTGCGCGGCTCCATTTTGCGGCACAATTGATTATCCAGCGTCGTGATTGACAGCGTCACCGCAACGAGATTCAGCTTTGCCATCTCGGCGAGCAAATCCAGATCGCGCAGCACCAGCGCGTTTTTGGTGATGATGCCCACAGGATTGCGATAGCGCAGAAACACTTCGAGGCAGCCGCGCGTGATGCGCAAGCGGCGCTCGGCAAGCTGGTAGCAATCGGTGTTGCCGGAAAGCACGACGGTCTGCGGCTTCCAGCTTCGTTTTTCAAATTCCTGCGCGAGCAGATCGGGCGCATCGGGCTTCACCAGAATTTTGGTTTCGAAATCCAATCCCGAAGACCAGCCGAAATATTCGTGTGTGGGCCGGGCATAACAATAAATGCAGCCGTGTTCGCAACCGCGATAGGGATTAAGACTGAACATGTGTCCGAGATCCGGGCTGTCGCTTTTCGAGATGATGCCGCGCGTGCTGTCGATAAAGAATTGCGTCTGCGGCGCCGGCAGGCCTTCTTCATTCAGCCACTCCGGATCGATTTCAAGCGCAATCGGCTCAAAACGATTGGCGGGATTGAGGTTGGCGCCACGGCCGTGGATGATGGGAATTGTCGGGGGCATTTTATGTGATGTCTGTCCAGCATTGAGATACCGTCCGGGCGGTTACTTTTGAAGCATGCATAAACGCAATAAATAGAGGATGCACTTATTAACAACCGCCCGGACGGTGGCCTCGTCAAGCAGGAATTATTAAATGGTAATTTTTGTACACCAATCTATAAAAATTGAGTATTTTTTCAATAATATTTTGGAATTATTTTGTTCACCATTTTTGTTTTGATTAAATCCCTGCACCAACGGAAGATTGTTATCAACGACAAGATTTTTCGGTCAAAATTTTTTTGGCCAACAGTCAGACGGCAGAAAGTAATCCGGCGGGCTATTGACTCACATACTTCATTGGCGTATATTGGCCATGCAGATCATCGAGACGCCAATTTTCACCCGGCAAGTGAAATCTCTTGTTGAACAGGAACTCCAATGAAAAAAGAATTATTTGACGAGCTTCAAAAAAGTGTAAAGCAAGGAGGCGCGATTTTACGGGGAGAAACAAGGCCGAGCCGGACCTTTAAATTTGACCAGCCGGATGTGCGTTCGATCAGAGATCGTTATGGCCTGTCCCAGCCAAAGTTTGCCGGCATGCTTGGCATCAGTGTTTCTACGTTGCGCAATTGGGAACAAGGCCGGCGCAAGCCCGAAGGCGCAGCGCGAATTTTATTGCTGGTTGCGGCAAAATATCCCGAGACCGTTCTTGATGTGGTTCATCAATCATCTAAAAAGCGCCGCCATCCGGAGGATTTCACCAACTGACATCGAAAAGGTTTTGAAAATGAATAACAAAACAACAAAGTCGTTTTCACTCTCCGCATATGTGGAACAAGCCCTAGGATTGGCAGAGTACGAAAAGGATGAGAACGGTATTATCGTTGCTCACGTCCCAAACGCACCAGTTTTTTTCTCAGGGCGATAATTTTGAAGAGGCGCGTGACAATTTAAGGGATGCAATCGAGGGCAACCTGGTCGTTGCGTTACAGCTCGGCTTTGAAATTCCCAAACTTGTGGGTGTTGAGATAAAGGAGTTCGAATATGCCGAAGCTGACGCCGCTCCCGGCGCGTGAAGTCATGCGAAAGCTTCGAACTTTGGGATTCGAGGGCAGATACCCGGTGGGCGGCATGTGCACATGGTTCACCATGCCGTCAAGAAAGTCATTCCGCTTCCTGTGCACGGTAACAAAGATATTGGTATCGGCTTATTGCGAAAGATCATTCGCGATGCCGGCGTTACTGTAGAAGAATGAAATGATCTTTAGTTTTCATCTTCCTTCCACAAGCCTGTGCGCATGTTAGTCTCTTTAAAGTTGAATCGCTGCAAAAAGTCAAAAATTTTTTCAACGGATAGAAAAACCCAACCTATAAAGCCTCCGTTGGGTTTTTCTATCCGCTGGAGATTTTCTTTTTGGTTGCGGCTCTTTCGCGTTGGGTATTGCGCATTTTCTTCATTACGATCGTAGATACATGCCAAAAACCCTCTTCCAAAATGCGCTGTTGATCACCATGAATCCCGGGCGCGAGGTTTTTCTCGGCGATTTGCTGGTGGAAAATGATCGCATCGCGCAAGTAGTGAAGGCCGGCGGGCGAATGCAGCCGAAAGCGAGCACAGAAGACGGCGAGCTGCGCGTGATCGAGGCGAGCGGCTGCGCCCTGCTGCCGGGATTCGTGCAAACACATATACACCTTTGCCAGACTCTGTTTCGCAATCAAGCCGAGAACCTGAGCCTGCTCGATTGGCTGCAGCAGAAAATCTGGCCATTCGAAGCGGCGCACAACGCAACCTCAATGCGCATTTCCGCAAGATTGGGCATTGCCGAGCTGCTCGCCGGCGGCACCACGACGATTCTCGATATGGGAAGCGTGCATTATTATGATGAAGTCTTTGCCGAGGCCGAAGCGCGCGGCCTGCGCCTCATCGGCGGCAAGTGCATGATGGACAGCGGCGATAACGTTCCGGCAAGTTTGCGCGAAGACACGCGGCAATCTTTGCGCGAGAGCGAGCGCCTGCAAAAGCAATGGCACGGCGCTGCCGGCGGACGTTTGCGCTATGCCTATGCCCCGCGCTTTTCGCTCAGTTGTTCTGAAGCGTTGTTGCGTGAAGTTGCAGAGCTGGCAAGGGAACAAGGTTGCATGGTGCATTCCCATGCCGCGGAAACGGCCGCCGAAGAAGAGATTCTACTAAAACAAAAGAAGCGGCGCAGCGTCGTTTTTTTTCATGAGTTGGGACTTGCGGGCGAGCATTGCTGTTTTGCGCATGGCGTGCAGGTGCATGACAATGAAATGCAAATGCTGGCGGCCGACGGCACGAGTATCGCCCATTGCCCCGGCTCGAATATGAAACTCGCCAGCGGCCTGGCGCCGGTGATTGAAATGCGGCAGGCCGGCGTGAAAGTCGGCCTGGGTGCGGACGGCGCGCCGTGCAACAATCGCCTCGATATTTTCAAAGAAATGCAACTCGCGGGATTGATTCAAAAAATCCGGCGCGGGCCAACCGCGTTGCCGGCGGTTGAAATTGTGGCCATGGCCACGATCGACGGCGCCAGATGCCTGGGATTGTCCCAAGAAATCGGCAGTCTCGAAGCCGGCAAGAAAGCGGATGTGACGCTGTTACGTCTCGATACATTGCCGCAAACGCCAAATAATGCCGATGATATTTATGCGCAAATCGTATATGCTGCTAGCGCCGGCGACGTTCGTTTGACGATGGTGCAAGGCCGCGTGTGTTATGAGAACGGCGAGATCGTCAAACTCGACCGCGCCGGGCTTGTGGCGCAGGTGGAAGATGAATTCAAAAAATTATTACAGCGGGTTGAATTATGAATGACGGGGCGTTGCGGGTGGCGATCGGGTCGCTGCGGCCGCCGAAAGTCGAGGCCGTGCGCGCGGTGATGAGTCAGGTGGCGCCGTTTCTTGGCTGCCAACCGAAGCAAATCAATTACATTGCGCGCGAGGTGGAAAGCGGGGTGTCGAACATGCCACTCTCGATTCACGAGATTCGGCGCGGCGCGCGCAATCGCGCGGAAGCCGCGCGTGTGTTGGTGGAGAGTGAGTACGGCCCGGTCGATTTTGCCATCGGACTCGAGGGCGGATTGTTTATTCTCAGCACGGTGCGCGTCGAGCGCGTGCATTTGCAAAGCTGGGCTTTTGTCGAACGCGAGGGCATGGGCCATTACGGCAGCTCGATGAGCATGCCGGTGCCGGCGGCGGTGGCGCACGCTGTGATCGAACAGAAGGAAGATTTGGCCAAAGTCATCGACCGGTTTGCGGGCCGCAAGGATGTGCGCAACAACGACGGCGCATTTGGCGTGCTCAGCCGCGGTTTTTTGAATCGCCAGCAGGCATTTGAACTGGCCCTGTTCGCGGCGCTTGCACCGTTTTATCATGAAAAAATGTATAACCAGTCATGACCCTCTGGCGCATCAAGGCGCCGTTTTACTCCCGCATGCGCCGCTTGCCTCCGTTCAGTCTCATACTTCAACAAGAGCGCAAGCAGCTTGTCAAGCTGCTGCAGCAGATAGACATCTCCCGGAATACCCATTTAGACTTGGGCAGCGGCTCGGGAGATACGCTCACGCTGTTTTCGAAATACGAAACTCAAGTATGTGTCGATGCCTCTCTGGCCATGCTGCAATACTCGCCGGCAGCGGTCAAAGTGCTTGCCCGCGCGGAATGCCTGCCTTTTGGGAATCACTGCTTTGATTTTGTGACGTCCATTGGATTGTTGGAGTATATTGCCGATGCTGAAAAGTTTTTGACTGAAGTAAAAAGGGTGCTCAAATCAGGTGGCTTCTTCTTGTTTACATCAACGCCGCCCAAAGTCGCGAATCAGTTGCGTCTAATTCTCGGCGAACGTCTCTATTGTTTGAGTGAGAAAGAAGTAATGATGCTGTTGCACAAATCAGGCTGGGTTATACGCGGAGCCGGACGATCCTGGATGCAACAGCAATGGCTGGCGCAGGCGTTGTGAATGAAGAGGCGTTTCTCGCGCTGCCGATGTGCCCAGCGCTAGCAATCTTACCAGGACTATGAAGTAATGATTATCACGGTTGCTGAGCCTTGCGCAGTCATCATAAATCCCGCGTGGCACCGGCCTTCCCGCTTGACATTCAAAACTTTTTCATTTATATTCGCGCCATTCAAAAATTAACTCCGGCTGCACCTAAACCCACAACTGAGGAGAGGGCATGCAAGCGGTCATCAACAAGATGCGGGATAGTCTGCTCAAATCCCAAGTCTGGAAGTCGATGTTCCGTCACGATTACGAAGACTCTCAGCGTAATCGTCTTCTACAGGTGCTGGATAATTTCTGGATGCACCTTCACCCCACCAAGCTACCCCGTCACGGCACATATATTCGCTTCACCTGGTGCATGGGCGGCATCACGTTCCTGTTGTTTTTGGTCACCGCGGTCACCGGCGTTTTGCTGATGTTTTATTATCGCCCCACCGCCGAGTACGCCTTCGCCGACATGAAGTATCTGCAATTCGACGTGCCCTTCGGCATGTTCCTGCGCAACATGCACCGTTGGGCGGCGCATGGCATGGTGATCGCCGTCTGGCTGCACATGTTCCGCGTTTTTCTCACCGGCTCTTACAAACCCCCGCGCGAGTTCAATTGGGTGGTTGGCGTTATTCTGCTCACCACAACCCTCTTACTGTCCTTCACCGGTTATTTGCTGCCGTGGGATCAGCTTTCTATCTGGGCGGTAACCGTGGGTACCAACATGGCGCGCGCCACGCCGCTGCTCGGTCACGAAGGCCCGTTTGGTCCGGAGTTAGGCATGAAGCCGGACAACGATGTGCGTTTCGTGTTGCTGGGCGGCACGCAAGTCGGCCCGCCGACGCTGCTGCGCTTTTACGTGCTGCATTGCATTTTCCTGCCGCTGTTTGCGGCGGTTTTTATGGGTGTGCATTTTTGGCGCGTACGCAAAGATGGCGGCATCTCCGGCCCGCTGTAACACCGGCGGTCATTCCGCGCTCGTGAAAATTTCCAGTTGAGTTGCTTGCCGGCTGCTTGGAATCGCCGGCCAGTCCGGGCTGTCTCATGCAGAGAAGGTTGGGTATTCATGGAAAATCTCAAATACATTCTCAGCAATACCGACAATGTTCCCATTGTAGCGCTGCTGTTCATCATTCCATTTTATATTTGGCTGTGGTGGCGGGAGGCCAGGCGCAACGACCTGCGCATCGCCAACGGTGAATTCGGAAAGATGAAAGAGGAGGGGCAGGATCGCATTCACACCTGGCCGTATCTTGTGCGCAATGAGTTCCTCTCGGCCATCATTTTGATGGTCATTCTCACCGTGTGGGCCATCCTGCTCGATGCGCCGCTGGAAGAGCCGGCCAATCCCTCGCGCACGCCCAATCCTTCCAAAGCGCCGTGGTACTTTCTCGGCTTGCAGGAAATGTTGGTTTATTTCGATCCCTGGATCGCCGGCGTGGTATTGCCCACGCTAATCATCGTCGGTTTGATGGCGATTCCGTACATCGATCCCAACAAAAAAGGCAACGGCTATTACACCTTCAAAGAACGGCCCTTTGCGATCTCGGTGTTCCTGTTCGGCTTTGTTGTTTTGTGGCTCTCGTTGATTATTTTAGGAACGTTTTTGCGCGGGCCGGGCTGGAACTTTTTTGCGCCGTGGGAACTGTGGGACCCCCACAAAGTTGTAGCGATGGTGAACGTCGATTTGCACGAATGGTTCGGCATACGTTCGAAACTGGGCGCAGCCATTTTCGGATTTATTCTCGTCGGCGGATATTTCGCGCTGATTCCAATCTATTGGTTTTGGAAAAAGGATAAATCCGAAATTCTCAAAATCCTCGGGCCCCTGCGCTACAGCGTCAATGCGTTTTTGTTTTTATCGATGATGGGCCTGGTGATAAAAATTATCTTGCGTATCGGATTCAACATCAAATATATCTGGGTGACGCCCTGGTTTAATGTGTGACGTTTTATTGCAACGTGTTTCGATTTGGCGCCAAAAGGCTGGACGATACCACACATTTTTTGATTAATGCTCTAAAAACTTGCCCCCAACGGTGAACCGTAAAAGGTGTTCTCATCGTTGGCTGCCGCAATCTGCCGGGCATTTCACAAGGAGGAGACGTTGGCCAAGCGTTCCGATATTCCGATTGAAGAGCGGGATTATAGTCATATCTATTTCATTTGCAGCGCGCTGCTCGCGCTGGCAACATTCTGGGCGGTTATCGACATGATCTGGGTGCGCTCACCCTGGCAGCGGACGCAGCGCGAATTCAATCGCATTGAAAAGGATGATTTGCAAACCAAGCTAAACGCCGAGATCGAAAAGCTCACCAACGGTGAATCCAAAGACCAGTATGCCGGCCTCCTGGCAGCTTTGCAGGAAGCGCGCGCCGGCTTGAAAAGCCCCGAATACCAGCAAGCGTTGCAGGATTCCGCCAAAGTCGCGCTTGAAATCTACCAAGCTGTACAACAATATCGCTTTGCGAAGAGCGAAGCGGACGCCGAATACTACCTTTATAAAGAAGCGCAGTATCATAACGACAAAGGGGCGCAAGAAAAACATGGCAAAAACGTCGAGAGGTTAACCAACGAATATACGGAATGGAAAAGCAAGTGGGACGCCGCAGAAGCAAAAAAACACGAGCTGCAGGCGCGGTTGGCAGGTTTTCGCCAGCAGATTACTGATATTCACGGCCAGCTCGCGGCATTAACCAAGGAGCGGGACGAGCTGCAATTCCGTATCGACCGCGTCAATGAGCGCCCCATCAAAATCCAGCAAGTCGTCATGCCGGAATTCGTAAAAAGCAATTTCGGCAATTTTATCAACAACGTTGATCGCTGCCACACCTGCCACGTTTCCTTCAATCGCAAGGGCTTTGAAGAAGCTGCGGCGCCGTTCCGTACGCACAGCTCGCTGGATACGCTGCTGCGCATCCATCCGGTTGAACGTTTCGGCTGCACACCGTGCCACGAGGGCCAGGGCCCGGCGCTGCAAAACGTGAAATTTGCGCACGGTTTTGCCAAATTCTGGTTGCATCCGTTGCTGACCGGCAAATACGTGCAAGCCGGTTGCAATAAATGCCACGCGCAAGAGCTGCGCCTGCCGTATGCGGAAAATCTCAACAAGGCCAAGCGCATGGTGTTCGATCTCGGCTGCTACGGCTGCCACGAGATTCAAGGCTATGAGACGCTCGACCGCATCGGCCCGGATTTGAGCCGGATTGCCCAGAAGCTCGAGCCGGGCTTCGTGTACGGCTGGCTGCGCGACAACCGCGAATTCCGGCCGCATTCGCGCATGCCGAACCCGATGTATACACATGAAGAAGCCGCAGCCGCCACTGCTTATTTGTTCAGCGCCGGCAACAAAAACGGCTGGTCTCCGGCGCCCCTGCCGGCCAACGGCAATGCCGCACGCGGCGAACGTTTGGTGGAAACCGTGGGCTGCAAGGGCTGCCACGTGGTTGATGACAGCGACCGCGAGCTGCGCCCGAGCGATCTGCCTTATGACATGGCGCCGGATCTGAGCGCCGCCGCCGCCAAGGCTTCACCGCAGTGGCTGTTTGATTGGATCAAAAATCCCAAAAAATTTTCTCCCACCACGCGCATGCCGAATCTGCGGTTGAGCGATCAAGAAGCCGCGGATATCGTCGCTTATTTGGAAACATTCAAGAGCCAGGTCACGTTGCCTGCAAATTACACCGCGGCATTGCCGGATCTCACCGATCAACGCTTGATCACCGAAGGCAAGGCCGTGCTGCGGAATTTTGGCTGTCATGGCTGCCACGTCATCCCCGGTTTGGAGAATGAAGGCCGTGTTTCGGTCTCTTTGAATGAATTCGGCGCCAAGTCGGTTGAAGAGTTGTTTTATGGCGACGCGCTGGCGAACAAGGAAGTCGAGAAAACCTGGGAGGGCTGGACTACCGGGAAGTTGAAAAACTCGCGCTTGTATGCCACCGAAGCCGTGGTCCAGCGCATGCCGAATTATCAATTGTCTGAGGAAGACGCCACTACGCTTGCAGTGCTGTTGCGCTCGTGGGATGGCCGTGTGATCGGCGAACGTTATGTCAAGCAATGGAGCGGCCAGGATGAAGCCGTGCATGCCGGGCGCTTGCTCGTGCGCAAATACAATTGCACCGGCTGCCATTTGATTGAAGGCGAAGGCTGGGACATCAAGCCCTCGCTCACGCAAGCGCTGGGCAAAGAGGGCATCGACGAGATTGCCGCTTCCGCTTATGCGCCCCCGGATCTTATCAGTCAAGGCCAGAAAGTGCAGGGCGATTGGTTCTTCCGATTCTTGAAAGAGCCGAAAACCGGGGAGATTCGCCCCTGGCTGCGTACGCGCATGCCGACCTTCAATTTCAGCGATAAAGAAGCCAATACCCTGGTGGATTATTTCAAATCGCTGGAAGGCGAAGCGCCGGGCTTTACCTATTTACCGGAGTTCGAGCTTACCGCGGAGCAGCGCAACGGCGCACTGAAACTGGTTTCGAAAGATTACTTCGATTGTTTTTCATGCCATCAGCAGGGCAATCTCAAGCCGCAAGGCCCGCCGGACGGCTGGGCGCCGGATTTGACTATGGCAAGCCAGCGGCTCAATCCGAACTGGATCGCCGCATGGATTCGTGACCCGCAAGCGTTGCAGCCGGGCACGAAAATGCCGTCGTTTTATCCGGACTCGTATCCGCCGGATGTCTTGGATGGCGATCCGGAGAAGCAGATTGTGGCATTGCGCAATTACTTGCTGAGTTTGGGCAATGGCAAACGCTAGCTCTGCGCGCACGCGCAAACCTCGCGATCCGTTCGTCTATTGAGGCAGGGTCGTTCAAACTGAAAGGTGAGGGAGATGAATCCAATTCTTAGAAATGTATTGGCCGTCATCGCTGGAATCGTGGTGGGGAGCATCGTGAACATGAGCTTGATCACGATAAGCAGCAAGGTTATTCCGCCTCCTGCAGGCGTCGATGTGACAAATTTTGAAAGCCTGAAATCTTCAATGCATTTATTTGAGCCGCGGCATTTCCTTTTTCCCTTTTTGGCGCATGCGCTGGGAACGTTGGTAGGCGCTTATGCCGCTTTCTTTGTAGCGGCCAGCCATAAAATAAAATTTGCACTCGGAGTTGGCGCCTTTTTCCTGCTCGGCGGCCTGGCCAATGTCGTCATGCTTCCTTCTCCCGCGTGGTTTGCGGTATTGGATTTGGTGGGCGCTTATATTCCCATGGGATGGTTGGGCGGCAAATTAGCGGAGAAAAGCAGTATAAGATTTGGAAAAGCAGCCGTTGCGGTTGAACACCGCGCGTGAAGCAAAAACGAGCAGCGTCCTGACTTCGGCTTGTGGGCAGGATCCCGCCGGGCGGCGCCGATCGGCCGGATTGATATTCGACAAAATAAAAACATTTTCGAGTTAGAGGAGACGGAACGTGTCGGAAGAAAAAAAAGAATCTACTGCCGGGGAACCAGGCAATGCCGAGAAAAAAGCCGTTCCTGGCAAGGCCGCGCCCGCAAAAGCAGCGGCCCCACCCGCAGCCGGCGAAGTCACCAAGGCAAAACCCGGAGCAAAATCAACTTTGACGGAGCCGATTGCTCCCGGCACCCTCTGGATGTCGCGGCGCAATTTTCTCTCGCGCGCAGGCTGGACGGCGTTCTTTAGCTTTCTGGGCATGATGTTGCTCGGCTCGTTGCGCTATATGTTTCCGCGTGTGTTGTTCGAGCCGTCCACGGTTTTCAAAGCCGGCTTGCCGGATGATTACCCTATCGGCGCGGTCAGCACGAAATGGGTGAAAGATTACCGCACCTGGATCGTGCGCAATGACAGAGGTTTCTACGCGATTTTCGCGCAATGCACACATCTCGGCTGCACGCCGCGCTGGCTCGAGGCGGAAGCCAAATTCAAATGTCCGTGTCACGGCAGCGGCTTTACAATGGATGGATTGAATTTCGAAGGGCCGGCGCCGCGGCCGTTGGAGCGTGTCAAAATCAGCCTCTCCGAGGACGGCCAATTGCTCGTCGATACGAGTATTCGCTACCGCGAAGAGCAAGGCCAGTGGAGCAATCCTGACGCCTTTTTACCGCTCGGCGTATCGTGAGCATATGCTGGGAAGCCAGGGGCAAATGGTAAGAGGCGAATACTCCGGAATTCCCCCTTGCCGATTGCCCCTTTTTCGTTGAAGGGAGCATATTCTGAAGCAGGCGCTCTGGTATTTTGCCAAAGCTTTTCAAATGCTCGGTTTATTCATCGTGTTGTTCGGCATTATCATCGGCTTGTCTGATCCGCATGGCGATGAAGCGTTTAAGGCCGAGTTTAAATATGCCATTGCCGGCGTGCTCGTGTTCGGCGTCGGCTGGCTGACGGAAAGAATGTTTGCGAGGCGATGACAGTCAACCTCTCCGGAAGTTGAGCATGAGAAAAATACTAGCGATGATTCTTGCCGGCGGGCGCGTCGACGAGCTTTCGGTGTTGACGCTGATCCGGCCCAAAGCTGCCGTGCCGTTCGGCGGTCTCTATCGCGTCATCGACTTTCCAATGAGCAACCTCATGCACTCCGGCATCGAAAATGTCGGCATTCTCTCGCAGTACCGCTCGTATTCGTTGATCAATCACATTGGTAATGGCGCCTCATGGGAGATGGTGGGGCGCGATCGCAGCGTCACGATTTTGCCGCCCTTCAAAACGCATGCACTCTCGAGCTGGTATCGCGGCAATGCCGATGCCGTGTATCAGAATCTCGGCTATCTCCGCATCCACCAGCCCGATCTCGTGCTGGTGCTTTCCGGGGATCACATCTATTCGATGAATTATAATCCGCTGATTGAATTCCATCTTGAGAACCGGGCGGATTTGACCATGGCGTTTACGCGCATTGACAAAGCCCAGGCTGCGCGCTTCGGCGTCGGTCGCATTGAACTGGAAGCCGGCAAACCCGGCGGACGTTTGCTGGATTATGCCGAGAAACCCGAAACCCCGCCCGGCTGGCCAGAGAACGAATGCTGGGCTTCCCTTACCATTTACTTGTTTTCAGCAAAAGTGCTGGCCGAAGTTCTCGTCCAGCATTCGTTGAGTGATCCGAAGACGTATGAATTCGGCAAGGATATCATTCCCGCCGTGGTGAAGGATTATCGCGTCTTCGGCTATACCTACGAAGGGTATTGGGGATATACCCGCACCATTGACGAGTATTGGCAGACGAATATGGATATGCTGGGCGAAAAACCAAAAATCGATCCCGAACGCTGGAAAATCCGCACCAATCTCGAACACAGCGCCGTGCGCGATCGCCCCCCCGCATTGATCGGGCCGCAGGCAACAATCGAGAATTCGCTGATTTATAGCGGCTGCCGCGTGTACGGTTCGGTAAAAAATAGCATTCTCTTCCCGGGCGTGGAAATTGGCGAAAATGTGCAGGTGGAAGATTCCATTTTGATGTTCGACGCCAAAGTCTCGCCGGAATGCGTGTTGCACAAAGTGATCACGGATTCGGAGGTCGAGATTGGCCGCGGTTGCTTGATCGGGAACGGGGATCCTGCCATTTACAATGAAGAATACTCAGACTTGTTGCGCAGCGGCATCACACTGATCGGCCGCGGCGCAATTCTTCCCGAGGGCGTTACGATCGGCTCAAATTGCATTGTGCATCCGGAATTGACGCCGGCGCAGTTTCATCAGAAGGAGTATGAGTCGGGCGTGTCGATTTCATAAGATAAGTCGGGCCGGCGGCGCTGTAGCTATGGTGCAAGTTTTCGTTTGATTTTTACCGGCAGCGTAGCCCCGGCCGCGTTAAAATCAAATGACAGACGTTCTGCGACATTTCTGCACAACACACCCGGCTCAGACAGATTCAAAAATAGTTTATCCATCCTTTTATGTCATCCAGCAGGGAACTTGTGAAGTTGCCGGCATGAAACAAATCACATCCATTTTTCCATGAAAAAAACCCTTGCCATGCTGCTGGCCGGCGGCGTCGGCAGCCGGCTCAACATTCTCGCACACGCGCGCGCCAAGCCGGCGGTGCCGTTTGGCGGCCTGTATCGCATCATCGACTTTACCCTGAGCAATGCCAAGAATTCCGGCATCATCAACGTCGGCGTGCTCACGCAGTACAAACCGCTCTCGTTGATGGAACACATCGGCGGCGGCGAACCGTGGGATTTTATGGGCCGCATGCGCGGCGCGAAGATTCTGCCGCCGCGCACCGGCGAAAAGGATTCCGACTGGTACAAGGGCACGGCCGACGCTATTCGCCAGAATGCCGACTATATCCGCAATTTTGATGCAGATCAGGTATTGATTCTCTCCGGCGATCATATTTACTATATGGATTACAGCGAGATGGTCGCCTTTCATAAAGCCCGCAATGCCGATCTCACCATCGCCATGATGCGGGTGCCGTGGGATCAAACACACCATTTCGGCATTGCCATGACCGACGCGCGCGATCGCATCACCGCATGGGAAGAAAAACCCAAACAGGCAAAGAGCAATCTGGCCTCAATGGGCGTCTATGTGTTCAATACCGGTTTTTTGTTTCACTGTTTGCGCGCAATTCCCGAGCACGATTTTGGCAAACATGTGATTACCGAAGTCATCAAAACCCATACGGTGTGCGCCTTTCCGTTTAGCGGTTATTGGCGTGACGTCGGCACGCTTTACGCTTACTGGGATGCCAACATGGATCTGCTGCGGCCGAATTCCGGCTTGGATATTTCGCGCTGGAAAGTGTACACCAATCTCGAAGAAGAAGGCCGCTCCGGCGACCGGCCGCCCACGCGCATTCTGCAGAGCGCGCGCGTGGAGAACAGCTTCATTGCGCAGGGTTGTGTGATCGAAGGCGAGGTGCGCAATTGCGTCTTGTCGCCGGGCGTGCGTATCGGCAAAGGCGCAGTGGTGCGCGATTCCGTGATCATGCACGATAGTGTGATCGAATCCGGCGCGACCTTGTCGTTTGTGATCGCCGACAAGCTCTCGCATTTTCGCAACAATTGCAAGGTGGGCGCCGGCGACCGTGCGACACCGAATCGCCGCTTTCCCGATCATCTCAGCGAAGGATTGACCGTGGTCGGCAAGCTGGCAACTGTGCCGGCGAAGGTGACGATCGGCTGCAACTGTCTTATTCATCCGCAAAGCACTGAAACAAGCTATACCACTGATTTCGTAAAGGACGGCGAGACAATCGGATTTAACTAAACCATTTCGGTTGGAATCGAACTGGAGCGCGAACCGTTTCTTCCAATTAGAATCAAGCATGACTTCCCTCTGCATGTTGGTTTTGCCGGATTGCCTCATGGCCTTAGGACCTCTAACACGAACAACGAGCCACCGTGAAAGCCATTTTACTTGCAGGCGGAATGGGGACGCGTTTGCATCCCCTGACATTAACCTGCCCCAAGCCGCTATTGCCCATCGGCAACCTTCCCATCGTCGCCAGAATCATTTTCGCGCTGCGCAAACAAAATATTCGCGAGTTTATTTTTCTGCTGCACTATCAGCCTGACGCCTTCATTCAGGCGCTCGGCGACGGCTCGGCGTACGACGCTTCATTTGAATATGCCGTGCTGGAAAAGGATTTGAGCACGGCCGGCAGCGTGCGCTACATTCGCGAGTATGTGCGCGAACCCTGCCTCATTCATGCCGCGGACATTCTTGCGGAAGCGCCGGTGTGTGCCATGCTCGATTTTCACCGCAGCCGGCGCAGCCTCGCGACGCTCGCGCTTTATCCGCAACCGGCGCCGCTCTCATATGGCATCGTGCGCCGCCAGCCCGACGGCCGCATCCGGCAATTTCTTGAAAAACCCACCTGGCCGGAAGTGTTCAGCGATTGGGTGAATGCCGGCGTGTATCTCATCGAGCCGGAGTTGATCGATCACATTCCGGCAAGCGAAGGCCAGGTTTATTTTGAGAAGCATGTCTTTCCGCAGCTCTGCGCTGACAACGCGCCGTTGTTCGGCTTTCCGATTCGCGGCTACTGGCGCGATGTCGGCACGCCGGAGGATTTGCGCATCGCCAATTTGGAATTTCTTGACGGCCAGCTTCCCGCCGCATTTTTGACGCGCGACGAAGCCGCGCGCCATCGCCACGAGCGCACATTCCTGGCCTACGGCGAAGGCAATAGCATTGCCAGCACTGCGTTATTATCCGAAACCGTGATCAAAAGCGGATGCCAAATCGCGGCCAATGCCAAGATCACCCGCAGTGTTTTGCTCGACAATGTGAACGTTCTCGCCGGCGCGATTATTGATTCGGCCATCATCATGGATCATGCCTGCATCGGTGAAGCCGCCAGCTTGTTGCCCAACAGCTTGGTTGGGGAAGGCGCTGAAATTGCCGCGCAATCGATCATACAAGCCCACGGCATTGTCAATCCTGGGCAGCGCGTGACTTCAGGGCAAATTGTTCCCACGCGCCGCGTGCTGCCCACCGGCTATTTGCGCGGCTTTGTCGATGGCGGCAGCGTGATGGGAAAACATTTCAATGATGATTTCATGACGTGGCTCGGCAAAGCCTATGGCTCCCGGCAAGCGCGCGCCACTGCCGGCAACGGCGAGACGGTACGCCTACCTGTTTTGCTGTGCGCCGCTAATGCCGAAAACTTGCGCGAGGCGATTGACCCGCTGATCGCCGGCTTGACGGCCGCGGGTTGTGACATTGCTTATTTAACGCATGGCGCGTTGCCGCTCGCACGCCATCTGCTCTTCTCGGAAAATTATATCGGGGGCGTTTACGTTGGCAAGGAAGATGACACGAATCTCCTGCGCGTGGCGCTGTTAAACCGTTCCGGCGATGATCTCACCTCTCTTGAAGCGTGCTCATTGGAATTCGTCGAGCCGCTTGAAAGTGGCCGCCAGGGAAGTGTATCAATTGTTGACGAACGCACGGCCCATGAACACTATCTGCAAGCGCTCGTGAATGCCGTTACGCCCGACCGGGATAACTCTTCTGCGCCTGTGGTTGTCAGTATTGCCAATGCCGAAATCGAACCACTGTTACAACGTTTCGGCGAGCGCTTGCATTTGCCGCTCAGAATAAATTTGCAGCCGGAATCCGTTTATGAAACCTCCCCGGGGCATGCATGCGGCTGGCATTTTGAAATCGACAGTGCCGGCGAAAAGTTGAAGATTTTTTTCAAGGAAAATAGCGGACGGCGCACCGCGATCTCAGACAACGCGCTGGCGGAGTTGTTGCAGCGGCAGGCCGAGGGCGAGCAGAAGCTGCTGTTTAATTGGCTGATGTCGCCAATCTGCAGCCATGAATCAGATCAGCGCATTATTCGCGTTCCGGGCGTCAAGCCGAATTTTGCGGACGTTGCCCGCCGCGAGAAAATATCATCATGGCTGAGCTTTGATGGCCAGGGCGGCATCACGTTTTCTGATTGGCAATCTTATCCTGATGCCTTGATGGCTCTTGCGTTTCTTCTGCCCAAGCTAGTCCCGCCAGCGCAAATTGATGTTGAAGCGACTTTCGTGCATCAACAGATATTGCCTTGCGAAAACGAAGTGAAGGCGAAGTTTATGCGACAGTTGTTGGAGAGGTTTGCCGGCAATGTGACCGGCATTGGCGACGGCATTCGATTGGGCGCCGAGGGAGAATGGGTCATTGTCAGGCCCTGCGCCGGGATCGCTGCGCTGCAGATTTTCTATACCGAAGGAAAGTCTAAGGAACGCCGGGATTCGCTGGCGGTCTCTATTCTAGAAAATTTAACTCAATGGATAAAGGAGAATCAAGCCGGCTTCATGAAGAACGGCAGGCGAGCGTAAATCTTTCTCAAGCCACCTCATGTCGAGAGAATCTTTTCTGAACAACGGAGAAACCAGATGCCCAAAAAGACTCTCTCCGCGCATGAAAATGGCGGATAGGAAATCGCGGTGCATTGACCGGCTCACATATCCTCGTAAAATGCGATCTCGGTGATTTCGACCTGTTTGGTGCGGCGGGGCAATTTGATTTCGACCGTATCGCCCACCTTGTGTTTCATCAAGGCCTGCGCGATGGGCGACTGGTAGCTGATGATATTTTTTTCCAGATCGGTTTCGCCGTCGCCGAGAATGATGTAATTCTCCTTCTCCTGCGAGGCTTTATCGACGATTGTCACCATCTTGCCGAGCGTGACAATGCCATCCGGCAAATCGTTTTTACGGATGATGCGCGCGTTTTGAAAGCGTTCTTGCAACATGCCGAGCTTGGCCATGAAGTTCGCCTGCTTGTTTTTGGCGGACTCATATTCCGCGTTTTCACGCAGATCGCCGTGCTCGCGCGCGGTTGCAATTTCCTTCGCGATGTCGTTTTTGAGATATTTTTCGACGCGCTCGATTTCTTTGCGTAATTTTTCGTAGCCGGCTTCGGTAAAATAGTACTGCTTCATGAATAAACTCCTCGGAAAAAAATAAACAAGCTGCTGATGTTTGGCGTGGCGTTGGAAGATACAGCAAAGCCATTCCGCGATGGCGGAATGGCTGTTTGATTCCCGCTAATTTTAAGGCGCAAAAATATACAAAATTAGCCGGTGGGTATCAACTTATTTTCGAAATTTGTAATTGCGAATAACAACGCTTGCGTGTAAATTCTCCGGCAAAAAAATCCAGCAATGCCTCGCAAGAATTTTAATCTCGGCGTTTATTTAAACAAAATTTCCCGGCCCCGGCTGCGGGAGCTGCAAAACCGACTTGTGCAGTGGTATCATGCTGCGCATCGTGTTTTGCCTTGGCGCAAGCAGCGGGGCGCATACGCCATCTGGGTTTCGGAAGTCATGTTGCAGCAAACCCAAACGGCCAAAGTGCTCGAGTATTATGCGCCGTTCTTGCGCCAGTTCCCCCGGCTCGAAACGCTGGCGGCGGCGCCGCTCGATGAGGTGCTGAAAGCGTGGCAGGGCATGGGGTATTATGCACGCGCGCGCAATTTGCACCGGGCGGCAAAGTATATTCAGGAAAAATTGGGCGGCCGGTTGCCGCGGGATTACGAGACGTTGCTGCTGATTCCCGGAATCGGACCGTACACCGCGGCGGCAGTCTCCAGCATCGCGTACAATCGCGATCATGCCGTGGTCGACGGCAATGTTGAGCGCGTGCTCAGCCGTCTCTTTCGAGTTACGCTTTCGCCCAAAGATCATCGCGCCAAACAATTGTATCGCGAGCTGGCGCAAGCCTTTTTGTACCAGGGGCGCGCGCGTGTGTGGAATCAGGCGCTGATGGAATTGGGAGCTTTAATATGTACCCCCAAGCGCCCCAAATGCAGCGAATGTCCCGCAAAAAAATATTGTTGTGCCTATAACCAAATGCGTGATCCCGCTCAGCTGCCGGCGCGGCGCCGGAAGCCGGCGCGGCCACATTACGATATTGTCGTTGGCCTGGTGAGAAGAGACAATCTTCTGCTTATCGACCAGCGGAAACCTGAGGGTTTGCTCGGCGGTTTGTGGGAGTTTCCCGGGGGCCAGGTTCATTCCGGCGAAACCCATGCGCAAGCCTTGCAGTTGCGCTTGCGCGACGGCTTGGCGATTGAAACCGCGATTGGGAAAAACTTTTTGCAAGTTAAACATGGCTATTCGCATTTTCGAGTGACGCTGCACGTGTATCACTGCGACTATATCAGCGGCAAGCCGCAGGCGCTGCAATGCCAGCAATGGAAATGGGTACACCCAAAGGATCTAGAAAATTATGCCTTCTCCACCGCGAATCGGCGCATCATCGCAGCGTTAATGCAAAAAGCTGAACAAATATGAGCTGTCTTGCAAATCAAATCGATCATTCCGCAACCCACGCGTGGCTTGGGCCGGTGGCGTGCATGACGCAAGAGCTGTTCTGTCAAATTGATGGCGCAATGATTTCTGCGCCGCCGGGTTCTCATGTTCGGCTGGGATTGGTTACGCCCTTTGAAGACGAGGACACCATCGTCGATGATGACATCGGCTCGCGCATCGGAGAGCCGTGGAAAGTAATCTTGTTTAACGACGATATTCACACCTTCGACGAAGTCATTATACAGTTGCAAAAAGCGCTGGGCTGCGGCACGCAACGCGCTGAAAAAATCGCTTTCGAAGCGCACACCCGCGGCAAAGCCATCGCGTTTAACGGCGATTTTCCGGAATGCTTTCGGGTGGCAGGCGTGTTGCGCGAAATCCAGCTTATCGTCGAGATCGAAGGATAAAATGGAACAAAGTCATTACCATCTCTTTAACGAAATTCAGGAAAGCCATTGGTGGTTTCAAGCCCGCAATCAAATCGTTGCTGCCGTATTGGATAAACACCTCGCTGCGCTCCCGCGTGATTCCCAGAATGACTCCGGCGCACAACGCTGCCTGATTGATGTCGGATGTGGTACCGGCGCGATGTTGCCGATGCTGGCGCGCTTTGGCCGGGTTTACGGCATCGACAGTGAGCCTGAGGCCATTGCCTTATGCCGCCAGCGCGGTTGCGAAGACGTATTTCTCGCCGGCGATGCGCAATGGCAGGATAAGCGTTTTGACGTGCTGACATTTTTCGACGTCATCGAGCACGTCGATGATGACAGCGGAATGCTCTCGCATTATCTGCGCTGGCTGAAGTCCGGCGGTCTGGTGATGATCACCGTGCCGGCGTTCATGTTTTTGTGGAGCGAGCACGACGAGATCAATCATCATCGCCGACGCTACACCAAAAAAGAATTGGCGAATCTCATTACGGCAAGCGGGTTGCGGCTCGAGCAAATTTCATACTACAATAGCCTGCTTTTTCCACCGATTGCGCTTTTGCGTGTGTTAAAAAAAATCACTTCCTCAAAAGCGCGCCCGCCACGTTCGGATTTCGAGTTGTCAAGTCCGCTCATCAATGCCGTGCTGGAGACTGTTTTTGCCTCCGAACGGTTTTGGTTGCGGCGTTTCTCGTTTCCCGCGGGATTGTCTCTGCTGGGCGTGGCGCGGAAGCCAGGCGAGGGCGTATTTCATACCTGACCATCTCGGTTGGCGCTGTGGTCATTTCTGAGTTTTTGGCTCGTGCGCACTGGGGCGCCGCCAAACACTGTTGGAAAAATCTTTCCAATCGAATTAGTCACAGCCTCTCTGCAGCGCGGTTGAACACATGATGTCTCGTTCAAATTTCGTTCAAAATATTCTTTTGCCGGCATTGCCGGTTCTCGTCTTGCTCAGTTTGGCTTTGCCCAACTTACGTCTGCCGGGACTGCAATACGATGAACTTTACTACGTGCCGCCGGCCGTGCGCCTGCTCTACGGTCAGCTTGGCGGCGAGCCGATTGCGATCGATCCCTCTACGATTTATCTCTTGGGCCGACCGTTTCCGTTAATGTTCAATTACTACACCAGCTTTCTGCGTACTTATCTCACCTTGCCGGTTTTTGCCGTCGCCGGCATAACGCCCGAAAGTGTGCGCGGCATTTCCCTCGCGCTCGCCGCCGGCGCGCTCGTCTTTAGTTTTTTCTTTTTTCGCAGATTGTTCCGCGATTACCGCCCGGCATTTTTAACCTGCATGCTGTTGGCGTGCGACCCGAGTTTCGTGCTCTACAGCCGCCAGGATTACGCTGCCATCGGCACGATGATGGTGTTGAAGATGAGCGGATTCTGGGCATTGCTCAAATGGTGGCAGGATAAGAACAACCGCCATTTGTACCTCGGTTTGTTCTTGTTGGGGCTGGGCATCAGCGACCGCGCCAGTTTTTTGTGGATCGTGTTTGCGTTGGCGCCGGCAGTTGTCTTGGTGAAATGGCGCGAAGCTTTCGCGCGCATTGCCGTGTTGTGGCGCGACAAAGGTGCATTCTTTGGGGCAATGGCCGCGACCGCTGCCGGCGCCGCCATTTTTCTTGCCTTCAATCTCGCCACTGGCGGCGGAACGTTCAGGCCGATGGCCCAGAATTTTGAGAAAACAGAATTGGGCGGCGTGAATAATCTGCAATTCTTTGACAACTTTTGGCTGCGCTGCCAAATGTTAACGGATCTGCTGAGCGGGCATTATTTGCCGCAATCGTATGACAGCAATGGCGCCTATCAAACCGCTGCCTGGCACTGGGGTCCCTCGCCGCTGGCATGGTTGATTCCGGCGGCGTTTATCGCCGTTTTGTTGCAGCAAATTCTCCAAAAATTAAGAAAGCAACCTGGCGAGGTAACGTCGGTCTTTTTGCTCGCGCTCAGTTTTTTGATTTTCGTGCAAACTTGTTTCACGCCAACGAAATTAAGCGGACAGCAATTGCTGTTGCTTTATCCGTTTATTCACGCGTTGGCAGCCGCAGCAATCATGAACGTCTTTGATTTCTTTTTTTCAGACACACGCTCGAAGCGTGCTTCCGCCCGTTTCGGGAACGCTTTTTCGCGCATGAAAACCACAATCGCGATGGTTGGCCTTACGTTTGTTTTATTACTTTCGGCCAGGCCGGTTTTTGCTTATCATCACGCCATTCTGGAAACTGGCGGAAAGGGCGTCTGGAGTGATGCAATTTACGCGCTGGCTGATTTTCTGCGCGAACATCCGGACAAAACGGTTGTTTGTATGGACTGGGGTTTCAACCAAAATTTGCTTTCACTCAGCGCCGGCAAAATCAAAACCGAGCGAAATTACTACGCGCACCGGCGTATGCCGCTCGAGCAGCTTGCCGCGCGTTTTGATGAACAGCATTGGTTTCTATTTCATGCGCCAGAATACACGCTGCAATCCTGGCCACGAGAAGATTTCAGCCATGCCGTGCAGTGGCATGCCAGCGCCGTGGATACGGTGAAGAAATTTTATCAAAGAAATGGTGAAGTGGTGGCTTATCTTCTGCAAATAATGCCCGGCAATAGCCCGTAAAATGCCCGTGTTTCTGTTTTACAGCTTTTTTCATTGCTTATCTATGCCATGCCTACACACGTTCTAAACTGGATCGGTTTCGCGCTTTATTGCATCATTGTCGTTGTCGTCGGGGTTATCAGCTTTCGCAAGGCCGCGCAACGCGGCAAACGCGAAAGCGCGCAAGAATTTTGGACCGCCGGACAACGGCTCTCGGGGTGGGCTTCGGGGCTGTCCATCTCCGCCAGCATGATGTCGATCAGTTGGTCATGTGTTTATGGCGTGCAGCTTTTTTACTGGTATGGCCTGGGCGCGCTCTGGCTGCTGGCGATTCCCTGGCTGCTGGCAATGCTGGGTTTTTTCATGCTTACGCCGCGCCTGCGTCGCATACAGGCCTTTTCGCAACCGGAAATGGTGGGACGGCGTTTCGGCGTGCGCGCGCGGCAATTGCTCGCGGCGCCGCTGGCATTCGTCTATCTCATCTGGTGCGGCGCTGAAATTCATGCTGCCGCAAACATCACCGCGCCGCTGCTGCAAACCTCGCCGTATCTCATGATGTTTTTCATGGCGCTGGTGGTGGCAGCCTATTCCGCGCTCGGCGGTTTCGAAGCTGACGTCGTCACCGATCAAATTCAATTTGCGCTGGTGGCCTTTTTCATTGCAATGATTGCCACGCTCGGCTTGCACGCCGTTCTGCAACAAACGAGTTTGACCTCCTTTTTCGCTCACCTCCCCACGCCTCCCAAAACTTCCGCGCCGGCAACGTCCTTGTGGACGGCCGGGCCATTTTTGATTCTGATGACGTTCGTGGCATACCTGCCCGGCTGGCTTGTGACCACGGACGTTTGGATTCGTTTGCAGGCGGCGGCTTCGGTTGCCGAGGCGCGCAAAGGCGTTGCAATTGCGGCGACGAATTCATTCGTGTTCGTCACGCTCGGGCCGCTGATCATCGGCATGACGGCATTGTACCTTTACCCGCCCGCGGGTAATGAAATTCCCGCGCGCCTGGCGGACGGTGCCGCGATTTTCGCGGTAATGATGCAGGATTTTGCGCCGGCCGCGTTGAGCGTGATATTGGTGGTGGGCTTGTCCGCAGCATCAATGTCAACGATTGACACGACCGGCAATGTCATGGCGCTCTCCCTTTCATATGATCTTCTCGAACAATCGTCGAGCGCGCGTTTATCCGATAACCTCCGCAAAAAATTGCCACGCTGCATATCCGTGCTTGCCATCGGGCTGGCGTTCGTGTATGCGTTGTTTATCGAATCGCTGTGGGATATTTTTTATCTTTCCTCCGGCGTGCTGACAACAACGATTTTTATTCCAATGGTTTCGCTCTTTGTGCCTCGCGTCGAGCCGCGCCAGGTGCATGCCGCGATTCTCGCCGGTTTTTTCGGCACGCTGCTATTCTATTTTCTTGAAACGCGCGGCCCGCTGCGCGCCCTGGAGCCCGCCTGGCTGGCGCGCACGGAATTGGGTTATATTCTTTGGGGATTGCTGGCGGCGTCGATCGCTTTTGCGATACCCCAACTTATTCCCCCAAAGGCCGGAACCAAACGAGAGCGGGATTAATTTCTCAAAATGTTAGTGCACCCCCGAAGGGTTTTGCCCACAAAAAAGAACTCCCACAGAAAAGGCCTTTGCTTTTTTGTGGGAGGTCAACTTTGTGGGGCGAGGTTCACCCTGCTGATCGAAGAACAGCGTCTCGCTTTTTATCGAACTCGAGTTGTCCCAGGGGCGGCGCGCTATGCGCTTTTCGCATTCCTTCGCATCAACACATAATACAACCCCATCGCCAAAAACAAGCCCACGAACCACGCATATGTGTAGAGCTGATCGAAAAACGCCGGAAAGAGTTGCGTTTTTGCGGCGGCGTTGATGAAGCCGGGGACATTGGGCAAAATCGCCAGCCCGAGCGCGAGCACGGCCTTCCAGTTGACGCCGTTTTGATAAGTGTATTCCCCTCGGCGGCTGTAGAGATCTTCGACTTTCAAGCGGCCGCGGCGGATGATGAAATAATCGCAAATCATGATGCCGCCAATGGGGCCCAGCAGCGCGCTATATCCGATTAACCAGACGAAAATATAACTGCCCAAATTGCTCAACAATTGCCACGGCATGATGAGCACGCCGATCACCGCAGTGATCAAGCCGCCGGTTTTGAAGGAAATCAACGTTGGTCGCAGATTGGAAAAATCATTGGCCGGCGAGACCACATTGGCCGCGATATTGGTCGTCAAGGTTGCAATCGTAATCGAAATTAAAGAGAGTATGACGGTGACGGGGGCATCGAATTTTGACAACAATTGCACGGGATCCCAAATTGCTTGGCCATAAATGATGACGGTCGCGCACGTGACCGCAATGCCGATAAAAGCATACAGGCCCATGGTCGTGGGTAAGCCGAGCGCCTGGCCGAGTATTTGATCGCGCTGGCTGCGGCTAAAGCGGGTGAAATCGGGTATGTTGAGCGAGAGGGTGGCCCAAAAGCCGATCATGCCGGTGAGCGAGGGAAAGAAAATTTTCCAAAACGACACATTCTCCGTACCGGCAGCGGATTTGATTTTGGCGACGGTTTCTGCAGAAAGAATATTGCTCAGGCCGCCGGCATTACTCGTTGCCCAATACAGCAGCCCCAGGCCAATCACCAACAAGAACGGCGCGGACAATGTCTCCAACCAGCGAATGGATTCCGTACCTGCAAGAATGACGGCAACGTTGATCGCCCAGAAAATCATAAAACACCCGAATTGCGGCAATGAGATGCCGAGCCAGGGAATAATTGTATCATCGACGCCGGGCCGCAAGCCGAACAACACGCCCAGCAGGGCATAAATCGCGCTGCCGCCGATCCAGGTTTGAATGCCGAACCAGCCGCACGCCACCACGGCGCGCATCAGCGCTGCAATGTTGGAGCCGATGGTGCCGAATGAAGCGCGCAGCAGCACCGGAAACGGTATGCCGTATTTCGTGCCGGCATGCGCGTTGAGCACCATGGGCACGAGCACGATGAGATTGCCGAGGGTAATCGTGAAGAGCGCCTGTTGCCAGCTCATGCCGCTGTCGATCAACCCGGCGGCCAGCATGTAGGTCGGGATGCATACGGCCATGCCCACCCATAGTGCCGCAATATTCCACATGGACCAGGTCCGTTGCGCCAGCGTTGTCGGCGCCAGATCTTCGTTATAAAGATCGGAGCCTGCCATGTCCGCACGGGTCGCAGAGATTTGTTGCAGATCAAGATCGTTTTTCACAAAGCCTCCCTCGGGAATTTTTAGGATTCATCGATAAATCAGCTTCGCGACAGGCGCAGAAACAGGTGAGATGGGGCATGCCGCGGCTCGGGAACTCATGTTCAGGCGCTCACTTTTCGACGAAGACCGCAGAATTTTATGATCTACGATGGCTGCGAATAAACAGAAAATAGCGCAACAAGTCAAAGAAAAATTACTGAAATGAAAAGGCAGGCGAAGGTGAGGCATGCGGAAGAAGAGGTGCAATAGTTATGATTTCACCAAGATATTTTTTGTTGTTTCAAAGTATTTGGGGTTGGTACGGCGATGACATTCTTGTTGGGCGTCGAGCTTACTCGTCCCACGCGATTGGAATACCATCAATCGACTCTCCATGCTCAATCCGGAGCCAAGCGCGCACTGCGGCCTTTAGTTGGCTGAATTTTTGGGTTTGAACATCGTTAAACCGCATGACGCCAATCTCATGACACGCGTGTACGGCATATCCCCCATCCAGGCGCTCAATTAGCGCGCCAGAGAATTCGCTTATCCCCTTGCGGCTTGGGGGCAACCAGCCATCCCGCTCCAAGACCTGAGATGCCTGAGCGACGATTACGCTGAAGCGAGCGACCCCGTTTGGCAGCGCATGTCGTTCGGGAACATTGAGGTGAGACTCGGTAATCAGCTTCTTAATGAGATTTTGCTCATTCATTAGGTGCATAGGTTCTATTGCCGTCCGTTTTCATCTACAATACTTCGCAACATTACAAAACTTTGATACAAGCACAGACATAAAACTCATCGCCGCGCTGCGCGCGTCCGACACCAGTCGCTGGTTACGTAGCAGCAGTGTCGTTCTGGGCTACGTCCTTTAACGAAAGCCAAATTACCCACGCACCCAAAAGAATGTCTACGCCGCCACAGAATGCTGGCCACCAGGCGGGAACGCCACTATTGGAAATGAATATGGGTCGCAAGAAATCAAAAACGCCATGTAGAAGAATGCCGGCGCCGACCAGCGCGCGCGACATTATCCCTCCGGCTATGGCTGCAATGGAGAATACTGAGGCCACCACGATTTCCTCCACAATGCCTTCGCCTGACATAAATGCAAATAAGACATAGTAGGTCGCTATAACGATCAAGATGGTGGGATAAAAACTTCGATCTTGATCGGAGCGAGTGAATCGTGCACCAACGGCAAGAACGATGGCTAGACCTGCACCAATCAACAATGGGAGCAAATTACACCTCCGGACACCCAACAAATTATTTCAGCGGCTTCGCCTTGCGCCACCCGCGAGCGGATTCAGAGAATGAGTGGCGCATATTGGTGAAATCGACTTGTAAAGGCCGCCGGCGCAAAGCGGGTATTCTGGTGATCAATGGTAACCGGAACAGCTCACGGCATTTTGAATTCATGCTGGGCATCGCGCACGACCAGAACCGAGCACGGGGCTTTCTGCACCACGCGTTCAGTGGTGCTGCCCAGCAGCATTTCCGCGAGCCGGCCCTGGCCGTGGCTGGAAATGACAATCAAATCAACTTTCAATTCTTTTGCTGTGCGGATAATCTCAACAAACGCTTTGCCGTCGCGCACGACAAATTGGGGCCGCAGTTTTCGCAGCGCCGCCGGGCGCATGTGCTTCACCAATTTGGCTTGCGCGGCGGCGATCTGTTTCTGGCTCTCCGCTTTCACACTTGCCACACTCACCCGCGCCATGACCAATTCTTCATCCGACAGCAACAAGTCCGGCAGAACCGTCAACACCACGAGCTTCGCATGATTCGCTTCGGCCAGTTTTGCCGCATAGTCAACTGCGCGCCTGGCGCTGTCGGAAAAATCGGTACACACGAGGATTTTCTTCAGCTTCATCGCTGGTCCTTTCACGGCCGGTCAAAAGTTTGTCAAACACCACAGCTTGTACCATTCGCTCAGCGATTTTCCGCGACTTGTTTCAACTCGCGGCTGCGCTGATAAAATTCCTGCAAGTTCATCTCTTTCAAAAAAACCAAACCGCGCGTCGCCCGAATCATCGCGCTTTCATGTTCGTGAAACCACTTGCGGCCCAGGCAAATCTTGATGCGCTGATATTGTTCGGCTTGAATCTTTTGCGCCAGTTCCGAAAACGGGCCGTCGTGTTCATAACTGGGAAAGGAGGCGTCCTTTTGTGAGATGAACGTGTTCATGAACGCATTTTGCATGATGGAAAACATGTTGAGCGACACCGGCACGTAGATATTCGCCTCGCTCGGATGAAAGCGGAACCACACATTGCGATAGCCCCAGACCTTGATATCCCCGCGCCCGGCTTGCTTTTCATAACGCCGTAAGGCTTCCGTAATCGCTTGCAGGACTTTGTAATGCGTATCCGGGCCGCTGGCTTCGGGATCGAGCGCCACCGTCACGATGTCGGGCCGGACTTCTTCGAGGGCTTTCAACACCGGCACAACGTCGCGCTCAACCGTCGGCTCCTGTGTGAAAATATCGCCGGTGTAAAATCCCAGGCGCAGGTGCAACACATTCGAGCGGTCCCAGCCGAAATAACCCCACAAACATTCCGCCTCCCACTCGCGGCACATGCCTTTGAGGCGTTGGATTTTCTCCTCGTCTTTCTTGCCGGGATATTGTTTATCGAAATACTCCTCAAGCATGTTCAAACGTTTTTGCACCTGCGGGAATTCGTGCTCACCATACAGTTCAATGAGATTGCGCAGAAATCGCCGCGCGGTGCCTTCGTCTTTTACGCGATTGCGTTTGGCTGCCACGCCGTCGAGATATTGCCAAACATCGCGATTCCGGCCCAAATCATTGGCGGGCGCGAAATAGCCCTCTTGCTGCAAGGCCGCAAACTCCGGGCTGTTGAGAAATCCGCGCAAACGGCTGATTTGTTGTTTCATATACTGGTTCGTTACCGCAGTGAAGCCGCTGGTCAGGCACGCAAAAAAATGCGTATTGCTCGCATCGCGCACATGCCGCACGATATAAGGCAAATAGCCGAGCATCAAATCATCGTGATGCGGCTCGGTATGAAAAAAGCGTGTCCGGCTCAACATCTTTGCGCCTTTTTCAATTTTGGCCACCAGACTGTTATGCACCATGCGCGTCAGGTCTTGCGGATCCTGCCGGCGTTTTGCCAAAATCGCGTGCGCCGTGCGATCGCTGAGAAAATCATCTTCCGTGAGCTCCAACACGCGCCTGTTTAACCGCACGGCGAGATCGACGATGATGCGCTCGACTTCCTGATCGTCCACCATCTCGGCGTTTAAGAGCAAAACATGCTGGCGCTCGTGCAGCTGCTTGGCCGCGCCCATGGTGATATAAAACCGGGCATTGGGCAGGATTTGCAAAGCGCTGGCGGGATACAAAATATCCTTGTCGCTTTGCACCGCGCTTGCAACGATGTCCGCCTTGGCTTCGCCTGCGGCGATGATGATGGCGGCGCAATTGGGATTGTAGGTGATGGTTCCCAACCCGATGGTGATGACTAGGCGTTTGCGCGAAACTTCAATGCCGCCGAGATCGGTCGCGGCGGCTGCTTGCGTTTCGTAATTCGTCGGCGTCAGGCGCGTCGTGCTGTGATGATCCGAGCCGCGCACGTTGAAACCGATATGCCCGTCCGGGCCGATGCCGCCGAGAAAAAAACCGATGCCACCCCGCTCGCGAATCTTGTCTTCATATTCCTGGCACCATTGATCGATCTGCTGCAGCACGCGTTGCTGCTGGCGTTCCGCGGCATTTTTGCCTTGTTTATACCGCAGTTCAAGATTGACTTCGTCATCCGGCCAAACGGCCCTTAAGGTTTCGCCTGCAGCCAGCCCAATCTTCGAGCAATCAATCAATAATGCTTTTTGCGGATCCAGCCCGAAGCCCTGCACATAAAATTTGTTGACATAGTAATAAAAACTGTTGTGCTGCGCGGGATCGATGGGATAGAATTCATCGATTTGCACGAAGTGCAGGCTTTTCATCTCGGGCTTGCGCGCCGGATCGACGCCGCTTGTTTCAAGCTCGTTCTGCACTTCACGCTGCTTCCAATTCGCCAGCAGATACGTCACCCATTTGATAAAGTGTTCCGGCGTTTTGCCGGTGGGCAATGAAATCACGCCGTCGGGATTGTGCTGCACCCATTCGATGAAACGCATGGCCGCCAACTTGCCGAGGGCGGGAAAATTGGCGACAACAATGGTATTGATTTTTTCTCGAGGGGCATAGAGCGGTTGAAAAGGCGAGGCTTGCAGCGCAACGCGCTCGACGGCTGTCAAATCAGCAGGCGGGCGTTTAAACATGTCCAATCCTGAAAATGTAATTGTTTTATCATCTCGGGCGGTGAATTGATGTGAGAATAAGCAAATCAGCCGGGCTTAATCTAAGCATGACCTGTTTAGAATGCAAGAGGGCAAAACGATGAATCTAAAAACGGCTTTTTAGAGGGAATGCGATCAGCAAAATCGTGGCGGTGCGGCAGGAAGATTGCGAAGGGGCTATAAAGCAACAGCAAACTGGAAATCCCGCAAAGCTAAAAAGCTTGTTGTGGGATTTCAATGTTGTGGATCAAAAACGCTCAGAATTTTATTCTGATGTTGAGCGCTTTATGGCTTACGGTATTGCGATAATGCGGCGATTTTCCGGAAACGTGTTATGCTATGATCAAACCTTGTCTCAAGCCTGCTCCTGTGCGGATCATGAACTCGACTTGGGATGCTCGCTTTTTTCGTCATCCATTTTGCCTTTGTGCAAAAACTTTTGCGTGATAATGGCCTTGATGGCATCACTGTTTTTGACGCTCGGCTGCAACTGCAAAACGATTTTGAAGATCCTCATGGCCTGATCATCCTGGCGGCCCAACAACAAATAAGCATTTGCAAGTTCGACATAGAGCTTGGTCTTGCCGGGCCGCCGGGCCAAAATCGTTTCATAAAGCACCGCCGCCCGTGCGGGTTCGCCGCGAAACATGCAGTAACGCGCGCGAAAGGTGGGCGAAAAAACCACGCTCAAAATCGGCAATAAAATCAATGCCGCAATCGCGCTGAACGCCGCTAGGGCGCTGCTGCCTTCGAAGAGTCGCGACGGCGCCTTCACCGTTGGCATCAGCTGAGTTTCTTCCTTCTCGGACGGCGCTTGTTCAATTGCATTCTGCGAGTCGACCGTTTCCTCCTCGGCGATGGGTGAATCCGTCGGCTCGGTCCACTTCCATTCGCTCTCTGTTTCAGGAGTCGATTCGCTGTAAGAAGAAGTTGCCGGTTCAAAAGAACGCGCGTCAGCCCTCATTTCTTCTGCTTGTGGCGATTCGGGAGCATCTTCCGAAACATTCGCCGTTTCAACCACGCGCGGCGTGTCAACAACCGCGCTGTCGACGATGGCCTCCTCAATCGGAGGCTCTTGCGGCTCTACCGCGACAACCGGCGGCGGTTCGGGAGCAGCGGCGGCAATCAGTTCTTCTTGCTCTTGGCGAACAGGTTCGGCCGGTGGTGGAGAGGCAAGAGATTGCTCCCGGCGGAATGCCTTCGCCAATTTATTGCCAAAAAATTTCCGGCCTCCGTCTTCAGCAAGATACGGTTTTTGCCAAAAATTTTCCGTCGTGATCCAGACGCGATAGGCATTGCCGCCGCGCCGGGCTTCCGATCCACCATGCAGGTCTGCATCTCCTGCCGGTTTGATTGTCATGACAACGATTGCGGTCGAATCATCCTCCCGGCCCAGCACCAGACGCGTTTTCGTTTCCTCCAAAATTCTCACTTCGGGTGGCAGTGACTCTTTGATGATCGCCCATTGCGCTTCAGCCGCACGCGACATTCCGAGCATCAACCCCGCCAGCATGCTAAACGCAACTCGCAAGCCGAGAGCTGTCATGTCATCTCCTATTGTGTCGGAAGAAGTATTGATACTGCAAACTCAGGGTCAGGTCGTTGCCGCCGTTCATGATGGCATAATTGTGCTTGAGCAAAACCTGAAAGCCGCCCAGCTCATAAGTTAGACCCAGGCTGACGCCGCTGTTTTTTAAATTCGCAAATGTTTTATCGGCGTCGTCGCCGGGATTCAACGCTTCTTCCACGCCGTTGAGAGCTTTATATCCGGCCAAATAGAAACCCAAACCATTCCACCAAAAACCCGCGCCGGCCGTGGCTTGTACGCGTCCAAATTTGTTCAGGCCCAATCCCACTTGCGCCGAGGGGAAGAACGGATTTTCTCCCCAAAACATTGCGCCATCGGCATCGAACATGACTAGATTCATGCGCAGGTCGGTCTCAGCCGCGTGCAGCGCGTGCGCGGGATTGGTATTGCCCCAAATTTCAAGGCGCCCCTGTGTTTCCAAACGAAAACGGTCGGAAAGAATCAGATTGTAACCGGCCGTCAGCATCGCGCCATCTTCCACTTTGCCAAATTTGTTGCCGGGTTTTTGGCTGTGTTTTTTCTTCGTGGCATATTGATAGGTCATGCCGACAAATGTCTGCCCCAATCCCACTTCCACTTCCAGGTTCTGCCGGTAGAAATCCACCGGCAGCGTGCCGACATTTTCGAGCTTGGCTTCGGTAATCGCGGTGCCGGAATACCGCATTTTGATGTCGGAAATATGCTGGCCGCGCAAAGCCGGAGTAAGCGCGACGATAACGCAAAGCAAGAAGACTTTAAAAAACGGATGATGCGCATTCATGCGAAACACGCTCCTCAATGCTTTATTTAAAAATTTTTCTGGATTGGCCGTGGACATAAATTTTAATACCAACATGGATCACTATCCGGACACTTAAGCTTTTATGCAGTTGAAACCATGTGCAGAAAAATGAATTTGTCGCCTGTAAAATGTGCAGCACCCGGACGGTGGTTTTTGTCAGGCTGAACGTAACGAATTCCGATTGGCGTGAAAACGCGGGTAGACATCATTAGCCAAAATGTCTCAACTCGGCATGAAAACAATGCCGAGCTTAAAAAGGCTATAGCAACACACATGCAGGCTTGCGGAAACTTGTCGGTTTTGTTTTCTAACCGCAAGCGTTAACTGGCGGACGGCAGAATGAAACCCCAGCGCGGACGAGCCGCAACCAAGAAGAAAAACTCCATACAGATATAAAAAAACAACGGATGGGATGATGTTCTATCAGGTGTGTATTTCAATCCGGTGGAAAAGTCTTTGCTTTTTTGCAATGAGGCAACTTTGAAGAAACTAAAAAGGCTCTCCGGATCAAAAGGGAAATTGCAGGGCGGCAGTTCTGTAATTTTTTTTGTTCGCCAGCCGCAAAAAAGCCCCGGCTTGACATTTTTAAAAGAGCGGGGTATTTTGAGCGCCAACGTGAATGCAATTTTCAGAATAATATATGGAAAGGCTGTTGTGAATTAGCATACTGCCACCGTAATTTTACATCTGACATTACAAAGTTCCCGTCGGTCAAAAAAAAACAGGAGACAAGCATGGACACTTTCAGCAACGCCATTCTTGGCTTGATTTTTCTGGCGATTTCCCTCAGCAGCACGTTTTTGATGTATAAATTGTGGGGTTATCCGTTCGATGAGACAAAATTAAAAAGTACGGCTCCGCGCGCGCTGGTGTTGTTGCACCGCGTCCTCGGTTACCTTTATCTTGCCATTTATATTTATTTGATGGCGGAAATGCTGCCGCGCTTGTGGCAGTATCAAGTCGAATTGCCCGCCCGCACGGTGGCGCATCTCATGCTCGGCATGGCCATCGGCGTGATTGTGCTCGCCAAAATCATGATCGTACGCTTCTTCAAACATCTGGAAGCGCAAATGGCGCCGATCCTGGGCACCGGCTTACTGGTATGCACGGCGTTGTTGATCGGCTTGTCGGTTCCGTTGGCGTTTCGCGAACACTACCTGAGCAAGCGCGCGAGCGGCGGCGCGGCATTTAGTGAAGAAAATATGGCGCGCCTCACGGCCTTGCTGCCGCAAGCCGGTTTTGACGCAAATGTTCCTCTCGGCGCGCTCGCGACGAAATCCGCGCTGCAACAAGGCCGCACAGTTTTGCTCAAAAAATGTGTGCAATGCCACGATCTCCGCACCGTATTGGTGCGCCCGAAAACACCCGAAAAATGGCGGGATACCGTGGCGCGCATGTCCGAGCGTTCAATTCTAACCGAACCGATCAATGACTTCGAACAACGCTTTGTCACGGCTTATCTCATTGCGATCACGCCGGAATTGCAGAAGTCCGTAATGACGAAGCGCCGGGAAGATATCAAAAAAGAAGAAGCCAAAGCGGCCATTGAGGCCGCGGCCATCACAATCAAGCAGGAAACCGTAACATCGCAACCGGCTGTGGCGTTCGACCCGGCTGCCGGCAAAGCGTTATTCGAGAAAACCTGCTCGCAATGCCATGCCGTAAACAACATAGAGAAAAATCCGCCGGCAGACGCACAGGCAGCGACGGAATTGCTCGATCGCATGTTCGACAACGGCCTTGATGTGACGGAAGAGGAATTTGAGCAGTTAGTGGTTTATATTACAGAAACATACGGCCGGCGCTGATTTGTTCTGCTTTGCAGGTTCGACATGCCCGCAACGCCTTTCAAGCAAAAAACATTTGTTATTAAATAGAAATTTCTTTATGCTATTTCCCACCAATCGCGGCTTCAGTAAACTGCGAGGCCGGGTTGAAAATTGCATTCAGTTTTCGTTTCAGACACACCATTTCTTTGGGCCGGTCAAACAATGTTTTACTTTCGGACATCCTTTGGCGCGAATAGGTTTCTCATTCGTCTCAGGCGAGGCAAATTGCTTCCAGCCTGGCCAATTTTGAGTCAGTTATGCTCGTAAGCGGCGGGCTTAATCAATCCAGGCCCGACAATTTTACCGCCTCTTTTTTCCGCCAAAAACTTCTCTCCGCGAAGTCAGAAATCCTTTTTTATTTTCGTAACCTAATCTCAAAGAATTATTTCACTTGTACCGTCTCAGGCATACCTGTGATGACTCTGTCCCGCGTGCTTGCGACGGCTGATCCGTGCATGCAATTGTGCTCTAATTCCAAAGGCGGCACAACCTTTGCTTTTAGCTTGAAGCAAAGGTTTGCCAAAACAAAACCCCAAACATACATATCGAGTTTTAGAAAATTCCAAATTATGGCTGTGAGAGCTTAAACCGGGAGCCAGCTATGCAGAACAAATTTAAACGGCTGATACGCGCTGTGATTGTCGTTCTGTTTTTACCAATGCTTTTCTCCTCGCCGCTGCTTCCTTCCTTTGATTCTGCTTTCGCCCTTGTCCAAACCATGAATTATATTTCCACCGGCACTACTTCTACAACAGTCAAACCGCGCATCGACAAAGACGGCGATGGCCTCACGGATGAAGAGGAAAAAGCATACGGCACCAATCCCAAGTCACCGGATAGCGACAAAGATGGACTGATCGATAGTGACGAGATCAATATTTATCACACCAATCCTTCTGCCGCAGATTCCGACGGCGACGGCTCGTCAGATTTCGATGAGCTTAAAAAACATCATACCGATCCCAATCACCGCGACAGCGATCGCGACGGCCTGGGCGATCGCGTGGAGTTGCGCGAAACGCATACGAATCCCTTGCGGCCGGATACCGACGGCGACGGCCTGTCTGACGGCGATGAAGTGGTGCGCTACCACACCAATCCCATGCGCCGCGATAGCGACGGCGACGGCTTGAGTGACGGCGCAGAAGTTCGCGGGTTGTTCTCGAATGCGCTGGCTGCGGATAGCGATCGCGACGGCGTGGCCGACGAAGCGGATAATTGTGCAGGCGAGGCCGAAACACGGAACGGCTACGAAGATGGCGACGGTTGCCCGGATACGAAGCCGGAATTTTGGGCAGAAATCGGGGAATCATATTTGTTGAGTGAAGTCACGTTTTCGGAAGGGCAAACCAAACCGGCTTCGTCCTGGGTCGAGCAGATGGAGAGAGTTTATCGCACGCTGCGCGATTTTCCGGAATTGGCGTTTGAGATTCGCGGTTACGCCGATAACACCGGCGAGACCGCGCAAAATTTGTACATCTCGCGTGCACGCGCGCAGGCGATTTACGATTATCTCGTGAACAAGGGCATTGCGCGCGAGCGTTTGCGTTGCGCCGGCTTCGGCGAGTCGAATGCCATAGCCTCGAACAACAGCGCTGAAGGCCGCGCCAAAAACCGGCGCATCGAATTATACCGCTTGCATTGATTTTTCTTTGTCCGCCGCCCCGGTCCCGGCATAGAAGCTTTTTACTTTATCACGCGATTGTCAGAAAATCGCGCCGCCTTTCTTTTTTTATTGCCTCGCCTTCCACCGCAAACTTCTGCACCATCATATCATCCATAAGAATAGCAACTTGACTTTTTCTTTTTGTCTTGTAGATTGTTTCATCATATCCTGGTGCTCTGATTGAACACTTGCGCTTTGCCGGACTTAATATTCACGCTGGTCTAACTTATGTGAGGAGAAGTATGATAAAGCAATCTTGTATCCGCCGGATTTTGAGTGCAACGCTTTTGGCCGGCGCCTGCGCTTTCGCGCAAGAGGCCGCCGCGCCCGCTCCCGAGCCGGCAGGTTGGAAGAAAAATCTCATTGGCGCGTTGACATTGACGCAAAACTCCTACAGCAACTGGGCGCAGGGCGGAGAAAATGCGGTGGCGTGGAAGGGTGTGATCGAAACATTGTGGGAAAACAATCAACCCAAAACCAATTGGAAGAACACCGGTAAGCTCGCTTACGGCCAAGTGAAGCAGGGCGATCAAGGGGTGCGCAAAAGCGACGACGAGTTGCGCGCCGAATCCGTGTTGACCTATAAAGTCGGCAAGTATGTGAATCCCTATATCTCGTTCAACGGCTTGACGCAAGTGGCGAACGGCTATGATTATTCCAGCCCGGCCGCGCCGTTGGTGTCCGAGGCCTTTAACCCCATCTTTCTGCGCCAAGCTCTGGGGTTGGGCTATAAGCCGCAGGACAATTTCGTTACCCGCCTGGGTGTTGCCGTCAAAGAAACGATCGTCGGAACGCGAGAATTCCGTCCGCTTTATGGCAACGCGCTGGATGAAAACGTGCGGGTGGAAACCGGTATCGAATCTGTTACGGATTTTTCTCAAAAGCTCGAAGAGAATGTCATGTTTATCACCAAGCTCGAATTATTTACTGCGTTCGAGCATATTGAAGAAGTTGATGTGAATTGGGACAATACGCTGGCCGCCAAGCTCGGCAAGTATTTCACCGTGAACATGAATGTCCGCCTGCTGTACGACGAAAATATCTCGAAAAAACGGCAGCTCAAGCAGGTGTTGGGCTTTGGCGTGGCCTATACGTTTTTTTAGAATGGTCTGGCGGGAAGCTCACGCCGCTCGAGGTATTTCACATAAAATCTTCCGAGGAGGAGCACATGTTAAAAGAGTTCAAAGAGTTTGCGATGCGCGGCAATGTCGTAGACATGGCCGTGGGCATCATCATTGGCGCGGCGTTCGGCGGCATTGTCACCTCGCTGGTGAATGACGTTCTCATGCCTCCCATCGGCCTGTTGACCGGCGGCATCGACTTCAGCAACCTGGCCATCTCTCTGCAAGCCGACCCGGCGGTGACGATCAAGTATGGCGTGTTTATCAACGCCGTCATCAATTTTCTCATCATTGCTTTTGCGATATTCATGCTGGTGCGCGCCATGAATCGTTTGAAGAGGAAGGAAGAAGCAGCCCCGGCTGCCCCCACGACAAAAGAATGTCCGGAATGCCTGATGACCATTCCGCTCAAAGCCAAACGCTGCGGCCATTGCACGGCCGTGATCGCATAACACATGTTGGTTGCCGCATGCTCGATTTTAAATTGCACGATTTTTGTCCAGAAGCGGGCAATGTTTTCCAGGGAAGCTTTGGCAGAGCAAGGCATTGCAACAAAAAACGGCCGTGAATATGAATGCATATGATATGCGCCCGATGCAAACGGCTGACCTGCCGGCGGTGAATCGCGCATTGTCAAAATCATTTACTGCGGCGAGAATCGACGAAGGCTTTAAGCGGCCGCACGTGCCGTTGGTGCATCTCTCATTCTTGGAAATGTATCTTGCTGCGTTTCCGCCGGGTTGCTTCGTATTGGAACACAAACACACGCTCATCGGCTACAGCTTTGCGCATTTGTGGGGCAAGATCGGCTGGATCGGCCCGGTGAGCATCCTGCCGGCTTATCAAGGCAAACATCTCGGGCGCGACATTATGCAAGCCACGGTGAAAGCCTTGCAAGAAGCGGACGCGCGCGTGATCGGCCTGGAAACCGTGCCGCGTAATTATCGCAATCTGGGCTTCTATTCCAATCTCGGTTTTTTGCCCGGCCCGCTCTCGCTCGATCTCGTGCGTCATGTGCCGCCGGTGCGGGCCGACACCCTGCCGGAACACGTCGAAGCCGTGTTTCACAGTGAGCTGGCGCCGAGCGAGCACGCCAAGATATTTGCCGAGGCCGAGGCTCTGGCGTGCGCCATTGACCCCAATCTGCGGCTGCAATCCGAAATCGCTTTGATCCGCCAATTTGAATACGGCGACGTGCTGTACGTGCGCGACAACAAAAAATTGGCGGCGTGCGTCGTGGCGCATACCGAGACCTATTCTCCTGAAGAAACCGCGCGGCCGTTGAAAATCATCATGCTGCTGGTGCATCCGCAGCAGACGGCATTACTGTCCGGTCTGCTGCCGCTGCTGTTCATGTGGGCCGAACGGAAGCAACTCACCAGTATTAGCGTGCGCACGCCGACGCGCTATCAGCGCGCCTATCGCACACTCATCGACGCCGGCTTTCGTGTGGCGCATGCCGAATTGCGCATGACATTGGAAGGCTATCACGAGCAGGCGGATCCCGATCATTGCAATTTGATGAAATGGGAATAAATGACTGGTCTAAACGCCTTGGGTCAGCATCTCTGAAGTCCGGTGCAGGCGGTTAGCTTTTCAACTCGAAATGAAATTATGAACGCTTTTCGCCCACCGAAATGAAATCCCGCTGAAAAGATTTTTGCTGGTTTTGTGGGAGTTCTACTTCTGTGGGCAAGGGGCTTTTGAAGCTGCTTGAAGAGCTTCAGCTTGCAGGGTGTCTGAAATTCTGGCGTGGTATTTTATCGAACGAATTGCGGGCATGATCCTCGTCAAAAATCTTTCTCTCATCTATGCTTCTGCCGCGGGGGCGACTCAAATTTTATCCAATCTCTCCTTTGAAATTGCCGAGGGCGAGTTTGTCGCCGTGATGGGGTCCAACGGCTCGGGTAAAACCTCATTAGCGCGCTGCTTGAACGGCATTTTGCAACCCACCAGCGGCGAAGTGACTATCGATGGCCTGAGCACGAGTGATCACATGCAGCTCCTCGAAATTCGCCGGCGGGTTGGTCTCGTGTTTCAGCACCCGGATGATCAGATGGTTGCGCCGACGATCGAGCGGGAAATTGCCTTCGGGCTGGAGAATTTGGGCATGCCGCGGCCGGAGATGCAACGGCGCGTCGAGGAGATGCTGGCGTTGTTCGAACTCTCGCAATATCGCCATCACGCGCCGCATCAGCTTTCCGGCGGGGAAAAGCAGCGCGTCGCGCTTGCCGCGGTGCTGGCCATGCAGCCCCGGCATCTCGTGTTTGATGAGCCGACTTCGCTGCTCGATTATCCCAGCCGCGTGCGTTTTTTTGAAACGCTTGCGGCTCTGCGCCAAAGACTGCCGCCGTTAACGATTGTGCACATCACACAATTCTCCGAAGAAGCGCTGTTTGCTGACCGCTTGCTGGTTCTGCATCAGGGCAAAATTGCCATGCAAGGCCCGCCGCCGGAACTGTTGCAACGCATCGATGATTTCAAAAAAAATGGTTTGCAACCGCCGGTAGAATTTCGCGTGTTCGCAGAGTATCACAAGACAAACGGCATTCGTTTGCCGATTGATGAGTTTATGTTGTCGCCCATCCTGTAGAGCTTGAATCATCCGCTTCGCAGATTCCCCAATTCAAACCCAGAATAGAATTCTGAAAGTGTTTCGCCGGCTGAAATGAAATCCCACCGAAAAGTTTTTTCTGTGGCCGCTCAACTTTTGTGGGCGAATCGAATTGCTCACACGGCTTCCTCAAGAATGACATTTTCTTGAACACCCGCCAGCCGCAGTGCGATCGCAGCCGTTCGTTCGCTTGCGCCGGGCGTGCCCAGAAGGTTGCGCACTTGCGCCAATTCCCGGCAAAATTGTTCGCGCGTTTGATTGTGCTGCAAATAGGGTAAAATCGCGTCCGCCACTGCTTGCGGCTTGAAATCATTTTGCACGAATTCCGGCGCAATTTTACGGCCGGCCACGACATTTACCAAACCAATGTACGGCAATTTTACCACACGCTTGCCGATTTCATAGGAGAGCCGCGAGACGCGATAGACAATCACGAGCGGCGTGCCGAAGCAAGCGGTTTCGAGCGTGGCCGTACCGGAACACACGATACAAGCCGTGCTATCGCGCATAAGTTCGTATGTTCCGTTTGGAATCAGTTGAATCTCATGGTTTAAAATAAATTGATGATACAGACTCTCCGGCAAAGTCGGCGCCTGGCCCACGCCGATTTGCAGATCAGGATAGTGTTCGCGCAGCAATTGCGCGGTGGCGATCATATCCGGCAGCAAGCGTGTAATTTCATGCTTCCGGCTGCCGGGCAAAAGCCCAAGCAACGGTTTGGTTTGCGCAAAGCCGTGTGCGGCAAAAAACGCGTGTTGCGTCAGGCGGGGAGTCAAACCTTCCAACAGCGGGTGTCCGACGAAATGTGTGCGCAATCCGGCTTGCGCAAACAGCGGCGCTTCGAAGGGAAACACCACGGCCATTTCATCGACGAGCTTTGCCATTTGGGGAATGCGCTTCGCGCCCCATGCCCACACTTGCGGCGCGATATAATAAAGAATTTTGAGACGGCGCTCGCGCAGGCGTTTGGCCAGGCGAAGATTGAATCCGGGATAGTCGATGAGGATGACGACCGCAGGTTGGCGGCGTTCGACTTCTGCAACAACAGTCGCCATGACTTTGCGCAAAAAAGGCAAATGGCGAATCACTTCCGAGAAGCCGACCACGGCCATGTCACGAATATGAAAAAGCAATTCCATGCCGGCCGCGGACATGCCGTCGCCGCCGATGCCGAAAATTTCTGAGTCCGGTGACGCGGCTTTAAGTGCCTGCACCAAGCGGGCGCCGTGCAGATCGCCGCTGGCCTCGCCGGCGATAATTAAGAAGGTGGGAGATATCGACATCAAAATTTCCAAATCAGGAAAATCGCCAAGCTCACAGCCGTAAAGCTCAGCAGGGTGTTACTCTCGATTTTAAGCGCACGCTGAAGCGGCATGACTTGCACGTTTTGCTTTTGAAATGGCGTCAAGCGCGGCAGGAAACGCGGAACATTTTTCAAATAGTTCGTGTACACCTCGCCAAAGCGCTGTTGCAAATGCTCTTCTTCGAGCGAGATGATCATGCTGTATTGCCAGGCAAACAGCGCGATGAAAACGAACAGCATCCACGGCATCCAGGCGTTGGACATGAGGCACAGGCCCAGGCTGAGCAGAAAGTTGCCGAGATAAAGCGGATTGCGCACGAACGCGAACGGGCCGTGTGTGATCAGCACCGCGCCCGCGCCCACACTGCCGGTGGTGCGCGTCGCGCCGCCGGCATGCCGCACGCCCCACAGCCGCAAACTCTCGCCCAGCACTGCCACGATGAAGCCGAATATCAAACTCGCCGGCGTAGGATTCGCCAACAGCAAAATGGCAAGCAATAACGGGATCGGGGTATAACTGCGAAATTTGAACAACAGCGCGCGAATATCCATGTTCATCTCAATTGAGTTTGTTCCATCGGCAATTCGTAGCATGCCGCTTCGCGATGATTGCGCACCAAAAGGTAGGCGCCGGCAAGCGCGGGGTTGTTCCAGGTCTTGTCGTCCAGCGCCGCGAAACGCGTCAATTCATTGTGTCTCTCGGGATTCGGTTCGACGAGCGCCAACCCGCCGGACTCTTCTTGAATCAGCAAAACATCGTTGATCAACAGGATCTGGCCGTGGCCGTAACGGCCGGCTTTCCATTTGCGTTCACCGTTGGCGAGATCGAGACAAACCAGCACGCCGTCATCGAGGCCATAAACATAGCCTTCATGAAAAATTACGTTGGTAAATTTTGCTTTGAGGCGCGGCGTTTCCCAGAGCAGATGCGCACTCAACTCGCCGGCGCCATTCTTTTTGATCTCGAACAGCTTGCAGCCAATGCCATAACCGCTGGTGACAAAAATGCGATTGTGAGGTAAGGGCAGGGGTTGCGCAACGTTGGGCTGTTCATTGGGCCAGGGGTGCTGCCACAACAGTTTGCCGCTAACCGGATCATGCCCTGCGACACTGGCTTGATTGAAAATGAGTATTTGCGGCGTTTCTGCGATCGTTGTCAACAATGGCGAGCTGTAGCCCGAGCGATCATCGCCGCCGGCCCAAATTTTTGCGCCCGTGTCACGATGATATGCCACAAGTGAACGGCCGTTGCTGCCGCCGGCGCTCACCACCACCAAACTGTCGAAGACCAACGGCGAACAACTCACGCCCCAGGAATTCGGTTTGGCCTCGTTTTCGGTAATGATATTCCTTTGCCAAATTTGCTTGCCGGCAGCGAAATCAAGGCAATTGAGAATGCCGGTGGCGCCCAGCGTATAAACGCGGTCACCGGCGATCGTGGGCGTGGCACGCGGGCCTTCACCCGCAACAACTTCGTGGTAATGCGCCTCATCACCGTGGCTCCACTTGACTTTGCCGGTAAGCAAATCATAACAAACGACCAGTTCCTGCCCGCCGCGCTGTTCTTGCGTAATGGCGGAATTTTCTCGAACGGCAAAAGCAGACCAGCCTGCGCCAATGGCCTGCCGCCAAATCTGGCGCGGCGGCTGTTTTGACCAATCACGAACAAGACGCTGCCCCGAGATTTTTCCGTTGCGTTGCGGCCCAAGAAATTGCGGGTAATCATGCGACGCAAGCGATGCCAATTCGCCGTTTTCTTGCACCGGGGCGCCGGCATCTTCCGCATGCGACAGCGCCGGCGCTTGTTGCGCCCACCGCCATTCGATAATCGGCATAACATCGCCGCTGACGCCGGAAACGCGGAACAGCGCGCCAAACAATGCCAGCGCCAACAGAATTGCTCCGCCGGAGAGCAAGCGCGTTCGCCGGCGCAACCGCGAGAACGCGAACAACCAAACCATCGTCAAAATGAGCGCGAGTCCTTGCGCATACAGTGTGGCAAGAACTCTAGATTGCCGAATCGGACCGGTCCAAAGCCCCCAGATGAAAATTAACGCGATAATATCGAGTGCGAGAATGCAGAGGAGCGGCCACCACCGCGCCGGCACGAGTTTTTGCTCGGGATTGCTGGAAGTGTCAAAAGACATATGCCATTACCGGAATTTTTGAAGGTATGTTCGAGTTTAGCGATTGCCAGCTTTTTGCAATATAGCAAGTCCTGGCCGTGGATGCCACGCTTTTTTGCGTAACGATTTCGCAGGATGTCCCGCGATTGCGGCCCTCTGCCGGTAACTTATTCCGATGCGCCCAACTCCGGCGGGCAGAAAATCTCGAAAAGCCGGGAGAATATTATAAATTTGATTTAAATGACTGTTAAGGACAACTATCATCTTATGGACATGGAAACCGTCAAACGCGCATGCTACAAAGCCGCTTTCCTGCTTTTTTGCCTGCCTCTGCCCGCCCAACTCCAAACCAACCGTGACTCGACAGCCTTCGTGCATACGACTTTGCGCGCAGCAACCGCATGGCAACCGGCTGCGGATCTTGGCACGCAAGCCGTCTTGTTGTCACACGCCGATGACACTTTTTTACTTCGCACAAAAAGCTGGCGGGAGAAAAATTTTCGCATTCATTTTCTTCTCAGCGTAAACCACGGGAATTATCAAGACTATGTTGCCGGACTTTGGGATGGCCGCCCACACGAGGATTGGCAACGCACTGAGAGCCATGATTATTTCTTTCCGACAAAATCTTTTGTTGCTTATCTCAAATCCCAAATAACACATGCGATTGACTGTGGCGCAGAGGCCATTTATCTCGAACAACCCGCGTTTTTGCCGGGCGCGGATTCAAGCGCGTCATTCAAGCGCAGTTGGCGAGAGCAGCTCAAAAGCGACTGGCAAGATCCCTCCGGTTCTGCCGAGCGGCGCTATGCGGCCGGCAAGCTGCAGCAGCGATTGTATTGGGAGGCCCTGGTCGACATTTTTGCGCATGCCAAACAATATGCGCAAGAGAAGAATCGCGATGTGACGTGTTACATGGCTGCACGCAGTTTGATCGAGAACACCCGATTGGGCTTTGTGGGCCCGGCAACGCGCGTGTTGCATATTCCGGACTGTGATGGCGTGCTTGCTGAAATTGATCGCGCCGCGTTGCTCGCGCCCAACGTCTACAAGAATATGAAAGCTGCGCGCCCTTTTGAAACCGCCTTTTTGCAGTACGGCCTGTTCGTCAATCAAGTGCGCGGCCACGGCAAGCACTTGTGGGTACGAATCGATCCGTTCGATGAGGGAGAGGGCGTACGGCCAGAAAGCGAAAGACTTTATCGCGCACAACTGGCGGCGGCCTTGTTCTATCCCGAAAACCGCCGTTTTGAACTGCCGCGGATTCCGGAATCTCTGCTCGCTGAAGCCCGAAACAAAAGCTCGGTATCACAACAACAATCAGCCTTGCTTTCCGAGAGGACCGCGGTGGTCGCGGATTCCGAGATGATAAACAATCCGGCCGGCCCTGCGCCACGCCTGCTAGCGGCGCAGATCATGCTGGCCGTCAACCATGCTTTACAGAACATGGCAGATAAAAATGTCGCCTATGAAACAGCAGAGCGCGGGGTTGGCATTCTCCTGGGTGATGCCATGATGTTGCAGCGTGCGGCACCTGCCGCCAGTGATTCTCTGCTCTCATTTTTTTATGGTTTGGCCTTGCCGCTGCTCAAGCACGGCGTCTTCGTGCAACCCCTGGCGCTGGAAAATCTTCATCTGCCGCATTATCTCACGGGATACAAGGTGCTCTTTTTGAGTTATCGCTTCATGCAGCCGCAGGATTATGAATGGCATGAACGGTTGACGACCTGGGTACGCGCCGGCGGCACGTTGATCTTCATCGACGACGGCAATGATCCATTCAATAAGGTGAAGGATTGGTGGCGCAAAGGCATGTTCGATTACACCAATCCGGCGGAACATTTATTCGAAACTCTCAAACTCGGTTACTGGCCCAAGCCCGGACGCAATCAAGTCGGCATGGGGTCGTTTATCTATTTGGCCGAGGATCCCTCCGAGTTTGCGCGCAAGATCACGAGCGCGGCTCAACTCTTAGAATTGTTGAATGCCGCCCTGCCAGCCGGGCGAACCATTCAGACACAAAACTATCTTCGGCTTCGGCGCGGGCCTTACGTCATCGCCGCGACGTTCGCCGAAACTGCCGACACCAGCCCCCAGATTTTATCGGGCAATTTTGTTGATTTGCTGGATGTCGACTTGCCGCATCTCACAAAAGTAGAGATTGCGCCTGGCGCGCAAGCATTGTTGTACGATCTGGCCAAAATCGACAGCACGCATGCCCAAGTGTTGACTGCCGCCGGCGTTGTTTCGCAGGAACGTCACAGCAAGAATGAATATGCATTTTGCGTGGCAGGACCGCGCGGTATCACTGCGCGAGTACTCGTGTTCGTGCCTGCAACGAACGTGACTGTGCATGCGAGTAGCTCCGGCAAACCGGTGAATGTTACAAGCAGAAACGATGGCCGGCTCTATTGGATGGAATTTGAAAATCCGGCGCACGGGGTGGAAGTGAAAATATCATGGGACGCTTCTGTGATCGGGCAGGAAACGACGACGAAGTAATCGCCACGTTCTTCACAAGGCGGCCACCTCACACGCAAAAAATCACACACAAAAACCGCACGTCTCAAAAACATCTCGAGTAAGCCCCCAACCAATTTTCCAACAAGTAAAAAATCGAGGCTCTTCGAGCGGCCTTAAACACCGCTCACCGAAATGGAACTCCCGCAGAATTAAAAAGTTTTTTGTGGGATTTCAATTTTGCGGGCAAGGGCTTTCAGAATTATGTTCCATGTTTGAAAAAAACTATTCGCTTATAGTTCTTTTGCGAATCATTGTGAATGACTTGAATTTTCTTGAAAACTTGTTAGATTAGGGTCGGCTCAGAATCCCAGATTGTCTGGGCAGCTTGGCTTGATGCGCGCGGGCTCTCAATAACCATCAAGTTTATGTAACCACGGCCTCCCAAAATGGTTGGGTTTGGGGAGGAACATTGATGGTGCCGTATCAGGCGCAGTTTTTCATAAGGCTTTATCTCGTAGGTCACTATCTTCTGAGGATGGCATGACGACCCTGCACGGCTTTACCTTGTTGCGTGAACAGGAAATTTCCGAATTGAATACCAAAGCGCGGCTCTTCCGGCATGTGAAAACCGGCGCGGAATTGCTGTCGCTCGAAAACGATGACGAGAACAAGGTTTTCGGCATCACCTTTCGCACGCCGCCGCAGGATTCCACCGGCATCGCGCATATCATGGAACATGCCGTGCTCTGTGGCTCGCGCAAATACCGCGTGAAAGAGCCGTTCGTCGAGCTGATCAAAGGCTCGCTCAACACCTTTCTCAATGCCTTCACGTTTCCCGACAAAACCTGTTACCCGGTGGCAAGCCAAAATCTCAAAGATTTTTACAATCTCATCGAAGTCTATCTTGACGCGGTTTTTTATCCGCTCATTCCGCCGCAAACGCTGCAACAGGAAGGCTGGCATTACGAGGCGGAAAACGGCGTTTTGATTTACAAGGGCGTGGTGTTCAATGAAATGAAAGGCAATTACTCCTCGCCGGAACGCTTGCTGAGCGAATACACGCAGCAATCGCTGTTTCCAGGACATATTTACGGCGTGGATTCCGGCGGCGATCCGCGCCACATTCCCGAGTTGACCTACGAACAATTCAAAGCCTTTCATGAGAATTTTTATCATCCTTCCAATGCGCGCATTTTCTTCTACGGCGACGATCCCGCGGCAGAACGGCTGCGTTTGCTCGATGCCTATTTAAAGGATTTCGATCGTAAAGCAGCCGATTCCGCTATTCCGCCGCAAGCGCGCTTTGACGCGCCCAGGCGCTTCACGCACCAATACGATCCCGGGGAGGAAGCGGATCTTGCCAAAAAAGGCATGGTGACGGTGAACTGGCTGCTCACCGAGTCGAAAGACGCGCAATCCTCCCTGGCGTTGAACATTCTTGCGCACATTCTTGTCGGCACGCCGGCAGCGCCTTTATACAAAGCGCTGATCGACTCCGGCCTGGGCGAAGATGTTGCCGGCGCGGGATTGGAATCTGATTTGCGCGAAATGTATTTCTCCACCGGTTTGAAGGGCATTGCCGTTGCAGACGCGGATAAAGTCGAGGCCCTGATTCTGCAAACCCTGGAAAAGCTGGTGAACGAGGGCATCGATCCCGATACGATAGCGGCCTCGCTCAACACCATCGAATTCAGCTTGCGCGAAAAAAACACCGGCTCCTATCCGCGCGGCTTGATTGTGATGTTGAGCGCGTTGACCTCGTGGCTGTATGACGGCGACCCGCTTGCGCCGCTGGCCTTCGAGAAAAATCTGGAAACGATCAAAGCGCAATTGGCGGGCAACAAGCGTTACTTCGAAGAACTGGTGCAGCGCCATTTGCTGCAGAACGCGCATCGCACGACGGTCATTCTTACGCCGCAACCAGGACTCGCCGCGCAAGAAGAAGCTGCCGAGAAGGAACGTTTGGCCGCAGTGCGCGCGCGCCTGTCGCAGGCCGAGATGCAAAAAATCATCGCCGAAGCGGAAGAACTCAAACAACGCCAGGAAACCCCGGATCCGCCGGAGGAACTGGCCAAGCTGCCGTTTCTGCAACTCGCAGATGTCGATAGAAAGATTCGCACGATTCCGCTGGCAGTTCTCGAACAAGCGGGCGCGCCGGTTTTATATCATGATTTGTTTACCAACGGCATTGCTTATCTCGAGGTTGGTTTCGATCTGCACCGGTTGCCGCAGCATTTATTGCCCTATCTTTCGCTTTTCAGCCGCGGCTTGCTGGAAATGGGCACGGAAAAAGAGGATTTCGTCAAGTTGATGCAGCGCATCGGCGGCATGACCGGCGGCATTCGCTCCACCAGTTTGACTTCGATGCGCCACAATCAAGGCGGC
>CAYWGH010000012.1:0-160286 GCA_964457925.1 uncultured Cytophagia bacterium
AGCGAGGCCTTCCCAGTCACCATTTGCAAGCCCGCGCAAATCACCCGCGATCAGCATGTGCTGTTCGTCGGGTATCCTTTTCTTGAGCGTCAAAATACAGGTATTGACAGTTGCTCTGAAAACCCAAGCTGGCAGATCGAGAACGTGTTTAACTGAAGTCGTTGTGAGCAACCGCTTACGCAGAGGTCTATGGCTTTTGATGGTACGCCAGGTGTCTGAAACGATGTAGCACAGGTGCCCTTCTGCGCGCAAAAGTTGCAGTCCGCGCGCGATAAAGAGTCCATAAGTGTCTTTTGATTGTGCGCCTTCAACGCGACGATTGAAGTACAGATCCCGAACATTTTCCTCAGTTTCTGCATTGTAGGGCGGGTTGGCAAGTACGATGTCAAAACCTCCTTGTTTAAAGACTTCAGGTTTAAAGACTTCAGCAAACTCGACACGCCAGTCAAACGCTTTTTCGGGATCAAATGGCACACCGAGTACTTCTGCCAATCCTTTCTTTGCCTTTTGAATCGCGTCCGAAAATCGCTTTTTGTTGCGGTCATGCGTTCGCATGTATTTGTCTTTGAGATCCGCCAGGTCATCCGCCTGTTTGACGAGTTCATTTCGAAACATATCTGGAGTAGCTTGAGGATTCGGTGCTGTGAGGCTGTCGCCGACCTCAATCTTGAAATCAAGGTTGGGCAAAGGCTCTGGCTCTTCGCCTTTATGCTCGACCGCGAGGGAAAGCCAGAGGCGCAAGCGTGCGATATTTACGGCAAAAGGGTCATTATCTACTCCATACAAGTTATTATGAATGATGGCGAGCTTGCGTTGGTAATCATCGCGAACCGATTCCTGATCGGCGCGAGTATCAAGCAGGCGTGTCAAAGTGTGCAGTTCATGCAACATGCCCAACAAGTAGGCTCCGCTACCGCATGCGGGATCTACAACTTTAACAACCTCGAGTTTCTTCAGCAGCTTGCGCGCTTCGGGCACGCTGATTTTACTGGTATCGTGCTCGTCCACCAATTCTGCATAGCCATTCAAATAGCCTTTGATGGCTTCACGACACATGAACGTTACAACTTCCCTGGGAGTGTAATAACCGCCTTTTTTACGACGTTCATCTTCCGTGACGATCTCTTCAAATACCCTTCCAAGCATTTCTGGGTCAACAGCAACCCAAACATCAAGAGGCGTACTCTCAGTGACCGTAAAATTGAAAGCATAAAAAAGCTTGTCAAAAATTCGAGCAAAGGCTTCATTTGGAATGATGATCTCGGGGTTATTGTCATCGTCGTCTTCTTGAAAGAGTTCAGAATTTAGAAAAGCAACTTCTCCGATTATTTTTTGAAGTGCCGCATTTTTCTGACTCTTCGGTGTGCACAAACCTTTAAAGAATAAATGGCGTATTCGTTCAGGATAGAAATCATTTCGGGAGGTGCTGTTTGATCTATATGGCTCAAACAGCGTTGCCAAGTAATCAGCTTTCTCTTCAAATTTCAACCAACCCTTCTTCTCGATGAATGCAAGAAACATCAAGCGATTGAACAGGCGCTGAGTGAAGTAACGCCGTTGGTCTTCCTTGACTCCTTTGATGCTTTGTTCAACGAATGAGAATACGCGCTCATATTCATCATAGAAGCCATCCCTAACCGCACGAACATCAAAAGCGAGGTTGTGAGCTTTTTGAATATATAGAGGATCTAAGCGCCCTTGTGTGCAGAGAATCTCATCTAAATCAAGCTTTGTGATAATCTCTGTAGCTGTTCGTAATCTTTCAAACTTTTGTTCTTCCGGACCGACGGAAAGCCTGCGAAGGACTTGTTTGTTGGGGTGCTGGGCATCTGCAATGACGTTGATGAAATGCCAATGGGTTTGTGCCTTATTGGAGAAAATAAACAAACCATACAGACATACACTTTGAAGCTGGTTTATGACAGCGCGTTCACATTCGGCAGGCAAGTTGTTTGAATTCAAGCGAACATTGATGACTTTGAAATAATGGGTGGGATCGTTGCCGCCTTTGGCTATGAGAAGAGGATTGTCTGCAAGGCACTTCTGAGCATTCGCAGGCCATCTACGCGAAGGTAGCAGCTTCTTTCCTTCCTCATTAACAACTTCATAACCCAGATTGTAGAAAAGTCCTTTGAGCTGATCGATGCTGGTTAGATCTTTGAGTATGCTTTTGATAAGCTTGGGATCACGAGTCATCCTGAACATTTGATCATCATCATACTTCCTTCAGCCCCACCAGCGTTTAGTGTTCATCCCCTGAACGGCCCAAACCACCGTGAGTCCGAAATCCTAAAATTCTGTCACATCTTCCGTGATGTGCGAGAAAGAATGTGTGAATCTGTACCAACACTCTTGCAGTGATGCGGGAGGGAAATCGGGTGGGGTAAAATCTAGCGACAACAATGGCGAGCTTCGACAGGCCGAGCCTGCGGCAACCTCCGCCTGCATCAGAATCAAATGTTTTCGCGCCGTTCGAATATTGCAGAAGCGTCATCAAAATTTCTGCTATGAGAAATGTGAAATTTATCACCGCGTTTTCGGCAGGGCATTTTCATTGAACGTACAGATGAAACATTTATCACACTGGTGCTCTCAACGTTTGAAGGCCTCGCTTTAAACCCCTCGCGCCTCAAGCATAAGGACGTTTTCACCCGAAGGAGTCGGACCTTGAAGACTTTCATTTTTTCCTTGTTACTTTCGTTGTCCACATTCGCCTCCGCGCAGGCGCAAGGTTATATTTTTGCCGCCGCGGATCGACCGGATTTCCGCCTGGAAACTTATAATCTGGGCGCGGCAGATAGCACGCAAAGCCGCTTGCAGGCTTTTATCAGCGTTATTTATGATGATCTGGAATTCGCACCGGTCAGCGGCGGCTTTGAAGCGAATTATGTCATCGCGCTCACCGTGGAAAACAAAAGCGGCCAAACCCTCTCGCGCAAAGATCTGACAGAACGTGTTCACGTGAACAGCCTGCCGGAAGCGAATTCCAAGCGAACCTACAACTTTCATGATTTCGAGTTTGACCTGCCGCCCGGCGAGTATCAAGTCACCTGTGTCGTGACGGATCAGGTGAGCAAATCTTCCTCGCAAAAAATCCATACCAAAAAACTGCGCGATTTCACCGCGGCTGCCGGGCCGCTTGAGATCAGCGATGCCTTTCTCGCGGAGCAAGCGGTGCAAAACGGCGAACGCAGCCTGGTGATTCGTCCCGGGCTTTATGAAAACACCACAGCGCCAAATCGCGAAGCGTTTATTTACTTCGAAATTTTTCATCACGCGCCACCAGCTCCCTTGGTAGTGCGGCAGACGATCTTGAATCGTCAAAAGGAAAAACTGATCGATCAACAGCGCACCTGGCCGCGGCAGGGCGCAAAACAGTATATCGTGCTGCCCATTTGGACCGATACGCTGCCGTACGGAACCTATGAAATTGTGATGGAGGTGCAAAGCGCGGGCATCCAGAAAACCGCTTCCATAAATTTGCGCGTGTCGTGGGACGGCATTCCAGACACAGGCATTCATTTGGGGCAGGCGTTGCGCGCGGCGCTATGTATCGCCAAAGGTGAGGAGAGCCTAGCCCTGGAAAAAGCTTTAATCTCGCCCGTTGCCGAGCAACGCCAGGCGTTGTCCGCATTCTGGAGCAAGCGCGACGACAGCCTGGACACGGTTGAGAATGAAACGATGACGGCATTCTACCGGCGCTTTGAAATTGCCAATGAAAAATTCAGCGGGTCAAAGGAAGGCTGGCAAACCGATCGCGGCCAAACGTTTCTCAAATACGGCGCGCCGGATGAGATCGAACTGTATACCCGCGCTACCGCCGAGCGGCCCTATCAGCTTTGGCATTATCGCAAGCACAATTGGACGTTCAAATTCGTTGACGAGGTGGGATTGGGAGAGTTTGAGCTGGCGAGTCACGGACAGAAATAACGCGGCAAGCGTTCTCTTTGAAATAAAAATGGCGCAGCATTCGTGCGTTTGCACATCGAATGTGCGCCATTTGATTGTGGATTGGGGAATGGTTAATGGGGAATGGCTAATCGCTAATCGCTAATGGCTAATGACTAATGACTAATGGCTAATGGCTAATGGCTAATGGCTAATGGCTAATTGATAATTGGCTCTTTGACGTTCTTGCCCCTTGCCCCTTGCCCCTTGCCCCCTGCCTATTCCCTCCTCCTCACCAACCCTCTGCACTTTTCCACCAACTCCAGACACATCTCATAGCGCACGAACGGCGTGATAAGATAGATGCCGTTAAAATAATCCAGCACGCTTTCGAGGATTTCGGCGGCAATGGTGACGCCTTCGCGCCGGGCGCGCTCGCCTTCGAAACGAAAAAGCCGTTTGCGGATTTTTTCCGGTACGCGAATGCCGGGCACCTCATTGTGCAGAAAGTCCGCATTACGGCCGCTGACCAGCGGCATGATGCCGATGAAAATGGGGATATCGAATTCGCGCGTGGCTTCGTAAATTTCTTGCGACATGCGCCAATCGAAAATCGGCTGGGTCATGACAAAATCCGCGCCCGCTTCAACTTTCTTGCGCAAACGGCGAATCTGAGTATCGAGGCGCTCGACGTTGGGATTGAACGCCACGCCGATGGTGAAACGCGAGCCTTGTTTCATGGCGCGCCCGGAAAACGCGATGCCTTGATTCATGCGCTTGATCATTTCAACCAGGCCAAAGGAGTTTAGATCAAACACGGAAGTGGCGCCGGGTTGGTCGCCGAATTTCGCGGGATCGCCGGTCAACGCCAGCACCGTGTGAATGCCGAGCGCGTGCATACCCATCAACTCAGATTGCAAACCCACGAGATTGCGGTCGCGGCAGGCGAGATGAATGATGAGCGGAATATCCACTTTTTGCTTGACGAGGTAGCCGAGCGCGAGATTGTTCATGCGCGTAATGCCGAGCGAGCAATCTGCCATGGTCAGCGCATCGACGCCGGCGCGCTTCAAGGCGCGCGCGCCTGCCACAATCGGCTCGAAATCCAAATCGCGCGGCGGATCAAGCTCGACAATGATCGAGGGCTGGGTGCGGACTTTTTGCAAAAAATCCGGCGCGATGATTTTTTGCAAGCTGGGCGGCGCCGGCGCAGGCCGGAGCGTAATCGTTTTTTCGGTAACCGGCTTGAGGCCGCGCAACGTATTGGCCATCACCTGCACATGTTCGGGCGTGGTGCCGCAACACCCGCCGATGAGTCGCACGCCTTGTTGCCGCAGCTTAAGCGCCGCCTCGCCAAAATATTCCGGTGTGGAAAGATAGATGTAGCGGCCATCGACAAAAGCCGGCAAACCGGCATTGGGAAACGCGGAGAGCAGCAGGCCTTCCTCGAGCGGCACCTCGCGCAGCGCTTTCAAAATGCCGGCCGGGCCTTTCGCGCAATTGATGCCAACCACAGCCGCACCCAACTCGCGCAACCGCTTGAAAATCGCGGTAACGTGCTGGCCGTCACTGGTATAACCCTCTTCATCTGCGACGACTTGCGCAATGATCGGAATGCTCGATATGCGACGCGCCTCCTCCACGGCAATTTCGAGCTCTGAAACCACGGTAAACGTTTCAAAAAGCAACGCATCCGGCCCGCCCTCTGCCAACGCGGAAATGTGTTCGGCAAACAGTGCGCGAATATCCGCGCTTTCCATTTCCTCGCTGGCGCGATCACGCACCGGACCGAGAGAAGCGAGCACGTAGGCCTGCCCTTCCGCGGCCTCCTGCGCCAGGCGAACGGCCGCGAGATTGATTTCAGCGACGCTGTTTTCCAAACCAAAACGCGCCAGCCGTTTGCGATTGGCAGTGAAACTGTTGGTCTCAATCGCTTGCGCGCCGGCTTGCACGTAAGCGCGGTGAATGCCGCGAATCAGCTCGGGCTGAGTGAGATTGAGTTGATCGAAACTCTGTGACAGCGAAACGCCCTGGCTGTAAATCATCGTGCCCATGGCGCCGTCGGCCACGAGCAGATCATTTCGTAGATGTTGCAAAAAAGTGGGCTTCATGCACACGCACGATTGAGAGTTTGCGGTTGAAAATGGCTAGTACGCTGTTACTTAAAAGAATTTCGTCATCCTTGTATGTTATGCAGAAGGGGTCTGGCGCAGTTGCAGCAAATTGCCGAGTACTTCACAAAATTCGTCTGCATGACATGTTGAAGGCGTTACTTCACATTTGATCGGAATAATCTGGCGGCAGAATTTGATTCGAAAAGGCGGGATCATTGCGGGCGTGTCCCCACCATTTTTGCCAGGCGGAGATAACGCGTTCATTAGCCGCTTGCATATCGTTGTTCAAAGCCGGATAATGAATCGTGCCCCAATCCTCTTGCACGAGTTTTGACAGGGCTTGCACGAAAAGGCTTTGTGATTCAGCGGTAGGCTCCTGGTGCAGGATGTCGACAAGAGTCGCGACCATGCTGGTATGATTTCCGGCGACGATAAAATCCAGCATGGCTTGTACCTCGTCCAGCGTGAGATCATACTCGCGCCACGCGCTCAGCCATTCCGCGAATTGCGGCAAGCTTTCCGGCCGTTTCAACTCGCGCATCACTTCGATGAGAATCTGCCGCTGCTCGCCCTGCGTGGCCTTAGCGGCAAGATCGAGCGTGAGTTTTGTTGCCAGCGTATCGTTCATGCTGGTCAACGCCAGCAGGCCTTCTCGCAGCACCACGTCATCCAGCAGCGCTTTCTGTTCCAACAGTTCCACCAACGCAGGAACGGCGATGGCGGCGCGCGCTTCCGCCAGAGCGCCGGCGGCAGCGGCGCGCAAATAGGTTTCGTGGGCCGCGTCGCCGAGCAAGCGGATCAGAAAAAAAACACCTTCGGATGAACCGATCATACCCAGGGCACGCACGGCTTGCGGATTGTTTTCGTTGGTAATCAGCCGAATGAGGGTGGAATTTGCGCGCGCGTCGCGCAACTCAGCGAGGCCGCGGCAAGCAGCATCCTTCACCTTGGGGTCGCGCACATTGAGCAATTCGAACAAGACGTTGAGCGCCTGCGGATGCTTGCTGCGCCCGATGGCCAAAATCAGCGGCTCGTAAGTTTGCGCAGAGGGCCGCCGCACACGGTTGGTCAATTCGGTGAAATCGACGAGCGCCGCTGCCGACGGCTCAAGCAGCAGATAGCGCTGTGTAGAAATCGAATATGTTTGGGCGGGACGGGCTGCCTCTTTTTCGGCGTTGATTTTGTAATTTGCCGCCAGCTCAAAAATGGCGAAGTGTTGACGGTAATCGAAGCGCAAATCAATGGTGTGATAACTCAAGGGTGGAAGCAAGAATTTTTCGGGCAATAAAAATGTGTATGGCTCGCCCGCCGCGGGGGAAGTCAGCGGCAAGGCCACGGAATCAATCGCGCCGGTCACTGCCAACCTTTCTTTGCGCCCGTTCAGCGCAACATCCGCCAGCTCGACCAGGCGAATCTCCTGCACCTGCACGCTTTCGCGATAGCGCTGATTGCCGAGTTGCCAGGTCATTTGAAACTGATTGGGAGAAAGCTGGTGCTGCCCCTCCAGCTCCCAATAAACCGCGGGCTTTTGCCAGGTTGACCAGGTTTGATAGTTGAATCCCACGCCGATCCACAATGCGATCATCAACAGGATGGCGCAGATCACGCGATAGCGCCGTTTGTAGCGATAAACCGAGCGCTTCTCGCGGTAGGTTTTAACGCGCGCGAAAATGCGATACAGCAAAAAATGCGAAATGCCTCCGACGCCGATCCAGAACAAAACGAGCTTGGCCCAATCCATCGCGCGGTTGGAACTGGCGTACAGCGCATACGTCACAAGACTCAACCCAAGCAGCAACGCCGCATTGGAAACGTAATATGATTTCCTGCCCATCGGGAAGACTTCAGTTTGAATCGAACGAAAACCATGCCTTTGAAATCAACGGTGCACGCGCAGGCTGACGGCTGTTAAGATAAAGAATTATAAAACGGAATTCAAGAGGGCGCGTCGTGAATTCTGGCGTTCAAGCCGGCGAGGCGCGATGCAGCAACCCGGCCCGCACGATTAAAAGCTGGCCCAGAATGTAGGTGGCCCAGATGATTTGCCCGAGCACAAACGGCCGCTCGCGCAACAAAGCGTAGCCGAGCAACGCATCGGAGAGCAAAAACAACAAGGCGCCGAGCATCACCGGCAACCCTTGCCTTCGCCAGGCGCGCACAACCCAAACGGAGGACAACACCATCGCGGCAATGATGAATGCGTACGTCAGCGTGGCATAAGCTATCAAGCGCGGCACTTCGGACGGCATCACAAACGACCAAACGCCGAGGGCCAGAATCGGCGCGGCCGCAAGGGTGACCGATAAAAACAGGTTGCTGCTGGCGCGCAACCACCGACGACTCAAGAAATAAAACGCCGCGATATAACAAATATGCGCCAGCGCAAACGGCGGAATTGACAGCAACGTTTGCGGCTGAAGCAACGCGTCAAGATGCAACAAACCGGAATTGATCAGGTCACCGGCAAAGGAAAAAATGATGCCGCCGGCCAACCATGAAGTAACACGCGCCCAATCACGCGCGGACAGGGACGGGTTAAGCGAATTGTTTTCCTGCCTCTCTTTCTTGATGGCGAAAGCGAGCGCGACCAGCAAAAGCGTCTGCAACAGATGATAAATGCCGTACACCACCACATGTTTGTGCAGCAGCAGCAGCGCGAGAGCTTCGCCCAGCACCAGCATGATGACGAGAGCCAGCGTCAGCCGGGCGCTAAGCTTGCCTGCAAACGCAACGTGTGAGGAAAGTGCGGTTGAATTCAAGTGCGTTTCCTGTCTGGGTGTTGAATAGCGGGAGCCTGAGGGTTCGAACAATTCTAAAGAATCTCTTGACGTTGGTGAAGAGTTGCATTATTTATACGACGTGGTCAGCAATACATCCTTCGATAAAATGACAAGAGCTTAAACACTCGGAAAGGAAATCCCATGCCCCCGGAACCACTCAAGCGCGATGCACAAGCCCCGGCCAATTTGATTCTTGAAATAAAATCAAGCGATGGCAGAGTTTGGGGAACAATTACCGCCGTCAGCAAGCATTTTTCTTCCGGTTCAGTCGGGTTTTATGCGAATGGTAAAGTCGAGAATCCCGATTCTCACGAACGCTATCAAGTTGGCGCGAACATCATTCTCATCGGCAGCAAGCCGGACGGCAAGTGAAGCGGGCCGGAGAAATCGGAATGGGCATTGACGGCAATCGCGCTTGGTCAAGCCCCCCGGGCCAGCAACGTTTCCGCCAATTGCAAATCCAACGTGTCGAATCCTTCGCCGAACCAGCGATAGGTTTGCTGCAAGAGTTGCCGCGCCTCATTGTTCTCGCCTTGTTGCGAAACCCAACCCATGGCGGCGCGCAACTCCAATGATTTTGCCCGGCGGTCGCGCGCGATGGCGAGCGCTTGCTGAAAACATTGCTCAACTTCCGCCGGGGAGTTTCCCTGCCGCATCAGCAACAAGGCTTTGAGACGATACAACTCGGCCGTATAAAACCGCTTGCCGCTTTTTTGTGCCGCTGCCAGCGCTTCCGTAAGCACATGCAAACCTTCCTCGGTACGGCCCGCCTTGCCATATGATTCCACCAACAGCGCGAGCAGGTGCGGCCGGAACAACTCTGCGCCGGTGGCGCGCCACGTTTCCAATCCGCGCTCGATTTGTTCGATGCCAACGTCTTTCTCATTGAGTTCAGTTAACGCCCAGCCGTTCAGCACGGTGGCCATCGCCAAACAAAAGAGAAAGCCATGCTCCGTGCAGAGGTTGATCGCTTCTTCCGCCAGTGCGCGCGTCGCATGAATCTCCAGTCGCAATTGGCTCACCAGCGCGGCAAATGTCAACGCCGAGGCCAAACTGAAGGGATGCGCCAGCTCTCTCGCCAAAACCACGGCCTCTGCGCTGCGGCGCTGCGCTTGATCGGGGTAGCCCTGAAACCAGAGAATACGCGCCAAATAGCAGAGACAAAGCACGCCGGAGTCATGCCCGAAGCGGGCGATCATGGAACGGTGTTGCCGGGTTTCATAAAGCGCAATGCCTTGTTGCAAATGGCGGCGGGCTTCCTCCAAATAACCCAGATGAAAAATTGCTGTACCCAGCACGTAATGCGCTTCCACCAACACCGCCGGCTCCTGCTCCGCCAACTTCAATGCTTGTTCCGCCAGCTTGTGCGCCTGTTCAAAGTCGCCGCGAATGAGATAATAAGTTGACAGCCCCAACAGCGCCGGGTAAAGCTGGGGATGCTCTCCCAATTGCATTGCGCAGGCGCGCGCGCGGGCGTAAGTAAGCTCGACCTCGGAGGCGGCGTAGCCTTTTGTCACTACCAAAGCCGATCCTAATGCAATCAAGAAATCAAGTTCCAGGCGGGTGGCTTCGGGCGTTGCCGGCAGTTCTTGCAGCAAGGTGAGTCCTTTGTTGAGATAGACCATTGCCTCATCCGGCGCCGATCGCCGGTTGGCGCGTTGCGCGGCCTGATACCAAAACGGCGCCGCCTGTTCGAAAACTTTGGCTGCGGTATAGTGATAAGCGATGAGCTCGGGCTTGCCTTCGATCATGCCTGGAAAGTGTTCCTGCAGAACTTGCGCGATGCGCATGTGATAAAGCTGCCGCGTGCTCTTGAGCAGCGCCTCGTAGGCGGTATCGCGAATGAGCGCATGCTTGAAAACGTATTTTTGATTGGGCGCTGCGCCCTCTTCATAAAACAAACCGGCGTCGATCAGCCGCGCCAGCTCATTTTGCAAGGTGACATGATCAAGCTGCGCCACCCGGTGCATCAGCTCATATGAAAACTCGCGTCCGATCACCGCGCCCAGTTGCACCACGTCTTTCACCGTTGCCAGACGATCGAGGCGCGCCATGAGTGAATCATGCAGCGTGGTTGGAATGGCGAGAGCCGGCAGCGGCCCGGCCAGGACAAAATGATTTTCGTGTTCGATCAGCAGGCCGGTTTCCAACACCATTTTGGTCAGCTCTTCGATGAACAGCGGCACCCCATCGGTTTTCTGCGCCAGTTGGCGCAGCATTTCCCGGGGCAGGGCCTTCCCGCCTGCGAGCGCGCGAATCATGGCCTCCGTTTCTTGCGCCGCCAGCGGCGGCAACATGATTTTCAAAACATGTTCACGTTCCGGCCATGGCGGAATGAACGTCGGGCGAAAAGTGAAGACAGCCAGGATCGGCACTGTTTTGATTTCATCGATGAGAAGATGGCACAATTCCAGCGTTGCGCCATCAGCCCAATGCAAATCTTCCACTGTGAAAATCAATGGCTGGCGGCTTGCCAGCGACTGCAACAACCGCAAGAGCGCGCGATAGATTTTTTGCTTCTGCACCTGTGTACTGCCATAGGAAAGATTATTGAAAGCTTCCGGCGAGTCGGGCAGCAGGCCTTGCAACAACAGGCGAATCTCATCGGCGCCCAGGCCATGCGTGGCGAGCGCGCTTTGCAGTGCCCGCGTTTTTTGATCGTGAGCCGTATCGCGCCTGATGGCAAACAACTGCTCCAGCATGTCAACGATGGGGTGCAGCGCGCTGTTGGATTCATACGGCGAGCAGCGGCCGGTGAGCGCCAGATGCGGCTCGCCGGCAAGTGAGGCATTGAACGCTTGCTGCAAGCGCGATTTGCCCACGCCTGCATCGCCGACCAGCAAAATTAACCGCCCGGAAGCGGCGACCGCCCGTTGCCAACACTCGGTTAGTTGCGCCAATTCGCGTTCGCGCCCAAACAGCGGAGTCAAATCCGGAGCCGCCGGCTTTTCAAAACCGGGTTGCGGCGCCCGGGCGCGCAAGACTTGGTAAACTTCCACCGGCTGCGCCACGCCCTTGAGAGTGTGCGCGCCGAGCGTCGCAAACTCGAAATCGTTTTGAATCAACTTGTGCGTTGTGCCGCTCAAAACGATGGCATTGGGCTGGGCCAAACCCTGCAAACGCGCGGCAAGATTGGGCGTTTGTCCCAGCGCCAGATGTTCCAGCCGCGTTCGCCCTCCCATCTCTCCCACCACCACGAGTCCGGTGTGAATACCGATGCGCACCGCAAGCTGGACGTTTCGCGCAGCCGGGGTTTCATTCAAGCGCGCAATTTCATCGAAAATTCCCAGGGCGGCGCGCACCGCGCGTTGCGCATCATTCTCATGCGCAACGGGAAAACCGAAATAAACCAGCAAGCCATCGCCGAGATATTGCGCAACATGCCCATCAAACGCGAGGATGGCTTTCTCGCATGCTTCCTGATAATCACGCACCAGCTCGCGCAAATCTTCAGGATCGAGCCGCTCGGACAAATCCGTTGATCCCACCAAATCACAAAACATCACCGTGATTTGCCGGCGTTCGGCTTTGGCCGCGGCGCGGCCGGACTTGTTTTGAGATGTTGGCTCGCTGTGATCACCGGCTGGTCCGAAATTTTCCTGAGCGGTCAGCGGCGCGCCGCATTTGCCGCAAAAATTGAAGCCTGCGGGATTTACAAATCCGCATTGCGGGCACGAAAACGGCGCAGCCGTTTCATCGTTGGGCATGTTCGATTCCTTGCGCAGAAGAAAGTTGGGCGGGAAAAAGATAAGCAAAGATTGGGCGGAATCACAATGTGATTTTTCTCAACCCCCTCTCATTCCCTTTTTTCGCTTGACTATTTAGGCCTTTTGTTTTATCCTGAAGCCCAGTTGCGTAACATAAAAAATGCCCGCCTAGATCGGATTTTTACAATCGTCGCGGTATTGGTCGACGCTTATGGTCGCTCGTTCGCTGTTCGACTTTTTAGATATCTGTTCGACAAAATATTCCGAACGCGATGCCTTCATATTCGGCGAGACGCGCTTGAGTTATGCCTATTTTCTCGGCGTGGTTAATCGTCTTGCGAACGGATTATCCAGCCTGCCTTTGCAAAAAGGCGATCGTCTCGCGTTGATGCTGCCCAACCTGCCGCAATTTCCCATCGCCTATTACGCCCTGCTCAAACTCGGCCTCGTGGTTGTGCCCATCAATATTATGTATCGTGAAAACGACATTCACTACATTCTGGCAGATGCCTCCGTCAAAGGCTTCATTGCCTGGGGCGGATTCGGGCGCTATTTGCAAAATGCCGCGCGCGATTTGCCGGACTGCCGTCATCACATCTTCCTCGGCTCGCCCGCCAACGAGGGTCAAACAACGAATTCTCAGGCCGGCGGTATTGATCTGACGGCATTGATTTCGAATGCCGAGGCCCGGGAGGTGACGCCGGCTGCGCGCGACGAGGATCCTGCCGTGATTTTGTATACCTCCGGCACCACCGGGCCGCCGCGCGGCGCGCTGTTGACGCATGCCAATCTCGCGGCCTCCGTGCTCTCCTGCTGGGAAGCGTTCCGCATCAATCATGATCATCGCTTTGCCGCGGCGTTACCGCTGTTTCACGGCATCGGGCAAATGCTGACCATGAACGTGCCCCTGGCCGCCGGGGCGTGCAGCGTGTTGCTGCCGCGTTTCGACGCGATGCAAGTGATCCAAACCATTGCGCGCGAGCAGGTCACGCATTTTGTCACGGTGCCGGCCATGCTGCGCCATCTGCTGGCCGAAATGAATGCCATCGAGCAGGCCTCCACGAATGGCAGTGCATCCGCGCAAGTCGATACCTCGCTCAAATCTTTGCAAGCGCTAATCGTCACCGGCACGCCGGTTGACGACAATCTGCGCAACGCGTTGATGCAGCGCTTTGGCGTCGATATTTTTGAAGGCTACGGCCTGGCCGAATGCAGCCCGCTGGTGACGGCCAATCGCCCGGACATTACCAACAAACACGGCTCGGTGGGCAAGCAATTGCCCGGCCTGGAATTCACCATTGTCGATGAAAAAGGCGGCGAACTGCCGCCCGGTGAAATCGGCGAGATCGTGGTGCGCGGCGCCGCCATTATGCCCGCCTATCACAACCGCGCCGAAGACACGCAACGCGTGCTCAAAGACGGCTGGTTGTATACCGGCGATATTGGCCGGGTGGATGAATCCGGCTATCTTTATTTGATCGATCGCAAAACCGATGTCATCAAAAAAGCCGGGTTTTATGTTTTCCCGCTGGAAGTCGAGCGCTGCCTGCTGTCGCATCCGGAAGTCAGCGAATGCGCGGTGATCGGTGTGCCGGCCGGCAACCTCGGCCAGGACGTGAAAGCCTATGTGGTGCTCAAACGGCCACAGGCGGTTTCAGCAGAAGAGTTGATCCGCTTTTGCAAAACGCAATTGCCGGCATACAAATGCCCGCGCTACCTCGAATTTTGGGCGGAGTTGCCGCACGGCCCCACGGGCAAGATTCTGAAGCGGCTGTTGCGCGAGCGGGTGGCGGCGCAGAATTAATGTTATTCGAATCCCACTGAATGCTCCTCATCTCGAGGCGTTGACCCCTTTTATGGAGGATTACCGTGAAGGAATTTACTACTGATCGTATCCGCAACATTGCTTTGGCGGCGCATGCCGCATCTGGAAAAACCTCGTTGGCCGAAGCCCTGGTGTACGTCTCCGGCGGGATTTCCCGCATGGGCTCGGTTGACGAGGGCACGTCGCTGTCCGATTACCATTCCGATGAAATCAATCGCAAAAATTCGATCATCACCTCCATGCTGTATGCGCTTTGGAAAGATCATAAAGTGAATATCATCGATCTGCCGGGCTATCCTGATTTTATTGGCGAAGTGCGCGGCGGCATGCGCGCGGCAGATTTGGCGGTTCATGTGCTGAATGCACAGAACGGCGTGGAATTGGGCGCGGAAACCGCCTGGCAAATCGCCGAAGAATACGGCGTGCCGCGCATGTTCGTGGTGAATCGCCTCGATAAAGAAAACGCCAACTTCGACAAAGTCGTCGAGCAGGTGCGCGAGGTTTTCGGCAACAATGTGTTTCCCGTGGTCTTGCCGGTGAGTCCCAAAGAATATGTCGATCTCGTGCAAATGAAACTGGTTTCCTACAATGACGCCGGCAAACCCAGTTTGAAAGACATTCCTGCTGCGGTGCAGGGCAAGGCGCAAGAGCTGCGCGCGCAATTGATGGAACGCGCTGCCGAGGCGGATGATAAATTATTGGAGAAATTTTTCGAGGCGGGCGAGTTGTCAGCGGAGGAGGTGAAACAAGGTTTGCGCGCCGGCATTGCCGGCCAAACGCTGTTCCCCATTTGGGCCACCGTGGCAACGCAGGCCGCCGGGGTTGCCGGCTTGCTTGATTTCATTGTGGAATACGGCCCGGCCCCGGATTTCCGCGGCGAAATTGCAGGCCAGGGCGAAGGCAACGGGCAAAAACTCACGCGCAAAATTTCCGACGAGGCGCCGTTTTCTGCGCTGGTTTTTAAAACGCTTTCAGAAGCCCATCTCGGAGAATTGTCGTTCTTCAAAGTGTTCTCCGGCAGGATGCATCCCAATTCTGAAATTTATAACGCCACGCAGCGCAGCTCGGAAAAAATCGGCCAAATTTATTGCATGAACGGCAAAAATCGCGCGGAAGTGGCGCATGTGCACGCCGGCGACATCGCGGCCGTGGCAAAGTTGCGCAACACGCATACCGGCCATACGCTGTGTGACAGCCGTCAAATCATCCTGCTGCCGTCCATCGCCTTCCCCAACCCGCTCATGACCATCGCCATCGAGCCGAAATCAAAGGGCGACGAAGATAAAATGTCAACCGGCCTGCATGCTCTGGAGCACGAAGATCCCGCGTTCAGCATGCGCATCGACCCCGAGCTGCATCAGGTCTTGCTGATGGGGCAAAGCGAGCTGCATCTCGGCATGATCGTCAAACGCCTGAAAGAAAAATACGGGGTGGACGTCAACATTGTCGACGCGAAAATCCCTTATCGCGAAACCATTCGCGGCAGCGCTGCGGATTTTTACCGCCACAAAAAGCAAAGCGGCGGCGCAGGCCAGTTTGGCGAAGTTCATTTTTATATGGAAGGCTATCGCGAGGGCGCGCCGGTGCCGGGTGATTACACCGTGCGCGACACCGAATTGACCGACATGCCGTGGGGCGGAAAATTGGAATTCATCAATGCCATCGTCGGCGGCGTGATCGACGCGCGCTTCATTCCGGCGGTCAAAAAAGGCATTTTGGAAATCATGGCTTCGGGCGTGGTCGCCGGTTATCCCGTCACCAACGTGCGCGTGGTTCTGTACGACGGCAAAATGCATCCGGTGGATTCCAATGAAAACGCCTTTAGAACCGCGGGCAGAATGTGTTTCAAAGAGACCTTTCAAAAGGCCAAGCCCGTCATACTCGAACCGATTTTGGAGGTCGAGGTCACGGTGCCGGACGAATACATGGGCGATGTGATGGGGGATTTTTCCGGCAATCGCGGCAAAATTTTGGGCATGGAGGGCCGCGGCAAGAATCAAGTCATTCGCGCGCTGGTGCCGCAGAAAGAAATGGCGAAGTATTCCAACAAGCTGCGTTCGATGACACAAGGCCGGGGCATCTACACGCAAAAATTCGCCCATTACGAAGAAGTGCCGCGCGACCAGGCCGAGAAACTGATGAAAGAGTATGAAGAAGCGCGCGCGCAAGGCTCGCACGCAGGTTGAGCCGATGGCAGACACAACGCAATCGCAAATATTGTGGGCGCCCTGGCGCATCGAGTATATCGTGGGCCCGAAGGAATCGGGCTGCATTTTTTGCGACAAGCCCAAACAGTCGAACGATCGCGACAATTTCATCGTCCATCGCGGCGAGTTTGCGTTCGTGATCATGAACAAATATCCCTACAACAACGGCCATCTCATGGCAGTGCCGTATCGCCATGAATCCGCGTTTGATCGCTTGAGCGCCGAGGAGATGGCGGAAATGATGGTGTTGTTGCAGCAGTCGAGCCGCGCGTTGCAGCGCATCATGCGGCCGCACGGCTTCAACATCGGCATGAATGTCGGCTCCGCCGCCGGCGCGGGCATAGATGATCACCTGCATTTTCACATCGTGCCGCGCTGGAGCGGCGACACCAACTTTATGCCGGTGGTGGGACACACAAAGATCATTTCGGAAGGATTGTGGGAGACGTGGGCGCATTTGCGGGAGGCCTTCAGCAGTCTCTAAACTCACCCGGCACATTCTGCATATTCTCACACCTTATCACGTGACGCCTTTATCACGTTAAACGTGTCAGGTGTAAAGCGTAAGTAACCTCTCATTCATGGTCATTTTTCATGTCTTTTGATTATCTCGCGCTCGGCCCGATCTGGTACGTAATTTTTCTGCTCTCACTCACCTGTCATGAAGCAGCGCACGCGCTGGCGGCTAAAATCGGCGGTGATATGACGGCGTTCGAAGGCGGCCAGGTCACGCTCGACCCGATCCCGCATATGCGCCGCGAGCCGTTCGGAACCATCTTCGTTCCACTGCTATCCTTTTTGCTCTACGAAGGCCGCTGGATGATCGGTTGGGCGAGCGCGCCCTACGATCCGGCGTGGCAGCAGCGTCATCCCAGGCGCGCCGCGTGGATGGCGCTCGCCGGCCCGCTCGCGAATTTCGGGCTGGTTCTGCTGGCCGCGCTGGCCATTCGCGCGGGCATTGCTACCGGCGTTTTTGAAATACCGCAGAGCCTCAGCTTTACAAAAATCGTCGAGGCCAGCAGTCCAGGGCTTCCCGGAACCATTGCCACCTTTTTGAGCATACTCTTCTGCCTCAATCTCCTCTTGATGGCTTTCAATCTGCTGCCGGTGCCGCCGCTCGACGGCATCACGGTGCTCGGGCTTTTTTTGAGTGAGAATATGGCGCGCCGCGTGGCGGAGTTCAGTCACACACCATTTGTCTTTCTGGGATTGCTGATCGCCTGGAAAATGTTTGATTATGTTTTCCCGCCGATTTTTCGCTTTGCCATTAGCGTGCTGTATCCGGAGGCGAAATATGGGTGGTAGAGTTGGGATGAGATCGGAGTTCGGGGCTCCGCCAGGCTCACCCCCGAACTCAGCAAAGCCCCTGAACTCATCCCCCCAGACTAGTTGAAACCCTAAACCGATCGACGCTTACGAGTCAGTCAAAATCTGCGAACCGCTTGCAGCCAGTGAACCATATAACTCCGGCCGGCGCTGCTGCAGCAGCGGCAAATCCTTGCGGCGTTCAACAATTCTTTCGGTGTTGATTTCTGCTGCGATCATTCCCTCTTCCCCATAATTTGCCAGCGCCATCACCCGGCCATCCGGTCCCGCAATGAGACTTCCCCCGGCGCAGGTAAAATGTTCGGCCTCCAAAATCGCATCGCTGCCGGCTAGAAAAATGCCGTTATCAAGCGCGCGGGCGCGGGCACAAAAGCGCCACTCTTCCACATGCGTTGAGCGCCAGGCGCTTGCCACCAGCGCGACGTCAATTCCCCGCAAAGCAAGCGCGCGGCTGACTTCCGGAAAGCGCGTGTCATAGCAAAGCATCAAGCCGAAGTGGGCGTATTCCGTTTGGAACGAAACGAAGTGGCCGCCGGGCATGGCCCATTTTGATTCCGCGGCCCAGAGATGCGTCTTGCGGTAGCGCCCCAACTCGTTGCCCCTCGAATCGAGAGCAATGAGTGAGTTGTAAACATTTCCGCCTTCCCGTTCCGGCATGCCGAACACCATCAAGATTTCATGCGTGCGCGCGATTTCTGCTGCGCGCTCGCGAAGCAAGCCCGTAAACGGCTGCGCCAGATTTGCCATCTCTCGCGGGCGGCAATATCCGGTCAGGCAGGCTTCCGGGAAAATCACCACATGCGCGCCATGCGCCCGCGCGTGCTCACACCAGCGCGCGAGCTGCGCGAGATTGTATTCAATATCACCCAACTGCGAACGGAATTGCACACAGGCAATGCGGAATTTCATTGTCGTGAGGGATTGTTTTCAGAAATGTGTTATTGGTTTCGGCCGGAGGTTCAATCGCACATTCACAACCGAAAACTTTTTTGTGAGTTCCGAATGAAGATGATTTTCGAGGTGGACTATTTCTACCGAGGCCGATTCAATTTTTTTGATTTTTTTTAATGCGCCAAAGCAGGACTAGTACGAGGCCATCGCCGGAAACAGCGCCATTAAGGCGCGCAGCAGTTCCTTCTCATGAATGGGTTTGATTAAACAGTCATCCAGACCGGCATGCAGGCAGCGCTCGCGCTCACCGGGCTGCACCTGCGCGCTCAATGCGATAACCGGCAGATGCGCGCCGGTCGCCAACTCGCGCTTGCGCAATGCGGCTGTAACTTCAAAGGCGTTCATTTCAGGCAAGTGCAGATCGATCATCACCAAATCAAAATGCTCGCCTGAGAGCACGAGCATGGCGTCTTTGCCGGAGCCGGTGACGACCACGTCATGGCCGTGTTTGCGCAACAAGCGCGCTGTTGCTTCCTGCCCAATCGCATTGTCTTCCGCCAACAAGATGCGCAGTGATTTAATTGCCGCAACCGGCGTCACGGCGCTCGTTGCATGGCCGTCGCCGTCCTCGTCGCCCGGCTTACTCGGAAATTCCAAAGCCGGCTCTCCCAAAGGCTGCTGCAGAGCAAAACGCGCGGTGAAATGAAAAACGCTTCCCTTGCCCTCTGCGCTATTCACCCAAATGCGCCCGCCCATCAAATCGACGAGTTGTGACGCGATGCTCAACCCCAATCCGATGCCGCTGTATTTGCGGGCGGACGAGCCATCGGCCTGTGCAAACGGGTCGAAAATGATGTTTTGCTTATCGGCCGCAATCCCGATGCCGGTATCGGCGACGGTGAAGTACAAATTGACCTCGCCATTGCGCCCCACGTTGCCCGGGGTTGGAAGTTGAGGCGCCTGCTCGGCTTCGACGATAATCTCCCCGCTTTCCGTGAATTTGATCGCATTGTTGAGCAAGTGCGTCAACACTTGTTGCAAACGCGCGGCGTCGCCAATCAACGCGTCCGGCGTGCCCGGCGCGATGCGCGAGGTGAATTGCAGGCCCTTCTCCTGCGCGCGCCGTTCGAACGTCTGCAAGGTTGCAGCCAGACACTCGCGCAAATTAAAAGCTGCGGGCTGTAATTCCAATTTGCCGGTTTCAATTTTGGAGAAATCGAGCACCTCGTTGATAACGCCGAGCAAGTCTTCGGCAGATTTTTCGACAACTTGCAGATATTTGCGTTGCGGCGGCGTGAGATCGCTGTCCAGCACCAGTTCCGTCATTCCCAAAATGCTGCTCATGGGTGTGCGAATTTCGTGGCTGATGTTGGCGAGAAATTCGCTTTTGGCAATATTGGCGGCTTCGGCAGCAAGAGCCATCTGTTTCGCATGCTCGATGGAATGCTGAAGCTGTTGATTGGCTTTTTTTAACTCACGCGAAGTGGCATCCGAGGCTTCTTTGGCTTTCTGCAATTCGGCTTCGGCATGCTTCAACTCCGTAATGTCAACCGCAACGGCGATCACCCCGGCGATTTCGCGATTGGGCTTGCGCAGCGGGGCAAACCAAAATTCAAAAAAAACCTGATTGATTTCCGTCGTCGTCGAAAACGCTTTGCCGAACAAGGCTTGCCGGACGTTTTCCGCCAGCGAAGTCACCTCCGGAAAAAGATCGAAAATCGAACGGCCCACCATTTCACCGGGTTTGAAATTCAACGCCGCCAAGCCGCGGCCTTCGGAAAGCGTCACTTCACCGTCAGGATTCATGGCGAGCAACGCGATGGGCGTATTCGCGACCACAGTGCGAAAGCGTTCTTCACTCTCACGCAGGGCTTTTTCAACTTGCCGGCGCTCTGTGACGGCAACGCGCATATTCGCCAGGAAAACAATGAGCACGACCAGCGCCAGAATGTAAAGCAAAAATGCCCACCACGACAAATAGCGCGGCGGCTGAATCGAAAAGCGAAACGATTGCGGCGGGCTCCATAAATAGCCGCTTTGTTGCGCACGCACCTCGAGGGTGTGCTCACCGGTGGAAAGTTTTGGAATGATGATTTTTCCGTCAACCGAGGGCGCCGACCATTGCTCGCTTTGCCCGAGCAGGCGCGCCTGGTACTGAATTTTTTCCGCGGGATACGCAAGCGCGGCAAAGGAGGATTCCAAATAAGAACCATAAGCAAAAACCCGGTTGGCAACGGAATCGCTCAAGATGTTCTGTCCGTTGATGCGCACGGAAAGCAATACCGGAGCCGGCGTCGGGGTTTTTTCATGTAATGGCCCCTGCCAATGACTTAATCCCAACGAGGAGCCGATCCACAAGCGTTGTTTGAGATCAAGCACCGCAGCGCGGAAACTCATGGTCAGATTTGCAAAACCGTCCTTGCGGTCGAAACGCGTGACTTGGCCATTGGTGTAAAGCGAGAGGCCGTGGTTGGTGCCGACCCAGACTTCACGAAACGAATCGACCGCCAACGATTTGATGACATTATCTTTGGCATTCTCCCATCCGGCGGCGCGCTGCATCTTGCCGTCGCGATATTTCCACAAGCCCTGATTCGAACCCAGGAAAATCGTGCTGTCGCGGTCAAAAGCAAGATCGTTTATCTCAAACGTCGCTGCCAATGCGGCGCTGGTATCACTCACGTTGAGGAAACGGTCCGTTGCGAAATCATAACGGAAAAGATACGATCCCGGGCCGACTCCGCCGCCATAAATAACGCCTTCCGGGCTTTGTTTGATGACGTTGAGATGTGAACCCAGTCCCTCCGGGCGCGAATAGTAGTGCATGTTGCGCTCGTGATCGAGCCGCAAGACGCCCGGCATTTCATCCTGGCAAATCCACAAATTCTGTTGTTGATCCGAAAACAAAAAGGACAGCACACGATTGCCGTATTGCGGCACCATGATTTTTGTCACGCGGCCCTCGGCATGATGCGTCACAAAGCCGTCGCGATAGCCCGCCCAAATCGTTCGTTCTTCACAGGCCAGGCTCAAAATCAGGCTTTCCTGTTTTTTGAAAATGGCCCGGCTGTGAAACTCCTCGCCGTGCGGCGTAATTTTAAAAATCGATTCCCCGTCGGTTGTTAAGACATTTCCATCACAATCCATCGTCACGGCGTGAATATAAGGGCCTACAGCATCGAGATCGAATTCTGCAAAAAACGTTTTGTGCAAAAGCGCCAGTCCTTCATCTGCGCTCACCCAAAGCCGCGTCTCCGGTGAAACGTAAAGTGCATTCACAACGAGAAAAGGCAACGCCGCATATTTTTGCGGCGCTTTCTCGCCCAGAGACAGGCGCCAGCGATAAAGCCCGTCGCGCCAGGTGCCGAGATAAACGTCGCCATTTGCCTCTTCTGCCAGACAGGAAACGCCGCCCTCGATCATTGCGAGCGGCTTCCAAGCCAGGCCTTTTAAGTCCGGTGTGAGCGTCATCTCAAAAAGGCCGTTATTGCTGCCAACCCAGAGGCGGCCGCCCGGCCGCATCAGCAATGCTTCAATCGAAAATGTGGCTGCCGGCAGGCGTTCAGCAATTTTGCGAAACGAATCTTGCGCAGGATCAAAATAAAACAAATAACCCCGCTGCGAGGTTGCCAGCAAGCGTCCCGCCGGATCTTCGGTAAATAAAAATGAGCGGGTATAACTGTCGGCGCGGTAAATTTCATCAAAAAGATATCGCCGGAGTTTGCCGTTTTGATAGCGCACCACCGCGTCAGGCTCGCTGATCCAAAGCGCGCCGTTTTGGTCTTCGTAAATGGTCTTGGGATAATGCAACGTGGAATCGGTTGGCGTGCGGCTTCCGGGCAAGAACGGTTTGAAGATCGTGGTATCGCCGCGCGACTGAATAACGCTGACGCCCAAATCCGTGATGGCAAGCAACCGGCGATCGCGCAAACTATAAAAATTTTTGACAAACGGATTCGGCAGGGACTCCGCGTAGGTTACAAAATTGCGGCCGTCGAAGCGCACCAGACCGGCGTCCGTGCCGATCCACATGAACCCGAGATCATCTTGCCAAATGGCTTTGGTGAGATTCGTGGGCAGGCCCTGCTCAATGCCATAGGTCACGGCGTTCATTTGCTGCGCAAACAGCGCCGGCGTGGTGGAGAGCAAAATGGCCAACAGACAAGCTGATCGAAAAGGCTGGCAGCGGCGCAGGGACTTCGCGTTGAGAAGATTTTTCATAACGGCTGCGTTTGTAACACTTGATTGAAAATTAACGCTTCGCACGCTCCCGTCATCCGGATTTAAAATGCTGAAAATGAGCTTGAAAAGCAACGGCATTCTTTGGCGCCCGGGCGCAAGGATAAACCGCTTGCGTTTGGAAAATTTCAATTATACTTTAGTTGCCGATTGTCCGTCAAGGAAGCGAGGCGATGGCGATGGAGCAAAAGACACCGGCCTTGCACGAGGCTCCGCGAGGCCAGCTCGAAGCGATTCGAGAAATCGTGCTGGGGCCCCCGATGCGTGAAGTTGAAATGCGCCAACAAAAACTATCCCGGCAAATCGAGCAACTGGTTGCGCAGCAGCAGGAGCTGCGTTTGGCATATGAACAAAAGCTGGCAGACATACAAGCGGACTACGACGAACGTTTGGAACGGTATGCCCGCCGTCTCGTCCGGCATCGCAGCCGCGTCAAACGCAAACTCGAAGAGCTGGAAATCGAGGTGCAACGCATGCGCCGGCGCGCCAGAGCCGAGCGCAACAATCGGATCAAGCTTGCTGAACTTTTAGAGGCCTGGGCAAAACAATTACGCACAGCCCCTTCCTCGCGCGCGCCGCGCACGGCGGCGCAATCCAACCAACATTCATCCAAATCCAACAAGCCTCGATCAAGTAAACGGCGCGCGGTTAAAACGGCTTCTACCGGCAAAGGGAATGACCACAAATCGCCATGAGCAGTGACACGCAAAATGCCGCGGGCGTCGAGCGTTTGCGTGAGATTTTGCTCAGCCAGGATCGTGCACAGTTAAAGGCTCTCGAGCAAGAGTTGCAGAATCTCCGCCACACGATTGCCGACAAGGAAGCGCTGCTTGCCTCACTCAACCCGGTGGTGGCCGATTTGCTGGAGCGGAAAATCGCCAGCTCCGGCGCGGAAATGGCGGAAATCGTTGCGCCGCTGATGGGGCCTGCCATCAAACAGCAAGTCGCCGAATCCAAAGATGAAATGGTCGAAGCGCTTTATCCGGTGATCGGGCAAACCGTGCGCCGCGCGGTGGCGGAAGCCATGCGCAAGCTCGTCAAGCAAATCAACGAACGCCTCGATAAGGCGTTCAATCTGCAAACCACGTGGGCGCGGCTCAAGGCAAAAATCATCGGGATGCCCGCGCCGCTTGCCGCCCTGCCCCAAGTCTTTCCGTTCACCATCGAACAGCTTTTTCTCATCGATCAGCGCACGGGCCTGCTCATCGCGCACGCACCTGTTACGCCGGCAGGTGAAATCAATGGCAAACTTCAAATGATGAGCGGCATGCTCACGGCGATTCAAGATTTCACCAAGGTCGCTTTTGGCTCTGAAAATGCCGGCGATTTGCACGAGGTAAAATACGGCGACAAGATAATCTTTGTCGCGGCCAATCCTCCGGCCTTCCTGGCTGCGGTGACCATGGGCGCGGCGCCTTTGCAATTTTCAGACAGGCTGCGCGGCTTGCTCCGGCGCATTCACAACACCTGGCATCACGAGTTGCGCGCTTTTGACGGTGAAGCTTCAGCGCTGCAAGCGGCGGTTGCGCCCATGCAAAAGTTCCTCATGACATTTTCGGAGTCCGCTGCGGCTTCCGCCGAGCCGAAAAAAAAGCAGGATTCTCGTTGGTATGCGACCGCCTTTGCCAAAATCTGTTACGGCATTCTATTGGGGATGCTATTAGCCGGCGCAGCGTGGTTATTCTGGCGGCCGCGTGAAATACAACAAACAACGCCAGCACCATTGCCAGCAGCGATTTCACCGCCGCCGCTTACACCCGGACCAAACCTGATGCGCCTGGAAGCGCGCCTGGATGGCAGAGTTTGGATGAAAGTGGTGACGGATAATCAGGATTCAACCGATTTTATTTTTCAACGCGGTGAGGTTTATGCCTGGCGCGCTCAGAATCATTTTCGCGTGGCGATCGGAAATGCCGGACAAACCGAGCTTTTTTTGGACGGTGAATCTTTGGGGCTGCTCGGAGAAACGCATCAATCCGTGACGTTACTGATCACGCACGACGGCATTGTTGAAAAATATTGATCTCGAACGATCGCGGTTGAACTAATTCTCAAGACTTTTAGGCGTGAATAATTTCGGCAAGCGATGAGAAGAATTTCTGTCATGCGGTAAAGCAGCAATTTGCGCCGGGGCAAATCACGCAAACCTCGACAGTGCGTGTGTGAATTGCCCCGGGCGGAGGATATGGATGAGAAGATAGCTGATTTGACGACGTATTCACGGCCAAGAAAACCAAAGACTTGCTTTCTTGCCGGCCGGGCGAATTCATTTGGCATTGGTATTGATGCCTGTGAAGATCGAGTCGTGCAATACGATATGGCATGGAGTGATACGCGCTGACTGCAAGAGCTTCCTGCAATAACGCCTCGTGACCAGACAGTATTGATGAGAAGTCCATTTGATATTATGCTCACGGCTTGTTGTGGCACCGGCTGGCGGTCAAAAGTTTTTGCATCTCTTGAGTTGCATCTGACCGCTGGCCTTATTATGTTACAATATCGACATAAGTCGGACGGTTATATAATTGGAAGAGGGTGTGAACCAAAAGAGGAGTCGATGATGTCTAAAAAATTTTTACTACCTCTACTAGCGGTGTTATTGCTCGGATCGTTCGTATACGCGCAAGAGCGCGCTGGCTCCGTCGCATTTGGCGTTCGCGGGGGCATCACGAATTATCAGGGTGATGATTACGATTCCGCCAAACAACGCGCCTACGGCGGCGTTGCAGCAGAGTATTTTTTGACCGATCGTTTCTCGCAAGAAGCCGCGTTGAACATTGGTGAATTGGCGGGAGAAACCGGAGCCGCTGATTTTCGTTCCGTGGTGAGCAGTTTGAGCTTGATGGGCCGCTTGGCCTTGCTCGGCGGCAGTTTTCGTCCTTATCTGGCGGCTGGCGCGGAGTTGGTGGGTGTCGATCCTAATGGTCCGGTGAACCTGGGCTACGATCGCAAATCGTTCGCCGTGCCCTTTGGCGGCGGTTTCCAAATTGGATTGGGCGAGAACACAGCGCTCGATTTGCGCGGTTTGTACCACTACGCTTTTGATGATCTTTATGACGGCCAGAATACCAAAAGCTCAGACGATGCCTTCATCACCGGCACTGCCGGCTTAACTTGGTTTGCCGGCGGCAATCCCGACAAAGATGGCGATGGCCTCACCAACAAAGAGGAAAAGGCGCGCGGCACCAATCCCAATCTCGCGGATACCGACGGCGACGGCTTGACGGATGGTGAAGAAGTGAATTTGTACAAGACTGACCCTCTGAAAGCCGACTCGGACGCTGACGGCTTGAGCGACAGCGATGAAGTCCGCAAACACAACACAAATCCCAACAAAGCGGATAGCGATGGCGACGGCCTGAGCGACGGCGATGAAGTGACCAAGCATAACACCAATCCCAGCAAGGCTGACAGCGACGGCGACGGTTTGACCGACGGCGCTGAAATCAACCAGCATAAAACTGACGCCAACAAAGCCGACTCGGATGGAGACGGCCTGCAAGATGGTCGCGAAGTGACGGAGACCAAAACCGATCCGTTGAAGGCTGACACGGATGGCGGCAGCGTGAACGACGGCACGGAAGTCGCGCGCGGCTCCGATCCCAACAACGGTGACGATGATGTGCCGAAAGTCGTGAAAGCCGCAGAGACGCTGAAAGTCGAAGTGGGTAAAGCCATCGTGCTCGAGGGCGTGGTTTTCAAGAGCGGCAGTTCGGAGCTCTCGCCGGAATCTGAGGCGATTTTGACGCAAGCGTTCAACACGCTCAACGAAAACGCCGACATCGAAGTTGAGATTCAAGGCCATACCGACAATCGCGGCGGTCGCGCGTTGAACACAAGATTGTCGCTCGCGCGTGCGGAAGCAGTGAAGGCATACCTGGTGCGTAAAGGCATTGCCGCCAGCCGAATCACCACCAAGGGCTTTGGCCCGGATAAACCAGTGGCGACGAATGACACGGCTGAGGGCCGCCAGCAAAACCGCAGAATCGAATTTTTCCGCGTGAAGTAAGCGGATGAAGGTTTGACCAAATTTCTCGCGCGAAGACACGAAGAATGCATTTGCCCGAGCGCGTCGCCGGCAGGCGCAACCTCTTCGTGTCTTCGTGATTTTTTGCTAATCTTCAGGTGAGGGAGAATCCATGCTTTACACCATTTTGATCGGCTTGGTCGCCGGCGTCATCGCAAAGTTTCTGATGCCGGGCAAGGATCCCGGCGGCTTGATCATCACGATATTGCTGGGCATCGGCGGATCAGTGCTGGCGACTTATCTAGGCCAAGCGCTCAACATCTACGGTCCTGGCGAAGGCGCGCGCTTAATCGGCTCGGTGGTCGGGGCCATTATCATCCTGTTTGCGTATCGTCTCTTTACCAAAAAGCGCTGAGGCGGTTACCCACCTTTCGAAAAAAACCGTCAAGAACGGTCGCCAGAACCGGCACATGTTGAGATAGCGCTGGATTTGATCGGGCGCGAGTTGCTTGAGCATTGTTTATATACCCCGCAGCCGGTTGCGGGGCATTTTTATTTTACGGAGAGATTTGATGGAGAAAACAGAATTGGGTTGGGGTGGAATTTTCTTGCGTCTTTTGGGGGCCCTGGTCTTGGTTTATGCCACTTACAATCCCGAAGGCCTATCGTATTTTCATTGGGCGATCATGCCCGTAACAAAAGTTCCAGTGACAACATTCAGCGCCATCAATCCGCTCAAGGTGCTGGCCGGAGTTGGCTTATTAATCGCCTGGCTGGTTTACCTCCAAGCGACAAATCGCTCGCTGGGATTGCGCGGCGCGGTTTTGACGGCAGCGCTGCTCGGCTCGATCATTTGGGTTTTGATTTATTGGAACGTGTTCACACCGCGCGGCTCGCGCGCCATTGCCCATATTGTTTTGATCGTCCTGGCAGTCGTGCTTACGATCGGCATTTCATGGTCGCACATCACACGCCGGCTCTCGGGCCAGGTTGATACCGATGAAATCGGTGAACGATGAATAAAAAATCCCAATCACGTTTGCTTGATTGGGATTTTTGTTTTGCTGCTCAAGTTTTGTGCTTATGCTAGCGTTTGCCGCCGCCCAACACCGCGCCGAGCAAATCACCCAGCCCGCCCAAAGGTGATGAGCCGCCTTGTGCTCCTCCACCGCCCGCAGCGCGCGTAAAAAAGCCTGCCACATCGTCCAAAATATCGCCGTCACCGTCTTGATCGAGCAGCGAAGCAATGCCCGTCGAGCCCAGGCCTGCGGTGTCACGTTTTTGCGACAGCGCACCCAAAATAATCGGCGCCAGCATGGGAATGATTTTCATGGCGGTTTCCATATTCAAGCCAAAACGCTGGGACAACTGGCCGGCCGCTTGCACACCGGAGTCGCCGAGCAATCCGCCGAGACGAGGGTCAGCATTATGGTTTTTGGCTTGCATGCCAAAAAGCCCGGCAATGTCATTGAGCACATCCGCACTGCCATATTTGTTCAGAATATGATCGACGCGCGGCGCGCCGCCGCGCTCTTGCATCTGCCGTTTCAAACCACCCAGAATCAACGGTGCGACTTGCGGCAATATCTGACTCGCCGTCTTGTTATCAATGCCTAGTTGTGCGGAGAGCTGCTTTGTCACTTGCGGGCCTAAGGATCCTACCAGTTCTTCGACGAAATTAGCCATGTTGCAGTCCTTTCAAGATTTAATGAAAACAATGGGGAATTATGTCAATCATTTTCAAGTTAAGATAGCATCTCCCCGGGTCGTCAGAACAGCAGCAAATCGTGTGAGAAGATGTGGTATGCTCGGCAGCGGTTACTCAAAATCTTTGCCTTCCAGACGACTCGCCCGATTGATCTGGTCCATCTTGGAAGGCAAAGATTGACTCAATAGTTTCAGATCATATTCAATGCGCGGCCGCACCAGCGGTTTTCTTCGCATATGCGGAGTACAGGCCCCAGGCACCCACGGCCAGGTTAACGATGATACCGAGCCAGCCGTTCGTCAATTGCAGCCCGCCGAGATTGCTCAGGCCGAAAGCGCCCAAGATGCCGACCAATCCGTTCAAACCACCCAGCGTTTGCGCACCTGTGCGCTGGGCGCTTTCCGTGCCTTTGAAGCCCAGATAGCTGAGCGCTGCGCCGGAAAGCACATTAATTAAGTTGCCTCCTCCGAGGATGTCTCCAGCTCCGGTTCCTGCTGCCGCCCCTAACATCGAGGTAATGCCCGGTGCAAACTGGCCAAGAAGGCCAATGATCATTTGCACCAGACCCGCATACTTCGTGAAGTTTTGCAGCATAACTGCTCCTCCTCGTTAGGTAAGAAGCCGTTTAACTCTGTTAGCCGTTGATGTTGCTCTCCTTCTGCTCAGTTAATTATGTTAAGAGCCTCCGGAGGCAGAATCAGGCTGTTACAAAGTATTAAAATTCCCAAGAAAGTCAAGAGAGGAATAGCCCGGGGTTGTGATGGCGCCTGTCGTCAACAAGAGCCAAGCTTGGAAGCTTGAGCTTGTCAAAGGCGGCTCACAATCATCGGCAGGAATATCGGAGGCTGTCTTCAGATTTTTCGGCAATCCGGAGCCGCTAGCTCTGCAAAACAGGGCTTGACTTTCTAAAAAGATTTCGATACCAATTGCCTGAACACGATTCAGGTCGATTAAGCGGCGCAGATTTGTTATGTGGCCTCAAACGGGCGGGAGCTACAAATCGTTGCTTACCCAATTACCCTTTTCATATCTGCGTGGCAGATGGCGCTTTCTGCGCAAACACTCTGCGTCCAGCCTGATGCTTGGCGCTGCATGCGCCGTTATTGTTTTCTCACATCGGCATGTCTCCGACCCTCCCCCCTTTCCGCTCGATCTCACGACGATCACAACGTTTCTGGCGCAAACCCCATTTGACAACTATCGCGCAAACCGGCAACAGCAATTTTTGCGTTACGCCGAAGCCAACGTTCGGGACTCGCTCCATCAAGCGATTGCAACAAATCCATACGATGCCAGCGTTTTTTTTCATGCTTTTCTGGATCGCAGCCTGTATCTGCGTTTTATTGGGAAACCGGAGTCCTCGCAACTATATGAAAATGTTGCCGGTGAAATTGCGCAGGTTTTTGCAGAACAATATGCCGACAGTTTTTTCATACGGCGCTTTGAGCGGTTGACTCATTTAAAAAAATCCTCTCCAAAAGATTTAAACAATTGGATCATCGCTCGAACGGCTTTTATGCGAGGGATTGGTTCTGACACCAGCCGCACCCGCATCATCTTCAACCTGCGTTGCCTGGAATATTCGCACGCGCAATTCCAGCGACTCGGGGATCTCAAGCAGGCCGCCGACAATCTTTGGTGGTTATGCACATATCATCTGAGAGTTGTAGACGACAAGAGTCAAATTTATGATCTGGCCCAGCAGTGGCTGCACTTCTGCCGTGAAATCGGTTATCGCGACAACGAGCTGGAAGCGCTGTTGATCATGGCAGAAATCTACGATACCCGCCGGCAGAGCGACTCATCAAATATTTGCATCGAAGATGCCGCGCGTCTGGCGGAACAAATAAAAAAGCCCTATGCGCTTGCCAGTTTATGGGATGTAAAATTGGCCGATGCCATTTTGCGCAACGACATTCGCGCCGCCCTGTCATTTCTATCGGGACAATTTCGACTCATTCAAAAAATTCACTACCGCGCCCTGAAGGCCGAAACACATGCCAAAGCTGCGCAAATCTACCACGTCCTGGCAGATTATAATCGCACGCTGGCGCATCTTGACACCGCGATTACACTAAAACGCGATTTATCTGAATTCGCCGATCTGCCTTCGCTTTGGTTGCATCAAGCCAAAGTGCATCTCGAACTCGGCGACTGGCAGCACGCTCTTGCACTGGCCGATTCCGCCTTACAGGGTTATGAGGGCCTGCAAAATATTTCAAGGAAAGCCGGCACGCTCGGCTTGATTGGCATCATCCATTTGTGGAAGAAAAACTTCCAGCAGGCGCGCGCTTATCAACGGCAAGCCCTTGCCACGCTCGGCCCGCGGCGTGCACACATCGTGCAAGCAGATTTGTGGAACAATCTCGGCGAGATTGCCAGGCAAGATTCATCCTGGCGCGAGGCGGAGCAGGCTTATATTGCCGCGCTGAACGCAGGAGAGGATGTGCAATATAATCCGGCCAGGGCAAAAGCGTGGTTGGGCCTGGGATATATTTCTCTACAGCAGCAGCAAACCGATTCAGCTCTGGCGCGATTTCAGCGCGCTCACAGGTTAGCTGAAAGCGCTGTTCAGCGGGAATTGATTTGGAATTGTCATTTTGGCCTGGCGCAAGCGCATACCAATGCCGGCCATCCGGCAACTGCCCGCTTGCATTATGACAGCACCATCGCCGCGCTTGAGCACATCAGAAACTCCGTGAGCCGGCTGGATTTCAACATGAACTATTTCAGCACCGTTCAGCGGGTCTTTGACAGCGCGCTTGGCTTCGCGCTGGAGCGCGCCGGTGATAGACACCTGGCTCTACAATACATGGAGAAGGCCAAGGCGCGCAACACCGTCGACTTGTTATTCCGGCAGATCGCGAATACCGGCAGTCTTCTGAACAATCAAAACGCGCACAGCGATTCCTCATTCTTTCAGCTTGATGCCAATCCCGTCGACGTACAAAACCTGCTCGACGATTCAACGGCGATCCTGGCTTACCGCGTCATGCCATCCAAGCTCACCATCGCCGTAGTAAATCGTTCCGATGCGGAAGTGGTTCAAGTGGCAATCCCAAGCCCCAAACTCCGCCAAAAAATTCAAATTTTCCGGAGAACTCTTGGCATCGACGACCGTGATGATTTTCGCGAAAGATTGCGGTCAGATTTTCATGCCTTGCGCGCTGAAACCGAACATGAAAGCGCCGGGCTATATCAATGGATGATCGCGCCGGTAGAGCATGCGCTGCGACAGGCTCGCACACTTTACATTGTCCCGGACGATATTCTTTACTATCTGCCATTTGCCGCGCTTAGAGACGAGCACAACAAGAATCTCTTGCTCGAGAAATTCGATTTGGCTTTTGCTCCAAGCATCACAGCGTTGCAGCTCATGCTCAAACGCTCGACACCATTCGAATTCCGCGCGGAAAGCCCTGCCCTATTGATCGCGATGGATTCCCCAAGCATTCCCAATGCCGTGCCCGAAGTGAAAGCCGTCGCGCGCTACTTTAAAAATGCCGCGCCAATAATTGCGACTCACCTGACCCGCTCGCAGCTCACTGGCTTGCTCGATCGCTTCAAAGGCATCGTCCATCTCGCTCTGCATGCCGACGTTGACGACAGCCGGCCGTTACACTCTTTTTTGATTTTGGATGAGCGCCGCTCAAATCGGAGTCAGCGCAGCGCCGAGGTCAAACAACTGATGCTGCAAGGATTGAGATATTCTCCGGCGAGGCGACCCCGGGATGATGCGGGCATTTTGCGCGGCGCCGATATTCTTGATCTTGATTTGCAGGGCCAGCCACTCGCCGTGTTATCGGCATGCAAAACGGCCCTGGGACAAAACCTCAGCGGCGAGGGCATGATGGGACTCACGCAAGCATTTTTGTGCGCCGGCGCCGAGCGATTGCTCACCAGCTTGTGGGATGTCGATGATCACAGCACCTCAGAGCTTATGGCGAAATTTTATCGCCATCTTCAACGCGGTGAAACTCCCGCGCGCGCATTGCGCACCGCGCAGTTGGAGATGATTCAAATTTTGCGGGCAAAGCGCTCCCGGCCCTATGCTTTCCCCTATTATTGGGCGGCTTTTGTTTTAACCGGAAGAAGCGATTGACAATGTTTGTGACTTAACGCTGACGATTCATCACTTCAAATTCACTCACATTTTCTAACCTGAACACGGGAGGAAAAATGAATCAAAAACAGAATGAAGAGTTTGTCAGCTATTGGATTCGAATCAAATCCAAAGCCATTGAGCCTAAGGCCGTAGCGCCTCGCAAGCTGAACTTCTACACCTATGTCGTTCACTTTGGCGACAATCGCTGGCCTTGCCCGCCTCATTGTTTGGATGCCAGCGGCATCGGGCAGGCCTTCACCCTCACCACACCGCTTCTGACGTTTTTTTTTCTGGTGGTGTCGTGGTGGGTTTTCGGTATAACCAGCGAAATTCCCTGGCTAAAACTCGTCCTGTGGTCGTTGGTGGGCGGAGGACTCGCCGGCTTCCTTCTCGGTTTTCTGTATGTTTGGAAATTTAACCGAACGGTGCGTGGCAACCACCTGGCAATTGACCGCGAGGAGCTTAAAGAAGTCATCCGGGAAGTGCAAGCCGAATCGAAATGATTTGCGGTTATCGCGCTTAAACACAAATGCCCCAGTTATGGGGCATTTTATTTTCAGAAGAAGCGCATACGACTATTTCTGCACGTGATCAATTACGCCGCCGCCGATGACGATGTCATCATCATAAAAAACGGCGGACTGTCCGGGTGTGATCGCGCGCTGCGGCGCATGAAAACGCACGCGCACGGTATGCGCGCCGGCCTCGTAGAGGCTCGCCGCCGCGCCTGCATCGCGATACCGGATTTTGCACTGCACTCCTCGGCCCTCCTTCGGGCGATCCTCCGCTCCCCAGTTCACAGAGGTAACCACGAATTCATCTTGCAGCAGATCCTCAGCGTCACCGAGGGTAATAGTGTTGGTAAGTGAATCGATTCGCGTGACAAAAATCGGGCGGCCAAAAGCCAAACCCAGGCCTTTGCGCTGGCCGATGGTATAGAACGGCACGCCGGCATGCGTTCCAAGCGCCTTGCCCGTCCGATCAACGAACTCACCTGCGGCAATATCCTCAACGTCTGCCGGCGCTTTTTCCTGCAAATAACGCCGATAATCATTATCCGGAATAAAACAAATTTCCTGGCTCTCTTTTTTCTCTGCCGTTTTCAAGCCCAGGCTGCGTGCAAAGTCGCGCACTTGTGGCTTGGTCAGCTCGCCCAAGGGGAAAAGCGTGCGCGCCAGCGCCGCCTGCCGCACGCCCCACAACGCGTAGCTTTGATCTTTATTGTGATCGACGGCGCGGCGCAATACCCACCGGCTGGTGTCGGGATTGAATGCGACTCTGGCGTAGTGACCCGTCGCAAGAAAGTCCGCGCCAATGTTTTCCGCCTGCTGCAGCAATGCGCCCCACTTGATAAACGTATTGCAGCGCACACAGGGATTGGGCGTGCGTCCGGAAAAATATTCTGCAATAAAATCCTGCTGCACGCTGCGGTCAAAAATTTCTTTTAAATCCAACACATAATGGGGCGCGCCCAGCTTGTGGCAAATGGAACGCGCATCGGCCATCGTGTCGATCGAACAACAGCCGCTTTCAAAATTAACATTGCCGCCGCTGGCATGATAATCCCACAAATTCAGCGTAATGCCGATGATGCGATAGCCGTGCTCATGCAACAATGCCGCGGCCACGGAACTGTCGACGCCGCCACTCATTGCCACGACAACGGTTGCGCCTGCGCCGGAGGCAATTTTTGATTTCACTAAAAATTCGTTCTTATAATCCATCATGAGTTTGTTCAAAATTTGTTCAACAGATTAATTTCACGCGACCGATCACGCCTCGCTCATCACTCGGCCGGTTGTTTGCAAAACCCGCTTATCCCGCTTGCGGCGTTGCAGAATCTGCTCGAGCGCAGCCAGGGTTTTAGTCAATTCTGCCTGAGTCGTATATCGACCGAAACTGAAACGAATCGCAGAATTCGCGCGATCGTTGCTGAGATTCATGGCGCGCAAAACGTGGCTGGGCTCAACACTGCCTGAACTGCATGCCGAGCCATTGCTGACAGCAATCCCTTGCAAATCAAGGCTCATGACCATCGCCAGGCTGTCCATTCCCGGAAAAGAAATATTCAGTACGCCTGGTAGGCGTTCGCGCGGATGGCCGTTTAGCGTCGCTTGGGGATAAATTTGTTGAACGCCTTGCCAAAAATCCTGCGCGAGTGTGCGCAATCTTTCCGTTTCACGCTCGCGCTCGGCCATGATCATGGCAGCGGCCTTGCCGAACCCGATAATTGCCGCAACATTTTCGGTTCCAGCCCGGCGTTCACGTTCTTGCTTTCCTCCATGCAATAAGGGTGTAATCCTGGCGCCACGCCGAATAAACAACGCGCCGATGCCTTTGGGTCCATAAATTTTATGGCCGGAAATGCTCACCGCTGTTACCGGCAGAGCATGCAAATCAATGGGGATTTTGCCAAAGCTTTGTACCGCATCCGTGTGAAATGGAATTTGCCGTTCGGCCGCCAACCGGGCAATTTCTGAAATTGGGTTGACGGTTCCGACTTCATTATTCGCATGCATGATCGAAATCAACACCGTTTCCGGACGAAGGGAGCGCAACACCGCCTCGGCCGTGATCATGCCCGCGCCATCCGACTCGACATAGGATACTTTCCAACCGCGTTTCTCCAATTCACGGAATACCATGAGCACGCTGGGGTGTTCGAGGCGGCTGGTGATCACATGTTGCGGTGTTGCAAAATTTTGAATCACACCCTGAATTGCAGCATTATTGGCTTCGGTTCCACCACTCGTAAACACAATTTCCTGCGATTGCGCGCCAAGGCTTGTTGCGATTTTTTCACGGGCCTCCTCTATTGCGACTTTTACTTCCCGGCCAAATCCGTGAATGCTCGAGGGGTTGCCAAAATGCTCGAGAAAAAACGGCTGCATTTCTGCATACACTTCTTTCGAAAGCGGCGTCGTCGCGCTATAATCCAGATAAATACGTTCCATGTCATTTTAACACAGTTTGTTAATGTTGCAACAATATATTGTTAGGCTGTCTTATATTCAAGATTTTTTCCTGAAAGCGAGGCGACCGACATGGAAATTTTTAAAAAAATTTTTAGACCGAGGGGGAACAAAACAACAAAGTTCTGCGTTAGTGCTTCTGAAACTGCTCGGCATGCCTTCGGGTAGCGCCTTGAGCGGTGCGGCTATCAGCGCAGTACTGGCGGCGCTCGCTGATAGCCTTTTTATTTTCACTTCAAAATAAAAATGGCCGCAGGAATCATATCCCACGGCCGCTGCCTCGCTGGAAAACAAACGCTTGCAACGCTTTCGCTGAGGGAAGGTCTGCAATTGCGGCCCTTCAGTTCACACCACGAATCGTTGCTGTAAAACTCGCCGCATACAATTTCCAACCGCTTTGGTTTTCACCTCCTGCAAAACAGCGCCAGACCCAGATTATTCTTGCGCCTGCCTTTGCTTTACGCCAAACACAATCGCGGTCACCTGTTTGAACCATTCTCGCAGATCATCCAGATAGGTGTAAGCGAGCGGCACGGCCAGCAGTGTTAAGAGAGTCGAGGAAATCATGCCGCCGATGAGCGTGCGCCCCATGGGCGCATAGGAAATGCCGATCACCTTTGCCGTGCCCAGCGCCATCGGAATCAAGCCTGCGATTGTCGTTCCAGCAGTCATCATAATCGGACGGAAGCGATGCCGGCCGGCTTCGATAATCGCATCGTGCCGGCTGTAACCGGCTATGCGCAACTGATTGATCAAATCGACCAATACAATTCCGTTATTCACCACCACGCCGACGAGAATAAACAAGCCAATCATGGCCATCAAATCGATTGGGGTTTGTGTGATGAACAAAATCCAGCCTACGCCCACAAATGCTAGCGGGATGCAAATCAGCACGCTGAAAGGCAGGATCACCGATTCAAACAACACACCCATGAGCAATAAAACGAAGGTCGTCGCAAGATAGAGCCCGGCATTTGTCGATTCTTGCGTCTCGCGCAGGCGATCAAAGCGCTGCCCCTTATCCCAGGAATAGCCCGGCGGCATGTGAAAACCGGCCATCACGTGATCCACCTGGCGAAAGACATTTTCCATCTTCTCACTGGTGGTGGAGGCTTTCACGGCGAGCATGGTTTTGCCGTTTTCGCGTTGAATGCGGCCATAGCCGCGTTTCATGGAGATTTGCGCTATGCTCGCCAGCGGAATCTCCTGTCCATTCTGCTGCGGCAGGCGCATCGCCATGAGTTGATGCAAGGTCTCGCGATCCTGTTTTTGCATTTGAATGCGAATATCGACTTCACGATCTTGCATACGATAATCCGGCAACTCGACGCCGCGCAGCGCATAGCCGATGGTGCCGGCCACAGCGCGCGCGTTTACGCCAAATTTTGCGGCTTGTTCGCGATCAAGTTTCAAGCGAATTTCATCAACGCCATCCTCCAGCTCGGTATCAACATCAAGAAAATCCGGAATCGTGCGCAAGCGCCGCTCAACTTCAGCGGCCAGCTCCGTCAATTTGCTCGTGTCATCGCCGTGCAGCACGACGGAAACCGTGCCCTGGTCGCCGCCGCCGCCCTGGCGCCAACGCGTGCGCATTTCGATGCCGGGCCGTTTTGGCGCATGCTCCTTGAAATGCGCCAAAACCTCTTCACGCGTCATCGGGCCTTTGTCGATCAGGCCAAGCGCGCGCCCAATGCCATAGCCGATCACTTGCCACCAATCGTATGAGGGCGCCGGGTTGAGATAAATCTCCATCCGGCCCCAATTCGCGCGAAACCGGACATCAACCGTGCGCACACCGTATTTTTCCTTTTGCGCATAGACAAAATCCTCAAGCGACTTGAAGTAAGAATCGGCCTCCTCAATCGAATAGTTCGCAGGCAAGTCGAACATCACCCAAATGTCGTTGATGTTGCCGCGCGTTTCATCCGTGGTGGGCACGGCTTTCATGATGGCAAACCCGCTGAGGCATAAGATCAAAAAAAGGATCGCGGCGTCGACGCGATGCGCCAGCGTGCGTTCCAGCCAGCGCTGGTAAAAGCCAATCGCCCGCGTGATTGCTTTGGCTTCTTTCGGTTCTTGCATGCCGGAAAAAATCATCGTCGCCAATGGAATAAACAGAAGCGCGACAACCAAGCTTGCCAACAACGCCGCGATGATCGGCATCCCCATGCGCGACATGTAAAACGTCATGCCCGGATCATTTCCCATGAAAATCAACGGCAGAAACACCACGACCGTGGTCAGCGTTGCCAGCGTGATCGGCATGGCCACTTCACTCGCGCCTTGAATGGCCGCGTCGCGCGGGGCAAGCCCCTCTTTACGCAAACGATAAATATTCTCAACCACCACGATAGAATTATCAACCACCATGCCGACGCTAACCATCAAGCCCATCATGGTCATGATGTTCAATGTCCAGCCGACAAAATAAACGACTATAATCGTAGCCAGCAGCGAAATGGGAATTGCCAGGTTGATGATCAGCGTCATGCGGACCCGGCGCAAGAAATAGTAAAGAATAAAAAACGCGAAGATCCCACCCCATATACCCGAACTTTTAAGATTGTTGATCGATTCTTTGACATACGTGCCTTGATCGAAAATCATCTCGAAACGCATGCCGGAAAGCTGGGGCGTGGCGCTGATTCTCTCGTTAAGCGTTTTGGTGATGGCATCGCAAACTTGCACAGTGTTCGCTTGCGACTCTTTGAAAATTCCGATCCAAACGGCTTTCTGGCGATCCAGCCGCTGCACCCATTGCACCTCATCCGCAACGTCATACTTCACTTCGGCAATGTCTCCCAGCCGCAGATTTGTGTTTTGAATGCGCAGGTTCTTGATTTCATCGAGGCTGGAATATTTGCCCACTGAGCGCACATAAAACTTTTTGCCGCCATCCTTGACGAAGCCGCTCGCCAGCACGAAATTGTCGCGCTGCAGATTCTGAACAAGCTGATAAAGATCGATGTTATGCGCATCAACCTTGGCTTGATCCACCATTACGCGCACGGCTTTGCGGTCGGCGCCCCATAATTCAACATTGGCAACGCCGTCGATGCGGGTGAAGACCTTGCGCACGTAGGTGTCGAGCAAGCCGTGGGCGTCTTCGAAATCCTTCTCCAGCGCCACGGCAATGACGGCGACGGATTCATCGTCGTCGCTGAATTTGCGCGGATAAATTCGCTCAATATCCGCAGGCAGCTCGGGTTTAATGCGATCCATGCGGTCGCGAATATCGGCGTAGGCGACGTCCATGTCGGTATTGTTGGCAAACTCGATCCAAAACCAACAACCGTTGTCACGGCTGCTCGATTCAATGCGTTTCACGCCGCTGATGGTCTGAATAATTTCTTCCACCGGCCGCGCAATCTGCTCTTCCACTTCACTGGGGTTGGCATTGTTGTAGGGAATCCAAACGCCAAGAGCGGGAAACACAAAGCCCCGTGGAAACAATTCGAGTGGAATGTCCTTGTTCGCCACAACGCCGACAACAATCGTCGCCAGAAAAACCATTAAAACGGTTACCGGGCGCCTGGCAGATAAGTTCGGCAGGATCGAGTTACGTTTCATTATATGCGCCTATGGTTATGCAAACTTTCTCTCTCACTCATACGCCTACTCCCGGTCGACGCAATGCCATTGCGCTTCCGGAACTCTTCCGGGCGAAGCAGAAGCACGAACTTGAAAAGTACTATTTCGTGCGGTCCAAAACCGCGTAAACAACAGGTATCACGATTAACGTCAGCAGGGTTGAGCTTGTCAAACCAGCAATAACTGTAATCGCCATTGGTGTGCGGATTTCTGCGCCATCGCCCAAACCCAGCGCCATCGGCAAGAGCCCGAGCACGGTGGTGCCGGTGGTAATCAGAATTGGCCGTAAGCGCACGCTGCCTGCTTTCACGATGGCCTCGATTTTCTCCATGCCCTCGCGGCGAAGTTGATTGACATAATCGATCAATATAATGGCATTGTTGACGACGACGCCAGCCAGCAAGATCATGCCGATGAATACGACAACGCTAAGTGGAATTTGCAAAACCCAAAGCGTGAGCACGACGCCGATGAGTGCAAGCGGGATTGTGAACATGATCACAAACGGGTGTAACAATGATTCAAATTGCGCCGCCATGACGACATAGATCAAAAACACAGCAAGCGCAAGCGCCAAAATCAAGCTGTTTGTCGAGGTTTCCATCTCCGCGTTTTGACCGGTCACCGTGAAACTGAAATCATCAGGCATGTCAATGGCGTTCAGCGTGGCGTAAATTTGCTCGGCCGCATTCTTGAGATCGACGCCGCTAATGTTAGCCGTGATCAAGGCCGCGCGCTGCTGCTCGATTCGCCGAATCTCACTCGGCCCCTCCTTCACCTGCACATCGGCAATGGCCGCAAGCGGAATGGGGACAGGTTGATTGGGGTTGACGATCAAACGCTGCAATTCCAGCAAACCGGCCTTGTCGTTTTCATTTACTTTCACGCGAATATCGATGCGGCGATCGGCTTCGCGAAATTCGGTGGCAACCACGCCTTGCACTTTGTTGCGCACGACGGAGGCCACGTCGTTGATGTTCAAATTGTAATAGGCCAGGCGATCGCGATCATAGACAATCTGAACTTCCGGATTGCCGGTTTGAAAATTCGAGCGTACATCTCTCAAACCGGGCAGTTTCGCCAAACGCCCCTCCGCCTCACGGCTCAGCTCCCGCAGTTTCGTGAGATTGTAGCCTTTGATTTCCACTTCGATCGGGGTCTTGAAACTGAACATCGCGGGGCGCGAAATTTTCGTTTCGACATCGGGAATATTTTCGAATTTTTGGCGCAAGCCGGCGATCACGGCTTCTTCGCGGCGTTCGAAATCTCCCTCTCCATTCAGCTTGATCGTCATTCTCGCGGTATGCTCGCCTTCGTCACTTTGCGATTGCGAGGTTCTCTCGGCGCCGGCAATCATCGCGACCCGCTGCACGTCATTCTGCTCCAACGCAATCTGACCCAACGGTTGCAGCTTTTCGTCTGTGCTTTCCACGGGTGTGCCCACCGGAAAACGCGCTTCGACATTAAATTCACCCTGGTGAACTTCGGGAATCAGCGTCAAGCCCAGACGAGGCATCAAAACAAAGGCGGACAGTCCAAACAATGCGGCCGAGTAAGCGATCACCGCGCCACGATGGTGCAATGCCCAGCGCACGATTTTGGGATAGGCTTGATAAGACCATTCGAGAATTGGATTCGCCACGAGCAACATTCCGGCAAAGAAGAGCGCCACCGGGATGCCGACAATCACCAATCCAATCATAACGAAAAACGCGCAGGCGAAAATCGCCATCAAACCGACTTTGGAAATTGCGCTAAAAATATGATGAAGGGCGAAACGGACAATGCTATAGATCAGATAGACGGGGAACCCGATAAGGGCGAATAATATTTTTCGGACAAGGTTGTATGCCGAAAACTTCATGGCAATACGATGCCAGCCTTCGACAAAAAACTCGAACGACTTGTAGATAAAAATCGTATCCCACGTGCGCAGATGCAATTCGTCGACCATTTTGGGATCAACGCTCCACGCTGCAAGCGTTCGCGCGAGCTTGCGCAACGGTGGAATCCAGCCGAGCAACAGGGTTGGCACAAATGCGAGCAGCAGTACAATGCTCTTTAGCAAAGTCAGTAACGAGGCGGCCAGAATAAACAAGAGATTCATCACCACCTGGCTGCCCATACGTCCCAGGGCGCCGGCAGCAAAAGGCGCCAAAGGAATTTGCTCATCATGAGCTTTGCGTGATTTCCATGCTTTCAGATCGTCGAAGAGAGATAACCGCAACACGTGTCTATCGGAAAATCGCCCACGCATGTCTTGCAGATACTCATCCTTGATGTAGCGCGAGGCAAGCATCGGCACGACAAACAATGCCACAGCCAGTGAGGCAAGCAAGGAAAACACCACGGTCAATGCCATGTCGCCGAAAATTTGACCGGCGACGCCCTTCACAAAGACAATCGGGAAAAAGACGGCAACCGTGGTCAAGGTTGAGGCGATGACGGCGCTGCCCACTTCACCGGTTCCGAGCACGGCAGACTGAAACAGATCATGCCCTTCCTCGCGCTTGCGATGAATGCTTTCCAGCACCACGATGGCGTTGTCCACCAGCATGCCGATGCCGAGGGCAAGCCCGCCAAGCGACATGATGTTGAGCGTGACATCGAAGATAAACATCGGACCGAAGGTGGCGACCACCGAAATCGGAATGGCAATCGCGATGATCGCGGTGTTCCAGATGCGACGCAGAAAAATGTATAAGACAACGATTGCGAGAATGCCGCCCAAAATCGCCGTGCCTTTCACCTCGTCAATCGCGCTCTCGATGAATGTCGATTGATCCGAAAGCAGCGTGATGCCGGTGTTCGGCGGCAGATTGTACGCCATAAAATTTGTCATGGTCTTGGCCATCATCGCTTGCGCCGCGCCTGCCCCGCCCTTCTTTTCTTCGGTTTTAGGTTTGCCGTTTTGCGACGTCCCCTGCTTTTTCATATTCGCGACGAAGGCCTGCTGCTCCGGCGTGCCGAAAATTCTTTCATTGACGGCTTTGGCGACTGTCACGATATTCGCATCTGCTTCCTTGTAAATCTCAATCTCAACGCTTTCCTTTCCGTTGACACGTGTGATGACTTCACGTTCTTTGTGCGTGCGGGTCACGGCGCCGACATCTTTCACGCGAATATCGACGCCTTGCCGGCGGCCGATGACGAGATTGCGAATTTCCTCGAGGTTGCCAAACTCATTTAGGGTTCGGACGAGGTACTCCGTTTGACCCTCTTTGAGATTACCGCCGGCGAGGTTGATATTTTCCTGCCCAAGCCGGCGATTAACTTCCAGAATATCAAGTCCAAGCAAGGTGATTTGGCGTTCATCAAGTTCGACGCGAATTTCTTCTTCCAGACCGCCGCGCACTTTGACTGCGGCTACGCCTTCGAGAGTTTCGAGATCGCGCTTGATTTCTTCTTCCGCCAGATAGCGCAGCGCAAACAGTGATTGATCACCATACAATCCGAGGCGTAAAATGGGATCCAGCGTGGGATCGTATTTCAAAATCAGGGGCTTTTTTGCTTCGGGGGGAAGAAAAACTTGATCGAGCTTTTCGCGCGCATCCTGAATCGCGTGATTCATGTCGGTGTCCCACGTGAACTCCAGGATGATATCGGAAAAGCCGGCCTTTGATATCGAACTGATGCTGACGAGGTTGCTGACAATGCCCAATTGTTGTTCGAGTGGCCGGGAAATCGTGGTTTCGATTTCTTCCGGAGCGGTGCCGGGATATTCCGTGCGGATGGTCAACGAGGGATATGAAATATCCGGCATCAAATTCAACGCAAGCTGATCGTATGAAACCAGGCCGAATACACAGGTGGCTACAACGATCATAAAAATTGCGACCGGACGGGTGGTGGTAAAACGAAAAAATTCGCCGGCCCTGGCCATGATTTCAGATTTATCGTTTGTCATTGCTTCGTTCTCTTGCTGATGAATAAAAAGAGGCATTGCGAATCGAGGGGTAAGGCGAAATCAAGGCGACTGCCCTCGCAACCTGGGCTCTCGTTCCTGGTTAGATTTTGGCTTCCGCAATCTTCACGCGCGTGCTATCTTTCATGGCGTTATGCCCGACGATGATGATGGTGTCGCCCAGGCCGACGCCGCTGACCGCCTCGATATTGTCACGATCGGTGTAACCCGCCTGCAGCGGCATCTTCAGCGCGAGGGTATCATTGCGCACAATGTAGACGAATTGCCGGTTATCATCATAAATCACGGCCTTTTTGGGAACGAGCACGGCGTTGTCTTTGGTATCCGTCATCAACTGCACATTTACAAACATGCCGGGCTTTAACAAGCGCTGGCGATCCGACACACGAATCGTCACTTTCACCATGCCGCTCGAGGGATCGACGATCGGGCTGATGCGATCAACCACGCCGTGGAATTCCTCTCCGGGCAAGGCTTCAGATATGACTTTTGCCTTTTGACCGGCTTTTGCCCGCAAGGCGTCGCGTTCGGTCAAATGAATCTTGGCCAGCAAGAGATCGGGATTGACAATCGAATAAATTTTAGTCGAGGTTAACAGCCGGTCGCCGAGCTTGACAGTGCGCTCGGAAACAAAACCGGAGATGGGCGCTTTGATGCGGCAATAATCCAGGGTGAGCTTGGCCTGCTCCCATTCGATGCGGGCTTGTTCAAGATTGAAATTCGCGACATCAAACTCGCTTGCACTCATGAGGTTTTTCTCGAACATGCTTTTCGCGCGCGCATGGTTGTTCTTTTCGCGTTCATAATTCACCTTTGCCGCTTCCTCTCGAAGCTTATATTCACGCTCATCGACTTCCAAGAGCACCTCACCTTTGCGCACATACCGGCCCTCTTCGGCAAGCAGCTTGACGGCGATGCCTGAAACCTGCGGATATATATCGACGGCTTCTTCCGTTTCGATCGACGATGTGGCGAGAACATAGGCGGAAATAACTCCCGGCTTAATGGTCGTCACCTCGACCGGAACGGCCTTGATCTCATCAACCTTGTCCTTTTCTTTTTGCTTGGCCACGCCATTGGCCGCGCTGGCTTCGGCTTTGTCAGTTTTGCTTTTGTCTTCGGCTTCGGACTTGGAGCAGGCGGTTAAGGCCAGCGAGGCGGCCGCCATAAGCACCAGAAAAAATCGCATTGTTTTCATAATTATTAAACCTCCTCGGTCGGGGTAGATTACGGAGCAGCAGCCTGGAAATGCAGGCAATTAGTACAGATATTTAGCGTAAAAGTTTCACGCAAGATCAATAATATTTTTGGGAGTTAGACCCGGATGACTCAGCGGTGTGCGCACAGCTTACGGCAAAATTGTACAAGGGGAAATTATAGCATAACAAGGCAGGATGATTGCAGGCGCAAACGTCGGCAGCAATACACGACGGCCGCTACTCCAAAAACATATTCCACAACTTCACGCAATCAATACACTGAATTTTTCACGCGGAACGACTTCACCGATCTCACGCGCTTGCGGATCTTCCAATCGATCAAAATATTCCTTCACGCGTCCCTTGGGCAAGGCGATCAACAAGCCCCCGGAGGTTTGTGGATCGCGCAAGACACTCACCAACGCCGTATCGAGATGCGGGGCGAATTGCACATTATCTTTCACAAAGTCGGCATTGCTGCGTTCGCCGCCGGGCAAACAACCTTCTCTTGCTAAATGTAAGGCGCCCGGCAAAACAGGAATAGCGGAGGCGGAAAAATTAAACGTCATCTGACTCGCCTGCGCCATTTCGTGCGCGTGGCCGAGCAAGCCAAAGCCGGTCACATCGGTTGCCGCGTGCGCGCCCACGGCCACCATAGCCTCACTCGCGCGGCGATTGAGCTGTGTCATCGTTTGCGTTAAGAGCTTGAGGCCGGCATCATCGAGTTTGCCGAATTTCAACGCAGTGCTCAGAATGCCCGTGCCCAACGGCTTGGTCAGCACCAGCGCATCGCCGGGCTGCGCAGTATGATTGTGAATGACTTTCTGTGGATGAACTGTGCCAGTTACTGCAAGACCGTATTTGATTTCGGGATCATCAACAGTGTGTCCGCCAATAATCGCCACGCCCGCCGCCGCCGCCTGATCCACGCCGCCGTTCAGAATCGCAACCAGCCAATCGAGATTGCCATTCTTCGGAAAGCATGCAATATTCAAGGCGGTGATCGGTGCGCCGCCCATCACATAAACATCACTCAACGAGTTGGTTGCCGCAATGCGGCCATAATCGTAAGGATCATCAACTATCGGTGTAAAAAAATCCACCGTTTGCACCAGCGCGAGATCCTCACGCAATTGATAAATACCGGCGTCCGCTGCGGCTTCGAGGCCGATCAAAACGTTGGGCATGCTGACCTTGTTTACTCTCGTTAGAACTTGCCACAACAACGTTGGGCTGAGTTTGGAAGCTCAACCGGCGCAGCGCACCGCGTGCGTGAGTTTGGTAATCTCGTCTTTGGTAAGATTCATATCAATTCAAACAAATCGTGCCGAACGCATCTTTATCCATCTGCAATGCCTGCTTCAGCGCTTGCCCGCAGCTTTCGCTGCAAATCACAAAGTATAAATCGTTGCCTTCTTTCTTCGCTTGTGAATCCATGGGTACCACGATTGCCGGCACGGTTTTGCGGCTCAATGCCAGAAACAGCGGCAGAATTTTGCCTTCGCGATCTCTGAGATCGATGCCGGGCATCGCCTTCGCGCCGCAGCCAAAAACTTCCTCTTCCGGCCCGATGACCCGGTCGCACCAGGCGCAGCGGTTCGGCATCAGGTCATATGTCATGTTGTGTTCATGATCATTCATCGAGCTGTTCTCAGTTGTTTCTTAAACCACGGCACGAACATACTCGTCGTGCGTTGATAGTCGCGATAATCTTCGCCCTTCGAGCGCAACGCTTGCGCCTCTGTCGCCGGAATGCCGGTGACTTTGAAAATCGCCAGTAAAATCAGCGCCGGACAATACACCGAAACCCAACCATAAGGCGAAGCCGAGGCAAAAACAAAATAAGCCACCCAGATCAACGATTCAAAAAAATAATTCGGATGCCGGGAATAATTCCACAAACCAGTGCGGCAGGTTTTACCGTGATGGCGCGGGTCGCTTTTGAACTTGTGCAATTGCCAGTCTGCCAGCGCTTCTCCCAGAAACGCCATTAGCCAGAGGCCAAGGCCGATCCATTCCAAGGTTGCCGACGCAGGTTTTGGGTTTAAGCATACCAGCAAAAACGGCGCGGATAAAACCAAATCGAGTAGAGCCTGTGCTTGAAAAAATATAAAGAACTTCAGATTCAGGTTCGTTTTCCATTTTCGGCGCAACTCGCGATAACGGCCTTCTTCCTCCTGTCCGAGGTAGCGCGTGAACAGCAAATAAAACGCAAGCCGGAAACTCCAAACACATGCCATGGCTGTGATGAGATATTTGCGCAGCGCCTCGCCCTCGCTCATGAAAAAATATAACAGTGCCAACAGCCCGAGGTTCAAGGCCCAGCCGAAGTCAACGATACCCGCGTTGCGCGTGCGCAGATGAATCAACCAAAGAATCGTCATTATGCAAAAAACAAGCGCAAGCCCCGCTCCAAGCATTTGCCCAGCCAAAGCAAGCATAAATTTTTCTCATCCGCGCGAGGCCATCCGCCTCCGATCAACAACTAAAATCAACCAATAATCGAATTATTGTCGTCGGCTCAATTTCGCAATGCTTCTTCAAATAGTCAACCGATCTTTTTAGATTTTTACGGAGTCGATCAAAATATTTATCTCCGAGAAAAATCTTGCTTGCCTTCTCGGAAACTTTATTTTATCTTTCCGCAACTTTATGCGCCTGCGCGTATGAAGCAGCCACTGAAACAAAATCATTGGTGGGTAGCGCGGTTATTTTGAGATTCTCTCCTGAAATCAACTTTCCGTCAAGCATTGACGTGCAAAGTCCAGGATGGGCGGGTAGCTGACATGGCGGGGGAATCCATCCCAATCTCTCTTCTCTAATCATCACAATTTCGTTGTTTAACTTTAGCCAGGAGGAACGGACATGGTTACGTCCTATTCGGTGGGCCTCTTGAGGCATTTTTTGCTGGAACTTTTGGCGCATGTTCGCGCTGAAGAGCTCTCCCTCACACGCCCGGCTTTCTTTCTGCTGATCTGGGGCTTGTTGGCATTTTCGCCGGCTGCCGCACAAACGCCAATCTTTATCAACGAAATTCACTACGACAACACTGGCGGCGATACCGGCGAGGCCATTGAGATTGCCGGGCCGGCAGGCAGCGATCTGACCGGTTGGAGCCTGGTGTTGTACAATGGCGCGAACGGGGCGAACTACGGCACGATCTCGCTCAGCGGATTTATTGCCGATCTCGGCAACGGCTTTGGCGTTGTGGCAGTGAATTCCCCGGTTGCCATTCAAAACGGTGCTCCAGACGGCGTTGCGCTTGTGAATGCTGCCAGCGTAGTCGTGCAATTTCTGAGTTATGAGGGCACGTTCACGGCTACCGCCGGTCCGGCAAATGGCCTGACGAGCATCGACATTGGCGTTTCTGAAACCGAGGCAACGCCGATTGGCGCCTCATTGCAGCTCAGCGGGACCGGCGTCAATTACGAAGACTTCACATGGTCTTCCGCAGTTGCGAACACGTTTGGCGCATTCAATAACGACCAAACTTTCGCGGGCGGCGATGCGGCGCCTTCGGTTACAAACACCTCACCGGCAAACGGCGCCAGCGGCGTCGCAATCACAACCACGATCATGATCGAGTTCAGCGAAGCTGTTGAGGTGAACGGCAGTTGGTTTTCCATATCCGGATCGTTAAGCAGCGCTCACACGGCGACGGTCAGCGGAGGGCCACAAAGTTTTATCCTCGATCCGAATGATGAGTTCGCCAATGATGAAATCGTTACGGTCACCGTCTTCGCTGCGAATGTAACGGATCAAGACACGCACGACCCGCCGGATAATATGACGGCGGATTTCTCTTTCAGTTTTACCACGATGGCGGGCGATGTCGCGCCCTCGATCATAAACACCTCACCGGCAAACGGCGCCAGCGGCGTCGCAATTGCAACGAACCTCACAATCGACTTTAGTGAAGCCGTTACGGTTGCCGGTAGTTGGTTTTCGATCTTGGGATCATCAAGCGGTGCGCACACGGCAACCATCAGCAGCGGGCCGCAGAGTTTTACACTCGATCCCGATGTCGATTTCGCCCATGATGAGACCGTCACCGTCACCATCTTTGGCGCCAATGTCGCAGATCAAGACGACAACGATCCGCCGGACAACATGGCGGCAGATTTCTCCTTCAGCTTTGTCACGGCTTCTCCGCCAAGCATGATTATCAACGAGATTCTCGCGGATCCTGATGCCACCAATGGCGACGCGAACGGCGACGGCGCCGTAAACACGACGCAAGATGAATTTGTCGAATTGGTGAATGTCTCCAACGCTGAGCTTGATCTCTCCGGATGGACGCTTTCGGACGTCGTGCAAGTTCGGCATACGTTTCCCGCCGGCACGTTCGTGAAAGGGCAATGCACAATTGTCGTTTTTGGCGGCGGAACACCTGCCGGCGCGTTCGGCGATGCGATTGTGCAAACCGCAAGCACGAACCAGCTAGGTTTAAACAATACCGGCGACACGATCACGCTGCGCGATGCGAACAATGTGATCATCGCCTCTTACACCTATGGCGCGGAGGGTAACGACAACCAATCGCTCACTCGTGCTCCCGATCTCACCGGCGGAGAACCGTTCATCCGGCATTCGCTGGCAACCGGCGCAAGCGGCCGCTTGCATTCGCCCGGCACGCAAGTTGATGGCACACCATTTTCAGGATGCGTTGCAACAACCTTGACAAAGGAGATTTTTGAGATTCAAGCCAGCGGGCTGACCAGCCCATTTGAGGGTCAAATTGTTACGACCGAAAACAACGTCGTTACTGCCTTGCGCAGCGATGGCTTTTTCATGCAAACGCCGAGTGAGCGCAGCGACAACGATGCTGCAACTTCCGACGGCATTTTTGTCTACACCAACACCGCGCCCGCAGTCGCCATTGGTGATTTGGTTCGCGTCACAGGCCAGGTGATTGAATTTTTCGAATTCACGCAATTCGACAATGTTTCCGATATCGCCGTCATTTCATCCGGCAATGCTCTGCCTCCCGCTGTTTCACTCGATGGTCTCACGCCTTCGCCGGATCAGCCGCAATCTGCCACCGAGTTTGAACGATTCGAGAGCATGCGGGTTGAAATTGCCGAGGGCATTGCCACGAGCCCCAATCAGTCATTCGGCAGCGATCCGCTGGCAGAAGTGTTCATCGTTGCGGGAAATGCTCGCGCCTTCCGTGAGCCGGGTATTGCATTTCCCGGCCTGAGCGGGTTGCCGGTGTGGGATGGCAATCCCGAAATTTTCGAGCTTGATCCTGATCGTCTCGGTCAGCCGAATGTGGAGATTCCTGCTGGTTCAAGCTTCAGCGCAACCGGCGTGCTGGCTTACGAGTTCGGAGACTATGAACTGTGGCCGGTGCAGTATTCGATCAATCCGGTCGCGCTACCGCGGCCGGTCCGCGCGCGTGCTGCCGGTGAAGCAACGATTGCCACGTTGAATGCGCATCTTTTGTATGACGATGTTGACGATCCCGCCCTGGCAGAGCCGGTTCTGACAGCGCAGGAATACGCCGGCAAGTTAAGCAAACTTTCGCAATACATCCGCAATCTGCTGGATGCGCCGGAGATTCTCGCCATTCAAGAAGCCGAGAATCTCAACACGCTGCAAGCGCTCGCCGATCAAATCAACAATGATGACGGAACAATCAACTACACGCCTTATCTCGTCGAGGGCAATGACATTTCCGGTGTCGATGTCGGCTTCCTGGTGCGCAATTCGGTTACAGTCAATTCACTCACCCAGTTCGGTGCAAGCGAAACCCTGTCGCTTGACGGGTCATTGTTGCACGATCGGCCGCCGTTGCTGCTCGAGGCCGTTTTGCCCAATGGCCAACCCGTGTCTGTTTTAAATCTTCATTTGCGATCTTTAAATGATATTGAGGACGCAACTGAAGGCCCACGCGTGCGCCAGAAGCGCCACGAACAAGCCGTGTCGGTTTCAAACATGGCGCAGGGCCTGCAAACCGGCAGCCCCAGTATCAACTTGATTGTTACAGGCGATTTTAATGCTTTTCAATTCACCGATGGTTATGTTGATGTCCTTGGCCAGATTATGGGAACGCCGTCGGATGCTTCGCAGGCATTGCTTCCCGGCAGTGATCATGTGAATCCGGATTTGATTAACCAAGTTTTGATGTTACCTGAAGACGAGCAGTATTCTTTCATTCACGCCGGCAGCGCGCAAGCGCTGGATCATATGCTGGTATCGCAGGCTTTGGAGGCGTTTGCAAGTGATATCGCCTATGCGCGGGGCAATGCGGACGCGCCCGAGATTTTTGCTTCCGATGCTTCCACGGCCATGCGCGCTTCGGATCACGATGGACTCGTTTTGTATATTCGCGCTCCACTCTCGGCAGATGCCGGCGAAAATAAAGTCATCTGCGCAGGCGGCTCCGTCGTTATCGGCGGCGCGCCTGCTGCCATGGGCGGCGCGGGCGGCCCGTACACGTTCAGTTGGTCGCCGAGTGAAGGCCTGAGCGATGCGACGATTGCCAATCCGACTGCGTCTCCGCAACTAACGACGACATATGCGCTGACCGTCACTGAGCCGGCTACCGGCTTGATAGCGACAGATGAAGTCACAATCACCGTTTCCTCGGATCTCGCCGTGACCTTCGATCCAGTCGGGGAATTTTGTGCGACCTCGCCTGCGCTTGATCTCTCGGATTTTGTTTCGCCTGAGGGCGGAACTTTTTCCGGGCCGGGCGTTAGCGGCAACATGTTTGATCCGAAAGAAGCCGGCCCGGGCACGCACACAATTGTCTATAGCATCAGCGCCAGCGGTTGTGGTGGAAATGCTGCCCAGGAAATCATCGTTAGACAACCGCCGTTGGTAAATGCGGGAGAAAGCCGTGCGGTTTGCTTCGGCGAAACCGTTACGCTGGGAGGAAGTCCCACTGCCACGGGCGAAGGTCCGTTTACGTATTCTTGGATACCGGCAACCGGCCTCGATGATGCGCAAGCGGCAAACCCCAAAGCGCGGCTCACGGGTGATGCAGAATATATCGTGGAGGTAACGGATGCCAACGGCTGCACTGCAGCAGACACGATTACCTTGACCGTGCACAATTTTGTTTTTCTATCCGATGAAGAGGTGAAAATCGACGGCAATCGAGAATCGAACGGCAACATTCATTCAAACACAAAAATCTCATTCGGAACTGGCACGGGTTCGCCGGGCACACACACGGGCAATCTCAGCGGCGGCGACAAGGCTGCGATCACGATTGGGAACAAAAACACGATTGTTGGTGATGTCATCTGCGGCGGCAAGCTTTACTTATCGCGCACGGCCAAAATCACCGGCACCAAAAAAGATCAAGCAGAGGTTGCCCGCATTCCGCCTCCGGCCCTGTCCTTTGGCGCCGGCGGTGCAAGCCATGAGGTAAAGGCGAACAAAACACTGGCATTGGCACCCGGCGCGTATAATCGCCTCAAAGTCAAACGTAAGGGCACATTGAAACTGCGCAGCGGCGATTACTACTTCAATACTCTCGATACGGATCCGTTCGCCGGGATCTTACTGGATGTCACCGATGGGCCGGTAAATGTGAATATCGTCGAAGAGTTCGATATTGATGAAAACGTGCAAATCAAAATCACGCCCGAGGGTGAGGCCGGCACGGATAGGGTGACATTCAATCTCAAACAAGTGCCCAAGCTCGACATCGGCAAGGGCGCGCGGGTGCTGGGCGCGTTCATCGCCTCGCATGCGGAAATCCACTTCTCCAAAGACAGTAAATTTCGCGGCTCGATTTGCAGCGGCGGGTCCATCACCGTTGAAGCGCGCGTACCGTTCCAATTTCATGGATCAGCAACGCCGTTGCCGAAAGAAGAAAGCGATGAAATGAAATTCGTTGACAACGCGCAACCGGTAACGAATTATGCGTTGTCGCAGAATTACCCCAATCCCTTCAATCCGGAAACGCGCATTCGTTTTGCGTTGCCAGAGGCAGGCGAAGTAAATTTGCGGATCTACAATGAAGCAGGACAACTGGTGAGAGAACTTGTCGACGGTCGAATTTCCAGCGGCAGACATGAATTGACTTGGGATGGCCGAGATCGAACCGGCCGCCTCGCGGCAACTGGAGTATATTTTTATCGCTTGGTTATTCGCGGGGAAACCGGAGAGGTGATTTTGAAGGAGACGCGGCGCATGACATTGTTGAAGTGAAAGCGCGCCCTGTGAGTTTGCGATAGATAAAAGCTTATCTCAAAAAAACTCCCACAAGATTGATTTTGAATCATTCACTTTTGTGGGAGTTGTGTTTTATGGCAATTGCTCTTGGAACGCGGACTCCGCGAGTGACTCGCACAAGTCATCCGCCTTTGATTCGAATGGTTGTGATCGCGTTTCAACGAGGAACAGCAAGCGAGCCGTTGCTTGACAAAAGCAACCGGCGCATTTCCTCCCAGCGCTGCAACACGCCCGGACCGTACTTAGCGAGTTTCTGATGAACTTGCGCCACACTCAACTCTTGATAAAGCTGCTGCGGTATTTTTATATAGAAGCGATCGGCCATGCAAATGATCTTTTCTTCCAACGAGATGGGCAGATAATCGCGCGCGGGCAGCGGCAGGTTTTGTTGCACGACTTCTTCCGCGGTGAGACCCGTGCCGGTATGCCGTTCACAGACCAGCGCATGACGCGGCAGTCCCTCCTGTTCCAAAATTTCACGCCCGAGAATCGTGTGCTTGATATAAGGCTCTTTGCCAAAGCAAAAAATTGCCGGCGCATCGCAACGAAAAATGCCAATATCATGCAGCAACGCCGCTTCTTCAATAAAATCCAAGTCGAGATTGCTTTCAGGATGTCGCGCTTGAAAATCACGCGCAAGCGCAAGCGCCTTGGCCGCTACCAACACGCTGTGCGTGATAAGAATGCGGTATAACTCGCTGGCGGGATCATAGTATTTTTGAATTACCGCAAAAGGGTTTAATCGCTTCAAATTCATATTGTCTCGCTGTTCGCTGTTCGCCCCTGCCCCCTGCCCCTTGCCACTTGCCCACTGCCCCATGCCCCTTGCTACTTGTATTTCTGCTTCAATTGCTTGCGCACGCTGCGATGTATGGCTTTCCATTTTCTCTTTTCTTCAAGTTGTGCGCGCTGATCCTGTTTGCGGTGCAAGAATTGCAATTCCTTCTGCATCTTTTTATAGTTGCCATAGCGTTCCGCGCTGATCTCTCCCGCCTCCAGGGCGGCCAAAACGGCGCATCCCGGTTCGCTTTCATGCTGGCAATCATTAAACCGGCAGTCAACAGCGAAACGTTCGATATCTTCGAATACCTCTTGCAAGCCTTCGGCGCCCTCCCAAAGCTGCAATTCACGCATGCCGGGCGTGTCGATAACCAGGCCGCCGGAGGGCACCAACACCAACTCGCGATGCGTGGTGATATGCCGGCCTCTATCGTCAGCCTCGCGAATTTCACCGGTTTTGAAATATTCCTCGCCGAGGAGTTTGTTGATCAAGGTTGATTTTCCCACGCCGGAAGAGCCGAGAAATGCAACGGTGCTGTTGTTTTGTAAATAGGCCGCCAACTTTGCCATGCCTTCTTCGGCCACAGCGCTTACGGTGTGAATGGCCACGCCCAGCGCGACCGACGCAACCGCCTCACGGCACTCTTCAACATTATCACACAAATCTGTTTTATTAAGCACAATAACCGGAATCGCGCCGCTTTCCCACGCTAATGTCAAATAGCGTTCGATACGCCGCAGATTCAAATCCTGATTCAACGAGCTGACGAGAAAAACCGTGTCGACATTCGTCGCCACGATCTGTTCGTCGGTATTGTCGCCGGCAGCCTTGCGCGAAAACTTGCTTTTGCGCGGCAACACGGCATGAATTACGGCCTTTTTCTCGTCGAGCAACGGGCGAATCACCACCCAATCGCCGACCGCCGGCAAATCTTCCGCGCCGCGCGCTTCATAAAACATCTTGCCGGCGGCCTCGGCGGACAATTCGCCGAACTCCGTGTAGAGCCGGTAAGCTTTGCGATGTTCAATTGCCACGCGGCCGGCGGCAAAGCCCTTCTCTTTAAAAGAAGAAAAGTGCGCTTCGAAGAAGGCATTCCAGCCGAGTTTTTCAAGCACCATATGTCTCTCGTATTGCGATAATTCCCGTCCAACGGCCCGCGCGCAGAAGATATTCCAAAGCTCGAATCAACTGGGTCCCAAATTATCAACTTTGGTTTCTATTGTCAACCGCATTGTTTTGCCGCCTGCTGGTATTTTTGCGCTTGCGCTTGCAATAACATTTCAATAGTTTATCCTCACAGCGTCTGTCAAACACAAAATCGGCCCGGCACATGCCCCGGCATTGCTGCTGGCCATGAGATGCGTTCCCATTTATTCATTTTTGCGATCCTATGTTCTCCCTCAGACAAAAACTCTTTGCCACGCTGCTCATCATCAATCTGCCATTTGCCGCGCTTGCCGACGACGCAGCAACCTGGCTCAAACGCGGCAAAGAATTAATGGCGCAGAACAAACTCGAACCAGCGCACAAAGCCTTCGAGCGCGCATTGCGGCTGGCGCCCAAATCGCGCGAGGCCCTGGCCCATCTCGGAAAAATCGAAGTGGCATGGGGAAAATGGGGCAAGGCCGATGATCGCTTCGATGATATTTTGAAGCAGGATAAAAACAATCTCGAAGCGCATTACTATCGCGGCGTCTGCCATCGTGAAATGGCGACAACCAAAGCGCTCTTGCTGAAAAAATTCGATTTTGACAAGGCGGAAAAACATTTTAAGGCCGTGCTGGCGCGCGACTCGTTGTTTATGGATACACTTTACCAGTATGCGTTGGTCAAACGCTATCGCGACGATTATGAAGAGGCGATTCGCTTGGGCCATATGGCGGTTCGCCTGCGCCCGGATTTGGCCGGGCCGCAACGCGGCTTGTTCCGCTTGTATCGCTACTTTATCGAACACCGCGGCGAGGCCGAGGCTTTACAATGGCTCGCGCAGCAGCAAAATGAACATGCGCAATATGCCATGGGAGAATGCTACCGTTTAAACCGTAAGCTGATGCTGGCGGATTCCATTTTTCGCGAGCTGATGCTGCGCCCTGCCGATCTGAATATGCAACCGTTGCGTCTGGCGCGCGCGCGCGCGTTTTACGAAGCCGGCAAGCCCGCAATCGGGCAAAGCTTTTTTTGGCAAGCGGTCGACTCCATCGCGTCGCAGCTCGATGCGGATTTTGTCTTCGACGATATGAAATACATTGTGAGCGACGAGGAGTATGACGCGTATACCTCTTTAAACTCGCCGGAGGAATATCGCAATTTCTTCCACAAAATGTGGCTCAGCCGCGACCCCATGCCGGCAGCACAAGTCAATCAGCGTTTGGCCGAGCACTATCGCCGGTTGCGTTTTGCTGAGCAAAATTATGCATTCGACGGTTTTCGCACATGGTTCAACAGCCCGGACAAATCCACTTACTTAAAATACACCAAAGTCTATTTTCTCAATCAAGAATTTAATGATAAGGGGTTGGTGTTCATTCGTCAGGGTCCGCCGGATGATACCGCATTGTCGGTCGGGCAGGGCTCGAATCCCAATGAATCCTGGCGCTATTACAAAACTCCCGAGCGCGGTGAACTGACGTTTCATTTTGTCATTGCAGATAATGCTGTCGGCAACAATTGGCGGCTGACGCCGATTCTCACTGATCCCGCGATGTTGGAAGAGCGCCTGCATTGGGGGCCGATTTATATGCGGCTGCTGAACGCTTCAGACACGGAGCGCTTGAATTATGAAAATGAAATGGCTGATCAAAGCGTGCAATCTGTGAAAGTCGGTTTGAATAGCGATCGTCACACCTGGCACGCGAAAATCGAGCCGCTTGCCATGTCGTTTTATACCGCAGCGTTCAAAGGTTCTGCCGGACGCGGCAGTCTTGAGTTGTACTACGCTATTCCGGCCAACCAGCTCATGAAAGATTATGCGCCCGAGCGCGGCGCGCTTGTGCTCGAAAAAGGCGCGGTTCTGCACGACATGGCCTGGAACGAGTTAGATCGCGTGGATAAGCAAATCACGCTGAATCCGCAATCGTCGCGGCAATTTTCACACGGGCTGTTTATCGACAGCTATCAATTTACCGCGGCCCCGGACTCTTATCGCGTTGCCTTTCACGCGCGCCAAAGCGAATTCACGCCGAATCGCCTGGGAGGATTTACCTTCGAAACCTTTCTGCCGGACTTTGCCGTAAACAAGTTGAGTATGAGTGATTTGATTCTGGCTTTTAATATTTCGCCGGCAACCGGGGCGGGACCCTTGACCAAAAATGGTTTGACGATCCTACCCAATCCCTACAAGCAATTCAGCCTGGCCAAACCGGTGCAGCTTTATTTCGAAATTTACAACCTGACATTGGATCGCGAAGGCAAAGCGAAATTCGCCATCGAGTATACTGTGCAAGCCTTGAAAACCAAGCAGGGCGGCTTGAGCGGCATTTTTGGCGGCGGCAGCAAAACCAAAATATCATTGGCCTTTGACCGTGAAACCAGCGCGCCTGACACCTTCGAACAAATCGGGCTTGATTTGAGCGCGGCCAAGCCCGGTGAATACGAATTGACGGTTACTGTCACCGATCGCGCCAACAAGAAAAAGGTAGAAACAAAAAGCAAAATCTTTTTGGAATAAAGCCGCTCTCCCCGACGGGGTTTGCCCGCCCAAGAAGCGGCATATTCAAGTTCGAAGCTTTCCCAAAATTCCTTCCGGCTGATTTAGAGATCTGTTGCAGATACTGCGGTTGCGGAGAGAGAATGGCAAAAACGGCTTTAGTGCTCGGCGCCAGCGGCTTGGTAGGCAGTCATTGCTTGCAATTGTTGCTGGATAATGCTGCTTACGATAAAATCATCGCCTGGCTGCGCAAACCGTTGTCCGTGCAACATGCGAAACTTCAGCAAGACATTATTAATTTCGATCAGCTCTCGCCATACGCCGATAAACTGAAAAACGTGCAGGAAATTTTTTGCTGCCTGGGCACAACGATTAAGAAGGCAGGCTCGCCTGAGGCTTTTTATAAAGTTGACTTCACCTACCCTCATGAAATTGCAAAGCTCGCCGCGCGAAATGGCGTGCAACAATTCTTGATTGTCACAGCGCTGGGGGCGAACTCACGCTCCTCCATTTTTTATAATCGAGTCAAAGGCGAGATTGAAACCGCGCTCGGCAAGCTGCCCTTACCGGGATTGCAAATTTTCCGGCCATCATTATTGTTGGGCGAGCGCCGGGAGTTTCGACTGGGCGAGAGAATCGGGGCGATCGTGTTCAAAACGCTTTCATTCACATTCATTGGACCATTGCGCCGATATCGCGCGATTGCAGCAAGCACGGTGGCACGAGCGATGATTCGGGTTGCACAGCAAAATTTGACCGGGGTGAATATTTTCGAATCAGAGAAGATATCGTCACTGGCGGCGGGCAGGTGGGTGTGATTTGCTGTTGGATTTATACGTGACGACTATCACGCGAGCGAGTACACTGTTGCCGTGAAAAATATATCAATGCTTTGTTCTGTTATTCCGGAGGGCGCTTGTGAAGTTCTAAGCCCAAGCCGGACGAGCCGGAATCTAATTTTACCACGAAGGCACATAGGCGCGGAGTTTTTTTAGCGCCGCTTCAACTTTAAAGACACTAATGCCGAGTACTTCACAGGAGCCCGCCCAATGACATTTCGAGAGGCATTCCTGCAAATTAAGGTATCAGAGTGCTAGGCGTGTGGCCAAAGGTCTCTTTTGTTGCAGAATTGATGAGGTTAACCATCTGCTTTCAAGTATGCGCGTTGAGCGAAAACTGACTTTCCGGCCACACCCCGGGGCGTCGATTTTCAATTTAAACTTTACCGCCGCTGCACCGTGGCAATGGCAATGCGCTTCGCACCGCTTTTCTTGGCCAGCCCCAGTAAATCCAAAATCTGTTTATGCGTCACCTGCTTGTCCGCGCGAATGACCACGAGACGATCGGGATGACGCTCGACCATTTCCTTCAAAGCCGGACCCAGGCGGGCAACCGGCAGCTCGTTTTGATTGATTGCCGCTTGTCCGGAGGGCGCGAGCGTGAGGGTAATATTGTCCTGCGATTTCGCTTCGATGGTGGCAGCTTTGGGCAAATCGACTTCTATATTCGACGGCACATCCAGCAGCGGCGCGGTCACCATAAAGATGATAACCAGCACCAGCGCAATATCCACCAACGGCGCCAGATTCGGATTGCTGATGAGATCGCCGGAAGGCTTTCCAATTTGCATATCACAGTTTTCGTTTAACGATTGACAGTTCTTTTGCGCCCGCCTGCCGCGCGACATCGAGAACAGTGACGACACGTTCATGCACCACTTGCTCGTCCGCGCTCACCACCACCAGTTTGCTCTTCGATTGACTCAACTGCTGGCGCAAGCCTTCATACAAGGTTTGCGGCGGTATGGGCGAATCGTTCAACAGAATACCGCCGGTTCGTGAAAGATGAATTTCCGTGCGGGCAGTCATTTGCTTTTGGTTGCCGGCAGCCTTCCCCACTTTCGGCGCCGAGACCATGATTTGCGATTGCATGATCATCGGCGTCATTACCATAAAAATTACCACCAACACCAGCGCGACATCGATCAATGAGGTTAAATTGATCTCGTTCAGCCCGGCGCCTTCTTGATCACCGATCTGCATACAAAGTTTCACTCCAGATGAGTTTTCTCTGTAACTATCTACGCCGGTTTTCAGACAAGCTGAAAACTGGGGCCCTGTGGGCAGCTTTTTTCCAACGGATAGAAAAAAACAACTGTAAGAGCATTATCCGCTGTTTTTTTCTATTCGCTGGAAATCTAAAACTCAGAATTTTTTCTAGCTTTCATGAGCTAATAACATATTTCAGCAATGAATTGCGCGCGCCGTTGTGCGAACGAGAGCCCTCCTCGCAGTCGGATTCGCCGATTTGAAAGCGGCCGGACTTGCATTATATGCCGGAGCCTTTGCGCAAGGCCGTTACACGCGTCGTCCGCTTGGCATTATTATTCAAATTTGATGGCGCATGAAACTCCTCCGGTGGGGCGGCTTCTTGCATCTGGCCAATACCGATAATGACCCGAACCTTACGCGTCGTGGCTTCGATTTGCGCCATGATTGTTCCCACGCGCCGGAGAAAAAAGTTATAGGAAATGGCCGAGGGAATGGCGACGAACAAACCGATTGCGGTTGCAATCAATGCTTCAGAAATACCAGCCGCCACCACCGAGGGCCCGCCGGAACCCGAGACGGCCAGATCATGAAAGGCGCGGATAATGCCGATAACCGTGCCCAACAAACCGATGAACGGCGCGATGTTTCCCATGGTGCCGAGAATGCTGAGAAAACGTTCCATCTTGATTTTCTCTTCCAGTGCCGTCGCTTCCATCATCTCCGTCAAACGCTTTTCGCCCAGGGCGTAATTTTCCAGGCCAACCCGCACCACCACCGCCAACGGCACGTTCAAGGTTTGACAATACTGCAAACACGCGCGCGGACCGCCGCTTTGCATGGTTGCATAAATCTTGCTGACGAAGGCATCCGCATCAATGTTGGTGCGCCGGAAATAGAGCCAGCGCTCGATGATGAACGTCACGACCAACAGCGAGCATGCGATCAAAACCATCGAAGTCGGGCTGTCGCGCAGGGTTTCCCAAAAATTCAATTCCATTTTTTCTCCGAACGATTCCTTTAGTTCATCTGGACAAAAACCATCGGATACACCACTTTCATGTAGCCGCGAGCAATCGGCTGATATTTCCAGCGCCGGACAGCGTCGCTAATTTCATTCTGAAAAGCGGCAATCGCAATCTGTGACGAGAGAATCTCAACTGCTTCAACTTTCCCGCTGGCGGCAATAGTCACTTCGACTTCAACTTTGCCATGCGATTGCATGCCGTTTTTCAAATACTTCGTGTAGATGTATTGCAAGCGGCCCATATTTTCCATCATCACCTGCCGCAAGGATTCTTCCGAACGGCCGCCGCCCGCGGCCGTGGCCTCCCGGCTGCCGCTTACGCGGCCAATGCGCTCGATCGTTACCCGCCCAACTTTTCCGAGCTTGACGCCGGTGCCGCCGATTTCGCCTTTGAGTCCTTCATAGATGCCATCTACACCGTTACCATAGCCATTGCCGTCTCCCGTGCCGCCGAGAAAACCATCCATCACACTCGCGCTGATATCAGCGCCGTTCTTGCTCACCTGGCCATTGCTGAGAAATTTTCCCGCGCCCGGAATGTTCAAAACCGCTTCGCTCACGTTTGCAACATCGGCTACGCCATCCATCACTTTGAGCACGCCAAAATCTTCGACGTTGGGCGCGGGCGGACCCGGCTCTCCGCCGCCCGCTGGAATACCGTTCGCAAACGGATTGCCAATGCCATTCGAGATGGGCGGACTCGGCGCGCTTTGTGTCGCTGCGCGGGTAAACTCGCGGTTGCTCTCGGTTTCACGATTATCAAAAGCATCGACCTCCCCGGGCTTCACTTCCGGCTCGATTTCCGGCGCTTTTTCTTCCGGCGGCGTTTCAGCTTCATCAACATAACTGATCTCGCGAATCTCCAAAATCTCAGGTTTGCTGATGAGTGAAGATGACAGCCACAACGCAAGAATGATCGCATGCACGAACAGAGAACCGCCGATGGCGATGCTGAAGCGTTGAGGAGGGGTGGCGGCGATGGCGTCCAGCGTTGTAGATGACGGCTGTGGGCGAGAGACACCGTTCCTAGAAATTTTAGCCTGCGTTGTCCTCATGCAAGCGATATCATCCTAACAAAAAGAGCGACGAATGTTTGATTCAAACGGTATATCAATTCGGCTAAGTATACACGCGGCCTCGCCTCGTCGCGGACATTACCGCGCCGTCAACCTTGATCAATTTGGCATCGTTTAGTATATTCCCACAGTCGTTAGTAGAGACTTACAGCCGCTTGCTCAAATCACCTTACAAAAGGCGGCAACTTTTCATTACGCCATCACCACGCCATGCCTTTCCGTCATGTCATTCTCGGCACTGCCGGCCACATTGATCACGGCAAAACTTCGTTAGTCAAAGCGCTCACCGGCGTGGACACCGATCGCCTGCCCGAAGAAAAAACGCGCGGTATGACGATCGATTTGGGCTTTGCTCATTTGAATGAATTTGCCACCATCATCGATGTTCCGGGCCATGAGAAATTCGTCAAGAATATGGTCGCGGGTGTAAGCACGATCGATCTGTTACTGTTTGTGGTTGCGGCGGATGACGGCGTCATGCCGCAAACACGCGAACATCTTGACATCTGCCAGTTGCTGCAAATCCCGCGCGGCCTCATCGTGCTCACCAAAATCGATCTGGTCGAGCGCGACTGGCTGGCTCTCATCCAGGAGGACATCCGCCAACTGGTTGCCGGAACGTTTCTCGCGCGAGCGCCGGTCGTTCCGGTTTCAACCGTCACCGGCGAGGGCCTGGCTGCGCTCAAGCAAACGCTTGCCGGTATCCTCGCACAATTGCCGCCGCGGCGGGATCGCGGCGTTTTTTGGATGCCGATTGATCGCGCATTTACCATGAAGGGTTTCGGCACAGTGGTAACGGGTTCGGTGCTCTCCGGTCAGGCACGGCTGGGCGATGAACTCGAAATCCTGCCGCAACGCACACGCGCGCGTGTGCGCGGTTTGCAGCGGCACGGCCAGAATGCGGATCAAACCCAAATTGGCGATCGCGCGGCAATCAACTTGCAGGGCATTGCCACCGAGGAAGTCGCGCGCGGTCAAGTGCTGACGCTTCCCAATTATTTTGGCCCTACGATGCGCATCAATTGCCGCTTGCGCGTGCTTGCCGGCGCGCCCGCAGCAGTGAAACTCAGAACACGCGTGCGCGTGCATCTCGGCACGGCGGAAATCATGGCGCGCGTCATTCCGCTTGCCGGCAACGAAATCGCGCCGGGAGAAACGGGGTACGCGCAACTTCGCTTTGAGAAGCCGGCGGCAACGCGGCGGCTGGAGCCTTTGGTTTTGCGGCAATACTCTCCACCGCGCACAATTGGCGGCGGCGTGGTGCTGGATGCCGAAGCCCTGCCCTTGCGCCGCCGCAATCCCGCTTTGATTTCACGACTGCAAGCGCTCGAGCAGGAAGAACCGGCGGATTTGTTGATCGCTCAATTTCTTTTGCCCGACCGTTACCGCGTGACGCTCGATCAAATTGCCAACGAAACCGGACATAAAAAGGAAGAGTTGCTCGAACAGCTGGAGGGCTTGCTGGCCAATGGAACGTTGCTCGCGCTCAATCCCAAAACGTTTATTCACCGCCAGCGCCTCGAAAATCTCTGGCATCAGCTCGCAGAGATTCTGGCGCAACATCATCGACAGAATCCAACGAAACTCGGCCTGCGCAAAGCCGAGGTCAGCGCGCTTTTGCCCCCGCTCGCTGATGCCGGGCTGATGAATTTGTTAGTCAAAATGTACAAGGCCGAAAACAAGCTCAAGGAAGTCGAGGCACATCTGGCGTTGTTTGATCATGAAATTCGCCTGACGGAAACCCAGCAGGCTTTGCGGCAGGCGCTTGCAAGAACCTTGTACGCGGAGGGTTATTCCCCTTCCAGTCCGGCAGAATTGGCACTGAAACTAAACGCGACCGAGGCTCAAATTGACGAGATGTTGAATGTGATGCAATTATTGGGAGAGTTGCAGCGACTCGAGGAAGGCATTTGGATGCATCGACAAAAGCTGGAGGAAGCGCGCATGAGGTTGATTGACTATTTACAGCAACATCACAAGATTACCGTGAGTCAATTCAAAGAATTGGTGGAGAACACCAGCCGCAAGTTTGCCATGCCGTTGCTGCAATATTTCGATACCATTGGCGTCACACAAAGGCAGGGTGACGTGAGGGTTTTGGGGATCGAGGAAAGTTAAACCCAGCGATTGCACTCGTGAAGCACAAAGACGGTTGTAGGGATTATTAATTTCACACCGGCCACGACGGTGACGCTGCCTCCGGACAAACTTGACGAAGGCGCCGTCGAATTTAGACAAATGTGGTTTTGAAAATGAGGACATACGATGATCACCTCCCTCCTGCGCGGCACTGTCAGCATTCCTGAAGCGACAACAATTCTCCCACCCTCCTCGACCAAAATTATGGATGACGCCATCGCCGTTCTGCAAGGACATAAACAGCAATGGGCCAGACTCGAGATCGCGAAGCGCATTGCAATCATCGAAAAGCTGCTCGTGGATTACGCTGCGATTGCCGAATCCTGGGTGGCAGCGGCAAATCAAGCGAAAGGGGTTGCTCCAGACAGTATAACGGCCGGCGAAGAATGGCTCGGCGGGCCGTTGTGCATCAACCGCAATTTGCGCATGCTGCGACAATCGCTGCGCGACATTCAACGGCAAGGCCGCCCAGCTCTTGCCGGCGCCGCAAGAGTTTTACCCAACGGCCAGGTTGCCGCGCCGGTAATGCCGCAGGATTTTTATGAACGCCTTTTGTATAGCGGAATCTCTGCGGAAGTCTGGATGCAGCCCGGCGTCAAGCTGGAAAGTCTGGCTGCAACGCAAGCCCTCGCCTATCACTCTCCCGAAGCGCAGGGCAGAGTCGTGCTCGTACTTGGCGCCGGCAACGTCGCTTCGATCGGCCCAATGGATACCCTTTACAAACTCTTTGTCGAGAATCACGTTGTGTTGTTAAAGATGAACCCCGTGAATGCATATCTCGGGCCGTTCATCGAAAAAGCATTTCGGGCACTGTGCGAGCCGGGTTTTCTGCGGGTGGTCTACGGCGGCAGCGAGGAAGGCGCATATCTTTGCCATCATCCCGGCGTGGAGGAAATTCACATGACTGGCTCCGATAAAACGTTTGAAGCCATCGTTTTTGGACCGGGCGCGGAGGGCGCACAACGCAAAGCCGAACGCAGGCCGCTGCTGACAAAACCCTTTACCAGCGAACTCGGCAATGTGAGTCCGGTGATCATCGTACCCGGGCCCTGGAGCGCAGCCGATCTGGAATTTCAGGCCGCCAATCTCGCCACCATGCTGGCCAATAACGCGGGTTTTAATTGCGTGGCGATGCGTGTAATCGTGCAGCATGAAAACTGGCAACTGCGCCCGCAACTTCTCGCCGCCTTGCGCAAGGTCTTCTCGCGTATTCCGCCGCGCCATGCTTATTATCCGGGCGCCGCAGCGCGCTATGAGATGTTTTATGCGGCGCATCCGCAGGCGCGTCCGCTTGGCGGCGGCGACAATGGCAGGCTACCGTGGCTGCTCATCACGGATCTCGATGCGAATGCGTCTGATGAAATCTGTTTTACCACGGAATCATTTTGCAGCGCTGCGGCAGAAACGTGCATTTCCGCAACCAGCATTCCCGAGTATCTCGCGCGTGCGGCGGCATTCGCCAATAAAAAATTATGGGGCACATTGAGCGCCACGATCATTGTGCATCCGGCCTCGCTCAAAAATCCTGAGATCAATGCCGCGCTCGAACGCGCGATCGCCGATCTGCACTACGGCACGGTTATCATCAATCACTGGTCCGGCATGGCCTATGGCTTGATATCCACGACGTGGGGCGCTTTTCCCGGGCATGACATTTATGACATTCAATCCGGCGTCGGTGTTGTGCATAACGCATTGATGTTTTCTCGGCCCGAAAAGTCCGTTGTTCGCGGGCCATTCCGGCCCTGGCCCACGCCTTTATGGTTTGCAACGAACAAAGTTTTGCATCGCCTCGCGCCTAAAGCCGCGCGCTTTGAAGCTGCGCCGGCCTTGTACAAAATTCCAAGCCTTGTAGCGACGGCAGTGCAGGGCTGAGGCAAGTTTGAACACCGCAATAAAGTCAAAGCCGGTCAAAAACGGCGCTGGGCGTTTTCAATGAAGAAAACGCCCAGCAGTCATGTGAGAGGAGAGATCCCGATTAACGCGATGACGGATAGATCATTCTGATCTACTTTTTACTTGGGCAGGCCAGACGATCACTCCGCATGATAATTGGGCACGAACTCTCGTAAAAGCTTTAACACTTTTTCTTCGGTTCCGTTTTTGGCCGCCTCCACCAACTGTTCGATTTCACTATTCAGCTCGTGACGCGGGGTGATCGCTTGCGCCATCAAACTCTTGTTATAGATCGTCGATTGTATTTTTTTCTCACTGGTCCACAATCTGAATGCATTGTCTTGGGGCTAATACCCGGAAAGCATTCCCTCGCGTTTCGGCAAACAGGATCAGGAGGGCGTGAAACAGCGAGGAAAGAAAGGGGATATTAATTGATCATTTTCCCTTCGGCAAGCTGATCACAAACTCGGTGAAACGCCCTTCTTCGCTTTCGACTTTGATTTGCCCGCCATGTTGTTGCACGATGATATCGTAACTGATCGACAATCCCAGGCCAGTGCCCTGGCCGGCCGGTTTCGTCGTAAAGAAAGGCGTGAAAATTTTCTCGCAAATGTCTTTGGGAATGCCATTGCCGTTGTCACGAATGCGAATTTCGACTTTGCCGTCCCTCTTCCTGGTTGATACCGATAGCGTGGGAGAAAAATCATGCGGAGACATTTTCTTCTTTTGAGTTGTGGCATAGACGGCATTGTTTAAGATATTCAAAAACACCCGACTCAAATCCTGCGACACAACTTCGAGTTCGCCGATCGCATCATCGAAATCTTTCTCAATGGTAATATTGAATGAAGGATCATTCGCGCGCATGCCATGATATGTGAGATTCACGGCCTCGTTAAGCAACGCGTTGATATCCGCCCCTTCCCGCTGATGAGAAGACCCGCGCGCATGCTGCATCATGCTCTTCACAATGCTGTCGGCGCGCTTGCCGTGCTGGTTGATTTTTTCAGCGTTTTGGATCAACGTGGCAAGAATCTCCTCGATGGCAGCCAGGCCGTCGCGACCGGCAATCTTTAGAACTTCCTCTTGCAACTCTTTGGCCAAGTCTATCGAAAGCGCGGCAAAATTATTCACGAAGTTCAGCGGGTTTTTGATCTCGTGCGCGATACCGGCGGTAAGCTGGCCCAACGAAGCCAGTTTTTCCTGTGTCATGAGCTGCCGTTGCGTCGCCTGCAAATGCTCATGAGCTTTTTCCAAGGCCTCATACGCCGTTTTAAGCTCGGCGGCTTTTTGCAACTCCAATTCTTTACGTTCGTTCTCCGCTTGCAGAGCCTTGGCTTGCGCTTCCGCCGCTTGCGCGTGCAATTCTGATTCTCTGATGCGGGCTTTCTGTTCGCGCCGATTCAGCTCAAATCTTCGGGCGGCAAATAAAAGGCCCAGCCCCAAAGCCGCGTAAAATAAATACATCCATTTTGTACGCCACCAGGGCGGCGTGATGATGAGATGCAACGCCGCGCCTTCCTCGTTCCAGACGCCATCGTTATTGGAACCTTTCACGCGCAGCGTATATTCGCCGGGGTCAAGACTGGTAAACGTGATCTCGCGCTTGGCGCCAAGTTGAAACCAACGATCATGCAATCCTTCCAGTTTGTAGGCGTATTGGTTTTTGGCGCTGTTGTGAAAATTGAGCGCTGCCACCTCAAACGAGAGAATCTCATCCTTGTAGGACAATTGAACATGCGTCTTTGCCGCGATCCCGTTTTCTGAAATGGCTGCCCCCTCGTTAACCTCGGCGTTGTACCGTTTCAAACCCGTGACGACGATTGGCGGAATGTAAGGATTGTCCCGCACGCTGTCCGGAAAAAAAACATTGAAGCCATTGATTCCCCCAAAAAACAATTCGCCGCTGCGGCTTCGAAACGCTGCATCAGCGTTGAATTCGTTGCTCTGCAGGCCGTCATGCACATCATAATTGCGAAAGGTTTCTGCTTTGGGATCGAATTTGGACAGGCCTTTGTTGGTGCTCAACCAAAGATGGCCGTGTTCGTCTCCCAAGATGCCATAAATCACTTCATTCGGTAAACCGTCCTTTTCCCGGTAATGCTTGAACGTTTCCGCTTGGGGATCGAATCGGTTGAGTCCCGCTCGCGTGCCAATCCACAACACGCCGTCGCCATCTTCATGAATCGACCAGATCGAGTTGTTACTCAAGCTATTCGGGTTTTGGGGATCATGTTGATAGCGCCGGAAGGTTTCGGTGGCGGGATCAAATTCATTGAGGCCCTCGGCCTCCGTCGCAATCCATATTCTGCCGGCTCGATCTTCATGAATCAACCAAATCGCATTCGAACTAATGCTGCGAGGGTTATTGGCGTCATTACGAAAATACCGGAATGTTTCCGTGGCGCGGTCGAAGCGATTGAGTCCGCCGCCCCATGTGCCCAGCCAGAGCACCCCGGATCGGAGGCGATCTTCGTGAATCGAGGTTACCCAATTGTGGCTCAAGCCCTGAAGAGGCTGGGCACCGCGTTGATAGTTGTGAAATCGCGCCCGGCCGCGGGCATCGCGGTTCATGCGCGAAAGCCCGCCCCGCGTGCCGACCCATAGCTCGCCGGCGCGATCTTCATAAACCGCCCATACCGAGTTGTTGCTCAGGCTGCGAGCATCCTTCGGATCGTTTTGATAGCACATGAACGTTTCTGTCGCGCGATCAAACAAATTAAGCCCGCCGTTCATCGTGCCAATCCAAACATTGTTGGCGCGATCCTCATAAATCGTCCAAATGGAATTATCGCTCAAGCTGTGTGGGTTCTTGGGGTCGTGTTGATAATGATGAAAGGCCACCGGTGTTCGATCAACGCGGCTGACGCCGTCGCGCGTACCGATCCAAATCGCGCCGGATTGATCTTCGCGAATCGCATAAACCTCATTGCTGCCCAAACTAAACGGGTTTTGCGGATCATGCTGATAATGCCGGAAGCTTTGTGTCGCTGCGTCAAAGCGGCCAAGCCCTCCGCCATATGTTCCAATCCAGAGCGCGCCGTTACGATCGACATAAACCGGCCAAACATCGTCATGACTCAGACCTGAAGGATTGTTCGAATCAAATTGATAGCGCTGAAAAATTCCTGTGTCGCGATTCTCACGCTTCAGGCAAGAAAGCCCGGACTTGGTGGCAATCCAAATTGTGCCCTGCGGATCTCCTGCAATGGATCTGATCACATTCCCGCCCAGACTTTGAGGGTTGTCGGGATGGTTCCGATAATGGATAAATTTTCCTTGTTCCCGGACTTCCGGATTCAAACGTGAAAGGCCGCCGCCCCACGTGCCGATCCAGAGCACTCCCGCCTCGTCCTCATAAAGCGAGCTGACGGAATTGTGGCCGAGGCTTTCCGGGTTGTTGGGATCGTTTTGATATTGTTTAAAGAGTCCTGTCGCACGATCGAAGCAATTGAGGCCTTTTTCCGTTCCAATCCAAAGCGTTCCAGCACGATCTTCATAAATCGTCAGAACATGATTGTTGCTTAAGCTCTGCCGATTTAGCGGATCGTATTGATAACTCCTGAAAGTCTCGGTCGCCGCCTCGAATTGATTCAGACCGCCCCCATCCGTACCGACCCAAAGTGTTCCGGTGTGATCTTCGTAAAGCGACTCTATCCGGGTGCCGCTCAAGCTTTGCGGAACCTGAGGGTCCGGCTTGTAAACGGTAAACGCATAGCCGTCATATTTATTCAGGCCGTCTTGCGTGCCGAACCACATGAAGCCGTGGCGATCCTGCAGAATGCACTGCACCGTGTTCTGCGAGAGTCCCTGCTCAACGGAAAGCCGTTCAAATCGAAGTTGATCGTGTGAGGCCGTCAATAAAGGTTGGGCGGACACAACTGTCCAATTCAATAACCCGCTTAAACAAATAGCGAAGAATACTCTCATGGCCGAAGGCCCTGGCTCAAGAATCATGTTTCCGGGAGATTTGTCTTGCGAATCAAGGCAATATAGTTATATTTCCGCAACATTCCATATCAAAACTTAATTGGAGGAGGTTAATCATGTCGAACGCAGAAGGCCGTATCACGTTCGTGAACCAAAGCCGGTATGAAGTCAGCATCAATCGCGGGAGCAACTTTGTCATTGATCTGGCGCCCAAGCTGTCATCCACGCAAAACACAGCAGCCGGCGACGTGTGGACGATCATAGATAAAGGCACCGGACAAGAAGTTGGCAAGGTGACGGGAACTGACGGCGATCAAACCTACAACATTAAATTCAAGCGCAGCCGTGGCGAGCCGATCAAGAGTGGCTCGGGCGGCAACTGAGCTCCGTTGTATCGGATTGGCCTAAACTTTTTTAGGAGATAAACACGTGCCAACTCTCTACAAATCACCAGGAGTGTTTCACCGTTTTTTGAGGGCTAACGGACTCACCTGCCTGCTGTTGGCCTTGATGCTGGCGATTTCGCCCGCCGCGGGCCAGCAAGAATCCGTGGTGCTGGTGCATGCCGGCAAGGCCTCAGGCTATGGCGTGGCTCATGGCGGCCCGGGAAATATCGTCACCGCGCTTCATGTTGTCGCCGGGCGCTCGCCAATAACCGTCGTTTGGAAAAATCAAAAATTCCCAGCGGCCATCGAGAAAACCTATGCGCCTGCAGATCTCGCGCTGTTGCGCCTGCAAACCGCTGCGCCGCCCAACATCCCCGCGCTCAAAGTTTATCCGGGAAATGCGCCGCTGAACACGCCGCTCAACTTTTGGGAAGCGCCGGAAAAGTCGATCCGAATGGACAAAAAAGAAACCCGGCTCGGCCGCGCCGTGCCGCTGGCGCAACTGGAAAACCGGCTCGCGCAAAACCAGGACGCTTTGGCGAAGGCGCTGTGCTCGGACGGCCGCAACAATTATCCGGCATTGCAAACCAGCGTCTTCAAATTCGAAGAAAAAAACATCCGCAAGGCGCATTCCGGTTCGCCGCTGACTTTTGAAGGCCATGTTGTGGGACTGGTTGACGGAGGCCCTCCGATTAACGGCAAAGGTTTTATCTGGGCCATTCCGGCCGCCGGCAACTTCGCCAAGCTGCTGAACGAAGGTGCGCCTGCGGCGCCCGGAAGCGCCTGTGTCTCCGAACGGCTGTACAGCGGCCTGCGCGCGGATAATCCGCATTTGGAAAATGATCCGGTACTGGCGGAATCGGCGATGGACGAGCCTTTTGCGTTTGTCGATAACGACGGCAATACCATCGCCTTTACGCTCGAGTACCGTGCGGCCTGCAAGGACATTTATGACACCATGTTCGAGGAAGAGCAGGCGCATATTCGAGATTTGGTCACGGAAAATGAAAAGTCTTTTGCCGAGAGCGAGCAGGTTACCATATACGAGTTGTACAAACAGCTCATCGATGTTTATCAGGAAGAGAATACCGGCGCATCCATTGCGATTCCGGCACAAAGCGACTTGAGTATTGAAAAAAGCGAGGGGCACACTCTGATCGAAGCCTCAAGTCCCTTCGAGGGCATCACGATGATTATTTTTGCGCGCAGCAGTAGCTCTCTCGAAGAAAGCCGGGAAGCGATGGCCTGGTTTGAAAGCTATGTTCTCAGCGACCGCGAGGACTGGGCTGCCGATCCTGAGGATAAAGATGAGATCGACGATTTTTTGGACGATGAAGACGAGCCGTACTACAGCAAGCTCATGGGACGAGCCGCCGTGGATGAAAACGGCGATACTGTCGCTGAACTCTTTGCCTCTCTCACCATTGATGGCGATGATTTTCTCGGAGTTGTCGTCAAGGTGAATGACTGGCAAACGGTAGATGATGACAAGGAGGAACGGCTGTTCTTCTACATGATGCAAGCCTGCGCGATGCTGACGGATTTTGCCTACTACTGAGGCAAACTCAGTTTGTTTGACCACAAAATTGGAAATCCCACAGAAATGCAATCAGCAGCCTTCTGTGGGATTTTCTTTTGTGGCTATCGCATTGCCTCATCTCAAGATGTCATGCCGTTCTTCTTCTTCCCGTGTCAGCCGATAAACCGGGGCGCTTCTTAACCAGTCAACAATCGTTCTTGACCTCCACCAAAGGATGGTATAACCATCATCCGAGGCCGTAATAATGTATTTGCCATCGGATGAAAAATTCGCCGAATTCACGGGCAGCGTATGTTTGCCGTAATTGGCCAGCAGCTCGCCGCGCACATTCCAAAGCTTGGCGCTGGCATCGATGGAGGCGGTGAGAATCTGCCGATCATCGGATGAAAATACCACCGCGGTGACGCCATATTTGTGCGAAAAGCTTTCGAGCAAGTTCCCCTGCTCATTCCACAATTTGACGGTATTTCCTGCGGTCACGATCAACCGTTCTCTCGAAGCCGGCGAGAACGCAACCAGCCGCACGCTCTCGCCTTGCTGGAACGATTGCGCCGCAAAAGGTTTCTCTGTTTGCCACAACCGGGCAACGCTGTCAGCACAGGCGGTGAGTATCTGTTTACCATCCAAAGAAAAAGCCGCCGCATAAACTTCATCATGGTGCTTGAAGACTTTGATTGAATCGCCGCTGGCTTTCCACAAAGTCACCGCACTGTCCGAAGCAACCGTCAGGATTTGGCGGCCATTCGGGGAAAAAGCAGCCGCCATCACCTCGCCATGATGAGAAAGCGTATAAAGCGGAGCGCCGTCTGCCGTCCACAAGCGAGCAGTACTGTCGCGCGCCGCCGTCAGAATACGGCTGCCCTCATCCGGCGAAAAAATTGCAGATTGAACTTCTCCGCGATGCGGCAGTTTTATCACGCGCGCTTCTTCAAACAGCCACAACCGCGCATGGCCATCGCGAGAAGCCGTGAGTATTCTTTTTCCATCAGACGAGAAAACCGCAGCGTTCACAACCTCCTGGTGAGCGAGACTGTCGCGCAGAATGCCGCGTTCATTCCAAAGCCGGGCGAAACCATCATGCGAGGCTGTGATGATGTGCTTGCCGTCGGGAGAAAAGCTCGCGGCGGTAACGCCCAGCCCGTGCCGCGGCAGGCGATGCACAAACTTCTGCGAAAGATCCCAAAGCTTGGCCGTGTGATCATTGGCAGCGGTGAGAATCTGCGCGCCGTCCGGTGAGAAAACTGCGTGATTCACTTCTCCCCGATATTTGAAATCACTGAGAAAATTTCCGTACTCATCCCAAAACTTGATGGTGCTGAGGCTATCGACTATGATGGTGAGCAGGCGCTTGCCGTCCGGCGAAATGGCGGCCGCAACCGCGCTGCTGTCGATACTTCGAAGTGCATGGCCTTCGCCATCGAGTAATCGGACGAGGCCATGAGATGAAATAGTCGCCACACGCTGTTGATTGGCGGCAGGGATGATCTGATACATTTCTTCATCTTGTTTGAGGCGTTGGAGAAGCGCGCGAAACCTCTCATCTTCGCTGCCGGCAAATGTTTGCAAAATGCGAGTGCCATCGGTTGAAAAATCGGAAAGATCAGCCGCGTGACCGGAGGGCAGCGTATCGCTATCAACCAGGCTGCCATTCATTCCCCACAACTTGACCATGCCGTTGGCCAGGGTCATGACTTGCTTGCCGTTCGGCGAAAATGCTGCGGATTCGACCTCATACCCCTCGTGATCAAAGGCCTGCTTGAGATTTCCGCGCCGATCCCACAACTTGGCGAAGCCGTCTTCTGAAGCCGTGAGAATTTGTTGGCCGTCGGGCGAGAACACCGCAGAATTGACATGTTTCGTGTGAATGAAATTGGCTGCATAAAAAGGGATCATGTCTTGCGAATGGAAAACCTCGCTCAACGTGCGGGTTACCGCAGCGGGTGAATTCACGCCCAAAATCGCATATGCCGCTTCAGCAACGCGCAGCGCTTTGGTATTGTCGATTTTTAACAGATCTCTTGCAACAAAAGCCAATTGATTCGCTTTGGAACGTTTGAAATTACGCTCTGACACCTGCCATTGCCAACCCGCCAGCACGGCAAACAGAAGGATGCACACGGCCAAAACTTTGCGGATAACAAGATTGCGCTTGCGTTCGCGCTCGCGTTGCGCCTTGCGCTCATGGCTGAGCTGCAGGAGTTTTTCTTCATCGGCATGCAACTGCCGCATGCCCTCCCGGCCCTTTTCCACCATCTCAAGATCAACGTCGTTCAACCAGATATCTTTTTCATGGGCGCGAAATTCTTCGATCTTGCTGTTCAAAATGCGCGCGGCTTGCTGGCCGGGCTTGACGGAATTGCTGTATTCTTTGATCACGATCGGCGCGAGCAGGGGATGCGCCAAGCCGGTGCCGGCCGGCGGAACATCGGTCAGCAGGTAAAGATCGCGGCACTTGCCGGCGAGTTGCTCGATGGCCTGCCGGCGGCCATGATAAATTTTTTGCAGTTGTTCCGCGCTGAGACTTTCGGCATTTCCGGAAGGGGTGGTATGCCGGTAAAGCAAATCCAACACCAATCCCGATTCCACCACACGGCTCTGCCAACGATTGAGTTGCTCGATCTGTTGTTTGAAAAATTCGCCAACCAGGCTGCCGGATTGCTTGAGTTCTTGATACTGTCGTACGGTCAAACGCGGAGCTTTGGCGTTTTCCTTGACAGCGGCTCGCCAAAGCTCAGTCAGCACAATTTGCAGCGTTGGCGCCAGCGGCGATTCCCCGCTTTCGAGCAAATCGTCTGCAATCATTTCCGGCAGATTGCTGCCCTTGTTCCTGTCAATTTCCAAATGAAATTGACTTTGCGTGGCAGGATGCCGGGTAACGCCTTCCACGGCTTCGACTATTCCTTCCCAACGCAGCGGCGCAAGAAACATTTCTGCAAAGGGCAGCGACTGTACTTGCAGAGTTTCGCGCAGCAAGCCGCGCGATTCTTCACGGCAACTGAGCAGCAGCTTGCCTTTCGGAGACTTTTCTGCTTGTGTAAAGACCTGCTGCAAGATATTTAAAAAGTCTTGCGGTTCCTCAGCAGGAACGGCCTCGCCTCGCTCGGGATGCGCCAGATTGTTCCCCACCTCATCGAGCACCAGCAACAGCGGCCGCTTGGTTTCCCTTTCGATGCGAAGCCAATACTCGGCAATCGTCACGGTTTCAGCGGTCAGCGCCGCAAGCTGACGCTGCGCTTTTTCCAGCACCTGCCGGGCGAATCCCGTGTTTTCGGCTATGGCTTTTTGCAGATCAGAGAGCTTAAGGCGAAGCTCCTCTTGCCCGCTGGATTGGAGCGGCGGCAATCCGCATTCGTCGCCAACTTCCTGCAGGGCCTGCGTTAGTGTTTCAGCCAAACGTTTGGAGGAAATGCAGCGCACGTATTTGATCGTGTAATCCTTTTCGAGGCGCGGCATCAGCCCGGCTTGCAGCAAAGAAGATTTGCCCACACCGGCCTTGCCATAAAAGAGAAGAATGGGCTGGCTGCCGGCAGTGATTTGTGTATGCAGCTTTCGAATCTCCTCACCGCGCCCAAAAAAGATCGCCGCCTCCTCTTGCTTGAAATCTCTTATCCAAACGAAGGGCGCTGCCGGCAGCCGGCGATAATAACTTTCCGGCAGCGGCAAGCCAAACAGCGGTTGATTGGCGGCCGCCGGCAGGTTCCATTCCTTGACGATTTCCGCGCCTTCGCGATAATAAATCTCCCACGGCAAGCGATTCCCGGCGTCTTCTTCCGCAATGCCTTCCCCATGCATCCCGCGAAAACTGGCTGTGTCTTTCTCAATTTTGATCTGATCGATTGCTTCCGCCCAGGCGCGCTCGATCGCAAGACCGGCAGCCAAACCCCGGTAAAATCGCCCGGAAAGATTGGTTGCGATTTCATCGCTGATCTTCTGTGAGGTGCCGATCACTGCCGGCACGCCGGCTTCGGTCAAATCCAGCGCCTGTTGCCGGGAGCTGCAGCCGTTCAAAAAAACCAGGTGCAGCCCTTTTTGCCGGGCCAGAAAAGAAACCAGGCCTTCGCTGCGCGCCATGGCATGCTCGCCGCTCAGGGATTCGAGCAGAAGCTCATAGCTGTCGGCATGGCCGCCGTAATGAAAAATGGCGATGCGATCTTGATACTCTTGAAATACATCAAGAATGTTTTCCACCGTCGTGTTCGAACGCTCGACAATTTCACACAGACCGGCCTGCTTCGCCTTCTGCAAAGCTTTGCGGATGCCGTCCTGCTCCAGCGGCAGGTTGCGCAAATACGCGCCGCCTTCGACGCGGTCTTGCGCAAAGGCGAGGAAGATGACGGGTTTGTCAGAGGGAGTCGGTGCCATTGCTTATTTTCGGCGCGATGCAGATTTGCGCTTGGCCGGGCCTTTTGCCGACTTCCGGGTTTTGCTGCTCGCGTTCTTACTGACGTTTCTTTTGCTGACTTTCTTTTTACCCGCTTTCCTGGCGCTGGCTTTCGTCCCGGCGGTTTTCTGCTTCGCGGATTTGGCGGGCGAGCGTTTTGTTTTGCGTGTTCCCGGCTTGCGTTCTTGCTCGACCGGCATCTCCTCCTCAAAAGCTTCAGCCCCGCGCGTGAACACCGGCGGCAATTGAATATTGCGTTCAGATTCCGGAATTCCCATGCTGCGGGTTGCCGGCACGCCCAGCACTTGTTTGGCGCGCGTGTAGTATTTCACGCGATCCTCCAGGCCCTTTAGTGCGCCATTGATCCGTTTGGTGATGGTCTCGAACATCCCGGCGTCGGCAAGCTCGTTCAGGCCGTTTTCCTTCCAATACAAACCGGCAATGCGAAACCCCACTTCCGGCGTCGCGGCTTTGTCAGGATCGTTGATCAGATCGACGTTGAGGCGGCTGCCGTATTTCTGATAATTGTCGCGTCCGGTAATTTGAATCGGCCCGCGGCCGCGAAAGCGCCAGCCGTCGCCGCTCGCCTCGTCGCCGTTGCCGATGCGGTTGGCATAAACGTAGTTCGCAATTTTCTGCGGATTCCGTTCATAGTGCTGCGCCTTCACAGGATCCGGGAAGCGTTTGGGCCAGGTTGCCATCAAGCCCTTGGCCCCGTAATTGAGATTCTCGGCAAAAACGTTCAATTCGCCGGACTCGTGCGCGATTTGCGCCAAAAACGCGGCTTCGCGCTTGGGCGTGTTCACACCAAACTCGTTCAATGCGCTCTGCAGTGAGGGCAGAAATACCGCGCGTTTGGCATCCGGCAGCTTGGGCATGATTTGTTTCAAAGAATCATCAGTAACCATGACAGGTTCCTTTCAATGATGGGTTGTGTTCAAGTGAAAAAGTTATCGCCTCAGGATTCGCAACGAATCCGGAATATTCTCATAAATCCACTTGATCGTGCCGGTATTTTGGGGGCGAGGCCGGCGCAATTTCTCGAATTTATGCGGTTCGAAGATTTTGTCATCCCGCGCTTTCAGATAAAATTTCGGCGGCTCCTCAACCAGCTCGAGGCTGCTTCCCAAACGATAGGCGAACAGATAAGAATAGGCTTGAAAAATGTTGTAGAATGGCAGATACTTCTTCGTATGTTCCGCGAACGCGGAATCAGAGGTCAAAAACTTTAAATCCTGTTGGTAGGCGCTCACATAGGCGCCGGCGCTATCAACAACTGAGCTCAGATAGCTCAAATTCCGCAGGCGAATAGTCTGGTCTTTTGCGCCTGAAGCCAGAATTTTTCCGGCCGGATCGAAAGCCACGCTGGTTACCGGGGCGGTATGGATCCTGATGACGTCGAGCTCGCGGCCGGATTTCGCCTCCCATAAACGCACGGTCTGGTCCCACGAGCCGGAAGCCAGGCGCGTGCCGTCGGGGCTAAAGGCAACCGCCAGCACCGGTCCGCGATGTCCGATGAGGCGTTCGGCGCGGTCGATCCTGAAATTCCAGACATGCACCGAGTTGTCCCACGATCCGCTCGCCAGCGAGTTGCCTTCCGGGCTGAAGGCAATGCTCCACACGCCGTTCTTGTGGCCGTCGTAGGTTTTCCAATATTCCAATTTGCCGTTCTTAATCCACCAGAGATGAATGAGCTTGTCGCTTCCCGCGGAGGCCAGGAGATTGCCCTCCGGGCTGAAGGCGACACTGCGCACCTTGTCTTGGTGGGCGTCCGCGACGAATGGCTTTTGAGTGCTCGTTTTCAAATTCCACAGGCGAATCTTGCCGTCGCTCGAGCCTGAGGCCAGGAATGTCCCGTCGCGGCTGATGGCCACACTCAAGCCGTCACCGTGATGCCCGCCCAGCTCGGAGATTTCGCCGAGCGCGTTTTGGGGGCCTGATTTCATATGCCATAAGCGGATGAAATCATCTTCTGCGCCATAGGCAAGCAGAGAATCATATGGCGTGAACGCCAGGCTCAACAGAACCGCCGCGCCTCCGACCCGGCGGATCATGCCGCCGCCATAGCTCTGGAATATGTCCCATCGCCGCAAGCGATGATCTTCTGCGAGGGAAACCAGATACCGGCCGGATGGGCTGAACGCCAAATGACTTACAGCGGCCTCGTTGTTGAGCAGATCATCGAGACTGCAGATTTCCTGAACATCCCACAGGCGAATGCTTTTATCCCATGAGGCCGAGGCGAGAACGAGCTTTTCGGGATCATGATTGAACGCCACGCCGTAAACTTTGTCGCGATGCCCGTAGAATGCCGCCAATTCACTGGCGGCGTTGACGTCCCAAATTCGAATAGTCGCATCGGCGGAGCCGGAGGCAAGATAGTAGGGATTGCCAGTGCCGAAGGGCACGCTGAAGGACACGCTGAGCACGTCGTCTCCGTGGCCGCTCAATTCCACCAAATTATCGGGGTTTGATCTTTGCGGAGTCCCGGAGACCGTATCATACACGAGCAATTCTTGCGTTTCCTTTTTTGAGGCATCTTCCGATAGCGATGACTGATAGCGGTCCGTTGCGGCGTCACCAATGATGTATCTGATGCTCTCCATAAAAGCCACTTCTCCGGCAAACGATTTGTCTTCCACGCTTTTCAATGCGCCCAGAACGTTTTCCGGGACTTTGATTTTCAGCTTTTCGAAAGAGCGTTTGGTCAACTTGTAGCTGACCGTTCTGGAGGCCTCGAATCTCCAGGGTCCGGCGGATGATCGGGTGGAATTGAGCAGGGCTTGGACGCCCCAAATGCGAATCTGATCGTCACTGGAAGCAGAGGCTAGTTTGGCGCCCTCATGATCGAAAGCCAGGGCATTGATGGCTCTGTCGTGTCCGGCCCAGCTTGTTATTTTTTTCAGGGATTGGAGGTCCCAGAAAGTGATCCTGCCGAGGCTGTCGCCGGAGACCAGCAAATTGCCTGCGGGATGGAAGGCAACGCTTCGGACGCTGCTGCCATGCTTTTCCAATCTTTCATCGGTTGCAATGAATTTCACACCATGGCTTGCCTCGGCGCTCCGTTTCCAGAGGCGAACGGTTTTATCTGCCGAACCCGAGGCGATATAAGATGCGCCCGAATCCATGGCAACACAATTTACCGCGCGGGCGTGCCCCGGCAAGGAATCCAACATCACTCCGCTGCGTGCATCCCAAACCCGCACCGTTTTGTCTTCTCCGCCGGAAATGAGCAGTCTACCATCCGGGCTAAAGGCAATGCACAGAACCGCGCTTTTGTGCCCCGATAACCTGTTTACTTGCTCACCGCTGAAGCGATTCCACAGCAGAACGGTTCCGTCGTGCGATCCCGAAGCCAGCAACGAGTCATCCGGACTAAAAGCCACGCAGTTGATCTTATCGCGATGCCCGGCGTTGACGGCAAGCTCGTTGCCGATTTTGACCTCCCACAGCCGAATGCTGCGGTCGCTGGAGCCGGATAACAATAGCACGCCCTTGCTGGTGTCCGGACTGAAGGCCACGGACCGGACCGTGCCGGTATGGCCAAGCAAGCTGTGTTTAATCGATCCGGAAGCTACGTCCCAAATTCGGATGGTGGAATCATCGGAAGCTGAAGCCAGCATTTTGCCATCCGGACTGAAGGCAACCTGCCGGATCCCGCCACGGTGCCCGATTAAAATGTCCCGAGCCGAGGGCGGCTGCACATTCCAAAGGCGGATCGTTTTATCTTTTGAGCCGGTTGCCATAGTCCGGCCATCCGGGCTGAAGGCAACGGTCGAAACCTCGAGTTGATGTCCCGGCAAAGTGCTGGTGTCACCCGTTGCCACATTCCACAGGCTGATCGCGCTGTCTTTGGAGGCGGAGGCGAGCCATTTGCCGTTCGGACTGAAGGCAAGCGCCCGGACTTCGCCGCGATGGCCGCGCAATACCTTCAAGGTGTCGAAAGCCCCCACAGCTTTGACAAATGGCATCAGCCCATGCAGTTGAGACCGCAGCAAACCCGGAGGATCAAGATTCCACAACCAAATGGCACTCTCTAGTGACGACGATGCCAGCATGTGGCCTTCAGGGTGGAAGGCCACGCTGCGAATATCGGCATTCATGGACACACGCAAAGCCTTAACCAGCGTGTCTTGCGCCACATCCCAAAATTTGATGGTGTCTTTGGAAGCCGAGACGAGCCATTTGCCGTTGGGACTGAAGGCAACGACGGCAACGCTATCGGAATGGCCGCGCAAAGAATTCATTTCGGCGCCGGTTGCCATGTCGCAAAAACGTATGGTTCCGTCATCGCAAGCAATCGCGGCGCGCCTGCCATCCGGGCTAAATTTGACTTCCCGGATCTCGCTCAAAGCGCCCGGAGAAGACCAGAGTTGTTGATAAATCCCGGCAGCAATTCCCTGCCGGATGACCCTTTCCTGAGAAAGCGGAAGGCTCTTTTTGTTATCCTGTCCCAATGCCGCCAGGGTGTAAAGCCAGGATTTCTGCAGCTCGCGAGGCTCTTGATCTTGCAGCGCCCGGCCGGCTTTTTCCTCGAATTGTTTGGCTTGGCTGAAATTGCCCTCGTAATACTTCAAGTTCTTCGTAATCAGCATCTGCACCACCGCGACAATTGCAGAAACAGCCAAAATTGCGATAATCCCCAGCGTTCCGGCAATCAATTGCCTTTGCCTGCGTTTCGCGGCCGATTTGCTCTTTTGAAGAAAAACGGCGGTTTCCGGGCTCAATTTCAATTTGTCAAGATAAGGCTCGATATAATTGAGCTCGACTTTATTCAGCAGCGTATGCGTTTGATCGAAAGCCGAATAGCGATCCGTAATGAGCTTCTGCACTTTCAGCAAATTTTTTCTCTCGATACTGCGCCTCTCGTCGATGCGGCCGGCCAGGGTATCGTGAGCCAGTTCATAAACGCCTTCGACGTTGCGCAGGATGCGGCTGTGCTCCAGCCCGGCGAGGCAGGCGTCGATGAGAGGATCCGGCATGTCCAGCCTGGCGGAAAGCCCTGCCCGCGGCACCGGCTGCTTGGTGCCTTCCGGGGTGGCGAATTCTTCGAGGATGAGCTGCACCGCTTCCGGCGGCGTTTGGCGAAATTTGGCGGCCAGCTCCTTTTGAATGGCGGCGGTCTGTTCTTCCAGAAAATCCGCCATCACATCGCCCAGAGCGCCGGTTTGCCGCACCAAACTCTCGGTGAAGACGATCGGCGCTTGGCGATCGCCCGGCCGGCCGTTTTGTGCCCGGGCGGCCTTGCGATAGAGTTTGTCCAAATACACTTGCAAATAGGAAAGCTGCACGCCGGCACGCTGGTCGCTCAAGTTGTCGATGATCTGCTGCGCGGTGGCTTCGCCGGTTTCCAGCTCAATGCCAAAAGCGGCGGTGGTGCCGGTGATCACGTTTTGCACGTTGCGCAGACTCATGGGCTCGACACGAAAGCGCTTGTTGAACAAGGTGGGCACCGCACGCTCGAATTCATACAACATGGCGATGTACTCTTCGCGCATGACGAAGATGATCTTGCAGGCGACGTCAGATTTGAGCAAGCCGGCGATGGTGCGGATGAAGGCCTGCTGTTCCGCTTTCGCGCCCAGAATGAACAATTCCTCAAATTGATCGAAGATCAGGTAGACCGGCCGGAGATGGTCAAGATACAATGATCGAATCGCCTCGGGAACGGCAGCATCGTCTGCGATGGGAGTCTCGGCACGCCGGCGGATTTCGCGATGGAGCGACGCATTGATGTTGTTTTTTCTTCTGATGAACAGCTCGAACCAATCCGTCGGCTTGAAACGGTTGGCCAGGCCGCATTGAATCAGGCTGGTCTTGCCGGTGCCCGATTGCCCGTACACCAGCAATAGCTTGGTTTGGAAGACGAGCGTGTAAAGCTGCTCGATCTCCTCCGCCCGGCCGAAAAAGATTTCCTTGTCCTGCCGGTCGTAAGCATCGAGAAACTTGAAGGGGGACTTCATGGCAAGATCAATAAGATTAAGGAGTGGCGTTCATCTCTTGGATTCAGCCAGATCGATAACCAACTTGTAGAGTTCATTTTTTAACAACTAGCTCAACCCTCTTGTTTGCCGAACAAAATCTGTTTGAACTCCTCAAACTGCCCCTTGATTTGCGGATAGTGCTTCTCAGAGACGATCAATTCATCCTCGGTATTATCGACAAATCTAAAATGGTAGCTGTCATCTTTGGCATCATGATAAGAATAAAAAAACAGTTTGGAATTTTGATCGCCGGTGAGGGCGTTTTCATCGACAACAAAGGGCGACAGGCTCAGGTACTCCTTGACATCTTCGACGCTTTTCAGCAAAATCACCGACTCGCTGTCGGTGAAGGCGGGATGGACTTCTTCGCTGTCCATGATCCCGGCAGTCACCCGGTCGAGCACGACCTGGTTGTGGCGATACTCCGGCGCTTTATGGCGAGGCTTGATAATGTCAATCCTTTTGACGGCGGTGAGCTTATACTTGACCAGAAAGGCCAGGGCCGACATAATGGTGCCCAGATGTTTTTCGGCCTGCGAGCAAAAGCTTTCGATTTCTTCCGCGGCCACTTTGCCGCGCAACAATTCCCCCCGCATTTCCTCCATGAAGCGAAGGCCGAGGTCAAAATCATTCTGTTGTAACACCTCACCGAGGCCGGCAACTTCTTCCATAAACGGCGCGATCCCGTTTTCCCGAAAGATTTCCGCCGCCGAGGCAATCAGCTTGACGTAGTTGAACGTGGGTTGGCTGTCGGCGCTCAGAGCGAAGAAGCTGTTGAACGCGGCGAGATGGTCTGCGTTGAGCCGCAACGACGGATTTTTGTGCCGCTCGTCCCAGAGTTGCGACAAGACCGCAAAGCAGAAGAGTTCGGCAACGGTTTCATAAGCCAGCACCAGTTGCCGCAAGCGCTGCACGTCGACGGTAGTGCCGGCGAAGAGCTTGCGCAGTTGCTCGCCCACCGGCGCCGGAAAACTGTCGATGATCTGCTGGCGCACCATGCGCAGATCCTGGCGCTTGCTCTTTTTGGCTGCTTCCCACAAAACTCCGACTTCGGGGCTGTGCCTCGCCACGGCATTGAAGAGTGTTTCGATCAGCCCGGTGTTCACCGGCGCGCCGGCTTTGGCCGGCACCGCTGCGCCGCGGATAATCACCTGATGTTCGGCAACCTCCGGCAGCGTCCAGGCGAGCGCCTCTTCGCCGTTGGTATTGACGTACAAGCCCCACGGCATGCCGGCCGGCTCAGTTTCCTGCTGACCGGCCCAATTCATGCCGCGATACTCGCCAACTTCTTTTTCCTTGCCGTCACTCGTGGCGACAAAGGCTTTGGCGGTTTGGAAGGCCTTTTGAATGCTGGCTTTGTTCGCGAGCGCCTGATAAAATTGTTCGGCAAACTTGGTGGCCATTTCATCGTTGATGGGAACGGAGGTGGCGATCACGGCTTTGACGCCGCAGGAAAATAGCTTCTCAACTTGATCGCGTGTGGCGCAGCCGTTCAAGAACACCAACTGCAGCGCTTTTTGCTGTCCCATCAATTGTGCCAGGCCGGTGGCATCTGCCCTCTCCGCCTTGCCGGCGCCGGCTTCCAATTGCAAATGCGTGCCGCTGGCATGCCCGCCGTAATGAAAAATCGCAATGCGGTCGCTGTAACGAGTGAACAGATCAAATAGGTCTGCGATCGAGGTGTTCTCTTCCTTGTGCACCTGGATATACCCTTGATCATGATGCTGTTGCAGGGCTTTGAAGATATGCTTCCGCTCGCGGACGATCATGTCGAGATAGGCATCCTGATCATTGGAGAAGGCCAGGATGATGAGGGGTTTGTCACTCATGGGTGGCTCTCAATACTCATACTCTCATACTCATACTCGTTCTCACCTTTCCGCTCGCTTTTCTGAAATTCAAACAGCAAGTAAGAGTAGCGGTAGGAGAAAGAGTAAGCGTATGTAGAATCAAGGCTCTGTTTGTTTTACCACTCCACCGCCGACAGCGCCTTCATCCCGGTTTCGGAAATGAAATAATTCAAATGATGGCACGCCACGTTCGCTCTTTTCGGCGCCGGATTGCGCTCGCCGGCGACGCCAAGAATGCTGTCCACGCTTACGGCAATGTCATGTGCCGGAGTGCCGAACAAAGCGTCAAAGACAATTCCCTTGCCGGCTTTCTCCAGCATTTTGGCAAAAAATTGATCCGAAGGCTCTTCGTATTTGTCGATATCACCGGCCAGGATGGTGTAGCGCACGCCCGGGTCGGCGCTGCTATTGAGCGTTTTCATGAAGGCGGACGAGGGCGCCATTTCCTCCAACGTATGCGTGATCTCTTTGGAGCGGTTCAGCAAAAAGATGAGGGCGCCGCTGAACGGAACGAGCGCGGGAATATAATTTATCGCCAGCCCGGTGAGCACCTTCATGATCTTTCGCGCCTTGTCGATATTGCCGAAGGGCGAACCTTGATTGGGCGTGCCGCACATGACGAGATGATCGACAAACTTGCTGCCGCCTTCCCGCTCGATGAGCCAGCGCGAGACCAAGCCGCCCATGGAATGCGCCAGCACGGTGAGCTGCTTGTTGTCATGGGCGCCCATGCCATTGGCTTCCAACTGCTGCTTGAGCGTCGCGGCAGTCTCCGCAATGGAACTGTGGAGATTCTCGTAATCGTAAGTCAGCACCAGGTCGAACTTCTTATCGAGGCCGGCCATGCGCAAGCCTTTGGCAAGATTCTCCGTGTCCCCGATGATGCCGTGAATCAACAAGAGAATGTTTTTCGCCGCGGCAACTTTGCCGGCGAGCTCGCTTTTGTTTCGCGCCACTTCGCCGTTCTCTTTGAACTCCGCCCAACACAGCGCGTTCAGATTTTCCCGCTTCAACCAGGTTTTGAAAAAGTAGAGCTTCAAGGCCCCGCCGACGCTGCGCCGGTTATCGGGCACGGTGGGAATGTGATCGATGCTGATGTGCGTGTGGCCTTTCTCATCTTTGGAAAGGTCGCCGCCGAGGGCAAGATGCTGGCCGTCGAACACCAGCGGCAGCAGGTACTCGTTCTCCTCCAGCGGCACGTTCACCTCGATTTTCAGAGGATCTTTTTCCAAAGCCTCGGCGTTTTGAATGCCGGTCAATTCCAAAATACTCTCCTCCTCGCTCCCGCCGCGGGTGCCGGAGGAAAATTTGAGCATCGTTAGCCCCTGCCGCTCTCCTGGCCGCTCCAGCGCCCTGTAGAAATCGAAGCCATCGCTGGCGCCCCGCGTCGGCGTCCTGGCCGCGCTCAGGCTCAACTTGGCTTTGACTGCGGGATGGCCTTTAACGACGATTTTGCCCTTGGCCAGCGCCGCATCCTTTGCGCCCACCTGGTCGAGCTGGCGGACGACTTTGATGCGAAGGCTTTTGGTGAACCATTCGTCTTGATACATCTTGGCTTGATCTTCCTCGTCCACTCCGCTCATGCCGCGCGTGGCAGGCAGGTCTTCCCCAAAATTTTTCAGATTCTTCTGCGTCAATAAAAAGTCGTCGATCTTTTCGGTGCTGACGATCAGCTTGATATTGTTGATTTCTTCCTTGACCTTGTATTCCTGGTCATCGATCATCGTGTCATCCAGGTCAAAGTAATCTTTCGGCTGGTCCCCCCACACCGTGACGTATTCCTCGCTTCGAGGCACCTCATCGTTTTTGAGCTTGAAGATGCCATACTTGGACGAAAAATAGAGCACGAGAAAATGCAGGGTCTGTCTCGTGCGGTTGCGAATTTGAACCTTGCCGCGGATCTTCTTCCATTCCTTTCCGGCCTTCACGTAATCCAGCGTCATCTCATCTTGCTCGTACTGATGTGGCTTGCCATCCTCCGGCATCTCGGTAAAAACAAAATCAACCTCGTCTTTGTTCATTTCAGTGCTTTGATTCTGCAGCGCCAGGATTCTTTCCCACTGCACCACCGGCTTGAGGCCTTCATAAAAAATCGTTTTGGCCGATTCTTCGGAATAGTCTTTGGCCCCGAGAATCTTCACATTCGTTTCCCGCTGTTTGAGCACGAATTTTCCGCCCTCGGCGGCAAGCGCATAGAGCGTGCCTTCGGGAATATCGGTTAACGCCACTCCCAGCGCCGCGCCAATCTCGGGGGTTAGCGCTTTTTTCAAGATCTCCGTGCCTTTTGCTTCTCCCTCAACATAAATGAGCATCGGCACTGCCGGCATTTTGGTTATTTCGGCGCGATACTGTTCAGCGTCGGCCGGGAAATCAAGCTGCAAAACACTGGTCTGCGGCCCAACTTTGACGATGGCGGCGTTTCCGGCAAAACTTGCGGCATCATCGCCGCGGTAAAGCGCGACCTTTATAACTTTGGTTTTATCCGTGGGAATTCCGGGAACCGGCGCCACCGCGCCCGCATCGATTTTCCACGCCTGGCTGTCCACCTCAAAATATGCCCGGTGGCGATGAGCAGCGCCGGCAGCGGCCCGGCCCAGGAAGCCGGCATACGCATCAAAGTTTTCGTAGGGTTCGAACTGGGGACTCTGGTTATCGGCGCGCGTGCGCACCGCGGCCCGGCAGCGCACGAACAAATCGGCGTAACTGAGATTGCCGCCGCTGGATTTGCTCAACACCTCGATCAACGTATCGGTAAACACCCCGCTGAAATTTGGGCTTTCCTGAGCTTCTTGCGTCCGCTCACAAGCCGCCAGTAAAATGTGCTTGCTGGCCGGGATGTACAACTTCTCTTTCTTCTTCTGCAGCTTGGCATAATAGCCGTCCACATAGCTGTCCAGCGGCCTTTCAGCCGGCACTTCGTAGGTGACGCGGGGTATCAAACCTTTGAAGGCGTTCACGGTGCGCGTGCCCGAACCGGAGTGGCAGCAATCCATGATGACCGCAAGATGCGGGTTGTTCTTTGCCACTTCGAAAAGCAATACCGCCAATTCCTTGTCGGCCAAGTCATAACCGCCCTTGCCGCGGCTATCGTAGCACACTAGGCCCTCGTCCTTGCTGTCGGGATAAAATTCTTTGAACGCGGCGGCGGATTTCCAGCGCGCGCCGTGGCCGCAGTATTGAAACACCGCCACGTCATCCGCTGTGGCTTTGCACAGGTGTTTGCGAAACATCGCGATGATGTTCGTGCGCGTGGCGTCGTGATCCCGGAGAACTTCGATGGCAAGATCTTTTTTATCGAAACTGTCCCTCAGAAAATGCTCGAAATGCTTGACGTCATTCAGGCAGCCTGCCAGCTTGCGCACCGGCGGCTGGTAGTCGTTGATGCCAACCAAGAGAGCGTAGATTTTTTTGGCCACGGGAAGTTCTCCTCTCAATTAACTTTGTTAAAGAGGCAAAGCGAAGTTCAATTATAAATACAGTCCTAAGGTTCAGAAGTTGGGAAAATTGCAACATTTTTGCGCAGCCGACTCGAACCCTCCGACCACGGTCCGACCCCGCGCGGAAGCGGCGGCCAAGCCTTGATAAAAGCTTACTGGAACAAAGGCAAGGAAGATAAAAGAGTGCGGTGATGGCAGTTTTGGTTTGAGCCCAGCTTTGCGGTCACAATTTTGCATGCACGAAGATGCAAAATAATTCTTCGGAAAGCAACATACAAAGCGCCATCACACATTATCGTGATAACGCTTTTCCCGATAGTTGATCCGCAGGGTCGAGGCGACCCAGATTTTGAACTCACGCTATAATGCGTTTTAACATTCACGTTCAGGAATCTTGAGCAAATAACTTTTCCACTGACAGAAAAGCTGAGGGTTGATCTGGTGCTCCCGGCAAACCTCGGCAGCGGACCTCGCACCGCTGAGGGCTTCTAACACAACCTGGGCCTTGAAAGAAGGCGTAAAGCCTCTGCAGCTCTTTGATATGTTCACGCTCCTTTGGGGTTGGACCAAATAGCCGTTCAGGTATTCCTTAGCAAGATTGTCCAAATTTAGATTGTCCAACTTTGGGGGTGCACTTCAATTTCCGGATAGATTGCCAGGTACCCGCCTCGTTTTTTCTCTTGACTTTAGTTGCCAGAAGCTTAATTTACACGCCGTTCAAAGGAATAAGCGAATGTAGCTCAGTTGGTAGAGCATCGGCTTCCCAAGCCGAGGGTCGCGGGTTCGACCCCCGTCATTCGCTCAAATGAATAAGTGGTTTCCTGCTGCTTCGCGTGGCACGATAGAGCCGGAAGTCGATAACCGTGTGCGACATGAGTCGTCAGAGCATTTTGGTTTTAAGAGGATTTTGTAATTATGAATGAGATGGCATCTCCTGCGCCGGGCAGCGACAAATTGCTCATCTCACCTCTCCTTAGACTTAGCCATCTTCAGATGTCTTCTTTCCGACGGCCTTGCAAACCATTTCATTTTCGCATGTCAAGATTTGGAAGCTTACCAACCCTGCTCTCGCATGGAGGAAAAACTATGTCCAGAAGCAATATGCTTCGCGCAACTCTAATGGCAACCCTGTTGGCAATTTTTGCCGTGACGGCATCGCTTGCGCAAGTCACGCAAACCGTTGGCGCCAGCGGCGCGATCGATTGGAGCCAGCAAAAACTGCGCTCCACCGGCATCGCGGCGCCGAATCCGAATCTGCCGTTCGGCGCGCAACGCCCGGCAGCGCTGGAGGCCGCAAAATTGGTGGCGTTGCGGAATTTGTTGCAAACCGTAAACGGCATGGCGATCACCTCTGAAACCACAGTCAAAAACATGATTTTGGAAAACGATGAAATCCGCACCAGCGTGGAAGGTTACGTGCGCGGTTTCACGGTGGTGGACACGCGCTACATGAGCGACACTTCGGTTGAAGTCGACGTCGAAGTCCCCATGGCCGGGCTGGCGGATTTACTGTTGCCCCCGGGCCGCGCTGTTCCGATCGGGGGCGTGCCGAGTTATCCTCCTGCCGGGGCTGCCGCACCCGCTTCCGGCGCCGCCACTGGTTTGATCATCAACGCCAAGGGCCTGTCCGTCACACCGGCCATGGCGCCGAAAATTCTCGATGAAGACGGCAATGAAGTATACGGCTCGAAATATGTCGATCGCGAGTGGGCTGTGAAACAAGGCATGGTGGGCTATGCGAAAGATGTACCCTCCGCGCGCAGCAATCAACGCGTCGCGCCGAATCCGCTGGTGATCAATGCCGTCAAGGCGTTGGGCAATAACAAGGCTGACGTCGTCATTTCCAACGCCGATGCGCAAATGCTGAAACAACGCAGCGAAAGTGAAAGCTTTCTCAGCAAATGCCAGGTGATGGTGGTTGTTGATTGAAAAGGAGTCATAATTGAATGTCAAAAACTTTGAATCATAAGGAGGGTTGTATGCGGAGCAAGCCGTTGCCAATGCTCATCATGTTGTTCGCCGTGATTTTAATCGCCGGTCAGTGGGCGTGCGGGTCAAAGGCGCTCAAGAAAGAATCCGTCCTGGATACACCCGACAACCATTTCAGTATCGGCATGCGCCGGCTGGAGGACGGCAACATTGCCGAAGCCAAACAGGCCTTTATGCGCGCCAAACAGCTCGATCCGAAATATCCTGAAGCGGATGCCGGACTCGGCCTGGCATATGCCTACGAAGGCAATTTCGATCAAGCGATGAAAGCCGTTGATGATGCGCTGGGCAAAAATGACAAGTCAGTCGAATCCCGCATCATCAAAGGCCGCATTCTCAGCATGCGCGTGGCCTCGTTGCAGGGTGATGAAGGCAAAAATCAGGATAAAATCGCGGATCTCACCAAAGACGCGGTCAATGAATTTGATCGCGCGCTCAAGCTGAATCCCAACAGCGACAAGGCGCATTTCTACAAAGCCGAAGCCTATAAAACCGCGTATCAATTCGGGCCGGCGGCGGAGTCATACAGCAAGGTCATTGCGTTGAAGGGTGAGTTCGCCGGCCGCGCCGACGCCGGCTATGCCACAATGCAAAAAATTCAGCGCGCTGCGCCGGGAACCAAAATCGGCATGAAAATCGCGTTGATTCCGGAAATCGACCGCGCCGATCTTGCCGTGTTGTTGCTGGAAGAATTGAAGCTCGAAGAAGTCTTCAAAAAGAAGCAGCAGCCCAATTTTGACACCGGTTTCCAAGCCCCGGCAGATCCCACCAAGATGGAACAGCCCAAGGCAGCCGCGCTGCCGGCCGCCACGGATGTCGAAACGCATTGGGCGAAGAACTGGATCAAGGACATTATACGCATCGGCGGTATGGAGGCGTTTCCGGATCACACCTTCCAGCCCGATATGAAAATTACACGCGCGAATTATGCCACGACAATGCAAAGCATTTTGATTTCGGTGACCGGCGATCAAACGCTCAAGACGAAATATATTGGCGGGCAATCGCGCTTTCCCGACATGCGCAGCGACCATTTCGCCTACAACGCCGCGGCATTGATGGCTGATCGCGGCATTATGAATGCCGATAAGATTACCGGCGCCTTCAATCCCGAAGGCCATATATCCGGCGCAGATGCATTGCTGGTGATTCGCGATTTTCAGAACGCCTTGCGGATCACCTTTTAAATTCGTGTGCTGAAATTTTCGAAAACCTCGGCGGGAAGAAAAACCGGCGCAGATATCGCGGGTTTTCTTTCCTTCGGGGTTTTCTGCTGAATGCCAATCAACAACTACGCCATGCCGAAGCCGGTACGCTCCTCGTCATTAACGAAGCAACCGGAGAACGCGCCGAGTTGCCGTTGGCATTATAAAAGAATCCGGCGCCGTTGAATTACTGAAATGCCTTCACATTCCTGGTATCGAACTACTTAGATCAGGAGGGATAATCTTGTCAAAACAAAACTGGATCACCAGAGCGCTTGTCGCGTTTGCCCTGGTGGGCTTATCGTCGCCCGTATGGCCACAGGCAGCCCGGCCGCAAACCGCGGAGATCACGGTCGTCGGCTTGGGCGCGGTTTTAGCGGGTGATATGGCGGCAGCGCGCGACAAGGCCATTGATGATGCCATGCGCAAAGCCGTGCAGCAAGCGCTGGGCACGAACATCAAGTCCGAAACGCTGGTGCAGAACTTTCAGATGGTGGAGGATCGCATCCTTGCCTGGTCTGCCGGGTATGTCAGCAAATACGACATTATTCGCGAAGGCGCGGGCAAATACGATACCTACGAAGTCGAAATGCGCGCGCAAGTGAACCTGAACGATTTGAAAAACGATGACAATGCGCTCGCAGAACTGCTGCAAAAGGAAAACCCTCGTGTCATGGTGATGATCGGCGAGCAGAACATCGGCTATACTGATCGCTATCATTATTTCGAAGTCGATCTGACGGTGGCGGAGACCACGATCATTGATGCTTTCCGCAACAAAGGCTTTGAAGTCATTGATCCCGGCCAGGCGAAGGAAAATCAAAACCGCGATCAAATCCTAGCCGCGCTGGAAGGCGATTCCAAAGCTGCCGCCGCCATTGCCGTGGCGCAACAAGCGGAGTTGATCATCACGGGCAAAGCCATCGCCAAAGTGGCGCAAACGACTTTGAATCTCGGCGGCATGAAATCCTGCCAGGCGAACATGACGGCAAAAGTTGTGCGCGCCAGCGATGCGCGCATCATCGCGACAGCCACGGATAATGCCGCTCACCCGCATATCGACGAAGTCACAGGCGGCACGAAGGCCATTGAAAAAACCGCCAAAAAAGTCGGCGAGACGCTGCTGGCCAAAGTCGTGGCCGAGGCGCAAAAAAACTTCTACAACGAGAACAGCATCACGGTGCAGGTGCAGGGACACAAGAACTACAACGAACTGCAGCAATTTGTCAGCACCATCAAATTCAACCTGCGCGGATTGAAAAATGTGTATGAGCGCAACACTGCCGGAGGCGTAGCGACTCTGGATCTGAAGATTCTGGGTACCGGGGCGCAACTGGCGCGTGAGCTGGCCAACAAGGATTTGGCGCCCTTCACCGTCACTGTCGGCAGCGTTTCGCCGAATCGCGTTGACATCAAAATCAAACAACAGGCGGCTGAGATGGATGCGATTTCTGCCACGCCTGATTCGACCAATCAATAATCATGCTTATATACAAGGAGCCAGTATGACGTACAGAAAATTCCTGGGATTGGGGATTTTATTCGTGGCCGCGCTTGCCTGGGCTACCGGCGCGCCGGCGCAAGAAAAAACCGGCGGCAAAAAGCGCGTTGCCGTTTTCTCCTTCGAGGATAAAACCGACTCGCGCAACCGCTGGTATTGGTGGACCGGGCAGGGCGTGGGCGACGGCATGGCAGATATGCTTACCACGACGCTGGTCAAAAGCGGCAAATATCGCGTCATGGAGCGTGCCGAGATGGACAAGCTGCTGCAAGAGCAGGGTCTCGGCATGTCCGGCGTGGTCAATCCGCAAACCGCGGCGCAAGCCGGAAAAATGCTGGGCGTTGAATTGGCTGTGATCGGCGCAGTCACAGAATTCGGTTACAAAAAAGCCTCCACCGGCGGCGCCCTGAAAAAAGTCGGCATCGGCGCCAGCGTCGGCAAACAGAGCGCCACCGTTGGCATCGATGTTCGCTTTGTCGATGTCACGAGCGGAGAAATTTTAAAGGCGGAGAATATTCGCAAAGAAAATTCCAAAACCGGCGTGTCTGTCGATGTTCCGGATTTTCGCTTCAGCGATCAATCGCAATTCGATCAATCCCTGGTGGGCAAGGCTACCCGTGAAGCGATCGATGACATCGTCAAAATGCTGGATGAACAAAGCGGCGGCGGCGTGTGGTCGGCGAAAGTGATCATGGTGAAAGACGGCAATGTCATCATCAACTCCGGCAAGGAGAACGGCGTCAAAGTTGGCGACGTTTTCGTGGTGACGCGCAAAGGCGAAGAATTGATTGACCCGGATACCGGCGAGTCCCTGGGCGCCTCGGAAGAGACCCTGGGTGAGATTCGTGTAACCGACAACAATTACGGCGGCAAAGGCAAGGCCTCGTCATGCGCGGTAATCAGCGGCAGCGGCTATACCAGCGGCGATGTCGTCAAAGAGAAAAATAAAAAATAGTGTGTGTTTCAAGGAGAGGGAGGCAGCACACTTCACAACGCAGGAAATTTTCAACCACGGAGACAGCCTCATGATTATCAATCGTTCTGTCACACGAATGTTCTTGTTGCTCACCCTCCCCGCATTCGCCTTGCTCGGCAATCCCGGTGTGAAGCACAGCACGGTCACAAAAATGAAGTTCCACGGCTTCATGGGCAGCATGATGAAAATGGCCGGGGGCGATAAGCCGCATTCCAGCACGAATTATGTGCAAGGCGATTTTCAGCGCTCGGACAATTTCGATGACAAAGGCAATCCCACCAACTCCACCATCATCGACCTCAATCGCGAAGTTTATATCACTCTCGATCACAAGAAAAAAGAGTACACCGAAATGACGTTTGCGCAGTGGAAAGAGATGATGAGCAAGATGATGGGGCGCGCCTCCACGGCCGATAAGCGGGGCGACGACAAGCAGGCGGACGTCAAAATTGACTTCGACGTCAAAGTTGAGCGCACCGGAGAAAAGAAAACCATCGCCGGATTCAATACGGAAAAAGTCGTTCTCACCATGACGGCAACCGGCGCCAAAGAGACAACGCCGCAAGAACAGGGCGGCAAAGGCGGCATGATCATCACCTCTGCCATGTGGCTGGCAAAGGATGCGTCCGGTTTTGAAGAATTGGCGGCATTCAGCCGGAAATTTTCTGAAAAACTCGGCATGGATATATCGGCAGCCGGCGGCCAGAGCATGGCGGCGGCCCTGCAATCGAATCCGCAACTTGCCAACGCGATGAAGAAGCTTGCCGAAGAAAGCAAGAAAATGCAGGGGTTCTCGGTTTTAACGGAAAGCAAGTTTGAAACGACTGCCGAGGCCGGCAGTGCGCAGATGCCTCAGATGTCTGCGGAAGACCAGGAAAAAATGGCAAAGCTGCCGAAATCGTTGGGCGGTTTGCTTGGCAAAATGGGGCCAAAACAAGGCGGCGCGGACAGCGGCAGCAACGTCCTTTATGAAACAACCGTGGAAACAACGGAATACAAAACCGGCAGTTTCAACGCCGACCTCTTCACCGTGCCCGCCGGCTACAAAGCGGTCAAGCATCCCATGATGAAAAACTAAGGCTAAAAGTCTAAGGCAAGGATCATGCAACTGCGACTGAAATTTTCAACGTTTGCCTTGGTGCTGTGGTTGATGGGAAGCGGGATGGCGCACGCTCCCGCTCCCGATGCGGTGGGAACAATCAGTTTCGTGCTGGGCAAAACCGAAGAAGTGACCGTGCTGCGCCGGCAAAGCGCCAAATGGCTGCCGGCGCAATTGCGGATGCCGGTGTTGCAGGGTGACCAGATACAAACCGCGGCAGAATCGCGCTGTGAAATCAGGCTTACCGACGGCAGTGTGATTCGCATCGGCGAAAAATCGCTTTTTGACTTCGAACAGTCGAAGCTGTCGCAAAGCAACCGGCAGGTTGACGGCACACTGAAGAGCGGATCATTATGGGCAAACATCTTCAAGCTCAAGTGGGGCCGCGAGAAATTCGAGATTAAATCACCAACGGCCGTTTGCGCGGTGCGCGGCACGGTTTACCGCATGGAAGCCGACAGCACGACGCGTGTTGCGGTTTACGACGGCCAGGTCGATATCGGACCGGCAAGCGGTTTGCGACAGCGTTTGCAGCAACAATCGCGGCCGGTTGGCCCGCCGACCCAAGTGCCCGGCCCCACGGAAATTCCCGGGCCGTACGAAGTCTCTCTCGATCAGTGGGTGCGCCTGGTGGCCGGTTTTCAAATCGAGATTCGCGAAAACGGGCGCTATGCCAAATCCAGTATCGACCCCAATCGCGAGGCCGGCGTCGATTGGATTCAATGGAATTTGCAGCGTGATCGCGAGTTGCAGCGGCAGTAATCGAAGTTTTGGTTTGACTGCGACAGGCCGATTGCTTATATTTGACGCGCTCGCCAAGCGTTTGGCGGGCGTTTTATTTTTGACCAAAAGAATCAATCACTCTAATCGAATAAATTTGCGTGAAAATTATCGCGATTGACAACGCCAGCACGGGCGAAGAATTGGGTTTGCGCGTCAACGACGAAATCCTGCGCATCAACGGCCAGCGTGTGCGCGACGTGCTCGACTATCGCTATCTCGTCAGCGATGATGAACTCGAGCTGGAAGTCCGGCGCGAGGGCGAAACGATTATTTACGAAATTGAGAAAGAAGTTGATGACAGTCTCGGCCTCAGTTTCGAGCCGTTGAAAATCCGCGGCTGCGGTAATGATTGCATTTTTTGCTTCGTCGATCAAAATCCCAAGGGCATGCGCTCGACCATGTATTTCCGGGATGAGGATTTTCGCCTTTCTTTCTTATCGGGACATTACGTCACCCTCTCAAACATCTCGCGCGTCGATCTCAAGCGCATCGTGCAACAACGCATGACGCCGCTGTTTATTTCCGTGCATGCGACCGAGCCGAAGATTCGAAGATTCCTGCTCGGCATTGATTTTGACGATCGTTTGCTGGATAAAATCGCCTACCTTACCGATAACGGCATCACGCTCAACACGCAAATCGTGCTGTGTCCGCAGATCAATGACGGCGAGGTGTTGCACAAAACGCTGTGGGATTTGGCCAGGTTTTATCCCGGCGTGCGCAGCGTGGCCGTCGTGCCGGTGGGCTTGACAAAACATCGCGAGGGTTTGACCAAGATCGCGCCGGTGACGCGGGATTATGCCAGGCAGTTGTTGCGCATTGCCGATAATTATGCCGCGGAATTCCGCCGCAAGCTCGATACGCATTTCGTTTATCCTTCGGACGAGTTTTATATCATTGCCGGCGAGGCCCTCCCTCCTGCCGCGCGCTACGATGCCTTCGATCAAATGGAAAACGGCGTGGGCATGCTGCGCGATTTGTTGAACGATTTTCAGAAGAAACAAATCAGCCGTTTGCCGCAAGCCCTGTCCAAACCGGTCAAAGTCACGCTGGTCACGGCTACGCTGGCGAGCCAATTCATTCAGGAAAATATCATATCGCGCCTGGCGCAGATTAAAAACTTCAAGCCGGAACTCGTGGTTGTCAAAAATAAATTTTACGGCGAGAGTATCACCATCACCGGCTTGCTCACCGGCCAGGATATTTTCGCCGCCCTGCACGAACGCGATCTCGGCGCGGCCGTGTTTTTGCCCAAAAGCTGCTTGAATGACAACAACGTTTTTCTCGATGATTGGAAATTGAGCGAATTATCGGAAAAACTCGGCGCGCCGGTGGCGCCGTTGCAGAATGATTTCAGCCGGCTTTTTAACATGCTAAAACAAATCTGAGTTGTCTTCCATGCGCAGCAGGCTTTCATTTTCATCATGACCAAAAAGCCGATCGTCGCCATTATCGGCCGGCCCAACGTCGGCAAATCGACGCTGTTCAATCGCTTCCTCGGCAAGCGCGTGGCAATTGTGCATGATTTGCCCGGTGTGACGCGCGACCGCAATTATGCCGAAGCGAATTGGGCCGGTTATGAATTCATCGTGATCGATACCGGCGGCTATTTTGCCGGCAGCACCAATGTGATCGACCAGGCTGTGCTGCGGCAAATCTCCGACGCGGTTGGCGAGGCTCACACCTTGGTGTTTGTTACAGATGCGCAAACCGGCATCACTGCGCTGGATCAGGAAGTCGCGCGCCTGTTGCGGCAAAGCGGCAAGCCGGTATTGCTCGCGGTGAATAAAATCGACGACAACAGCCATCTGCCGGCAATCGCCGGTTTTTTTGAGCTCGGCCTGGGCGAGCCTCATCCAATCTCTGCAGTTTCCGGAACGCGCGTAGGCGATTTTTTGGATGTTGTCGTCGCGACGCTGCCCGCGCATGCCCGGCGATCCGCAGCGCGCGACGAGCAAGAGGCTGAGGTAGAAACGTTATCCTCCGATGATTTGCGGCTGGCAATTGTCGGGCGTCCCAATGTCGGCAAATCTTCTTTGGTGAATGCGTTGTTGGGGCAAGAAAAAGTGATTGTCACCGATATTCCCGGCACCACGCGTGACGCCATTGACACCGTGCTGCGCTACAAAAACCGCAATATCGTTTTGATCGACACCGCCGGCTTGCGCAAATCCGCGCGCGTGAAAGAGGCCGTGGAGTTTTACAGCACCGTGCGGACACGCGATGCCATTCGCCGTTGCGATGTTGCCGTCGTGGTGATGGACGCGCAAGAGAGCATCACCGAGCAGGAGCTGCACATTATCGATGAAATCGCACAACTGCACAAAGGCATGATTCTGGCAATCAACAAATGGGATTTGATCGAAAAAAGCGCCGGCACCGTGAAAGAATTCGAAAAAGCGATTTACGCAGAGCTGCGCATCTTCAACTACATTCCTTTGATCTTCATCTCGGCGCTGACCGGCCAGCGCGTCTTCAAATTACTCGAATTGGCGATGCAGGTCGAGGCCGAGCGCAAACGCGAGATTCGCACCAGTGAGCTAAACGCATTTTTGCAGGAAGCGATTCAAAAATACCAGCCGCCCTCGATGGATCAACGCGAAATCAAGCTCAATTACTGCACGCAGGTAAAAATCAACCCCCCGGTGTTTGCGATCTTTTGCAATCATCCCACTTCCATTGCGCGCAGTTACCGGCAGTACTTGGAAAAAAAATTCCGTTCCCGTTTTGGATTCACCGGCGTTCCACTGACCTTCACGTTTCGAAAAAAATGACATTGCTTATGTATCGACTTCTGCCTCTGCTTTTGCTCTTGTCTCTTTTTGTTCCGCCCGTGTCGGGTCAAACGAAAATTCCTGTCGAACAATTGCTGGGCGAGTATCAACAAGCCCGCGCGGGCTTAACGGCGGAGCCGGTAAAATGCGGCTTTCCCGCGCTCGCGGCTTTGCATGCCGAGCGCACGAAAAACCTTGACTGGCAACTGCACGCGGCATTCGCGCGCCCTAACCTGCCGCAGTCTTATGTCACGCCCGACGGCCGGTTTAAGATTCATTATACCACCATTGGTTCCGATGCCGTAAACCCTTCCTCCACCAACACGGCCGGTGTTCCGGATTTCATTTATGAGGCCGGCCTCGCGGCGCAACGCGCTTACTCTCTGCTCGTCGATGAGCTTGGCATGCGCCCGCACGCGAATGACAACGGCGTCGACGGCCCGGAATTCGACTTCTACATCCTTGACCTTGGCAATCTTTACGGCGAGACGATCCTGGAGTTCTCGTCCGGTAGCGGGCCTTCTTATATTCGCATCGATAATGATTATGGCTCAAATTTCTATACCCGAGGATTGCAGGGGCTGCGCGTTACGGTGGCGCATGAATATTTTCATGCCGTCCAGTTGAATTACTTCTTTCGAGATGTCGACATCTTTTTCTTCGAAATTTCTTCCGTGTGGTTTGAAGATGTTGCCTACGATGACATCGATGATTATTATCAATATCTGCGCACCTGGTTTCGCAATCCCGATTTGCCGCTGAATTCGACGACGAATTTTCATCAATACGGCTCCTGCATTTGGCTGCACTATCTCACCAAAAAACTCGAGCCCGCTTTGGTGCGCCAGATCTGGAATCAAATGCCAAACAGGCCGGCCATCTTCGCAATGCAAAACGTTTTAGACGCCGGAATTTATCCCATCACTTTTGCGCAAGCCATGCAGGAATTCTCGAGTTGGAATTATTTCACCCGCTACCGGGCAGATGCGGATTTATTTTATGAAGAAGGCGAAGCCTATCCCACGGTGGCGATCACTGCCATGCAAAAAACTTCATCCGACACGACAATAGAAAACAGCTTGGAACCGCTGGCGGCGCACTATTATCAATTCGTACGCCAGGGGCGCAGCATGCAAATTTATCTTCACGTCGATGCTGATCCCGGACGCTGGGCCGTTACAGCGATTTCAGGCTCACCAAGCACCGGCTATAGCATGATGACGGATCAAGGCCTCGCTGCGGTCAACCTTCCAGCACTACTGCGTGAAGATACTGTTACCGCCGTGATAACGAATGTCGGCGTTCCACCCTCCGCGAATCAATCGCCGAGTTATGATTATCGATTGCAAATAAAATACGGTGTGCAGCAGGATCTGCCGAGTGTGTTAGAACCTCCCCGGCCAAATCCATTTCGTTTCGGAGAGGGCGCTGTTCTTGTTTTCCCCTATCGTTTGGCGGCGCGCGAGCGTGTACATGCCGCGATTTATCGCGAGGATGGCAAAGTCGTAAAAGAGTTCAATCTCGGCTCGCGCGGCGCGGGCTTTCATACAGACCTGATTTGGAATGGAACCGACGGCTCCGGCCAGCGCGTGAGCAGCGGTGTTTATTTCATGCGCCTGCGCGCCGGAGATTTGCTTGAAACAACCAAAGTCGTCGTGATTGCGCATTAGCATCAGGCGCGTGGCCGCGTTTGGCGGCATGCCTCTCGTTGACTTTTAGCCGCTTTTTTCTTATACTGGCGCGTTCAATAAGGCCTTAACTTAGCTCATTACAAAACAATCATGGCACGCGGGAGAGACTGGTTTTTAGGTTTGTTATTGCTCGCAGCGGCGGGTATTTTCATTTTCTTCATCGCCTCGATTTTCTTTGGAAGCTCCGCGGGCTCAGACGGCTTCGAGCTTTCCACCGGCAAACGCGTCGGGCTGATCGAAGTCAAGGGCGTCATTCTTGATTCCGAAACAACGATCAAAAATCTCGAGCGCTACGGCAGCAGCCAGGATATTGCCGCGATCGTCCTGCGCATCGACAGCCCGGGCGGCGGCGTGGCTGCCAGTCAAGAAATTTATGAAGCCGTAAAACGCGTGCGTGAAGGCGGCAAATTTGTGATCGCGTCCATGGCCTCGGTGGCCGCCTCCGGCGGGTATTACATCGCTTGTGGCGCGGATACGATCATGGCAAATCCCGGCACGACGACCGGAAGCATCGGCGTGATTGCTGAAATGCTCAATGCCACGGAATTGATGCAAAAAATCGGCGTGCATTTCGAAATCATCAAAAGCGGAAAGTTCAAAGATACCGGCTCGCCGTTCCGCCCCATGAACCAAGAAGATCGCCAGCAACTGCAAAGCTATGTCGACAATGCTTATCAGCAATTTGTCGACGTGGTGGCGACGGAACGCGGCCTGCCAACCGAACAAGTGTTGCAGTATGCCGATGGCCGGATTTACACCGGCCAACAGGCGCATGAACTTCAGTTGATCGACCTGCTCGGCACATACGAGGATGCCATCGATCTCGCCGGCAAAATGGGCGGCATCAGCGGCAAGCCCAGAGTGGTCAAACCGCCGGTTCGAAAAACCACCTTGTGGGATTTGCTGTTTGGCGATGTTGAGCAACATCTTATTCGCTTGCAAACCCTGCCTGTACTGCGTTATCAAATGATACTATGAGGTGACTATGCCGATTTATGAATATCGCTGCCCGGCATGCGAAACGAAATTCGAACAACTCATTCGCGACAGTGAAGCATTGGAATTGCAGTGCCCCAACTGCGGCACGCGCGAAGTGAATCGCCTGCTCTCAGTTTTTGCCGCCAACACAAACCTCCGGGCAAGCACTCATGCCCATGCTTCTGATCTCTCCACCGCGGGCAGCCATTGTTGCGGCGGCGGATGCGGATGCCACTAGCTTTTTGATCAGCCACACGACGCTGGCTCCGGCAACGTCTGAAATCAAATGACGTTTTACCCCCAAATTGCAGAATGAATGATTCGATAACACATAAAAACCAGTTCGAAGGAGGTGAAGCGATTGCCCAGCGGTAAGAAACGTAAACGGCATAAAATTGCTACGCATAAACGCAAAAAGCGTTTGCGGAAGAACCGGCACAAAAAGAAGATCCGTTAACCGTAGCGGGCGTTTTACTGGGTGAGGCAGCATGAGACTGCCGCGAGCGCCCGGCGAGACGCCCGTTCGTCTTTCGGCCTTTCTCCATGGATAGAATATGATCGGGGACACGCCTCGCACAATCTTGCTGATCGATGATGACGCCACGATGCACGATCTCGCGCGCGCTCATCTCGAAAAATCAGGCTATACGCTCATTTCGGCGTACAACGCCCAGGCCGGCCTGCAAGCGATGCTGGCGCATCGTCCGGATTTGGTATTGCTGGATTTCATGATGCCGGAGATGGACGGCGAGAAAGCCTTTTACGAATTGACGCACAACCCCGCCTATCATGCCGTCCACGACACGCCGGTAATCATGCTCACCGCGCGCGGCGGCGACGAGCTGCTGAAAACGACGCTGCTTGAGCGCGGCGTCAGCGCCTACCTGCTGAAACCCTTCGGCCTGCGCGAGCTCACAAATGTCATCGAAAATGTTTTTATCATTCATGACATACGTCTGCGCAACCAACAATTACGCGCGGAAGTCGAGCTCACGCGCGATCATCTTGAGTTGATCCTGCGCACCGCGCCGATCGGCATTTTTTCAACAGACGAGTTGGGCCGGATCGAACACGCCAATCATGTGCTTGCGCGGTTGCTGGGTTTTGAAAATCCCAAAGATCTACGCCATCGCGTTATTGCAGAAGATGAACGGCTGCGGGATACCTTTTTGCGCACCGCTGTTGCTCGCGTATTAACCGGCAAGAAACCCTGGAAGGTCCGCTACTTTCATTATATCAAAAGCGCCGACCGGCGCCGCGTGCTCAACATTCATTGCGTCCCGGTCAAAAAATCTTCGGAAGAAATTGAAGGCGTGGTTGGCATCGTCGAAGATGTCACCGAGACGCACAAACGCGACGAACAGTTGCAAATGCTCACGACCATCGGCCTGGCATTGCAAAGCATTATCGATCTTGACGACTTGCTGCACTTGATTTTAACCAGCATCACCGCCGGGCCGGCTCTGGGATTCACGCGCGCCATGATTTTTCTGGCCGACAATTCGGGACAGCATTTGGTGGGAAAAATGGCGGTCGGCCCGGTTAATGCCAGGGAGGCGGAGGAAATTTGGAAAACCTTCGAGCGTGAACATCTTTCTTTGGAAGACTTTTTGGAGAAGTACGGCAAGCGCCGGCCGGCAACGCCCAGCCGTCTGGATCTCATCGTGCGCGAGCAAAGCATTCCACTCGGCATACAAGATTCCGATTTCGTGCGGCAAATCCTGCTCAAGCATACTTATCGCGGACTGCCGAACCGCCTCGACCACCCGAGTTGCAAAAAAGTCTTTCGTGCTTTGCAGTTGGAGGATTTTGTCGCCGTTCCCCTGATCGCAAAAGACCGCATCAAAGGCGTGATCGTGGCGGACAATCGCTTCAGCACTCAGGCAATTGCCTCGGATTTGATTTCTTTGTTGGAATTGTTTGCCAGCCAGGCCGCGCAGGCGATCGAAAAAGCCGATGCCTATCGCCGCCTGGAATTGGAAAAACGCAAGCTCGAACATGCCTACGAACAATTACAGGCAACACATGATCGTTTGGTGCACGCCGAGCGCTTGGCAACGATTGGCAACATGGCAGCGCATGTCGCGCACGAGATTCGCAATCCGCTGGTCACCATCGGCGGCTTTGCCCGTTCGCTCAATCGCCAGTTGCACGATCACGAGTCTGCCCGCAACATCACCGGCGTAATTGTGGACGAGGTGATACGTCTTGAAAAAATTCTGGCAAATGTTTTGGATTTTTCCAAGCTGCCCAAACCCTCTTTGCAACTGGCCGATCTCAATCAACAGGCGGCAGATGTCTGTAACCTTCTGCGCGACGAGGCCAGGGAAAAGCACGTTGAAATTCGCATGAACCTTGCGCCGGGCCTGCCCAAAATGTGGATCGACGCGATTCAGATCAATCAATTGCTGGTCAATCTCGTGCGCAATGGCATTCAAGCGATGAAAAATGGGGGCTTGCTGGAGGTGCGGACCCTGCTCTGGTCAAAACGCTTTGCGCGCATTACCGTGCGCGACACCGGCAGCGGCATTCCACACGACATCATCGAGGATGTTTTTAAACCGTTCTTCACGACAAAAGCCTATGGCACAGGGCTTGGACTTGCGATTTGCCGGCAAATCGTCAATGATCATGGAGGCGAGATTTCCGTGCAATCGTCTCCTGGCGAAGGCACGGTTTTCACGATTGATCTCCCGCTCGAGAAAGCTTCTCCAGAAGAAAAATTCGAAACCACTTTCATTCGTGATAACTCGACGCCGGATTCGCCCATTTTGATCACCTGAAAACAACGCCATGACTTCTCGCGTCGCGCCAACCGAACAACCACCGCACGAATTATTCACAGTATCCGAACTCACGGCGGGCATCAAAAATCTGCTCGAAGAGAGCCTCCCTCCCTTTTGGCTGACCGGCGAAATTTCAAATTTTAAACATCACACCTCCGGGCATTTTTATTTTTCGTTGAAAGATGAAGAAGCTCAGATTCCCTGCGTCATGTGGGCCGGACGAAATCGAAATTTGCGCTTCACTCCGCGTGATGGCATGCAGGTCGTGGTGCATGGCAAAGTCACGGTTTACGAAAAACGGGGCTACTACCAATTCGAAGCCTGGCAAATGCAACCTGCCGGCGCCGGTGCGCTGCAATTGGCGTTCGAGCGCCTGAAACAACGCCTGCATGCGGAGGGCTTGTTTGACGAAGATCATAAAAAGCCTCTGCCGGAATATCCGCAGCGCATTGGTATCGTGACCTCGCCGACAGGCGCGGCGCTCCGCGATGTGATCAGCGTGTTGCGTCGGCGTTGGCCGCCCATTGCCATCATACTCCGGCCCGTGCGCGTCCAGGGTGCAGGCGCAGCAGCAGAAATCGCTCAGGCGCTGGAGGAATTCAACGAGTATGGCGAGGTTGATCTCATCATCGTCGGTCGAGGCGGCGGCTCGCTCGAGGATTTGTGGCCGTTCAACGAGGAAATAGTTGCGCGCGCAATTTATGCCAGCGCGCTTCCGGTGGTCTCTGCCGTGGGACATGAGATCGATTTCAGCATCAGCGATTTCGTGGCAGATTTGAGAGCCCCAACGCCTTCGGCTGCCGCCGAGATGGTTGTTCCACAAGCCGCGGAGGTGAAACGCGTTTTATGGCATCAATTGCAGCGCGCTTATCTCCATCTCCGCCGCCGGATACAAACGCAGCGCGAACGGTTGCAGCGATTCGCCGGCAGCTATGGCATGCGCCGGCCAATCGACGCGCTGCATCAACACAGCCAAACGCTGGATGAAAAGCATCGGCGCCTGCATCAAAGCATGCAACAATTGCTGGCGCAACACCGGCGAGAGATCGCACATCTCTATCATCGCCTGCAAGCCTTGAGCCATCAGAATATTCTTCGCCGCGGCTTTGCATTAGTTTTTAAAGATGATGCAGGTTCGCTTGTTAGCGCAGCCGCACAGTTGCAGCCGGAAGACAGGGTTCGTCTTCAATTTGCTGAAGGTCAGGCCCATGCCACGGTTCAGAGCACCCAACCTTAATATCCCCTGCCTCACTTCTTTTTAAACCGCAAATTGTAAGGTTTGCCGGTACCTTTCGTCGTGACTTTTTGGGCATGAACGGCAGCGTCCGTTCGGTTTGCATGACATCTCGATGAATTCGAAAGGCACCTCCTCATGCAGTTGATTGGTCTGTTTCTCCTGACACTCACCCTGCTTGGCTGCGGTGGCACACGAAATCAAGCAAGTTTATCCGAATTACAAAACTGGGCCGGCACCTGGCAGGGCAAAGGTATTCGCGAAAATCGCGCGGATCCCGTGCGCGATTGGACCCTGAAACTGGCGATAAAGAACAATCGTCTCACTGGGTTTATGCAAGACGCCGGCGGCGAAATGGAAAAACAAAATCTCAATAAAATCCGTTTGCAGGATGGCACATTGACTTTTCATTTGAATTTCGAATCTGTGCGCGGCTTGCAAGTGACTTATCGTCATGAGGCCGTGCTAAAGGGCGATAAGATCTTGAGTGAATTCAAAGGCCGTGAAGGCGGGCGCGCGTTTCAGGGTAAATGGGAAGCGATTAAAATCGCTGAGGCTGACAGCACGCAAAATTGAGCATTCCTCGAACGTCTTATTCCATCCCACGGCAACTCAACCGCTTTGACTCATCGCTTTCGCCACCGAGCGGGCACAACAACCGTACAGGTGATGGTTTGGGATCACAGTGCATTGAACGGAACGCCCAACGCCGCTTGACTAAATAAGAAAGCGGCGTTTTTTTTATTGATGCAAACGTTGCGGCCACGACCCGTTCATTTCTGCACATGTCAGCTTCGTAACCTTATAACAAACGGCTGTTTTTAGCCTTGCGTTTGGATTGAAAAAAAAATAGATTCGACGTCACAAAAAAAATCACTCATCACTCCAGCGTTTGCCTCCTGAATAGGATTGAAGGATCCAGACATGACGGACAACATGGCACGGCAACTTGTCGACGATCACCCGCACCAACCGGATCTTGTTGACGCAAAACCTGCAACAACATACGAGAAGAACAATTCTTCCTTCACGCCGGATCAACTTTCACTTGAAGCGGTGATCAACGTTTTAGTGCAACGCGGCATTTGCACCGAAGAAGAGTTGGTGACGGAGGAAAAAAGGCTGCGTGCGGTGCGTCAGACCATGGCGGGATTGGCCTTTGTCCCCGTGCAAACAAAACACTCGGAACATACTCCTCATAAGGAGCATAGCGCATTACGGCATTGGGCTTCGCGGCATCGCTGGTCGCGCCGGTTAGGCAGCACATTGTTCGGTTGGAAGTGGAGAAAAATAAAAAACCACCCGGCTTAATGCGTTGAACCGGCGGATTTGCGGGTAAGCTTGGCTAGACGATCATTGTGCTTCCTGCGCTCTTAATCAATGTCGTTCGTTTCTCACACAATTTTAGCCGCCGCTTGCTTGACTCAGATATATTGACCCGCTGGTTTAATTTTCGAAAGATTACCTGAATGTCTTTGCCGCCGCCCGTTCCAGATGAAATGGCAGGCGCAAATTTTGGCGCTCGCCGTAAAATCGGTTTGCTTGTTGGGCCGTTGCTCTTTCTCATACTCTTGTGGCCGCCATTGACGCCCGATCTTTCACACGAAGCACGCAGCCTGCTCGCAACGAGTATACTCATGGCCTTTTGGTGGATCACAGAAGCAATTCCGATGCCCGCGACTGCTCTCTTGCCCATGGTGTTGTTCCCATTTTTCGGCATACTGCCGATGAAAGCGGTCACGGTGAATTATGGCGACGAGATTCTTTTTCTGTTTCTGGGCGGCTTCTTCATTGCGATGGCGATGCAAAAATGGAATCTCCACAAGCGGCTGGCGCTGCGCATTATTCACCTGCTCGGAACGAGTCCACGGCGCATGGTATTGGGTTTCATGCTGGCAACAGCGTTTATCTCCATGTGGATTTCAAACACCGCCACGACGATGATGATGTATCCGATCACATTGGCCGTCATCTCCCAACTTGAAACAAGTGAGAGCGGGCACACGGCTGCCAGCCTTCACAATTTGCGTACGTGCCTGATGCTCAGCATCGCCTATGCTTCGAGCATCGGCGGCATGGGCACATTATTGGGAACCGCGCCGAATTTGATCCTTGCCAGCAATGTCAAAAAACTCTTTCCACAAGCACCCGAAATTGATTTCATGACATGGGCAAGCTTTGGCATTCCGACCGTCATTATGTTCATTCCACTCGTATGGTTGCTCATGACGCGGGTTATATTTCCCATTAAAACGGACAGTTCGGCAGCAACCGGCGCTGTGATCGCGGAGGAGTTGCACAAGCTTGGCCGCATGGAACGCGGTGAGCGCTTGACACTGGCGATCTTCTTGCTCGCAGCGCTGGCCTGGATTTTTCGCATCGATATTGATTTGGGATTTTTTTGTATTCCCGGTTGGGCGAGCGCGGTTGGCCTGGAGAACAGCGTAACAGATTCGACTGTTGCCATGGTCGCCGGGGTGCTGTTATTTTTAACACCCGTCAACTGGAAACGCGGTGATTTTTTGCTCGACTGGGAAACCGCGGTGAAAGTGCCGTGGGGGTTGTTGCTCTTTTTTGGCGGCGGGCTTGCGCTTTCCGCCGCGTTTGTTTCTACAGGATTATCGCAATGGCTGGGCGAACGCCTGCAATTGTTGTCCGGCATGTCGCCGCTGCTTATGATATTGTTGGTTTGTGCGGCCATCACATTTTTCACCGAAGTCAATTCCAACACGGCAACAGCAACGATCTTCATACCCATTGCAGCCGCCACGGCCCAGGCGATGCAAATAAATCCCTTGCCGCTCATGATCGCGGTTGCGATATCCTCCTCCTGCGCGTTCATGCTGCCGGTTGCCACGGCGCCGAATGCCATTATCTTTGCATCCGGTTATGTCTCAGTTCCACAAATGGCAAAAACCGGATTTTGGCTTAACTTGATCGGCATCTTCATCGTGACGCTGGCGATCAAGTTTGGCCTGGAAATGGCGTTCGAGATTGATTGGAATCAATTTCCCGAATGGGCAAAATAGCTGGCTGCTGTCCTAACAACGTTTTGGATATGAGTTTTCAGCTGAACTTTAGCTCCCAAATGCAATGGTCGCGGTGATCGCGCAACCGTTACCACGTTCAATTTCTTACGAATGCCATTCGTTGCGACTTTGCGATTTAGTCAGCATTACCAAAAAGTTTATCATCACATCACGATGCATCAGAAGGATTCGATATGCACGCTCTCGTGTTGCCTCGCGCCGCTGCGAAGGAATTGCACAGCCCGGCCCGCCGTTCATGCTTATCCCAAACGCTTGCCTGGTGTTTACTCGCATTGAGCACGGTTTTCGCCGCCGCATCTGGCCGTGCACAAGAAGAACCGGATAGCACACAAGATCAAAGCGACGTCGAGTTGCGCGGACAAATGCTGCTCATGCACTTTGTCGAAAACGAGCGCCAAGCAAGCTTTGCCGGGGTCGCCGCTCGCTATGCCACGGGCGAGCGCGTCAACGAAGCGCATCGCATGCTGGAAGAGTTGCTGGCGCGGCCAAATCCCGAGCCGGCAAACGCTTTTTACCGCATCGCAACTTACCTCTTCGGCCGGCAAAATTTGCCGTACGGCCTTGCTGAAAACATCAAACGTTCCTTGTCCCAAGTGCCGACCTTGCGTGGCGAGGCGGAACACGAGTGGCATATGTATTATGCCGCTTTGCTGCTCGCTTCCGAAACCTGGCCGGATACGCCTGCGGAGCAATGGTTCAATGGAAAATCTTCCGCAGAAAATATGCGCGAGGCCAAGGATTACTTCAACGCCTGGATTAATCAAGTCATCACCAGCGGCCAAAGCGAATACGATTCGCCGCAATTTATGCCGGCCTTTTTTGCCTCGCTGGCGCTCATGCACGAATTCACCCGCGACGATCTTTTTCGCAAGCGCCTGAACGTCATGCTGAATTTGCTGATGCTCGATTTCGCTTCCGAGCATTTAGACGGCTTGTATGCCGGCGCGCACAGCCGGATTTCCGAAGCGCAAATCATGTCACCGCGTGAAGCGTTGAGTGCAGGTTTTGCGTGGTTATATTTCGGCGCCGGCAAAATGGTGCCCAGCCCGGAACTATTGTTTGCCTCGCTCAGCAGCTTCGAATTGGCGAGCGTGATTTTGGAAATGGCAACGAATCGCGATCCGCTCGGCGGCTATGTCCATCTCGAACGCAAGCATGCCGGCCGTTTCCTGCGCGCAGCGCCAAAACAGGAGAGCAACGTTGGCAAATATGCTTATGTCACACGGCAGTATATCCTAGGTTCCATACAGGGCGGATTGTATTATCCCACGTATCAACATTCCTGGGGATTGACGTACTTATCCTCAACCGACGATCGTCCGATACTTTTCATCACCTATCCCTCCACAACCGCGCGCGAGCTGGCGCTGTTTCGCACGGAAGAGCCGCGCATTCTGCTGGCCGAAGCCAATTCGCCGCGCGGCCGATTGGCGCAGGAGATCAAACTCACCGGCGCTTCTGCCTATGAACGCTTGTTTCAACATCGCAATGTGTTGATCGGGTTGTATGATGCGCCTGACTCCTCCCGGCAAGTGCGGCTGAACGGATTCTTTTCCGATGATCTGCAGAACTTCAACTCCGCGGTAAGCGAGAGCAAGGATTTTCAGTCGCCGGATTGGATTTTCTGCCGTGCCGAGGATACCTTTATCGCGGTTTTGCCGATGCAGCCCTATCGTTTTGAAAAAATTCCTGCCGGCAAACTGTTTGTTTCGGAAGGCCGGCGCAATGGCTTTGTCATCGAAGTCAGCACGCCGCTGGAAAATGAGAATTTTGAAGAATTCCAACGTCGTGTGCGCGAGGTTGGCAAACTCGAACTCAAACGCGATATTGATGCCACCAATCGCATCAAATACACCACAAGTTATGGCGATCGCATGTTGTTCACGTATAACGCTGCCACCGGTGACGCGCGGCGCATCTTGAATGATTTCCCGGTGCGCACCGATACCTACCCGTTGTTTGACAACCAATTCATGAAATTCTATCCCGATCAGAAACGCCTCGTATTGCGCGTCAACAATCAATGGCTCGAACTCGATTTTGTCAAATGGGAAGTCACCCAACGCGTCAGTGAGATTGCTGATGAGTTGAAGGCGAATTGGTAATCAAGGAAAACAAAAATTCACCTCAAAACGGCAAGGCATTTCACACTGATTTCTTAAGGGAGAAATAACAGACCGGCATTTTTATCCTAGATTTAAGCTTGCTTTAATAGGCAGCCAAGATTATATTTGCGCACGTTCGTTTACCTTGTTGGATATATTTGGCATGTTATGAGAACGAAATAGCCCAGAATCCCAAGGGAGGAGGAAGTCAGTTGGATTTATTCGACAAGTGTCGCAAATTCACCCGCGCCCAGGAAGCCATTGCCGAGGGTTGGTATCCTTATTTTCAAGCCATTTCATCCGGCGCCGATATTGAAGTCACCATTCGCGGCCATCGTTTAATTATGGCCGGCTCCAATAATTATCTCGGCCTCACCCAAGATCCCCGTGTCAAAGAAGCTGTGATCAAAGCTGTGCAAGAATTCGGCTCCGGCTGCACCGGTTCACGTTTTCTCAACGGCACGCTCGAACTGCACGAAGAGTTGGAAAAGCGGCTCGCGAAATTCATGCAGCGCGAAGCAGCCTTGTGTTTTTCCACCGGTTTTCAAACCAATCTCGGCGTGATCAGTACGCTGGTGGGTAAAGGCGATATTATCTTTGCCGATCGCGCAAATCACGCCAGCATTGTGGACGGCTGCCGCCTCTCGCTCGGCCAAGTCGTGCGCTTTCGCCACAACGACATGGATCATCTTGAGCGTCTCTTGAGCAAACATCAAGATGCACCCGGCAAGCTCATTATCGTCGATGGTGTTTTCAGCATGGAAGGCGACATCGCTGATTTGCCCGGTCTTGTTAATCTCGCGGAAAAATATCATGCGCGCATTCTGGTGGATGACGCTCATTCCGTCGGCGTATTGGGCAAACACGGCCGCGGCACCGCAGAGCATTTCGGTTTGGAAAAGAAAGTCGACGTCGTGTTGGGCACGTTCAGCAAGTCATTTGTATCGATTGGCGGTTTTGTTGCGGGCGATGCCTATGTCATTGACTACATCAAGCATCATGCGCGTTCTCTCATTTTTTCCGCGAGCATGCCGCCGGCAGCCACCGCCGCCGTGCTGGCCGCCTTGACAATTCTGGAGGAAGAGCCGCAACGCCTGGAGCGGCTTTGGCGCAACGTGCGTAAAGTTAAGACCGCTTTTGACGAACTCGGCTTCAATACCGGCGGAACGCAAACGCCGATCATTCCGATACACGTCGGCGAAGACATGAAGACTTTTGAATTTTGGAAGTTGTTGTTCCAAAATGGCATCTTCACCAACCCCGTCATCACGCCGGCGGTGCCCGCGGGCCAGGGCTTGATTCGCACAAGCTATATGGCAACGCACACCGACGAGCATCTCGATTACATCATCAAGCAATGCGCGCTTGCCGGACGGCAATTCGGCTTGATTCCCTAATCGCCATATCAACCTTCCCGCATGTCATCTGCCACGACCGGGTCGTGGCAGAAACCTTCCTTAAAAATCTAGCGAAGGGAGCCGCTCGGTGTCTAAAATTGATATTGTCCCCGTCGACAATGCGCAAAAACTGCGTGATTTCATTCGTTTGCCCTGGCAGATTTACCGCGGCGATCCGCATTGGGTGCCGCCGCTGATTATGGACATGAAGAAGCTGCTCGATCAAAAAAAGCATCCTTTCTTTCAACACTCTCAAGCCGAGTTTTTTCTGGCGCAACGTCATGGCAAATATGTCGGACGCATTGCCGCAATTCTCAACAACAATCACAATCGCTACCATCAAGAACAAACCGGCTTTTTTGGTTTCTTCGAATCACTCAACGACCAGGAGGTTGCCAACGCTTTGTTCGAAGCCGCGGCAAGCTGGGTTCGGCAAAAAGGTATGAACGTTCTGCGCGGGCCGGCCAATTATTCGACCAATGAAACAGTGGGGCTTTTGGTAGAGGGCTTTGACAAGCCGCCGGCAGTGATGATGACTTACAATCCTCGTTACTACGTTGAACTGGTGGAAAAGGCCGGTTTTAACAAAGCCATGGATCTTTATGCCTGGTATATGACCAGCGCCATTAGCATCAATCCCAAAATCCTGCGCATCGGAGAAAAAGTTCTCCAGAATCAAGGCATTGTTTTGCGCGCCATTAATATGAAAAATTTTTGGAGAGAGGTGCAACTCATTAAGAAAATTTACAATGACGCCTGGAGCACGAATTGGGGATTCGTACCCATGACGGATGCGGAATTTGAGTTTCTTGCAAAAGATTTAAAGCCGGTGGTCGATCCGCGTCTGGTGTTGATTGTTGAAAAAGAAGGTGAGCCGGTGGGGTTTTCTCTTTCGTTGCCCAATTTCAATCAAGCGCTGCAAAAGATCAATGGGCGGCTGCTACCCTTTGGGATTTTCAAAGTCATGTATCATTCCAAAAGGATTAAGACCCTGCGCGTGCTTACGTTGGGCGTGATTAAAAAACTGCAGAATGTCAGCGGAATCGGATCAGCGCTCTACATGGAAACGTACCGTCGGGGAATCGCAGCCGGTTTTGACAGCGGCGAGTTTTCCTGGACGCTCGAGAACAATGTGGCGATCAATCGCGGCATGCAATTACTCGGCGCCGATCGCTATAAACGCTATCGCGTTTATGAAAAGCCGTTGTAGCCGGCACTTAGGGGGATGCGATTACGCCAGCCAATACAAAAACCGGCCACAATTTTCGCAGACCAAAACTTCCTGATCGGTGCGGCCGTGTGCGGTGATGGCGGTGGGCACGCGCATGAAGCAGCCCAAACAGGTGTCGTCTTTTACCGGCACAATCGCGCGTTTATAGCGCGACCGCAAACGTTCGTAATTGTTGAACAGCGGCTTTTTGATTTTGGTCGCCAGTTCCTCGCGCGCACGCGTGAGTGTGGCCTTGCCTTCATTGTCAACTTCGAATCCCAGCTCTTTCACATCCTCGATTTCTTTGAGCATGATGTCGAGATCTTGCAGTGCGACGAGGAATTCGATCGGGGTTTTGATTTTTTCGGCCATTAGTTTTTGAGAAGGTTGATGAAATCAGAGAAGGATTTGACATTGCGGAATTTTTCACGCTCGCGGGAGTGACTCAGGATTTCGACCAGGCGGCCTAACACCGGCAGGTACTTGTTATCGTGCTCTTGCGGAGGCGCGATAACCATGAAAACCAGGTGAACCGGCTCGCCATCCATCGCTTCCCATTCGACGCCCTTTTTGGAGCAGCCGAAGGCGATCATGAGTGTGGGCGCGGCCGTGGTGCGGCCGTGGGGAATCGCGATGCCGCGACCGATGCCTGTGCTGCCGAGCTGCTCGCGGCGGTGAATCATCTCGAGCACGATGGCGGGATTTCGAACAAACCCGCTATTCACAAAACAATCCACCAATTCTTCCAACGCGCCGTCTTTCGACTTGGCTTGCAGCGCAGGCACAAACAAGGCTTCATTGAAAAACGGCACCAGATCCAACTTATCCATTTCCGCTCCTACGCACTTTCAAATGAGACTCCGTTCTGCAGCATCCCGCCTTCATTAATGGTTGGTGACGCTGTTGCACCCGCGATCACTTCCCGCAACGCCGGCACGATAAACACATTTTCCAAATTCATCTGCGCCAACTCGCGCGCCAATATTTTGATTTTCTGGCTCGCATTCAGCGCATTATTGACGATCATCATCGGCTTATCTTTGACACGGCAGTAGCCTCCAACAAAATCCCCTTTTTCGTAACGCAGCGCAACCCCCAAACTTTCCAACAACTTTTCCAGACCCGGCAGAATTTCTTCTTCGTTCATAATCACAACAAGTTCATTTTCTTTTTTCGTTTTAACAGCTCCACCACTTCTTTCACGTCTTGCGCATGTTCGCGCGGGCACAGCAGCAGCGCATCTTCCGTTTCCACCACAATCAAATCACGAATGCCCACGGCGGCAACTGTTTTGCCGGCCACATCAATCAGGCAGCCTGAGGTGTTCAACAAGGCGTGATCCCCGTCGCACAGGGCGTTTTGTTCCTTGTCCTTGGGCGACAATTTATACACCTCATCCCAACTGCCCAAATCGTTCCATTCAAAATTGGAGGGCAGCACTAAAACATTTTTGGCTTTTTCCATCACGCCGTAGTCGATTGAGATGCTTTTGATTTGTTGATACACACGCGCGATGATGTCCTGTTCCTCCGGCGTTCCCAAATGCCTGGCAATCTCCAGTAAACCATCGTGAACTTGCGGCAGGTGTTCTTCAAACTGCTCGCGAATCGTGGAAATACGCCATACAAAAATACCGCTGTTCCACAAGAAATCGCCGCTCGCCAGGAACACTTTGGCGGTTTCGAGATTGGGCTTTTCGGCAAATGTTTTAACCCGCCGCGCGCTTGCCTGGCCGGTGGAAACCGTTTCGTGGCTGAATTGAATGTATCCGTAACCCGTTGCTGGAAAGGTCGGTTTGATGCCGATGGTTATCAAAGCTTTTTCTTCGGCGGCAATTTTCGCGGCGTTCAACAACGTCTGACGAAAATTCTGCTCGGCGCCGATGAGATGATCCGCCGGCAACACAATCATGACTTCATCGCCGAAACGCTGCTGGATGAACAATGCCGCCAATCCGATGCACGGCGCCGTATTTTTGCCCTGAGGTTCAATAATGATATTTTCGCGCGGCACTTCGGGCAATTGCGCCGCAATCGCTTCCCGATGCGATTGTTTACAGACGATGAAGACCCTGTCCGGTGGTATAATCGGTTGCAGCCGCCGCACCGTGCTTTGCAGCATGGTGCCGCTGCCGATGATTTGCAGAAGTTGTTTCGGGTGATGATCTCTGCTCTTTGGCCAAAATCGCGTGCCGGCTCCACCGGCCATAATCAATGCTACCATGATGCAGCCCTCGGTTGATTCAATCCTGAATGAAAAAAGAAGATTCGCCGTAATGTCTCATCTTCTTTCACTATAACACGAATAATGTCTAGGCCAGATTTGTTTTTGGAACAGGCCAATGTATACAACCGGCTCTAAAAAATCAAGAAGTTTCCCCACTGTTTTTTGCGCCAACAAGGAGACTGGCGGCGAAAGCGCCGGTAAATTTTAGCAACTTTGATTTTTCGAAACGATGGCGTTGGCGCCACAATGCTTGGAGCAAAACTTTATCCGACCACTCCCCTTTCAACAGCGGCGGAATCGCGTGCGCGGGAAAATGTGACAGCGCCTTGATTTTTTCATTCCAGGCATGATCATCATACCTTGCGAGATGGCGATTGACAAAGTTCGCCTGTTTGAATAAACGGCCATAGCGCGCCCGCCAGGCTTTGTCATATCGCGCCAAGAACCGGGAGTCAAAACGATTCGCCCGATGTGCCTGCACTGCTACCTCGCCAGCCAGCCGGCCCAACTCAATCGCAAACCGAATGCCCTCTCCCAGTAGTGTCGAAATCAAGCCGGCAGCGTCGCCGACCACCAAAAGTCCGTGTGTTGAGGTGCTCTGCAGCGGTGGCATTGCGGGAACAGTTCCAGTATGATATTCCAAAGCAGAAACGGATTTGACACGCATGCCATGAATGGCGCCGGAGCGTAAATTAGTCAACAACACCCGCAACGCTTGTTCCGGGGCAAAACTCGTGTCCGGTTGAATCAAGCCAACTCCGATCCTAACACGATCTTCACCGTGTGGAAAAATCCAGCCGTAACCGGCGGGAACGGCGAGGCCACCAAATAGCAATGCAACGGTATCTGCCGGCCAGTCGTTTGTCACGATATCACATTCTGCCCCTACGCCATAGCGCCGTGGATTTTCTCGCAAACCCATCTGTTTTGCAAGCAGACCCGCCATGCCGGTCGCGTCGATTAAAAGCGGCGCCAATACTTTTTGCCCCCTGGTTATCTGCAATCCTGACGGCTTGCCATTTTCAACAATCACCTGCTCGACCCGGGTTGCTGGAAAAATTTCCGCCCCGGCTTTTATCGCGAGACGCGCGAGGTATTGATAAAGGCCGCGCACATCGAGTACACAACTCACTGGATCGCCATACGTAAAAGTCGCCTCTGCCGCCGGTGCGAAAAATCGTCCTGTGCGAATCGGGTGCAAGTAACGTTCGGGAATATCGAGGCGCCGCATCTCCGGCAGCCAACTGCCGCCGCTGGTGTGAATCGGATAACCGATCTCTTTGCTGCGCTCGCACAGCGCAACCCGCAAACCTCCAAGAGCAGCCGCATAGGCGGCGCTCAAACCGGCAGGGCCGCCGCCAGCCACAAGCACATCGTATTTATTTTTGGGGGAAGTCATTACACGAAACAATCATCGCTGAAGCGGTAAAAGCACCCAGGCGATTTCCGCCGGCGCTTTGGCCGGGGTATAAACAAAAAAGCATCCGCGTATGCGGATGCTTGTAGCGCCTAAAGCGTGGCATCTAATTTTTCCTTGATTCTCTGTTTGGGGGCAGCGCCGACGATTTGATCGACGACGACTCCGTTCTTGAAAATCAACAACGCCGGTATGCTACGGATACCGAGTTGGCCTGCGATGATTTGATTGCTATCAACATCCATCTTGGCAATTTTCGCTTTGCCTTCATATTCGCGCGCCAAATCATTGATCGCCGGCGCAATCATTTTGCAGGGGCCGCACCATTCCGCCCAGAAATCCACCAGCACCGGTTTATCGGATTTCAACACCTCTTGCTCAAAATTACTGTCACTCAAAACCACGGGATGAGACATGCATTGCTCCTTTTCGCCTTGTGGCTAGATTTACATGATATGCTACAACGTTCATTGCGACTTAATTTTCATTTCACTGAAACATAGAAAGCTTTCGCAAAATTCCAACAGATTTTTTGTCGTAGGTGAAGCCCAGGAATGAAAACACCCCTTGAGAAAGAACTCTATTTCTGAATCCTAAATTCACAGAAAACTCTTGACTGCAATACACCAGTGCGGCTTGGACACCATGGCTCTCGGTTGCATGTTGATCCGTTGCGTCCACACCTGACTTTGCCGGCTAGTTACCGGCGTTTTTTCGCGACGTGCACAAGTGCGGTGATCATGACATAAATCAAAACCGTATGAATGAGAACAAGGACTTCGCCCCACAAAGGCAAATACGGCAATAATGCAGCGGCTATGCCGATGGTGGTCGCCACGAGATAGATAAATATCACGGCGCCTGCCGGCGTCATGCCCAAATCCACCAAGCGATGTGAAAAATGACGGCGATCGCCGCTAAAGATCGGCCGATGCTCCTTCAGGCGAATAATGATAACCGAAAGCGTATCAAAAACGGGCAAACTCAGCACCAGCAACGGCATGAGGGCAGGAATTGTCGAGGCGCTTTGCGGCACCACGTAACTGCTGGTAATTGACAAGGCCGCGAGCATGTATCCGATAAATAAACTGCCGGTGTCGCCCATAAAAATTTTAGCGGGATAGAAATTAAACCGCAGGAACCCGAGCACGGCGCCGGCAAAGATACACAAAATCATCGCTGAAAAAAATTGATCCTGTACAATAGTAATTACGAGAAACATGGCTGCAGCAATGACGGCAATGCCGGATGAAAGCCCGTCCATGTTATCAAGCAAATTGAAGGCATTTGTAATGCCAACGACCCAAAATACGGTTACAACCGTATTGAGAAACACCGAAGGCATCAAATCCGTCCGGACGCCCGCGACAATCAGCAGCAATGCGGCCAGAATTTGAACTGCAAATTTGAGTTTATAAGAAAAATTGAGGCCGCGGCAATCGTCAATAAAACCAAGAATAACCATCAACGTGCCGCCGGCACATATTGCCAGCAGCCGGGGAAGCGTTTGCAGGAAGCGCGCGGCTTCGTTGGGCAGATTCGGAAAAAATTGTGCAAACCAGGTGAAATCCTTGCAGCAAAGATAAGCGATGATTTGCACGGCCAGGGTAAGCAGAAATGCGCCATATATCGCCAAGCCGCCGAGCAACGGCGTCGGCTGCAAATGGGCTTTGCGGCCCTGCGGCACATCAATGATGTTCAGGCGAAAAGCTAGTTTCCGGGCAAGCGGTACAAACAAAAGTGCAAGCACCAGGGAAAACAAGAAAAGATATATATAAATAAGAAAACGCATAAACGTTTAGTTCTTCGACCTCAGAATAAATTTCCGAAAGTTTTTTGCCGACAATATTGAAATCTCACAAAAAGGATTTTTATTTTAGCGGGCTTTCCACTTTTGCAGGCGGAACTTGAAGCTGCTCAAAGATCTTCACCTTTCAGTTTGACTGAAAATCGGTGTCGGGTCTTGCAAAACCAGAGTAAGCAATATTGATGCTTCAACCTTTGGCAGTCAACGAAACGGGATTAACTGCAAAAGCTGTAAAAGTCCTCCGCTTTTCATCATTTTGCCATCAGCTCGAAATACAACCGTTCATGATCTTCAACCATTTTTTGGACGCTGAATTCCTGCACGCGAGCACGGCCGCTCTCCCCCATTTTCATGGCACGTTGGCGATCCTGCAAAAGTTGTGACATGGCTTCGGCCAAAGCCGCGCGATCACCCGGCGGCACCAATATGCCGTTCTCATTTGCACGCACGGCTTCGGTATTGCCATCGACAGCGCTCGCGATGATCGGCAAGCCGGCAGCCATGGCTTGCGGTAAAACGCGCGGCAACCCTTCCCACAAAGACGAGAGTACGAAAATATCAAAGGTTGTCAACAAATCCGCAACATCGCGGCGCAGCCCGGTGAGATGAAACCGCTTTTGCAAACCGGCTTTCACGATCATCCCTTCCACTTCGCCGCGCAACGGTCCGTCGCCCACCATGACGAAATGCGTGTCGGGCGCGGTTTGGGCAATTTCAATGGCAGCGGCAGCAAAATCCGTGGGCGCCTTCTGCGCCGATAAACGTGTCACCGTTCCAACCACCGGCGCTGTTAACGGAATCTCGAGCAGCGCGCGCATGCTTGCGCGATCCCGCGCAGGGCGCATGAACGCTTCCAGCTCAATGCCGCTGCGAATGGTAAAATATTTTTCCTTTGTCGCGATGCGATCGGCCAGGCCTTTTTCGATATTGCGCGTTGACACCACAATGAGCCGCTGTGCGATGTGCGCACTGATTCTTTCAAGCCAGACAAAAACCCGCTGCACCAAGCGTTGTTGATAATCATGATGCCCCCAGCCATGAACGGTGTGAACGATCACCGGAGTGCCGGCCAGCCACGCAGCCCAACGGCCCAGAATTCCGGCTTTGCTGCTATTGGTATGCACGATATCGTAGCCGCCGGCTTTCATAAAGCGATATAATTTCCAGAAGGCTTTAATATCTTTTATGAGATCAAGTTCGCGCACCAGGTCCGGCAGAATCGTTAGTGGAATACCGCGCCGGCGTACTTCTTCGATCAAGCTGCCTTCCGTGCCCGTTTGTGGGCCACAGAGAACCTCGGTTTGAAAATGTTTTTTATCCAACCCCTCCGCCAACAACATGACGGTTTCTTGCGCACCGCCGACAATGAGACGAGTGATAACGAATAAAACACGATAAGGACGATCTCGGAGTTTACTCTGCCGGCTCACTCAAAATCCTCTAAAAAGGCTGAACAGGTAACGGTTGGTTACACGCCTGCTTTCTTGAATGAACCGGCGCTTACGCAATGTCTCACGCAAGGATTTCATAGTCCAGACATAAGCTGAAACAACAGCCCGCAAACTGCTAGGACGATGAACGGCGAAATACACGATCGTGAGAATCTCGGTCACCAGGATCGCCGGCAAATAAAACAGAAAAAGAACAGCCGGCAAATTTTTAATGATGTTCATATGCCGGTTGCGCAGCACGAGTTGCTGAAAGAAAGCCGGTTTGTCGATGAGGCGAACCTTGCCACCGACCGAGGCCGAATGCACATGCCACGACGTCAAACTGGGAAGATAGAGACAGCGCCAACCGGCAAGTTGCGCACGCCAGTGCAGGTCCAGATCCTCGGCATAGGCGAAATAAGTTTCATCATAAAACTGACCATTCCAAAACTTGATATCTTCTAGCATCGTCCGGCGATACAGCGGACAGCTTCCATTCGGGCCAAAAACATACTCCTCTTTTTCGGAACTCCTGCTGTTTTTCATGGTCATGCGGCCGACGAGAAATTTGCCAACATCAACCAATTGCTGCGTCTTGCCGTTGTTATAGCGGAACACCTTGCCGCATACCATGCCGACCGAGTCGGCGCGTCGCATGCCGCTTTCCACGGCAACGGCAACATAATCGTCGTGCAGGAAAACATCGACATTAAGCGGCAAGACGAACTCGCCTGTGGCTCGCCGAATCCCCTGGTTCATACCTGCAGCAAAGCCAACGTTGTGACCGTTTTCAATCAAGAAAATCTTGGGGTAATTTGACTTCAAAAATTCGGGAGAGCCGTCGTGCGAACCATTGTCGATCAAGATCAATTCAATATCCCGATGCGATTGCGCGAGCACTGCTTCGATGCAGGCCTGCAAATAGGCGCGACAATTCCAATTCAAGATGATTACGGACACGCGATTTGTGACAAAATCGTGTTGCACAGATTCGCCTCGTTAAAACCGCCAAAGATGCCAAAGCGCGCGCACATGCCCGGTCAATTGCTGCCGCCGGCTTTTCCAATAAGGATGAGACGAGGGCAAAATTTTTTCGAGCGCCGCCAGCGGCACCAGAAAGAGAATGCGCATCATCGTGCCGCAAGCGAAAAAGGCCTTGGCAACAGCAACCTTCAGCCGCGGGTGATGTTTGCGGTAGTAAAGAAAAAAACCCCGGCATTGCTCCAAATAATTTTTTACTGCCTGCCTGCTGCCACTATGGCCGCCGGCGTGATAGACATGGGCGGTGGGAAGATAAAAAATCTTTTGTCCGTTTGCTTTCAAACGATGACTGAGATCAACGTCTTCGATGTACATGAAAAAATTTTCATCGAACCCGTTGACAGACAAATACGCTTCACGTCGCAAAACCAGACAAGCGGCCGTCGCATGTTCCACCTCACGTGCGTCCGCATGATTCCAGTGCGTCATGCGATAGCGCCCGAAGATCGGGCTGCGTGAAAAAAGATACGAAAGGCCGGTCTGCTCAAAAAACAAAAGTCCCAACCTCGGCAGGGCGCAGATGGATCCGATTTGCAACGAACCGTCCGGCAAGAGAATTCTTGGCGCACAAGCGCTGGCTTCGCAATGCGTATCGAGAAAATTCACCACGGCCGCGGCCAAATCAGTTTCGACCCAGGTATCAGGATTCAACAACATCAGATAACGTCCGCGCGATTGCGCTGCCGCCAGATTATTGGCGCGAGCAAACCCGGCATTTGTCGCATGACGGAGCAAACGCACCTCAGGAAACTGTTGCGCCACTGAAGTCGCGGTATTATCCGTTGAAGCGTTGTCAAAAACGATGATCTCATACGTCGCGGCCAGGCAGAATTGTTCCAACGATCGCAAGCATTTCACAATATCATCTTGCGAGTTGTGCGTCACAATGATAATACTCAAATCCGGTGTGTTTTGAGCAGCTTGCGCGGCCATGAAAAGTTAAAACCTCAACGTAAATACGGTTGCCACATTCGGCTCGGAGCTGACGCTGATCGTGCCGCGATGCAGCCGCATGATTTGGCGTGAAAGGCTCAGGCCGATGCCGGAACCGCCCTTTTTGGTTGTAAAAAATGGGATGAAAATTTTCTCGCGCGCTTCAGTGATAATGCCGGGGCCATTGTCTTTCACCTGAATGACGACCCGACCGCGTTCATCAAGCTGGGCATTCAAATCGATTCGAGCATTTCGCTGTTCGTGCACGGCCTGCATGGCATTGAGTAATAGATTGATCAGAACCTGCTCAATCAATTCCGGATCGGCGGTTAATTCCAGACTGTCCGGTTCAATGCGCGCATGAAAGGCGATGCTGTTATTGCTCAAACTGGCCGACATCAATTGCTGTACTTGCGCAAACAAGCCCTTGATGGGGAATACTTGAAATCTGGGTTTGGGAATGCGCGTCAAATTCCGATAAGAATCTACAAAGTGCAGCAGGCCTTCACTGCGCTTTTGGATTGTCTGCACGGCGCTGCGCACATCGACGAGTGTTTCCATATCGACCGCGAGGCCGCCATTCTGATCTTCGCGGCTTTGCAGGAGATCTTTGACGGAAGAGGCAAGCGAAGAAATGGGCGTCACCGAATTCATGATTTCGTGCGTGAGCACGCGAATCAAATTCTGCCATGCTTCCATCTCCTTCTCTTCCAACTCGCTTTGAATATTTTGCAGTGAGACCAGCGTGAAGGTTTCATCGCGCATTTTGAATTCCGTGGCATAAACCGCGAGTTGGACCACGCCCTCAGCATCATCAATCTTGACCAATGCTTTTTCTCCGGCTCTCAATTGCCGCAGCGCGCTCACCAACACCGGGCTGATGGGCTCCAGACCGGCAATATTTTTTAGATAAGGCACTTTTAAGAGGCGTTTCGCAGCGTTGTTAATTAAATCCACAGCGCCGTCATGCTTGAAGGCCAGCAAGCCAATGCCCACATGCTGCACCACGGTTTGCAAATAGCGAAAATGTTCCTCCTTCTCGGCGCGTGCGCGGCGAAACTCGTCTGTCACGCGGGTGAAGGCTATTTTGAGATCATCAAAAGACGTTCCCAGTCCGCCGCCCGTAAAACTCTGTGAAAAATCGGCATGTTGAATAGACAGCAAAAATCGTGTCAAATCCCGATTGGTTCTTTCGACATAATATATCAATGCAACAATCTGATAAAGCGCAAACGCGGCAACGATCACGATCGTGGCGAGCAGGTTGGTATGCAAGATGAGATAAAAGAACGTGGCAATCGTCGCGCTCAGCAACAGCGCACGGACGGCGCAAACCAGGCGAAATCGTTTATAAATCATTTTCACAGCCCGTACTTTTCGATGCGGCGATACAACGACATGCGCGTCAAACCCAGCTCCTTTGCCGCATGACTGATGTTCCCTCCGTGCTTGCTGATGGCTTTGCGGATTACCGCCTTTTCGACTTCTTCCAAATTATAGTTCTCAAATACCAAACTCTCCTCTTTCGCGTCGGCCGAGGTCAAGAAAAAGTCTGAGGGCTGCAAAAGCGTCGCGTCACTCATGATGACGGCGCGCTCAATCGCGTGCTGTAATTCGCGCACGTTGCCCGGCCAGGGATATTTTTCCAATTTTTTAAGAGTCGCGGCGTGCAGGCCTCTTGCCAATTTTTGATACTTGCGCGCGTAAATTTTCAAAAAATGCTCGATCAACAATGGCAGATCTTCACCGCGCTCGCGCAACGGCGGCAGGTGTATTTCCACTGTGTTGATGCGATACAGCAAATCCTGACGAAATTTTTTCTCCACCGCCAGTTGATGAATTGGCGTGTTCGTTGCACAAATCAAGCGAATATCGATGGGGCGTGCGATATTCGATCCCAGGCGCGTTACCTGGCGATTTTGCAGCGCAGCCAGCAGCTTCGCCTGCAGCGGCACGGACAAGTTACCAATCTCATCCAAAAAAAGCGTGCCGCCGTGAGCAACTTCGAAACGACCGGCGCGATCTTCCTTGGCATCCGTAAACGCGCCTTTGACATGACCAAACAACTCGCTTTCAAACAAGGTTTCGCTCAATGCGCCCATATCAACGCTGATAAACACTTCCTGGGCGCGTGAAGACTGGCGATGCAACTCACGCGCGACCAATTCCTTGCCGGTACCGTTTTCGCCCAAAATCAAAACATTGGCGTCGGTTTTTGCAACTTTTTGAATCGTGGCAAAAACCTCCTGCATGGCCGCACACATACCAACAAACTCATGGAAGCGCTGATCGAGATCGGCGCTGAGTTGCTTTTGTTGCGCGCGTAAGGTGTCGACTTGTGTTTGCGAACGCCGCAACCGCATGGCCGCAGAAAGTGTCGCCAACAATTTTTCGTTTTGCCAGGGTTTGAGCACGAAATCCGTCGCGCCAGCCTTGATCGCGCGCACGGCCATATCGACATCACCAAACGCCGTGATGAGCACCACGACGGCTTGAGGCTCAATCTCAAGAATGCGATCCAACCATTGCAGACCTTCAACGCCGCTGCTCGCATCGCGGGTAAAATTCATATCCAAAAGAATAACGTCATAGGCGGTATTCTTCAGCAGCTCGGCCATGCGCTCCGGCCTTTTCTCGGTATGCACCAATTCAAAATGTTGCTTGAGAAACAGGCGTGCGGCGGTCAGCACATCCTCGTCATCGTCGATGACTAATATTTTTCCTGAATATTGCGGCATGATACTGAAACAGAGTTCGACCAGACTTTTGTATCCAGGAATCTAAGCAATAGCGCGAGAAAGCAAAAGCAAAATTTGCCTTCGAAATAGTCCAAATGATCTATTGCGCGTGTCACGCAAAACGCTAAATTGTAACGTGGAAAATAAGCGCCAACTCAAAAATTAATACTCGCGAAAATCATGCCCATTACCGTAGCTGTCGTGGAAGACAATCCCAATTTACTTGCCGGAACGTCATACATCCTGCGCGCCTCGCCGAGCTGCAAAGTGGTCGGAGAATATCCCCATGCGGAGGGATTACTCGATGAAGTCGATGACTGCAAGCCCGACGTTGTGCTGATGGACATCGGATTGCCGGGCATGTCCGGCATTGCAGCGACAGCGGAATTGAAGCGCCGCTTCCCGCATATGCAGATCATTATTCTATCGGTGTTCGAAGATGACGAAAATGTCTTCCAGGCCATTTGTGCTGGCGCCTGCGGTTATATCGCAAAGCCGGTGATGCCGGCGGAATTGCTTGAGGCTGTGGAGCAAGCCTTCGGCGGCGCCTCGCCCATGTCGCCCAAGATTGCACGCAAAGTTTTGGAGCTTTTTAAAAGGCATATGCCGCCCCCCAGAGCCGATTATAACCTCACCGAACGCGAGCTGGAGGTGCTCGATCTGCTCACGCAAGGCTCAGATCACAAGCAGATTGCGGAAAAACTTTTTCTCAGCCCCTACACCATCCGCGCCCATCTACGCAATATCTACGACAAGCTGCACGTTCATTCCAAGTCACAAGCCGTTGCCAAAGCCCTGCAAGAGCGGCTCCTACCCCGGAAGTAAAGCATATTTTAAAAAACTCTTGACATTCTCTTATTCGCTGTGTATATAAAGCTACTAAATTGATAGACTAAATCAGTTATATACACTATCGTGCTGTCCAAAAAAGCAAAATATGCCCTGCAAGCGCTGCTGCAACTTGCCGAGGAATATGACCGCGGCCCGGTACTCATTGCAGACCTGGCGGAACGCGAGGGCATACCCAAGAAATTTTTGGAACTTATCTTGCTCGAACTTAGAAACCAGGGCATTTTACAAAGCAAAAAAGGCAAAGGCGGAGGTTATTTCCTGGGGAAGTCTCCCAAAGCAATCACGCTGGGACAAGTCATTCGAATTCTTGACGGCCCGTTGGCCCCTCTGCCTTGCGTGAGCCAGACGGCTTACATGAAATGCCAGGAATGCCAGGATGAAGAAACCTGCGGCATTCGGCTTGTGATGAAACAAGTGCGCGACGCCACCGCCAAAATATTGGATACCACGAGCCTAGCCGATGTCGCCAAGCGCACAGCCGGCTTGGCCGTGAAGCACAAAAAAGGGAAATCTCGCAAGGTGTGATTGTAAAGTTGTCAAATTTACTCTACTAATTTGATAGGACAAATCGTTTTAGTAGGATCCCCCATGTCGAAACACCTCTTCCCACAGCAACGCCGTTTCCCGCTTTCAATCAAAATTCCGAAGCCGCGCTTACACTTTTGCCCGCCATTAAAAGCATGCGGTATCGCTCCGATGTTATTAACAAGTACAAAAAATCGCGCAGATCGAACGCCGGGGAAATCATTTTATTTAAAAAAGCGCCAAGGAGAAAACATGCGATTTCGAAATTTTTACCTTCTTGTTATGCTAATATTTTCCGTGGGAGGCCTGACACAGCCCGTGGCGGCGCAAAAAAAAATAACCCTGCTCAACGTTTCCTACGATCCCACACGCGAGCTTTATCAGGAATTCAACCAGGCTTTTGCAAAATATTGGAAGGGGAAAACCGGAGAAATCGTAACGGTTAGACAATCACACGGGGGCTCGAGCAAACAAGCGCGCGCCGTGATTGATGGTTTGCAGGCCGATGTCGTCACATTGGCATTAGCCTACGACGTCGACGCGATTGCGGAACGATCCCAATTGCTGCCACCCGATTGGCAAAAAAAATTGCCGCATAACAGCGCGCCGTATACCTCAACTCTCGCTTTTCTCGTCCGAAAAGGCAATCCCAAATGCATCAAAAACTGGGAGGATTTAATCAAGCCCGGCATCGCCGTCATCACACCCAATCCCAAAACCTCGGGCGTGGCACGCTGGAATTATCTTGCGGCGTGGGGCTATGCGCTTAAACAAAACAACGGCGATGCGCAAAAAGCTCAGGAATACATTGGCAAACTTTATAAAAACGTGCCGGTGCTTGATTCCGGCGCGCGCGGCGCCACCACGACTTTCGTCGAACGCGGGATCGGCGATGTGCTGATCAACTGGGAAAATGAATTACTCTTGATCAAAAAAACATACCCGGATGAATTTGACCTGATTGCGCCCTCGCTCAGTATTCTCGCCGAACCCACGGTTTCACTTGTCGACAAAGTTGTGGACAAACGCAAGACGCGCGCGGTTGCGCAAGCCTATCTGGAGTATTTGTATTCTGAAACAGGGCAAGAAATCGCAGCCAAAAATTTCTATCGCCCCCATTCTCCGATGGTCGCTGCAAAATATGCCGCTCAATTCCCGCCGATCGAACTCTTCACAATTGATGAGGTTTTCGGCGGCTGGCAAAAAGCGCAAAAAACACATTTTGCCGATGGTGGCGTGTTCGATCAAATCTACTTGCCTGACGACTAAAACGTTCAACAGGAAAAATTTTTCCATGATCCGTGGGAGAACAAAATAAACCAGGCATTCAAATTCTTGGCGAAAACGTAATCTCGCATTGCAGGATGACTTTATGGCCATTTCACTCAAACAGCGCAGCGTTCTTCCCGGTTTCGGTTTATCGTTAGGCTATGCCCTGCTGTACCTGAGTATGATCGTACTCATCCCTTTGGCGGGAACGTTTCTAAAAACAGCAACATTAAGTTGGACGCAGTTTTGGGAAACTGTTACAGCGCCCCGTGCGCTAGCTTCGTATCGCCTCACCTTTGGCGCATCTTTTATTGCCGCGTTGATCAATGCCGTATTCGGATTAGTAGTGGCCTGGGTGTTGGTGCGCTACCAGTTTCCCGGCAAACGGTTCATTGATGCACTCGTCGATCTGCCTTTTGCATTGCCAACAGCGGTAGCCGGCATTGCCTTCACTGCTGTGTACTCCAGCAAAGGCTGGATTGGTCAATATCTTGAACCGTTAGGGTTACAGATCGCCTTCACGCCGCTGGGGATCATTTTGGTGCTGACGTTCATCGGATTACCGTTTGTCGTACGTACCGTGCAACCGGTTTTGGAAGATATCGAGCCGGAAGTCGAGGAAGCGGCCGCGATTCTCGGCGCGCATCGTTGGCAAACACTCACACGAGTCATTTTGCCCGCGCTCTGGCCGGCGTTGATTACAGGTTTTGCCATGGCATTCGCGCGCGCCGTGGGCGAATACGGCTCGGTGATTTTCATCGCGGGCAATATGCCGATGCGAACAGAAATTACGCCGTTGTTAATCATCACCAAACTGGAACAGTATGATTATGCCGGAGCAACAGCCTTGGCCGTTGTCATGCTGGTAATTTCATTCGCACTGCTGCTCATCATCAACCTGCTGCAAGGATGGAACAGCCGCTTTCAGCGCCGTTAATTACGTACAACAAGGACGTGCCTATGAACGAGGCATTATTTGAACACGGTGACCGTGGCAATCATGTGCATGTCAGAACCGAACCGGCAATCGTGCGCAGAATTCTGATCGCAATGGCGTTGGGTTTTCTGTTTCTGTTTATCATCATACCGCTTGCCGTCGTCTTCATTTCTGCTTTTGAACAAGGAATTACAGCATATTTGGGGGCCATCATCGAACCCGATGCACTGGCCGCAATTCGCCTTACGCTTTTGACAACGCTGATTGCCGTGCCGTTGAATCTTGTCTTCGGTATTGCGGCAGCCTGGGCTATCGCCAAGTTTGATTTTAGCGGCAAAAACGTTTTAATCACTTTGATCGATTTGCCGTTTTCCGTGTCTCCCGTTGTTTCCGGATTGATTTATGTTTTGATTTTCGGCTTGCACGGCTGGTTCGGGAAGTGGTTGAATGAGCACGACATTAATATCATCTTTGCCACTCCGGGTATCGTACTAGCAACTGTCTTTGTCACCTTTCCTTTCGTCGCGCGCGAATTGATTCCATTGATGCAGGCACAAGGCGTTGAAGAAGAGGAGGCCGCCCTGTCACTGGGTGCAGGCGGCTGGCAAACATTCTGGCGGGTAACTCTCCCAAATGTGAAATGGGGGTTGCTATACGGCGTAATTCTAAGCACAGCCCGCGCGATGGGCGAGTTTGGGGCCGTGTCGGTAGTATCCGGGCATATTCGCGGCTTGACGAATACCATGACCTTGCATGTGGAAATTTTGTACAACGAATACAATTCTACTGCCGCCTTTGCCGTGGCCTCGCTGTTGACGCTGCTGGCATTGGCGACTTTGCTCGCTAAAAGCGCAGTGGAGTGGAGAACCAAGCAACAGTCAAAAGCTGCAGAACGCATAATCGAGGAGAAGCCTGCCACATGAGGATCGATGTGCAAAATCTCACCAAGAAATTTGGCGCATTCACTGCGCTAAAAGACATCCATCTGGAAGTGAAGACCGGGGAATTGTTAGCCTTGCTCGGCCCCTCGGGTTGCGGCAAGACTACGCTGCTGCGCATTCTTGCCGGATTGGAAATTCCTGATACCGGCTCCATTCGCTTCGATGGTGAAGAGGCAATCAATCAAAACATGCGCGCACGCAAGGTCGGTTTTGTATTCCAGCACTATGCACTGTTTCGCCATATGACAGTGTTTGAGAACATCGCATTCGGCTTGCGTGTGCGCCCGCATCAAACACGTCCTTCACGCGAAGAAATTAATACACAAGTGAGAACCTTGCTCAAGCTAGTGAAACTCGAGGACATGGCTACGCGCTACCCCTCCCTCCTTTCCGGCGGCCAGCGTCAACGCGTTGCGCTAGCAAGGGCTCTGGCGGTGGAACCGCGTGTGTTGCTATTAGATGAACCATTTGGGGCGCTCGATGCAAAAGTCCGCCAGGAACTGCGGCGTTGGTTGCGGCGCTTGCATGACGAAATTCATATCACCAGCGTGTTTGTTACGCATGATCAAGAAGAAGCCTTGGAGGTTGCCGATCGCGTAGTGGTCATGAATGCCGGTCAAATCGAACAGATCGGCACACCCGAAGAAGTTTACAATCATCCGGCTACGCCGTTCGTGTATAATTTTCTAGGCAATGTCAATCTGTTTCGTGGCCGCATCGAAGATGATAAAATCTACGTTGGGGGCATGGCAATGGAATTGCCTGCCGGCACCAAACAAGATGCAGAAAGCGCGACGGTTTATGTGAGACCGCATCTCCTCGACATTGAACCTCATCCCCGCCACCAAAATCATTTTCGCGCGCGCATCAAGCACATCAATGCCGCCGGCCCGCAAGTCAAAATCGAATTGACGACTGAATGGGGCGATCCTGTGCATGTGGAAATCTCGCAAGAGAGATATCGCTTATTAGGATTACGGCGCGAGCTGGAAGTTTTTGTTACGCCGAAAGACAAGAACATACCGGCGCACGGATTACAGCCGATTGAACAGCTCTAAATCTCGGCACCTCTGAATTTCAAGACTCTTTTTGTTTTGACACTTCACCTCACGAGAACGCCCACACCTTCCCGGCCCTGCCTCATTTGTTCCATTTTATCCATTTATTTCCCCCCCGGCCAGTTATTTTCATCGTTCGTTTGTTCTAATTTGATCATGCAACGGCAACCGCTTGCAAATGGCCGCGTAAGATTCGCATGAAAATTGAGAGAGGTCAGAGGTGCAGATTTTCCTTCACTCCAAATGATCAATTGCAACAAGGAGAACGAACATGAGTGCATACAAAATTTCTTCGTTACGCCGGCGCTCGGCGATCATCGCGTCCACCATGTATTTGATGCTTGCGCTTCTCGCAAGCGGCTGCAGAAAAAACCCCACGACGGTTGCCGCCGATAACAATGATGGTCCTGACACTCCACGCACGCCGGTTCCCGGCGCATTGGTCGGAGCATGGTACAGCGGAACGGTTTCAGACATCAACTTTTACAATCGCACTACGGGGAATTTTGGTTCGCCCTCCGGTACCGGCATTTTCTTGAAGCTGTCCGCAGAAGGCTATTATGAAAAGGGCGTGTTGCTGCAATCGTCGCTGTACAATTGTACCATGACTTTTTTCGCCTACAACTCCGGAACAATAACGATCAAGGATTCAATCATTACACTTTATCCGACGTACGGGCGGATCAAAAGCCTCGACAACTGTGTTCCCGAAAACAACTACCTCAAAAACGATCAGCTCGTGACGGAAACGATTATCGCCAAGCTGGGAGAGGATGACTGGGGAAACGAAACCCTGTGGCTGCGCTACCCTGAAAGCAATCCTTCGGCATTTCATCGCAAATAACTTCGCCGGAGAAACTCTCCTGGAATGGGTAAATCGTTCGGCTTCACATTAGTTGATTCGTTCTATTTTACCGGGTACTCGCTTCGGGTAACTTGATCACAACTAGGAAACTGTTATGCAATGCATGCAGTGCATGTTCGATTATCCCGGCAACTTTCAATTTTGTGGCAATTGCGGCGCTCGTTTGGGAAGCATAAACAATAAACTGGTCAATCTTCCCGGGCATGCTTCGTTGTTGCTTCCGCGTGAGGAGGCATCTGCAGCGCGCATTCAGACATTCGGACTGAAGGCGCTAGGCATGTTTCCACGCACAAGTTGCCGCCGCAGGTCGATCTAGTTGAACATCTCGGCAGTCGCGTACGTGCAGTACGAATCTGTGCGGCAAAATAGTCCATTTGCTCTAACAACTCTTGAATCGAGCGGCCGTATCAAAGCGCAAAAGAGTGAGCACCTTCACAGAACACGATTTCAGGCGCCGGGTGTTGTCATGACCCTGTCATCACGCCGTCAATAAAAGCTCTTGTAACGCGCACGGGTTATACGGAGATGCGCAAGAACGAGAAATAACAACATTGGCAACTAAATCAAAACGTATCACCACAACTTAACTACTCAACCAGAAGGAGAACTAATGAAGAAAGCGGCTTTGGTTTTAGCCCTGATCACAGTTGTGCAAGGCAGCACAGTGGCATTGGCGCAAGAAAAGAAACTCACTTTTCATGCGGCCGGCGGCGCCAGCGCCCCGCTCAGCAATCAAACCTTTCGGGATGCGTTCAGCATCGGCGCAAATGGCAGCATCGGACTTGATGTGCGTGTTTCACCGCAACTCGTCGTGGGCCCGGAACTAGGTTATAGCGCGTTTGGACTTGATCGCAAAGGTTTCTTGAAATTGAATGAGGTCGAGGACACCAACGACATTAAGATCAAGGGCGGTGAACTGAGCGTGGCCGAGATTCTGGGCATTGCCAAATTTCATCTCAACACCGTGGAAGCCAACACCGGTTTTTACCTGGTCGCGGGCGCTGGTTTGTCGGCCTCGCGCATTGCGAAAATTGAAATCGAAACGCCGGAAGGCGATTTTGAAGTTGACGAGGAGAGCAACAGCGATTTCATGGCTATCGGCGGCGTGGGTTTGCAGCACAAATTCGGTGAGAAATGGAACACCTATGTCGAAGTGCGTTACACCAAAATCTTCACCGATGAAAGTTATTCCTACTTGCCGGTGCGCGTGGGCGTGAAGTTCTAAAGCAACTTCTTGTTCCTCCACCTGAGGCGCGGCGAGGTTCGTCGCGCCTTAGATTATTCTTGGGGCAGGCAATTTTTCCACAGCAAAATAGCGCACTGTTACCGAGAAAAGCATATACACCACCACTGTCATTCTGCAAGGATCCTGTGAAGATCCGGGAACGGTGCCAGGTATTTCACAAGATTCGTCTGCATGGCGTATCCAGAGATCAATTACACGAATCAAGGTAACAGACCGCGAGTTCAGACAATCTCACCAAACAAAATTTCTTGCCACTCACCTTACACCTGTTTATCAAAACTCATTTTGAATTCGGTTCTTGTGGTTCGCACTGAATGAATCATAACTCTCAGGTATCGAATCATCCATCTGTTTGGGCAAATTCCTTTACCCTTACTCGACCTCGCAAGATAATCGCTTCAGCAGCACCGGTATGAATTTGTCGTGATCGGCAATCAATTTTGGAACCTCGTTTGGCAAATTAGCCCAGAAAAACTCAAACACAATCGGTTCAGCTATGCCACCCGAGGTTTCATAATGCCGCCACGTCGTTGGCGGATCGCCGGCACATCGCAGATGATAGAAATGGCGATGATGGACTTCATTACGATGGAAATCCGCCATATCGCGAATCTGCTCGCCAAGAAAATGGACTTCGGTGAAATCGGATAGGCCCGTTTCCTCGCAGACTTCTCGCAAAACCGCTGCATCCCGAGGCTCATTTGGTTGGACCGTGCCAGCCGGTACTTGAATGCCCGCCTCGGGAAATCAGCATGGCGAAAGACCAGCAGGCGCTGGCGGTGGGTGATGTAGGCGAAGACTTTGTGTTTCAGGGTGGGCATCACAATTTGAACTCTTCAATCACGACTTCATGATAGTCACGCGTCTGCGCAGTAACGAGTCTGTGCAAAATTGACAAATGCTTCAGCGACCTTTATTACCGCGCAGATTCATTGTCATTGTCCGCCTTATTCTTTTTCCTTCCCTCAACGAAATAGGCAGCAATACGAAACACGATAGACGAAGGGATTCCAACTATGCTGCCCGTCTCGAGCAGAATCAGAAGTGTTTTTTGCAGCGGCGTGACATAATAGACACGACCATGATATTCGATGGGCGCAAATTGAACATCCGTGGGCTCCAGCGACGAGTTTCCCAACACTGCTCCGGAATACAGGAAAAACACGAGAAAAATAACGACGGCGACAGTCAAGTAAATCCTTGAAAAACGCGTCAGCAAATCGTCGTCGGATTGAACGGGTTGGCCTTTACCAGTTGCAGCCGCAGCGGCAGCCTGAACCTGAGCTGTGCAGGCCAGTGCGTATTTTCTTTTTGAAAAATAAAGAACGTTCAACGCCTGAAGAACTTTGCAAAGCACAATGAGTCCGATTCCAGTACCCCACGCAAAAACCCTCGAATTGAGCGATGAGTTCCACAAGCACACAGCCAAGAATAAGATGAAACCAGCGATGAGGCTCGTCACAGCCATCTGAGCTCCTTTTCGGGACGTGCCGGGCCAAACCCACTTGGTCCGACGGCGATGGAACCCGAGAATGACAGCCACCACCACGCTTCCAGCGATTAAGTACCAAAGCTGATAACGGTTATCAATAAAGCCTGAGACGAAAAACACGATCTGGCCGAGCACGAACAACCAAACCAGCCAGAAATCAATCGCAACGTCTTGTAGAACACTATCTGGATCTTCGTTAACCATCTTAGACATTCTTCCAATTTATACTTCATGATAAATCCGTTCGAAGCCGGTATATGATCCGATCATCTCATATCAACAAATCACCATCCAAGTTGTTTCTTCAGATTTATATTCCAATATTCTTTTTCTGTGGCGTTGCCAACTTCATCATAAAAGATCGCCTTCTTTTGCTGCGGCACATCGATGGGCATATAACCAAGACGCTCGTACAAAGCCAGCGCGCGAGGATTATCGACAGGATCAACACCAACGTGCATCACATTATGCCCATACGTGGCCACCAGCGCTTCCATGCGCGCAATCATGATGGTTCCGATGCCCATCGAACGAAAGCGTTGCGCCACGTACAAATCACTGATCTTCGGTATATGCGACTTGGGCGAGCCTTGCGAGGGCTGTCGCAGGAACAGCATGGCAAAGCCACGGATTTCGTTATCCCGTTCATAGACCAGGAACCGGATGCCCTCGCCATCGGCCTCGTTCAGATACCGATGAAGTTGCGTGGGGGCATTGCGTACTTTGGTTAATGCGCCGATGTCCGATGGGGTTGCGTCGCGGATGAGGGACATGATCTGTCGAGCATAGCGGTTGTTACGATTTCTTCTATTAATTGGAAACAAAAGAAAGTTGGGTTCAGTTCCCTCCTTTGCCCCATGTCACCGCCAGCCAGAGATCATTCATCGAGTTATCGTCAAAATAGAGACTGAATTTTCCGGTCGCCGGTGGTTTCGGAATCTTCTTCAGTTCGCCCCTTCGGAAGTTATTTAGCGAAGGAACCCTTTCCAATTTATCCTCCATCCTCGTTCCAGCCGGCTCGTCGTCGGATTTGTCAAAAATCGTGATAGTATCTTTCGTCTTTTTAGCCGGGGCGGTCTCATTGTTCGGACGAGCAATCACTTCAACCCGGTTTAAGGCAAGGGGCTTGCTGGCCCGACTCCAAAAAGGATAATGCTCTTCACTGAGATTGAGCGCCAGCTCAGCAGGCTTTGTGTCATCTTCAAATTTGACGTTTTTGAACTTCGCCCACTCGCTCGGAAACTCATGCCGCACGGAGAACAACCGCACCGATCCGGCTGTTTGCGCTTCGGCGATACGAGTTTGAAGATTGGCGACCGCGCCGTTGCGAAGCAACCCGCCGCCTTCACGAGCAGTGTACCGAATATGCAAGATAACATCCGAGATGGTGTCGTAGTCGAATTGACGGACGTCCGCCGGCAATTCCAATTGCCATTCACTGATCACGCCGGAGTTCTCGAAGGGCAGATAGCGCTCGTCGCGCAGGTTGGTCTCGAATAGTCCGCTGTCGTTTTGCCCGGTGCTGGTGACGATGGTTTGCATGCTGCCAAAGTGGTCGCTAAACCGTTCATCTTCGGCGCCTTCGCGGGCATAACTGCCGTCGCGCAGCAATGGATTTTTGCGGATGGCACTCTTGAGCAGGGTCAGCGTGCAGTTGACACTGGTATATGGCCCAGTGACACAGGGAATACTCACGGCGAGGTTTTTGATGCGCCGGAAATAATGCCCCGGGCCATCCATGTCGAAAAGCTCTTCCGGCAGGAAGACCGTACAGCGACCGGTGGCACGAAGTTGCAGCAAAGCCAAGGGATTGACTTGCAGCAGGCTCACATGTTTGGTCAGTTCGTACTCGCGCTGGTTGAGTTCGTGGTAAGCCATCTCCATGCGCTTCACGTCTAAGTAAAGTTTCTCCCCGGCCAGCAAGCCTTCTTTGCCGGCGAGGTAGCCGAATTGAAGAAAGCTCAGTTCCGGCTTGCCCAGCTCATGCTGCAGGGCGCGTTCGGCTTTTTTGGCGATGTCAAAGGCGAACTGAAAGCATTGCGAATACAGCCCTTTTACTTCGCGCTTCATCCAGGCGTAGAGCGCCTTGTTGGTCTGTTTGCCGGTCTTCTCGGTACCCTCTTCATTCAGGAAGCGCTCAATCTCCTTTGCATGTTCCATCTGCTTCCGATGATTCTTCAATTCCTGCTCCGCAATGGCTTCGCGAATCTGGGTGGCGCGCAGTTGCTTGAAGATTTGGGTGATCTCACCGGCGGCCAGATTGCTTTGGAAGGCCCACTCACGCTCACGGCGGGCAAAGGAATCAATGCGGCTGGCTCGTCTAGCTTCGAAATTAGCCCTTTCCGCAATCGCACGAGCACCGGTAGATAAAGCTCCGAGCGCATATCCAATATCCTTTCCCCCGTATTCCACTGTACCGCCTACTCCCCATGGCTGCACATGTATTTTCGCCGTCGGAAAAGCATGAGCGAACGAACTGAAAAAACTGAGAAGATTAGCAGTATCGCTCGCAAGCTGGCCGGCTTCGAGCAATATAGTCTCGCGCACTTCGTGGGAGCTAAGCAGTTTGCCACCGCTAAGAAGCCGCCGAGCGGCTTGTGCAACGACATCCGTTGCAATATCCACCTCAATCTCCCGCGGTGCCATCTCAGGCTCTTGCATTGCAAACTTCATCTTGGTAAGGCTCTCTTTGTCCAGTTCGCCCAATTCCGGAATCGACTTCTCGATGTCCTCGACGTTTCGACCCAATTGCCGCTCGTAAAAAGTGTAGCGCTCTATCGCCAGCGCTAGCGACTTCAATAAGCCCTCCTTCGCTTTGATTGCCTCCTGATGCTGAGCATACCGAACATGCTCGACCATTTCCATCATTACGCCCTCGTGTTTGGCGCGCAGGATCGCCATGGCCTCGCCGTCTTCCTTTTCCATGACGGAGAGCAGGTTGTTGCCCAGCGATTTCACCTCCTGGACAATCTCAGCCGCCTTTTGCACCAGAAACTGGAAGCGTACCAGCGGCAGCGGCTGATTGACGCCGTTGATGATCGCACCTACATCCAGCCCGGCAGCGGCGGCTCGCGCCAGCATGGCCGGATCAATCGGCGGCTCGAACAAGGCAAGTTGCCGGAACACGCCTTGAATGTTGAGGCTGTTGCGTATCTTGAACAGCCGGTCGGCCACCGTGTCCCAATAGCTCAATAACTTGTCGTTGCGGGGCACGCAGAAGTAGAGGGCCTTGCCCAGGCTGCGCAGCGTCGCCAGCCGGTCATTATCTCCCGAACCGTCGGCAGGAAAAGGCATCAGGTCGTACGGCAATGCCGCTTCGATATCGCGCATGACGGTGCCGAACTGGCTGAGGTCCTGCTGAAGATTGGCGTAGGTCTGCGGCCGTACCGTGCCTTTCTTTGGCACCGGTTGCGGGCGCGGGCCGAGAATATTCGCTGCCAGCACGTAGAGCATCATCGCCTCGTCGATGGCTTCGCCGGTGTCCTGCCGGAACAGCGAATCGCCCCAAGCGATCAAATTGTCGAGATAGGCCATCACCGTTTTGTACATGTAAGCCTGCTGGCGGTAGCGGGCGATGACGTGTGGCCGGAACGGCGCATCCTTCCAAGCCTCGATGCTATGAATGGTCTCGTTGCGCAGGTCTTCGTCCGCACCTGTGGCGAGATTGACCAGAATCTCTTCGATCTTCCTGACGTCGGTATATTGGAAGGGCCGCACTTTCCAAAAGCGTTCCGGGGTGGGGCCGTCGCTGTCGTCGGTGGGGTCGAAGAGAAAGTGGAACCAACGCTGCGCTTCGGCGAAGCGTTGATTCTTGCTCAGATGAATGGCGATGGTGATCGGTACGTGGAAAAACAACTCCCAGTTGTAGAGCGCATAGGCGCCGCTGGAGGAGAAGTCCAGGTCTTTGACCGGATAGGGCCTTCGCACCAATGGCGCGTTGGGTTTGTAGGCCGCTTCGAAGAAGTTGGAATAAAGATCGGAAACCGGGCGCTGCTTGCTTTTGAGGAGTTTGACTTTTAAGCCGTTCGGAATAGTGAGTTCGTTGCCCCCGACGAGTAACACCTCGACATCGCCCACTGTTGTCGCCCGCGCATCATCAAATAAGATGATCGTCGTGTTTGAGGGGAGGGTTATTTTCGTATCACCGGAAACAATCGCCTTGCTTTCTGGCGGTGGCGTGAATTCGGCGCCTGCACAGGGAGTATTTGTCATGCCCTCCACCAATGTCGCCTTCATCCCTTCAGGCAACGTGACAAGTACGGGGTTGGCAACCTTGAGCTCCCACGTTTGTTTTTCGCCTGGCTCCAATTCAATTGGAACACCGTTAGCGATTGCCTGCGCTTTCGTAAGAAGGGCAATCTTTGAACCGCCAGGAATCGTCAGCTTTCTGTTATTACCCAGAGCGATCTCGATACTGCCGGGTAGTGAGGCGCCATCCGGTGCATACTCCGTATCCGCCGCCTGCAACCCGGCAGTGCCTTTGCGCAGCTGCCGTTGCATCAACGGCTGAATGTAGGGATGCTGGTGCAGGTAAAAGCGATAATTCAGCTCGCGCTCCTGGATAATGAAGTACTTCGTCTCTTTCGTTTCAACAGTGCGGCTTGGCACGTAAACGATCTCGGCATCCCGGTAGCCGTGAAAGCGATTGGTTTTCATCAGATGATTCATTTTGAATGTTCCTTCAGATTAGCGCCCATTGATTCCGGTCTCTGGCATACCTGCACCGAAGCCTGAGCGAGTCAATTCGTCAAAGTTCTTGGCAAGCGCTGAGTTGAAGCCGGCGCCACCGACAACGTTCAGGCCGCTTGGGGCTTGAATCAGGCCGTTGTTTTCAAACGTGCCGATGTCCGCAAGTACAACCATGCCGTTCGATGCGAAGCCACTGCCGGGGTTGATGTTCACAGGCATCCTTCCAATGGTTTCTGCGACTTTCCCGTTTAGTATATGCAATCCCGGCTGACCGTTCCGGCCGATCAAAACGTTGTCGAATTGCAGCACGGTGGCCGGATTCACTAGCCAGTCCCGGCCGTTCCCAATTGGGCCTCTGATGTCGGGAATTAAAAATTTCTCGGGTAATTCTGGAATGACTTTGATTTCATTCCACCAGTTCTGTTCCCGCCACTCAGGTTCGGGCTGTGGCGTGCGCGTCACCCATTCCTGCCATTCCTCGATCGTTCGTTCCGTGACATTCGGTTCGATAAACAACGTGTGCGCATTGTCCTGGTAAAACACAGGTTTCACAAGTGATGCGATTTCTCCCATTCCCGACTCAATGACTATCTTGACTCCTGTTGAATTTGGCGTTTTCTCATGGGCCTCATCAGAGATTCCAAGCGCGAAAAGGCTATTGTCACAAGGGAGGAGTGTATAAGCGCCCTGCCGTCCAAGAATGTCTAAAGTCTTGCTTTGCTCTTCTCGCAATATCACAGCACAGTCGGAATCCTCCCTAGTGAAGCCATATTCTTTAATGGCCCGATCACGCTCTGTCGCGTCGGTCGTGTAGAAGTGGTCTCCGACATTCGCGTTCCACAAGCGGTAGAGGGGAGTACCGGAACTATCACCGACCGGAAGGACATTGCATGCCACGCCTTCATCCTTATAACCATAGTCTCGAATGGCCCGATCCCGATCGGCAATTTTGGTTGTATAGAAATGATCACCAGCCTTGTCGTTCCACAAGCGGAAAAGCGGAATTCCAGTACGGTCTCCTCCGGGCAACACATAGCAAGCCACACCATCATCCTTATATCCATAGTCTCGAATGGCACGATCCCGTTCTGCCGCGTCGGTCGTATAGAAGTGGTCCTGAATGTTCTCATTATACAGACGCCAGAACGGAATTTGATTGGCAATATGACCGTTTCGGACGCGCTGATTGAACGTGACAGTAAGCGCACTTTCGCCAGCGTAACGATTGGCATGCTCAGTGTTTGCGCTGAACGGATTTGTAGGTTTGGCACTGTAAGCGTCTTTCTCCGGCGCGCTGTTGCGGCCGGCCACATAGAAGGCTTGGTTGATCGCACCGCCAAGGTGGATGTACACCCCGCGCTCCTCGCCAGCTTCATATTCTTTGGAGACGTGGATAAACACAGAACTTGGGGCGAATGTAAACGGAACGGTTCCAGATATCACAGCGGAGAATCCACTTGACTCCCGCGTACTCCACTCACCTTGTAAGTATTCGCTCCAATGTAGCTGGACTTCAACCTTCTTGTTTGCAACGAGTTTCAACGCACTCTTCATTACTTCTGGAATAGTCATATTGGTGATGGTCTTTTCATTACCCTTCTCCTCCGTTTTTTGAGCTGGTTTCGCCTCCTGATCAGCTTTTTCCGTATTCTGATCGGCCTTTTCCATGAACGTCACCCAAAACAGATACAAGCGATCGCGCCACACCACCGGCGCCAAATGATCGCCCTCGATCTCGGCGCTGACCGGTTCCCACGGCGTCCACATCTGGTGGGCATAGCGGCGGTAGAAGTACTTGTGCGGCTGGCTATAGGTGCGGCCAAATACGTGCAGAATGCGACGGGCAGGATCATCGTTGTCTTCAATGTGCATGGCCGCGATATCCAGCCGAGCCAGCTCATCCAGTTTCTTCAAGTAGTTCAGGAAGGCGTCTTCGACCAGGTCGTTGGAGACGTCGCCTTGCAGCAGGGCGCCTTCGAGCTCGCTGAACAGATGCGTCTTGTCGTCACGGAACTCGGGTTCCAGCCAGTTTTCGGGGAACAAGAAAATCTTGCGATTCGCTTCCCACACGCGGTAGCGCTTCATCCATTCCCAATGCTTGGCGTTGATGATCGCCGATGGATGCACGTCCTTTTCCAGATTGAGGAGGCAACGCTGGACAAACAACTGCACCGAAGCAATGGCCAGACGGATGCGGGAAGTTTGCACCACCGGTTCCATGCCGGGATCGATAAGAAAGTATTCGTAAAGCTGCTCCATGCGGGCAAAGCCGTGCTGATGCATGACGTGGGACACCAACGCATCACGCTGGCGCTGGCGCAGCTTGTCGAAAATGGGCTGGGCCACGCGCTGCCAGGCCTCCGTCTCAAATCGCGCCTTGATCGCCTCCTTGAGGTCGCGCGTGATCTCAAAACGCTGCACCGGCGTTGCGGCAGTGCCAACGATGCGCGTCCAATCCTTGAGCGAAGCCACCGGCACACCGAAGCGCTCGACAACTTGCAGCGCCTCCCACAGGCGTACCAGAGTTTTTTCACTTTTGAAGCTGGGAGCGGCAAACAGGGCCTCGGCAACATCCCCAATCGTTGTCTGGTCGCGGCGCGTGAGCTTGGCGATGAGCGAATAGACTTTGTCCAGGTCTCCTGTCCCATTGGCTTCAAAGACATCGATCAAGTCGTCGGTGCCGGCCGCGAGATCGCGCTTGAGCCGCGCATAAGCCGCCAGGCGCAGAAATCGAGTGAACCGATTTGTGGCAGCGGCTTTCTCAGCGGGCGTATCGCCCACAACCTGAGTTGGAAGTTCACTCAAGCTCAGACCGTCAAAATCCCCAGCGTGCGTCAGCAGATACCGGATTTCTCTTTCGCTCAGACCAAGGCTTTGTACGAGTTGCAGCGCCTTGCTCAGCAATAGCGTCGCGCGTTCCGCTGCGGCCATGGTGCTCAGCGGGTAGAGAGTCAACTGCGAGATACCATACTTGGGCAGAGTCTCGCCCTGAACCAGCAGCCGTGCTCCGCCGCCATTTAGCTTCTTCAAGTCCAAGCTGAACCGATAGAGAAGGCCCGGTTTAAGCTCGAGGAACTCATCCAGCTTTCCGGCATTAGCGGCGGTTGCCTTGCCCTTTAGGAAGACCGGATCGGGCAGATGCTCGAAACGCAGTTCGGCTTCGGCATCCTGCTTGTCCAGTTCGATATGGAATCGATATGCGCCCGGTGTGGGAACCTCCAGGTAGCCATCGAGACGGCAACTATTGTAAGTGGCTTTGGGCAAAGTATTGCTCTTCACCATCAAGCCAACGTGTCGTGCGCCGAGGCCCTTGACAACCAATCCAACCGGGTAGCGTTTGCCCTTTTCGAGGGTGATGAGAGGCGTCGTTAATTCTTCTCCATCCCGAGTGGCCACTTTTTTGATCGGAGGGTTGAGTTGATCCCCGCGATACAACTCCACCTCATCATCCTTCTTTGCGAGGACAATGGTAAATTCATAGTCGCCATCTTCCGGCGCCTCGAAGTAACCATCCAACTCCGCCACGGCAGCGCCGGCAAACCTGAACGGGCTGCTGACCTTTCCTGCGGGAATTGAAGTGTCGCCGGCTCGGAGTTGAGTCGTAAATGCCACACCGGATTGATCCGCAGAAAACCAGTACGTCGCCGTAATGCCGCGCTCGCCGATTTCGCTAAAGGCGCTCAACAGAGGTTTGGAATCTACCGCCAGCAGTCTTTCGTCGGTGATCAGGCTCTCCACCAGCACCGAATCAGCGGCCGTGTGCGCCGTCATGGTCTGGACGACAAACTGGCGAATCAAGCGCTGCTGCAAGTAGGGGAAGAACGCCTGGGCCAGCCGGGTGCGCTGTTGTCGCACGCGCTCTTGTTGCTGTGTTTCGGTCAGACCGGAGGGCATGGGTTGAAACAGCAAATCGAAATCGGCCGCGTCGAGGAAGCCCGAGGCCGGCTGCACGCCCGGCGCTGGTTTGAGCAAGTGTTTGTCGAAGAACGCATGCACCTGCTGCTGGGCTTTTGCTTGCACCTCATCGAGCAATGTTTCGAAAGTGGCTTTCTGTCCTGCTGGAAGACTTGCGCTGAACCCAGCTTTCAGCGCTGTTTTCTGTGCTTCAAACAAGACACCACGGCACACCAGCGTCTGCTCATTCTTGATACTGTTGTAAGGCAAAATAAAGATCGACGGCTCACCCGCAAAATCCGCCGGATGCAATTGGTCTGCACTCGCGACCGATCTCGTGGCAGTGAACTCCGCCGTGCGGTTCATTACGGCCATGAATGTAGCGACCACTTCAGTTGGCAGCACCAAGCCGAGCTTTTGCCGCAGCGTCTCTTCGCTCATCGCACCCGGATCGTCCGGCGCGGCGTGTTCGGCCCGAATGGCGCGCACGCCCTCGGCCAGCGTTTTCAGCAGCGCCAGTGTGCCCTCACGATTGGTACGATATTTTCCGGTTTCGTCAAAACGATGGCGCAGCAGATAATCCAGATCTTCGATCTTCAGCCCGCTGTCCCTAACCTCCTCGGCGACCTCCACAAAGCGCAGAGTATGAACAAAGAGATGGTCTTGCTTGATGTCCGTCAGCGGGTCGGAGTGCAAGGGCTTGAACGGGTCCAAGCCGGAAATCTGCTTGAGCGCAATCAACTCCTGCACGGTCAACTTGAGGGCTTTGGCCAGCAGCCCGTACCGGTAGAGCTGCGAGACGTTCGGCAAGGACAACTCGGCGGCGTCGATAGACTTGTTTGCATCTTCGATGATGCGGCGGATTTCGCCGGCAGTGAGGCCCAGCGCGCCTTGCAGCGCCAGGAGATGAGGCTTCAGCGGCACATTGCCCGTCGTCGCATTTTCCGGCTGAGCTGGATCCCAACGAAACGGCTTGTAGACGTTGTCGGTCGTATCGAAGTACTGAAGATACTTTCCGAGTGGATGATCGAAAATGGGATCACTCTTGAGCACGCTGCGGGTGAGGAAGAGTTGCGCATAAAGCGGCTTCTTGCCCGTGGTGGCAATATCAGACCACAAAGCAAGGAGTTTGATACGGCTTTGTTTACCGGCCTTTAATCTCTCGTCCAGCGTCTTGAGGTGGGCCAGGTAGATCAGCGCGGTCGCAAGCCATTTGGGAAGCTTGGTCGCATCGACCAGCGCCGATTGCGGAATGAACGTGCACAGCGCGCGGTCAGTCTCTTCGATGCTCCAGTCCAGCTTGCGCCACAACCGTACGAACAGGTTGATGCGCAAAAAATCAATCGGTTTCGCCTTCGTACCATCGGCGTATTGCAGCGTGGTCAGGTCGAAGTTGCAGCCGGTGTCGGGATCGGCCAGCACCAGGATATTGTCAAAGGGTATGCCTTGCAGTTCAGCCTCCAACCCGGCCGTGGTTACCTGGAACGTCTCGGCAAGCTTGGCAAGTTCCTGCGCAAAGGCTTTCACTTCGAGTTGCCGCTGTTGATTCTCACTTGAAAGTGTGCTTGGGTCTTCTCCCAACAATTTTTTGTGATCCAAATAGAAGCGAGCATCACGAATGCCGACCCCGAGCTTATAGAGCAAAGCGAGTTCCGCCAGCTTGGGATTGACGAATCCGGTCTGGACGATCTCCGCGATTTCCTTGTAAGTTACACCAAGACTGCGCGAGAGAGCTTTGGCTGATCTCAATGCTTCCGGTTCGATACAGACAAGGAGATCATCGTCTTGAGGCGACGAGGGCCATACGCCATCCAAAGTGATCAGCGTTTGCCCATTTCCTCCGGAATCGGGTGTGCCAATGGTCTGTATGTTCAAGGAATCCGCGCTCAGAACGCTGGCGCTAACATCGAAGTAGCTAACCGCAAGCCCTTTTCTGAGCTTTCTGGCCTCAGAATTGGCAACCGCCAGAGTCGCATTTCCCACATTCGTCGGATTCTGAAAGGGAATATCCGAAGGGAATCCATATAGCTCGTGCCATGTGTTTCTTGGCAACGGATTCTGCCCGGCAAAAATGGCCGCTTCCGCCGGCGCAAGCCCCAACGTTTCGATGAACTCGCGCTCGCGATCCGCCAGCGCATCCCCCGGTCGAAAGACCTCCAGCACGCGCGCCAAGGGCGTCTCGAAATAATTGCAAAACTGGCGCACGGTCTCGATCCAGAGATCGAACGGCAGATTGAGCGGGTAACGCGCCTCCCGCAGCTTGTCGTAGGCTTCGCGAATCACATTCTGCGGCTCGGCCAGCAATTCCGCGGTGGTCGCACCACCGGTATCGTGCGCCGCCTTCTCTTCCAGCTTGCCATGGGCAACATAGTACTCCAGAATCTCATTGACGACGTCGATATACGGCAGCGCGGTATGGGTGTTTTCACAGGTCAGGGCGATGTGAGGCAAATCCGGCCGGCGTTCGATCAGCGCGGCGTACGGCTTTTTATATTTGCCCGTAAGCTGCTGACCATCGAGTTCATAAGACCCGGTGTAGGCATGGCCGCCATGCTCTTTCAACCATTTGTCCAGAAAATTGCCCCACACGCCCGGCTCGGGATCGACGAATTGCAGCAGATCCACATAATACGCCGCCGGGCTCAGCACCGAACGGCAGTGCTCGCACTCGCAGAAATCCATCGAGCCAAATAGCGATTCCATGGTCGGGAACTGCTTGATCAATTCGTTGCGCACGCTCTCCCGCACCTCCACCGGCGCTGAAAGGCCCGCCACCTGTGGCTCGCTGTTCATTTTCTTGGCGATTGCGAACAGGTTGTAGGTGACGCTGCTTACCTGTCTGGCCTTGCGGCTGATCAATTGAGCTTCACCAGCCGGGGCCGGTCTGCCATAGATTTTCTGGTACTTCTCCTCATAAAAAGCCACAAACTCCGCTTCCGAATACGCCGTCACGTCGTAGGCGGACTCCATGCCCAGATTTCTCAAGACGGGCATCGCCTCGTTGCTTGGGGTAATCTGATAGATTCGCTGCAGGGTCTTCACCTGCTGCAACTGCGGCTGAGCTGCTTTGAATTCCTCCTCGGTCATTCTGTTCTTGAAATATGCCTCAACAGGAGTTTCACCCAGCCGAAAGCCGTTTCTTGCTGAGCTTTTCAGCAGCCCGGCGCTGGCGGCATCAGCGAGAGGCTTGAACTTGTCGTCCGTCTCCAGCATCCGTCCGAGCACCTGCGTCGGGTAGCTCAGCCGCACCTTGCGCGCCATGTCTTCGGCATAGGCGGCCAACCGTTCCTCCATCGTTGGCGCGGCATAAGCGGTTGGGATCAGCTCATCGAGCTTCTTTTTGTCCGCCTCGGTAAGTTTGTTCCGGCGCCCGGCGGGAATTTTCGCCTGCGTCAATACCTCCGCAGCCCACGTTTCAGTCCGGTGGAAATCCAAATCCACGAGCTGCGCCGGGTCACTTATCTGCGTGCCGTTGATCCGTTTCTTCATCAACCGTTCAGTCATTCCCGCGCTGTTGCCGGTGAGAAACGCCAATTTACCCTGCCGTTGCAGCCTGCGGATTTGCGCCTCTTTCAAGCCAGCCTTGCGAGCTTTGTCCCACAATTGGGCAGCGTCGCCGCGATGATTGAGATACACCGGCACGAATTTGTCCTGCATCTGCTGGGACAAACCGGAGGTCTTCAGCAATGCGCCATAGGTCGATCGCGTCCCTGGTGCGGGAACGTGGAGACGGACGTTATTACTGAAGGTGTTGAAGGCGCTCTTGAATTCTCCGATCTGTTCGTCGCTCAGCTCCACGATGCCGGCGTTGCGCGCCTTTTTCAGCGCCTGCTCGGCCACCTCCGGTTCCACCTGCGCCAGCATCAATTTGTCCGAGGGAAGGCCCGCCCGCAGCAAGCCGTACAGCCCTTCCTGCGGCAGCTTCACCTCCGGATCGGCGCTGAGTCGCTCGGTGATGGCTGCCAGCGCAATCAGACGCGCATCCCAACCGGTGGCGCGGTTGAGTACCGTCAAATCCTGGCGCTCGGCGTTCTCGCGCGCTTCGGCCAGTTTGCTCATCTCGCCGATGTGCGGCGTGAGGTCTGCTGACAACCGGCGATACTCCGCGGCAAGCGGCTGCAAATCGCCGGGCGCAACCAGATTCACGACCGTGCGTGTCTCACGGTTGGTATCGTTCAACGGCTTGGAGAGCGCGATCTCCTCATTCGTTGACTTGACCGCGCGCACTTCGAGACTCGCCGCTTGATCACCCGAGTTGTAGCTAAAGGCATACTGGCCGCCAGCCAATGTGCTCGTCTCCGCCAATAACGTGGCTTGGCCGCCAAAGTCGCGGCGATACAGGCGGAGCTTCAGATTTTCGGCGGGCAGGCCGTGATCCAGCACGACTTGCCCCTCGAGGCGGTGGGGCGTTGCTTGCCGCGCGTCAATGGGAATTTTGAGATCGAGAATTTCGAGAGGCTTCGCATTTCGGATGACCTCAGAACTCTGCAGCAGCCGGCCGTCTTCGCCGATGGCTGTCACCCGCAAGTTTACGGCATCCAGCCCGGGCAGCAATTCGTAACGAATGGTGTAATGCCCCTCTGCATCTGTGACGTCCTCGCCCAATCGAATCGATCGTTCGCCGGTTTCATGCGCGGCACGTACCCGCATGCCCAGCAGTGGGAGATCGTCTTCGCGCCGCACCTCGCCAGTGACGATGTAAGATCTCGAGGCCGGTTCCTGCTCGAACGCGCCCAATTGTTTCAACAATTCATTCAGTCGAGTCAATGTCCGATCATCCACCAAGCCACGGCTGTTATCGCCCAAGCCAGACTGCAACTGGAAGAAGAAAACCAATTGCCGCGTTGCCTCGCCATAGCTCTCCTGCACTCGTTCGCGGCGCAGCTTGGCCACCAGCGCCGCCAGTTCTTCGGCCGAGGGCTGATCTGGCGGTGTTCGGGAGACGAATTGTCCCTGCTCGAACAGGAACAGCAATGCGTCCTGCAGGTTGGTGATGTCGCCAGCCGGTGAACTGGGATTGATGGGAGAAAGGATGGGCTTTAACATGTTTTATCCTCTTTGGAATGAAATTTCATCATAGTAAAGTTTTGATTCTGCACCTGCACTTGCTTGCGAGACTCAGATTTGACTGCGCATAGAACAGACTTACCGGCTCGCTACTGCAGTGCCGACCGCCAGCGCCACCCACAATAATGTTACCACCAGCGGTATCCAAGCCGCGAGTCGCGTCGTGCTAAAAGGTTTAGAGCGCCACTCGGCCAAGCTTTTGAAATCAAATGGGCCGATATCGCTCACCTTGCCTACTGGGGTATATTCGGGAATCCTCATGTGTTCAGCCAAGCGATTACCTACATCCTCTGCTTGCTTTCGGTAATGTTCCGCCAAGTAGCGATCCTGGGCGCCCATCATGTACCAGAAGAATGATACGACCACGCCCAATCCGGAAAACCAATCCACGTTGACCTCCCCGCCGGCCCAGAGAATCTTGCCACCTGTGATGGCCGTTTCGATGCCGATGAAGTAATTGAAGCGGGTCCACATGCGGCTGAAGTGATCTTTGAGGTAGCCTATCTTGAGCTCGTAGTCTTTTTGAAGGAAGGCTCCAATTTCTGCCAATCTTTTGTCATCTGGCGTTTCTATTTTCATGGCAATTCCTTTTGAATGTGTTTATGGAGTATTGACAGGCTACGACAAAATTCCCATTTTTTGCGCAGATCCCAACCCGACGAGCCGGTGCCAAAAAGAAAATCTCCAACGGATAGAAGATCCCAACGGTTTTTTTATCAGTTGGGTTTTTCTATCCGTTGGAAAAGTCTTTGCTTTTTTTTGCAAAGATTTGACTTGTAACAGATATGGCCAGTATAGAATCGAAAACACGAAAGCATTTCGCGACTTGAACGGCCACGGTCTTGGGTTTTGATCACTTATCTTTTGGTTCCTTGTATAAGTTTAGCGATCTGAGCCGGAGTGCAATGCTTTAGCATTGCAAAACTGAAGTTTTGCACTCCGAAGTCACTTGGCTAAATTCATCTGGTTACTTTATATTCGTTACGCCTCTGCAATCTTCATCACCTGCCACGCCGCGCAGCGCCACTCATCATTTTCGCGCACAAACAGCCGCGTGTTCCAAAAATGGCTGATAACCTGGTTGCCGTCTTTATCGCGGGTGGTGGTCACGCGGCAGGTGAAAATCGCGCGGTCATCATACCGGCGAACTTCGACCTGATCGCCGCGGCGGCCTCGGTCTTTGTTGGCGGGGACGGCTTCCAGGAACTGCTGCCGGTTCTGCTTCTCGCCGCTGGCGCGCACGATGGTGAAATCCTGATGCAGGAGCGGCGCTAGCTTGTCTTGCAGGCCGGCTTCTTCGGCTTGCAGGATGTCCTGGTTCATGCGGGCTATGGCCGTGACTTGATTCGCTTCGTTTTGCAACAGATAATTGTAGCGCAATGACAAAGCCAGACCTGCTCCAAAAACGGCAAGCGCAATCCACCAGGCGTTTTGAGGGAGAACGAAGATCAAACCCAGAAAAGTCCATGCTGCCAGCACGGCCGGGTAGATGATGCCCGCCGCGAACGGCTCATTGATGAAGCCGAAGACTTCGCGAGGCCGGCGCCCGAATTGCCCGTCACTGTGCAGCCAATTTTCGATCTGCTGTCCCGCCAAAATAAGAGCGCCGCATTTCTTGATGCCGTAAATCTCATAAGCGAACAACCCGAGTGTAATCAGGAAACCGAAGGCACCGATTGGCACAAAGAATCTCGTGAATTCACCCGAGGCAATATCTTTATTGAGCAGCAGAAAAATGCCGCCGCCGGTTGCAAAGGGCAGAAACGCCAGCAGCTTCGCACGAAAATCATCGATCGCGCGATAGCTGCTGCAAAGTTCTCTATAAACGTCCAAAGGGTTATCATTCATGGTTTCACCTTGATAAATGTTGAGACACACAGCAATCGGCCAGCATGCGCCAGCACTACTCGACCGGCGCGTGGCTATCGAGCTGGCATACCAAGCCTCGACGAACTGTCGAATCTGGCCTTGTAAGATCAATTGATCAAGCTGTTGAATCTAGTCCATTTTTCCTCACATCTTTTATTATTAGATGAATGTCCCAACTATCTGTGTCAAAAGTTTCTCGTGAAGAGAAAGTAACGACCTATAGATAATTAGAGGCCGGCGCCATTTGATTCCTTATTTTAGAATGTGATTGCTTTGTTGCCAGACCCTCCCCACTGACTCCAGAAAGTTTGTGCATCTATGTACCTTCTAGTTCCAGTTGCAGGGTCGCGTATAACCGCGTTCCAAACCGACCTACCGTTGACAGTAACTCTTTCAAACTTGTCTACAATCACAGAGTGAAGAATTTTTCCATCTTTTAAGGAAACGATGGCAGATTTTCCACGTTCAAGATGTTCGACCAGCCCTGCCGGCGTTAACTGAAAGTTCTCATAGAACGTATTCGCAATTCCACGAAGTCTCAGGAAGTTTGACAGTCGACTTAACGGCGTTCCTTGCGGAGTTGTCCTCAGCGCGTCAGCGATCTGACGTTCAGGTATGCTCATGCCTTTCACATCACGTAGAACCATGCACGCTGTGGCCGGTACACACGTATGCGGAGTCTGTTGTTTGACAAGCGCCTTGCTGCTGCTAACCGTCTCATCCGCTGCCCCTCTAAAGCTATCCCATAGCCTTGATCCGGTTTCGGCAACGTCGTCTGTCAACCGTGTCGCACCTTCGGCCATTTCATCGGTCAACTTGGTCACCCCGCCTGCAACTTCTGTAATCACATGGCGGGTAGCGCGTCCGGCTTCATCGGAAGGTCCTGGAAGATCTATCGAACCAGCAGGATTCTCATCAAAAGCTCCTACAACAAATGAGCCACCATTATAGACCACTGCGGGATTAAGCGCTAAAGATGTAGCATAGGTTAACCCCGCTGAAGCAATTTCACCGACCGCTATCGGCGCAAGCATAATTGCAGTTGTACCGGCCAAGGCTAAAGTCCAAAATTTTCCTTCTTCATCTCTATGCTTTGAATATTCGGCCTTCCAGTTTGCATGATGCATGGCCGCAGCCTGAAAATCTCCTCTTTTGCCTGCACGGTTAGCAGCTGCTAATTCGTCGCGATATTTTTGGTATTTAGGTGCCTTTTCTTTGGCTTTTCGCAAAAGTTCGACTACTGACTTTGTTCCAGAACGATCAAAAAAGACTAATGGATTGTCACGAGCGTAAGAGTATAGGTTAGCTCCGTCAACAGTTCCCTCAGGATCACAACTCACCCACCTCCCCAACCATGCCGCATAATACCTCGCTGAGTGATAATTCAACCCACTCTCCTCATCTCGCTCCATGCCGGTGTAGCGATAGCGTTTCAAGCTCACCTCCGCCGCGCTGCTCCCAGCTTGAAACGAAGTGGTACCGTAAGGATGATATTCCTCATAAGTGATCACCGCGCCGTTCTCGTCAAGCTCCAAACAAGCCGAGCCGAGATGATTGTCGAGTTGGTAGCGCGTCGCTATGCTCGGCAAGGTGTTGGCGGGCGCACTCTTGTCAATAGTCTTGGTTTCCACCAACGCAATGCGCTTTTTGTCGTCTATAATGTGCAAAGTCTCGCGTTCCAACTTGACCGTGCTCGAACCAATGGGACCGTCATGTTGGCGGAAGATCTCGAAGCCGCCCAAATAGATGCGCTCCTCAATCAATGCGCCGTTATTTTTCTCCACCACCTTGCGCGCGCGCTGTCCGGCGGCGTCGTAAACGTAATACGCCTTCATTGTGCCGCGTTCCACCACATGCAATTGATCTTCGAAGTCCCATTCCATGTTGCTCAAGTGCGGCATTGCGGTCATGTTGCCGTGGGCGTCGTGGGTGTATGATTCAGTTGTCGAATTGCCATTGCCGACCGTAGTGCTGCTCAAGCGGTTGCTGTGCTTTCCCCCTTCGATCAAGCTGTCTTCTGCATAGTCGTAACTCCGCTTCCATGAGCCGCCATTGGCAATGTGCCGCATCTTCTCAAAGTTGCCCACCGCGTCGTATTCGTAGCGCTCGGTATAGTTTCGCAACGCTTGCAAATCGTTGGGATGCGCGCGATTCCCAAGGAAGGGGTAGTCGCGATAGTTATCGTCCGGCGGATTGAAATCGAAGGCCATCTGATCAATGTGCTCGCGGCCCTGGGCTTCGATCAGGCGATAAAGGGCGTCATAGATATAATTGTTTACCGGCGCGACCGGCGCGCCGTTGTTAATCGTTTTGAGAGCCGCGTCTTCGATGCGGGTGATGTTGCCCACCGGGTCGTAAGTGTAGCGCAGATCCTGCACCACCGTGGGATCGACAAAAAGTTGTGAAAAATCATTCTGTGTCGCCGGACGGGTGGTTTTCAATTTAATCAGGCGAAAGGTGAGCGGATCGTAATCATATTCGGTCTCGGCGCCGTTGCCATAAACGATCAGCTCGCGCTGGCCTTTGGCGTTGTAGTCGATGTTGGTGACGAAGGGAGTCCAAACCGGCTGCCCGTTTTTCTGCTCCCCGCGTAAATGGACCTCCACCTTTTCCAGCAGATAGGCTTCGTTGTAACCGGGGCGATAGACGCTGTTATCCGGCGTCGTTACAGTCACCGGCCGGTTGAGGGCGTCATAAGTGGTGCGAGTGGTAAAACTGCCGTAGTTGGCAACAAGATTCTGCAGCCAGTTCACCGCTTGCTTGTAGGTGAGTAGCAGCTCGCGCCGGCTCTCCCGCAAATTGCCTTTGAAGTCGTAAGCCACGTTGGTAACGACGCCCGCGCCATCGAAAACCTGAAACACGCGCGTGCGATGGTTGTCTGTATCACCTTGACCTTCGCCATAGACGGTGCGCTCGGCCAGCCGCTCTACACCGTTTTCGGTGACATAGAGGCCAGTGGGGCGGCGCAGCTCATCATAAGTCATGCGGCGCAGAAAGCCGCGGCTATCCCACGCGCGAATCGGCTTGCCGGTCACGTCGTTCAGCATCCAGCGTTCGCCCGCCTCCATGCTGGCCTGGTGGATGCGGTTGCCGAGCATGTCATAATCGTAGCGCATGACGATGCGGCCAAGCGGGTCTTCAACCTTTTTGCCATTGGCATCAAGAGCCTTGATAAAGATAAAGGCGTCACGCACGGCGCGCTGGTTGCCTTCGATGTCCAGCTCGACTCGGGTCGGGTATCTTTCCTCGATGATCGCGATTGTGCCGTCAGGTTTCTCGCGCTTGAATTTATTATGCGCAATAGTCAGAAAGGGACGGCCCAAAGTATCGAAGCACGCCACTGTTGGCGTATCAGCGTGAATCAAGGTGCGGACTGCCGCTTTCTTTTCAGGTTCCAGACCGGGTGTGTCAGGTGGAGGGTTAAGCGGATCAACCTCGCGTTGATGCAGCCATGTTTTCCAGTCGTTCGATTGCGGCGCAATCTGCTTGAAGTACTCTGAAACGAAGCCGGAGACGTCGGCATCTGTGCGCGGGTCAAGGACAAGGGTGTCGTTGACATCATAAGTCACTTGCCGCCACGGATCGAACACCACCTTCTCATAAGTGTGATTCGGGTGCAGGGTGGCAACCACGCGCGCCACCGGATCATAGAAGAGAATCGGGCTGACGCCGACTTTCTTGCCGAACTGGAATTGGTGATCGAGGCTGAAGAAAGGCTCGTATTGGCGAACCGGTTTGCCTTTATTGTTGAAGATCGTCCAGCCGCTGCCGACCCAGCGCAAGTTGGGCCTGGTGTTGACAACCGTGATATTTCCAGCAGCATCATCGACTTCAACTTCGCCCGGCTCGGCCTGAATCTTTTTCTGAATCTCGCGGCCAAAGCCGTCGGAATAGCTGTAGGATTCCTGCCAACGCGGGTTGGCCGTGCCATGCTTTTCTCGCGCGAAGGTATGGACGAAGTTCGGCTGCCGGCTATTCACCCAATTGAACAAATCATATTCCAATCGAGTCGTCGGGTCGGTCAGCGTGTCTCCCATCTTATCCGGATCGGTCTCGCCAACTTTGCCCATAACTGCCGTGGCGACGACCATGCCAAGCGCATCGAACGCAACTGCCGTGCGATTGCCATTCGGGTCGGTGACGAGCTTGGGTTGCAAGACGCGATAGTCGTTGGAGGCCTTGACGGTGTTGTTCAGCGCATCGCTGGTGCTGATCATCAGCAAATCGTATGGCGCATCGTATTCGACGACGGTGCTGTGACCAAACGGGTCTGTGAACTTCCTCGGCAGGAAGAAATGCTGGCGCGCTGTGGCCAACTCTTGTGCGGTCGTGGCTGCCGGGTTGGCGACGTTGACAGCCGGATCGAAAAAGACTCTGCCGGAGGGAATCCACCAGTGGTTGTTGGGGTCGGTGTTGGGAAACAAGCCGGTGGTCTTCAAACTTTGACTGACCAAGTATCCGCCTTGGTCAGCACCTTGGCCGCCAAGAACGTCGCCGGGAATCGGCAGCAGTGGTTGGCCGTCGCGCTGGAAGAGCTGTGCCAACAATCCCGGCGTGAAGGCGAGCTTGTAGCTCTCGCCCGGCAGGGCCAGCGGCTCGAGTTCGCCAAGCGGCAGGAGTGCAGTCAGATCGTCCTTGCGATAAAGCGTGCGCAGGTGTTCGATCACGCGGCGGAAATACTTTTTGGCTTCATCGGCATCATTCCTCGCGGCCTGCTTTGCCTGGTTGAATTCAATGTCTTCGTAAGCGACATCATGTTGGCCGTCACCCGCCTGTTTGACGTGGCCCAACATCTCATCGAACTGAAAAAGTTTGAGCACTCCGCCGCCGTTTTTCTCCTGCTCCGGCTTGCGCAATTCATAGGTGCGCGTTTCGGCAGGCAATGGCGTGCGATAGACGTCGTCGTTTTTAACAAGCGCCTTGGTGAAGGTGTTCTCGGTGCAAGTAATATGGATGAGCCTTTGTTTCTCGCGATCCTCCGATGTCAGCGTAACCTCGGGTGCATCAAACCGCCGGCCGTAGCCGGTGGCAGCTTCTTTTAGCACGTTGCCGAAATCGTCCACCTCCAGCGTGAGCGCATGTTGAACGCGCGGATCGAGTTGCCATTTGGTGTCATCAGGATTTGCTGCCGCAGTGGCCTCGTCCACGATCTGGCCGTTCAGGATTGGGACCAGCTTGCGTTCGTAGTGATAGGTGATGGCTTCACGCGGATGAGTGAAGAAGACCGCATGGCGATTGCCGGCGCGAGGCTGCAAAGCGCGGATCGTGAAGTCCTGTTCGACAACAGTGTAAGGCGTTGCGGCTCTCTGAATCATCGCTGCGGATGATCCGGCCGGGGCATCATCGGCGTAGATTTCCTGGCGCAGCATCATGCCTTTGAGCGCGCGGCAAGCCTCGCGCTCTTCTGCGAGCGACAGTCCGCCGGGCAGTGTGGTATCGGGGAGCAGCAGCGCCCGGAAATTCTGGTCGCTCAGCTCCGGTTCCCGGTGATATTCATCCTCGAATTGGCGCGAGATGTGTTCCCGATCGAGATAGACGCCGGTGTGAAACCAGGTTTTGGTGACAACCGGCGGCACGTGCGAGGCGGCGTCGATATTGGTTGCCTCTGCAAGTTCTCCGCTGGCGCTGAGCGCGGCGAACTCCTCGGTGTCGAATTGCTCCACCATGCCGAAGCCGCGAAACTCGCGCTCCTCGCCGTCGAAATAACCGTGATGATATTCATATCGCGTGACGAAGCGGTTGCGGCTGATGTGATCGAAAGTCTCGACGCGCTCCACCACGTGCACCGGAAACGGCAGCCGGGTGATCCACGGCTTGCCGGCCTGTTTGTCTTGCAGGTAGAACTTGGTAGAAGGCGCGTACTCCACACGCGTCTCGGCGCCGAGGTTGTTGACGGTCTTGACCAACAGGTGCGGCTTCTGCCTTCCCATCAGGTTGACATAGCGCATCGGCCGCCGCGCATCGCCCGGCAGGGACGATGACCACACCAGACACGCCGTGCCGTTGCCAAGCAAATCAACTGGCGTGATGGCGGCAAGCTCGTCCACACGTGGAAAGACATTTAGCAAGTGCGGTGCGCTCCAACTGTTGCCGGATTGATTGAAGTAGAGGCGCACGCCATCGCGATGCAAGTAGATGATGTCGGTGGTACCGGTGCCGTCGATGTCGGCCAAGCGAATGCGCTTGTGATCGAACTGATCGGGATGATCGAATTGCGGCGCGTGGTCCATCGTGACCTTCGCGCCGAAACGGCCGTAGCCCAAATTCGGCCAGTAGCACACCTCACCGTTGCGAATGCGCACCAGATCGGTGAGGCCGTCGCCGCTGAGGTCGGCGAGATAGATGGACTCAGTGCCGTCCGCAAAGATCAAGCGCGGGCCTTTCTCTTCATCCAGCGCCTGCGCAACTCGCTGTGCCGGGCCGAAACCCTGTTCGGCCAGCGAGGGATGCCAAACGAATGCGTCGTCTTCGGTGATCAGCACATCGGCGTGGCCGTCGCCATCAAGGTCGACGAATTTCAAATTGGGATCGCGTGTGTCGCGGTTGAGGCGCGAGATGAATGGACGAAAGGTCTGCCAGCTTTCGTCCTCATCGTGTTCGTAGAGGCCGGGCACGGGGCTATCAAACACCACCAAATCGGGCTGACCGTCACCGGCGAGATCCATGAACTGCGCGCCACTCGCAAGGGCGAGATTGGGTTTGACGGCGACCAATTCGACAGGAGCGAATTTCACCTCGACGTGCGAGGTTCCGTTCTCGCGCCTTTCGTCAAGCGGGCTGAGATTGCGCTTGTAGAACCATGCGCCTGCTTGCTCGGTGAGAATGCCGGGAATTCCTTCGCCATGCAGGTCAGTCCATTGATAAGCTGCGCCATCGAGGCCGATGGGCAAGTTCTCGAGGCTTTCAGAATCGACTTCCTCCACCACGTCTTGCACGGTAGGCAGAGTGTATTCGAATTCAACCGGCGGCAGAGATTTCTTCGTATAGCCTGCGCCGTTCTGCTGGTAGCCCGTCTGTGTTACCGAGAGGAGAAAAGAATAAACGGGGTTGCGCGCGTCGTCGGGTTTTTCTTCGTGCGAATAGTTGAAATCGGTGGAGCGCACCAGCCCGTCGTAGCCTTTTTCGCCGCCGGGAAGATCGGGAATGTGATGGAACATCAGCACCCGCTGACAGAGGCGATAAGTACGCACCTCAAAACCGGCGCGATAGGAAGAGAAGGGATCCTGGCGAACGGGCCAGGGCCACTTGAGCTTTCCTGACGTTTCTGTCTTCTCGTCATCCGCCGGCATGGGCTTGGCGGGATCGTGATCATCATAATCGAACACGATTTCGAACAACCATTCGGTTGGCAAGGAAATGGGCGGCTGGTTTTCTTCGAGACGAGGGAAATAAGGCGTGCGGTTGCCGTATTTGATCCGTTTTAGGTAGCGGTTAGCCGTGCGGAAACGGTTGCGCTCATTGGCTTGCGCGAGAATTTTCCCATCGGAATTTTCATTTTTATATTCAGAATTTTCTTCTTTATATCCGTAAACAATCGCGTTGCCCTTGTCATCGTAACTTTCACAGATGAGCCAACTGAAGATGCGGGTCTTGTCACCGGGATCGGCAATACGGCTCTTATCGGTTTTGCCGTACCAGGTCGTGATATTCTCTTTGGAGATAGACCGCCAAAAGATATCTGTGGGGTCTGTTTGATTCGTCCAGCGTTCGATGCGCGCGAACAGCCCTTCAATGCGCGGGCGGTAGCGGCGAACATTGTAGGTGACTCCATTAACCGTTCGCGGCTTGTCGTAAACTTTATGCTTGCCATTCTCTACAACCCAGTTCCCGGTTTGATCTTTTTCGAGCTCCGGCACCAAATCTTCCGCGCCGGAAAGGATGAAAACATCTGAGTCCTCGGCGTCCAGATATTGCGGAAGACCTTTGTCAGTTTTGCGGGTGATGGAGGGGAGAGAAAGACTCCAGCCGAAACCAAACGACCCGTTGCCCGCGCCGGAATCATAAGAAAGCGCAAGCTGCGGCCCAAATCCGGAGCGGCCCGGACTGGTGGCAATCGGCACGGTCATCGAACCAGTGCCGGTCACCGGATTGGCCGCGAACTTCTCGCCGATGCCGCGAATCGCGCCGCCGCCTTTGGGGAGGGAGATGGAGGGAGCAGAGTGTTTGTCTTGCTCCGCGGTGGCTTGCGGCGTGTTGCTGTCTTGCGTTTGCTTGTTGAGCATGAATTGGTTCTATTGTGATTCACTTCAGGACAAAGGGTCTATCCCTTTTGTAATAGACGATTATCTTTTCATCACCCACACTGTCTCTGCTTTTCACTCGCATGACGTTCGCTCCCATCTCGATGATCTCCGACTCTTCCGAGATTCCCTTCGGTATCTCATCTTCAAGTTTGGAAAATTGCTCTTGGAGCTCAGGATCAAGATCAACCACGTTCGTCCGCTCGCCATTTGCGATGAAATATTCGGGCGTGATGTTCATATCGACCAGCTTCTCGGTCAAATATTGTTGGTTAACCATCCATTCGCCGGTTGCTATGAAACTGTAAATAAGCCCCCACTTTTCCCCTTCCGGTGTATAGCCGCTAAAAACGATCTCTCCTTCAGAGTTCGTGGCCGCGTTCCGAAAATATTGGGTCGTGCCTCGCATTGTCATCGTCCCTTCGGGGTCGGAAATCTCCTCTTCAACTTCAAAATACCAGATGCCAAGAATTTTTCGTTCGAGCCTGGCGCTATCTCGAGCTTCCTGCGGCGATTCGACAGGTTCTGAGTTGGCCCCAGCGTTTTTGTCGCGTACTTCGCCGGCCTGTATTTTTTGAGCTGCAGCACCGCTCTCGAAGTTGTCTTCGAGCAGAGCATCAGGCTCCGCAATGACTGAGGTTTCTAACGGCTCGGAGTTGTTCTCCATGACAGTTTCCGCCCAGTACAACAAACCGATAACCGCAACAATGATGGTCATGCCGAGCAATATCCCTTGCCGGCGATGGCGCGAAGATTTCGCACGCTCGGTTTTTTCAAAGGACATAAACAACAACGGTATGCCCAATGTTATGGTCAGCAAAAAGATCATCAAAAAAGTCTTGATACCCGCCCACAGCAATCTGCCGAAGCCAACGTTGTGGGTATAGCGAAAAACCATGGCGGTTTTGATGATGGAGAAGATGGCGACCGCAAAAACCAATCCCGTAAAAATCAAGATAAGCTCCGGTCTGTTTCCTGCCAGGCTCGTGACAAAGCTTGCGTTTTTGAAAAATGCCGACGGAATATTGAGAAGGATAAAGGCGGAGCTATTGTACAAATAAACGTAAATGGTTTCTTTTTGCGTGCGATTTGGAACATTGAGACAACGATGAAAGACTTTGGCGGCAAGCCAGTAACACATGAAAAAAATGGTCAAAAGGGCTGCCGTGACCAATTCATGCGTCAAAAACTTGCTTACGCCGCCCATCTCAGCCGTTTCTTCGGCCATATAAAACGGATTGACAAATGGAAAAATTAAACTGACGAGCAGCACTACAGAATAGGAGGTGAAATAGAACGGAACCGGCTTGAGCTTGTTCTCCCATTGGCCGCGAAACACTTCGTCAAAGAACTTGCGGTGATCTTTAAAATAAGCGAAAAGCGTGGCAATAAAATCTCTGGGATAGAAATGTTCCCACAACTCCTTGATCAGGCTGCCCGAGTCTTTCTGCGGCGAAGACATCGGAGGATTTACCGTTTGTTTGTCGTTCATAGCAATGTTAAAGGGCTAAATTCTGAATGGATGTTATTACATGTGAATTACACGAAGCCAACCGCGCGCCCCAATTTTGATGGCCTTTAAAAGTGAAGATGCCCGGTGATTCTCAAGCAAAGACCAAGCACCTTCACCCTTTAATTTAGATAGACAAGCAATTGGACAAAAAATCCCGGACTTAAAAAAACTTTTAGCCTCCGGCAGCTTAATCGTCGTCATCGCGATCATGCTTTTTGAGCTTGATCTTTCCCCGAAGCGAGAATTCGCCTTTGTTCGTTGCCAGGCTGGCCGTTCCCGTGAACGACGCGCTGCCGCTGGCGCCCTTGAACTTGCCGGTCCCTCCCGTAAAGACGTACTCGCCGGAGAAGGTGACATTGCCTTGTGCATCCGGAGCGCCGCTGATGCCGCTATGCGTGGTAAACAGCTTGTCTCCATTCGCCGCAGTGAATTCGTCCGTGCCGCTCAGGCTCGGGGGAGTTGTGGTGAAGTCGACGGTTTGGCTGCTGGAAACCGTGCTGTTGCCCAGGTGTGAAAGCCTGCCAACGCCTTCAAACGGTGTTGAGACGACGACTGGGATAGCGCCCGCCGTACCGCAGTCGACCGGCGTGCCGCTAAGCGGGTCGATACAGACCAGTGGGATGAACTGAAAGGTTGTTGCAAAGCTTCCTTTGATTGAAACCGTTTTTTTCCCTTTCTTTTCCAGGGAGGCGGTGTTCGCAATTGAACCGTTTTGCGGCTGCGTCTCAAATGGGCTTTCGCTCGAACAGCCTACCATCGCCACAAGCGCCAACATCAGGAAAAAAGTAAAGCATTTCATGGAGACCTCCATTTCGTTGAGCAATAAAGGTTGTTTTGATTGATAAGCAAACTAATGAGGCTGGATTTGCACGGAACGATACTCGAAATTTGCGCGCTCAGCACCCGTAAAACTGGCCTAGCTTATTTCGACACGATCAGCTTACCTCGCGTCCTTACGTGGCGCGCTCAACAACGTAAGTCTTCGCAAACTTATCGTGTAGGGTCTGGCGCTTCTCACTGAAAGCCGCCATTAGAAAGCCCATAAAAAGCGGAAGCGCCGACAATATCTTCAAGAGGTTCCGCAAGAGCGCCTGTTTCAACGTGAGCGGTTCACCTGTCTCGGATAGGACGATGGCGCCGACCACCCGCTTGCCAAGAGTGGCATGCAATCCCGAAGACTCCATGAAAATGCAGTACACGATATAAAAAAGCAGGCCGCCATTCTTAATGAGATCCCTCTGTGAATAAAATGCCGCCCTGGCCTCAAGGTTATTTCTATCACTGAAGTAGCTGCGCATGACTTCATCGAACCCCAAAAAGAAGTAGGCGGGCAAAAACACTGCGAGTGTGATCGGCACGGTGTCAATCAAGTAAGCCAGCAGCCTTCTCCAAAACCCGAGATATTTCATTTTCAATCTTCGCTTGGCGAGTTTGATTCCGAATCAACCGCAAAGGCTTGAGTTGCTCATCGTACAAAAGTTATAATGAGCGAAAGCTCATGACTTTCATCACGGCACTGCCATCAATTTTTGTATTGGTTCATGAAAGGCACGCCCCATTCGTTTGGCATAACCCTATCAAAGACGATGCCACAAAATGAAATGAATACCACCCAAGGTTATGTAATAATGAACACGAAAGTTAGAACGGTTGGCGAGGGAAGCAGAGAAAGTGACGTGGGGTAATGAACTCGCAATTTTTTTTAGATGGGCAGCCCTGCATTGTTCCTAAAGCAATTGGATTCGTAGAAATTTTTGGTATAGAGGAATGAATCTAAAAATTTTTGCGCAAGACAAGATTTTCAAAAGTTAGAATGATACTTCGGCAGAATAATCGTGCAATCATTCTGCCCCGATATTATTCTGCCAGTTTTGGCTGCGCTTGTACGGCTTTGCGGCAAAACTATTCATGAATCGTTTTGCTCAGAATGGTTTTGCCTGTCGCTTTTTTTCTTTGCTGTTTGTCGTCTGCATTTTGATTTTTTTTGTTATTCAAAGCGGCCGCGCAATCCCCAGCTTCGTCATGCGATAGCGCAGCTTCTGCTCGGATATTTTCAAGGCCCGCGCGGCTTTGGATTGGTTCCAATCATGATCGGCCAAAGTTTGCTGGATGATCTGCTTTTCAAAATCCTGCATGCGGTGGTCAAGCGAAGGATTGGCGCTCGATCCGGCGCCGCTCGTCTTCGATCTGCGAAATTCTTGCTGAATATCCGCCGGCAAAATCTCATGGCTCACCATCTGCTCTTCCGGAGCAACCAGCGTCACTAAACGCTCGACAAAATTTTCCAGCTCGCGAATGTTGCCCGGCCAGGCGCGCTGCCGCATGAAATCCAGCAGCCGGGCGTGAAATGTTACGGCGCGCTTCTTTTGTTCCGTGGCAAACTTGGCCAAAAAATGATTGGCGAGCAAGGGAATGTCCTGCCGGCGATCTGCCAACGAGGGAACGTAAATCGGGTAAACATGCAGCCGATAAAACAGATCACTGCGAAATTTTCCCTTCTCCACCAAATCGCGCACGGACATGCTCGAAGCGGAGATGATGCGCGCGTTGACTTTGCGGGTGACGTTGCTTCCCACCGGACGCACTTCGCCCTCCTGCAAGACGCGCATGAATTTCGCTTGCATGTCCGCGGACAGATTCTCGATCTCGTCGATGAACAGCGTGCCGCCGGCGGCTTGCTCGATCAAGCCTTTGCGCTCGC
>CAYWGH010000013.1:0-32595 GCA_964457925.1 uncultured Cytophagia bacterium
CGCATCGCGTCGAGTTCGATGCCCGCGGGCTGGCTTCCGGGATTTATTTTTATCGTTTGGAGAGTGACGGCTTTGCGGCAACGCGCAAACTGGCCGTTATTCGATAGCGCCAGATTTGATTTGACTGCGGCCCTCTCTTTGGTTATATTGCGACGCTCGCTTGATCATGGCGAGCGTTTTTTTTGGTGTTCTTGCGCAAACAATGCCCTGTGCAATGTTGCCAATTTTGAAATCATTGGATTTACTATGAGAATTGCCGCAGCGGAATTCATCATCAGCGCGGCGCAGCGCGCGCAATTTCCCAAAGATGACTTGCCTCAGATCGCTTTTTGCGGACGCTCGAATGTAGGAAAATCGAGCCTCATCAATTGCCTGGTGGGGCGCAAGAATCTCGCACGCACCAGCAGCACGCCCGGCAAAACGCGCCAACTCAATTTCTATCGTCTTACTCAAACCGGCGAGTTCCATCGCTCTTTTTATTTTGTCGATTTGCCCGGCTACGGCTATGCCAAGGTCTCGCAAACCGAGCGCGAGGACTGGCGCCGTTTGATCGAAGGTTATTTCGAACAGGTTCGCACCCTGCGCGCCGCCATCGCGATTATCGACAGCCGCCATGGCGCGCTGGAAAGCGACCTTGAGCTGCTGCTGTGGTTCGTTTCTTTGAAACTGCCCGTCATTGTCGTTGCAACTAAAACCGACAAGCTCTCGAATAATCAACGCGCCAACATGCAACGCGAAATCGTTTCCAGTCTCGCGCATCTGCCGATTTCCCAGGTGTTGATGTTTTCAGCGCAAACGGATTTCGGCCGCAAGGAGTTGTGGCAGACGATCAACCAATGTTTGTAACGATAAAAAGAGAGCAACGGTCGGCTCGTTGCCGCAATAATCAATAAACTTCGATCTTATGCGCTCTCGTCTTTTTACTCCTGGCCCGACTCAAATCCCGGAGGCCGTTCGCCTGGCTGCCGCCGCAATGTTTCCTTATCATCGCGGAGCGGCCTTCAAAGAAATTTTTCAAGAGCTACAGGCGAGCCTGCAATATTTTTTTCAAACACAGCAGGAGGTGATTTTACTCACGGCTTCCGGCACCGGCGCAATGGAAGCATGCGTTTGCAATTTGTTCAATCCCGGCGATAAAGTGATCGTCATCGAAGGCGGTAAATTCGGCGAGCGTTGGGCAGAGCTGGGCCGCGCCTATGGCCTGAGTGTTATTTCGGCGATGCCAAGCTGGGGCGATGCGCTGGATCTCGAGGTATTCGAGGGCGTGGTAAAGGCGACGAACGGTTTAACCGGCGTGTTTTGCACGCATAGCGAGACCTCGACGGGAGGCTTCACGGATGTCAAGCGGCTTGCTGAGATTGTGCATGCGCATTCTGAAGCCCTGGTTGTGGTCGACGGCATAACCTCGGTTGGCGTGCTGCCGTTTTATTTTGATGCGTGGGACATTGACGCGTGCGTTTCCGGCTCACAAAAAGGCGCAATGGCGCCGCCCGGCTTGGCTTTCGTGGCGCTTAGCCAACGGGCATGGCAAAAGCACAAACACAGCACGCTGCCGCGCTTTTATTTTGATTTCACTGCCGCGCATAAGGCCGCACAAGAGCAGGGTACGGCTTGGACGCCCGCCATCACCACCATTGTTAGCTTGGCCGAATCCCTGCGCCGCATTCGCGCAAATGGCCTGGAGTTTTATTGGCAACATTATGAGCGCCTCGCCACGGCGACGCGTGCCGGCATGCAGGCGCTTGGCCTTGAAATTTTCCCGCAAGTTCCTTCGAACGCTTTGACCGCCGTGAAAGTCCCTAATGGCATAAATGGCAAAGCTTTCACGGAGTTGTTGAAGAGTAAACACGGCCTCACGGTTGCCGGCGGCCAGGGACAATTGAAGGGCAAAATTTTTCGGGTAACTCACATGGGCGATTATGATCATCTTGACATGATTGGCCTGATGGCAGCGATTGAAATGGCCCTGGCAGAATTGGGCTGGCCGGTGGAGTGGGGGAGGGGCTTGGCTGCGATGCAGCGCGTGTTTAACGAGCAACACGATAATGCTGCTTAACGCGAAATTTTTTCATCAGTTGAATGAACTTGATTGCGGATATTGTGGAATAGAATCATTCATGGCACGCATTCTTATTGCAGAAGATGATCGCAACACTCTTTCGGGCCTGGTTCAAATTCTCACGCAAGAAGGCCACGAAGTTGCCGGTGTGGAAAGCGGCAAAAAGGCGTTGCGCAGTCTCGAGCGGGAAAATTTTGACATTCTGCTCACGGATTTGAAGATGGCCGAGATCGACGGCATGCAACTCTACGAAAACAGCCGCGCCATCAATCCGGAAATGAAAACAATTGTGATGACGGCCTTCAGTTCGGTGAAAGACGCTGTGGAAGCCATGAAACGCGGCGTTTACGAGTATCTCACCAAACCTCTTAATCTTGACGAGTTGTTCGTCATTCTCAAGAAAGCCGAGGAAGAACAAAAGCTGCGGCAAGAGAATGAGGAATTGCGTGATCGTTTGCAACAGCAATATCGCTATGAAGGCATCATCGGCAAAAGTCCGGCGATGCAACAGGTTTTTCGCACAATCGCCAAAGTGGCAAAAAGCCAGGCCACCATCCTGATACGTGGCGAAAGCGGCACCGGCAAAGAACTGGTTGCCCGCGCGATTCATTACAACAGTCCGCGCGCTGCCGGCCCGCTTATCGAAATCAGTTGCAGCGCCTTTCCCGAAACGTTGCTGGAAAGCGAACTGTTCGGCTATGAAAAAGGCGCGTTTACCGGCGCGGCGGCACGCAAACTCGGGCGGGTTGAGTTGGCGCATGCCGGAACGATCTTTTTGGACGAAATCGGCGATATTTCCTCCAGCGTGCAAACCAAGCTGTTGCGCTTGTTGCAAGAGAAGGAAATCAGTCGTCTCGGCAGCACGGAATCGATTCATGTGGATGTGCGGGTCATCACCGCCACCAACCGCGATTTGGAGCAAGCGATTCTAAACAGCCAATTCCGCGAGGATCTGTATTATCGTTTGAATGTCATTCCGGTTTTTTTGCCGCCGCTGCGCGAACGCCTCGAAGATATTCCGTTGCTGATTGAACATTTTGTTAAACAATACAGCGCGGCGAACCAAAAGTCGGTTCTGGGCATATCCGATGAGGCGCTGCAAATGTGTATGAATTATCACTGGCCCGGCAACGTGCGTGAATTGGAAAACGCCATTGAAAACAGCATCGTGCTCGGAGAAGGAGATACGATTCTGCCGGAACATTTGCCTTTCACGGTCAGTCTGCGCAATCGTCCCTTTGCCGGAACCAATTCCTTCATTGCCAGCGGCCAAACCTATCGTGAAAAAATGGAAGCCGCCGAAAAACTCGTGCTCGAAGACGCCATCCGGCGCGCCGGCGGCAACAAGTCTGAAGCGGCAAAGCGTCTGGGGATTAGTCTGCGCACGATGCGCTATAAAATTCATAAGTACAATTTGTAGCGGTTGTTTCGTTCAAACTCCGGCGGCAGAAATCTCGTCGCGTCCGCTTGCCCGCCCGAAGCGATTTCCTTTCCTCGATCTTATTTCCCATCTTGCTTCTTGCCAAAAAAATGATTAGTTGTCAGCGGGTCTGCGGGTGATATCGATGCGCAATTTCGTGAAGCATTTCATGCGATGGGGCGGCGGATGAATCCTGCTCATGCTGCGAGCCTGATAAGCTTTCTCGATCACAACCCGGCAGACTTGGAGTATTTTGCCGCAGCCTGGCTGTATCAGAGAACCACCGAACAGTGATATCGAAGCTCATCACTCATTAAAGTTTATTATCTTCGGGAGCCTCTCATGTCTCCTCTCAACGCTGGCGCGCTGGTCGCGCAGGTTTTGAAACAAGCAGGCGTCAAAAATCTGTTTACGTTGTGCGGCGGCCACATTGCGCCGATTTATCTTGCTGCGGCTAAAATGGGCATGCGCGTGATCGACACACGCCACGAGCAGGCCGCAGCGCATGCTGCTGATGGCTGGGCGCGGCAAACACGTTCACTCGGCGTGGCCGTGGTCACGGCCGGCCCGGGCGCAACCGACGCCGTCACTGGCGTTGCCAACGCTTTCTTTGCAAATAGTCCCATGCTTGTGCTCGCGGGCGCGGCACCGGTGAAAGAATCCGATCGCGGCGCGCTGCAGGAAATGAATCAAATCGAACTCTTCAAGCCCATCACCAAATGGGCGCGCCGCGTGACGGAGCCGGATCGCGTCGGAGAGTATGTTGCAGCCGCGATTCGGCAGGCAACCTCTGGCTTGCCCGGTCCGGTTTATCTGGAATTGCCTATTGATGTTTTGCTCGCGCCAGTCAATGCTGAAGAAATGTCGCGCCAGTATTCGCTGTTCACTGCGGAACCCTCTGCTGCCAGCGCCGACGGCATCATGATCGCTGCCAGCATGCTCAACAGCGCGCATGCCCCGGTGATTCTCGGCGGCAGCAACCTGTGGTGGGGGGAGGCGTACGACGCATTTGAAAAATTGGCTGCAAAACTCAATGCGCCCATTTTTCTTAACGGGCTTGCACGCGGCTGCATGGCGCCGGGACATCCGCTTTTTTTTCAGCATGCGCGCAAAGAAGCCTTCAAACAAGCGGATGTCGTCATGATCGTCGGTACACCGCTTGATTTTCGCCTGGGCTACGGCAAGTTCAATCCCAAAGCCAAACTGATTTTGATCGACAAAACCGATACCCATTTCGGCCAGAATCGCAATCATGAGGTGGGCTTGGCGGGCGATTTGAATCTTGTGCTGCAGGCGCTGACCGATGCGATTCATCCTGTGGCATTGCGTCAGGAATGGTTCGACTCCATCAAACAAGCTGAGCAAAAAGCCCATGCCGAGCTGGAGAAAATGATGCACAGCCAGGCATTGCCGATGAATCATTATCGCTTGTTGGCGGAGGTGATAAAATTCATTGACGATAAAACCATCGTGATCGGCGATGGCGGTGATTTTGTCGCCTGCGCTTCGCGCGTCGTGCCGGTACTTAAACCTGGCAATTGGATGGACCCCGGGCCGTTCGGTTGCCTCGGCGTCGGGCCCTCGTTCGCGTTGGCTGCAAAGCTCGCCAAGCCGGATCACAAAGTGCTCATCCTGCACGGCGATGGCAGCTTTGGCCTCAACGGCATGGAATTCGACACCGCGATCCGGCATCATCTCCCGATTGTTTCACTCATTGGAAATGATTCGGGATGGGGGCAGATTCGCAATCCGCAAGTTGCGTTGTTGGGTGAGAAGGCCTCGATTGCGACCGATCTGGCAGAGACACATTATGAAAAAATGGTGGAGGCGTTGGGCGGTTATGGTGAGTGGGTGGAAAAACCCGAAGAAGTCGTTCCGGCGTTGAAGCGCGCATTTTCAATGGGCGTGGCGGCGTGTGTGAATGTTCGCATTGATCCTAAAACACTGCGTGGCACCGTGGATCTCATGCGCGGTTTGAGCATTTGATTGTTCTGCAGCTTGCAATTTTGCAGGATCATTTTGACAGGATGACAACCCATGAATCATCGTAGATTTTGGCGCTGGACGATAAGTGTAACGATCGGCGCCGGGGGAATTTTGTTTGAAATTCTTGCTGAGAATCCCAAGTTTGGCGAACGGGTCGATCGTGGCCTTATCGCGCACAAACCCATCAAAGAAGCCTCCGGCCTGGCGGCGAGTCGAAAGAATTCTCAGGTGTTGTGGACGCACAATGATTCCGGCGGCAAAAATTGTGTTTATGCTCTCAATACGCACGGCAAACATCTCGGTGTTTATACCATTGCAGGTGCGACGGCGCGCGATTGGGAAGATATAGCCCTCGGGCCCGGACCAATTGACGGTCAAGATTATCTCTATATTGGTGACATCGGCGACAACTCTGCGCGCCATGCGCTCAAATACATTCATCGCATTCCCGAGCCGGTTGTCAGCGCCAAGCAAGCGCCGGTGGATTCGACGCTTGCAGGGGCAGAGACGATCACCGTACAGTATCCGGATCGCCCGCATGATGCGGAAACCCTGATGATCGATCCCTTGACAAAAGATTTGTATATCGTTTCGAAGCAAGATACTGTCAGCTTGGTTTATCGCGCAGCCTATCCGCAATCAACGACTGAAACAATCAAACTGGAACACGTTGCAACGCTTGCGTTCGGCGGCGCAGTAGCCGGCGACATTTCGCCCGCTGGCGATGGAATTTTGATCAAAACCTATGTGGTGATTTACTATTGGCCGCGCGCTACGAATGAAAACGTGTGGGACGCGCTGGCCAAAACTCCTGCGACTGTGCCTTATATCCTTGAGCCGCAAGGCGAGGCCGTCGCTTGGCAAGCAGAGGGGAAGGGGTACTTTACAATCAGCGAATCGTTTCGCGGCTTACCGGTACGGCTTTACTATTACCCCAGGCATAACGGCCAAACGCGCGCCACAAAACGAATGGAAAAACCTGCGCCCACGAACACTCCCTCGAACTAATCAATGTCGTGCCGTCTTCAAGACATTGTATCGTTTGACAGTGTTCCTGCGAGGGCTTGGCGGTTGCATCCCTTGCTGAAATCGAACGCGAAGGTTTTCTGAAAGACCTTTTCGGCGTTGCGGATGCGGCTAATCATCATGCGCAAACAATCTCCTTTCATTTCCGCCCCGCCTTTTTTATATTCGCAAAATTTTACCAAAACAAAAATCAGGCAGCGAGATGGCCACCACCCTCTTTGAACAACGGCTACAGCAAAAGATCATGGTTTTCGACGGCGCCACCGGCTCGAATCTGCAAACCATGAACCTCACCACCGAGGACTTCGGCGGCGAGGCGTTGAACGGTTGCAACGAACATCTGGTCATCACCCGTCCGGAGGCCGTTGAAAAATTGCACGCGAGCTTTTTGGAAACCGGCTGCGATGTGATTGAAACGGACACGTTCGGGGCGACCTCGATTGTGCTGGCGGAATACAATCTTGCCGATCAAGCTTACGAACATAATTATCGCGCGGCGAAGATCGCCAAAAAAATGGCGGCGGAATTTTCCACGCCGGCGCATCCGCGCTTTGTGGCGGGCTCGATCGGCCCGACCACAAAATTGCCGAGCCTCGGCCATATTTCCTATCAGGCGATGAAAAGTTCTTTTGCAGAACAAACTGCCGGCTTGATCGAAGGCGGCGTTGATTTGCTCTGTGTGGAAACCTGCCAGGATTTGCTGCAAACCAAAGCCGCGCTGGCCGGCGTTTTCGAGTATTTTGCGCAAAAGAAAATGCGTGTGCCGGTGATCGCCAGCGTCACCGTCGAAACCATGGGCACGATGTTGTTGGGCAGCGATATTTCCGCGGCGCTAACCGCGCTCGAGCCGTTTCCGCTCACCGCCATCGGCATGAATTGCGCCACCGGGCCGAAGGAAATGTCGGAGAATATTCGCTATCTCACCGCCAACAGTCCGTATCCCGTTTTCTGCATGCCCAACGCCGGTTTGCCGGAAAATGTTGGCGGCCAGGCGCACTACAAATTGACGCCCGAAGAGTTGGATCACTTTCTTTCACATTTTGTGAAAGATCTCGGCGTACAAATTGTCGGCGGTTGTTGCGGCACCGTGCCGGCGCATATCGCCAAGCTGGTGCAGTCCGTCGGCCAACTCGCCCCCAAGGCGCGCGCGGCTGATTTCATTCCCTCGGCGGCAAGCCTTTACAGCAGCGTTCCGCTGCATCTCGATCCGCCGCCGATTTTGATCGGCGAGCGCCTCAATGCCAACGGCTCGAAAAAATTCCGCGAGTTGTTGGAAAAGGAAGATTGGGAGGCGATGGTGACAATGGCTAAAGAGCAAGTGCGTGAAAGCTCGCATATGCTCGATGTCTGCGTTGCCTATGTCGGCCGTGATGAAGTGCGAGACATGATCTCGCTGATTGAAAAGTTGAACACGCAAGTCACCGCGCCGCTGGTGATCGACTCCACCGAATGGCCGGTGATCGAAGCGGCATTGCAACGCGTGGCGGGCCGCGCCCTCGTCAACTCCATCAATCTCGAAGACGGGGAGGAGCGCATGCAGCACGTGCTGCCGTTGTGCAAACAATACGGCGCCGCAGTGATCGCGCTCACCATTGACGAGCGGGGCATGGCAAAAACGGTAGATGAGAAAGTGGCGATTGCAAAGCGCATTCACGATCTCAGCGTGAACAAGTACGGCATGCGGCCGCAGGATTTGATTTTCGATTGCCTGACGTTCACGCTCGGCAGCGGCGATGAAGAGTTTCGTAAAAGCGGCATCGCCACCATCGAAGCCATTCGTCGCATCAAAGCGACGTTGCCCGGCGTGCGCACAATTTTGGGCGTGAGCAATGTTTCATTCGGCCTGTCGCCGCACGCACGGCACGTGCTGAACTCGGTTTTCTTGTATTATGCCGTGCAAGCCGGACTCGACATGGCCATCGTACATTCGTCCAAAATCCTGCCGCTGCACAAAATCAGCGAAGAAGAGCGCGAACTGCATCGCCGCTTGATTTTCGACGAACGCAAATTTGATGCGAACGGCGCCTGTGTTTCCGATCCGGTGCAGGAGATCATTGCTTACTATGCCGAACATGGCGCGCAAAAAAAGGAAATTGTGGCGCTGCCTGCCGAAGTTGAAGAACGTTTAAAACGCCGCATCATTGACGGCGAAAAGCTCGGGCTTGACGCCGATCTTGCCGAAGCCTTGCAGAAATACCCGCCGCTCGATATTATCAACAATATTCTGCTTGATGGCATGCGCGTGGTCGGGGAGTTGTTCGGCTCCGGCCAGATGCAATTGCCGTTCGTGCTGCAATCCGCGGAAACCATGAAAGCCGCGGTAAAATTTCTTGAACCGCACATGGAACGCGCGGAAGGCGCGGCCAAGGGCACGATGGTGCTCGCCACTGTCAAGGGCGATGTGCATGACATCGGCAAAAACCTCGTGGATATTATCGTCACCAATAACGGTTATCGCGTCATCAATCTCGGCATTAAAGTCTCGATTGAGCAGATGTTGCAAGCGGCCGAGGAGCACAAGGCTGATGTCATCGGCATGAGCGGATTGTTGGTGAAATCCACACTGATCATGAAGGAAAATCTTGAAGTGCTTAACGAGCGCGACATCAAAACACCGGTCATTCTCGGCGGTGCGGCGTTGACGCGCAAGTATGTTGAAGAAGATTTGCACGCGATTTATCACGGCCCGCTGGCCTATGGCAAGGATGCCTTCGCCGGCTTGCATTTCATGCAGGAAATCTGCGGCGGAGCGGCGGCGCCGGTTGAGAATGGAAGCTCGAAGAGCAAAAGTCGAAAATCGCAGCCCTCCCGGAAAGTTGATCAGAGCATCACCATCACCGCGTCCGAGGAAACGCCGTCATGGCAGCCGGCGCCGATTCCCCGACCGCCGTTTTTCGGAACGAAGATCGTGCGTGATATTCCGCTGGCAACCGTTTTTGGCTATCTCAACCCCATTGCGCTGTTTCGCGGCCAGTGGCAAGTTCGACGCGGCAATCTGACAATGGCAGAATATGAAAAGATGATCAAGGAAAAGTTTGAACCGATTCTTGCCGATTTGCAAAACCGCTGCATCGCCGACAAGATGCTGGCGCCGGAATTGATTTACGGCTATTTCCCCTGCAACAGCGCGGGCAATGATCTCATTATTTATGATGAAAAGAGTGAACGGGAAATCGAACGTTTTACCTTCCCGCGGCAGGCCGAGGGCAAGCGCCAGTGCATCGCCGATTATTTTGCGCCGCGCGATTCTGGCCAACGCGATGTCATCGGCATGATGATCGTAACCGTCGGACACCGAGCCTCGGAGATTTCGAAAAAGCTGTTTGAGAGCGACAAGTATTCCGACTATCTCTATTTTCACGGCTTGAGCGTGGAAAGCGCGGAGGGTTTGGCGGAATATTGGCACCAGCAGATGCGCACAGAGCTGGGCATCGCGCATGAGGATGCCAAAGAGGTTCGCGATTTGTTCCGGCAAAGTTATCGCGGCTCACGCTATTCCTTCGGCTATCCCGCATGCCCGCATCTTGAAGATCAAGTCAAGCTCTTTCGCTTGCTTGATCCGGGCCGCATCGGCATTTCACTCACGGAAGAATATCAGCTCGTGCCGGAGCAATCGACCTCGGCGATCATCGTGCATCATGCGGCAGCAAAGTATTTTAATGTTTGAGAGTGGCGAGGGCATCAGATTGATTCAGACAAATGATTCTCCGGGTTACCCGTCCCGGCGGCGAAATGCCGTTGCCGTAACACTTCCGCCATGACAATGCTTGCCGCGTGACCCAGCGAAAGCGAAGTCGCGCCGCCGACCGTGGGAATGCGCGCAAAGCCATCACAAAATTCCCGCAGCGCGCCCGATAACCCGCGGCGCTCACCACCGACAGCCAGCATAATCGGGGTGGTCCAATCGACTTCATAAATCGTCCTTTTGGCTCCGCCGATACATCCCCAAAATTTTATACCCAAACGGCGAAAAGGCGTCAATAATTTTTCGATATTTTCTATTTGAACCAGGGGTAGGCGCTCGTACGCGCCGGAAGAGGCGCGCGAAACCGCGGTGGCATCGAATGTCCATACATGTTTTTTGAGGAACACGGCATGCGCGCCCATGGCCTCGGCCGTACGCAGTGTGTAGCCGAGATTTTGCGCATCCTCCGTGCCTTCGATCAAAAGAAAAAAAGCTGGTTGATTGTTACGGCGACATTGTTCCAAAAGCTCGGTGACGCTGATCTCCGGTTTGGGTGTACAAATCGCCGCTAATCCGCCGTGTGATCGACCTTTTGTCAGCGCCGCAAGCTCCTCGGGCGGCGCAAACTTAATGGGAACCTTTTGCGCCTCCGCAGCTTCGAGCACCTCTTGCACGCGTTTAACCGGGGTATTTTGTTTCACTAATAAAAGCTGAAATTTTCTTTGCCGAGCCTGCAGCGCAGGGAGGATGCATTGTTTGCCTTCTAGAATTTCCATGCTTGTGCTGATGATCCTAGGCCATTCAGAATGTTGGGTTGTTTTGTTGATTTGTAAATTTGACTTTGAGGAGGTGAGGCATATCAAAAATCGGCAAACTCAGCAAAGTGACTGTAATTTATAAAGTGCAAGTGCTTTCATCGGGGCTCAGGCGATTTGCAGGTAAAGTATTAAATTTAACAAAAAAAGTTGAGATTTATTTGAGAAAATTTCTTATATCCGTGCATCTTTGAATAGAGTAACTTTATCATCCCTCTCCACGCGCATCATCCGTTTGCAGAAATCGCAAACAAGAAAAGACGCTCCCGTCTTGTTTTGAAGGGGAAGTACAATGTGCCAAATCGGTTTAGTTGCGAAGGATGCTCAACTGAGCGAACTTATTGGCAATGCGTTACTAGAAAGCGTTGCTTGTCAAGTGACCAACCTGGATGATCTCAAGCTCAACCCCGCCCCCTCTCATCCCTTTCATCTCTTGCTCGTCGACTGGCAGGTTCTAGAAAAATCACCAAAACTTGCAGAGCATTTCACCCGCACAAACCCCGAGGCCACCGTCATCGTGCTGGCAGCGGAGGGATATTCTGATCGCGGGGAAGTGCTTGCCGCACTCGGTGTGGAAGAAACCATTGTTTTTCACCAAGACAAATGTCCGGCAATCGCTTTGCTATCGAGGAAGATCGCCTCGCTGAATCATTTGCAGACTCTGCAAGAAAAATTGCGCCGGGAGATGCGCCAAAGCCAGATTGTCGCCAAGAGCCGCGTCATGAAGGAGTTGATGTGCCGATTGCCGCTGCTTGGCGCTTGCGATTCTACCATTCTTCTCACCGGTGAAACCGGCACCGGAAAAGAATTGATCGCACGCGCCATTCATTATCTTGGGCCGCGCGCCGGCAAGCCCTTCGTCACAATAGATTGCGGCACTCTGCCGGAACATCTTGTCGAAAATGAATTATTCGGGCATACTCGCGGAGCTTACAGCGGCGCTGACAGCGCCGGCGTCGGTTTGATTCAGGAAGCGGATGGCGGCACTCTGTTCCTGGATGAGATCGAAGCTCTCCCGATGAGCATACAAGCCAAATTTTTGCGTGTTCTGCAGGAACGGCAGTATCGCCCTCTGGGCCAGTCAAAATACCAAAGCGTCGATTTGCATGTCATCGCAGCCACGAATCAAAATCTGGCGCAGGCGGTTTCGCGGCGAGAATTCCGCCAAGATTTATATTATCGCCTGGAGGGCCTCAATCTTTTTTTACCGCCGCTGCGCGAAAGAAAAGCCGATATTCCGGCGCTGGCTTATTATTTTCACAAAAAGTATTCTCCCGACGGCATGCCGCAATACCCGGCGATACCTGAGGAAATCATCCGAAGCTGGTTAAGCTATGACTGGCCCGGGAATGTTCGTGAGTTAGAAAACAAAACCCGGGCGCTTCTCACGGAAGGGCAGGGAGAACCGGGCCGCGAAAAAGAAACTTTTCCGGCCTCGCAATTGAGCATCCGCCCCTTGTTTGAAGTGCGACACGAAGCCTTAACGCGATGCGATAGTGTTTATCTGCGAGAGCTGCTGACGGTTGCCAAAGGTAATCTCAGTGCGGCGGCGCGACTCGCTGGGATACATCGTAAGAGCCTAGCGGGATTGCTCAAAAAATACGGCATTCGAGTTTCTGCAACCCTGCCACGCAAGAGTGAGCTATTGTAATCTCCACCTGATAGGCCGGAGGTGACAACCTACCGCAAGAGGCGTGCAAGCCTCGCTTGCTAAAGTCATCTTTGTCTTGGTTTTCGCTCTGAAGTTCATTTGAGATGAGGCGTCCAGGCCTCATTTTATTTTGGGGTATCCTTCCTTAAGGAAAAATTCATTTCAAGAAATTTAAAGAATTATCTCCGCCACAACATGTCCATGATCATGGCTTGAATGTTGCGAAAGGCCTAAAAATGAATTGGCCGATTAGCTGTTAGGTCGTTGTTCATGATTCTGACATCTTGAGAAAACTTATTGAAAACGACGACGTGCGTCGTGCCGCTATCGCCATCCTGGAATACTTACATGACAACCCGCAGGCAAAAGATAGTTTGGGAGGCATCGCGCAGTGGTGGGTGGGACAGGAGGAGGCGACGGTAGAAAAGGCGCTAAATTTTTTGGTAAAGGCGGGTGTGCTGCAAAAGCGACGTCATCTGTATCGACTGACAGCTTTCAAAGCCGCGTCAGCGGAAACAAATGCGATCGCCCAAGCACTGCGACAATTGCGCGAAAATGATGATATGACGCATGAATTGTGAGGTTGATATACCTCAACTGAGGCGTTAAGGCCTCATTGAAATAAGTACTGGCAAAACTTTGACTTTTACTTTTTCTCGTTTCGCGGCAAGATGCTATTGCGCCACATTGCAGGCTGCGATGACTTGTTTAAAATATCTTGAAGGCAAAGAATTCAAGTAATTAAGCCAGGGCAAGAAAGAAAAAAGAAGTGGCTCGAATGTTGCGTGAGTTTCAATGAAATTTCTTCCACAATGCGGAAAGCTTGGGCGGCCGTCGCAATCCTGAGGTGAAAATAATCGCGCGAAAATGCAATCAGAATGAAAAGTCTATTTCTACAAAAGCCTGCTGCTTTGGATTCACCAGTGAGTTCTTCGCCGCCGGCAAAGGCGTCTGACGCCGGCTATGCGAATGCGCACGCGCATTTGCTGGATGAACTGCGGTGGCTCAATCGACTTTTGTTCGCGCATGCCCTGCAATTACGGCGGGCAAATTTTTACGACAGCGTGAAAGACTGGCGGGGGTTTTTCGCGGCAGACGAAGAGATCGACGCGCTTTTTGCCGCCGGCGTTTTCGAAAAGGAGCTGAAAAACGACAGCCTCACGCCTCATAAACCGATCGAGCGGCTTTTGAGCCAGGCGCAGCGCCAGCGCGCCGAGATCGGCGTGCGGCTGCAAGCCTCAAGCGCCAATCACGTTTTGCTGCCGCTGGCTCAACTGGCCAACTGTTTTCATCTCAGCGCCTTCGAGCAGCAGGCGTTGATCGTTTGCCTGGCGCCGCAAATCGACGGCCGCTACGAAAAGATTTATGCCTATCTCCAGAACGACCTCACCAAAAAATGCGCCAGCATTGATTTGATTCTCAGCCTGCTTTGCCAAAACATCGAGGAGCGGCTGCAGTGCCTGAAGTATTTTCATCACGCGGCGCCGTTGCGGCGCTTCGGTTTGGTGGAAGCCGGAGAAAATGATGCTGGCTACTCGGCTTCGCAGCGCTCGCTGCGCGCCACGGCTCGCATCGTTCATCATGCGCTTGGCAACAACGGCGCCGATGAGCGCATTTTCAACGAGCTGGCATTTCTTGCGCCCCTGCGCTGGGAAAAAGTCGTTATCGATCACGCGCTTCGGCAGCGTTTGCAAGCGAATTTTGCCGATATTATTGAAAACAACGCTCCGCCGCGACGCATGCTGTATCTCCAGGGCCGGCCCGGCGCCGGCAAAAAAACCATCGCACGCGCGCTGTGCGGCGCAAACAGCCTGCTGCTGATGGCGGCCGATCTCCGATCGCTGTTGGCGCATCCGGAGACGTTTCAAGACAAGCTGCGCTTGATTCTGCGCGAAGGCTTGTTGCAACCCGGCGCGATTTTTTTCGGCCACGTGGAAAAGCTGGAGCGTGTGGCCGAAGAAATGCCCGGCCTGCTGGCCGCCTTTATGCAAGAAATCACCGAGCTGGGGTGGATCATTTTTTTGAGCAGCGAAAACCCGCTGCCGCCGGCCTTGCTCGAGTGGCCGGGCATTGTGCCGGTAGAAATTCCGGCGCCGGATTCAACGGCGCAACAAGCCCTGTGGACATTGCATCTCAACGGGAGCATGGCGCCGGGTGAAGCGAATTATGTCGAACAATTGACGGCGCGTTTCGATTTGACCGGCGGCCAGATAGCAAAAGCCGTGCGCCTTGCCGAGCAGTCGAGCCGGTTGGCAAGCCCCGCCATCGCCGCTTTGACCGTCGCTGATCTTTTCAACAGCAGCCGGATGCAATCTCAGCCCAGGCTCTCGGCTCTTGCCCGCAAGATCGAGCCCAAGTACCAATGGCATGAGTTGATCCTGCCGGACGATCAGCTCATGCAGTTGCACGAGTTGACGGACCAAGTCAAGCGCCGGCAGGTGGTCATGAATGAATGGGGATTTGCGGGCAAGCTCTCGCTGGGAAAGGGCATCAACGCGCTGTTTGCCGGGCCGAGCGGCACCGGCAAAACCATGGCCGCCGAAGTGATTGCCAGGGATCTCGGCCTCGATCTTTTCAAAATCGATCTCTCCGGGGTGGTGAGCAAATACATCGGCGAGACCGAGAAAAACCTCAATCGCGTTTTCAGCGAAGCCGAGCACAGCAACGCGATTCTGTTTTTCGACGAAGCCGACGCCCTGCTCGGCAAGCGCTCGGAGGTGAAGGACGCGCATGACCGCTACGCCAATATCGAAATCGCCTATTTGCTGCAAAAGATGGAGGAGTATGGCGGGATGGTGATTTTGGCGACCAATATGAAAAAAAACATGGATGACGCCTTCGTGCGGCGGCTGCAGTTCATCATTGAGTTTCCCTTTCCCGATGAATCGTACCGCAGCAAAATCTGGCGTTCCGTTTTTCCGCCGGAAGCGCCGCTGTCAACCGACATCGATTTCGACTTCCTGGCTGGACGTTTTCAATTCACCGGCGGCAACATCAAAAACATCAGCTTGCGCGCGGCCTATCTGGCGGCTCAACCCCATGCGGCCATCGAGATGCGCCATCTGATTCGCGCCACCAAGCGTGAGCTGCAAAAGACCGGCAAGCTTTTCACCTACGCTGATTTTGGCGCCTACGGTAAGTTGCTGGCCGAACCAACGGGATGACGATCCGATGAGTGAAATTGCCATCGCCGATGTCGGCAGAACACTGGTCGAGCTTTTGACCGAAGAGCTGAGATTCACCCCCAATTCCGACGAAGTCACGCTGGCCTCGCCGGCCGAGATTCAAGGCGGCGACACGAGATTGTCCTTGTTTCTGTATTCGATTATCGAGAATCCGAATTTGAAAAATGCGCCGCGTGAGATCATCGATTCGAAGACGTCCGAGCCGCCGCCGCTGACGGTGGATCTTTATTATCTGCTGACGAGCTATGCCTCGGACACGATTCCGGGCGGCCTGACGGCGCGCCTGCTCGAAGCCCAGGAAATTCTTGGCCGCGCCATGCGCGTGTTGTACGACAACGGCATCATCAGCGGCTCCAAGCTCAAAGGCACGCTCGGCGAAATGATCGCGGAGCTGCACGTCACGTTGAATCCGATCACCGTCGAGGATTTGACCCGCATTTGGAGCGTTTTTCCGGAAGAATCATACCGCACCTCGGTCAGCTACGTCGTCACACCTGTGCCCATCAAATCCAGGCGCCGCGCCGAAAGCCAGCGGGTGGTGGCGAGACAAACGGATCACGATCACATGGTGCCGAGACGTTGAGGAACTGCCATGGCCTTGGAGAAACCCTTTGTTGTCAAGCAGTTCATCGCCTACGCCGGCGACGAAATGAAGTCCGCATTGAATGTGGCGGTTCGCTTGACCGACGAATTTACGCGCCAGAGCCCGTTGGGCCGGATTACGGTGCTGGTGAAGGAAAGGCCCGAGTTGCAGCCGATTAAAAACTTGAGCGGTTATTACTGTTTCAATGACCTGGCCAAAGCGGATAATCCGCGGCCGTTCCACATCGTCATTGAATCGGATCGAGCGAAGCCGAACTGGTATGTGCCGGTTGAAGTGGGCCCGTTTACCCTGCCGTTTCCCGCTCCGGCGGATCCACCGGTGCCGCCGAACACCAAAGAACCGGTGATCGACGTCATTTTAAAGCCCAATGCCGCCTACCCGTTTCCGAAAAACGCGACACTGATCGGCGGAACGTTGAGAGACAACAACGGTGTAGCCGTTTCCGGCGCCACCGCCGTGGGGAAATATCAGGCCACCGGTGAAACGGCCACCAACGAGACGCTGACGGATCGCAACGGCGAGTTCATCATGTTTCTGAAAAAAATCAGGCTCGTCACGGTTCCCGTTGGCGGCGAGCCGAGAAAACAGATTGACGAAATTCGCGTTGAGATAACGAAAGAAGGATCATCCAAAACCGTGATTGTGCCGACGTTTGACGAAGGCACGATTTATCCCATGAAAATCGTAACCTTCCCCTAGATAGACAGGAAAAAAATCAAATGGCTATGGTGCTTGAATTTTAAGGAGGATGAACATGGCTGCACCCAATGAAACGCAAATCGGCAACAAGGTTGACGAGGACCGTGGCGCCAACGGCGATGGCGGCCCTCCTGCCAACACGAAGACGCCCGCGCAATGGCTGGCAGAATTGCAGGATGAAATAGCCAAACAGAATACTCAACTGGCCGAGCTTACCGAGGACAACAAGCTCAAAAAATCCGACGAAGCGATTCTGAAAAAGCTGGTGGCTGATCTGGACAGAATCGTCGAGGACTATGGCAAGAGCACGGCTACTTACCGCAGCAAACTGGACCATTTCAAGACCTACGCGGACAACAAGGGCCAGATGATCGCGGCGGCCATCAAGGACAAGGTCCAGGAAATCCACGCCGCCAGAAGCAGTTGCCAGGTGGAAATCAACACTCTCAAGGGCGAACTGGCGAAGGCCGAGCAGGACTTGAATGCCGCCAAAATCGCGCATGATACCGCCAAGGCGGCTTTCGACCAAAAAACCAGGATATTCGAGGATTTCAAAATTCTCAAAAAAACGGTGGACGGCAATCTCGCGGGAATCCAGGATTTGAAAACCGAGATTGAGGCCCAGGAGTGCGAGAACAAATTCGGCGTGATGTATTTTCTGTTCCAGGAGCTTCACCAACTGCGCGCCAGCACCGAAATCAAAGTGATGGACAAGGACACGTTCCGGAACAACCTCAACAATTATTGGGCTGCCATGAACGAGGCCCAGGCCGATTTCCGCAAGAAAGAAGAGGACTGGCTTGATGCGAAGGCGGCTTACGACCGCAAAAAGAAAGCGCTGCAGGACGCCGAAGCCGGCTTTCGTGACAAGGTGATCGCAAAGCTGGCCGAGATTCAATTTTAAAATAGCGAGGCGCTTTGACAACGGCATGCCCGAGCCTTTTGAATTTCATTGTTCTCTCCGTTGCCGGAATTTTTCGAGTAACATGCAACAAAGAGGAATCCTAACTTCTGCCAAAATTTTAGCCCAAAAGGAGAGTCGTTATGCCAGAATATCTTTCGCCGGGAGTTTATGTCGAGGAAATCGAGATTGGCCCAAAGCCCATCGAGGGGGTTTCTACAAGCACAGCCGGATTTTTGGGTGAAACCGAGCGCGGACCGACTCGCCCCTACCTGGTAACCAGTGTTGCTGATTTTCAACGCGTATTTGGTGGATTCATCGATCACTCTTATCTGGCTTACGCCGTAGATGGTTTTTTCAGAAACGGCGGCCAAAGATGTTATATTGGAAGAATTGTTCGAATTTCCTTCGATCCCACTACAGATGAGGGTCCTGATAATCCGCCCAATGCCGAAACGGCAAGTAGTGAGCATGACTCGCTCGTTTTAAAAGCAATCGGCCCCGGCAATTGGGGGCATAATATTGCCTATAAAATCGAGAAGGGGAGCTTAGAGAAAAAGGACGAGACGGACCCCGAGAAAATGCTCTTTAAGCTGACTCTCATCTATTGGAGCAAAAGACCTCCTGCTTCAACCGAAAATCCCACGATTCCGGTTGACCCGACCGATCGCGACCAATTAAGAGATGCCAACCGAAGAGAGCCAAGTGTCCTCGAAGTGTATGATAACCTTTCGCACTTAGCGACTTCGCCGGATTTCTTTAAAAAGCGAGTGAACGGAATCTCGAATCTCGTCAAGCTCGATTTCGCTGAAGATGATGAGGGTAATCCTATAGTCAAAAGGCCGGATAATACTCCGGTTGACCCGACTGACCCGGAGGGCAAGAAGATTTTACTTAAGGCATTTGTGGATTATTCTTTACCTCCTGACGAAATTCCGAATTTGGATGGTGCGCCGGTGACCGCGCCCGATTATAACGGCAAACAGATAGAAATTGATGAAGACGGCGAAAAAATTGTTGAACGCAGCGGCATACTCGGCTTTGAGCACGTGGACGAAATTTCGATTGTGTGCGCGCCAGATGAGGTCAATCTTGATGGCTTGACAGACCTGATAGTTGATCACTGCGAAGATCTCGATTTGCGAGACCGCTTTGCGATTCTTCAATCCAAACTCACCGACGTTCCAGGAAACATCGGCAACTTTTTCCCCCCGCGCGATTCTAAGTATGCCGCTTTTTATTATCCTTGGATAAAGATTCTTGACCCCAAGACCAACCGCGATAAACTCATTCCTCCCGGTGGACATATTGCAGGAATCTACGCTCGTAGCGACATTGAGCGTGGTGTGCATAAGGCGCCCGCAAATGAGATTGTTCGCGGCGCTCGGTCTTTGCAATTTTCAATCGGCAAAGGTCAGCAAGACATTCTCAATCCTCTTGGCATCAATGTCATTCGCTCGTTTCCCGGCCGTGGCATCCGCGTTTGGGGTGCGCGTACCACCTCGAGCGACCCGTTGTGGAAGTATGTCAACGTTCGGCGCCTGTTCCTGTTTTTGGAAGAATCGATCGACGAAGGAACGCAATGGGTGGTGTTTGAGCCGAATAACGAGCAGCTCTGGGCCAGGGTCAAGCAAACGATCACGCAATTCCTCACGACCGTCTGGCGCACCGGCGCTTTGATGGGCACGACGCCGGAAGAGGCTTTCTTTGTCAAGGCTGATCGCACGACCATGACACAGGATGACATCGACAACGGCAGATTGATTGTCGTCATCGGCGTGGCGCCGACCAAGCCCGCTGAGTTCGTGATCTTTCGGATTGCGCAATTCACCGCCGGCGCGGAAAATGCCTGATGCGCCACGAATGCCATTTGACTCGTCAACGACTGTATTTGAAATTTTAAACCACGGGAGAAAACCATGGCGACTAGAGTTGACCCTTATCGCAACTTTCGCTTCCGGCTCGAGATCGACGGCATCACTCAGGCCGGTTTTCAGGAATGCGCTTTTGCCGACACCTCCGTCGAGGTGGTGGAGTATCGTGAAGGCCCGGATCCGACGCACCCGCGCAAGCTTTCCGGCCAGACCAAATACGGCGACGTGACCCTGAAATGGGGCATCACCGACAACACCGATCTTTACGACTGGTTCGTTCAGGTGTTGGAGAAAGGCGCGGAAGGCAACCGCCGCAACATCGGCATCACGCTGGTCGATGAAGCCGGCAACGACAAGTCCCGCTGGGATTTGGAAAACTGCTGGCCCAAGAAATACGATCCCACGGATTTCAACGCCAAGGGCAATGACCTGGCCATTGAAACTCTGGAAATCTGCACCGAGAGCTACCGCCGCGTCGCGTAGCGTTCGTAACGTTCGTAGGCGCGCCTTCAGGCGCTCCTATACGGGTTGTCCGGTCTCTGAGAAACCTTTTTTGATTTGGAGTAAATCCGATGGCGCTTCGCACGGAATATGAATTCACGCTGCCGAAAGGATACGTCGATCCCGACGGCAATCTTTACAAAAGCGGGATCATGCGGCTCGCCACCGCGGCCGACGAGATTTTGCCGCAAAAGGATCCCCGCGTGCAGCAAAATCCGGCCTACTTGGCGGTGATTTTGCTCTCGCGCGTCGTCACCAAGCTCGGCGACTTGACCAACATTACGCCCAAGACGATCGAAGGATTGTTTTCCGGCGATTTGGCCTTTCTGCAGGACTTTTATCAACGCATCAATCACAACGGCACGACCGATATCGAGGCCACATGTCCGAAATGCGAGCATCACTTCAAAGTGGAGAACAACAGCCTGGGGGAGCACTGACCGGCTACCCCCTGGAACGCCTTTACCAGGAGGTAGCCTTCGTCGCGTATTATTTCCACTGGTCGTATGACGACGTCATGAACATGGAACATTGGGAGCGGCGGCGTTGGTGTGAAGAAATCTCGCGCATGAACCAAAAGATCAATGAAGACGCAAAAGCACAGCATGCCGGCTGAACGGTATCGAGCGCCGCAGGCGCATCAGCGATTCTGCGCTGCGCTGGCCGGATGCCGGATGAATCCCAATCAACGCCGGCCGATATTCGGCTTCGTGCAACGGGTGATGAGCAGGCACGCGAGGTTTGCCTCACGCCTCTCAGCGCGGAGAAGATGGGAATGTTATTTTTCCGGCCTGAACTTCGTATTTGCCTTGCCGTTGATGCGCTTTATTCATGGTCATGATAAACTCTCTCGGCGCACCGCGGAGCGGCTGGTTGCGTTTCAGCCGCTGCTTTTTCATACGACGGAGATCAAGAATGTTCTGCCCCAAACCGGCGGCACATCGCTGTCACACTTGGTTACGACGCTGCCAATGGCACGGCCAGGCCTGAGGTCTGAGAGCCGGCCTTCAACCGCCCGCGTATCCGGCGAAAATGTATACTTGTCGCCAACCGTGTCTCGCGGCACAAGCCTTGGACAGAATATTCTGTATGCGGACATGAGCCTGTTCCAGCCGCGCCAGAGCATGTTTGATCCTTCTCAGCAGCGATTGATAACCAAGCTGTTTTATGGCATTAGAAATGTTTTTTCCGGGAAGAAGCCGGGGATTAGAAAAAGAGAGGTGAGTAACGGGCCACGTCAGGATTGGCCGGGGCAAGGTTCGGCATTCGTTCAGCGGTTTGACAACTGGCCTCGCCATGCCCCTGGGACAAATGTTCATGGCGCGCGTCCAGCGCCGGAAAAGTCTCGTGATGATTTGACAGGAATGCCGAAGGCCGATGCGGAAGCTGCGCACGCCAGTCATCATCAAGTGTTTTCCGATTTGCAAAACCTGATTGTCGCCCAACCTCGGGTTCCGGATTCCTCGCCGGAGGAAAGATTCATGGCGCATTCCAGGGGGAAGAATTATCCCGCGACGGCAACCGCACCCGAGCTGATTCACAAGGCGCACTCAACCGCCGAGGGCAAAAGCTCGGCCCAGCCTCCGGCAGAAAACGGCAGTAGCACTGCCGTGGCGCAACGCCGGTTAAAGCCGGTTGGAATTGCGGAGCCGCCCCCGCCGGAAGCGTTCAAAAGCATCGACCATTTGGCGGATCATGTGATTACGATTATCGAAAAACGGCTGCAAACCGAACGCGAGCGCCGCGGCATTTTTGCTTGAGCGTCGCAACATGCGATGAGCCATGGCTACAAGAACTGATCCTTTCTTCGGTTTTCGATTCAAAGTGCAAATCGAAGGCATCATTGAAGCCGGCTTCAGTGAAGTGTCCGGCTTGACGGTGACGACGCAGGTGGAAGACTTCCGGGAGGGCGGCTTGAATCATTTTGTGCACAAGCTTCCCAAAGAAACGACGTTCGAGAGTCTCGTGCTCAAAAAGGGCATTGCCGATTATGACAGGCTCTGGCAGTGGCATCGCGAGGTTCTGCTTGGAAAATTCCGGCGCCGGCGCATCGAAATCATCTTGTTGAAAAACGATTTTCAAGGCGAGGTGCGCTCGTGGACTTTTCGAGACGCCTATCCGGTGAAATGGACGGGGCCCGAGATCAAGGCGGATAGCAATACGGTGGCATTTGAGACGCTCGAGTTTACACATCACGGTTATGCTTGAAAAATCCCCATGGACGAATTGGCAAAACTCATCATTGTTCCCGAAAAAGGGGAACAAATCAAGGCCATGTACAATCCGGCGCAGGTGACCATCGAGTCCAGCGCGCAGTTTCAGCGCACGGCCATGCCGGGCTTGGAAACGCCGGTGACACAATTCGTCAGCGGCCAGAATCAAACCCTGTCGTTGGATTTGTTTTTTGACACCTATGAGAAGCAGGAGGACGTCCGCATTCATACCGCCAGGGTTGCCGAGCTGGTAAAGATCAATCGCGAGTTGCACGCGCCGCCGGTGTGCACATTTCTTTGGGGCGGGCCGTTCAGCGGGAAAAAAGGTGAAAAGTTCAAAGGCGTGTTCGACAAGGTCTCGCAAAAGTTCACCATGTTTTTGGAGTCGGGCATTCCGGTGCGGGCGACCCTGACGGTCAGCATCACGGAATATAAAACGCTGGAGGAACAGCTTCCGTTCATCAAGTTTGAATCCTCGGATCGCACCAAGCGCCGGGTCTTGAAGGAGGGCGAGCAGTTGTGGCACCATGCCCATCGCGAATTCAATGACCCGGCTTTGTGGCGTGCGATCGCCGACACCAACAAAATCGAGAATCCGCGATTGTTGAGCGCCGGTGCCGAGCTCATCATTCCACCCTTGGAGACGGAGGAATGACGCTTGCAGAGCTCGTCAACAAGCCGCACCGCTACTATGCGCCCACCTTCGTTATCGAAGTTCAGGGGCATGACTTGTTGAAGGAAAAGATCGAGATCTTCAGCGTTACGGTCAACCGCACCATCGAGGGCGCCAGTGATTTTTCCATCACGATCAACAACCCCGCCAGTTTCAACGGCGGCGGCAAGCGCGATTTTCCATTGTTGTCCAGTGATCTGCTCAAGCTGGATGCCGACGTGGAGATCAAAATGGGCTATGGCGACCGGTCTCCCCAGTTGAAAACCGTGTTTTTCGGCTTGATCACCGCCATTGACGTCAGCTTTCCCTCCAACGGCGTGTCGCAGCTCACGGTGAAAGGATATGACCGGTTGCATTTGTTGATGAAAGGTAAGAAACGGGAAAACTGGGGCTCGGACCGAAATCCGGTGAAATACAGCGATATCGTCCGCAGGATTTGCGGAACCCCGGCCTATCGCCTCATGACTTCTGAGATAACGGATACAGGCGAGCGGCATCGCCAGATCAAACAAGACAATCAAAGCGATTATGAGTTCATCAAGCAGAAATTGGCGGATGAGATCAGCTTCGAGTTCTTCGTCGATATTATCGACAACCAACCCAATCAAGTCGTCTTTCGTCCGCGCTCCAACACGGACCGGGACGTGGCGGCCACGTTGAAATGGGGCGTCAACCTGGTGAGCTTTTCGCCGCAAATCAACACTGCCGAGCAGGTCAGCGAGGTGCAGGTGCGCGGCTGGGATCCCAACAATCAGCGCGCGATCCTTGCAACGGCCCGGCAAGGCAGCGAGCACGGACGCGACAGCGGTGATCGTACCGCCAGCCAGACCATCGCCAGCACCCAGGGAGAGGTGATTCGAAAAGTCTGGCAGCCCGTTTCAACTCAGGGAGAGGCAGATAAGCTGGCACAATCGATTTTGGAAAGCACCGCGTTGAAATTCGTCACCGGCAGCGGCGAGAGCCTCGGCCTGCCGGAAATTGAGGCCGGCAAGAACGTCAAGCTCGAGGGCCTCGGCAGCATCTATAGCAAAACCTATTACGTCGAAAAGGTCACGCATACCATCAACAGCTCGGGCTACAAGACCACATTCAACGTCAAAGAAAACTCCATATGAACCTGTTCGACATGATGCAATCGACCAACGGCAATGACCAGGGCATCAAAGGCGTTGCTTTTGCGGTCGTCACCAATAACCAGGACAGCGAGGGGCAGGGCCGAATCAAAGTCAAGTATCCCTGGCGCGATGATCAGGATGAGAGCTACTGGGCGAGAGTGGTGACGTTCATGGCGGGCAATGACATGGGCGGCTACTTTTTGCCGGAAGTCAATGATGAAGTGCTGGTGGCGTTCGAGAACGGCGACATCGACCATCCCGTCATCATCGGAGGACTGTGGAGCGGCGCGATGAAGCCGCCGGAGACCAACGCCGACGGCAAGAACAATCGCCGCCTCATCAAATCGCGCAGCGGCCATCTCGTCATCCTCGATGACAAGAGCGGCAGCGAAAAGATCGAAATCATCGACAAGTCGGGCAAGAACTTCATCACGATCGACACGGCCGCCAATAAGATCACATTGACCAGCGAGAAAGATATCGAGATCAAAGCGCCGAAAGGCAAAGTCAGTATCGAAGCGATGCAGTTTGAGCTCAAAGCCCAGGCGGCGGTCAAAATCGAAGCCAGCGCCAACATGGATATCAAAACCAATGCGGTGATGACGATGCAAGGAAGCTTGGTCAAGATCAATTGAGGATAATTCGTAATCGGCAAAACGTAATCCGAGTGAACAGTTATAAAGCGAGCGTAAAACATGCCAATGGCAGCACGAGTCGGAGATCAAACCAATCATGGCACGCCGCTTTCGCCCGGGCCGGGCAGCACCAATGTTTTGATCGGTGGCATGCCGGCGTGGCGGGCGGCCACGGATTTTCACACCTGCCCCTTGGTCAGTGGCGTGGTGCCGCACGTCGGCGGAATCGTGGCTGTGGGCAGCCTGACCGTGCTGATCAATAACCTGCCGGCCGCCCGGCAAGGCGATCAAATCGTTGAAGCGGGGCCGCCCAACTCCATTGCCGTGGGCTGTCCCACGGTGCAAATCGGCGGTTAGGAGCAAACATGCCAAAAGCGTTTCAGGGCGCGGGCTGGAAATTTCCGGTGCGCGTCAATCCTCTCGGACAAATCGTGATGTCGCGCCATGAAGAAGACATCAAAGAGGCGATTTGGATCATTTTGAGCACGGCCAAAGGCGAGCGGCAAATGCGGCCGGATTTCGGCTGCGGCATTCATGATCTGGTTTTTGCCGCGATCAACGCCGGTCTGCTCATTCAGGTTGAAACCGAAGTGAGGGAAGCGCTCACCGTCTTTGAGCCAAGAATCGACGTGGTTAACGTCGAGGTGTCCGACAAGGAGGCCGACAATGGCCGATTGATGATCAGCATTGACTACCGCATCCGCGACACCAACAGTGAGTTCAATCTGGTATTTCCATTTTATCTGAGGGAAGGCATCGGCTAGACGATTAGACGAAAACGCTGCCTTCGACAAGCTCAGGCAGCGAGGACAGGCTCAGGCAGCGACGACAGGCTCAAGCAGCGACGACAAGCTCAGGCAGCGAGGACAGGCTCAGGCAGCGAGGACAAGCTCAGGCAGCGAGGACAAGCTCAGGCAGCGAGGACAAGCTCAGGCAGCGACGACAAGCTCAGGCAGCGACGACAGGCTCAGGCAGCGACGACAAGCTCAGGCAGCGACGACAAGCTCAGGCAGCAGGCCGTTGGCTGAGCCTGTCGAAGCCAGCGCCTGTTGAGGCCAACGAATAAAGCCATTTCAGGATATATGCCAAAGATCACGCCACCAAAAATCGACGAGAGAAGCGTCAAAACGCTTTTGCAGCAAATACGCGCCAAGGTTCCGTTTTACACGCGGGAGTGGAATCCGGACCAGGAAGGCGAGGCAGGATTGGCGATGGCCAGAATTTATTTGCAAATGCTGGAGCAGGTGCTGTTTCGATTGAATCAGGTGCCGCACCAGAAATTCGTTGCATTTTTGGATATGCTCGGCATCGATATGTTGCCGGCGCAGTCGGCGCAGGCGATTGTGACCTTCAAGCTGGTGGACGGAACGCTGGAACACGTGTTGGTGCCGGCCGGGACTCAGCTTGCGGCCGAAGGCGCCATCGACGGCCAGGAGGTGATTTTCGAGACGCAAAACGATCTGCGCGTGACACCGGCTGTTTTGACGGAAATTTTCGGCTTCGACGGCCCGAATGATAAAATCTATCAACATACCGAAGCCTTTGCGGCGTCTCAGCCGTTCGTGGCGTTTGACGGCGTGAACCGGCAGGAGCGCAGCCTTTATATCGGGCATGCGGATTTGTTCGCCCTCGCGAATCCAACCGACATTACCATCCATTTTGCTCTCTTACGAGGGGCTAGCGGCGGCACTTTGACCATTGTTTGGGAATATTGGAACGGCGAACGTTGGGTATTGCTGCGACTTTTCAAACCTGCAGAGTTCAGCGAGAGCGGGGTTTTGATGGCCGACGCGGATGATTCCACTGAGCTGTTCACCCGCAGTGGTGAAATGAGGTTGAGAAAGGCCGGCCGTGACGAAATCAAGATGCTCGAGCATTATGGCCAGGAGAGCCGCTGGCTGCGCTGCCGCTTGCAAAACCAGCTTTCGTCGCGCCAACAGGTGCAATTGCCGGTCATCAGCACGTTGCGTCTGAGCGTCAGCCCGGCCGTTCCCTTTCCGCCAGAATTGGCCTTCAACAATGACGTGCCGCTGAACCTTGAGAAAATCCGTTTGACGATGCAGGCGATGAGCGATTTTGTGCTCGACTTTCCGGCCAAGCGGAATGTCGAGTTGACTTACGCAGGCATGAATTCCCCCCTTGTCATCTTGCTGAACGTTTCAGGCGACAGCCCTTTGGTTGAAAATGTCGACTACCTTGTCCTCGATAATCGTTCGGATCCGGCCGAAATCCGCAGAGTGGTGAGCATTGATGCTTCGACACAGCCCATTGCTGTGACATTGGATTCCGCCTTGGCACATGCCTATGGCAGCGCCTCCAAAGTAGCCGTCATCGATCAGCCGCCTCAAAAAAATGACATGGTTATTTTTATCCAGGCCACCTTCCCGGCAGGCGATTCGCTTCAAGTTAACGATTTTTTGAAGCTGGATAACACTTTCGAAACGGCGGAAGTTCGCACCATTGCCGGACCGCCAGAGTCTTTCAGTGTGACCTCCGGGACTTATTTTAAAATCGGGCTCGAGCAAAGGCTGCAATGCGATTATGATAACCCGCAAGCGACCATTGAATTCGTCACGGCTTTGCGCGCCAACGGCACAAGCCTTCCGGTGGAATCTTTTGCCGGCGTGGAAATCACCGGGGGCAGCAAGGTCGAGCTGTTCCACGGCAATTCCACTGAAAGCTATGTTTTGGAAACGACACCGGCAAGTGACACGGCATTGACGCTTCCTTCACCACGCAACGGTTTTGTCTACATCGCCGGCGATGTAGCACAGATCACGCCTCAAATCAAACCCTTTGGCGAGCTGCCGGCCGTGTTTGATGTGTTTTACATCGCCAGCGATGAGGCGTTTTCCAAAAAGCGCGCACGCATTACAATACAAGTCGATGCGCAGTTCAATACTGACCCCGCTACTTTCCCTGCCGAAATTGACCCGGTGCTGTCGTGGGAGTATTGGAACGGCAGAAGTTGGCGCGGCATCAGGGTCACCGATGAGACCAACCGTTTTTGGGAAAGCGGCCCGATCAAGTTCGAATGCCCCGAAGACCTCTCAAAAGTCGAGATTAATGGCGAGGAAAAATACTGGATTCGGGTGCGCATCACCGACGGTGATTACGGCAGGGCGATCATCGTTCAACCGACAAATGGGCCGTTTCCCATCGTCAAGCAGGGAACAGTTTATTATCCCATCATCTATGATTTGACGATTGATTATGAAGACCAGCCGCGGCCACCGCAGAAATGTTTCACGCTCAACAATCTCGATTTCGTCGATCGCCTCGCCGAGGTTCTCGATCCCGACCGCAGCTTTGCGCCGTACGAAATCATTCGCGACGACTTTGCCAGCGTTTATCTCGGATTCAACAAAAAGCTCGAGGGCGGACCGATCAGCATTTTATTCGACCTCGATGAGCAGTTTCTATCCGAGGAGGATCGCGTCAAGATGGCGTGGTTTTATTGGAACGGCAACGATTGGCTTCAGCTCAACGTGGAGGATCGCACCGAGCAGCTCACCAAGAAAGACCTGCTGAGATTCGCGGTGCCAAACGATTTTGCGCCGCGGGAGCTGTTCGACAAAAACCTGTTCTGGATCAAAGGCAGCGTGATCGAAAGCGCGCATGAGGAACCGGTCAAAATCTTGGGGATTTTTCCGAATTCAACCGGGGCGATTCAGGCTTCCATTGCCAATGGCGAAGTGCTGGGCTCGAGCAATGGCACCGCCAATCAGGAATTCAGGCTGCTGAACCCGTTGATCATCACGCAGGAAGTGCGCGTGACGGAGCCGAATCGGCCCTCCGAAGAGGAGGAGCAGGATCTCATTCGAGAAGAAGGCAAGGACAAACCACCCATCGTCGAATTAAAAGACAACACCGGAGAAGTGACGGGTTACGTCGTGCGCTGGCACGCGGTGGAGGATTTCGACGGTTCCGGGCCGCAAAGCCGGCACTACACCGTTGACAAGCGTCTCGGCCTCGTCAAGTTCGGAGATGGCGACAAAGGCTTGGTTCCGCCCTTCGGCACCGACAACATTGTTGCGGACTATAAATTCGGCGGCGGCAAAAACGGCAACGTCGGCGTTGGAAAGATTTCATCGCTGAAAAATGCCATTCCCTTTGTCAGCGAGGTCACCAATCATTTGCCGGCTGATGGCGGCTCTGAGACTGAAACGCTGGACGAGGTGCTGGTACGCGGCCCGCTCAAGCTGAAGAATCGCGAGCGCGCCGCCAGCACGGAGGATTTCGAGTCTTTGGCGCGCAATGCTTCGCGAAAGATCGTGCGCGCCAAATGCCTGCCCAACACCGACGAAAGCGGCGAGCACGCGCCCGGCTGGGTGACGGTGCTGGTGGTGCCGGATTCGCAGCAAGCCGATGAAGAGCCGGCGCGCTTGTTGATCAAAATTGTCGAGGATTATTTGCTGGAACATTCGGCCAACCTGGTTTCGGCGGCCAATAGAATCCACGTGGCCGGCGCCAGATACGTCAAGATTGTCGTGGAACCGACCCTGGTGCCCGTCAATCTGGAGGCCGCGGCACGGGTTGAGAGCGAAGCGCTCACCAGGCTCGAGCGTTTTATTCACCCCATCACCGGCGGGCCGGATCAAAGCGGCTGGGAATTCGGCAAAAAGATTTGCCGCGCCGAAATTTTCGCCCTGCTGGAAGGCATTGCCGACGTTGATCACGTTAAAGATCTCAAAATCTCAGCGAACGGCGTGGCACAAGCTGGTGACGTGATTCTGGATTCGTTCTCGCTGCCGTTTTCGGGCGAGCATCGCATCAATATCAATTTGAACGGGCAACAAGCCGGAAGCCAGCAAGCAACACAGGCTTCCGAATGCGCAGAGGAGCCCTTTTTCAAGGAATGTCCGGTTTAGGCAAAGTGATTCCATCTTACTTATCTATTGCTGCGTTTTCGATTGTATGAAGAGTCCTCATTCAATGTCATTCTGTAAGAATCTTCTTGAGAGCCTGGCACGGCTCCAAAATCAACTGTTATCGTAATGCTCGAGAAGATTCCTGCGGAATGACAAAGAGGCGTGACGGTTATCCAAACTCTATCATGAATTTTTTCCGGTTTTGACATGTCACTTCCGATTCCAAATTTAGACGACAAGACATTTCAAGAGCTGTTCGAAGAAGCGCGCGCGCTGATTCCGCGGTTCGACCGGGAATGGACCGACCACAACTTCAGTGACCCGGGCATCACGCTGATCGATCTGTTCGCCTGGCTGGCGGAGATGCAGATTTACAGCCTCAACCGCATCAACGACGGCCATATTCTCAAGTTCATGCAGCTTTTGGGCGACCGGCCGCGGCCGGGCCAGCCGGCACGGGCCGCTCTGCAATTCAGCAACGCGAGCTACTCGAAGCCATGTATCGAGATTCCGGCCGGAACAGCCGTGGCGAGCACAGATTCGGAAACCGGCGATCCCCTGGTTTTCGAAACCGAAAAGCCGATCAACGCCGTGGCCTTGTCGTTGTGCCGCATCATCACCGAAGATAATCGCGTGCTGCTCGACAACACCGCGTCCAACGACACGGAGAGTTTGTTTTTCTTCGCTTTTGGCCAGCACCCTCAAAAGGATGACAAGCTCTATCTCGGTTTTTCCGCCGAGCGGGCTTTCCCAACGTGCGAGATCGAATTGACCGTCATACCCTATGAGGCGGATTTGCCGCCGTTGCATGAGGAGCTTAATGAGAAGGCCGGGATCGCTATTGCACCTTCTGCGCAATTGGCCTGGCAATACTGGAACGGCAGCACCTGGGCACAAATGCCGGTTGAGGACGGCACCGTCGCTTTGACGCGATCGGGCGCGGTGACGTTCACCGGCCCGAAAGATATTCAACCGGCCACCTCGGATGAAATCTTTGCACCTCAGAGAAGAAGCGACAACAAGACGTTCTATTGGATTAGGATTGTGGTGCAAGAGGCGGCTTATGAAATTCCGCCGCGGATCACCAGCCTGCTGCTGAATACCGTCGCAGCGACGCAAGGACAGACGATTTGGGGTGAGTTTCATGACAGCAACGGCCTGCCGCACCAACGCCTCGAGCTCCATCACAAGCCGGTTTTGGCCAACTCGCTGCTGCTGGAAGTTTTGGAGGAAGATCTACAGTGGTATGTATGGTTCGAAACGCCGGACTTCGACCGTTCCGGGCCGAATGATCGCCACTATCTGCTCGATCCGGACGAAGGCCTCATTCGATTCGGCGATGACCTGCACGGCCGCATCCCGCCGGTGGTCGCAAGCGCCAATGGCAGCATTCGCCTCATGAAATATCGCGCCGGCGGCGGGCCCAAAGGCAACGTCAAGGCTGGGACGATCCGCGGTTTGACGGATCCGAATATTCAGTGTGTGACCGTGACGAATCCCAAGCCGGCTTTTGGCGGCCAAGCCGCGGAAGCGGTGGCAGAGGCGGGCAACCGCGTGCGCCGGTCGCTCAAAGATCCGACGCGCACGGTGACGTCCGGGGATTTTGAGCGGTTGGCGCGGGAGACGCCCGGCTTGCGCATTGCCCGCGCAGGGGTTTTGCCGCACTATCATCCCTTTTATCCGTGCATTGACATGCCCGGCGCCGTGACCGTGGTGGTCGTGCCCTATATTTTGCCGGCCACACGCCCTTTTATTCCACAGCCAAGCGCCGGATTTCTGCAAACGGTGAAGAGGCATTTGTATGCGCTGCGGCTGGTGACCACCCATCTGCACGTGATTGCCCCGGCGTTCGTGGAGATTCGCATCATCGCCGACGTGAGCCTCAAGCCGCGCATGAGCGCGGAGCTGATCAGAATGAAAATCGAGCAAGCGTTGGACGATTTTCTCAATCCGACTTACGGCGGCGCCGATAAAACCGGCTGGCCGTTCGGCCGCTCGGTTTACAAGTCGGAAATCTATCACGTCATTGGCGCGGTGCCGGGCGTGAGCTGCATCAATCAAGTCACAGTTGCCGCCAGCGGGCCATATCGCGAGGAAAACGGCAATATCGCGTTGACCAAGATCGGTCTGGTTTATCCCGGCGAGCATGAGATTACGATTAACGGGCAATGAATTCAAGCACGGCGACTTCGACAAGCTCAGTTGCCGGCGGATCATGATTAAATCGGCGACTTCGACAAGCTCAGTTGCCGGCGGATCACGATTAAAACGGCGACTTCGGCAGGCTCAGTTGCCGCAGGATCATGACTAAAACGGCGACTTCGACAGGCTCAGTCGCCGGCGGATCATGATTAACACGGCGACTTCGACAAGCTCAGTCGCCGCCGGATCATGATTAACACGGCGACTTCGACAAGCTCAGTCGCCGCCGGATCACGATTAAAACGGCCACTTCGGCACAGGCTCAGTTGCCGCCGGATCATGATTAAAACAGCGACTTCGAGAGGCTCAGTTGCCGGCGGATCATGATTAACACGGCGACTTCGACAGGCTCAGTTGCCGCAGGATCATGATTAAAACAGCGACTTCGACAAGCTCAGTTGCCGGCGGATCATGATTAAAACAGTGACTTCGACAAGCTCAGTTGCCGGCGGATCATGATTAAAACAGCGACTTCGACAA
>CAYWGH010000013.1:32695-154941 GCA_964457925.1 uncultured Cytophagia bacterium
GACTTCGACAAGCTCAGTTGCCGGCGGATCATGATTAAAACAGCGACTTCGACAAGCTCAGTTGCCGGCGGATCATGATTAAAACAGCGACTTCGACAAGCTCAGTTGCCGGCGGATCATGATTAACACGGCGACTTCGGCAGGCTCAGTCGCCGGCGGATCAATTAACGGTTGATACATTAAATCATGGCAATCCCAAACGACTTTCAATACTTCGTCATTCACACGCGAGCCGGGTGGCAGCGCGGCCGGAGTGAGGCGGTGCGCCTCGACGAAAAGGGGGCGTTGACCCTGGCGCCTGAAAGCAGCCTGGCTTTGCCGGAAGGCCTTGACCGGCCAGTGGCGTTGGCTTTCGATTACTCGAACACGCTTTATGTTCTCGAGGCAGCGGACTGTTCACTTTATCGGTTCTCGAGCGACGAGGGGCAGTTGGTGCGTGTGGCTTGCATTGGCGGCTGCGGCTCAGGAGCCACGCAATTTCAACTCTCTTCGCCCACCGGCGAAGACACCGGTGGCCGCATGGTGTTCGGCCGATCGACGCTTTATATCGCCGACACCTTCAATAACCGCATTCTGGCGTTTCATCTGCCGAGCTTTCAGCTCAAATTCATTCTGGGCGCAGGCCATGACCCCAATGGCGCCGCGTTTCATGCGCCCGAAATCACATTCGACCGCCCCAAAGACGTTCAGCTCGATTCGAAGGGCAATTTGTACGTGCTGGATTCCGGCAGCAAAAAAATCAGAAAATTCAATCGCTATGGCCTTTATATCAAAACCATCGGCGCCGAAGGCGAGTATGCGCTGCAGCAGCCGGCGGCGATGACGTTGGATCGTGAAGACAACTTGTACGTCATCGATCATGCGCAGTGCGCCATCATCACATTCGACCAGTGCGGCGATTTTGAGAAAGCGATCGGCCATCTCTTCGTCAACGGCAGCCGCCTCAAACCGGTGAGCATGGCCATCGACCCTAACGGTGTAATCTACCTGGCAGAGACGCAAGGCGAAAATGCCGGCATTCATCAATTCGACCTGAGGGGAAATTATCTGGGGCGATTTGGCAGCACGGCCGAGGCCGGCGCCTGTCGATTCCTGATGACGGACCGGGCTGGAAATTTATACGGCATTTGCGGCGAAACCGGCCTGATGCGTTTTGGCGGCGATGAGGGTTTCAGCCGGCAGGGAACTTATCTCTCCCGCATCTTTGACAGCACCATTTTCGAATGCCAGTGGCATCGCCTGTTCATGGATGCCGAGCTCGCCGACAAGACCAAGATCAACGTTTACTTTTATGCCTCGGATACGCCTTTCGAATCCGGCAGTGTTCATGCCGATGACTGGCGGCCGTTGCTCAGCACGCCGCAAAACGAAATCAAAACCGATGACGCGTTGTTTGACCGGGCAGTGGGCCGTTATTTACAACTCAAATTCGATCTGCTCGGCGACGGCCTGCACACGCCGGCAATCAAATTCGTCAGGCTTTTCTTTCAACGCGTTTCGTATTTGCGCTATTTGCCGGCGACTTATCAGGAGGACGAGCTGGGCCGGGATTTTCTCGAACGGTATTTGTCGTTGTTCGAATCCATGTCGCTCGAGGTGGAGGAAAAAATCGCCGGCATTACGCGTTATTTCGATCCCCAGGGCACGGCGGCGGAATTTCTCGACTGGCTGGGGGCCTGGCTCGCGGTGGTGAGCGACGATAATTGGCCCGAAGAGAAGTGCCGCGAGTTTCTCGAAAAAGCCTTCGCGCTTTACAAACGGCGCGGCACTCCCCAGGGCCTGGTCGACATGATCAAGCTGTTCACCGGCGGGGAAGCCAGCATTGTCGAGCATTTTCGCCTGCGCAGTCCGATGGTGATCGGCCAAAGCTCGCAGCTCGGCGCGACCACCATCGTGGGCAAAAAGCCGGATCAGCGGCTCATCATCGAAGAATCATCCGTCATCGGCGAATTCGTTTTGAACGAGGAAAAAGACCCGCCCGAGCGGCCGTTTCAGCACGATGCCTATGATTTTACCGTGCTGGTCGACACCTCGAAATTGACGGGCCCGGGCCAGGAGCAGGCTCTGCGCCGGCTCATCGAAGATGAAAAGCCGGCCTATACCCGCTATTTTCTGCGCACCGGCCAGAGCGCAGCCATGCAACTGGGCATCAACAGCCTGCTCGAAGTCAATACCCGGCTCACCGCCGGTTTTGCGCCAGGCCGGCTGGGAAAGAACGCGAGGCTGGGCAAAGAAACTTTTCTTGGAACAAAACAACCTCGGCAAGGCGTGATCGGCGTCCGCTCACGCATCGCGGTTGATGCGGTTTTACACTAAGGAGGATTACCACATGCAAGTCAAACCCGATGATAAACACGATTGCTCGGCCAAAGCCAGGTTCGCGCGGCAGAATTATTATTTCGGCAAAATGATGACGGTGCGCGATTTTCAGGACGAGCAAAAGTATCTCAACGAAAAGCGCTGGCTGCTGAATCGCTACGGCCTGGGGTGGGGCGTGCTCTGCGGTTTGAAGGTCAAGCCGGATCCCGACAACGCCTGCCAGGTGATTCTGGAGCCGGGCGTGGCGCTGGACAAGTATGGCAATGAAATCATCGTCAGCGAGCCCTGCCACATCGACTTGCGAAAATGCGCCGGCGAGAAAAAGCAAAACGGCAACAACACCGGCCATCTTTATTGCATCGCCATCGAGTATCGCGAATGCCTGACGGACCCGGCGCCCATCCCCGTGGAAGACTGCGGCGTTTTCGATACCGAGTGCGTTTACAACCGCACCGCGGAGTCGTTCAAGATCGTGGTATCGTGTGATCCTCCCCACAAGCATCCAGGCCATGAGGCGCCAACCTGTGAAACCGAATGCTGGACTTTGCTGCGGCATCCCGGCGGCGTGGTCAGCCACCCCTGCCCATCACAGGAAAAATGCCAGCCCGTGCCGCTGGCGTGCGTTTGTTACGTTGAAAACGCCGGGATTTCCGAGCACGACATCGACAATGTCTCGTTTCGCAAAGTCGCCTACAGCAATGAATTGTTGTTCGATTTGATTGCGTGCCTGCGTGACGAGCTGGGAGACAGCAAAGCCTCCAGAATCGATCGCAGAAAATTCGTGCCGTTGCTCGCCAACACCATTCCGGGGTTGAGGTATCAAGACGGCAAAAATACCCGCATCATGCTGGCAGATTTCAAGCATCCGTTCCGGCTGACCAGTGACGGCTCTTACCTGTGGGGCACGGACCTGGCCGGCAACAAGCTCTTTCGCATCAACCGCCAAACTCATCGCCTGGCCGAGAATTGGGCCGTGGAATTGCCCTCGCCGGGCTACGGCATTGCTTATGACGGCCGTTACCTGTGGATCTCTCACAATCACGAAGGCCAGGGCAAGCTGAGCCGGGTCAGCGCCTGCGACCCCGAGAAGCACTGGACGTTTGACCGTCTGCCGTGGTGCGAGCATTTGCCGAAGTGCAAAAAATTTTCCGGAAGCGGCAACGAAGATGGTCTGGAGTCTTTGGAAGCTTATCCGCAGGAATTGGTGTATCACGACCACTTGCTTTATGTTTCACACGGCTGGCCGCCGGAAGAGCCCGGAAATGAAAGCTCCGGCACAGAGCAAGCTCGACGGGAGGAAAAATCCAAGCATAAAAAGACGGAAGAGGAGGAGTGCTCGACTTTCTACATTTCCATCATCAACACCAGGAAATCCTGCCTGGTCGCGAAATGCTGCGTCGAGTTTCCGGAAAACAACGCGATTGTGCCGGACTCTCCAATTCTGGCCATGGTGTCGGATGGCGACAAAGTCTGGTTCACGTTTATGGGGCATGCTCCGGCGGGGCAGGGATATGGCCGGCCCCGTCCGGTGGTGAGCTGGCTGCGCTACCACGACGGCGAGTGCCGCTTCGGGCCGCCCTGCATACTCAAGAAAGGCGAGCGGCCGGAGCGGATGACGTTTGACGGCACGAGCGTATGGCTGAGCCATAACGACGGTCTGGCGAGAATCGACGTTGCTACCGGCGACATCTCCGAGCCGGATGAAACGGACAAAAGGCAAACCGCTTTGGCCTACACCGGCGGCGACCATGTTTGGTCGACGCAGCCGGGCCGGGGAGAGGCGCACGTCAACAAGTTCGACATCTACTCTGCGGAGCAGGTTGGCGAGATCGAGATCATCGAATATCACGACCGTGAAGGCGCCGAATATGAAATCATGGATATGCAATTCGACGGCGCATTTCTGTATGTCGCGGCTTACCTAAAAGAGCCGGATGCAGAGCAAAAAGGGATTATTCATAGACTATTACCGTAGGAGAAGCGAGCATGTCGAAACGAACGAAACAAGGCAAATGCACGTCCGGCAAATTCAAGCGGGTCAATTATTTTCACGGCATGCTGCTGACCGAGCAGGATTTCCAGGACGAGCAGGCTTATTTGCGAGAAAAGCTCAAGTTGCACAATCGCCTGCACGGCTATGGCGTGGTGTGGGGGCTGGAATTGAAGATCAAATGCCTCGAGGTCGAGGGCGATTCGGTTTCAAAAGTATTCCTCACGCCGGGTTTGGCGATCGATTGCGCCGGCAATGAGATCGTCGTTTGCCAGGATCAGCTCGTGCCGCTGGATGAAAAAATCGAGGCGATTCTCCGAAGCTGCCGGTACGAGTTCCCCAAATTATGCGTGGCCATCAGGTATTGCGAATGCGCGACGAATCCGGAAACACAATATACTGCGGCTTGCGCCCATGATGAGCGGCAGCCGAATTTCGCCCGTGTGCGCGAGGGTTTCAGCCTCGAGCTACTCAAGGCCGATGAGCTGCCCAAGTGTTGCCGGCAGCATAAGCGGCCGGCGGAAGATCCCGGTAAAGGCTGCTGCAAATCTCACCGCCTGGATTGCCCCGGCTTGGCGGCATGCTGTGAAGAGGAACACGTCATCGTCGTTGGCTGCCTCGAGCGATACATTCCGGCAGACACCAGACTCCCTGTGGACCTTGCCGCATATAGCTATACCGAGAAGATGATCGATCCCTGTTTTGAGCCGTGCCGGGTTTATCGCCCGAAAGCTCACGATGACTGGGAGCGCCGCAAACGTGCGCTGCTCCAACGCGCCTGCCGCGAATCGGAGTGGGTCGATTTTTCCGGCGTGGTGGGGAGAGAATACAGCGACGCTTCGAATTATTTAAGAGAAATAGGTTTGCGCACGAAGCAGGATTACATTATCCCGATCGGCTCGCAGAATCCCCAACAGTTGATGGCACGGATCGCGAATGCCACTTCCTGCGCGTCTCGGGGCTCATGGATCAAGGTGATTACCGACGATGAGCAAAGGTGCGTGTTATTCGCGTTCTGGGAAGAGGAGGGGAATGATGAATAACGGCACGATTGAACGCCTGCACTATTTCAAGGGGCAATTGCTGACCGCGCAAGATTTCGAAGATCAGCAGCGTTATCACATTCAAAAACTCGATCAGCTCGTGCAGCGGTTTTCGCGCGGCATCATCAGGGGATTGAACGTGGTTTGCTCGCCGCCGGACCCGGCCAATCCCGATGATTTCGAGGCATTCAAGATTCAGGAAGGCTTTGCGGTGGATCAAAATGGCAGGGCGATCGTGGTCCCGCAAGAAGGCCTGCGTGTGAACGTGGCCACGTTCAATGCGGACGAGCCTTATTTGAGCCTCATCTATCATGAAAAGCCGGCCTGCGCCGTGCACAGTCCTTGTGAATTGCCGGCGAAATACAATCGCATCCAGGAGTCGGTCGATTACAGATGGGATTCCGGTCCGAACATCAATGACGCCGAGGGCGCGCGTGTCACGGTGGCGCGCATCAGGCCCAAGAATGAAGATGAAGCCGGCATTCACAACGAAAAGTTTTGCACGGACCATGTGATTATTGAAGTTGAACAGCCCGGTTCACCCTTTCCTCCGATTCGCACGGATGCCGGGCTTGTCGGCGAGGAACAACTGGAACGCAACTCGGTCACCTCGGATAAGATCAGGGACGGAGCTGTTACAACGGACGAGCTGGCAAATAACGCTGTGACAACGCCCAAAATCGCCGATCAGGCCGTTGAGGAAGGCAAAATTGCAAACGATGCGATCACGAGCTTCAAGCTCCGGAACGACGCTGTTACCGGGGCCAAAATTATGAATGGCGCCGTGGAGGAGTCAAAGATTGCAACGAATGCCGTAACACAAGATAAAATTCGCGATGGCGCCGTGACCCTGGCGAAATTGGCGGCGGGTTTGACGATTCCGCCAGGCGGCCCCGCCGGCGGCGATCTGACCGGCACTTATCCCAACCCTGACATTGCCAATGGCGCCGTTCATACGCCAAAGATCGCCGACAATGCCGTTACCACCATTAAAATCTCGAACGCTGCGGTTACAGAAGCCAAAATTGCCGATAATGCGATCACGCCGAACAAAATAGATAATGGCGCTATCACGGACGCCAAGATCGCCGCTGGCGCCGTCATTACCTCCAAGCTGGCCAATAATGCCGTGACCTCTGCCAAGATAATCAATGGCGCTGTGACAACGAGTAAACTCGAGAATGGTTCGGTGACGACGGACAAAATCGCCGACGGCGCCGTGACCCAGGCGAAATTGGCAGCGGGTGTAACGATTCCGCCAGGCGGCCTGGCCGGCGGCGATCTGACCGGCACTTATCCCAACCCTGATATTGCCGATGGCGCCGTCACGGCCGTCAAAATTGCCAGCGACGCCGTCACTGCCGCCAAAATCGCCGATGGTGCCGTAAATAGCGCCAAGCTGGCGTTGAGCGTGCAACAAGAAACCATCGGCAGCATTGCTGCCGGCGCCGTGGATGATGAGTTTCCCTGGCCCGGCACTTTCTCCGAGTCAGATTTTGACCGGCCGATGATTGGATACGTCATTCCGACAACGGTTATGACGGACGGCGATCTCTCCTGGAAAATGGCCATTCGCCGCGTGACGGCAACTGAATTTCAAATCGTCTTTCGCATCACCAATCATAGCACCTCAGTCGCAGCGTTTGTGGTTCGGCTGCTTACCGTGGCATAATGTAGCAGGCCTCTGATGCGAGTCATTGCCGTCATCAATCAAAAGGGCGGGGTCGGGAAAACCACTTCCGTGGTCAACATCGGCGCCTGCCTGTCCGCCGCGTCGCAAAGAATCCTGCTGGTCGATCTCGACGCGCAGGCGCATTTGACCTATTCGCTCGGCTTTCGCGCCGATGAGCTCGAGACCACGGTTTACGAGCTGCTCAAGGGCGAAACCGGCCTCGACGATATTTTGATCAAGCGCGATGCGCTTCATCTGATTCCGGCATCCATCGACCTGGCAGCCGCCGAGATCGAGCTGTCCACCGAGGTCGGCCGGGAGGCGTTGCTGAAAAACCACCTCCGGGATTTGAAAAGCTATGATATGATCCTGTTGGATTGCCCGCCCAATCTCGGTTTGCTGACGTTGAACGCTTTGACCGCCGCCCAAGAAGTTTATGTCCCGCTGCAGGCAGAATTTCTTTCCATCAAAGGCTTGAACAAGCTGACGGAGATGGTGACCAAGGTCAAGCAGCGCGTCAATCCCGGCCTGGAGATCACCGGGCTGATCGTGACGCAATTCGACGGACGCTTGAAGCTGCACAATGAAGTTGCCGAGAATTTGAAGAGGCATTTCGGCGACAAGGTGTTCAAAACTTACATTCGCAGAAACGTCGCGCTCGCCGAGGCCACCAGCTTCGGCCAAACGATTTTCGAATATGCCCCTGCCAGCTACGGCGCGCAAGATTACCAGGCCCTGTGCCAGGAGATCATAAACAGAGGTGTAACCCCTCATTCATGAGGGGTGAAGCGCGCACTGGATCGCATTAAAATGAGTGAACTCCCTCATCACCGAGGCATTCCACAGAGGTTGAGGAAAATGGCAAAGAAAATACGCCTGAAAGCCGATGCTTTCGATTGGGTGCAAGATACCTCAAAGACGGCTGATCGAGAAAAAACGGCAGAGCAGCCCTCGCGATCGAGGAAAGCAAGAACCGTTACGAAGGCGGCAGCGAAGCGCCAGGAGAAAGCCACGGTAAAAAAGACGGCCAATAAAACTGAAAAAGCGCCATCACCTCCAATGACTGCGGCTGGCGCCAAAAAGGAGGCGAGGCCCCGCCCCTCCCTGGTGAAGGCAAAAAGTGAAAGAATTCTCTACGTCAAATTCAAAAAACGCAGCGGCGAGATTGTCGCGATGCAGGAATTCTTTCTCGACCGCGAGCCCGGCATGCCATGGACCAGCGTTCCCGAGGATCAGGACACCGCTGAAATTCTTTTGGCCGGTGAACAGGCGAAAATGAAGCTAATCGACATTCATGAGAACTATAAAGTGACGAAGTCCGGGAAAACCGCCAAGCTCGTGCGCAAAACATAAAAACTGAGTTTTGCGCCGGCGCTTCATGATATCTCCGTGAGGCGCAAACAGCGCGTTATTTTCTGCTAAATAAGGAGCAAGAATGAAACAATTGTTACGCCTCACGGGCTTCGTGCTCGGCATCATTCTTCTATGTTATGTGCAAGAAGCGGCCGCCAATGTTTATGCTTCCCAGCTCAAAGCCACCAACCCGGATGGCTCGCCGTTTGACGGCGATTTCGGCGACGGCACCGGCATTCGATTCTCTTTTATTTTGAATGATAACGCCACAGCCGTCAGTCTGGCCGTGAAGGAAATCGGCGCAGGTACAGTCGTTTATAAGGCTGATTTGGGCGCCATGAACCGCGGGCCGCGCTCCACGACGTGGAACGGGGCCGGCGCTCAGGCCGGAAAAAGTTATCTCTTCGAAATCACCGCCGGGCAGCCGAATTTGTCCAATACCGATTGGAAAATATTCCATGATTCCGGCAGCATCGGCATTTTCTCCCGCGGCGCAGACCTGGTGCGCGACATGAACAGCCCGTTGTTTGGATTGATTTATGCACCCAACACCGGCGGCACCTTCGGAAAGGGCATCACGGTTTTCACGCCGGACGGAGGATTCAAGGCGTTGCTGGCCGCCGATGTTTCCGCGGGCGGCGCGACGGATTGGGGCGCCGGCTCGCAGACCATGCTGGACGGCTTGTTCGATGAAGACGGGCGCTTTTACGTTTCCGCCATTCCGTTCGGCGAGGTGCGGCGCTTGAATGCCGATAATTCCATCACTGCCGTGATCACCGGCGTGCCCAATCCCAAAGGCCTGGGCTTGGTTGGTGAAGGCGCCGATCTCGTCTTATACATCGCTCACGAGAAAAGAGTCGTGCGCGCCGCCATCGGCAATCAGGATGTTTTCAACGGCATACCCGAAGTGGTGGCGGAATTTTCTAATGCTTATCCCCGCGCGGTTGCGCTCGACGATGACGGCTATCTTTACATCAGCTTGCGTGAAGGCAATGATCTCGCCAGCAATCCGTTGGGACTATACAAGCTCGATATTTCCGGTACTTTGCCGGTGAACGAGAGCGATGCGGCGTGGACCATCGGGCCGGAATTGACCTTCCGGCTGGCAGAGATCGAAATCGATCACGGCACTGATCGCAACTCCTCCGCAGATGACATTCTTTATTACTCCACACGCGCCGGCAGCGGCAGCTCCGGCGACGGCGTGTGGCGCGTGGCGGATATCAACGTCTCCGGCGTCGCGGAAGTGAGGCAATTGATCAGCGAGATCGACTTGTACGGCGGCGACAATAACATCAACGAGCGCGCCGGCATTGCGCTGGATCCGGCCGGCAATATCGTTCTCATGGAAAACTCCAACGAGCATGTATTTTTTATTTCGCCGCCGGGTGAAGGCGCGACCAACAGCTTCACTACCATCGGCCGGGATACGATCATCGTCAGCCGCTCGGTGGGCGTGGCCGAGGCCGGCAACCAGGGGCTGCCGGAGGGCTATCGCCTGGAGCACAATTATCCCAATCCCTTCAACCCGGAAACCACCATCAAATACCGTCTCGCGAAAGCCGGATTTACGCGCGTAACGATTTTCAATGCGGTCGGCCGGGAAGTGCGGACCTTGGTTGCCCGCCATCAAGCCGCCGGCGAGTATCACGTCACGTGGGACGGCCGGGATGAGCTTGGCAACACCTTGAGTAGCGGTGTTTATACCTTGATGATGCAATCCGGCGAATTTCGCCAATACTTGCGCATGACGTTGATGAAATAAGGTCAATTGCTTTATTCTCCTCTGAATATGCCGCAGCCCGGGCCATGAAAAACAATGGAAAAAACGCTTACACCAAAAACGTCCGCCAAAGGCGAGGCCAAGCGAAATTCCTCTCTCGATAAAACTCGAGACGGCGAGAAGTCCAGGGCCAATGGCAATACTCAGCTTTATACACCTTCCCACGCTTCCAATCCCACCAACAACGGCTTCTCTTCCAATCAAATTTTTCATCTGCAGCGCACCATCGGCAACCGCGCCGTCGGCCGATTGATTCAGGCCAAGTTGACTGTTGGCCGGCCTGACGACGAATACGAGCGCGAGGCCGATCAAGTCGCCGACACGGTTATGCGCATGACAGCGCCCAGCCCGCCGGAAGATGAAGAAAACACGGTTCAAACCAAGCCCGCATTTCCAACTATCACGCCTCTGGTTCAGCGCGCGCAGGAAGACGAAGAAGAACCGATGCAGATGAAGCCGGCGATTCAACGCCAGGCCGAAGAAGCTGAGGAAGAAGAATCCTTGCAAACAAAGCTCGCTGTGCAACGTGAAGCAGAGGAAGGCGAGGAAGAAGAATCTTTGCAAACGAAACTCGCCGTCCAACGTCAGCCTGAAGAGACCGAGGAAGAAGAGTTACAGACAAAACTGGTCGTTCAACGCGACCACATGGAGGATGAAGAGGAGCAGGTTCAAACCAAGCCTGCGGATATTCAAAGCCTTTGCCCGGAATGTGAGAAAGAAGCGCAGCGCCCGCCCGAGGAGGGCGAAGAAGAAACCGTTCAAACCAAGCCCGCGGGCATTCAACGTCTCTGCCCCGAATGCGAAAAGAAAATGCAGCGCAAGATGGCGCCGGAAGAAGAGAAGGAAGAGACGGAGACGGCGCAGGCGAAACGTGAAAACTCAATCCAACGCAAGGTCGATGGCGTCAGCGCTAGCATCCAGAATCCTGGCGCAGGCGCGCCGCTTTCGCCAACCGTCAGGGCGAGAATCCAGCCGGTGCTTGGCGTTGATCTCGGTAACGTTCGAGTGCACAGTGATTCCAAAGCGCGCGAATCTGCCCGGGCGCTGCAAGCCAAGGCTTTCACCAACCGCAACAACATTTGGCTCGGCCACGGCCAAAGCGCCGAGGATACCGCATTGATGGCGCACGAGGCGACGCACGTGGTGCAGCAGCGGGGGGCTGCAAATCATTCACCGCACATTCAAAGAAAGCCTTCAGATTATCAACATCCCGAAGATGGCGAGAATGTTCGTCAACGAATGCAACAACGAATTGCGGAAGAGGTCGACACCGATACGCAAGACAATGCGGAACAAATAACTTCCGGGCAAGAGGGCGTAGCATCTTCGACTGCTGAATCAGGCAAAGCTGCACAAGAAATCGACCGGGGTGAATTGGCAGAGAAAAGACGCGAGCTTGAGCCGGAAGCAGCTCCGGACGTCGATCGACCCGCTCAACAAGAGCCACAAATCGAAGAAGCCGCCAATACCACCGAACAAGAAGCAGAACAACCTGCAGAGCCTTTGACGGAGGGTGAAGAGCAAACGCCGTTAGATAAAGGGAAAAAGGAGGAAGGAGTAGCCGAGGCGGCTCAACAAGCCGCAAGTTTAGCCGAACAAGCGTTTGCTGCGGCCGCTTCGCAACCTCAGCCGGAGCAACTGGCGGCTGTTGTTCCTCCTAAGCCTGTAACTCCTGTTGATTCAAAAGGAGCGCCGTTGCGTGCAGATCCGCAGGCAGATGCCCAAGTTATGGATTTGGCCGCCCGAGCGCAAATACTTCGCCAACAAGGCACCAGTTTGCGGCAACAAGCAGCAGATGGGCGTGCGAATTCGCAAATTCTTCAAGGCAACATTCAAGCGATTAAGGGGCGAATTGGCCAAGCCGAGACCGGCGTGAGTAAAGCGCAAACTCATTTGGAATCCCGGCGCGAGGTCGTTGAGCAAGCCAAAGAAGCCTTAACCCTTTCGGAAGAAAAGACTGCGAAAGTTGCTGAGGAAGCTCCCGGTGTTGCGTCCAAAGCTGATGAAGGCAAAGAAGAAACCGGCCCAATGGTTGAGGAGGCGAGAGAGCAGGCAGCCGCAAGTGAAGCCCAGAGTCCCGACGACGAAGAGGCTGCCGCCAAGGCAAGGGAGCAGGGAGGAAAGGTTAATCAAGCTGGTTCCGATGCGATGTCTGTGGATGATGCCATCTCACAAACCAAGGCCAAAGCCGAATCACTCAGCGAGGACGCAGCAAAAGCCCAAGAAACCAATACCCAAACCAAAAGCAAAATTGACACAATCGACACGACTTTAGGGCAGACCGATGAGCGATTGTCTCAAATGGCTAATCAGAATAAGCAAGCACGTGCCCATTTAGCAGGTGTAGCCCAAGGCCCTGCCACCATTCGCCAGCGAGCGGAAGCTTTGGATGAGCAGGGATCAGCAATGATAAGGGCTTCGTTCGAAATCGAAGATCAGTTGCATAAAACACAAGAGAGTTATGAAGCCGGGATGAGGAGTGTTCCTGGTTTGAAGGAACCGGAAAGAAGCACTGCCCCTGCAGCAGAGGGTGTTATACAACGGTTACCGCAAGATTATCGCTATGAGCAACGCGAACGTGTAGACGTCGGTCAATTTGTTCCCGAGTTCTTGGTCGGCGGCCATGATCCAGAAACCGAACGAGAGCGACAGCAACGAGAACAAAGGGAAACGTTAAGACGCCGCGCTCAGATTGACGAGATTAACCGACGCGCGGGTGGGGATTTCAGCCAGCTCAGTGCAGCCGACAAGATGGGCATTGCACTGAATCTGACCGTGCAAAACTTGTTTACTTCGGCGGCAGAAACAAGTTGGCCGAATTTTCTCGGTCATATGGTCCAAGGGCTGATTGATCCGCGCGTCTCGCTTCAAGGTGTGGTCAGCGGTCTCAACATGACGCTTTCCGGCGTTGCAAATCTTTTCAGCGGTGAACAATGGGCGAGGGACCCCTTAGGTAATTTGCTCAAATCTGCAGCAGACATTGTTACCGGCATCACTATAATTCTTGGCGCAATCACGGGCTTAGCTACGGCGATCCTAGCGATCATCGTTGCTCTAACGATTTTCACCTTGGGTGCTTTAGGGCCAGCCCTTGCGCCTTTGGCCTCGCTCTGCTGGACGGTTATGACTGTTGTGGGAGGTTGGACAATTGCCTTTGCAAAGGTTGCGCTAATCTTACAGGCTGTCGTTTTTATCAAAAACCTTATCGAAGCCGCAGTCGCGACAAATGCTGAACAATTATCGAATCAGACCGACAAGCTGACCGAAGATGCGACAAATGCTGGCGGCATGATTGCGATTATTGGCTTGGCCAAGGCTGGTGAAGCCGTTGCTAAAACTCCGGTTGGCCAGCGCATTGCGGGGAGCTTCCAGGCAGCCGGCGAAGGTCTTGGGCTTATTAGACCGTCAGCCGTACCTGGAGCTGGGGCTCTGGCTGGGGCAGCGCCAGAGCCTGTTCCAGCTGCAGCAGCAGCACCAGAGCCTGTTCCAGCCGGGGCAGCGGCACCTGAGCCAGTTCCTGCCGGAGCGGCAGCGCCCGAACCAATTTCTGCTGGAGCGGGGGCGCCTGAACCAGTTCCTGCTGGAGCTGCAGCACCCGAACCTGTTCCACCTGGAACGGCAGCGCCAGAGCCCGTTCCAGCCGGACCAGCGGCCCCCGAACCAGTTCCTGCTGGAGCCGCCGCACCTGAGCCAATTCCCGCAGGAGCCGCAGCCCCGGAACCGGTTCCTGCCGGAGCGGCAGCGCCAGAACCTGTTCCCGCCGGAGCAGCGGCACCTGAGCCAGTTCCTGCGGGAGCCGGAGCACCAGAACCTGTTCCTGCGGGACCAGCAGCGCCTGAGCCTGCTCCTGCTGGAGGAGCAGCACCTGAGCCTACTGCTGAGGCGGCAGGCGCAGCCCCAGAAGGTGCTACACCTGAACAAGTTACTACACAGGCACCAGAACAAGTTAACCCGTCGCCTAAACCAGGACAACCTGGTTCCCCAGAACACAAAGCAGCGCGTTGGGCTGAATATGAAGCGCGAACACCTGAAGGAGAAAGATGGAGTTACGAGCGTTGGAGTAATGTTTATGATGCGAACATGACTAGAGCGACAAGAGCACATGCAGCAGCAGATGCCTATCACCAGGAAATAGGATGGGGGCAACGTGAGGTTACAATCGATGTTGAGGGTATGCCGCGTAGGTTAGATATTGCAGATGAAGCAGCATTGCGTGGGGTTGAATACAAGACTGGTTATCAGACTCTAACAGAGGCCAATAATTGGGAAATTATGAGAGATCAAATTCTTGTACAAAGAGGTTGGCAGATTGAATGGGTCTTTGAGGGAACAGCTAGTAAGCCACTTTTACAGGCTCTGAAGGATGCTTTGATCCCATTTAGATTCAGATAAAAATTTTGTTTCGTTTTTAATGTCTATGTTACAATTCCATTGATTCTCTCAAAACCAACCATTAACTTTTGGTCGTTTTGTTTGATGGTCTAACCAATTTAATAGATTCTCAAGGAGATATAGAACTATGAACCGATCCGCTCTTACTACACGAGAAGATTTTGACTATTGGGTCAGTGATATGGACGATGCCCTTGAGCGGTTTTTTACTCTTCTGCCGTCCTCTGTACGTGAAAAACTTGATTTTTCCCCATTCTCCTTAGAAGCACTTGAGGAATGGATACTTGAGAAATATGCGAATACTCAAGCAATGCTCCAGCGCGATCAGGCTCAGATTGTTGATGGAGTTGCTCGTTACATCGGAGAGACATTCCGTCGGACAATTGGAGGTTATTGGACTATTCGTCTAGACGATCCGAAAGTGGCCTTTTTTGGAGTACCTATCCTTACAGGTTTTGAAGAAAGACCTACCCCTGCATGCCCTTTGGCTTTGGCAACAGCATCCGCAGATCGACGGACTGGAACGTTTCTGCATACGGTTTTGAAAAACCATATGAAAGTGTTGCGCCAAAACAAAACCTGAGTGAGTATTTAGATGATTTGAAAGAATCAATTCGATGCCAAGAATCAAAGTAGACTTACGAATCCTTCCCATATGGCTCCAATATTTGATCGCTTTAGCCGTGGTAGCGATCGTTGTAGCCCTTGCACTATTGGTAGGGCGTAACAAACCAATCCCTGGTTGGATACAATATCCTCTCACGCCTATTCTAGGTTGGGCGGCAATTGTGGTATTCATCTGGGTTTTGCTGCGAAGGATTCTTAGAAAGTAACCCAAGCTCGCGAGTCATAAACGCTCTCCAATACGTTTTGATTTTTCTTCTAGCCTTTCAACAATCTGTGTTCGACTCTGGAGGTTCTTGATATGGATCCTAAATGGTCCGATTTCTTTGGCCTTGTTTTCGCCCTTGCCGGTGCATTAATCCTCGCCTGCGGCCTGATCCTCTCCCGCAAGCGCGCCCTCAAAATCGGCGTCTCGCGCATAGCGGAAGAGAGCGACGACAAGAACATCTGCCTGCCGCATGTGCGCGATGAGATCAGGGAATCGAAGTTTGCGCTCATCGGCGCGGTGCTGCTGACCATCGGTTTTTTGCTGCAAATCATTGCAGCCTTATTGTCGTTGTAAGAACTCATCCCCTAAATCCCCGTTCGGCTGAGCTCACGGCGATGCCTTCTCTTAAAAAGAGAAAGGGACTTTCAGAGTTTCGAGCTTGCGTCTCCTCCCTTCTCTTCCCAAGAGAAGGGGCCAGGAGGATGAGTTCAGGTGGAAGAATATTGCCGAGCTTGAACGTCAAAATTCATCAGCAATGAGGAAATCATGAATATTCTTGCTGCGCTGGCAAACGGCGAGACGCATTTTGCCGACACCCGGTATTTTTTTGCCGCGAAAGACACCATTGCCATGGAAACTGCCGGCACAGAGCTGGGCCGCTTCGATGCCAGCGCTCACCTCGGCATCGGCACGTCGGGACCTGTTACCGACAGGCTCAAAATTCAGGGGGAGACCAGCGACGATACGGCTTATGCCCTCAGAGTTACGAACTCAGATGACGACAACTTATTCTCCGTCAGAAATGACGGCCTTGTCAGCTTCGGCGCAAACAGTGACTTATTTCCGCTGTTGGCGCTGCAGAATCTGTTGGTGATTGTCGGACGAGTCAACGCAAGCGGGACCAAAAATTTTGGTGAGGGTTTTACAACATCGAGAATTTCCGAGGGGCGCTATCGGGTCACTTTTGCGAATCCTTTCAGCTCGAGACCGGTTGTGCTTGTCACCGCGAGCATCGACAGCGGACTCGACGATAATGTTGCCAACACCCTCAACATTGGTCTGACGGGTTTTGAAGTCGTTATCATGGACGTTAATCCGACAACTGAATTTGTGGAAGAGGATGCGCCGTTCGATTTCATCGCCATCGGACAAAGAGCATAACTCGGGCAAGCCGGAAGCCCAAAATTCAAAACACGAAAGCCAAAAGTAGCTTTGAACTTTTTCATTAAAAAGCACAGATTTCACTTGTAATGGCCACAAGCCGGATGAGCCGGAACCCAAAACGCAAAGGCGCACGCAAAGACCCAGAGACGCAAAGAAAACGCAAAGGATTTTTTCTTTGTGACCCTTCGCGCCTTTGCGGCTTTGCGTGAGATTTTTTATTTTTTGCAGAGATTTGGCACAACGCGGACGAGCCGCAACCAAGAAGAAAATTTCCAACGGATAGGAGAACCCAACGGATTCAGCTTTTATCAGTGGGTCCTTCTATCCGTTGGAAAAATCTTTGTTTTTTTGCACAGAGTTATCTTGTAATGGCATAATTATGAAAACCCAACTCGAACAACGGCTGGCCAGCCTCAAATTCGAATATGAAGCCGGCCAAAAAATGCTGGCCGAGATGGAAGCCAAATCCGCCAACCTGAGAAACACGCTGCTGCGCATCAGTGGCGCGATTCAGGTGCTGCAAGAGGAGCTGGCGAAGCAAGGCAATACCAATGGCGCGCCAGCAGAGAAGGAACAAGAGCCATCAGACGTGGCATGATTCTGTTCACTTTAAGAAAAAAATTTAGTGTCTTTGTGTCTTGGTGGTAAACTTTGGTTGCAGCCCGCCCGCATTGAGAGGTATTCATGGCAAATCTAAAACCACTTCGGCAACTAAAATCAAGTAGCGGCACGGCAAGATCGCGGCGCAGAAGCTCGAAACGAAAAAGAACGGCTGACAGCGTCCAGCAGCACCCGTTGCTGCATATGCAGCAGACCGTGGGCAATCATGCCGTCGGCCGCATGCTGCAGGCTAAACTGAAAATCGGACAGCCGGGAGATCGCTACGAGCGGGAGGCCGATCGCGTGGCCGAGCAAGTGGTCAGCATGCCCGATCGTGCCAATTCGGCCGCTAGCGCCATCTCTCAGGGCGCCGGCCGCCCCGCGATTCAACGCGCCGCCGAAACCGAAGACGAGAAGCGCGTGGTGCAAGGTCCGCATGAGATGTTCAAAGGGCCGCTAGAGGAAGAAGAACAGCCTTTGCGCCGGCAACCGGCAGCCGAAGAAGAAATCAAAAAATCTGGGGAAGAAGAGCAAACGATGCAGCGCGTGCCGGCAATGGAAGAAGAGACCAAAAAGCCAGAAGAGGAAGAAGCGACGATGCAGCGCCAGCCGCTGGAGGAAGAGCCGAAGAAGAAGCCGGAAGAAGAGCAGACCGCGACTCTTCAAACCAAATCCAATGCCGCTAAAGCGCCCTCGGTCAGCCCGGCAGTCGCCGGCAACATCAACAGCATGCGAGGGGGCGGCAGCCCGCTGCCGGGACCGGTGCGCGCCTATTTCGAGCCGAGAATCGGTTATGATTTGAGTGCGGTGCGCGTGCACACCGGCGATAAGGCTGCCGGCACAGCAAAAGCCGTCAACGCGCGGGCGTTTACAGTTGGCCGCGACGTTGTTTTTGGCTCAGGGGAGTATTCGCCGGAAACAACGCAGGGCAGAAAGCTGTTGGCGCATGAATTGGCGCATGTGATTCAGCAGCGTTCGACCTCGAAAAGCGTGCCTGAAGTTCAAACGGAATGGCAACGACGTTCCACCATTCCGAGCCCGGCTCAGGCCGCTGAACGTTTTGTTGCCTTGGAAAGGTTGAGGGAGATTTTGCGACGGCACGCCATTTTCCACAGAGATGGCCTGCTGCAATTGACCTCCGATCTCAGACAAGAATTGCTTTCTCTAATGCGCGGCGAAGATCTGGGGCGCCTGCGTTTTCCGTCAAATGTGGAAGGTATCATTGCACAGATGCAGTCGCTCAACATTCCGCTCATCATGGGGCCGGAAACCACGGGTGAAAGAACGCAACAAACCTTGACCGGTCCCTCATCACTTCCTCAACGGCCGCGGGCCAGGCCAAGATCAGCCAGCTTGCCGGAATGGCTCGGTTTCTATAACGCCGGCATGGTGGGATTCCATATCTCGGTTCCTTCCGTTCCGGAAGCGCCATTGGAAGCGGAACTGACGGCAGCCTTTCGGCAAAGGGGTGTTTCCGTCGACAGCCGTCTTCTACAAGAACTGCTAGCCAATCATGCGGCCGGGGCCGGGCAGTTGGAGAACCTCCTGCGCCGATTGTTGCCGGCTGAGTTTCGACCACAAGCACATGATTTTTCGGAATGGTTGGCCACCAAGATTCAAACGGCGCAGATAGAGGCGACGTTGCAACGCGAACGGCCGAATGCGCTCGAACAAAGCGAAGAGCAAGACGAACGCCTCGAAGCCCTGCTGAATCCGCCGGGGGCTGCGACAAGTCTTGGTTCGGTAACTGACATCATAAGAGAGATTCCTGCCGGCGTTTCCATTACCATTCATTTTTAAAGAACTTTCAATGCTTTACACTTGAGCCGTGTTTTTCTCCGGATTTTCCCACCGGACTTCCTGAGTGCGCTCGTTCATAATCGATTTAGCGATTCATGCGAGTCTATCGCCGATTCTACCATCACAAATAAATAAATCTTTCCCCACTGTTTACCTTCTTGCAAGTGAAACCGGCGCTTGATATATTGCAAGCCACGCAAGTTTGCAATTATTGATTACAACCGTGCATTTAAAATAAACGGTGCTGCTGTCCGGTTAAAAATAGAAAACCGCCAAAGAACTACGATTTTGGTCAATATTTATAGGGTCAAAATGCGATTCTACGCTTTAGAGCTATTCTCCGAAGCTTGATTTTTGGAAGTTTTGAGTTTTGGGCTTTTTCCAAAGCCAACGCGTTATTCTTCGTTTGCCAAAAACCAGTTTTTGAGTTGAACCGGACAGCCTCGAAAAACCGGGAGGAAATGTGCGCCAAATCTTCATCACCGCCAGCGGCGGAGTTGACGTTCTCAAGATTCAAGAACGCGACGATCCGCGACCGAAACGCGGCGAGGTTGTCATTCGCGTCAAGGCCGCCGGAATCAATTTCGCCGACCTCATGGCGCGCAAGGGCATTTATCCCGATGCGCCCAAGCCGCCGTGCGTGGTCGGATATGAAGTCTCAGGTATCATTGAAGCGGTCGGCGAGGGTGTTGAACAGGCCCGCCTCGGGCAGGAGGTGATGGCTTTGACGCGCTTCGGCGGTTATTCTGAAATGGTGCGTGTGCCCATGAGCCAGGTTTTTGATAAACCGGCAAGGCTGAGTTTTGAACAAGCCGCAGCGTTTCCCGTCACTTATTTGACCGCTTATCAATTGCTGGTGGTGATGGGTTCGTTGCAGGCGGGAGAGTCCATTCTTATTCACAACGCCGGCGGGGGGGTCGGTTTGGCGGCGTTGGATATCGCGCGCAAAATCGGGGCGACGACTTACGGCACTGCCAGCGCCAGCAAACATGAGTTTCTGCGGCAGCGCGGCTTCGATCATCTCATCGACTATCGCAAGCAGGATTGGCAGCAAGAATTGCAGCGGCTAACCAACGGCAGGGGAGTGGAATTGATCATCGATCCGTTCGGTGGGAAACATTGGAAAAAAAGCTACACGGCTCTGCGCTCCACCGGGCGTTTAGGCATGTTCGGCATTTCAACCGCCACGGAATCGCGCGTGGGCGCGTTTGGCCTGCTTAAGCTCGTAACAAAAATGCCGTGGTTCAATCCGGTTGGTTTGATGAACAGCAACAAAGCCGTGTTCGGCACGAATCTCGGGCACATGTGGCACGAGGCTGAGAAGGTTTCAGGTTGGATGCAAAAGATTTTATCCGGCCTGCAGGAAGGCTGGGTCAGGCCGCATGTTGACAAGGCCTTTCCCTTCGCGCAAGCCGCCGAGGCCCATCGTTACATCGAAGCGCGCAAGAATATCGGAAAAGTGGTTTTGACACCGTGAAAATCTTACTGCACTCAAAATATTCATATATGCCACCATCTCCTCGATTTTCGCACCGCCCCTTCTCAACCTGCTTGCTTGCTTTCTTGATGTTCGTTGCACTCCAACCTCTGTCAGCGTATTGTCAACAATTGGAACAAGTTGTGCAATTTGCGCCAGTGGAGCAGAACGGCCAGCCTTTGGAATTTCCCTTTTTCGGCGGGTTGGATTATTTCATTCCGCAATTTATTGATATTGACGGTGACAATGATTTCGATCTTTTTGTCTTTTCGCCATTCCGCAAGCGCATGACATTCCTGGAGAACATTGGCGAGGCAAACCTGCCGCGGTTTCGGTTTGTGACGAGCCGCTATGCCGGCTGGGAGATTCGCAGTTGGTTTTATTTTGTTGATATCGACGCCGACGGCGATTACGATTTTTATCAGGATAACAATCTGGGCGGGCTGGCTTTTTATCGCAATCGTGGCACACCGCAAACAGCAAGCTTTACTCTCGAAACCAACAGCGTAACCGATATCGCCGGCGAAGCGGTGAGAATCGATTACACCAGCATTCCGGCATTCGCAGATATCGATGCCGACGGCGATTATGATTTTTTCAGCGGCAACGTTTTGGGCTACATCGAGTTTTATGAAAATGTCGGCGCCCCCAATACGCCGGCATTTCTTTTTGAAACGAGTGCCTGGCAAAATCTGAGAATCATTTCCGGCGGCCTCATTCCGCCGGGCCCGGGAGCAACCGCCGCGCACGGCGCCAACGGCATTGAGTTTGCCGATTTTGAAAACGATGGTGATGTTGATCTGTTTTATGGCGATTTTTTTCACGCCGGTGTTTATTTTCTGCGCAACGACGGCACATCAACCAATGCCGCGATCGTAATTGCCGACAGCTTGTTTCCCGCCACGCGGCCGGTGCACACGCTGGGCTACAACATCCCGCGCTTCGCCGATATTGACGGCAACGGGGCTATCGATTTCTTCGTGGCCTGCCAAAATCAAAACACGAACCATTTCATTTTTTACCAAAACGTCGGCACGGCAGTTTTCCCACAGTTAAAAATCGCCACGAATAATTTTTTGACGATGATCGATGTCGGCAGTTACAGCGCGCCGGCATTTGCGGATATCGATAACGATGGCGATCAAGATATGTTCATCGGTGATTTCGACGGCCGTTTGACGTTCTTTGAAAACACCGGCACAGCGGAAGCGCCGGCATTTCGTTGGCGTACGGATAATTTTCAAAACACCGAACAAGCGTTTTGGCTGACGCCGGCCTTCGGCGATCTTGATGCGGATGGCGATCTTGATTTTTTGACCGGCACGACGTTTGGCGGGGGCGTGGTTTATTTTAGAAATCTCGGCACGCCGCAATTGCCCAGTTTCATTCGGGATGATTTGGAGGTCGACAATGCCGCCGGCCGCAGTTATACCGTTCCGCATCTGGCGGATTTTGACAACGACGGCGATTATGATTTATTCCTGGGCGAGCAGATCGAGGGCGGAGTCACGATTCTTGAAAACATCGGCACACGCCAGCAGCCCCGTTTCCGCTTCCGCAAGAGAATCAAACCGGAATTGCCGGTGCAATATAGCGCGCCCGCTTTGTACGACTGGAATCGTGACGGCTTTCTGGATTTGTTCATCGGAGTGTATGAAGGGCATATTCTTCATTATGAAGGAAGCGCGACGCCGGATTCGTTCATTTTCGTTGAGCCGGAGTTTGCGGGCATCAATGTCGGCGTGCATGCCAAGCCGGCGTTTGCAGATTTGAACGGCGACGGCGCGATGGATGTGATTGTTGGCGAAAGCGCGGGCGGACTCAGCATTTATAAAGGCATTCCGGCAAATCCGGTTGCGCAAAACAGTGTGACGCCTGCGTCATTCGAGTTGCAGGCCTATCCCAATCCATTTCACACGCGCGTGGAAATAGCGCTGCGCACGTCAACGGCATTTATCGAAGCGCCTACGGTCACGATTTTCAATCTGCTGGGAGCGCGTGTGTCAGAGGAGGTGATGCACTGGAGCGGAAGCGGGGTTTGGACTTTTACCTGGCAGCCGGCAACTGCTTCGTTGGCCCCGGGAGTTTATTTTATCAAAACAAACATGCAAGGATTTCAGCAAATCCGCAAAATTTTACACGTTAAGTAATCTTGTAATCATAACATACGAATGTGACAGGGCAGAAAAAAATGTTGCCTTTTCAAAATAAATTATTCATATTAGCGCGTCAAAAACTCTTGGAGGAGAGGAAAGATGACGTTTTTCAGTTTATTTAACCTGGAAATAATCAAATTCTAAGGCGCATCAGCGTGGGCTGATGACGCCTTTTTTTATTGCACGAGCAGTAAGGAGCACGAAAGTTAATTTATTGCTAAAACTCTTCTAACCTTGCGTTAACAACACCTCTTTATCTTCTCTCAATGTCGCAAAGCCAGCATTTTTGAACAGTCGCATAAATTCTATCAACTTCTTAACCAAACTTACGGAGGGTTTCAGATGCATTGCAACAGAGGTAAAGTCTCCATGCTGAAGCTCGGCCTGTCTGCCGCTGCCTTGTTGCTCGTTATCGGCTTTGCCGGATCAGCGCATGCGCAAGGCGTGACAACCGCCGCGTTGAACGGCATGGTCGTGGATCAGAACGGCCAGGCGCTTGTTGGCGTCAATGTTGTGGCCGTGCACAATCCCAGCGGTACGGTTTTCGGCGCGGCTTCGCGTAACGATGGCCGTTTTAACATTCCCGGTGTGCGAGTCGGCGGGCCTTATACCATTACTGCCAGCCTGATCGGGTACCGGAAAGAAAGTGCAGAGAACATTTTTCTGGGCCTCGGTGAAGACCGCCGCTTGACTTTCAGGCTGGTGGAAGAAGCATTGCAAGCAGCGGAAGTCACGGTGGTGGCTGAGCGTGACGCGGTGTTTAGCGCTTCGCGCACCGGCGCCGCAACGTCCGTGAGCACCACCGCCATTCAAGCGCTGCCGACCATCACCAGAAACATCACTGATTTTACCCGCTTGACGCCCCAGGCCGGCAGCGGCAATTCTTTTGTCGGCATGGATAATCGCCTCAACAACATCACGGTTGATGGTTCTTATTTTAACAACTCGTTCGGTTTGGCCGGCAGCCCGGGCGAACGAACCAATGTCGCGCCGATTTCTTTGGATGCCATTGAGCAAATTCAGGTAAACATAGCGCCGTATGATGTGCGTCAGGGCAATTTTGTCGGCGCGGGCGTGAACACGGTGACGAAGAGCGGCACCAACGAGTTTGTCGGCTCGGCCTATTATCTTTTCCGCAATGAAGACCTTTATGGTGAAGATGCCGGTGATCAGAAATACTTGCCAGGCACGTTCGATTACAAGCAACTCGGCCTGCGTTTGGGCGGCCCCATCATCAAAAACAAATTGTTCTTCTTTGCCAGCTTTGAAGACGACAAGCTTACCCGCCCGGGAACGGATTTTACAGCCAACCTCGGTGGTGAGACGGTAGGCGGAAACAAAACCCGCGTGCTGGCCTCGGACTTGAATGCACTCAGCAATTTCTTGCGCACAAACTTTGGCTACGAAACCGGCGGCTATCAAGGCTATGATTTCGAAACGCCGTCCTTGCGCTTCATCGGAAAACTGGATTTCAACCTCAACCCGCGCAACAAGCTCAGCGTGCGCTACAACCATTTGAATTCGGACACCGATGTGTTGATGTCAAATTCATCGTCCCTGGGTTTTGGCAACCGCAGAAGCAATACCAACTCCATGAACTTCCAGAATTCGAATTACAAAATTCTGGAAAATATTCGCTCCGTCGTCGGTGAATGGAATTCGATCATCGGCGAAAACATGGCCAACAACCTGCTTTTGGGCTACAATTACAGCGATGAAAGCCGCGGCTATGTGGGGGATTTCTTCCCGATGGTGGATATTTTGAAAGACGGCTCGACGTATACCTCTTTCGGTTTTGAACCCTTCACGCCGAACAACGAACTGCGGTACAAGAGCTTCCAGTTGCAGAATAATTTCACCATGTACAAGGGTAATCACAATCTCACGTTCGGGTTGAGCGCGGAACGTTATGAATCTGAAAACGTGTTCTTCCCGGGTTCGCAGAGTGTCTACGTGTATAACTCTCTGGAAGATTTCTATACGGACGCCAACGGTTATCTTGCGAATCCGAACCGAACCGTTTCTCCGGTAACCTTGCGCCGTTTTCAAGTGCGCTGGTCCAACATCCCCGGACAAGAGAAACCGGTACAACCGTTGAAGGTATTCTATGCCGGTTTGTATGCCCAGGATGAATGGCAAGTCAACGACAAGCTCAGACTGACGCTCGGCTTACGCGTTGATGCGCCGAAGTTCAGCAATACCGGTTTTACCAATAAACAAGTTGACGCCCTCAATTTTCGCGATGAAACCGGCGCCACAGTCAAATACGCCACGAATAAACTTCCGGACACCAACATTCTTTGGTCGCCGCGCGTTGGTTTCAATTTGGATGTGACGGGCGACCGCAACACGCAAGTGCGCGGCGGAACGGGCATCTTCACCGGCCGTCCCGCATATGTGTGGATTTCGAATCAGATTGGTGAAAATGGCGTGTTGACCGGCTTTGCGCAGTTGGATAATACGACTGCCAGGCCATTCCATCCGGATCCCGATCATTACAAACCCACCACCGTAACCGGTGATCCGGCCGCCAGCTACGGCTTGGCCTTTACCGATCCGAATTTCAAATTTCCGCAATTGTGGCGCAGCAATCTCGCCGTTGATCAAAAGTTGCCGTGGTGGGGCTTGATTGGTACGGCCGAGTTTATTTATGGCAAAGATGTGAACGGCATTTACTACATCAATGCCAACCTGGCGCCTGCCAACACCGCATTTGCCGGTGTTGATGATCGTCCTCGCTGGACTACCAGCAATCGCATTAACAGCAACATCACCAGCGCCATTGTTCTGAAAAACCAGAACGAAGGTTATTCGTATAGCTTGGCCGCGTCCTTGGAAAAACCATTCGAAAACGGCTTGTATGCCAAAGCCGCTTACAGCTACGGCGTTTCGAAGAACACGGTTGATCCGGGCTCTATTGCTTTCGGCTCCTGGAACAACAATCAGCACTCTGGCGATCCCAATAATCCCGGCGTGGCATTTTCTGTCAACTCTCCCGGACACCGGATCCTGGCAGCGATATCCTATCGCAAGGAATATTTCAACTTTGGCGCCACAACTGTGTCCTTGTTCTGGGAAGGTTCTCGTAATTTTCCCGCCGATCCTTTCGTAACCTTTTCTCGCACGGCCAGCTATACGTATAGCGGCGACTTGAACGGCGACGGCGGCACCAGCAATGACCTGATCTATATTCCCCGCAACAAGGCGGAAATGAACTTTGAAGAGTTCACCTCCTCGGGAAGAACCTTCACGGTCGCTGAGCAACAAGATGCTTGGGAAGCTTTCATTCGGCAGGATCCCTATCTGAGCAAGAACCGCGGCAAATACGCTGAGCGCGGCGCGATTTCACTGCCAATGGTCTATCGCGCGGATTTCAGCATCGCACAGGATTTGTTCACGAATGTCGGCGCCACGCGTAATGGTCTGCAGCTCCGCGTCGATTTTCTGAACTTTGGCAATCTGATCAACAAGAACTGGGGCGTGGCGCAGCGCCTCGCCACCCCCCAGCCGCTGATTGCACGCGGCGCAGACGCTCAAGGCCGGGCGCTTTACCGCCTGCGCAACTTCGGCACCAATTTGATCTCCAAGACCTATGAGCCGACTGCCACAGAATTCGATGTTTTCAGGATTCAGTTCAGCTTGCGCTACAGTTTCAACTGAGAGGTTCTCCAACTAATTTTAAAGCCGCCTCCGGCAACGGAGGCGGCTTTTTTTATTCTTCGCCAGTTTCAAGAAACGCCGGGGCTTATCGTCAGCCGCCTTCAATAGAAAGGAATTTGACATTATTTTTTTGCGGCAAGTGATTTTTTTACTGGGTGCTGGCAAAGCTCACCGCATTACCGCGGTAGATTGTTGAACCAAAGTTGTAAGCGGCGGCAACGGTTTCAAATCCCCTCAAAATTTTTCTGCACAAGACCCCGTTATCTTCTACACTAGCTTTTTAAGCAAGTGAGTCAAACCGAGGCTGGAGCATTTTCGAGCAGGCACGATTTAGGCACTGATCCTAAGTTGTTCGCGCTGGACATTTCGAGTTTCACGTTTTGCGCATAGGCAGCAGTATGATTTCAAAGAACTTTTCTTGGCTGATCCCAATGACTCTCCTTCCCAAAAGCACAATCACCCCTGCAAGCATGTTCAGACATATCATTTTGAAAATGCCTTGTTGCAAGGCAACCCGAGCAAGCCTTGTGCAAAGATATTTTGGTTTATTTGATTACTTTGACTTGTCAAATGGAACTGGGCGTAATTTTCGAGTTGACTATACTTCAATTTTGCGAAAGGGTAGGGGAGCCCGCCTGACTGCCGCGCTTTTGCTGCTGCTTGTCGTCAACCTGCAAGCGCAATCAAGGCTCGCCGACTCAACTTCCGTCAGTGCCGCTTCCCGTGCTTTGATTGGCGATTCCTTGCAAAATTTTGCACACGACTCAACGCCTGCAAATCTCGACAGCCAATCGTTGTTTCGCGACGCCCAACCCGCGCCCGACACGAGTCTGTCCGCTCTCACCAATCAATCTGGAGGCCGGGCCGGTGTTGGAAGAAAAATGGTAGACCACAAGCACCTGGAGATCGAATACTTTGCCGGTGTGGCAGCCATGCAACGGCGGCATTGGACCTATGCCATGCTTGTGCTTGAAAGAATTCTTGACAATGATCCTCATTTCAGAGATACCCGCGCGTTATTGACCGTGGCCGAAGAAAACCTGAAACAGATGAAAATAGACAGTGTTCTGGCAGGATTTTATGAAGATGCGTTGTATGCGATGGATCGCGTCGACCTGGGCATGGCGCGACGCGCCTTGCAGAAGATTCATACCCTCAACCCCAATTATCGCGATGTGGCTGAGTATTTGATGGAAATCGAAATGACGATGGGTTGGAATCGCGGTGTGACGCCGCCGCAGTACGTTTCGAACATGACCATCTCGTTGCGCGATTCCTTGAATCGCGATGTGTTGCACGCGCTGCGCCACGAAGATTGGATGCGCGCCACCATCAGTTTTGAAAAATTGAAAATCATTCACCCGCAATATCGCGATGTCGAAGATCTGCTGCAGGAACGTTGGGGAAACATGGGCGGCGAGGCGCAACAGAAAACCGCGGTCGAGCCCAGCCGGTTCGATGACTTTTGGCCATACCTCGGCGGCGCGTTTGCTGCTTTCGCTGTGCTGGCGATGTTCAGCATCGCAGGTTCGGCGCCAACGCTGCGCGCCCGCTATTTTCTCTGGCGCGGAAATTTTCAGCGCGCCGCGAGAATTTATGAAAAGATCCTGGAGCGCGACCCGGCGCGGGTGAGATACTTTATGCCGTTGGCGGAGATTTATCTCGGCCTGGGCAAGGAAGACGAACGCGCGGTCAAGCTTTACAAAACCGTTTTGCAATTGAATCTCGTCACCCACCAGCGTGATGCCATGAAAACGATCGTGGCTCAGACCTATGTTGAACAAGGGCAAACGGACCGCGAGGACATCGAATTTCTGGAACATGCCCTTGAGACAGAAATGCGCAAGCAAAGTCTCATGCTTTCATCCGGGAAGGAAGCCTGAAACGGCAGACACCTTGATCACGAATGAACGCGAATGCATTGTGCTCGCGTTCATTCACGGTTGCATCCTCCCAGTCTTTTTAAAGTGAACTCCTTCTAAAAAAGCAAAAACTTTTGCAAGCAGATTTTGCTGTAAACGGATAATGCTTTTGCTCCCGCTTAAAACAAGCTTTTGGGTTGCGGCTCGTCCGTCTTTCAGGGGGCATCTAAAAATAACTTTCCACACAAATGGATCACTGTGTTACCTTAATTTGTTGAGGTGACTCTCGAAGTGTCATCCCGAGAGATCTTGTGAAGTACTCGGCATTAGGCCTGGAACCACACGGGACGGCAGAACGAAGAGGGATATGTTTTTCAAGCTAGCGGGTATTAGGCGGCTGGTTGGACGCTGAAATTTCGTGTTCCTGCAACTCCTGGACACAAAATTTTTCTTGATAATCTGTAAGATTCTTCTATCTTAGCGCTCACGTTTTTGATCATCATTTCATTTTTGACAAAATTGATCGAATTGCCGGGGTGGTGAAACTGGTAGACGCGCTGGACTCAAAATCCAGTGGGAGCGATCCTGTGCGGGTTCGAGTCCCGCCCCCGGCACCACTAACTTTGAATTCTGGTCAAGCCAGACATCGTGATGAATCAAGCGGTCGGGTTGCGTTTCTGGCCCGGCGCACTGCAAGCGAGCAACTGATTGGCTCGCTTTTTTATTTCAGCCAACCCGAGGAGGGCTTGTCGATGAGGTATCTGATCACATTTTTGCTTTCACTATTCGTGCTGTCTTGTTCGAAGGATTCCGCGCCGCTCAACCGTGCGAGCGTGGCCGACTTGACGCCGGACGACATTCAATACCATGTCAATTATCTTGCTTCCGATCAACTCGAAGGCCGGCTGTCGGGAACGCCGGGAGGCGATCTCGCCGCGAATTACATTGCCGCGGAATTCAAACGCTTTAATTTGAAGCCATTGGGCGAAGCTTCATCCTATCTGCAAAAATTCGATTTTATCGGCGATATGGAGTTGGGCCCGCAAAATCATTTGCGCATCACCAACGCAAGCGGCGACACGACCTGGAAGCTGGGCGTTGATTTCATCCCCGCCGGCTTTTCCGGCGCCGGAAATCTTGAACTGGCTCCCGAAGTTGCATTTGCCGGTTATGGCATTTCTGCAACAGAAAAAGGTTATGATGACTATGCCAATCTCGAAGTCACCGGCAAAGCCGTGTTAATCATGCGCTATTCGCCGGGTTTGAACGATCCGCACAGTGGCTTTGCCAAATTCGAGGGCATGCGCTTTAAAGCCACAACCGCGCGCGAGCATGGCGCAGCAGCGTTGTTGGTCGCCACCGGGAGCTTGAGCGATTCCGTTGATGCTCTGCCCAAATTGAGTTACGATCGCGCCGCAGGCGATGCCGGCCTGCCGGTTTTGTTTATCAAGCGAAACGTCGCGAATTGGTTGCTGGCCGGTGTTGGCCAGTCGCTCGATTCATTGCAGCAGCAGATCAACACGACGCAGCAACCGCAATCTTTGCTCATTCCTGCAACGAAAATTCAATTGCAGGCAGAGGTCAAACCGGTTCGCCGGGTTGCCGCAAACATTGTGGGCGTGCTGCCGGGCAGCGATCCGGTATTGCAGAAGCAGGCCGTGGTTATTGGCGCGCATTATGATCATCTCGGCCGCGGCAGCGAAGGCAGCCGCAGCCCGGACAGCCTCAATGGCATTCATAACGGCGCGGATGACAATGCTTCCGGCACAGCAGGCTTGTTGGAATTGGCGCAATACTTTTCAACGCAAGCCGTGAAGCCCAAGCGCTCACTGGTGTTCCTGGCGTTCGCCGCGGAAGAATTGGGGTTGTTAGGCTCGGCGCATTATGTGACTCAACCCTTGTTTCCGCTTGACAGCACCATCGCCATGATCAATATGGACATGATTGGCCGTATGAAAGACAGCACGCTCGTGGTGCAAGGCACCGGCACCTCGCCAAGCTGGCCGGCGTTGTTGGAACGCTTGAATTCTGACCGTCGCTTGAAGTTGAAATCCGTCAAAGACGGCCAGGGCCCGAGTGATCATGCCTCGTTTTACAACAAGAACATACCGGTGCTGTTTTTCTTTACCGATATTCACGAAGATTATCATCGCGTCACCGACGACGCCGACAAGATCAACGCCCAGGGCCAGGCGCAGGTGTTGAATTTTGCGGCAGAAGCAATTTTTGAAATCGCCAATTCGGACTCTCTGCCGCTATTTACAAAAACCGATTCGGAGCGCCGTCAGATGAGCGCGTTTCGCGTCAGTCTCGGCACCATGCCGGATTACGCTGCGGAGGTGGAAGGCCTGAGGCTGAGCGGCGTGCGCGAGGGTGGACCCGGGGCGCGGGCCGGGCTGCAAGCGGGCGATGTCATCATTAAATTCGGCGAGATTGACATCAAAAATATCTATGATTATACCTATGCCCTTGGGGAACATGCTCCCGGGCAAGAGGTTGATATCATCGTGTTGCGAGGCGGTAACAAATTAACCTTTAGGATTAAACTCGAGCCCAGCCGTCGCATGTGAGACAAACCGGCCATCGACTGTTATCGTAACCATTCCCGCCGTTGGCTGAGAAATCCAGCCGCATGACATCTGGTTGTGGTCAAGGCGCCGTAAACTTTGGCATAATACTTGTTTGAAGTTTCCCGAGTTTTTATGTAACGCTCAGTTCGTTGTAGAATCGAATAAAGTGCACCACTCTTCTAATCATCATTGTATCACCGTAAGACGGCGATTTACAGGATTTGTGATGGCCTTGCTCGATTGCGTGCAAGCAGGCGCGATTCTATAGTTAGCCCGCTTTTTCCTCTACCAAACTGGAAATTGCAATTACGGTTTCGAAATTTTTCTCTTGACGCTTTGCAAATGTTGGAGCTAGGCACGTGGATCATTTGTACGACAGCGCTCAACTCGAACAAGCCCCTAATCTTTCTGCACCGCCCGATGATCGGCCTCCCGCACCGGCGCGTGAGCCGTTCGATGATGACGATGTGATCACGGGTTTTCCGAAAGAGTTTAACCGTCATTTCTGGGAGACGCTGGACCGGCGTTTTCTCATTATTCTTGTATTCGTATTGATGGTCGAGCCGTTGATCATCATCTATAATCTCTGGAATCACCAGCCCGGCATGAATGAATCTGAGATGGCGCGTTTACAGGCGAAATATGCGGAAACGTTCCTGTCAGAATTCGAAGTGGAACAACCGGCGCAGAGCAATATGACGCCGAATGAATTGTTGCTCTACGCCTCCGAATATGTTCCCTCCATCATTGATGAAGCTTTGGGCGGCGCCGGTGTGCCAACGATGAGTCCGTCCTCGCGGCCGGGCGCAGGCACACCGGAAGCGCGCGGCGCCACACGCGAAGCGAGCGAAATACATCGCCGCATTTCGATGGCCGCGCGCGAGAAAGCGCGTCAGGCGTTGTCGGAAGAGGTTGGGCGCGTTGGCTTGCTTGGCTTGCTCACCAGCAACAGTGATCTTGCGGATCCCGGCAGCCGCTTTGTTTCATATGAACCGGTGCAGGATGTGCTTGAGCACGGAATCGCGCAGGCCAACGATTTGGAAGAAGTGTTGTCCCAGGTAAAAACGCTGCGCGTGCCGCGTGTGGGCCAGGATTTTTTTGGCGCACCGGTTGGCGGCGCGAGCGGCGGATTGTTGGGCTATGGCGGATTTGATCCCAGCAAAGTGATGATCGCCCATCGCGACATGCGCGGCGAGCGGCATACGGCCTCGGGCGTGCAAGCAGAAGAAATCGTCACCAACCTTGCGCCCGCACCTAAAAAAGAAGTGAAAGCCTCCCGCACCTTTGAAAAAATTGAGCCGGTGGAGAACCTGGTTGAAGAAGCCGCCATTCCTGGCATTGGCGCGTTGGCGCGCAAACGCACGCGCGAGAAAGCCTCCCGTGATCCGGAGAAGATGCGTGAAATTGTGCTGGCGCACAGCGCCGCCATTCAAGATTGCTATCGCCAAGCCCTGAAAAATGATGCCACGCTCAAAGGCAAGGTCACCGTGCGTTTCACTGTCTCTGCTGCCGGCAAAGTCAAAGAAGCCAGCGTCGTTTCCTCCACCTTCAATCTGCCGGAACTGGATGTCTGTATTCTCAAAAAGATTTTGCGTTGGAATGACTTTGGACGAATGGATCCTTCCACTGCAGATGTGACCTTGAAACAGGTTTACGTTTTTGGCTATTGAGTGCGATTTATAGAAGTGCTGATTTTTGTTAATTCACTTGAAGATAAATTTCATCTCTCTTTTTTTTCAAGTGAGTTGGCGAAGGCCAGTAAAGCCGGGCCGGCGCAGGAATTCTCGTTGTGACGGGCGAGAGAGATTTCTGCGTAAGTCCGGCTTTACTTTTTCCTGCCGAGTCGCTATCTTTCCCGCGATTATCTTTCTCGCTTATTGATATGATGAAATGCATATTGCAGCAAGCGAGCTTGCCGCACTTGTGATGAGTCAGAAGGATTGTAACTTATCTTGACGATGTCAGATTCACTGCTGACAGGCAGAGTTCGCTGGGAATTCTAATAAATCTTACTCTGCGCTCTCCGCGCCACTGCGGTGATTTTGGGAATGTGACATAGTCGAGTTATGCTTGTGAACAAGTCCAAAACGATTTTCAAGCATGACAATCCCGAGCGATTTACAGCCAAAATGAGAATGACAAAATGATCGATCTTACCGGCAAGGTCATGTTGATTACAGGCGCCTCACGCGGTATTGGCGCTGCTGCTGCTCGTATGGCAGCGCAGGCGGGCGCCAGCGTTGCAATTAATTATGCGCAGAGCAAAGCCGCCGCCGAGCATCTTGTCGCGGAGATTTCTCAAACCGGCAAACATGCCGCTTGCTTCCAAGCGGATGTAAGCCGTTACGTTGAGGTCGAGCGTATGGTCGAAGCCGTGCTCAGGCACTTCGGCAAAATTGATGTGCTGGTCAACAACGCCGGTATTTGGACCTACGGCGCAATTGATTCCATGCCGGAAGAAGTTTGGGATGAAACCATGTCGGTCAATCTCAAAAGCATTTATAACTGTTGCCGTCTCGTCACGCCGCATATGAAAGCACGGCGTCAAGGCACGATCATCAACGTGTCGAGCACAGCCGGCCAGCGCGGCGAGGCGTTTCATTCGCATTATGCTGCGAGCAAAGGCGCGATCATCAGTTTCACGAAATCGCTGGCGCCGGAATTGGCGCCATTCAACATTACGGTAAATTGCGTCGCGCCGGGTTGGGTGGCGACCGACATGTCGAACGAGGCCATTGCCGCAGAAGGGGAGAAGATCACGGGCATTATCCCGCTGCGCCGGCCCGGCACGGCGGAAGAAATTGCCGGCCCGATTATTTTTCTGGCGTCGAATTTGGCGTCTTATCTCACCGGCGAAATTTTGAATGTGAATGGCGGCAATGTGCTGGTAGGATGAGGCAGATTCGCAGAATCCGGCGTGTCTATAAAGCGCTTTTTTGATGGCATTCATCCAGGGAACCAACATCGGCAATCTCTTGCAACCCTTTCTTGAGCATGTCACGCCCAGGCAAAAATAAGCGCATGGCTCAGAATCGGGCAGATGCGCGCGGCGACAACGAATCGGCACTACAGCTCTGGCGCTTTTTGCTCCCGCGACTGCGGCGAAACGTGTCGTCGCCAAAAGACCAACAGCCCGATCTAACTGAGATCAACCTCGCTGATCGGTCCCTTATCATCAAATCCGATTTCAGTGATCTCGCGTCCACTGCCGGCGCATATGCGGTTTATGCGTTGGCCAACGCGCTTGCATGTTATGGCGGTGAACCAAAAAGCTGCTGGGCCACACATGTTTTGCCCTCGAGTATGAATCCTGATCAGGAAAGAAACGCCGTTTTTGACGCAATCGGCCAAGCTTGTAAAATTCTCAATATTTCCTGGCAGGGGGGGCAGGCTCGAACGCTTAACAGTATCACGCAACCATTTGTCGCGAGCTATGTGCTGGCGGAGCCAGCTTCAAGTTGTCGCTTTGTTCCTCCAAATATCAAACCGGATGATTGCATCATTCTGACGGCAAACCTGGCAACGGCAGCCACGACGCTGATTGCCTGTGAAAATGAAGCTGAACTGGCGAAAGCCTTTGATTTGCGTTTCGCCCAGCGCTGTCAACGTCTGTTCAATGAAAATCATGTGAGTCTCTTGCCGGCGGCTAAAATTGCCTGGAAAATTGCCGGCATTCATGCGATGTATGATTTATTGGAAACCAGCCTGGCCAATGCGCTGCACATGATGATGAATGCCAACGCATTGGATGTCGAGATCAACCTGGCGCAGCTTGATCTGCTGCCTGAAGCAAAAGTGGTGTGCGAGTATTTTAACCTTGCACCACTCGGCCTTATCGCGCCGGGCGCTCTCCTCATTGCCGGTGAGAGGCAGGCCTGTGAAGCGTTGCTCAACAAATATCGCCTCGCCAAAATTCCGGCAAAAATTATCGGCCACGTGCTTAAAACAGGAGAGGGACGATGGCTGGTCGATGGCGCCGAACGGGTGAGATTACCGCATTATCACGCCGATGAATTATTACGGCTGCTTGGGTCTATTGAGGAAAAAACTGCTGCCGCACCCCAGCAACTCCAAATTCCGGCTTGACATTCACGGCTGAAGTTGTCTACTTTTTGATAAATGGATAAGAGATCAATTCCCAAAACATCATCGTAGATATCAAAAGACTGATTGCCGAGTTGGAGAAGGACAATATTCGCATTGACCGCGCCATTCTCTTTGGCTCGCATGTTCATGGTATTGAAGTAAAATAACCTCCGCCATCCATCCGCCTCTGCCGCTGTCTATTGAAGAATTTTAACTTGACTAAATATGCGTAAAGACTAAATTCTCACAATTCTCCGCCAATCGTCAAAAAACCTTCCTCTGCCCGGGACACAACTGTTCGGAGCATGCATGAAAAACCGGATGCTTCTGCTGCTTGTCTTGCTGGCCTGGACGGCCACGGCACAAGCGCAATATTATTTTGGCCGCAACAAAGTCCAGTACAACCACTTTCAATGGCAAATTCTGAAAACGCGCCATTTCGACATTTATTTTTATCCGGAAATGCGCGAGCTTGCCGAGATTGGGGCAACTTACGCCGAGGAAGCCTATGCGCGCTTGGAAAATCTCGTCAATCATAATTTCAATCATCCCATCCCACTGATTTTTTATTCCAATCATTTTCATTTTCAACAAACCAACACGATTCCGAATTTGATTCCAGAGGGGGTGGGCGGTTTTTTCGAATTTCTCAAGGGCCGGGTGGTGATTCCGGCTACCGGGAGCCTGGCAGAATTCGAACATGTCATCAATCATGAACTGGTGCACGTGTTCACGCACGGCAAGGCCAATCGCGTTTTGAAAGATCACAAACGTACGCAGCACGCGGGTCTGCCGCTGTGGTTCACCGAGGGCATTGCAGAATATTGGTCGGAAGGATGGGACAGCGAGGCGGAGATGTTCATTCGCGATGCCGTGCTCGCCGGGCATCTCGTGCCGCTGAGCCAGATGTATCGCATTTATGGCACGTTCTTGATGTATAAAGAAGGCCAGGCGATCTGCAAATTCATCGCCGAACGCTATGGTGAAGAAAAGCTTTTGCTGTTGATCGAAAATCTATGGAAAGCCGATAATTTTTCCGATGTCATGCGGCTGACGCTCGGTGTTGATTATCGCGAGTTCGACAAGGTTTGGCTTTATCATCTCAAGAAGGAAAAATACCCGTTGTTAGAGGACAACGACGCTCCCGGCATGATCACCCGCCATCTCACCGATAAAGGCATCAGCACCAAGCCCGCCTTCGTCAGCTATGACAATCAGCGGGAAATCGTGTTTATGTCGAATCGCGTGGGTTATTCGAACATCTACCGCATGCCGTATGGCGTCGAGCGCGCGGAAAAGCGCCATCTCGAAACTTTGATCGACGGCGAACGCACCTCCGAGTTCGAAGCGTTCAATTTGTTGCGCAGCAAACTCGACGCGAACAGCCGGGGCTTGCTGGCGTTCGTTTCCAAAAGCAAGGGCCATGATGCGCTTTATGTGTATTCTCTGCGCCAAAAACAAGTCGTCAATCGGCATCAGTTCGATGACATTGTCACCATCAGCTCGCCGAGTTGGTCGCCGGAGGGAAATCGGTTGGCATTTGCCGCAACGAATTTCGGCGGCATGCGTGATCTTTATACGCTCGATCTGACCGGCGGAAACCTGCGCAAGCTCACCAACGATTTTTATGATGATCGCGATCCGGCCTGGTCGCCGGACGGGAAAGTGCTGGCGTTCTCCTCGGATCGCACGGAGTATGGCCGGCAAGGGGCGTACAACATTTTTTTCTATCACCTGGATACCGATGAGATTGAATACGCAACATTTGGCCGGCATCGTGACTACGCGCCGGCCTGGTCGCCGGATGGGCAGGCGCTGGCGTTGACTTCGGATCGCGACGGCGCATTCAACATTTGGATGTTGCAAACGCCGCGCGAAGAGATGCAAGTGGCTATGGCTGAAAATGTCGAGGGCTTGATCGCCAACGGCAAGATCCCGCCGAAGCCGGCTTATCCGCGCGCGATCAACGGCATATCATCAATGCGCAAACTCACGAGCTTCACCACCGGCGCGTTCGACCCCGAATGGACGGACAAGGGAAGCCTGTTGTTTACCGCATTCGAACGCTTCAATTTTCAAATCCGCGAGTTGGAAAACGTGCAAAAAGTTTACGACGATTCGCCCGTCATCGCGGTAGATACATTGCACGCGCGCGCCACACCCTGGACGATCACCAAACTCGAAGGCGAAATGTCGGCGACGCAATTCTCCTACAAGCGGCGCTTCAGCCTGGACATTGCGCAGAGCCAAATCACCCAAGATCCGATTTTTGGCGCAGCCGGCGGCGCGCAACTCGCCATGTCGGATATGCTGGGCAACGAGCAATATCATTTTTTGATTTTTAACAACGCGCAAACGCGCAGCGAATTTTTGGAGAGCTTCAATCTTGCCATCAGCCGTTTCGATCTTTCGAAACGCGCCAATCATGCCTTCGGCGTTTATCATTTTGCCGGGCGTTATTACAACTACGCCGAAGGTTATTTCTTCGAACGGCGCTACGGCGGATTCGGCGCCATCAGTTATCCGCTCAGCGTTTTTCAGCGCGTTGAAGCGAGCGTCAATATTCGCCAATCGGACAAGCGCTGGGAAGGATTTTCGGATAAGCTCGAGGGCTTACTGGTTTCCAATTTCGTGTCTTACGTGAAGGACAATTCCCTGTGGGGTCCGTCCGGACCGGTTGATGGCGAGCGTTTCAATGTCTCGCTGGGTTATACCGTCGATGTGCGGCAATCGAACATCAATTTCTACACGATTCTCGCCGACTATCGCAAGTATTTTCGTTTGGGATTGCGCAATGCCTATGCGATTCGTTTGCAGACGCAATATAACCAGGGCAAGGAGGCGTATCCCTTTTTCATGGGCGGCAGTTGGGATTTACGGCTGTATCCGCGCTGGCGCATTTGGGGGCAAAAAACATTTTTGGTGAGTCAAGAGCTGCGCTTTCCATTCATTGATGGCTTTGTCGTGGCGTTTCCGTTTGGCGGCCTCGGGTTTAGCTCGATACGCGGTGCGCTGTTTGTGGATGCCGGCAACGCCTGGGATCAAAAACTCGACCGCATTCTGGGCAGCACCGGGTTTGGTGTACGTTTGCGCGTTGGTGGTTTTCTCGTCTTGCGCTACGACATTGGCCGCCGCTGGTATTGGAACGAGATCGATCGCGGTTTATCGCCCAATCGGCTTAAACTCGATCGCGAAGTCTATCAACAGTTTTTCTTCGGCTGGGATTTTTGAAATCGAGTCGAATGCAAACGTGCGATGTATCCAGAATTGACCAAAATTTCGAATCTGCAATGACACCCAGCATACCCAAAATTTTTTTAACCTTTTTGCTTGTTTTGTTTGCCGGCTGCTCCAAAGCCCCGTTGCAATTGAAATCCCTGGCGAACTCTTCCTCGGACTGGCGCGCCATGGGCAATGACGCGGGCCGTACCTCCGCGGTGGAAGAGTCCCTAGAGCTGCCCTTGGTTGAAATTGCCAAGTTCAAATTTTCATCTGCGGTTGCGCAAAACATTGTGATCAGTCGCGGTCTGATGTTTGTGCCCACGCTTGACGGCCGCCTCTACACGGTTGATTTGGAAAAGCAAGAAATCGTGCGCAAGAAAAAACTGCCGCAGGGCAATGCCGGCACATTGGCGGCGACTCCCAACTCCATCATGATTGCGCTGCGTTTCGGCAAAAATACCCTTTATCATTATGACATCGTCACCAACAAGCAGTTGTGGGGCATCGATGCCGGCGATATTGCCAGCGAGCCATTGATTTCCGATAGCATGGTGTTCATCACCGCGCTTTATCAGCATGTTGATGCCTATCTGCTCAAAGACGGGCAGAGACGATGGCAGTTTAAAACCACCGGGCAACTGCATGCCTCGCCGGTGCTGAGTGAAGGCATACTTGTAGTTGCCGCGAGCGATGGCAAACTCTATGGTTTGCGTGCGGAGAACGGCAAAAAAATTTGGGAAACGGATTTACAGCAACCGATCCTCGCGACGCCGGCCGTTCATCGGCAAAAAATTTTTGTCGGAACAGCGCGCAATCAATTGGCGGCTTTAAATCTTCTGAATGGCGCTGTGATTTGGCGTACAACGAATGAAGGCCGTATTTTCCATCCGCCGGCGGTGAATGACAGCCTGGTTGTTTTTGGCTCCGCGGACGGCCGTTTGCGCGCCTTCGCCCCGCAATCCGGCCGGCTCAAGTGGGAGTCGCGCGCGTTGAGCGTGATTGGCACCACGCCCTTGCTGGCGGGCGATAAAGTTTTCTTTGGCGCGCTCGATCGCCATCTTTACGCCCTGCGCGCGCATGACGGTGACTTGATGTGGCGCCAGGAACTGCGCGGCCGCGTGCGCACTAATCCGATTTTGTGGAACAACCAACTCATCGTCGCCTGTGAAGATCGCGATCTTTATATTTTCGGCCAAAGCCCCACGGCCCAATCGATGTCAGAAAGTTTTGGAAATTAAAACCGTGCCGGGCGCGGTAGAAAAATCGTAGCCAGAACATTTTCCTCGAGGTCGAATGTTACATCTCAAAAATTCGTGGCGGTTTCATCGGCTTCTTGTCATGGGTTGGGGAGTTTTGCTGGCCGCTACAAACCTCTGCGCACAAGCTGAGCAACCCGATTCTGCGCGCACCGCCGTCGTATCGATTGTATGCCGGCATGCGGGTCTGCCGGTGTTGATCGACGGCATACAAGTTGGAACGACACCTTTGCAATATTACTCAATCGCACCCGGCGAACACGAATTTTCCGTCAAACGTGAAGACTCGCAAAGCTGGTTGGATGCGGATTGGGTGATGCAAGCAAATCTGGGCAAGGGCGACACACTTGAGTTTGTTGCCGAATTCTTGCGGGGCTATTTGATCAACTCGACGCCGTATGGAGCACAGGTTTGGCGTAACGGCAGGGTGGAGGGCACAACACCGCTGGTCTTGCGTTTGCCGGAAGGAGTAAGCGCGCCGGTTGAAATCACGATGGAAGGGTATCGCCCTCGTTTCATCGAAGTCGGCGGCTCACCGGCCACCCTGCTAACAGAAGCCGCGCCGCGGCGTTATGAAATTGTGCTCGAAAAAGATTTAACCTACGCCACGACGCAGGAGCAGGAGAATATTCGCCGAAGCAGCCGCCGGTCGCGTTATCGGCGTTTGAGTTATGTTGCGGCAGGAGCGAGCCTGGCCGCCAGCGTTGCGGCTATTTATTTCAAGCATGAGGCCGATCAAGCCTACAAACAATATCAAAACTATGGCGATCCCCTCGCGCGCGATCACTTCTACGATCGCGCCAAGCGCTACGACGGCTACTCCGGCGCTGCTTTTGCAGCTTTTCAAATCAGTTTTGCGTGTTCATTTTATGGATTCCTGCAATCCTTGCGGAAGTAGCCGGAACGGGCTGTGGGCATCATTGCATTGCAGATGAATTTCAAAATAAAAAGGCTCGGCAATCAATGTTGCCAAGCCTTTTGTTTTGAGCAAAAATCAAATCTCCGCGCGCAGCTCGCAAGCCTATTTGTTCGGAATCTTCAATTTCTGGCCGACTTTAATGAGATCGGGATTCGTCAAAATATCCTTGTTGAGATTGAAAATTTCCATGTAGCGCTTGGCATCGCCAAGGTGCAGTTTCGCCAGCTTTGACAAGGTATCGCCCGCTTTCACCGTGTAAACACCGAAGATATCTGTCCGCTCAACTTTAATGTCGGCCACAATTTCGTTTTCCCAGTTGGGATAAGTTTTGATTTTATCCCATAGCAGGTTTTTTTCCAACTGATAGGTCGTCGTGCCCTTGATGTGAAGTTTACCGCCTTCTTCTCGAACATCGCCGTTTTTAACTTGCAGCTTGGTCCCCAGATCTAGCAGTTCCTGATACTTTTCTTTCAAAGCCATTGTCCTTCTCCTTTCGTAAATAGTTAAATGACGTGATGATAAGCGTCTAGCATTCATCACATGACGGCCGTAAATTTGCGATTATGAGCGCCAAGATGCAACAGAAAACTTCGCGCTAAAAACTGCCGCATAACTTCAGTCAATCAAATCAAGCGCGGCCTGCAGCTCGCTGGCAGCATGCGCATCTCCAGCTTGGCGTGCCACGCGCACGCCTTCGCGATAAACGGCAATCGCCTCAGCTCGACGGCCAAGCGAGTCGAGCAACTGGGCGTATTGATAATACGTGGGCACATAAGCGGCATGTTCCGAGTGCAATTGCTGAAAATGCGACAAGGCCTCGTCCGGCTGATTCAGCTTGACGAATTCCAACGCCACGAGATAGCGCGTAAAGGGGTCTGCGGGATTGGCCGCAAGGCTGTTTTGCAGTTTTTCCAGTCTGCGGGTATCCATGAGCTTCGTTTCCTTGCCTTACGTTATCGTTTCACGCCGGATTCAGGTCTACACCAGATTTCAGACGAGCTGAAATCCGAAGCCCTGCGGGCAGCATCGGAAAAATTTTTTTTTCCAACGGAAAGATAAACCCAATTGTAAGAGCTTTATCTGCAGGTTTTTTTCTATTCGTTGGACTTACTTGCCTTACGTTCTCGTTTGCACGCGAAGAATCTAAACGGTTCGCATGAGATAAGCAAGCCCAAACTCGGCGAACATGGCGCACGTAAAATCAGCTTGGTTGATATGCATTTTCTTTTATCTTGTTTTTGTTGCATTCATCACACTAGATTATGGCGAACTAAGGAGCGGCGTCGTGATTCCTCGACCGGCATGTGTTTGGCGAACTCTTGTTCTACTCTGGGCGATTTCAACGCATCTGCATGCGCAAACAAATTTTTCTTCTGAAGAACGCCTGCAAGGTTATAAAATAAACAGCGACGAAACGATTTTTGTTTTCGATGAAGAAGTTTATCGTGTCGCGCCAACACGAGTGCAGGTGACTGGCGAGATGCGCGCGTGGAGCCAGGATATGGAGGCAAGCGCGTGGGCGCTGCATCGCGAGAACGGCAATTCCAAGCTTTGGAAATTGGTATTGTCGAATCCACGGTTAGCGGTGATTGCGCCCGGACAGCAATTTAAATTCCGCATTGATGACGGCCGATGGCTCTCGCCGCCGGCTGCCGCGCCGAATCAGAAAGGAGGCAATTTGGTTTTTGCGCATACCCTCAAGCCGGTCAAGGTGCGCGCCGAGCTGGTGAATCCCCATTGCATTCGCGTGAAAATAACCGGCGATGCTCCCGAGCTCTCACTCGCAAGCACAGACTACCGCCTGTCATTAGCCGACGGCGCCGCCATTCCGATTGCCGCGGTATTGCGCATCAGTGCGGAGGAGCTTCAACTGCATCCCGCGCGCGCTCTCGATTTGGCGCGTGTGCATTACGTTGAAGTCCTGAAAATGAAGCTCAAGGCACTGGCATCGTTCGACGGCTATTTTCGCTACCTCTATTCCAACAAAGAATTGGGCGCGAATTATGATGCAGCAAACAAGCAAACCATTTTCCGCGTGTTTGCGCCACGCGCGACAAAGATCATACTGTATATTTATGAAACGCCGGAATCACCCGCGCTGGAAACGAAGGACATGTCGCGGGATGAACTCGGCGTTTGGGAAGCGGCATTGCCCGGCGATTACGCCGGCAAATATTATGACTTCACGGTACACGGCCCGAACGACCCCGGCAATTATTTTTATGAACAGCGCCCGGTGCATGTGAATGACCCTTACGCGCGCGTGAATGTTGATGCGCAAGGCCGCAGCCGGGTTTGGCCGCGTGTAAAGCCGCCGGTGCCTTTGGCCAAAGGTCGCCCCAAAATGGAAGATTTAATCGCCTACGAAGTACATGTTCAGGATTTCACCACGGCGCTGACCGGACTCGAAGAAAACAAAAAGGGTACGTTTGCCGGCATGGTCGAACCCAATCTGCGCAATGCGGCTGGAGAAAAAATCGGATTCGATCATCTGCTCGACCTCGGCATCAATGCGGTGCATCTGCTGCCGGTGCAAGAGTTCATGCATTATCCCGACGATGAATGGCAGGAAGCATTTCGCGACGATCCCTACATGATCGCGCGCGGCATCAACGAGCATAATTACCAATGGGGCTATCGCATCTCGAATTTCTTTGCCGTGGAGAACCGCTATCGCGTCAAAGGCACGGAACACGGGAGCCAGAATCAGCAATTTCGCGATATGGTCGAAGCCTTTCACAAAAAAGGCATAGCGGTGATTTTAGATTTTGTTTTCAATCACACCGCCGAGAATATCGATAGCCGTGACTACGTGTTCAATTTCAAAGCGTTCGACGCGCAATATTATTATCGCACCGACGGCGACCTCAAACTCATCGGGGCGTTCGGCAATGAAACGAAATCGGAAGATCGCCCGATGGTGCAACGCTGGATCATCGAGCAATGCAAATTTTTTGTGACAGAATACGGCATTGATGGGTTTCGCATCGACCTTGCCGGCTTGACGGACAAACAAACCCTGCTCGCCTTGCGCCAGGAATTAGGTCCTGACATCATTCTTTACGGAGAGCCGTGGATTGACTCAAGTGATCCCAATTTTCAAGCCAACCCCAATTGGGATTGGTACAAGATGGATGCGCCGATCACATATTTTGACGATGATTTTCGCAATGCGATTCACGGTCCACCCAACGCTCCCCAAAGTAAGGCCGCCGATCGCGGTTATGCCGGCGGCAACGGCAAGCGCGCCGACGCGATGCGCGCGATCGCCGCTGCGTTTGAAACCGAGCGCACGCCCGTGAGCGCCATTAATTATCTGGATATTCACGATGATTGGGCGATGGCGGACCGTTTTGCGCAGGAAGATTGGGATGGCCGCAAGGGTGTCGATGAAGGTCCCTTCAAAATCGCGGCGGCAATGCTGTTTACCTCGCTCGGCCCGATCGTGTTGCACGGCGGCACCGAGATCATGCGCAGTAAAGCTTCCGCGCCTCTTGAGGAAGTGGTGAAGTATACGCGCAGCGGCCCAATCTATTTGCACGGCAAACGCGACAGCTACAATCTGCGCCTCGCCAATGAATTTCGCTGGGAAACAAAAGGCAAGAACCTCGGCGAGGATGGAGGAACGATCAAATGCAACTATGATGGCATGTATCGCTATTGGCGCGGATTGATTGCGTTGCGCAATAGCACGTACGGGCAGGTTTGCCGGGTTGCAACAAAGCCGGCAGAAAATTACATAAAATGGTTTACGCCGGCAAATGAGATGTTGCTCGGTTATCTGATCGACGAAAGGCTGCTGGTGTTGGTCAATACCGATATTGAAGATGCGGCATTTCAAGCGGTAAAATTACCGGCCAACTCACGCTGGCGGCTCGTCGCTGACGCCGGGCAAGTCGATCATGTCAAGGGGGTGATGGGCCGCCAAGATAGTGAATTACGCCCGCTTTCCGCGATTGATTTGGACGTGCCAAAGCAGAGCGTCAAAATTTGGGTAAGAGAGTAGCACAAGGCCAGAATATCAAAATTTTTCCTATCCAAGACCCTTCGCAGCGAGGAAACTTTTTGAACGAACCTATCGCGCAGAGGGATAGCGATAAAATCTATCCCAATCTTCCACAGGCCTTTGGCCTTTTGGGCATTGTCATTTTGTTATTGACATTGTTGAGTGTTCCAATCCAACTTTTCGGAACGCTGTTTAAATTTTCAGCCGCTCATCAGCCCTTGGTCCTGGCAATTGCCAATACCTTTGCCATCGGCGTGACGTTGCTGTGGGGCGCCAAGCGCGCTAAGGCTTCCTGGCGAGAAATTTTTCCGTTGACGCCGATTCACGGCTCTCTTTTAATGCCGATGACATTAACGATCATCGGCATGAACATTCTCCTGTCCGAATGCGATAATCTTTTGCGTCTCGTATTGCCGGTGCCGGCTTGGCTGGCCGATTTGTTAAAAAACCTTTTTGATCCCAGCAAGGGAATTTGGTCGTCCGTCTTGGCGTTGGTGATTGTCGCGCCGGTTACTGAGGAATTATTGTTTCGCGGCCTCATTTTGCGCGGCTTGCTCGGCAATTTTAAAATGCGCCAAGCAATCATGTTTTCAGCCTTATTGTTCGCATTGCTGCACATGAATCCCTGGCAATTCATCAGCGCGGCCATTGCCGGTGTGCTGTTCGGCTGGTGGTTCGTTGAAACGCGCTCGCTCTGGCCTTGCTTGTTCGGCCATGCGCTGCACAACGGTTTGCCGGTCATCGCCATCTCGTTCTTACAACTGGAAATTCCAGGCTACACCACGGAATTGACCAGCACCGTCGAATTTCAGCCGTTTTGGTTTGATGCGCTTGGTGTGATTCTTACGTTTGCCGGAATTTCATTGACAAAAAATCATTTTCAAAAACTCCGCGAGGCGCGCCGAGTCAACGAGCACGTTTTTTCGTGACTCCGGCGCAAGGCGGACGAGCCGCAACCCAAAGGCTTTCTGTAAGCGGATAAAGCAAAAGCAGTATCCGCTTGCCAAAAAGTCTGTGTTTTTTTGCAAAGATTAAACTTGCTAGAGACGAACACCCCGAAAATTCATGGCTTCATAGCCACGAAGTTTTTAGGAACGTTACGCTTCATTGAGGAAATCGGATGCAGAAATGGTTGCAAATGCGTTACGCTTTCATGGTGTTGTTTGCGTTTACTTCGTTCATTTTTGGGCGACATTCGATTGCACCATGCGCCAGCTCTCGTTTGCCTTCAAATAATAAATCTGCCGGTCTCACGGCTGAGCACAAAAAATTATCCTTTGAAGAGCCAACACCTGAAGAGCGAAAATTGTATGCGTTGATCAATGCTTATCGCGCCAGCCACAAGCTTCCGGCCATACCGCTGTCAAAATCCCTGTCATATGTCGCGCGGACGCATGTGCACGATCTGAATAGCTATCCGCCTGAAAGCCCGTGTAACGCACATAGCTGGTCCGGGCACGGCGCTTGGACTTCTTGCTGCTATACCCCAGACCATAAACAAGCAAAATGCATGTGGGATAAGCCCGCCGAGCTGACAAATTACGACGACGCTGGCTTTGAAATTGGCTATTGGACAAGCGCGCAGGCCGATGCTGAGGAGGCGTTGCAAGGCTGGAAAACCAGTCCCGCACACAATGCCGTTATCATCAATCAAGCGATTTGGAAAAATGAAGAATGGAGAAGTCTCGGCGTTGGACTCGCCGGGCAGTACGCCGTGGTCTGGTTTGGCAAGAAAAAAGATCCCGACGGTTATTGGGAGGAAAAGGCAGAGTAACCGGCTGAAAAGCGTTATGCAATGTGCGGGTTGGCGCTGACAAAAAATCGGGTTTTATCATCCGAATCTTGCATTTGCATTTTCAAATTCGCATATTGCCCGACCCAAAAAACACCGGGTGCGTGCGAAGCATAACTTCGAGCTGGAGATATGAATTTTCGCTATTCGGAATGGCGTGACGAGCAGAACAAAAGCCGCTTGACGTTCGATGATTTAATGAAGCTGTTCAGTCAACTGCTGCTGCAGAGCGACGGCAATGTCGGGCAGGCGCTGCAATGGCTCACGTATCTTGACCAGAAGCATCGCTTGTTTGATGATGAGCCGGGCAAAGGCCTGGGCAATTTTATTGATTGGATGAAACAACAGGGCTACCTCGACGAAACCAACCGCGAGCTGCGGCTGACAAAGCGAGGGGGCAAGCGCATTCGACAGGATTCGCTCGATCAGGTATTTTCGTCGCTGCGCAAAAACCGGATGGGAGGGCAGCACAGCATCCCCAAATCCGGCGAGGGCATCGAACGGCTTTCCGAAACGAAGCGCTATCGTTTCGGCGATGCGCCGAGCAATCTTGATTTCACCAATACCATCAACAATGCCCTCAAGCGCGCCGGGATCGATGACATCAACATTGCGGAAGACGATCTCGAGATCTACGAAACCGAGCATATGACGACGTGTGCGACGGTATTGATGATCGATATCAGCCATAGCATGATTCTCTACGGCGAGGATCGCATCACACCCGCGAAGAATGTTGCGCTGGCGCTCTCCGAGCTGATTCTTACCAAATATCCCAAAGATAGTTTGAATGTGATCGTGTTCGGCGATGATGCGATGGAGGTCAAGGTCGAAGATATTCCGTTCATTAATGTCGGGCCGTTTCATACCAACACCAAAGCCGGATTGCAGCTCGCGCGCACGATTTTGAAACGCAAACGCAATGTCAACAAGCAAATTTTCATGATTACCGACGGCAAGCCCTCGGCGATTTTCGAATATGGCCGCATTTACAAAAATCCCTACGGCCTGGATCGCAAGATCGTCAACAAAACTCTCGACGAAGCCATGCTCTGCCGCCGGGAAAAAACCACGATCACGACATTCATGATTGCCGACGATCCCTGGCTGGTTGATTTTGTCAATAAAATGACGGAGGCCAATCGCGGGCGCGCGTATTTTTCTTCGCTGAACAATCTCGGTGAGTTCGTATTTGTGGATTATATTCGCAACCGGCGGAAGCATGTGCGTTGAAAGCGTCTTGCCGGTGAGTATTCGGTTGTGCAATCACAGCATTTAAGGAAACTTGGACTTCATATTTTGATCATGAACAAACTTCTTGAAATCCGTACCCTCGGCCAGCTTCGCGCCGCGGAATATAAAGTTCTCTCCGTCAAGGATGAAATCCGCAAAAACCTGATTACGAAGTTACGTAATAGGGAGAAAATTTTCTCCGGCATCATTGGGTATGACGAAACCGTAATTCCTGAATTATGCAATGCCATTCTCTCCCGGCACGACTTTATCCTGCTCGGCTTGCGTGGACAGGCCAAGAGCCGCATCCTGCGCGCCTTGCCCAATTTGCTCGATGAATATGTGCCGATATTGAAAGGCAGCGAGATCAACGACAACCCCTTTGCGCCGGTTTCAAAATATGGTGTCGAAATGGTCAACGAAGCGGGCGATCACGCCGAGATCGAATGGATTGGCCGTGACCGGCGTTATGGTGAAAAGCTGGCGACGCCGGATGTGACGATTGCGGATTTGATCGGCGATATTGATCCCATCAAAGCAGCGGCGCAGCGGTTGCATTACGCGCATGAAGGCATCATTCACTTCGGCATCATTCCGCGCACCAATCGCGGCATTTTCGCAATCAACGAATTGCCGGATTTACAACCGCGCATTCAAGTCGGCCTGTTCAATGTGATGCAGGAGAAGGATATTCAAATTCGCGGCTTTCCGATTCGCATTCCGCTCGACGTCATGATCGTGTATACCGCCAACCCGGAGGATTACACCAATCGCGGCAACATTATTACACCGCTGAAAGATCGCATCGGTTCGCAGATTCATACGCATTATCCGCGCACGATCGAAGTCGGTATGCAAATTACAGCGCAAGAGGCGTGGATCAAGCGCGAAGGCGCCTCGGCAAAAATTTTGTATTTTTTGCGGCAAGCCATCGAACAGGTAGCGGTCGAGGCCCGGAAAAGCGAATTTGTCGACCAAAAAAGCGGTGTGTCCGCACGCCTGACGATCTCCTTTCTCGAAAACCTGGTGAGCAACGCGGAACGTCGCAGCTATGTGACCGGCGATACTGAACTGGTTCCACGTATTTGCGATCTTTACGCGGCGCTGTCTGCTGTCACGGGAAAAATCGAACTGGTTTATGAAGGTGAGCAGGAGGGCGTTGCCAACGTGAGCAAGGGTCTGATGGGCAAGGCGCTCAAGCAAATTTTCTTGAGTTATTTCCCCGATCCCTACGTGGCGATGAAAAAAACGAATCATGATTATCAAAAAGTGGTGGCCTGGTTCAAGCACGATCGCAAAATTGATGTTTCCGACGCGTTGTCAAATGCGGACTACGTGAAGACGCTGAACGGTGTTGAGGGTTTGAAGGATTTGGCGCTCAAGTATTTGCCGGGAACGCGTGACATGTCGCCGGTGCAGCTTGCCGTCGGGATGGAATTCGTGCTCGAAGGCCTGCATCAAAATTCCATGCTCAGCCGGGATGAGGTTGGGCCGGTGCGTACCTATTCCGACATGTTGAATCGCATGTTTAGCAATCTCAAGCGTGAACCAGATGAGGACGATGAAGAGGGAGCCTAATTGCTTGATCGCAACGGGCGGCGCGGAGACTTCCGGCTGCCGGCATGTCTGATGATTGGAATTTCTGCGAGTCAATTGTCTCTTGCTTCTCGCTAGTCGAATATCTATCTTTGTCAACTCTTAGGCGAAACCCGCTTTATTTGTCCGATTATCAAATCTTTTTTTTTGTCGTCCATTACAATTTCGATCACATGGCCGGCGCGACAGCCCCCAAGACTGACGGCCATCGACCTCTGATGAGGGGTGCTGCGTTAGGAATTTAATCAGCAGCGAGCAGCGACAACTTTGAAAGGATCAACATGAGCAGCGATCGCGCCACGGTGGACGTGAACGATGATGTGCAAACACAAATCGCACGTTTGAACCAAATCGGCATAGCTTTATCGAGCGAACATAATTTGAACAAGCTACTTGAGCTTATCGTCAAGGAAGCGCGCCGTTTTACCGTTGCGGATGGCGGCAGCCTTTATATCAAAGAAGACGATAAGCTAAATTTTCTCGTGGCCCAGACCGAGTCTTTGGAAGAAAAACTCCAGGGCGCGCCTTCATTTAAATCGTTTTATGTGCCCTTGACGAAAGAAAGCATCTCGGGCTACGTGGCCATCACCGGCCAGGTTTTGAACATCCCCGATGTTTACCACATTTCGCCTACTGTCGAATATCGCTTCAACAAGGATTTTGACAAGCGAATGGGTTATCGCAGCAAATCCATGCTGACGGTGCCGATGCGCGACCATAAAGATCAGATCATTGGCGTGCTGCAACTGGTAAATTCGCTGGATGCGCAAGGCCGGGTCGTGCCGTTTCGCAAGGAATATGAAACGCTCATATTGTCTCTGGCAAGTCAAGCCGCGGTGGCCATTCGCAACGCCAAGCTCATCGAAGAAATTCGGGCGCTGTTTAAATCCCTGGTGCGTTACTCGGCGAAAGCCATTGATTCGCGCTCGCCGCATACGGCCGGGCATTCCGGGCGGGTGGCAAGATATTCCATGCGCATCGCCGAGGCGATCAACGAAGAGCGGGAGGGTTTTTTTGCGGGAATCAAGTTCTCTCCGGAGCAATTGGAAGAATTGCGCATGGCCGGTTGGTTGCACGATATTGGTAAAATCGGCGTCAAAGAAGCGGTGCTGGAAAAGATTACCAAGCTAAATGATGCACAAATGGAAACCATTGCCGAGCGTTTTACGGCGATCAAGTCCTCCCTCGTCATTGAGTCGCTCAAGCAAAAGTTTGAGTTTGTGCAAATGAACGGTGAAGGCGTTGCGCGCTTAAAGGAAATCGATGCGGCATTGGCGGAACGACTCAAGGAACTGGATAGCGATCTCGAATTCTTGAGAAAAATCAATGTGCCGGGTTATTTGCCGCCCGCAGATTTGGCGCGTCTGCAAAAGATCGGCGAGCGCACATTCTTGGATAGTAATGGAGAGGAACGTTACTTTCTCACGCCGCATGAGTATGAAAGCCTATCAGTGGTGAAGGGGAATTTGACGGCCTCGGAGTACAAGGAAATTCAGAAGCACGTTGAGCATACGCTTGCCATTTTGCGCAAAATTCCCTTCACCAAAGATTTGGAAAACATTCCGAAATATGCCGGCGCCCATCATGAGATGCTCGACGGTTCGGGTTATCCGTTTGGATTGAAGGGCGACGAGATTCCTTTGCAGGCGCGTATCATGTGCATCGCCGATATTTATGATGCGCTCAGTTCACAGGATCGCCCTTACAAGAAAGCCGTGCCGCTGGAAAAATCTCTGCAAATCTTGCAGGAAGAGGCGGAACGAGGCAAGCTGGACAAGAATCTGGTCGAATTATTCATTCGGCGCAAGCTCTATCAAAGCCAGCGCAAGGTTGACGAAGACGAAGATCAAGATTGACATTTAAGCCAGACATGTTATTTTACGGTGGCTGCAATTTAAAAACCCGTTAAGCTGTTTTGGCGAGAGATTCTCGTCATTAACCATTTAAGAGGTTATGGGAAGATTTAGAATTTGAAGTCGTAGTTGTAGTCCTGATTAACAAATTCGGGTTTTACAAAATTCCGGGGGCTTATACTTTAAGCTGGTATGCCGACGATAGCTCCTCACATCATAGATGAAGTCCGCCTGGCGACAGATGTGGTTGACTTGGTTTCCGAATATGTCGCACTCAAGAAATCCGGCCGCAATTTTTTCGGCCTTTGTCCCTTTCATGCGGAAAAATCTCCCTCCTTTAGCGTTAACCCGGATAAACAAATTTTTCATTGCTTCGGCTGCAGCGCCGGGGGCAATGTTTTTACCTTCATTCAAAAACTCGAGGGCGTGAGTTTTCCGGAAGCCGTGCGCAAGCTTGCGAAACGTGCCGGCATTGCCATACCCGAACCCGAAGTGGAAGACCGCGCCGCCAGCCAGGAGAAGGAAGCGCTGTATTTTGTCAACCAGCTTGCGGCAGAATTTTTTCAGCAGGTTTTGTTCAGCGAGAAGGGCAAGCCCGGCCGCGAGTACATGCACCAACGCGGCTTTTCTGACGCGGCATTGCAGACATTCGGCGTTGGCTTTGCGCCGCAAGAATGGCAGGCGTTTTATGACCACGCGTGCAAAAAATCGGTAAACCCCGAAACGCTCGTAAAAGCCGGTTTGGTCAATCCGCGCGAGAAGGAGGGCAAGGCTTCCGGATATTATGATCGCTTCCGCCATCGCGTGATGTTTCCGATTCATAATATTTCCGGACGGGTTGTTGCTTTCGGTGGGCGTCGCATTGTCGATGACGAATCACCGAAATACATCAACTCACCGGAGACAGCGGTTTATCACAAGGGCCACCTGTTGTATGCTTTTCCGCTGGCAAAAGATCATCTGCGCGCACAAGATTGCCTGATCGTGGTCGAAGGCTATCTCGATGTCATGCGCATGCACCTGTGCGGCTTCAACAACACCGTCGCCACTTCGGGAACGGCCTTGACCGAACAGCAAGCGCGTATGATTTTTCGGCATACCAAGAACGTAATTCTGCTCTTTGATAGTGACGCCGCAGGGTCGTCTGCAACTTTGCGCGGCGCAGATATTTTGGTTGAAAATGGCCTGCACGTAAAGGTGGCGACTTTGAGCGCCGGCGATGATCCGGACAGTTTCTTGCGCAAGCAGGCAGCGGAAGCGATGCGGGACATCCTGCAAAATGCGCCAGATCTGCTGGAGTTCAAAACGCGCAGCGCGCCGCCGGCAACTGCCGAGGCCACGCCGGTCAGTCGCGAGGAACAACTGCGTTCGATTGTTGCCACGCTGGCGCGCATGAATGACGCGCTGCAGCGCCAGGTGATGGTGCATCGCATGGCGGAAAAGCTGCAGGTGAATGAAAGCGCATTGTGGGAGGAAGTTGCCCGGTTGCGCCGCGCCAGCACACGCCTGCGCCGCGCCACGCCCGGCCAGGCTAACCCGGACGCGCTCATCGGCCAAACCCGGCCGTTTGCCGAACGCAGCCGGGCGATCGAGCTGGAGCTGCTGCGCATCATGATATTGCATTGGAATGCGATGCAGTTCATTTTCAGTTTCATGCGCGTGGAGGATTTTCACGATGCAGAGGCGCGCGCCATGGCGGAGGTGTTTTATCGCCTGCTCGAACGCGACATGCCGCTGGAACCGGAGATGCTGCTGCATTATTTCAATGAGCCTCAGCAAGCCGAATTCTTGTCCAAAGTGATCAATGAGGAAGCCGGGCGCATCCACAAAGAAGCCATTGAAATCGACTATCGCCGCTGGAGCGCCGATTGCATGGCGCGCCTGCAGCGCAATATGATCGAAGATCAACGCGTGACTCTAATGCAACAGATCAAGCAAGGCGATGCCAGCGGCCGTGATGTGACGGAGTTAATGCAGCAACTCAGCGAATATGACGAACAACTGCGGAGGATCAAACCTGAAAACTTTTTATTAGCCGCCTGAATACTCATACAACACGAATTCACAACAGTGAACAGGGCAAAGAATCAATAAAAATTCCCGAGGAAAACATGATCGAACATCAGGATGTTTTTAGTGAAGGCAAACGGGCGGTGACAGATCATGGGGCCATGGATTACCCGCGCAATACCATGCGCAATAATACGCGTAACGGCGTGCTGCGCTGCATGACATTCATCGACGGTTCGTGGCTGTATCACAATCAAGACATGCTGGTCAAGGCGCATGGCGGGCCGTTCAAAATCGACTTCAATAAAATTAATATGGTGGCGTTGCGGTTCTTGCGCCAGTATTACCAGGGTATTTTGCCGTATGAGCCGTTGCCGTTCGATTTGGTGCGCACGTATTATTATGCCAGTGTTCCGTTCAACGTGCATCCTGAGGACGCCCCCAAGCTGGAAGATCAGCGCAAATTTTACAACATTCTCAGCGAACAACTCGGCTTTAATCTCGTGTTGCACGAGATTGATTTTCGCGGACATTTTATGGCCATGCAAGATCGCATCATGCGCGAGGGCGACGCGAATTTCACGCCGAAAGAGCGCACCATTGACATGGCCCTGGGCACGGACATGTTATATTTTGCCGCGATTCACGCTTTCGACATCGCCATCGCGGTGCTGGGTGACGCCGATTATCAACCGGCGCTCGAACGCGTGCGCCAGTTGGGCAAACGGGTGTTGATTTTCACCATCGGCGGATCCGCAGCCTACGATTATATTTTCCCCAAACCGAACGCTCGCTTCAGTGATTTTCCGGCAATGCGCTTTCAGGATTATCTTGAAGAACTGCGATTGGTGCCGAAAAATGAGCGTGAGAAGCCCATGTACAAGTATTATTGCGCGCGTTGCGGAAAAGAGTTCGAATCGACTTACAAGGCTGCGCCCAAACAAAACATGTATTGCGACGAGCACCGGATTTGGCGCAATAATTTCTCAAATGGCTCCGATGAAAACGGGCGCACAGAAACGGCGCCGGCAACGAATACAGCCGCGCCGCCGGAGCAAACCTCTTCCATGGAAGAAATTGCGAGAGAGTCTTTAATCGCGGCCGGACTGAGCACGGGCAAAGAATAATCCCGATGATGGGTATGCCCGGTTAGGGCTTGCGGAAGTGCAGGCAATAGTGATGGAAGGTATTGCTAACCCAGGCATAACGATAGCCAAAAGGCGCCAGTCTCTGATCGTCTTGACACCAAAACTGTTCATGGCAAAGCTGCAACTCATCGCAGAGTTGCAGCGCTAAATCCCAGGCCAGCGGATAGATGACGCCGCGCTTTTTGACATTTTTGACAATGATCGTGAAGTAACCTCCCGGCGCCAACTTTGTCGCGACAAATCTGTAAATCTTCACCAAGTTGTCCAGGAATGAACGGTAATCTGTGACGTTACCAAGATCACGGGAATCGTCAGAGTAGAATTGCAGCAGGCCCGCAGTCTTGCGTTTTTGTTGGGTCTCGGCGCCTTTCATGCGAAGCATGTCCCAATAAGGCGGGCTGGTAATGATGTAATCGAAGGTGGGAGGAAGCTCGGTGTAGTTTTTTGCCTCGGCAGCATCGCCGCACACGAGTTTCCAATTCGAGGACTCCAGCAGGTTCGGCAGAGAGGGCAAATATCTTGTGATGCGCTCACTGGCAATGCGATGAAACTGCGGATTCAACTCGATGCCATAAGCCTGGCACTGATGTGCGAGAGCCGTAAGCAGCGTGCTGCCGGTGCCGGCCATCGGGTCAAAGACGCGTTGGCCAGGTTGCGAAAAATCATTCAAAAAGATTTCGACCAGCGTTTCGGGAAATTTGGCCGGGTGGAGGAGAACGCCTTTCTCTCTTGGCGGCGGTTTGACAACAAGCCAGGTTGACCGCGGAGATTCGGAAGTTTTGAGAGCAGATGCGCGCTCTGGGCAAGGCGGCACTTTCGCCATCGGCTTGGGCTGCCATAAACTCTGAGGGGGCGGCGATTCTTCGCGGCGAAAATTCAAGCAATAAATCGCATTCTGCCGTGTCGACCAAACAGCATCAAGTTGCGCGGTTTGTGCAGCAGGCAAAGTGGCATCGTTTTCACACCCGATTTTTTCATCTTTTAAAGCTAAAATTTGGCCAATGGCTTGGGCAAAATTCCAGGCAATTGGTAGGAGGCGGCCGCGATCATCGCGGTTGCGAATGAAAACGGTTGCGTAGGCGTTGGTCTTAAGACGAAGCGCAATTTGATGAAAGCGTGCTTGCCAAAGGGCAATTTCGTTCAAATAAGAGGACGGCGCGGTAAACGCTTCACTCAAATCAAACAAGCAATAATCCAGCTCCGGGAGAGGCGCATTCGCGGCAAAATGATCTACTATGATCGGCTGCCGCCCCAGCGCGACAACGAGGGGTTGCAAAACCGCGGCGTTTTCTTGCAGCAAGCCGATGCGTGCAGGTAGTTCGGGTGCAACGATTTTTTTGGTGAAGAATTCAATGAAGCCGGCAGCGACGCCGGCGCTGCGCTCAAGCGGGGTGAAGACGAACCAGCTTTTTTGAAACCTCAGCCAACGCTGGCTGTCGAGATCGTTCAAGCGATTCTTGGGATCGACGCCGGAGGATGTTTCAGAGAGAGGCTTGGTTCGAGGTGATGTTTTGCGCATGTGAACAAAAATACCACAAATCTAATAAAGGTTGAAAACGTTGATCAGGAATCCATAATAACAATAAAATTCAGTTGATGCAAGCATGAGCGCTTAATAAAAATCGGCGGGGTGGTAATGCGCGCAGAGGAAATCATTTGTCTGGCAATTTTGCCGGAAGAGGTCGCGGCCGGCATTCAGTATGCCTGCCAATCACTGCACTACACCTTTGATCGCATGAATTACGGCGAGGATATGGGGAGGCGGTTCAACAAGATTGCCAGCGGCAAAGCCTGCGAAGCCACGCTCACACGTTTTCTGCGCCAACACGCGATTCCGCATCTCAGCCGCGAGGGTGCAACCCCGCATACGCGACCGGATCATTTCGATTTGCGCATTCTTAATGAAGTCGTCGATCTCAAAACGTTTCATGTGCCGGATGCCGCAGCTCAACCTGATAAGCTTCTCGCATGCCTGGCGCTGGTGCCGCATCAGCGCAGCCACGATCAATGGCACAAACGCCACGATTATCAGCGCTATTTGTTCGGTTTTTATAAAGGCCGTTTGCGCGGCCGGCTGGTCCTGCCAAAAGGCGAAAACAAGCGCCAGCCGTTTGCGGTTAACGAGGTTAAACTTTCAGAAATGCCGACGGTGCTTTTCTTAACCGCCGCTCCGGCGATTGCCGCGTGTGAGCAAGCGTTTCGCAAAATTCCGGCTAAAACGATGTGCATGCAATACCCGCGCGGCACGCGCATCGACAACATGGGATGTGAAATCGCGCGCTTAGAAGCGTTCCAAGCTTTTCTTGAAAATCTCGAAAACTTTCAACGGAGATAACCATGGCGGTGAAGGCAGCAGCAGCGGTTATGATGGAAAAGGAACTCGTTCACGCTACCGACCCAGCAACGACAGCGAAGCCAACGAGGCATGCCCGGCAACGTGCCTGGCGGGCAAATCAACCGTTGTCCATTTCGACGAAGCAGGATAAATTCACCGTGGTGGCGCTTTCGCCCAAGCGCGGCGAGCGCGTGTTGGAAGTGGGATGCGGCGCCGGGCGGCGTTTGCCGATCATTGCGCGCGCAGGCGCGGCGAGCATCGGGCTTGACCCTTCACCGGAGTTTTTGCGCGCCGCCAACCGGCGTTTTCCGGAGGGCATGCTGTTGCAGTGTGATATCGAGCAACCGTTTCCACTGATCGGAAATTATTTTGACGCCGCATTATGCGTGCTTGCCGGTGAACATCCTGAACGGCTGCATTTTTTGCTGCGCGAAGTGCATCGCGTATTGCGGCCCGGCGGCCGTGTGTTGCTGGCGCTGCATTATCCTGAGATGGTTCCGCCAAACGCCTCCACAAGCAAGGGGCCGGTGAATTTGGAGCTAAACTTTTATGAAGTCGATTTTGAGATGCGCTCGGGTCCGTTTCGTTATTCGCCGCACGATTATGTAACGGCTTTGCACCAGGCTGGATTTTATGACGTACGCCAGCACGAGGATGGGGAAGCCTCGATTTTGCGCAGTGAAAACGAGGCTTTTATTCTCGGGCCCAAGGTTTTTCCAACGCAGGTGATTTTGCAAGCGCTGCGCCCCAATTTGCAGGAGGCCTAAAAAAGTTCTTGACTTGTATATTTGTGCTCTCTATCTTGCGCCACTTTTATGTATTATAAGCGCGGCTCCCGATCTACGGTTGATCAACTTTCCTATCCGATTTTCAGAGTCGCTCCCCTCTCGCCACGACGGGAGTAAACCAGATTCTTGAACTAATGTCCGATTAGCACTCGGGCATGACGATTATTGGAGTGTTCAAAATAATCGTCCGCACAACGTGCAGTACCTGCCTGCGGTTTCCCGTTTCAACTTTTTTGAATATCTCAAATCATCTTGAGATAGATACCATTTACCTACTAAACCACTCCACTTACAAGCGTCAGGAGGTAAGGCATGTGCAGATCGTTCACCACTTCCATCAACCGCAAACGCTTGCTTCAGTTGATGTTGATCGCGCTTGCGATGATGCTGGCACTCAGTTGCAGCGAAAAATTTGACGCGCCGAGCGAACCGGGAGCAAGCCAACAAAGCGCGGTGCTGACCAAAGAGAATCCGCAAGTGCAGGCGGTGATGGCCGTACAAGAACGCCATACCGAGAGCCTCATGGCCAACCCCAATGTGGTTGGCACAGCCGTCGGCATGACGGAAGACGGCAAACCCGCAATCTTACTCATGTTGAAAGCGGAAATCAAGCTGGACGCTTTCGAGAAGCAAGCCCCTCTGCCAACGGAAATCGAAGGCATGCCTGTGATCACGTTGGTGACGGGTGAGATTAAATCGTTGAAGGGTGGTGGTGGCGGCTTCAACCCAACTTTGAAATACCGTCCAGCTCCGAACGGTGTTTCCCTTGGGCATTTCAATATTACAGCCGGCACGCTGGGCTGCCTGGTTACTAAAGGCGGCAACACTTACATTTTGACCAACAATCACGTCGCCGCCGATGAAAACAATGCCAGCATCAATGACAACATTCTTCAGCCGGGTCCCTACGATGGCGGGCAAAATCCGGGCGATGCCATCGGCACGCTATCGGAATACGAACCCATCGTCTTTTCGACTTCTGCCAGCAATGTGATCGATGCGGCTATTGTCAGCGTCAATCCGGCTGACGTAACCGGCGCCACCGCCGATGAAGGCAATTACGGCATGCCCTCCTCCACAATTGCATCGGCGGCCGTGGGCATGGATGTCAGAAAATGCGGTCGAACCACCGGTTGCACCTCCACCTCCACCTCCAGCTCGCGCGAGGGCATCACTGGAATCAATGCCACAGTGAACGTCGGTTATAGCACGGGCACAGCCCGCTTTGTCAACCAGATCGTGATCACCAAGAGAAATTTCAGCGCCGGCGGCGATTCCGGCTCACTAGTCGTCAATCTTAATGACAATCCGGTTGGTTTGCTGTTTGCCGGCAGCAGCACCACGACAATTGCCAACCCGATTAGCGCGGTGTTGAGTGAGTTTGGCGTCAGCATTGTCGGTGATTAGGCGCCAGGCAATTCATAAGCTGACGAGATGAGGGGAAGAGCGGAGAATTTGTTGTGCTCTTCCCCTTTTTATTTAGCGCCCTTCACCGGTGACGGCGAAACCGCCCGAGCAGAGATGTCTTTTGATTTATATCGGAGAGATGCAAATGCCCCGCCAGTTTTTATCATTTTGGACTTTCTCATGTGCGTGCCTGATGGCTGTTTTCGCCGTCAGTTGTTCGGGAAAGCCGGGTAACCATCAACAGGGAGAACAAGTCATGCCGCAACGGCCAATCACAATCGTTTTGCAGGAATACACGGATGGATTGATGGCAATGCCGGGAGTGGTGGGAACGGCGGAGGGGTTGTGTGAAGACAAGCCCTGCATCAAAGTTTATGTGGCCACGCTGACGCCCGAGCTTGAGCAGAAAATTCCCAAAAATATCGAAGGCTACGCTGTTGAAATCGAAGCCACCGGCGAGTTTGAAGCGCTGCCAGCCAAATAACATTGGCACCCGAAAGCTGCGAACCGTTTGCCGCACGCAAACGTCATAGCGCGATAATGCCAGAACAGCGCTTCGTTAAAGTGAACCCGCAAAATTCTCCGCCTACCAGCTCTTTCCGCTTTCTTGAAAATAAGCGTGCAAGTTCCGCCGGGCTTTCAAATTGATCGCTTCCGCCCATAAATCGACGGGATTGAGATCATCCGTCAAAACCGGAACGCCGTCCGTGTTCGGCTCGAATCGTTCCGACCAGGCCAGTTCTTGATGGACGCCGGGCGTGTTCATGTAATTCAAATCCGTGATGTCGCCGGCAATAATGGGGCGGAGTAATTCCATTTCCCGGTTGGAGGCCAGCAGGATCATGTTGCCGATTTCCTCTGCCGGTTCATACGTCGGCAACGCCAATACATGCGTAAAACTCTGCTTGAGAGTCGCCGCCAGCGAACGAACCAAAAGGTGATGCCAGCCCAGGGTTTCGAGATTGATGGCAAGCACGCCTGCGGGTTTCAGGCGAGATGCGATCAGGGCAAACGCCTCGGCGGTGACGAGATGAAAGGGTATCGAGCTGCTGCCAAAGGCATCCATCGCGACGACCTCGTATGTTTTATCCCGGCGCAGCAGAAACTCGCGCCCATCGCCGTGAAAAATATTTCCCTCCGCGGCTTGCAAGCCAAAATGTTCTTGCGCCATGGCCGTGACCACCGGATCGATTTCGATCGCCTCCACCCGCCAGCCGTCTTGAGCAAAGCTCTTGACGACAGAACCTCCGCCCAGCCCGACTAATAAAAGCTCGCCGGGCTTATCGAAAAACGATTTGGTCAAATCCATCACCGCGACATACGGAAAATAAGATTTCCACGTCGTCGGGTCGACGATGGTGTGCGTGCCGCCATCGATGAGCAGATGCCGGCGTTTGCCGGTTTCGAGCACGCGAATTTCGGCATACGCACTTTGTTCAATGGCTAACAGGCCGGCAGCCGCGTCCGTTCGCTGGCGAGGCTGGGCCATTCCGATAACGACGCCCAACAGCAGCAGTAAAACCGCGCCGGCCAGCGCCGCTTTGGATTTTTTTTCAAGCGCCAAACCGAGGGCGGCGGTGACCAGTAAAACCAGGCCGATGGTGAGCATCAAGCGGCTTACGCCAACATTTGGAATGAGAAAAAATCCCGTGAACACTGCGGAAAGCACGCTGGCGATTGTCGACAGCGCATAAAGATTTCCGGCAGTGCGGCCGACTTCATCGAGGCTGAGCACGCGCAGCCGAATTGCATATGGACTGACCATGCCGAGCAGCGTCAGCGGCGGCGCAAACAGCACGAACGCGGCCGTCAGCACGGCGAAACGCAGGCCCAAAGGCTCGGCGAGAAAAAGCAGAGGCTGCTTGATCCATGGAATGAGAACCAGCCAAAAACCGGCGAGGGCCAACAACATGCATAGCCGCGACAGTTGTGCGCCTTTATCCGCCCAACGCCCGCCCAGTACGTAACCAATACTCAAGGCGGCGAGCGCCACCGAGATCAACGCCGACCATAAAAACAGGCTGACGCCGTAAAATGGACCGAGAATGCGCGTGCCCAAAATTTCAACAGCCAAAACCGCCGCGCCGGCCACGAAGACGACGACATACAAATACCAATGCTGACTCATGCGTTGATCTCCCTTTGCTAGTTCGGTCTTAGGCCAATTTACATGAGTATTTTGATTTGTCAGTGCTCAGGAATTTTGTGAAGCACGCGGCGCAGCGCTTGATCCTTCACAAGATTCTTCGCAATGACGATTCGAGATGATCCTTTTGCAAATTGAGATAACAATGCACTTTTGTCCAGTGTTTTTGCCAAGCCAATATACATTGGCGCTATGCCGAAAGCAAATGCGAAAGCACGCCGGCGCTGGTTGCGCTGCGGCATCCTGCGCCGGCCTGAACTCAGGTTACAGCTCCCACATCAAACCGGTGCGCACATTTACTTTTTCATCTTGCACACCATGCAGATTCTCCAGCACCGGAATTTGCACTTGGCTGCGCAGCGACAATGCGCCGCCGAGCCGCAAGCGCAACCCCGGGGAAAGATATACCGCTGTGCCGCCGCTGTTGGCGTCCAGTTCACCGCCTTCGTCGTCATAATCGGCGACGCGGCCGTTGATCTCGGCAATGAGGTCGAGAGTTCCGGCCATTGCTTTTTGCGCTGCCGCATTGAAGCGGAAGATATTGCCATAAGCAAAATTGTGATCGTTCGCGCCGTTGGCTTGATAGCTTGCGCTGAAAAACAGCGGCAGAGTGCCGGTGGAATGCAATAGCTGCACACCGAAAATGCCCGCCCAAGCGCCGCTGCCGGTTTGCAAATGTTGATCCAGCAGCACGCCGGCGTCATCATATTGATTGGATGCGCCGAGGGGGATGCGCCCGCCCGCCAGGCCGTGCAACTGCCACGCGCCGCCAAACTGCAAGAGCTGCGCAATAGCCAAAACCTCCGGATCGCCCAGGCCGTTGGCGGTCTGCGCGCCTTCAGCCGTGGAAATGCGATTGAACGTGTACGGCGCTGTGGCCAGCAGCATGAGCCGGTTGCTCAAACCGTATTTCAACGTAAGCTGCACAGCATTCTGCGAATGCGATTGCGGCACCTCCACTTCATGCTGCAGGCGATGCAGAGAGCCGGCTTTGGCCAGGCCATGATCACCTTCATGAGTATTGTGCAAATGCGTGCTGCTCTTGCGCGTGTTGAAATGTTCGATTGCAAAGAGCACGCGTCCGGAGTTCAAAACTTGGGCGTTGTTGAGAAAGAAGCTGTGATCGCCGCAGCGACAAACCGAACACGGCAATGCCGCGCCGGCATAAAGCAAAAAGGCAAAAACGGCCGTTCGCATGCAAATCGTTTTCATATAATCTCCGCGGAGAATTAAGGTTCTTAATAGTGAGAGATTCCCGTTCCGGGCAAAAGCGTAGCACAACTTTCATGTTGCGAAGAATTTTTTTTCAACATGAATATTGAGCTGTAGTCAAAATACTTCAAAATTAACCCGAAACGGGCAGAATAGCGGTTTTTTGCTCAAATCCAACGGGGCGGGGGATCGGGCGGGATGCGCGTAAAATCGCGGTAAGAGATCAATACGAAAAAGAGATGCAAATCCTGGCAGGCAAGCCGGGGCGCAATGGCATCCGCGCGCCGCGGCAAGGCCTCCCAGCGCAGCATGAGAAACAAATCTTGCGGCGTGGAAGCGCCGCAAGAGACGTAGGCATAAGAATCGTTTTGAGCGGAAGCCGGTTTTTCGCCGCAGGCCTGGCCGGGTGCCGCCCCGGCGCAGCAGCACACGCCGCTGCAACCATGCGCGCAGCGGTTGTGCCCGGGCCCGCGTTGTCCGTAAAAAGCCGGCAGTACGTGCACGCCGCCGGCAACGGCGAACAGGGCCATCAGCAGCACGCCGCAAAGCGTGCGCGGCAACCGGCGATAAGTGTAGCAGGCGCAAAACATGGGTGGCAAGATATAACTCTTTTCATCTTACGCAAGCATGATGTCACCACCGGGCTAACGTAGTGCAGACATCTTGTTTGCAAGCAAGGATGCTTGCGCTGCAGGGAAGTTGTTTGCTGCTTTGCCGCCATCGGCTAAAATGCATACCGGCTTCCCAGGTGCACCAAACGCGGGCTGCCGACTTGAATGCCGCGCGTGCGATCGACGATATACGCCTTGTCCGCGAGGTTTTTTACGGCGATGAAAAACGTCATGTGCGCGGAGGGAAGATGGTAATTGAGCGCCGCATTCCAAATCGTGTAGGCTGCCAGCTCACCTCGCTGGCCGTCGGCTGTCGGCGCAGCGGTGTTGGCAAAATCGGCGAACTGCGCGCCAACATGCACGGCTTCCAGCAAGGCGTCGAAGCCATTGCGGGCATATCCGGCCGCAGCGGTGAGCATGTGTTTGGGTGCATAGGGCTGGCGATTTCCGGCGGCGCTGCCGGTGACGATGGCGCCGCCCACCACTTGGGAAAACGGCGTGGTTTGCTCGGCTTCGGGCAGCCAGGTGTAAGCGCCGTCAACGTAAAATCCATTCTCAAAACCATAACGGCTGGAAAGTTCAACGCCCTGGAATAAGGCCTCGCCTTGCGAGAGCGGTGTGCCGCCGCCGGCAATCGAGCCGACCGCGATCAAACGCGAGAAATCATTTCTAAAAAATGTGGCCTGAATCAGGCTCCCCGCGATAGGTTGAAACCGGGCACCAAGCTCCCAGTTGGTTGATTCTTCCGCTTCGACTTCTGTTGAAGTGCCGGTTCCGTCGATGACGTCTTCCGTGCGCGGCGGCGCGAAGCCGAGATGCACACCTGCAAACATCGTTAGCGTGCTTGCGGGATTCCATGTCGCGCCTAGGCTGGGAATCCATTTACTCAAATCATCGGATCCGGAAAGTCCGCCGGGAAGCCGGTTGGTGCGTGAGGAATTGATATGTTCATAGCGCAAGCCGGGGGTGAGGGACCATGCGCCGAGAAAAAAGCGATTGATTAAGAACGCAGAGTAAGCCGTGGTCTCGCGTAAATTGTCTTCCACCACCGAACCGGTTCGCGCCGTCGGCGAAGCGCCATTCATTTGTATGCGATCTTGATTTTCAAAATGCGCTTTGACGCCGGCTTGTAACTCGCTCGAAACGCCGAAAGCTGTGTGCACAAACTTTAGGCGCGGCTCGACGCCCCAAGTGGTATACTCGCGCAGCCGGCCTTGAATCGAATTGAGCGTGTCGGGATTGACGCGCAAGCCTGCCAGGCGGGCATCCCGGAAAGCCGTGCCCGCTGCGCCGCCTTGTGTGTCCGTCGTCGTGCTCGATTGCCGCCACCAATCACGGCTGAAATTGGAAAAGTACAGAGTGGTAGTCAGTAGCGTGCTTCCCCTTAGTTGAAGATTATGCGTTGCCGAAGCGCCGTAGCGAGTGATGTTGAAATTGTCGTTTTTGAAGGGATTGTAGCGTGCGCCAAAGTTGCGGTATTCGGCCTCGGTAAGCCCGCTGTAACCCACTTGCGAGTCTTCGGTGAGCACGTTGGCGCGCAGCGTGAGCGCCTGGCTTTTGCTCAAAGCCACCACGGTTTTAAAATTCACGTCATTGAGCTTTGAGTGAATATTATCGCGCGCGCCATCGCCTTGCTTGCGCGTATAATCCAAGACCATGCGATGGCCGCCGAACCGGAACTTGCCGTCGAAAAACTCGCGGCTGCCGCCGGTGATGGAAGCAAAGCCTCCGGGCTTGACCTGCGGCGCGGGTGTGATATAATTGATAATTCCGCCGATCGTCTGCGGCCCAAAGAGAATCTGCCCCGCGCCTTTCAACAATTCGATGCGCTCGAAACGGTCGATGGGAGGATGATAGTAGCTCGCATTGTCGCCATAGGGCGCGTAGGCCAGCGGCACACCGTCTTCAAGCAGCGTGAGTTTGGTCGAGCGCGTGGGATTCAAGCCGCGAATGCCGATGTTGGGGCGCAAGCCGAAGCCTTCTTCGTCGCGGGCATTCACGCCGGGCAGCTTGCGCACTGCTTCGTTGGCGGTAAACGGCCGGCTGGCTTCCAGCGTGCGTAAGTCCAGCACATTGGCGCTGCCGGGGATGGCATTAAGATTTTCCGCCTTGCCGACGACCACGACTTCAGGCATGACATAAGACGTATCTTCGGAAACGGCGGCGTTTTCCTGTTGCGCCAAAAGCAGGTTGGCGCAAACAGTGATAAGCGCCAACGGGCACAAGATTCGTTGCATTTCGAGCATCGATAACTCCTCCTTCAGATTTTATGTGCTCAGGTGGTTGAGATTTTCAATATAAGTATGTTTTCTGATTTTATTTAATTTAAGTCGTTAATGCCAGAATCAAAATCTGTAGTAAGATGTGTATGAAACGATTTGTTAAATCCGACGAGAAAGCACTATATGATTCTTTAACAATCTTTTTGTTTTAATATTAAAACAATATGATCAAATATAATTCCTAACATATGCCAATGCAACATTTTTTTTACTAATAAACAAGATTTTCCTTGCTTCATTTTACCACAAATGCTAATTTCAAGCGTTTGAAATATAAATCAATGAGTTATAGACTAAATCAAATATCTGATTAATTGAACATCTTGATCTGGTTTTGAAATTATTGACTTGGGCAAACGGTGATTTTGCGAGGAAATAAATTATGAACACAAATGTCTGGAAGGAATTCGATCAAAACGTGATCAGCCACAGCGGCGCGCACCATTTGATGGCGATCGACGGATTGCTGCGCAAGCAAGGTTATGCCCGAGTGACGGATGTTGCCAAATCGCTGAGCATCACCCGCGGCAGCGCCTCGATCACGCTTAAAGCGTTGAAGGAGAGAGGGCTGGTTGAAGAAGATGAAAACAAGTTTTTGCATCTCTCCAAGCTGGGCAATTCGCTGGCGCAGAAAATCGAATCGAAACGCATTATTCTCATCAAATTCTTGAAAGATGTTCTGCATGTTTCGCCGGAACAAGCCGAAATTGACGCATGCAAAGTCGAACACCTGATCAGCATCGAAACCGGCGAGCATTTGCTGGCCTTTTTGAAATTTCTTTTCTCCGGAGACCTGCGGGCGGTTGATTTTTTGAAGGCATTCCTGAGTTACAAAAATGCCTGCGGCGACATCACGCAATGTCCGGTGTGCGAGACGGATTGCTTGATCAATACCGACTTTAGTGAAAACCCCAAGCCCGCCGGCAATCGTTTCACATTGAGCAAATAAAACGTGCCCGGCGCGCATTAATACGCGCATTAATAATAGTGCTGAACGTATTCGTTGTCTGATTCCTGTCGAAAGGTTCATATGACTACTGTGACCTCTGCTCCAGCGCTGTTGTTTGAAAACAATGACAACAACGATTCCACCCAATGGCAGCCTTTGGCGCATTTGCAACCCGGCGAAGGCGGAGTGATTGCCGGTTATCATGATGGCGTCGGCGATGATGCCCGTCTCGCTGAGTTAGGCCTGATCTCCGGCGCTGGCGTGCGCCTGGTAAAGTATGCGCCTTTGGGCGATCCCGTGCAGCTCTCGGTGCGTGGATTTCATTTAACCATCAGCAAAAAAACTGCGCAGGGCATTTTGGTTAAACCAGAGGCGCGAAAATAACAACGGCGGCGGTGTCACGTTGTTTTTTTCTCATGACAGCGCAGAGTTTTTTCCGAAACCACTCAATTCCCGTTATGTCCTCCACCCTCACGAAGCCACCACGACTGAGCAGCGCACCTCTGACCAAGGTTGCGCGTGTGTTGCTTGTGGGAAATCCGAACTCCGGCAAAACCACTCTCTTCAACGCTCTGACCGGCTTGCGCCAGAAAGTCGCAAACTATCCCGGCGTCACTGTTGAAAAAAAAATTGGCTTGCTCGAATCTCCTGATCACCGCCATGTCGAGCTTCATGATCTTCCCGGTCTCTACAGCCTTGCCGCAAATTCCCTCGATGAACAAATAGCTGTTGATGAAATCACCGCCCGCCAAACGCCGCCGGATTTAGTCATTATCGTTGCCGATGCCACCAACCTGGAACGCAATCTCTATCTCTGCGCGCAAATACTCGATCTCGGTTTGCCGGCGTTGTTGGTGTTGAACATGATGGATGAAGCGGAACGCAGCGAAATCCATATCGATCTTGTGGGTCTTGAGCGCAAGCTGGGCGTTCGTGTTCTGGCGGCCTCGGCAAAAAAGGGTAGTGGTATCGAAGAAATTCGTCGCGCACTTTTTGCCGCGTTACGGCCGCAAGCAAAAATGGAGGCGGGGTTTTGGCAAATACCCAAGCACATTGCGCAGATTTGCAAACCGGTAACAGGTTGGTTCCAGGCCAACGCCACGATGGGCGCCCGCCGGGCGTTTGCCGAAGCGCTGCGCACAATTTCGGACGAAACCGTTTTGAAATCCTGGGCGAAGCACCCGTATGCCTCTGAATTGCAGGGTCTGGTGAAAGCCGGTCGCGACGAGTTGGTGAAGCAGCATATTCCATGGCGCCAGGCCGAGGCTGCCGCGCGTTATGCCTGGGTTGATCAGCTTATTGCAGAAAACGTGCGACGCGGTCATGCACATCCGCTCAGCCGCAGCGAGAAAATTGATCGTGTGCTTACGCATCGCGTATTCGGACCGGTGATTTTGCTTGCGGTTTTGCTGGTGATTTTTCAGGCAATTTTTGCCTGGGCCGAGATCCCGATGACGGCGATTGAGAACTTTTTCGCGCAGATGCAAGAGGCCGTTGCGGCTGCTCTGCCGGATGGCGTTTTGCAAGATTTGATTGTCAACGGCGCCATCACCGGCGTGGGCGCGGTTGTCGTTTTTTTACCGCAAATTCTTTTGCTCGTTTTTTTTCTGGCATTGCTCGAAGAGTCAGGCTATCTGGCGCGCGCGGCCTTCATGCTGGATCGTGTCATGGCGAAAATCGGCTTGCAAGGGCATTCCGTGATTCCGTTGCTCAGCTCGTTTGCGTGCGCCATTCCCGGGATTATGGCGGCGCGCACGATCAAGAATCCGCAAGATCGTTTGATAACAATTCTTGTCGCGCCGCTGATGAGTTGCAGCGCGCGCCTGCCGGTTTACACGCTCATGATCGGCGCGTTCATTCCGAACACCGCGGTGTTGGGCTTCATTTCACTGCCAGGCCTGGCATTGCTCGCGATGTATCTGCTCGGCATCGTTATGGCGATTATTGCCGCGTACGTGCTCAAACGTTTCATCATCAAAGGCAAAACCCAGGCATTTTTGATGGAATTGCCGGCCTATCGCCGGCCCTCGCTGCGTTCGATCTTATGGCAAATGTACGATCGCGCCAAACTGTTCGTCATCAATGCCGGCAAAGTGATTTTGGCGATATCGATCGTCTTGTGGTTCCTGGCGAGCTATCCTCGTACATCGACTCCTGCGGGCGAACAGGGCGAGCTGGCATCAGAAACCGCCACGGAGAATTCAGAAATTTTGAATAGTTATGCCGGGCGCTTGGGCAAATTCATCGAGCCGGTCATCGAGCCGCTCGGCTTTGATTGGAAAATCGGCATCGGGTTGATTACCTCGTTTGCCGCCCGCGAAGTCATGGTGAGCACACTCGCCACGATTTATAACGTGCAGAATGCCGATGAAAGTTCGGTTGATCTGCGTGAAACACTGCGCAGTGAAGTCAATCCCAAAACCGGAGAGCCGGTTTACACGCCGCTGGTTGCGCTCTCGCTGATGGTTTTCTTTGTGCTTGCTTGCCAGTGCATGTCAACTGTTGCGATCGTGCGCCGCGAAACCGACACCTGGCGCTGGCCTTTGTTCATGATGGCTTACATGACAGTGCTGGCCTATCTCGGCTCACTTGTTGTGTATCAAGGCGGAAAACTTCTCGGATGGGGATGATTAACTTGGCTATGTCAGATTCACCGGGAAGACGCAGAGATCGCTGAGAATTCACGCAATCTTACTCTGCGACTCTATGGCGGTTTTTGGAATGTGACATGGTCAAATGAAGCCGTGTTATGCCACTCGGGTAAATTAACAGAGATGAGAAACAGATGAATTGGCAGGAAATCATCGTTTTCGCAACAGTTGCCCTTGCGGCAGTTTACAGCAGCCGGTTTTTTTTGCAGCAATTTGAGGTGGGCGATAAGAAAGGCCCGGCAAGCTGCGCCAAGTGTCCAGGTTGCGCGCTAACGCAACCCACTCGCCCGCGCATGCCGCAATTCGTCAGAATTGTAAAGGGTAGTTGATTTGAGGAAGAAGCCTACGCGCGATTCGCACGGGAACGAAAAGAGCTCAATAAAACGAAACTTTTTTGCGCAAAGCCAGGTGCAAACGGGCGAGATACTCTTCACGAGAAATTTCGATTGCGCCAAAAAGCTTGAGTGTTGAAGTCATCATTTGCGCATCATGCAAGACATATCCGCGCTTTTTGAGATGCTCAGCAAGAGCAGCCAATGCAACCTTTGAAGCATGGGAAACACGGAAGAACATCGATTCACCAAAAAAAGCGCCATGCAATGCGACGCCATACAACCCGCCTACCAGCTTGCCATTTTTCCAGGACTCGACGCTGTGTGCGAAGCCTAACCGGTGCAGATTCACGTATGATTGAATAATTTCTTCGGAAATCCAGGTGTATTCGCGCTGGGCACAGGCGCGTATCACACGCTCGAAACTGCGATCAAAGTAAATCTCGAAACAGCGCCGATTGAGAATGCGCCGCAAATCGCGCGGCGGATGAAACGCCTGCACCTCGAGAATAGTGCGGGGATCCGCCTCATACCAACTGATCTCGCCGCTCTCATCCGCCATCGGGAAAATACCCTGACTATACGCATCTAGCAATGTTTCTGCCGGTATCATAACTTGATCAAAAAATTCTCTGCCTGATCTTGCCTTGACATTTTTTCCGGGCTTGCCTATCTTGCGCCACAATAAACGTGCAATGACTCATGAACACGGAGGAAGGACATGTCTGGTGATTTCATCACGAATCTGCTCAAAATCCTGCATTTATTTTTCATCATTATGGGTGTAGGCGGCGCGCTCGGCCAGTTTCTGCTCGTGCGCCGCTTTCGACAAGCGCATCCGAGTGATGCGGAAGCGAGCGAAAAAATGGCGATGGTCTTGGCGCGCTTCCTGGAAGTTTACGGTTTGTTGTTTGCTTTGATTACGGGTGTACTGCTCGCTTTTAAAATGGATGCGTTTCGCAACGGCTATCTGCACGTCAAAATCCTGCTCGTGCTTATTGTCGTGGGTTTGAGCCATATGGAACTCGGCAATCTTAAGCGCATGATTGCTTTGCGCGCCGCAGGCAAAAGCTCGGAGGCGGGTCAACTCAAACAAAGGCATTTAATGTTCACCTCACTGAGCTTAATCTTGATCGTGGTCATCACCTTTTTGGTGGTGTTCAAGCCGTTTTGAGCAATCTATGTGATTTCGGCATCCTGCGCAAGTTTTTTGATGGCGAGTCGCGTTCCGGAAAAGAGTCACGGTTGAGGCAATATGTATGAAGGTGGAAGGGCATTTTCTTCAACAAGCGATTGCATTGGCCAAACAAGCGCGTGAGCGCGGCAATCATCCCTTTGGCGCGGTGTTGGTGTTGGATGATAAAGCCGTGCTGGCGGCGGAAAATACGGTAAACAGTGAAGCCAATCCGACCTGTCATGCGGAAACAAATTTGGTGCAATTGGCGGTGCGCGTGTTGACGCCTGAACAGATTCAGCAGGCAACGCTCTACACAAGTTGCGAGCCGTGCGCCATGTGCGCCGGAGCTATGTATTGGGCAGGAATTCGCAAAGTGGTTTATGCCCTGGCATGCGACGAGCTGGCCCAATTCGTCGGAAACGATTTTCTTATCCCCTGTCGTGAGCTTTTCGCCCGCGCAAACGAGGGGGTGGAAGTGGCCGGGCCATTTCTACCTGAAGCCGCGCGTGAGGTGCATTTGAATTTTTGGCCGCAACCCTAGCTGTATAAGATTGCAATGCGGTTTCTAAAAAATATCCGGTCAGATCAACCCTTGACATTGCCGCCGCGGGTTTCTATCTTCGTCGCCGATTCTTGAGTTTTGTCATCTTTTGTCATTCGAGGAAACAAAAGCTGTTGTTGCCCTAAAATCAGCCAAAGGATCATCATGCTGCCTCCCGAAAAAGATGCCGAGCTGCGCCAAAAAATCGCCAACGGTTTTGTGATTGAAACGGAAGAAGACATGACGCCGGGCTATAAGGCAGCCCTCGAAGTCATACTCACCGTGCAAGGCGACACAGAATTGTTGAGTGCGCCGGCGTATTATTTTGCTTCCAAAGACGCTCCCACCATTAACAGTCGCCTGGCGGTTTACGCCATCATTCAAGATGAACTCGGACATGCGAACATCGCCTATCGCTTGCTGGAAGATTTGGGTGTGTCAAAACAGTGGCTGATGTATGGCCGACAGCCGCACGAGTTCAAACATCCGTATGGTTTCGACCAGCCACTCGAGAATTGGGCGGAAATGGTGGTAGCAAACGGCTTTTTTGATCGCGCCGGCATTACGCTGCTGGCTGATGTTCACAAAAATTGCAGCTATGGTCCCTGGCGGCGCGCGCTCACCAAAGTCGATCGTGAAGAAGTGTTGCACTTGCGCCACGGTGAAAGTTGGATGAGACGCCTGGCGAAAGCGGGAGGGGAGACGAAAAATGCCTTGCAACGCGCGGTTGATTGGATGTTTCCCATGACGCTGGAATGGTTTGGCCTGCCGGATCAATTGAAAAAGCACAATGATCAGCTCGATTACCGCTTGAAGGGGTTGACGAACGATCAGCTTCGCCAGGTGTGGATGAGCGCAACCGTGCCGTTGTGTGAGAGTATTGGCATCCGCGTGCCGGCACATTACGACGACGCCAAGCGGGAGTATGTGATTGAATACGAATTCCCAGTGGAATATGACCCACAGGCAAAGCTCTGGCTGTTCGATCAACCCATAAGCTGGCAGCAAGTTTTTCAACGCTGGAAAAAGCGCGGCCCGATGAATCATACTTATGTAGATATGATCCAGGGCAATAAAAATGGCACATTGGGCGGCCTGCAGTGGAATTAGATTTTATGCTGTTCCTGCAACGGTTTGGCCGGGGCATTAAAACCTGAGAGTTTCTGCGATCACAAGTTGCAACTATTCCCGGCCAAGCCGAGGCATGATTAAACCCGGGAAAAGCCTTTGAAAGCATTGAATGAAAAGGCCATCTGGCAAGCGTTAACGGAAGTGATGGATCCGGAATTGCCCATTAGTGTTGTCGATATGGGATTGATTTACAACGTGGCCGTAGCGCAGAATACGATTGACATCGAGATGACATTTACCGCAATTGCCTGCCCGGCGATGGAAATGATGATCGGCGATATTCGTGATAAGATTAATTCGCTGGCACCAGGTATGTCTACGCGCGTCAGCGTCGTGTGGAATCCGCCGTGGACCAAAGCGCGTCTGACCGAAAGAGGCAAGGAAGTGCTGCAGAGTTTAGGCATAGCCACTTGAATCACCGCACGAGAGATATTCACTTCTGGAAAGATAAAACACCTTAACCCTGAATGCCCAAAAGTAAATTACCATGGCAACCCAACGAATCTACGAAGTCTTTGCGCGCAAAAATCATGAAGACGCGCTGGCTCATGTGGGCAGCGTCAACGCACCCAACGATGAGTTGGCGAAAGTTTATGCCTGGACAGCCTACGACGAAGAAACCTGGGTAGAGATGTGTGTCGTCTGCCGGCAGGAAATCATTCCGGTGTTGAATCCCGTTGAAAAACCGATATGGGGAAATTGATCGCGAATTTTCGCCGTGACGAGAAAAGAAGAGGAGCGTGTGACAACCTATAAATCTGCAGCAGAGCTATCACCCAGGAGCAGTGACTATTTGCATGCGCTTTTGATTGCGCTGGCCGACACCAAAATGCTGCTGGGCTTTCATTATGGCGAATGGACATTTGGCACGCCCGCGTTGGAAGCGTGCATCGCCGCATGCAGCATGTCGCAAGACGAGTTCGGGCATTTGCGCCTGTTTCACGCCTGCTTGAATACGCAATTTCAAGATGATCCGAAATTTCTCATCGAACAACGGCCGCTGGCGCAATTTGCCAATGCTCCTTCACTTGATCATCCGTTGGCGCAGTGGTCGGATTTTGTGGCGGTAAATTTGCTCACAGATGGCGTGTTGACCGTTGTGTTGACCGCGTTACAGCGGTCTGCGTTCGAACCGGTGGCCAATTTTATCGATAAAATGGTGGAAGAAGAGAAGCATCACCTGCGCAATGCCCAAGGCTGGTTTCACACGCTGGCAACACGCAACACAGAAACCAAGGCGGCATTAGAAGAATCGTGCCGGCGTGTCTTCCCGGCAACACTTGAATGGTTCGGTCCCGCAGATCATGAGATGATGCGCACGCTGGAACACGACAGGATCATCAACATTCCCTGGCAAGAGCTTGAGCAGCATTTCTTGGATTGGATCGGCCCGCTCGCTGCAGCGCAGCAGGTCGCCATTGGCCTCCAACAAAACGGCAAGCATTGGCATCGAGGCGTTTCGCTGGATTTCAAAAATTGGAATTATAAAACTCGGCGTTGCACAGCCTCACAGCCCGAGGAAAAGCTGATGTACCATCTCAAGGGCAGCAAAAACGCCATGTTCAAACTTGGGGACTAATGAAACAAACCAATGCTGCTCTCGTCATTCGTTGCCCATTTTGCCGTTCTGAAGAAACGCGACTAGAGGCTGCTTTCGGCACGACGCATGCTTATGCGCAATATTTTTGTCTGGCCTGCCGCACACCCTTCGAATGGATCAAATGGGATGACAACGCGCCGGTACACGATTTGCCGGATTTTTTGAAATCCAAAGTGTGACAAAGCAAAACCTCGGCGCTGATTGACTCTAACCTTCTTTATATCTCCTGCCGTGATGTTGTCCTTTGGCAAGTATTCACTGACCAAAACTGAAATCGCATGAAATTCATTTTTGCATCTGGCAAATCAAAGGCATCTCCTCGCTCTGGCCGGCTGGTTTTGCACACCCAATTTGCCTCAAAAATTTTATCCAACAAACGTGACGTGATTGTTTGGCTGCCGCCGGGCTATGACAGCAATCGTCATAAACGTTACCCGGTGTTGTATGCCCATGATGGCCAAAACCTGTTTGATCCTAAAACCGCCTATATCGGCATCGATTGGCAAATTGGAAAAACAGCAGAAGCCTTGATCCAGCAAAAACGGGTCAATCCCTTCATTATCGTCGGCCTTTACAATACACCCGCGCGACAGGAAGAATATACGCCCATTCGCGGCCGATCCTATGCGGAATTCATCATTCGTGAAGTCATGCCGTTTATCGATCATGAATATCGCACTGCGCCAGGACGCTTGAAAACTGGTGTACTGGGTTCCTCGCTCGGCGGTTTGATCTCATTTTATATGGTCTGGTGGTATCCGGAATACTTCAGCATGGCGGGCTGCCTGTCGGCTTCGTGGATGTGGCAGGGGGCGCGCGTTTTCAAGGACATTGCGCCGCTGACGAAGCCGCGCCAGAAGATGAAAATCTACATGGATCATGGCAGCGAGGGCGTCGAAGGCAATAATGCCGCGATTTTTCATAAGATGCGCAACACACTCGTTGCAAAAGGCTTTGCGCTTGGCAAAGATTTGGAGTACTTTTACGGCGTGGGCGACCGCCACGATGAAGCGTCTTGGGCGAGGCGCGTATGGCGCCCACTTGAATTTTTCTTTGGGACAGCTTCTTGAGGAAATCAACATGAAGATCACCTCTTTATCCTGCCGCTACTGCTTGCCGCTCATTTGTGTTTTTCTCTTGATTACCGCTTCGCGCATGGAAGCGCAATACTTCGGGCAAAACAAAGTGCAATATGAGAACTTTAAATTTGAAATCCTCAAAACCACGCATTTTGACATTTATTTTTATCCCGAAGAAAAAGAAGCCGCTGCGCAAGCGGCGCGTTTGGCCGAGCGTTGGTATGCGCGTTTGGCATTTATTCTTCAGCATGAATTGAATGGCCGCCAGCCATTGATTCTCTATGCCAGCCATCCGCATTTTCAGCAAACCAATACCATTGGTGGCGGCATTGGCGAAGGCACCGGCGGCGTAACAGAAGCTTTGAAGCGTCGTATTGTGTTGCCGTTCGCCGGTCCGATCGCTGAAACCGATCACGTCATCGGCCATGAGTTGGTTCATGCGTTTCAATACGACATCACCGGCGTGAATAGCGGCAGCGGATTTCGTTCACCCGTTGGCCTGCAACTGCCGTTGTGGTTTATGGAAGGCATGGCGGAATTGCTTTCTATCGGGTCGCGTGATCCGCATACCGCCATGTGGATGCGCGATGCTGCCAAAGCCGACAAGCTTCCCAAAATTTCACAACTCGAAGACCCGCGATATTTTCCTTATCGCTACGGCCAGGCGTTGCTTGCTTATGTCGCAGGACGCTGGGGCGACGGCGTCATCGGCGATTTGCTCAAACAATCGGCGAAGGGCGGAAATCTCGAGCTCGCGATCCGGCATGTGCTGGGTGTAAGCCCCGATACATTGTCGATGGAATGGCATCAAGCCGTGCAGGAGGCTTACAAGCCATTGCAAACGACCACCAACACCCCGGATAAATATGGCCGGCAAATCATCAGCAAGAAACAGAATGCCGGCGAGCTTAATGTCGGTCCGGTGTTGAGTCCAGACGGCAAGCTTATGATTTTCTTTTCAGAAAAGAATTTGTTTTCGATTAATCTGTTTCTGGCAAACGCGGAAACCGGAAAGATTAAACGCAATCTTGTGCGCGCTGAGATGGACCCGCACTATGAAAGCCTGGGCTTCATCAGTTCGGCTGGCGCATGGGATTTTAATAGCGAGCGCGTGGCTTTTGGTCTGATTACGAAGGGCCGGCCCGGCCTCTCGGTGCTCGATGTTCGCCGCAACAAGGTGATGCGCGAATTTCGCTTTCCACAACTTGGAGAAATCTTCAATCCCACCTGGTCGCCGGATGGCAGGTTTATTGCATTCTCGGCGTTGGTGCAAGGTATGACGGATCTTTTCATTTTTGATTTAAAGGCAGACAGCCTGCGGCGCGTGACGCGCGATTTCTATTCGGATTTGCATCCGGCATGGTCGCCGGACGGCAAGCATATTGCCTTTGCCAGCGATCGTTTTTCAACCAATCTGGATAATCTCAAAATCGGGAACTATCGTCTGGCTATGTACGAAGTAGCCTCCGGAAAAATTTCTCCGGTGCCCGGTTTTGCTGCCGGCAAACATCTCAATCCACAATGGTCTCCAGACGGCGCCAGCATTTATTTTTTGTCGGATCGCACGGGTATCACGAATATTTACCGCGCCGAACTGGCCTCCGGCAATCTTTTTCAAATTACGAATCTTTACACCGGCGTGAGCGGCATCACGGCCACGAGTCCGGCGCTTTCGGTTGCTGCCAAAACCAATCGCATGTCGTTCAGTGTGTATGAGAACGGCGATTACAACATTTATACAGTCGATGCGCCGGAGGTGTTGGCGGGAAAGCCGGTGGTAATGGAAATGGCTGACGTCAATGCTGCAGCGTTACCGCCGTTTAAACGAGTATCCACGACGCTCGATTCGACGCTCAAGAATATTTCGCTCGGATTGCCGGGCGAGAAGCCGGATGAAATCCTCCCCTACAAATCAAAACTCGCGCTGACGTATGTGAGCCAGCCGTTTCTGGCCGCCGGCTACGATAGTTACTATGGCGCGCAAGTTGGCGGCGGCATTTCGTTTTTTTGGAGCGACATGCTCGGCAACCACAACCTCGTGCTGGTGACGCAGGCGCAAATCGACGGTTCATTCAATGATTTTGCCGCACAGTTGGGCTACTTCAATTCAACACGCCGCTGGAATTGGGGCGCCAGCATTCAGCAAATACCGTACATTTCAAGCCAGTTCCGGGCTGGTTCCGGCACCATTGACGGCGGGCCGGTTTATGTCGAAGAAGAATTGCGTTATCGCCAATTGAATCGTGAGATCGTCGGCTTGTTGGCCTATCCGTTTAACCGCGCGCAGCGCATGGAATTCTCCGCAGGTCTGCAAAATATTTCGTTCGATCTGCAGCAACGCACGCGCGTCTATTCCTACACAACCGGCCAGATGCTGTCTGATCAGAAGGTCGATTTACCCGCGCCCAGCGGCCTTAATCTCGCGAGCGGAAGCCTGGCGTTGGTCTACGATACCTCGATCTTTGGCGCAACGAGTCCCATCATCGGTCAAAGCTATCGCCTGGAATTTTCCCCGATACTCGGCACCGTCAAGTTTAACAATGTTCTACTGGATTATCGGCGCTATTTGATGCCGTTGCGGCCCTTTACTTTTGCCACGCGCATTTTTCATTATGGCCGATACGGCCAGGACAGCGAGACCGACCGCTTGACGCCTCTGTTTCTCGGTTATCCCGGACTTGTACGCGGCTATGATAGTAATTCGTTCAGTCAAAGTGAATGCAGTGGGAATGATTGCCCCACATTCGATCGGCTCATCGGTTCTAAAATTGCGCTAGCGAATTTTGAAATGCGTTTTCCATTGCTGCGATTGTTGCATCTCGGCTCGGGTTATTATGGCTTCTTGCCCCTTGAAACCGCCGTGTTTTATGATCTAGGGGTGGCGTGGACCAAAGCCGAGGACGCGGCATTCTTAGGTGGGAGCCGTGAATTTGTGAGAAGCTACGGCGCGACCACCCGACTGAATTTACTCGGGTATCTTGTGTTGCAGCTTGATTATGTCAATCCGATTGATCGGCCGCAGAAGGGATGGTATTGGCAGTTTAACTTCACCACCGGGTTTTAATCAAAACCTCCGGCGCTGATTCAATGAAAAAATTGCTTTTTTGCATCTTGGGTGACGGATATCAAAGTCCGTCACTCGATTCTTTCCATCTTTGCAGCGCCATTTCCACGCTCTCGGTGGCAAGATTTTTCGGCAACTCGTAGCAGTGAAAAAACTGCGCTTCGTCGGCATCATCGCCGGCCTTCAGCACACCGCCTTGAACTTCACCCACAAAAATCGCTTTCAAAACAGATTGCTCGGGATTGAGCATGCTGGGAAACCCCATGGTGCAGAGCAAGCGTGACAGTTTGATTTCCAACCCGGTTTCTTCTTTGACTTCGCGAATCGCGGCATCTTCGGCGCTTTCGTTGAAATCAATATGCCCGCCGGGCAACGCCCAATCGCCGCTGCGGGGAGGTAGCCTGCGCTTCACCAACAAAATGCGGCCTTCGGTATCAGTAACAATCGTTTCCGCAACGGGAATGGGATTGTGAAAATGAACGTAATGGCAAGTCGGGCAAGCGGGGTATTCACGATTGCCGATGAGCCGGCGTTCCAGCGCGCAACGGCAGCGCGGACAATAATGCACGGCCGTTGCCGGACCGTTGCGAATATACAACCATTGTTCCAGTGCGCTGCGTCCAGAAGGAAAAGCCAATTCTGGCAGGCGATACATTGAAAACCATTCCACCTCTTCCGCATCATCGCCCGGTTTAAGCTCGCCGCCGATGATGCGCCCGCGATAGATCAAAACCAAATGGCTGCGCCAGTCGTGAATAATATCGCTGTATGTGCCGATAAGCGCGACGGCTTCGACTTTGAGTCCGGTTTCTTCCTCCACTTCACGCGCTGCGGCTTGTTCTGCAGACTCTCCAAAATGCAAAAAGCCGACCGGTAAGCTCCATTTGCCGGCCTCCGGCGGATTCTTGCGGCGAATCATCAATATTTTTCCGCTTTCTTCAATCAAACAGCCGGCGGCAGGAATGGGATTGTTCCAATACGTCCAATGGCATTGCGGACAGGCAAGACACTCGCGGAGTTCATGTTGTTTTTTTTGCAGGAGAGTTGCACACTGCGGGCAAAATTTCATAACCCACCAAGCGGTTCATCGTCTTATGCTTACACGAGCGCACATGAATCGAACGCAAGGTAACAAATATTGTTTGCACAAACAAGAACAAGTTGGAGAAAAATGTCATACTAAAATTTTCATCCCATGTGATAGATTGTGAGCAAGAATTAAGCCTTGACCTGAAGCTCGACTTATTCTATATTTACTCGCGCTTTTTTGCGCGCGGTTTGGCGTTCTTAATTGAGCATTCGCGCAGTCATGCACATTTTCCGTTGAAACATGTCGGATGATTTATCGATTCTGGGATTGTCGCCCGGTGAAAAGAATATTTGCAATGCTGTTGGTTTGTGCGGCATTGCTGCACGGTTGCGAGAATCCCTTTGCCACACGCACGCCTGAGCCGCCGGATGATTCGGGAGGAAATCGCTGGATACCGCCGTTTGCCTCGGAACTCGTGCTGGAAAATTTGCGCAACGCGATTGCCGATCAAAATGTCGAAAATTATTTGCGCTGCTTTTCGGATTCAACACGCACCGGCAAGCGCTTTCGCTTTGATCCCGAGGCGACAGTAGTCAATCAGAATCCCGGACTGTTTACCAATTGGAGTTTATCGCAAGAACGCGATTATTTTTTGCAATTGCGCGCGGCCTTGCCGGCCGATTCGGCGCGCAGCTTGCGACTCGATTCGCTGCAGACCATTGTTCTAGGCGATTCAGCAATTTTTCTGCGTACATATGATTTGATTGTACGGCATAGACGCCAAAGCATCGGTGTTCCCGGACGAGTCGCCGGGGAGTTGCGCTTTTGGCTGATTAAAGATCCTTTTGGAGAATGGTCAATATACCGGTGGGCCGATTTCAGCGCCGGTCAGGCGCTGACGTGGAGCAGCTTAAAAGCCGCTTTTGTACGTTAGATCGATGGTCAATTAACTTGGCGAATAGTACAGAGAAATGTCAAGGGATTGTCGACACTTTTTTGTCAACTGAACTGGCGAAACCCAGGAATGATGCCGTAACTCATAAACGCTAAATACTCTCGTGGCGAAACGCCTCAAAAGATCGGTGCACCAAAAAATCCGATCCTATATTTTACCCTCGTTTGCCGTGCCGCGCTGGCAATTGCTGTTGATTGGAACATTTGCCCTTTTGATGGCAGCATTAGTCGTGCTTGATCAATACCTGCGCAAAGACCAGCGTGCGACGCCCCGTCCTCCCGTAGCGCAATCTTCGTCAAAGGTGAAACAACTCACACCCGCGGAACGCGTGCGGTTTGCGGCCGTCGATCGCGTTTTGAGTGAAGCGGGTATTCCGCCGCATCGTATGAGCGAGCGCGACCGCGTGTTGGTCGTCTCAATTCCGGCAAATATCGCGATTGCCGAGTTGGCGCAATCGCTGGTAAAACGCGCGCAACAACTTGGCGCGACGATCATCAGCATTCAGGATAAACTGCCAAACGGAGGGGCCGAGATCGTATACGCGGTTGCGAATGCTGCGCCGCAGAAAGTTCTATTGCAACCGGACTTCGGGAAAAATACTCGCGCCGGCGTCCGGCGTTCCGGCAAAATCGCTTTGATCATTGATGATTTTGGTTATCAAGACGAACAAGCAGTCGCGGGTTTTTTCAGCCTGCCGTTTTTGATTACTTATGCCGTCATTCCCGGGTTGCCTCATTCCGAGCAAATCGCCAATCATCTCCATCGCCTCGGCAAGTCGATAATCATACACATGCCGATGGAAGCGCTGGATCGCAAGGTTGAACAAAACGGATTTGAACTGTTGGTTCGTCTGTCGGCAAAGGAAATTCGCAACCGAGTGCGCAAGGCGATAAAGGTCGTGCCGCATGCCGAGGGCATGAACAATCACATGGGCTCACGCGCAACCACGGATGAGGCGTTGCTCACCGCGCTGTTTGCAGAGTTGAAGCAGGTGGATTTGTTTTTTGTCGATAGCCAAACCAACAATGCCACGCAGGCGTATGCGCTCGCCGGCAAGGCTGGAATTGCGGCTGCGCTCAACGATACTTTTTTGGATAACGTCGATAACGTGCAACACATCAAACAAAAATTGCTTTATCTTGCAGATCTGGCCAGTGAAAGGGGCGAGGCGATTGGGATTGGACATCCCTATGCCAACACGCTGAAAGTCTTGAACGAAGTCGGGCCGCAATTACAGCAGCAAGGCATAACGTTTGTGCTTGCGCGTGATCTCGTGCGCCAGGAACAGAAACAAGTTTCGAATTTAGCCGTGCAATAAACCGTTCGGAGGAAATGATGGTTCGTTTGGGAGTGAATGTTGATCATGTCGCAACCGTGCGTGAGGCCAGGAAAGACCGGCAGCCCGATCCCGTTGCCGCAGCGATGGTGGCGGAAATGGCAGGCGCTGATGGTATTGTCTGCCATTTGCGTGAAGATCGCCGTCACATCAAAGATAAAGATTTGTATCTCTTGAAAGAAATGGTGAAAACGCATTTGAATTTGGAAATGGCGGCCACCGATCAGATGGTAAAAATCGCGCTTGAAGTCGTGCCAGATATGGTGACCTTGGTGCCGGAACGCCGCGAGGAGATTACCACCGAGGGCGGTTTGGATGTGCTCAAAAATCAGGAATATCTCGAAGAGACCGTTGCGACTTTACAGAATCACAACATCATCGTCAGCTTGTTTATCAATCCCGATATCCAGCAAATCAAAGCAGCGGCCCGCGTGCGCGCGGATTATGTTGAATTGCACACCGGCGCTTATGCGCATGCCGAAAATTTAAACATCATCAGTGATGAGTTGGAAAAATTGCGTGCCATGGCGTCTGCCGCAGCCAAGCTGCGCTTGGGTGTGAGCGCCGGACATGGCCTTAATTATCAAAATGTGCGGGAAGTCGCGACCATTCCCGAAATTGAAGAATTGAACATTGGGCATTCCATCGTCGCACGCGCCATTCTGGTCGGCATGGAACGCGCCGTCAGAGATATGCTGGCCTTGATGAAGAGATAACGTGCCCCGAAAGGTAAACTGCTTCAGCATAGCATTGGCGTTTGTGATTTGCAGCGCCAATGGTTTTATATGGTCGTCGTGCAATAATCGTGAACAAGATTATGCCCGCCTGCTTGCGTTTCGCCAGGCCTGCACGAAGGCGTTGGGGGAGCGCAGCGGCAGCATTCTTGTGATGAATCCACAAAACGGTTTGGTGCTTGCTGCTGTTAATGAGTCGCTCGGCATACAAAAATCGGCGCGGCCGGGTTCGATCTTCAAGCTTGTAACTGCGCTTAGCCTGCTCCGCAATGGCACGGTTAACCCTGTTGAGCAATTTCTCTGCGAAGGGCAAATTGAGATTAACGGTAAAACCTATCGTTGCTGGCTGAGAGAAGGTCACGGTGAGCAGAATCTTCTGCAGGCTCTGGCCAATTCCTGCAACGTTTATTTTTATCAAGCCGCCAAGCGTTTACCGGACGAACAACTCGCAAGAACTGCGCACCAACTCTTGTTGGGCGAGTGTACGGGGATAAACTTTGCTCAGGAAGATTGCGGACAATTGCCGGAATGGTTGTCATCGGAGGAAAGCATTAATTTTGCCATCGGTCACGCGCGTGCCATGGCCGTGACGCCGGTACAGATGTTGCGCCTCGTTGCAGCGCTTGCCAATGGTGGAAGATTGTATCGCCCTTTTTATCCAGCCGACGCTGAAGCTTGGAGAAACTCTCTGCCGGAGTTGCGGGGTGCAATTCCCTTCGGAGATGAGATGCGTTATGTCAAAGAAGGGATGCGGCAAAGTGTTGTTTACGGCACGAGTGTCAATGCAGGACTGCCTGAAATCATTGTGGCCGGAAAAACCGGTACAGCGTCCGAGTATTTTGGCGCCAAAACCGTGGCCTGGTTCGTCGGCTTTGCGCCATTTGAAAAGCCGGAGATTGCAATCGTGGTATTCTTAGAAGAGGGGCGAGGCGCGTTGGATGCCGCGCCGATAGGGAGGAGGGTCTTCCAGGATTATTTTGCTCTCAAGAAAAACTTTAGATAGATCGTGCTTCAGTCAGGTTGGGTTCACGTTTACGGAATGCCGTATGATTTCATGATTTCCAATTTGCTCAGATCGATAAGCGCCAGAGCCGCTTTGAGATCGTCCATTTCAAGTTGATAACCGCTTACTTCAACGACAAAACGATCGGCCACCAAAACATTTAGTACGCTGCTTTCTTGATCGGTTTTCTCATAGCCGCGATAGCCCTGATAACGGACCGTTTTTTCATATCCTGAGCTTGTTTTGTGATCAACATCGTTCATTGCCCACGAAAAAATGGACATACTTGCCAGGCTTTGCCGCGAGCCAAGATCAGTGATCTTGATCGCCAAACTGCGGCCTTCATCATCGTCATATTGCCCTTCGGCAGTTGACAGGATGAAACCGAATGCGGCAGAGGTTTCCCCCGCAATTGCTTCACGTGCCAGGGTGCTTACATTTTCAGGCAACAATGCCTGCAACTCATGGAAATCGACGGGTGTGACCGGCATGCCTGTGCTTTCCGCTTGTGCGGGTGGCACAACCGATTGCCCAAACTCTCGACTCGCATCAAGAAGTTGTTGGCCGGTTTCCGGTTTTTGTTTTTCCTGCTGATTTTGGGTGCAGCAGAGCGCAAGCAAGCCGGCACAGCATACGAGGATCGCTTCACGTTTCATTGAGACACCGCCACGCTTTACAGAAATGCCCTCTGAAAATACTGCCTGCGCTCTTTAGCACAATTCGTGATCAAAAGCAATTGGAGATTGTTCACATGAAAAAAGATTCTTTCGACGAGCCCAAAAGGCATTTAACTGAATTGCTTACTAGTAGCTTGCAATCTCTGGAAAAACAGTTATTAGGCTTCTCGCCTGAAATGTGGAGCCTGAGAATGAAAGAAGGTTCGTGGTCTGTTGAAGAAATTGTTCATCACTTAATACTGGTTGAAGTGCAACGGCTACAACAGCTCAAAGATTTACTTAAAGGCCGGCGTGAAAGCGCACCGGCGCGCGCTGAAATGCAGAAGCCGAACTTTGAGAAAATTCGCCGTCGCGAAAGTCCTGTCAAAACCCGTGAGGAGATGGAGCCCTCACCAGGCATTCCAGCCCGGGTTTTGCTGGCGGGATTACGCCGCGCGCGCAAAGAGACCATGAGTTTTGTACGAACCGCTGATCTTGCTCAACTGGAGCACGTGTGGCTAAACACGGTTTCACTTGGTCCACTAAACGGAGTGGAATTCATGGAATTCCTAGCAGCTCACATGCAGCGCCATGCAAAACAAATTGAGGAGGTTCGGAAATCGATTTAACACTCACAACGATTAGGAAGTGGCATATTTTGGCGGAATACAACTATACTCGATTCACTGTTATGTCAACAAGATAATGGACTATAAAATTAGCTCCCATTCAGTCTCTTCCCTATTGCCACGTCCTGCTATTAATTCTAATAAAAAATAGTCGGGGCGAGAGGATTTGAACCTCCGACCTCTTGGTCCCGAACCAAGCGCGCTAGCCGAACTGCGCTACGCCCCGAGCTTAACTAATTTCGAAAGTACAATTTTACAAACCGACTAATATCTCTTAATCCGCGAATGTGGCTTTTCTCCCCGGCATAAACGGTTGAAACCGGAACGAATTCAAGCCGCAATCCACCTCGACAAGCCTTGATCAGTATTTCTGATTCTGTTTCATATCCCGTCGTGTCTAGTTTGACAAGTTCAATCAATCGTCGGGAATAAAGTCGAAAACCGCATTGGCTGTCTTTAATTTCCTGTCCGAGCTTGAACGAGAGCAAGGCACTGGTGATACGATTGCTTGCAACTCGTGGCAGAGGCATGACTCGATGGTCAAATGTACGATATCCAATGATCAAATCCGCTTGTCGCTCACGAAACGCTTGAAGGAAGCGTGGAATCTCGTGCGGGTTATGCTGGCCATCGGCGTCAAGCGCCACCGCGGCGCAAGCTGACGTTTGATTTTTGATGTAGTCAAATGCCGTGCGTAACGCCGCACCTTTGCCGCGATTGTGCGAATGACTAATCAAACGCGCCTGTGTTTGGTTCACCCGCTGCGCGCAACCGTCTGTCGAACCGTCATCAACCACCAAAATCTGATCATTTTGGATATAACGGCTAACGTCATGCACCACTCGCACAATCGTCTCGCCCGGGTTGTATGCCGGAATCACCGCCATGATATCGCCGGCAAGACTCATGGGTGATCAGCCATGTCAAATAACAGTCGTGTTTGCAAAGCGACTGCTACAATAGAAAAAAAAGAGGTTTTTTGCAAGCACTTTGTTGCGATAACTTGAGAAAAAATCACATTGCGGAGGTTAACCAAAAGGCTTTTGGGGAATACGCTCACGAAGATTCGCTTTCCGTTAGCCGGTTGAGGGCGCCAACAGCGTCATGAAGAAAAGCGATATACTGGCGCCGCAGAAATGCCAGGTTTTTGATGCGTCCGAACTTGCTGCGCGGTTCATATTCGCATTGAATGCCGACTCTCGTTTCAGCCGCAGACTGTTCGCCAAGATCGAAAATTAATTGAAATAACTCGATGCCGTGTAACACGCCGCTACGCTGCACCGGGCGCACACTGATCCGTTCGCCCTCGAGCCATTCGGTGATCTCAAATTCAGCGGTTTGCGTGTGCTCTTCGGCATTTAATTGCACCCGCCACACGCCGCCGATGCCTCGCGGGTTTCCCCGCACATGATGTACACTTGTAACGCGCTCCACCCATTGCGGCGTGTTATCGAAAGTTGAGGCGATATGCCACACTCGTACGCGCGGCTGCGCCAAAATTTGAGAGATGGATAAAATCGTCATGGCAGCAAGTCCTTGCTCGTTTACTTTTTTTCATTGACTCCTCCACCCTCTCGGCTGCGCGATCACCGCGTCTGCATCCGTGACACGTGCGCACAATAACATTAAAGTATTCGGACGTCCGCTATTTAGGCCATCACTGCACGCTTGCGCGTGTTTTGCGTATTTTCGCTCGGCACGGCAATCTCAAACTTAACCGCGTCCGGGCCGATATTTTCACGCACAAACTTCACGAATTCCGCGTTGGGCCGCACTTTCAAGCTGCGCGATTGAAAATCATAAATGGGCAAATCTTTTCCGCTGACACGAAAATAAAGGCTGCAAACGCCTTGATGAATGCGCAAGGTTTGCGAGAGCCGCTGCACCAGCATGTCATTTAATTTGTCGACCGGCATGTCGAGCAAAACTTTTTTGGGAATGGTTTGCCAGGCCTCGTCGATGCTCAACACTTTTTCCACCATGATTTTGGCCGGCTCTTCTTCATCTCGGCTCGAGGTTCGCCCGACGATCACCACGGCGTTGTCAACGTGCAATAAATCCCGATGCAAGCTCAACGCGTCACTGAAGACGATGGCCTCGGTGCTGCCGGCATAATCTTCCAGCGTGACAAAGGCCATTTGATTGCCCTTACGATCCAAAATCGTTTTCACGTTCGTGATCATGCCGCAGACCATGACTTGCACGCCGTCGCGCATGCCCTCCAAATCCTGCAAACGCTGTTTTGAAAATAGATTTACTTCCACCGCGAAACGGTCGAGCGGATGGCCGGAGAGATAAAGCCCGAGAAATTCTTTCTCGCGCTTCAAGCGTTCATCCGGCGGCCAATCCGGCACCTCCGGCAGCGAGGGCGACATTTCCATTTCCGCCGGCGCCTCATCAAAGATGGAAACCTGGCCGCGAAAACGTTCATCTTGCTCGCGCTGCGCGAATGAAGTCGCGGCATCGAGTCCCAGCAGAAGCTGGTTGCGGTTCGGTGAAATCGCATCAAACGCGCCAGCCTGCACCAGGCTTTCCAATACTTTTTTGTTCACCACGCGCAAATCAACGCGGCTGCAAAAATCAAAAATTGAAGTAAACCTCCCTCCCTTTTGTCGAGCCGCAATTATGCTTTCAATCGCGCCCAAGCCCACGTTTTTTACCGCGCCCAAGCCGTAACGGATTTTCTGGTCAACCACCACAAACTCGGCCAGACTCTCATTGACATCCGGCGGCAAAACCGTCACGCCCATGCGCCGGCATTCATCGATCAGCGTCACGATGCGCGAGGTATTGCTCATTTCGCTGGTCAGCGTCGCCGCCATGTATTCGGCCGGGTAATGCGCTTTGAGATAAGCGGTTTGATACGCCACTAGCGAGTAACCTGCGGCATGCGACTTGTTGAAACCGTAGCCTGCAAACTTGTCCATTAAATCAAAGATCTGATTGGCGATCTTCTCGGAAATGCCGCGCGCAGCCGCGCCCTCGACAAATAATTTGCGCTGCTGCTGCATCAACTCGACGATCTTCTTCCCCATCGCCCGGCGCAGCAAATCCGCGCCGCCCAGCGTGAAGCCGGCAAGATCGCTGGCGATGCGCATGACCTGCTCTTGATAAACGATGATGCCGTAAGTTTCCTTCAAAACCGGTTCGAGCAACGGATGCAAGTACTCGATGGGCTTGGTGCCCTGCTTGCGGGCGATGAAATCATCAATCATGTCCATCGGCCCCGGACGATACAGCGAGTTCATGGCGATGAGATCATCCAGGCATTGCGGCTTGAGTTTTTTGAGATATTCGCGCATGCCCGAGCTTTCGAATTGGAACAAGCTGATGGTTTCGCCGTTGCCGAAAACGGCATACGTGGCGGCGTCATCCAGCGGGATGTTGTCGAGATCAAGATCGATGCCGCGCTGCTTGAGCATCTTCAAAGTTTTGTCGATCACCGTCAGCGTACGCAGCCCGAGAAAATCCATCTTCAAAACGCCGATGGTTTCGAGCGCCTTCATGTCATATTGCGTGGTGACATCGCCGGTATTCGACTTGTACAGCGGCGTATAATTCGTCAATTCGTCAGGCGTGATGACGACGCCGGCGGCATGCGTCGAGGCATGTCGCGCCAATCCCTCCAGCACTTTGGCGTAATCGACAAGCTGCTTGTTGGTTTGATCGCCTTCGATGAGATCGCGCAACTCGTTGACGCTTTCCAGCGCCTTGTCCAGCGTGATGCCGATGGTCGCTGGAATCATTTTGGCGATACGATCAACATCGCCGTAGCGCATCTTCATCACACGACCCACGTCGCGAATCACGGCGCGCGCTGCCATGGTGCCGAACGTGATGATTTGCGTGACATTCGCTTCGCCGTATTTCTCGCGCACGTACGCAATCATCTCTTCGCGGCGTTCATAGCAAAAATCGATGTCAATATCCGGCATCGTCACGCGTTCAGGATTCAAAAAGCGCTCGAAGATCAAATTGTATTTGATCGGATCGATGTTGGTGATGCCGATGCAATAACTCACCAAACTGCCGGCCGCTGAGCCGCGCCCCGGACCTACGGGAATGCCCTTGGCGCGCGCGACGCGCGTGAAATCTTGTACGATGAGAAAATAGCCGGCATAGCGTGTTTGTTTAATCACCGCCAGTTCGTGCTTCAGACGCGCTTCCAATTCCGGCGTGATTTCTTTATAACGCTGGCGCAAACCTTCATAGGCCAGCATTTCGAGATATTCGTCGAGCGACTTTTCTTTGTGCTCCTCCGGCAGGGCGAATGAGGGCAAATGTATCTTGTCGAAATCAAGTTTGAGATCGCATTTTTTGGCGATTTCTTCCGTGATGTTCAGCGCTTCCTCTTGATGGGGAAACGTCGCTTTCATTTCATCCGGAGATTTGAAGTAGATCTCGTCAGTGGTGTAGCGCAAGCGATTGGGATCGTCGCGATCTTTGCCGGTTTGCAGGCAAATCAACACGTCATGCGGCTGCGCGTGCTCGCGTTTGAGATAATGCGTGTCATTGGTGATGACCAGCGGAATGCTCAACTCCCGGCTCAACGCAATGACTTTTTCGCGAACTAGATCTTCTTCGGGAATGCCGTGTTTGTGAATTTCGAGATAATAATCATCGCCGAACAGCTCGCGATAATCCAATGCGATTTGCTTTGCGCCTTCATAATTATTCGAGAGCAAGGCTTGCGCCACCTCCCCTTTCAAGCAGGCGGAGAGCACGATGATGCCTTCGTGATACTTTTGCAGGACTTCACGATCGATGCGCGGGCGATAGTAAAAGCCCTCGAGATAGCCGATCGAAACCAGGCGCATGATGTTTTGATAGCCCTGAAAATTTTTGGCAAGCAGAACGAGATGAAAGGACGTGTCGGCCATGCCCCCTTTTTGTGCGGCCTTTTCCTTGCGGCTGCGCGGCGCGATATACGCCTCCACGCCGATAACCGGCTTGATGCCGGCTTTTTTGCAGGCTTTATAAAATTCCACGGCCCCGCACATGTTGCCGTGATCGGTGAGGGCTAAGGCCGGCATGTGATAACGCTTCGCCGCGTCCACCAAATCCTTGATGCGGCACGCGCCGTCGAGCAAACTGTAATGCGAATGATTGTGGAGATGAACGAATGCAGACATGATCGCAGAGGTGTAAGTGATGGGATCGAGAAGTTTTGATCAACCGGCTGCGAAAGTAGAAAACTAATAGGGCAATTGCAATAGGATTTCCGGATAAACCAATTTCTTTTCTTATGTTACCTCCCTCCCTACTCCTATTAGCCCAAAACCATAAAATACCATAAACGAGGTATTGTTCGAACCGCGTGGAAAGCCTATCATGTGCTGGCATTTTTCTTAAGTTGCCGAAAGGTGAGGCTCGGGCAAAAAGCCTGTACAGGCTTTCCGGTACAGGTAAACCCAGGTTTTGCTGAAGATGAATATTTTTGCAAGTTATTTATTAAATTATCGAAGCATCTCTTGACTATCTGCATAATATTTCGCATAATGCGCCGCAAATGTGGGGACCTTGTCTGCTTTCCATCCCCTGGCGTCAAGATTAGAGTATTCGTGTTTTTGTTAGCGCGCTGCTCTGACAACAGCGACAATGCCAGCTCCTCTATCCTCCCTGTACCTCATCATTGATTGATCGCAATCAAGCATCAATTCCTATAACTAAAAGGGGTCGAGATGCTGAACCGAGATACTCAAGGGACTTCAAACCGGTCGCAGGAATCCACCGTTGCGGCCAGCCAAGCTTCACCAGGAAGCCGGGGCCAACAAAGCGGAGAATCTGGTAACGGCTCGCAAGAGACTGCTGCCAAGCAGCTTCCCTCGATCTCCATCCCCAAGGGCGGCGGCGCGATTCGCGGCATGGGTGAGAAGTTCGCGGCCAATCCGGTCACCGGCACGGGGTCGATGAGTGTGCCTATCGCCGCCAATCCGGGACGCTCAGGCTTCGGCCCGCAACTGGCGCTCTCATACGACTCGGGCGCCGGCAACGGGCCGTTCGGATTTGGCTGGAATCTCTCACTCCCCTCCATCACGCGCAAAACCGACAAGGGTTTGCCACAATATCGCGACGCCGAGGAATCCGATGTCTTCATCCTCTCCGGCGCAGAAGACCTGGTGCCGGAGTTCGAAAAGGATGCCGATGGTAACCTGATCGTCAGAGATGGCAAGTATGTCGTGTATGACAAGCCCCGCACTTTGGATGGCATCATGTATCGAGTGCGCCGCTACCGCCCGCGCATTGAGGGTTTGTTCGCTCGTATCGAGCGGTGGACAGGACCGACTGAAGGCGACGTTCATTGGCGTTCCATCTCCAAAGACAACATTCTAACTATTTACGGTAAAAACGCCAACTCCCGCATTTTCGATCAGGAAAATCCCGAACATATTTTTAGCTGGCTGATCTGCGAGACCCGCGATGACAAAGGCAACGCCGTCATTTATAATTACAAGCCAGAGGACGGAACCGGAGTTGATCTGAGCCAGGTGCACGAGCGCAATCGCGGCGATCTCGATGACATGCGCCGCACCGCAAACAGATACTTGAAACGGATTTTCTATGGCAACCGTGTATCCCTGCTGGACGACGCTGGCAACCGGCCACGCTTTCTGACAGCCGAGCAGATCCGAGACGCTCGCTGGATGTTCGAGGTCGTTTTCGATTACGGTGAACACTATGCCGAAAATGATCAAGGCCAACCGACCCTCGTCACGATCCCAGACACTGACCACCCGTGGGCAACTCGCCAGGACCCCTTCTCCAGTTACCGCGCCGGATTTGAAGTTCGGACGTATCGCCTGTGCCGCCGTGTGTTGATGTTTCACCATTTCCCAGAGTTGGGCACTCCAGATTGTCTGGTGCGTGCAACTGAGTTCACCTACACGCAAAGCCTAATTGCATCATTCATCACCAAAGTCACGCAGTCGGGCTACGTTTACCAATCCGGAACCTATCTGAAAAAATCTCTTCCCCCGGTCGAATTCGAGTACAGCCAGGCCGTCATCAACGAAGAGATTCATGCAGTCGATTCCGAAAGCCTCGAAAATTTGCCCTACGGTCTGGATGGCGCACGCTATCAATGGATGGATTTGGATGGCGAGGGATTGTCGGGCATCCTCACCGAGCAAGGAGATGGCTGGTTCTACAAACGCAATCTCAGTCCCATAAATATTCAGCGCGAGAATGGCCGGGAGATGACAACGGCCAAATTTGCGCCGGTCGAGCTGGTCGCAGAAAAACCCTCGCTGGCCGCGCTCAACAGTGGAGGCCAGCAATTCCTCGATCTTGCCGGCGACGGCCAACTGGATCTGGTCGATCTGCAAGGGCCAACCCCGGGCTTTTATGAGCGCACGCACGACGAGCGCTGGGAATCGTTCGCGCCGTTCAATTCGCTGCCGGTGCTCGAATGGGGCAATCCCAATCTCAAGTTCGTCGATCTCACCGGCGACGGGCATGCCGATATTTTCATCAGCGAGGACGAGGCCTTTTGCTGGCATCCCTCGCTGGCGGAAGCGGGCTTCGGTTCGGCGGAAACGGTGCGCCAGGCATTGGATGAAGAAAAAGGGCCGCGGCTCGTTTTCGCCGACGGCACGCAGTCCATCTATCTGGCCGACATCTCCGGCGACGGCTTGACCGATCTGGTGCGTATTCGCAACGGCGAGGTGTGCTATTGGCCCAATCTCGGTTATGGCCGCTTCGGCATGAAAGTGACGATGGACAACGCGCCCTGGTTCGATGCGCCTGATCTGTTCGACCAACGGCGCATTCGCCTGGCTGACATCGACGGCTCCGGCGTGACTGACATCATTTATCTTGGAAGCGACGGCGTCCAAATATATTTCAACCAATCGGGCAACAGTTGGAAAGAGGTGCAAACGCTGACGCAGTTTCCTCGCATTGACGATCTCTCTGCGGTAATGGCAGTGGACTTGCTCGGCAACGGCACCGCCTGTCTGGTTTGGTCTTCCACCCTGCTTGGCGACGCGCGGCAACCGATGCGCTACATTGATTTGATGGGCGGACAGAAACCGCACTTGCTCATTCGCACGATCAATAATCTCGGCGCTGAAACCGAAGTGGAGTATGCGCCCTCAACCAAGTTCTATGTGCGGGACAGGCGTGACGGCAAACCGTGGATCACGAAGATTCCTTTTCCGGTTCACGTGGTTGAGCGCGTTATTACGAAAGATCACATCAGCCGCAACCGCTTCGTCACGCGCTATATTTATCATCACGGCTATTTTGATGGCATCGAGCGCGAGTTTCGCGGCTTCGGCATGGTGGAGCAATTTGATACCGAAGAGTTCGACGTGCTCAGCGACAGCGATGACTTCCCGGATGCAACCAACCTTGATGAGGCTTCGCACGTGCCGCCGGTTCATACCAAGACTTGGTTTCACATTGGGGTCTATCTGGATAGGGAACATATCTCGCGCCAATTCGAGGGGGAATATTATCGTGAACCGGGGCTGAGCGACCCAGATTTCCGGGCGCTGCTGCTTCCCGACACCATATTGCCTCCTGGGCTCACATTGGAAGACGAGCTTGAGGCCTGCCGCGCCCTCAAGGGCATGATGTTGCGCCAGGAGGTGTATGCCGACGATGCTCCTCCCGGATCGTCGGAAGCGATGATGCAAAGAGCCAGGAGGCCTTACACCGTCGTTGAACAGAATTTCACGATCCGCACCCTGCAACCCCACGCCGGCAACCGCCACGCGGTCTTCTTCACCCATCCGCGTGAGGCTATTACTTATCACTATGAGCGCAGGCTGGTACCGATCCTGAACGGTCAGATCGTGGATGAGGACACGGCAGCCTCAAATCCCGACACGGAGTGGCTTCCCGATCCACGCATTCAGCATGCGTTGACACTTGAGGTGGATGACTTCGGCAATGTGCTCAAAGCCGCCGCTGTCGGCTATGGTCGTCGCCTGCCGGACACGAGCTTGTCAGATGCAGACCAGGACAAGCAAACTAAAATACTCATCTCCTACAGCGAAAACCGCGTCACGAACTCGATTGATGACGTTATTGTTGCCCCCGATGACTACCGTACGCCGTTGCCCTGCGAGACCCGTACCTTTGAGCTGACCGGCTACACGCCGACGGGCGAGACCGGTCGATTCCAGAGCGCCGACTTTGTGCAGATCGCGGGCAGTGGCCTGACGCACGTCTTCGATACCGAAATCGACTACGAAGACCTGCCCACCAGCGGCAAACAGCGCCGTCTGATCGAGCACGTCCGCATCCTCTACCGCAAAAACGATCTGACTGATCTACTCCCGTTAGGCGCTGTCGAGTCGTTGGCGCTGCCGGGCGAGAGCTACAAGCTCGCTTTCACTGCGAGCTTGTTGGCCATTTATCAGCGCCCTCACGAAGGCCAGCCACCGGAAAATTTGCTACCTGATCCTCCTCATGGCCTTCTGCGCGACGAGGCGAAGTATATTGATTTCGATGGCGACGGCCATTGGTGGATTCCCTCGGGCCGAGTCTTCTTTTCCCCCAATGATGAAGCACCCAACGATGAGCTTGCCTTCGCGCAAGATCACTTCTTTTTACCCCATCGCGTTCTTGACCCGTTCGGCGAAACGGCGGTCGTGCAGTATGACGATTATAAACTGCTGGCGACACACGCCATCGACCCGCTCGGCAACACGATCATCGCCGAAAACGACTATCGCGTGCTGCAGCCGGAGCTCGTCACCGATCCCAACGGCAACCGCGCGCAAGTGGCGTTTGATACGCTCGGCATGGTGGTGGGTACGGCGGTGATGGGAAAAGAAAACGTTCTTCCAGCAAAGGGCGATTCGTTGGCCTTGTTCAATGCAGACTTGGATGAAGCTACGATACTCGCCCGTATCCGGAATCCGCTGGTCAACCCGCACGACATTTTGCAGAGTGCGACCATGCGGCTGGTTTATGATCTGTTCGCCTACCATCGCACGCGGAATGAGACGCAACCACAGTCTGCCGTGGTTTACACCTTGGCTCGTGAAACCCATGTGGCCGACCTCGCGCCCGGGGAACAGACGAAAGTACAGCACAGCTTTTCGTATTCCGATGGCTTTGGCCGCGAGATTCAGAAAAAAATCCAAGCCGAGCCGGAGAAGATCAACGGCGTTGTCGGCCCGCCGCGCTGGGTAGGAAGCGGCTGGACGATTTTCAATAATAAAGGCAAGCCGGTCCGGCAATACGAGCCGTTTTTCAGCCCCACCCACGAGTTTGAATTTGCCAAAATGGTTGGCGTCAGTTCGGTTCTATTTTACGATCCGGTCGAGCGCGTGATCGCGACGCTGCACCCCAACGATACTTATGAAAAAGTCATCTTCGATCCGTGGCGGCAGGAATCGTGGGATGTGAACGATACCGTATTGCTCGATCCGCGCACGGATACAGACGTTCGCGGTTTCACTGAAAAGTATTTCGAAGCCGTTGATCCATTCGGTAGCTGGCAAACTTGGTATGCCCAACGCGACGGCGGTGAAAAAGGTCCGCAGGAACAGGATGCTGCCACCAAAGCCGCTGCGCATGCCGATACTTCGACCGTTGCCCACTTTGACACGCTGGGACGTCCTTTCATGACTATTGCCGACAACGGCGTGGCAGGCACATACGAAACCCGCGTCGAGTTGGATATTGAAGGCAACCAGCGCTCCGTCACCGATGCGCGCAACCTGCAAGTCATGGCGTATGATTACGACATGCTCGGCACGCGCATCCATCAAAACAGCATGGATGCCGGTGAGCGTTGGATGTTGAGCAATGTTGCGGGCAAGCCGATACGTGGGTGGGATAGCCGCGATCATACGATTACGACAAAGTATGATGCACTGCAACGCCCGACCGAGTTGTGGGTGCAGCATGGCAGCGAAATTCTGAAGCTGGCCGAGCGCACGGTTTATGGCGAGACGTTCGGCGACGCACTGAATATGCGCGGCAAAGTTTATCAAATGTACGACGCCGCCGGCGTGGGGACGAATAACGCTTATGACTTCAAAGGCAATTTGTTGAGCAGCACGCGACAGTTGCTTGAGAATTATACCGACCAAGTGAATTGGAACGAGGCGCAAGATTTTGAGGATGAAACCTTCACGAGCAGCACAACCTACGACGCGCTCAATCGGCCGGTCACGCTCACCACGCCGGACAACAGCGTCATTCATCCGATTTTCAACGAAGCGAACTTGCTCAATGTTGTGAACGTGAATCTGCGCGGCGTGAATGAAGAAACAGCATTCGTCACCAACATCGACTACGATGCCAAAGGCCAGCGCAAACTAATTGCATACGGCAATGGTGTGCAAACAGATTATGAATACGATCCGCTCACGTTTCGATTGACCAATTTAAAAACCATACGCGGAACAAACACGAAATTGCAGGATTTGTTCTATACTTACGACCCGGTTGGCAACATCACGCATATTCGTGATGATGCTCAGCAGATAATCTATTTTAACAATACAGTTGTTAATCCGAGCAATGACTACACCTACGACGCCATCTACCGCTTAATCTCGGCCACAGGCCGCGAGCACATCGGCCAGCAAGAGAACAACCAGCCGCACCATCGCCCGGAGCTGAAGCCTGAATACGATTTCAACGACATCACCCGCCGCAATTTGGCTCATCCCCACGATGGTCAAAAGATGCAGACCTACACACAATTGTATGAATACGATGAAGTCGGCAATATCCTGAAGCTGATTCACCAGGCGACCAGCGGCAGTTTTACGCGACGCTATCAATATGAAGCGAACAACAATCAATTGACCAGCACTAGCTTGCCCGGCGATTCCACCACCGGAACATTGCCGCGACGATATACCTACGACGCCCACGGCAACATGATAAACATGCCGCATTTGCGCGAGATGCTTTGGGATTTCAAAGACCAATTGCGGGAAGTGGATTTGAACGGCGGCGGCAGAGCCTATTACGTTTACGACGCCAGCGGCCAGCGCGTGCGCAAGGTACACGAGCACAACGGCGGCTTGGTGGAAGAACGCATTTACTTGGGCGGTTTCGAGATCTACCGCAAGAACGGCGTGAACCCGCTCGTGCGTGAAACGCTGCACATCATGGATGACAAGCAGCGTATTGCATTGGTCGACACCCGCACAGAGGGCGAAGAAGATGAGGTTCCGGAGCAACTCATCCGCTACCAGTTCGGCAACCACCTCGGCTCCGCGTGTTTGGAATTGGACGACGATGGCGCGGTGATCTCTTATGAAGAATATCACCCCTACGGCACCACTTCTTACCAAGCTGGCCGCACTGTGGCGGAAGTGAGCTTGAAGCGGTATCGCTATACCGGCATGGAGCGCGATGAAGAGACAGGATTGAATTATCACACGGCGAGGTATTATGCGCCGTGGTTGGGGAGGTGGGTGAAGGCGGATCCAGCCGGACTAGTTGATAGCTCCAATCGATATTTATATGTATCGAATAACCCGATAGCCAGTTTGGATGTCTTCGGATTATTTGGAATTTCCAGCCAGTACTTCCATAGGGCCGATACACATGCTCCAGGATTAGTACCTCCAGAAGGTCCACTTCCCGGAGATCCGGCACCACAAATGGTAAGGTTCGAGACAAATAGTGGCAGATATGCTTGGTTTCCAATTCAGCTTCCTAGTGGAGAACAACTTATTATCCGATTAGATGTAAGTGCTCGTGTTCCGGGACATCCAGATATTGATTCAGATCTTAGTGGGATGATCTCATTTTCAGTATGGTCTCCACAAGGCCAATCTGTCAATGGCACTCTTGCGTTCTATCAATTTTTCTGGAGCCGGGATATTGCCCGTGATAGGTCCGGCCAGGAACGCATACTTCAAGGCACAGTTCTTATATCGGGTGGGCAGATGGAGATGACACGAACAACCCAATACGACAGGCCTCATTGGCATATTGATGTTCCCGACACAGTACCCGACCAGCCTCGGCGACCCGATGCTCGACAACTTACAGTTCCAGGTACATCTTCTCGCACAGCTTTCGACAACCCTCGGAATATAAGTATTGAAGACTTTTTTGAGCAAAACCCTGATTTTGAGTCGATTACAGAAGAGTCTCATTTCGAGACCTATCTTTATCGTTCTCAGCAGTGGTATCGAATTCGATGGATAAATGTAAACACCTATACTCGAACAGGGCAAGGTGTGCAAGAAGTAGAAAGGTGGCGGAGTGTTGAGGGAGTAGAAAGAGTTGAGGATATTCCTGAACATCTACAGGAAGTTAGGCGCTTATGGCGTCAGCAAATGTATCAGCAATTGAATCCTGGAGCAGGAAATCCATGATGATGAAACATCCAAGTACAAACACTAAATTAGTCATAATCAGCAATTCGCTATAGTCTCGAAATTCTTGCGACATTTCAACTCCTTCGAGTTCATTTCAGGTGAAAGCGTCGAGAGTATTTCTGGCGCAACAGCATCTCCCGCTCACCGGAATCAGCGGCCAAATGCAGCATGAAGCCGAGAGAAAATGCAAACGCAGAAAACTAAACCCGCGCACAACCTCTGAACTCATAGCCAGAGACCACCATGGCAGGAAAAAAATCGAGGGCAAACAATACTGCATATCCGGGCGCGTGATTGACAAAGCTACGCGCCAGGGTTTGGCTGGCTTGCGCGTGGAAGTATGGGACATGGGCCGCAAGAGCGCGGGCTGTATTGCCCAAACCCCATAGTGGTGCAATGTTTATAGCCTCTCTTTCACCACCAAGACACAAAGACACCAAGAAAAGCCTGGTAAACTTCGTGTCTTGGTGTCTTCGTGGTAAAATTGGTTGCGGCTTGTTTTATTGAGAAAGTAGAAATCGCATACAGACTTTGAACACATAATCGGAGACTACACCATGGCCAGGAAAAAATCGCCAAGCAAACCTTACCGCATTTTGGGACAGGTGATTGATAAAGAGTCACGTCAGGGTTTAGCCGGGTTAAAGGTGGAGGCTTGGGACAAGGATTTGATCATCAATGACCTCGTCGGCAGCGCCACCACAGACGAGCAAGGCCATTTCGAGATCAAGTTCGATGCCACTTATTTTCAAGAGCTTTTTCTCGACCGCAAGCCCGACCTCTTTTTCAAAGTCTATCGCGGCGACGAGCTGCTCCTGAACACGCAGGATGCCATGGTGTGCACCATCGCCCCCGGCGATACCAACGTCACGCTTGAAGTCGAGCTTTCGGGCGGAGAGCCGGAGGAGAAGCCGAAAGTGTTTGTCGTGCGCGGGCGGGTGGTCAGTCACGAGCTTGTCGGTTTAGCTGGGTTGCCCGTGATCGCGGTGGACAAAAACGTTGGCCAGGACGTGGAATTGGGTAAAGCACTCACCGAAGCCAAAGGCGCTTACCGCATTCAGTACGAGATAACGTCATTACAAAAACGCGGAAAAGAAAAACCGGATCTTCAGATCAAAGTTGCAGCCGCCGAAGATGAGAAGCAAATCCTGGCAGCTTCGACCGTGCGCTACAACGCCGGCAGCGATGAAATCATTGACATCATGGTGCCGGCCGATAAGCTGCAGCGCCCGGCAGAATACCAGCGCGTGACAAGCGACCTCCTCGCCCATCTTGGGCCTAATGCCCAGCTTGGCGGGCTCCGTGAAGACGATGAACGGCAAGACATCACTTATCTTGCCAACAAAACCGGCTGGGATGCCCGCATGGTGGCTATGGTAGCCCTGGCGAACCAATTCAGCGAGCAGAGCGACGTTCATCCGGAATTGTTCTATGCTTTATTCCGCGTCGGATTGCCAGCCAATGAAGCGGTGTTGCGGCAAATGGAGCCGGCAACGGTGCTGAGTATCTGGGAAAAATCCATTGAGGCGAAGGTCATCACGCCAGACTTGAAAGACCAACTCCCGCAGAACCTGGAACATTTCAAAGCCTGGAGCGCCGGGCAATTACTGGAGGGGCCGGCAAGCATCGGCGTTTCTTCATTGAAAGAGCTGGTTGATCTCTCGTTTGGCGCGGACGACGAAAGCAAGCAGCGCTTCGCGCAGCTTTATTATGACAACCGGAGAAATCTGAGCGCTTTGTGGGAAAGGGTCAGCAACGAATTTGGGGCTGAAACCGCCAATCGTTTACAGCTCAACGGCAAGCTGGCTTTCTTGACGGTCAACAATGCGCCGCTCATCACCCGCTTGTATCAGAATTATCAACTAAGCTCGCCGCTCAATTTGGTGCAACGAGGTTTGTTTCGGAGCGAAGCCTGGGCGGAATTGCTGACCGAAGATGACGCGATTCCCAATGAGATTCCGGGAACAGACGCCGCGGAAAAGAAAGCCAATTATGCCAAGTATATGGCCAGCCAGCTCCGCCTGAGTTATCCCACGGCAGTGGTCGCTGAGATGATCAACAGCGACGAGATTCCATTACATACACCGCAACCCGTTAAAGCGTCGGTTTATCAGTTTCTTGCTGCCCAGCAGGGGAAATTTGAGCTGGGAATACATCCGGTGGAGTATTACCTGCGCCAGCAGAATTTAGAACTGGACAATGAAGTGCTGGGGCAGGTGAAACGGTTGCAGCGCGTCTATCAGATCAGCACCTCCGATGAAGCCATGGGCAAGCTCATAGAGCACAACATCGACTCGGCGTATGCGGTTATCCAATACGACGAACAAGGCTTTGTGAAGAAGTTTAAGGATACTCTGGGTGATGAGGCCATGGCGCGCTTGACTTACGCCAAGGCCCACCAGGTCCACCATGCCGTTTTAAACATCGCGACTTCGTATTTGCTCGATCGCGGCGCTCCTTCGCTTTACGCGATCACGGCACCGCCAGAAACGAATGGCGTGGCTCGCACTACCCTGGCATTAACCGCGGCCGAAGATGACCCGGGCGTGATCGCGTATCCGACATTGGAGGGGCTTTTTGGAGAGATGGATTACTGCGCCTGCGAGCATTGCCGGTCCGTGCTCAGTCCGGCGGCATATTTGGTTGATCTGTTGAAGTTTATCGATCTACCTGATGAAGATACGAATCCATTGGATGTCCTGATTGGTCGCCATCCGGATATTCTCGGTCGCCGTCCGGACATTCAGCACTTGCAGCTTACTTGTGAGAATACTAACACTGTTTTGCCCTATATTGACCTGGTCAACGAGATTCTGGAATATTTTGTTGTGAATGGTGTTGACAACAGCAATTTCTCTTTGGAGGGTTTCGAGGGGTATAACATTGAGGAAGGCATCACCACCGAGGAGTTGCTGGCGAATCCACAATTTGTCAAAAATGAGGCTTACAATCATTTGATGAATCAAGTTTTTCCTCTGACCTTGCCCTTTTACCAACGCCTTGAGGCGCTGCGCCGTTATTTCAACCACTTCGAGGTGCCGCTTCAGGTCGCCATGGAAAAGCTTCGCAAAGATGATAATCTGGAGGTGGCAACCGGTGCGAGCGCGACAGAATATGCGTGGCAGGACATTCTCATTGAGCGGTTACAGCTTACGCGGAAGGAATATGATGTTCTCACCGATAGCACAATACCGCTCGAGCAACTTTACGGCGTAGATATCACTCTCGATCTCGTCAACGAGTTGTCCAATGTCAAAACCTTCGCTCGCCGGGTTGGAATCACTTACGAGGAGTTAATCGATATCACCCGAACGCGATTCATCAATCCCAACAGCTACCTGCTTCCCAAGCTTGAAAAGCTTGGCGTAAACTTCAAAAACATTGCGGATTTCAATGATGGAACGCTGTCCGAAGATGACTTTGCCGCGTTGCTCCCCAACGATTTGGATCCGGTTCAATACGGCGGTAATGCCGGTGAGGATGCGAAACCGCACGTCATGCAGTGGATTCGCACCAACTTTGACCAGATCATTGGGCTTATCGTGCTCTCCGATCCCACCGGCAGCGAGGATATTTGCGGCTTTGAGAAATTGGAATTTCGCTATGCTTCGCCTGATTTCGACAACAATCAATTACAGGCGGTCGAATTTCTCAAGCTGCTGCGTTTTATTCGGCTGTGGCGGAAGTTGGGTTGGACTATCGCTGAGACCGACAAGACCATTGCCGCGCTTTATCCGCTGGCGCAACTGCCCGCGCCGGGTGATAACGAAGCAACGATTAAAACAAAGCTAGATGCAGGCTTTGAGTCGCTGATTATCCGTATCGCTCATCTCAAAGCTGTGATGGAGATGCTGAACCTGAACGCGAAAAAGGATTTGGCGCCCTTGCTGGCCTGTTGGTCATCGATTGATACCAACGGTTATCGTTCCTTGTATCGCCAGATGTTTTTGAATCCCACCATCTTGAAGCTGGACGCTGTCTTCCAGGAGGATGGCTATGGCAACTATCTCCAGGACAGCAGCCAGAAGATTGTGGTACATGCGGAAGCACTGCGCGCCGCCTTCAACTTGACGCAGGAAGAGTTGAGTCTCATCCTGCAAGAGCTAACTTTTGATGAGCTAACACCGCTGTTCCTGGATAACATCAGCGCCATCTTTCGCCACGGCTTCCTGGCCAAAAAACTCAAGTTCAGCGTTCGTGAGTTGCTGGCATTGAAAGGGCTGTCGGGCTTGGATCCATTCCAGCCGCTCGATCTGGTGCAACCACCGGATCCGACGCAGCCATTCGGCGCAGTGCGGCCAGACATGATTAAGTTCATCGAGCTGGCCCGCCTTATCAAAGATTCGAGCTTCAAGATCAGCCAGTTGCTCTATTTCTTAAAGCATGAAGACCAGACAGGCAAAGCCTCGCCGGAGATGAACAGCATTCTGGCTTATGCCAAAACTCTCCGCGACGATCTGCTGCGCATTGAACGCGAGAATGTCGTGCAAGATGATCCCACCGGCGAGGTGGCGCGGGCCAAAATGGCGCTGGTGTACGGGAGCGAAGTGACAGATACCTTTTTCGGCTTATTGAATGCCACTTCCGTATATACCGTAGAAAAATATGATCACGGTTCGTCAGAGTTGGAAGCGGATGTCCTTGCCATCACGGATAGAATTGGCTACGACAATTTTCAAAAACAGCTCTCTTTTCGTGGCGTGATGACAGAAGCGGTGAAGACGGCCTTGGACAGCGCCGCCAGCGCTACGGGTGACTTCAGAGCTGCCGTGCAGGAGCTTTTCGATAATGCCGATACGGAATTTCGCAACTTTTTTGATCGCTTTCCTGATTTAGAAGTGCTCTACAACAACTTCGATGCTTCCAACGATGCAATAGAGATTAAAATGGCGGCATTGTTGGCTGACTTTCTCCCAGCTCTGCGGCAGGGATTGAAGCGCCAGCAAGTGCGGCAAACCATTAGCTCACAGGTAGATGCGGAGCTTTCTCTTGTCAATACTTTATTGGAAACACCGGAACTTCTGCATGCTATCGAACTGCTCGATGAGCCAGTCGTTGCAGATTTTCTGAATCTGCAGACACAAGGCGTTTCAGTCGATTATTTCTATGCCGAAGATGTACTCGGCCCCCCCGATCTACGAGAACAAATCGTGGCTGGCATCAACTATAGCCCTGACGGAACAACCTTGCCTGAAAACACCATGGTTGCAGGCGCCAACATTAGCGGCGTGTGGCGCTTCTATCTCGAAGCACCGGATAATGGCTTTTTCAATTTCTATGTTGAAGCTGAAACTGATTCAGAAGTCGAACTCAGTCTGGAAAAGGAACCCGTAACACTCAGTAGATCCGGCAACATTTGGGAAAATACTGAAGCCATCGAGCTCAAGGCCGGAAAATTGTATGCGATGCAGCTCACCGTCAAAAAAGTGAAAAATAAGCTGGTTTTGAAGTGGGAGAGCAGAGGCCTGGCCAAGGAGAGCATACCGGCAGCATATCTCTATCCTGCTGTGCTGGTCGAACGGTTCACCGGCAGTTATCTCCGGCTTCTGAAAGTGTTTACTATTGTGGAAGAGTTGAACCTTTCTGCTGCCGAGGTCGCCCATTTCGCCGCTCATGCTGATTATCACGTCAATGGCGAAGGCTGGTTGAATGCGTTGCCGGTGGAAGAGTCATCTGTTACAGCGACCACTCAGGCGCTGATGGCCAGCTTTTCAGCTTTGTTGCGTTTTGCCCAATTGAAAGCATATTTGAAAGTCCGCGACGAAAGCCTGATACAAATATTTGAGAATCCGGCAGCGACCACCGAAGATGGCAAAAGCCTGCTTGCAAAGGTGACGGGATGGGGCGAGTCTGATTTGGAGGCGCTTCTGCTTCATTTCAGTCTGGCCGAGTCCGATCTTGCTCACCTGCATCATTTTATCCGCATTCAGGAGGCGTTTGTGCTTATCAAGAAACTGGGAATTCTTGCTGACACACTTCTGGCAAGCACAACGAATGGCCCGACTGTTGAAATAATTCGTGACCTGCAAAGTGCGTTGCGCGCGCGTTATGAAGACAGCGCCTGGCTCAAAGTGCTGCAGCCGATCAATGACGAGCTGCGCAGCCTGCAGCGCGATGCCCTGGTGGCTTTCGTCCTACACAAGCTGCAGCAAGAAGAGACCACCGCGCACATTGATACGCCCGACAAGCTCTTTGAGTATTTTTTGATCGATGTTCAGATGGATCCCTGCATGAAGACTTCCAGAATCAAGCAGGCCCTTTCCAGTGTGCAGTTGTTCATTCAGCGCTGCCTGATGAACCTGGAAACCCAAGTGGCTGCCTCTTCCATCAATGCCAAACAATGGGAATGGATGAAGCGCTATCGCGTGTGGGAGGCCAATCGCAAAGTTTTTCTGTTTCCCGAGAACTGGCTGGAACCGGAGTTGCGGGACGACAAATCGCCCTTCTTCAAAGACCTGGAAAGCGAATTGCTGCAAAGCGACATCACGGATGATGCCGCGGCGACCGCGTTGGTGCATTACCTGGAAAAGCTGGAAGAAGTGGCCAAGCTGGAAATCTGCGGCATGTATCTTTTGGAATCCGAAATCGATAATAACGCGGATGATGTCATTCACGTCATTGCCCGCACGGCCGGGGCCAGAAGAACTTACTACTATCGCCGGCTGGAGGGTTCCTACTGGACGCCGTGGGAAAAGGTGGATGTAAAGATCGAAGATAACCCGGTGTTGCCGGTGGTATGGAAAGGCAGATTATTCCTATTCTGGCTCAGTGTGATGCAAGAGGGAGCACCAAGCGAAGGTGAATCCGCTAATAGTGATAAGGAGCTTGTCGATGCCTCGGTTGCAGACCTAAAAGGCCTCACTGCCGACCCCAAAGTGAGAGTGAAGGTTACTTTATACTGGAGTGAATATTTGAACGGGAAGTGGCAGCCACCCAAGACTTCGGATGTGAACCGGCCGATTGATCTGGGTGAATTCGATCCGACTGGAGGTGGTGCATTTGACCGGACATTACTAACAATGAGTTCGTCTGAAACTATTCGCGGTGAATTACGCATCTATATTGAATACCCTACCAAGCCAAGATCTTTCACTCTTTATAATACACACAGTTTGCCGGTTCGTGGTGAAGATGACGTTGATTCTAGCCTGGCTCTGCACACAAAATATTATTTCAGAAGCTTCGCTAGGGAAAACGGCTTATTTATCATAAGTTACGATTGCATTCATTCTCTCGTGACCCTTTTCTCTGCCGACCTGGAAGTCTTGAGAAATGTGTTGCTATACGAAATTATTGAACCCCGACAATATGTAAATGATCTTTTCGAAGCGCCCTTCTTCTTCCAAGATCATCGTCATGTTTTCTTCGTCCGCTCCGTAAAAAGCCAAACTCCTGTCGCCGATTTTTCAGACGCTGGTATAATAATCGCGCCGCCGGCGATTAATATATACACCGAGCCACCTCTCATAGTAATGCCAGATTTTGCAGGTTTCATTCTGCCAGAGGAAATCGTCTTTCCACCCGAAAGCATTCGTCCCGGCATTGTGGATCTTGGGCCAGTACAAAACTTCCTGAATCAGAGCCCTTACATCAGGCAAGCGATGGGCACTGGCGGAACGGTGCCATACGGAAATAAGCTGATCGGCCCAGGCGGCTTTGTACCCGATGGGATCGGCCGCTAAACTAAAGAGCAACGATTTTGACTGACTAACCATAGGAGATGTGCAACATGGCACCCCCCAGACGAGATTCTAGTTTTCACAACAGTGAATTTCAGGCTACCATAGCTGGCGCCTCGATAACCTCACAAGAAACGAAGTTTACCTATACCTTTTATAACTATTTTCATCCCTTTGTTGGGGAACTGCTGGAGCAGTTGAACAGGAAGTCGATTGATGGGCTGTTGGACGTGAACTTTCATACCCGCCTGGCAGTAGATTTTTTTGCGGCGCTTTATCAACCCAATAACACGAACACAGTTAAAGTTGAGCACTCTCATGAGAAGAAGGACAAAGAGATCGACGTCAGCGAGGACGGCCCCTACTCTGTCTACAACTGGGAGTTATTGTTTCATTGCCCATTGACCATTGCCGTTCATTTGAGCAAGAATCAGCGTTTTGCCGAGGCCCAGCGCTGGTTTCATTACATCTTCGATCCCACCAGCAATGACACAACGGTGCCGGCGCCAAAACGGTTCTGGAAATTTCTGCGCTTCCGTCAGGATGTTGAAATTTTACAGATCGATGAACTGCTCCGCCTTCTCAGCAAGCCGGATGACGAATGCACGGATACTGAGCGGAGGCAGAAAGAGTATATTATGGATGGTTATGAAAAAATTCGAGACAATCCGTTTCATCCTCACCTCGTTGCCCGCACCCGCCATTCGGCTTATATGTATTGTACGGTAATGAAATATCTGGACAATCTTATTGCCTGGGGCGATAGCCTGTTCCGCCAGGATACGATTGAAACCATTAATGAAGCTACACAAATTTACGTGCTGGCCGCCAACATTCTGGGGCCCAAACCTCAGCGGATTCCTCAGCGTGGAACGGTCAAGCCCAAGACCTTTGCCCAGTTGCGGGCCAGTCTTGATGAGTTCAGCAACGCGCTGGTTGCGATGGAGGGGCAGTTCCCCTTCAATCTCTATTTTCCAGGCATGGAGCGTGTCGATACCGACGAAGCGAATCCCTTGTTCGGCATTGGCCGGACCTTATATTTCTGCATTCCGCGCAACGACAAGCTGCTGAGTTATTGGGATATCGTTGCTGACCGCCTGTTCAAGATTCGGCACTGCATGAATATCGAAGGCGTGGTGCGTCAACTGCCGCTGTTCGAGCCGCCGCTCGATCCCGGCATGTTGGTCAAAGCCGCCGCGGCCGGCATCGATATCAGCAGCCTGGTCAGTGGGCTGAACCAACCGCTGTCGCCGGTGCGTTCGATCTTGCTGATTCAAAAAGCGCTGGAGCTTTGCAGCGAAGTCCGCGGCATGGGCGCTGGCCTGTTATCCGCCCTGGAAAAAAAGGATGGCGAAGCCATGGCGCTTTTGAGACAGAAACACGAAATTAATATTCAACAGATGGTGCAGGACGTGCGCTTTCTGCAATGGAAAGAAGCTGAAGAAGCGACCGAGTCATTACTAAAAGGCCGCACCAACACGCTGGAACGGTACAAGCATTACCAACGGCTGCTTGGAAAAAAGGAAGAGGATTTAGCGCAACTTGGAAATCTCAATTTGCAGCGCATGCAGTTAACCGAGGAGAATTTCGACGAGGTCTATGGCACTCTGATGGAGCAATACGCTCTGGAATTAGAGCTTGAGGAATATCCTCCGCTTGAGCATCTTGGCGAAGGAAAATTGAATCTCAATCGGAATGAAGATACTGAACTTAACGAAAAAATGCCTCTGTCCCGAACGTTTCAGGATCTGGCTCACGCAAATGATATCCTGACTGCTGGGTTGGTTTTTATTCCTGACTTTAATATTGATCTGCATTATTGGGGGCTAGGCGGTCATACTAAAATTGCAGGAGGCGAAGTACTTAGCAATGCTGGACGAGCTGTATCAAGTGCGTTAGGAATGGTCGCGGAAAATTTTGCTCATGATGCTTCTGCCGCCGCCAAAACCGCTTCCTACGAAAGAAGAGCCGAAGAGTGGATACTGCAAAGCAACCTGGCTGCGCGCGAGCTAATGCAGATCGGCCGACAGATTATCTCATCCTTGATCCGCGAGCAAATCACCAAACACGAATACGAAACCCAAAAGAAGCAGATTGAACAATCCCTGGAGATTGATAACTTCCTGCGAGAAAAGTTCACCAACGCGGAGCTTTACGGTTGGATGCACGGCGAAATGTCCAAGTTGCATTATGAGTACTATAAATTCGCCTTTGATATTGCTCGCAAGGCCGAGCAAACCATGAAGCATGAGCTGATGCGACCGGAGTTGGACGAGATGAGCTTCATCAAGTTCAATTATTATGACGGTGGCCGCAAAGGGCTGCTCTGCGGAGAAGCATTGCATCTCGATTTGAAACGCATGGAGATGGCCTACCACGACCATAACAAACGTGAGTATGAGTTGACCAAGCACATCTCGCTGCGGCAACTCAACCCTGTTGCTCTACTGACGCTTAAAGCCACCGGCACTTGTGAAGTCAATCTACCCGAATGGCTCTTCGATCTCGATTGTCCCGGCCATTACATGCGGCGGATCAAAAATGTCAGCCTGACTATTCCCTCGGTCACCGGACCTTACACCAGTGTGAACTGTACTTTGTCTCTTTTGAAGAGTACTTTGCGCAAGTCTCCTCTGCTTGATGAAGGTGAGTACGCGCGCCAAGGAACTGAGGATAGCCGATTTATCGATTATTTCGGCACGATCCAGTCGGTCGTCACCAGCAGCGCAGCTAATGACAGCGGCATGTTTGAGACCAACTTGCGTGAAGAGCGCTATCTGCCCTTTGAAAACGCGGGCGTTTACAGCACCTGGAGGCTTGAACTGCCTTCGGAATTTCGTCAATTCGACTACAACACCATCTCGGATGTGATTTTGCATCTGCGATTCACCGCCCGACAGGGTGGCGACCAACTTCGTGTTGAAGCCGTCAGTTACCTCCAGGAAATCATTGAGGCTGCTGATACTTCGGGGCTTATCCAACACTTCAGCTTGAAGCACGAATTTCCTTCTGAATGGCACCGCTTTGTTACCAGTACCAGCGACGAAGATCTATCGGTGACAGTAAAGAAGGGGTATTTCCCGTACTTTGTGCAGGGTAAGACCATTACCATTACCAAAGTGGAGTTGTACGCGATTGCAGAAGATAATGAATTACTGCCGGTCACGCCAACTGGCATTGATCTGGAAGAACTCACCACCGCTTTGAATGGCAGCACAAAAGAATTTACCATTCCTCTTGCCGAAGATCCTGTTCTCTCGCGAGAGCCCAAAGCGCAAGTGTTTCTTGTATTCAGGTATTCAATTCGCTAAGCAAAACCTTCGAGGTCTGCAATAGAATGACAACCCATAGTCGTGAGGTATAAGCATGCATGGACAATGATTCGCAGACATGGCTTTCGCGACCTTAACCAATCGCGATTTAACTCCTCCCCTGCGGTCTGGAAAGATCAAGTGCTCTACTTCCTGATGCTCGACCGCTATTCCGATGGAAAAGAACAGGGCTATCGAGACAATGCAGGGAATATCGTTGCCAGCGGCACAACTCCGAGGTTTAAAAATGATGATCGCGGCAATGCAATCAGAACTGGGGGTGAGAGAAGCCGCTGGTTCGACGCTGTCGGGAAATTCGCCGGCGACACGCTGAAAGGGCTGTCGAGCAAGATGGGTTATTTGAAACGCCTGGGCGTGGCCGCGATTGGGGTCAGCCCAATTTTCTAAAAGATCGCTTTTGTGAAACCGCTAAAACAAAAAAGCCAGAGCGCAATGCCCTGGCTTTTTCTTTAACGAATCCTGACAAAACTCACGCGCCAAGCTGCTTCAGATACTTCATCGCTTTTTTCGCGGAGTTCGAGTTGCTGGCAAAGGTCATCAAAGCGTTCAGCTCTGAGCGTGCGAGCTCGGTTTCGCCGGCTTTCATGTAGGCGATGCCGATCATCAGCTGCGCGTCGTTGGATTTGTTGTTGCCGCCCAACGCCAACACTTTCTGAAACTCGGCGATGGCTTGATAGTAGTTGCCTTGCGCGAAGTAGGCTTCGCCGATCCAATATTGACAGTTGTCAATCAGTTGCGAGCTGCCGCCGCGCGCCAGCAACTCACGAAATTTGCGAATGGAACGGCCATAGTTGCGCACGTAGTAATCATCCAAAGCATCCTGATAGTAGGCGCCATATTCGGTATTATAAACTTTGGAGTCATCGACAATCTTTGCGGGCAAGGGCGCTGACGTGCTGGCGATTTGCTGCGTCTGCGACGCCGTTTCCAGCGCCGCGATTTGATAATTGACATTCTTCAACTCGTTGCGCAAGCTGTCGATCGCGCGATCTTTGCTGGAGGAAATCGAGGAAAGCTCTTCGACCTGCGCACGCATGCTGTTGAACAATTCGGGCGTTAAAAAGCTTTCCGCCTGGTTGCTGCTGGAATTCGACTCCGGCATATCCGTAAACATGCCGCTGGACATGTCATCGTCGGCCGGCGCGGCTTCGCTTTCGTTCTCCAGCATATCCAACCGGCTGAGAACATCACTGTCCCCAACGCCGCTTCCCGCAACTTCACTTTCCGGACCGAAGACGTCCTGTCCAGCAGGCATTTCTGTTTCATCGCCAAATTCGTCTTCAAAGCCGACGTTCTGCACTCGTCCGCTGCATACCACGAAGAGGCCGACGACGACCAAAAGTAATGAAAAAATAGATGTGCCTAAAACCCGTTGTGTCTGCGTCATGATGTTTGCTCCTAAGATCAAGTTGTAAAGTCAAAGAGGCTGTGCCCGATCCTCAATAAACGTCCTGTTGTAACGTCAGTCACGAGACATAAATGATTCATTATTGTCAAAAATTACCCCGCCGGATTCCCCGCCTCTGCCAGCAATTCCTGCGCACTTTTTAAATGCGTTTCTGAAATTTTTTCCCCGCCCAACAGGCTGGCAATGGCCTTGACTCTCTCTTTCGCGGCCAGGCGCCGCACGCTCGTTTGGGTGCGCTCGCCGCTCATCTTCTTTTCGACGAGAAAATGACTAATGCCCATACTTGCAATTTGGGGCAAATGCGTAATGCAAAGTATCTGATGCGAGTTTGCCAGTTTTTGCAAACGTTTTCCCACCGCATGCGCCACCCGGCCCGAAACGCCGCTGTCAATTTCATCAAAGATCAAAACCGGAATTTCATCGCGTTCCGCCAGGATTGATTTCAACGCCAGCATGATGCGCGAGATTTCGCCGCCGGAAGCAACCTTCACCAGCGGCGCCGCTTCCTGGCCGCGATTCGTCGATATAAAAAATTCGACGGTATCGATGCCTTCACGCGTCGCTTTGACTTTTTGCTGCTTGACTTCGACAAAGCCGTCTGCCTGCGGCTGCACGGAGAGCCGGACTTCGAACGTCGCAGAAGGCAGGCCCAATTCCGCCAGTACTTCCGGCACCGCGGTTTGCAATTGCTTGGCGGCCTCCCTCCTTTTCTTGGAAAGTTGCAGACAAAGCTTTGCGCAGGTTTGCTCGGCGGCTTGCAGGCGCTGCGCCAAGTCCGCCAGCGTTGTGTCGAAATTTTCAAATTCAGCGCGAGATTTTTCCAAGCGTTCGAAGTGTGCCAGCACTTCGGCCATGGAGCCGCCGTATTTGCGTTTGAGTTTTTGCAGATCAGACAAGCGCTGGCGGGCGTGTTCCAAGCGGCCCGCGTCGAATTCGATACGCGCCTGATACCCTTGCATCTCCTTCACCGTCTCGCGCACGGCAATTTCCGCGGCTTTGAAATCATTGAGTAATGTTTGCAGGCTCGCATCGATTTCAACCAGTTCCCCCAGCGCTTCACCGGCAGTACGCAGTTGCAGATGTGCCGCATTCTCACTCTCTTCTAAAACATGCGCGATTCTCGCCGCCAGTTCAGCGCGATGTTCGGCATTGCCCAGCAGCTTGATCTCCTCCGCCAGAGTTTCTTCTTCGCCGAGTTGCGGGGAAATCTGCTTGATTTCTTGCAATTGAAAAATTTCAAGCTCAGCGCGGCTTTTGATCTCCTGCTGACGCGCTTGCAGATCTTGAAACTGCACGCGCAGATGGCGCGCTTCCTCCCAGGCTTGCGCTACCTCATCGCGCTGTGTTTCCAAGCCGGCGAAGCTATCCAAAAAGCGTAAATGCGTTTTGGCTTGCAGCAGCGATTGGTGCTCATGCTGGCCGTGCAGGTCTGCCAGCAATTCCGACAGTTCATCGAGTACGCTCGAGGACACCGGCGTGTCATTTACAAACGCGCGACTCCTGCCCGTGGGATGAAACTCGCGTCGAATCAGCAAAGAATGATCATCTAAAAGATCAATTTCCTGGCGCCGCAGCAGCTCCAGAATATTTTGCGAGCAATTGACAAAGAGCCCTTCGATCACTGCCTTGGTATCAGCCTCGCGCTGCGGATTGAAGGCCGCTTTTTCGCCCAACAGCGCAGCAATGGCGCCCACGAGTATGGATTTTCCCGCGCCAGTTTCGCCGGTGAAAATATTCAAGCCCGGGCCGAGTTCCAGGTTGACATGATCGGCCAGTGCGTAATTCAACAGCGAAAGCTTTTGCAGCATTCGCCCAGCCTCCGTTTGCTGAACGCCGGCCCGAGAGTTGGCAAAGATCAACCACAGTCATCTTTGCAAAGCCCATGCCTGCCGGCGCTAGATCATCATAAAATGCCGTTTAAGATTTATGCGCGCAACGCTGGCAAACAGTTCTTCTTGCCAGCGGTTGCACCGCTGAAATATCTTACGTGGATTATACGCTTAGGCAGGATAATCAAAAAAATACAATTTGGCAAGAATCCTCTGTCACCCCAATCACGATGCCGGACATCGAGCAGATTGTCTTTTAATGAAACATGAGGCCAAGAAAATCATACGCTTTTGTAACCTGTTTAAAGGTGATTAATCAAAATCATTGGCATCGAGTTTAAACGATTGTTCTGCGCTGTAAACCGCGCCGAACAATTCGAAAACCGCACGCCTCTCCCTCATCGCCGGATAACCGCAACCTTGCCGGCCTTGCTGACACCGGTTTCTTCAATATACGCCATAAAAAAATACACACCGCTGGGCACAAGCTTGCCGTCATTATCGCGGCCATCCCAGATGACTTGCGCGCCGGGCACCTGTTCGCGCGCAAAGGAACGCACCAACTCGCCCGAAGCGCTGAAAATTTTCACCGCACTGTTTTCCGAGAGATTACTGATGACGAAACGGCTGCCTTCTTGACCCAGGCGAAACGGATTGGGATAGCCGGTAAGAAAGTTGAGATCCGACTTGGGCGCGGTGAACGGCGTGCGCAAGCGCGAAATGCCGTTGGTGGTCGCAATCCAAACCTCCCCATTTTCAGGATTGAAAACCATATCCGTGATCGATTTGGAAACGAGCCGGCTGTTTTCGATGGTGATGGCAGAGAGTGAAAAGTTATCCTCGCCGGAGAGCACGGAAATGCCGGCATTGGTGCCAATCCATTTGTTGTTGCGCGGATCGACTTTGATAACTTGCACCAGATCGCTGATCAAACCAAAACGGCTGCTCACGCCGCCGGCAAACCAATAATTGAGCCCGCCATCGGTGCCAATCCAAATGAAGCCATCGCGATCCATTGCAATCGCATTGACACGATTGTTGAGCAGATTATCATCTTCGTCAAGCTCGCCGGAAAGATCATCATCTGATTTGTCGTTGAGCGTGCCGCCATAATCAATCACTGTGACGCCGTCGGTGCCGGTTCCGATCCAAATCCGGTCGCTGGTTTCGGTTTTTTCAATTTCGAGCGTCGTCACGATATCGCTGGTGAGTCCTTCAGAAGTCGAAAAATATCTCCAATTGCCGGCTGCGGTGTAGACAGCAATCGCATTTGAGTTAATCGCATCATAGTTACAAACCCAAACGTTCCCCGCCAGATCTTGCTTCAAGAAAGGCACGCACACGTAAGAGGGATCGTTGGGCAACGCGCTGGCGAGAATATTGTTGGTATGATCGATGCGCGAGAATTCCAATTGCTCAAGTTCGCCTTTCACCACGGTAATTCCCCGTCCCCACGTGCCGATCCACCGTTCGCCATTTTGCAGCACGGCAATGTTGCGGCAATCATTCCAAATCGCGGGATCATCTTTTGTGCTGAACGTGCGCCAACGCTGGCCATCATAAACGGTGAACGCCACGGTCAAATCAGAAAGGCCGGAGGTACACCACAAATTGCCTTGTTGATCCAGCGCCAGCGATGAGATGCTGTTACTGCCGGGTCCATCTGGTTCGCGCGGCAACCAGTCGGCGGAAGTATTCGCCAGTTCGAAAAGCCCGGCGTTTGAGGTTGCCAGCCATGGGGTATTAGCTTGATCGATCACCATGCCAGTAACCGATGGCACATTTGGCCCTACACGCTGCCACGCGCCGGGAGTCGTCGCCGCAAAAAGTCCGCTGGCCGTTGCGGCAAAAAGCGTCTCTTGTCCGTTGATGCTCGCCGAGGCAATTTGTTTTATCGCAGGGTCGCCGAGGTTGCCGGTGATGTTGATCCAATTTGTGCCATTGAATTGTGCGACGCCGTTGCTTAAGGCGGCAGCGATTCGCCCTTGAAATTTGGCAAAACCCAGCACGGAATTTGATGTCAACCCTTCTGCTGTGGTAAAGTTCGTCCAGCTTTCCGGCGCCAGCAGGTTCGGAAGCGTCAGTGAGGTTTTGGCAATGCCGCGATCGGTGCCGGCCCATAAATCTTGTCCGTCGATAAAAATCGTGCGCACGGCGGTTCCAATTTCAAGACGATTGCCGAGGTTCTTATAGGTTTCCTTCACTTCTTTGCGATCGGTGCGATACAAGCTGATGCCGATGCTCAGCGCGATATACATCGAGTCGCCCTTCACGACAAAATCCGAGATGCTGAACGACCTGAAGTCATTAATGACGGAAAATGAGTTCGAGTTGGGATCATAAACATTGATCAACCCTGAGGCCAAACCGGCCCACACGCGGCCTTGTGCATCAAAGCCCAGCGCAGTCAATTCGTTCTCACTCAGGCCGTCGGTATTTCTAAAATAACGGTAGGCCTGTTCGCTGCGATTCCAAAACAGCAAGCCGCCGGTAGTAGCCGCCCACACGCCGCTGGCGTTACTCTTCGCCGCTTTGATGTTGCGCATGTTGGTGAATGATTCCCAGAGATTGTCGGAAAGATCGATGGCCGGGCTGGTTTGTGAAAAAACGGGAGTCTGCAAAAAAACAAACGCGGCGAGAAGACAGGACAGCATTTTGCTCATGAGATACTCGACCTTTGCAATTTTAAGCCGCACAACCGCCGGGACATGTCGTCACAAAGATTTTTTGCTCTGCTCGATCACAGCACATGAGTTTTGTGGAAGTCTTTGCGTCTTGCGGGTTGGCGTGAGTTGAACATTCAAACTTGTGAAATTAAACCTGCGGCGCTAACGGGAAGTTTCCATGTTTGTCAAAAGATTCGCCATCTCGATTGCAGCCAGGGCCGCGTCCCAGCCTTTGTTGCCGGATTTTGTGCCCGCGCGCTCAATCGCCTGCTCGATGGTGTCCGTGGTGAGTACGCCAAAAATCACGGGAATGCCGCTGCGCACGCCGATTTCGCCGAGAGATTTTGAAACAAAGCCGGCAATGTGATCGAAATGCGGCGTGGCCCCGCGAATCAACACGCCCAGGCAGATGATGGCGTGAGGGCGCTTCGCCTCTGCCAGCTTGGCGGCGAGGAAGGGAATTTCGTATGAACCGGGGACGCGGTAAACGGAAATGTTCTCTGCCGCCGCACCGTGGCGCAACAAGCAGTCCTGCGCGCCCTGCAGCAGTTGCTCTGAAATAAAACTGTTGAAACGGCTGACAATGACGGCAAAATTTTTATTCTGCGCGTTGAGATGGCCTTCGAAGGTTGGCATAAATCAATCTCTATCTTAGATAGTTCGTGGGCATTCGAAACGCCGTTTACTGCAATTGAATTTCATACACAATTTTGCGCATTCAGCAAAACAAAAGCTGTTGTTTCCGCATGCTACTTCAAATCCCACTGCATCTCAACCTCTTCCCGGCCATTTTCCGGAATATCTTCCAAAATCAAATGGCCGAGCTTGTCGCGCTTGGTTTCGAGATATCTGCGGTTCGCGGTATTCGCCGGGATTTCAATCGGCACTCGTTCGACAATTTCCAAACCATAGCCTTCGAGTCCCACGATCTTTTTGGGATTATTCGTGAGCAAGCGGATTTTGCGGATACCGAGATCATGCAGAATCTGCGCGCCAATGCCGTAATGCCGGAGATCCGCTTTGAACCCGAGCGCTTCATTCGCTTCCACCGTGTCTTTGCCTTGATCTTGCAAGGCATAAGCTTTGACTTTGTTGGCCAGGCCAATGCCTCTGCCCTCCTGCCGCATGTAAAGCAACACACCCTTGCCTTCGGCTTCAATTTGCGTCAAGGCTTGCGTGAGTTGATCGCCGCAATCGCAGCGCAGCGAGCCGAGAATATCACCGGTAAGGCATTGCGAATGCACGCGCACCAATGCCGGCTCACCATCGCCGACCTCGCCTTTGACCACGGCAACGTGATGGTTATCTTCGATATCGCTTTCATAAATGTGCAGCATGAATTCGCCGTATTTGCTCGGCAAACGGGTCGACGCGATGCGGCGCACGAGTTTTTCCGCGCGGCGGCGGTATTCGATGAGATCGCGAATGGTGATGATTTTGAGGCCGAAGTGCTGGGCGATTTTCATCAAGGCCGGTGTGCGCGCCATGCTGCCGTCTTCGTCCATAATTTCACACAAAACGCCGGCCGGCGGCAACCCCGCAAGACGCGCAAGATCGACTACAGCTTCCGTGTGTCCGGCGCGGGTGAGCACGCCGCCGGGTTGGGCGCGCAAGGGAAAAACATGCCCGGGTCGCGCCAGGTCTTTGGGACGGGTTTCCGGCGCAATCAATTGCCGGATGGTTTCGGCGCGATCATGCGCGGAAATGCCGGTGCTGGTGTTGCGTTTCGCATCAACGGAAACCGTGAATGACGTTCCCAAGCTTGCAGTGTTTTCCGCCACCATGGCGTGTAGATCGAGTTCTTCTAAACGATGGGGCGTCAGCGCTACGCAGATCAACCCGCGGCCGTGTTTCGCCATGAAATTGATTTGTTCGGGCGTGACTTTGGCGGCCGCCAAACAAAAGTCGCCCTCGTTCTCGCGATCATCATCATCGACCACGATGATGATTTTGCCCTCGCGATAATCGGCAATGGCTTCTTCGATGGTATTGAAATGAGTCATGAGGTATCAAAACTGGTGGTAAAGCAATCTTGCTGCCATTTCGGCATCAGAAAGCGCGGCAAAGCTCAACAATAACTTTTGTGCAACCTTCGCACGATCTTCTTCCGAAAGCTGCATAGCCTTGTCCTCAAGTTCTTTGAAGTTCATAATGCGTCCGCCTATCAAGAAAAATCTCAGCGCGCACTCGAGATTTACAGCCTTACTCTGCGGGACGGTTGCACCCCATTAATATCCTTTAAATGAACTCTTTGCAAAAAAACAAAAACTGTCGTACGCGGATCTTACTGTAAGGGGATTCCGCTTTTGCTTTATCCGCTTACAACAAGCTTTTTGGTTGTGGCTCGTCCGCCTTAGGAGTATTCAGCTTCTTCTGGCGTGCGAACGAATCGCTCAGGGAGACACAATATAACCCCCGGCCTTCAACTTGTCAATGATTCCTTCTGTGGCGCGATCAGAATGCTGCAGAAGTTTTTCGATATATTTTCCCAACAGATCGGTTTCCACGTTCAGAGAATCGCCGGGGCGGCGCAGTCCCAGCGTCGTACTCGACAGCGTGTGCGGAATCAGCGCGAGCGTGATGGAATTTCCTGCGAGACGCGCAACGGTCAGGCTCACGCCGTCCAGCGCAATCGAGCCGTGTTGAATAACATAACGACATAAGCTCACCGGCAGTTCCACCGTCATGAGTTTGCCCGCGGCTTGCGGCTCAAGGCCAATGATGCGCGCAGTGCCGTCAACATGGCCTTGTACGAAATGCCCGCCCAGGCGATCGGTGGGCCGCAATGCCCGTTCCAAATTCACGCGGCTGCCGATCTGCAATTGCCCAAGATTGGTTTTGCGCAGCGTCTCATCAACGGCCTGGACTTCGAACGAATCCTCATCATGGCGAATCACCGTCAAGCACACGCCGTTGATGCAAATGCTGTCATCGACTTTAATATCTTTTGTGATTGTTTGCGCCGAAATCGTAAACTGCCGCGAGGCGCCGGCAGCGCGCACGGTTTTGATTTGCCCGATTTCTTCGACGAGGCCGGTAAACACAACTATTCTCCTAACCCGGACGAACCGGAACCCGCAAAAACCTCACGCAACGGCGTGAAGACGCGAAGAACGCGCATGGTTTTTCTTTGCGATCTTTCGCGGCTTTGCCAATCGGCATGAGAGTTTTGCTTTCTTTGCAGCGCTTTGACCCTTGTTATTCCATCTTGGGATATTTGATCTGCCCGGTGACCAGCGCGTTGTCGTCCAGGATTCGCCATTCCGTCTGATCAAGCGTGATGGCGTGCAGCATGCTGGAAATCGGTAAATCCTTGAATGCGACGATACCCTCGCCTAGAAGCATCGGGGCAATGAAACAGGCAAGCCGGTCGGCGTGCCGCTCCGCCAGGAGACTGCTGAAAACGCGCCGCCCTCCTTCCACCAACACCGAGGCAATACCTTCCTGGCCGATGCGCTCAAGCACGCGCGTGATCTGCAAACTGCCGGATGGCGAGGGCTGCAATGGCCACACCCGCGCGCCGCGCTGCTGAATATCGTTCTGCTTCTCGAATTCTTTGCACTCGCTGGAAATGATAATGATGGTTTTATCGGCATGGTTGTCGTTTAACACCTTCGCGTGCAGCGGCATGCGCAAATGGCTGTCGAGAACGATGCGGCGCGGCTGCGGGCCGTCTTCGTGGCGCACGGTCAATTGCGGATCATCTTGCAAAACCGTGCCAATGCCCACCAGCACGGCGTCGCTTTGCCAGCGCCAGCGATGCACGAAGGCGCGGGCGCGCTCGTTGCTGATCCAGCGCGAATGGCCGGTAGAATCTGCAATTTTGCCGTCAATACTTTGTGCGATCTTGAGCGTGAGAAAAGGCAGGCGGGTGGTGATGTACTTGAAGTAGGATTCATTGAGGCGGCGGCAGGCCTCTTCGAGCAGGCCGGTCACCACTTCAATGCCGTGCTCACGCAATATCTTGATGCCTCGGCCATTCACGAGTGGATTGGGATCGACGCTGCCGATGATGACTTTGCTGATGCCGGATTCGATTACGCGATCGACGCACGGCGGGGTTTTGCCGTAATGGCTGCACGGCTCGAGCGTGCAATAGAGCGTGGCGCCTTTCGCCTGCGCGCCGGCTTCGCGCAACGCTTCCACTTCAGCATGATCGCCGCCGAACTTGCGATGATAGCCGGTGCCAACAATTTCCCCCTCCCGCACGACCAGCGCGCCGACCATGGGATTCGGGCTGACAAACCCGCGCCCGCGGGCAGCAAGGTCGATGGCGGTTTGAAGGAATTCTTTATCTGAATTTGAGAAGCGAGTTTCCACGGTTGCATCGTGTCGACAAATCTTGTTTCATAATGACATCTTTGCTTTTAAATCAAAGATCTCGGACGCAGCTTTCCACAGATCAACAAAGATAAAATCAGCGGACATCCGCTTGGTCTGTGTTGGAAGGTTTTGGTAGCGGCTTGTCAACTTTATGTTATAGTAAAGGCATTGCCAGCACATTCTATTGCTTATCCCCTCGTCATTGCTATACAGCATCAATTGGCAATTGTCTATGTTTGCTTCATTAGCACACATCAGGGGACTCAATTTGCCCCGGGTTTTCGATATCCGCCCACTTGAGGGCGTCCATCCGTTCCCCAAAGGAGCGATACTGGGTGATCTTGCCGTCACGAAACACAAAGCCATCGGCGAATCGTCCGCCAGTCCAGTCGGTCGCGCCCTTTAGCCGGACCCATGCATAAAGGTACACGACGACCTTATCTCCATTCTCCAAGAACGCCTCAGGCTCGCATGTTCCTTCGGCCCAAGTCCCGCGTCCCTTCGTGATGTGCTCCTTCACTTCCGCGATGCCACGATAGGTGCCGGCAGTTGGAAACCCTTCAGGCTCAACACGCACAATCTCTGGATCAAAGTCCTTGGTTATGGATTGCATATCATTACGATTGATTGCGGCGAAGAACTGCTTCAGCGCTTCAATTTCGGTTTTCATGTGTCTCATTCTGAAGGGATAGTCGTTGCATGCTCTAACCGCATCCCCACTCCCTTTATTTCTTTTGCATCAAAGTCAACCTCAGCGCGAATGCGTCAAGAGCACTCTGGCCTTAATTGCAGAGAAGTTTGCTTGCTAAACCCTTGTTATTTACGCCCAATATAACCTCCCCCTGCCAGCCTGTCAAGCGCTTTTTCCGCCTGCCTCTTGTGCTTTCTCATGCGGTGTCACAACTATTAGTTGGGGTGAACGAAAAAACCAATACAACATATCGAAATTTTTCTTGACTTATTGAGCTTCAGGGCTTATATTGCCGCCGTTTTGTGCAGAACGATTCCGCACATTCTCCCCTCACGGCGCGCCACGCTTTTTGGAAGCAGAACGGATGCTGGGGCAGTAGCAGCTTCGCGCAGCAGTTCAACCGCTCAAATGTGAACCGGAAACCGCAGGTTTTCGCAGATTAAAATTTTGCGAAAGTCAGCGCCAATCTCTGTCCCCATTCCAGCGCCTGAGCTGCCCGCCTTTCTAACTGATGCAGTTCAACTCTCCACCGCCAGATCAAGGAGGAAGTACATGGCCTCAAGAGCAGCAACTCTGAATCCCGCAACGCAGATGCAGACACCGGCGAATGGCAACGGCCATACTGCGGATACGGCGCCAGCCAACGGCACAAATGGCGTCCGCGCTCGCAAAGGACTCACCCTCAATCGCTATTTTACTGACGGCAAGCGCCATCCTTTCGACGAAGTCAAATGGGAACAACGCAGCGCGATTATCTCCAACGAAAAAGGCGAAACGGTTTTTCGCCAAGACGGAGTTGAGGCGCCCGCCTCCTGGTCGCAAACCGCCACCAACGTCGTGGTCAGCAAATACTTCAACGGCAAGCTCGGCACGCCGCAGCGTGAAACCAGCGTGCGCGGCCTGATCGATCGCGTGGCTGCCGCGATGCGCGATTGGGGCATTGCCGGCGGCTATTTTGCGTCTGCCAACGATGCCGTCACCTTCTACGAAGAACTCGTGCACTTGCTTGTGCATCAAAAACTTTCGTTCAACAGCCCGGTGTGGTTCAACTGCGGCATCGAAAAAAAGCCGCAGTGCAGCGCGTGCTTCATCAATTCCGTTGAAGATCGCATGGAATCCATTTTGGAATTGGCGAAAACCGAAGGCATGCTGTTCAAATGGGGCTCGGGCGCCGGCTCGAATCTTTCGCCGCTGCGCTCCTCGCGCGAAAAACTTTCCGCCGGCGGCATTGCCAGCGGCCCGGTCAGTTTTATGAAGGGCTTTGATGCCTTTGCCGGCGTGATCAAAAGCGGCGGCAAAACCCGGCGCGCCGCCAAGATGGTCATTTTGAATATTGATCATCCCGACATCGTCGAATTCATCAATTGCAAAGCGAATGAAGAGAAAAAAGCCTGGACCCTGATCGATGCGGGTTACGACGGCTCGTTCAATGGCGAGGCATACAACTCCATCTTTTTCCAAAATGCCAATCACAGCGTGCGTGTGCCCGATACGTTCATGCGCGCCGCCGAACAAGGCCGCGAATGGTACACTCGCGCCATCACCACCGGCGAGGTGGTGGACACCTACAAAGCGGGCGATTTGCTCAAGATGATCGCCGAAGCCGCGTGGCTGTGCGGCGATCCCGGCATGCAATTCGACACCACCATCAATGATTGGCACACCTGCCCCAACACCGATCGCATTCATGCCAGCAATCCGTGCAGCGAGTATATGTTTCTCAACGATACCGCCTGCAATCTCGCTTCCCTCAACCTGATGAAGTTCCGCCTCGAGGACGGCAGCTTCGATGTCGAAGCCTTCGAACATGCGGTTCACATTGCGATTCTGGCGCAGGAAATTATCGTGGATAATGCCGGTTATCCTACGCCGAAAATTGAACAGAACAGCCACGAATTTCGCCCCCTGGGTTTAGGTTATGCCAATCTCGGCGCGCTGCTCATGGCCTCCGGTCTGCCCTATGACAGCGAGGCCGGGCGCGCCTATGCCGGACTTGTGACCGCATTGATGCACGGCCAGGCTTATAAAACCTCGGCGATGATCGCCAGCAAGATGGGCCCGTTTCCGGCTTATGAAATTAACCGCGAGCCGATGTTGAATGTGATCAAGAAACACGCGAGCCATGTCGATCACATTGATCAAAACCTCGTGCCGGCTGCAATGTTTCAAGAAACCAAGAAGGTTTGGCAGGATGCCTACACGCTGGGCAGCGAATATGGCTACAAGAATTCGCAAGTCACGGTGCTCGCGCCCACCGGCACGATTGGTTTCATGATGGATTGCGACACCACCGGTGTGGAGCCTGACATCGCGCTGGTGAAATACAAGAAGCTCGTGGGCGGCGGCATGATTAAGATCGTCAATCAAACCGTGCCGGAAGCCCTGCAAAAGCTGGGTTATGATGCGGACCAGCGCAAAGCCATTCTCGATTACATCGACAAAAACGATACCATCGAAGGCGCGCCCGGCCTGAAAGAAGAACATTTGCCCGTGTTCGATTGCGCCTTCAAACCCGCCAAAGGCCGGCGCGCGATTCATTACATGGGGCACGTGAAAATGATGGCTGCGGTGCAGCCTTTTCTCTCCGGCGCGATTTCAAAAACCGTGAACATGCCCCATGAAGTGACGCCCGAGGACATTGCGGAAACTTACATGCAAGCGTGGAAAATGGGCTTGAAAGCGATTGCGATTTATCGCGACGGCTGCAAGCGCATTCAACCGCTGGTGACGAGTTTGGATGACAAGAAAGAGGCTGCCCTGAAATCGCCGCTTGCCGAGTTGAAACCCATTCGCCGCCGGCTGCCGGATGAGCGGCAATCGATCACGCACAAATTCAGCATTGCGGGACACGAGGGTTACCTCACGGTGGGCATGTATGAAGACGGCACGCCCGGCGAGATTTTTGTGGTGATGGCAAAGGAAGGCTCAGTGGTTTCGGGCTTGATGGATTCATTCGCCACGATGGTGTCGCTGGCGCTGCAATACGGCGTGCCGCTGCAAGTTTTGGTGCGCAAATTCCAGCACGCGCGGTTCGAGCCTTCGGGCTTCACCACCAATCGCGAAATCCCAATCGCCAAGTCGATCACGGATTACATTTTCCGCTGGCTGGCGCTGAAGTTTATTCCCGAGAAAGAAGTTCCCAAGAACGGTCACAGCGGCGACCTGGACGCCGATTGGGGTTATGACGGCGAGGCGAACGGTGTTGCCGCTCCCGCAGTCGCTGATGCCTCCCCTGCACCGCAAAAACTAGCCATCTCGAATGCTTCTCAACTCGAGAACAGGATTTACCAAAGCCAGGCGGATGCCCCGCCCTGCCACGAATGCGGCAGTGTGATGGTGCGCAGCGGGAGTTGTTATAAATGTTTGGAATGCGGGGCGACGAGCGGGTGTTCGTGAGGTTGGAATTGACTCTCCCCAGCGGCTGAGGCTGCAGGGGAGAGCGTTGTCAAATTCCGTTTCAGGCAACCTTTTTAAAGGAGATTTACATGAGAGCTTTTAGAGAAGGCGACCGGATTAACCCAACTTCGCCACTTAAAAATATTTTGAAGGTATTTTTCGGCCTCAACGGT
>CAYWGH010000014.1:0-29322 GCA_964457925.1 uncultured Cytophagia bacterium
TCCAATCCGGCGTCCAGTCATCCACCCACAGCCAATCATACCCCTGCCATTCAAAAGGGTCATTTCCCACTTGCACGCCGTAGTATTGTTTCTTCCAATATCCGCCGGCGCCAATGCCAAAACCACCGCCCCCACCGCCGGTGCCAAAGCCGCCCGACCCACCGCCCGATGCCGCGTGCCTCATCTTCAATTGCATCTGGTGAAATATGATCGCAGGTAGAGCAAAGATTCTTGCTTTATTGTCAAAGAGCTAAACAGGCGAGCTTAATCCGTTGTCTTGTGCTTATTGAGTTGTCGCCGATATTTTTCAATCAATCTGCGAAGATCCTCGCCGATGATCGCGGATTTGGCATGGTCGCCGATATAGACCAATGCTTTTTTCTTATTCGTCATAAGGCTTCCAATAAAAAATGAGCGCGGCACATGCCCTTGGTGTCCAACGATACCGATTAAATGAAATGGAATCCAAATAGCGAATTGACTGAAAACGTACGATATTTCGTCCCAGCTAAGACGATAATTCGTCTGCTCCCAGAGCTTGACAGGACCGATGCCAATTTTCCAATATATCGTAATTCCTTCCTTGGCAAAATGTATACGTAACGTTAAAAGAACAATAACAATTAGAGCCGCAAACGGTAAGCAAAAAATTACCACCCATTCAATCCAGCTTTCTAAACCCTGTGGGACTTTCTTTATCAAAAAATAAATAGCGCTTACGATCATTGAGACAAATAGAAGCCGCCATATCAATTTCAGTTTTATCATCATTTCCTTGACCACCATCGGTAAGTTGCTTTAGCACCTTCAGCTCCAAAATATCCTCCAGTGATTCCAAGCGCAGCCCCACCAACTATCGTGCCGCCTACCGGCATAAGGAATGAACCACCTACAGCGCCACCGATCCCTCCCAAAGTGCCGCCAACAAACCCACCTGCAACTCCCCAAGCTTCCTCATAATTCCCTTCGGACCAATAACTCCCAAAAGCGAGAGCTGAAATTCCAGCATTGAGGCCTAAAATTGCATTTCCAAGTTTACTAAAAGCTTGCGCATTGGCTAGGGTCGCATCAATATCCATTTTATAAAGAATCTGAGGCGTATTCTTCCACAGCCAATTTCCTACTATGCCCCGCGCCAAAGTAGTAAAGCCCGCTGGCGTTGTCAAGCTCTTTGCCGGTGAGTGGGGCCATTATTCAAATAAAAAACCCAGCATTTATGCTGGGCTGCTCAAGCCAAATCAAAATCTCACGAGAGAATAGTTTGTTTCTAACTTCATCGTGACGGCCCGTGTCGTGTTTGAAGCGCTGCCTCTCAAACCCGCGCCGCCTTACTTGGCCAGCGAAGTTCTCACCAGCACCACACACATCGAATCCGAGAAGGTTTCATTGACGATTGTGCTGTTGGGCACTTCCCCGCGCAGCGCGCCGAAGGCCGTGGCATAATCATTCTTCTGCCATTCCAATAAATAAGCCGCCCATCGGCTGGCATCCAACAATGCCGCTTGTTTGGCCTTGTTCTGCGCGATCGCCGCGATACTCTCGCCCGCCGGAATTTTGCCGCGCCCGATGGTCCAGATCACGCCGGCGGCGGCATCGATCGCTTGCGCGCCGAATTCACGGCGCAGGGCAGCGTCGTCCGGTTGCCGCATGATTTTTTCTTCGAGATCGAGAAGCGCCTGCCGTGCGGCTTCGCCTGGAACCCGCGCTTCCGCAGCAGTTTGGCTGCCCTCGGCCACGGATATTTCACCTGCGGATTGGGATTCAGGCTCACGCGGCGCATTGCCGCCCTGGCACGCAGATAGCATCAGGACAATTGCCCCACTCAAAAAAAATGATTTCACGGCGTGTTCTCCTCATTTCTTCTTTTTCTTCTTCCTGTTTTGGCGACGCGATTTCTTGGCCATGGCTTTTCTGCTTTTGGCTTTGACGGCATCGCGTTTTTTGCGGTTGTTGTGATAGATGGGCGCAGGTGTGACGCTGTTCACATCCTCAATATCGCTCTCATCTTCATCGCTTTCCCAATCATTATCATAATCTTCTTCTTCCCCTTCAAAGATGTGATCAAAAACAGAATAGGCGGGTTTGGTTTTGCGCGCCTCAATCAGGCCAAACTCGACTTGTACATCTTCCCAGTCGCCGGCAATGGAGGGTTCAACGGCCTCGGCCGCAAATGCCCGCTCGATCTCCGGCGCTGCCTCGACTGCTTTGAGATCGAGCAAATTCGCCAGAATAAATCCGTTAAGTTCGCGACTGTTCTTTTCCGCTAGTTTTATGGCGGCTGTCAGATGTTCGACACATCTTTTTCGGGCTTCCGGATGCTTTTTTGCGATTTCGGCCAGACTGTCACCGGCATAACTGCGGGGATACGTTTTGTTTGCCGGATTCAGGAGAAACTCTGCAAGCCGGGGAATGGCAGCCGGGCCGATCATGCTCAAAACCGTGGGAAACTCGCTGGGCGCCCAATCATCTTCCTCATCAACCTGATTAAAAAAATTCACCAGCGGCTCGATTGCCTCTTCGGCTTTGAGCTGGCCGAGCACGCGCCAGGCGTGGATGGGCGCCCACACTTCCAGCGAATCGGAATCGGCCCAATTCAATTCCTCGCTGGTGGCCATGCGAATGAGATCGTTGACATGCTCGTGGGTGAATCCTAGCGCAAGATAATCCGGCCAGTCACGAAAGTTTCGGCAATCGCCGAATATCAGCAACTTGTCAAGAGGAGGGGCATAGGAGGTGCTCATCGCGAATCGAATTTAGTGATATACTTTTGCAATGTTGGTTTCATGCTCTACTCGCCGCTGTCGTTAGCGCAGCAAGAGCAGCGTCGAAAGCGGCAGGGAAACAATGCGCGGGTCATCGCTTGCCGCCTCGTCCGTGAGTGTAATCATAATGCCGAATGGGGCATTGTAATGTGATTTCTCGATAAAAGAGCGCAATCCCAGGGTGTCTTTGAAATCGATGCGCCGGCGGTATTTGATTTCCACCGGGATGCGCTGCTCTCCGATGGTGAGGATAAAATCGACTTCCGGCTCGGCGCCGCGCTCAGGTAAATGCGCGACTCCGAGATTGAGAATCGAGCGCAAAAAATATCCTGCCACGCTTTCGGCCACCCGTCCGGCCAAATCGGAAAGGTGGAATGATTTCTCCAAAGCCTCCGGTGTCAACGGCACGACTTCCTGTAACCATGCGGCGCGGAGCGCATGGTCACAGAGACAAAGTTTTGGCGCGCCCTTTTTTTTCTTTAACCGAAGCTCAAGCGGTTGAATCAAGCGCAGCAGCAATGTGCCGTCCAGAAATTTCAAGTATGCCAAAACGCGTTGCCAGCCGAGGTTGGCCTGCAGGGAGGTTTTCAATTCTGACAAATACAGGGCTTGTGAGGGCGCTTGCCCGAGATAGCGGCATGCCAGGCGAAATACTTCCTCGAGAAGATGCTCGTCGCGTTGCTTGCCGCGCGGCCCCATTCTTAAATCATGCTGGATGGCCCGGCGCACCACGGTTTCGTTGAGGTGATCCGCAAGCTTTTCCCAGGATAAATCGGTTCGAGCCTGCGCGGCGGGATAAGCGCCGCGTTCGGAGAATGCCGCAAACGCAAGATCACGAAGCTCCCGGTTGTCTTCACCGAAACGTCGCAGCTCCTGCCAAAAATTTTTGTCTTTCATCGGGCCAAGTCCGTTGGCAGGAAGAAAACCGGAGATGGTTCCGATTTTTCTCACACCGGCAATTTCACGCAACAACAGCGGCCCCATTTCCAGGGTATTGATTCGCCCGGCGAGACTGTCCCTGCCCGCTTCAATGCGCAATGCCGAGCTGCCGGTCACGACCACGCGCACCGGTTGCATATCCACCAGATGTTTTAATTGCGGCGCCCAATCCGGAAGATTCTGAACTTCATCCAAAAAAACGAAAGCTTGTTCGCCGTCCCAGGCTGCCTGATTCAAGCTTTTTTGCAATATTTCCTGCGCATACCATCGCACCAATTCGATAATCGGTTCCGGCACTGGCCGGAGCTGTGGCAACTCGTCGAACTGAACGCGAAAGATGCGGCGCGGCGCAATGCCTTCATCGAGCAACGCTGTTATCGTTTGATTGAGAAGCGTGGTTTTACCGACCTGACGCGGGCCGCGCAAAACGGTAATGGGAGTCGCTCCGCTTTTAACGCCGTCGAGAACCGGGGCGAACGCCCAGCGCCTGGCTTCCGGCAAGCCAAAAATACGCTCGCCACGCCACCAGGGATTATCCTCGTGCAGTGTGGCTTCAAGGCCGGAGGGAAGAAGGGATAACAGCGTTTGTTGTTTCATGATCTCTGGCCTGGCTCTTTGCCTCGAACGGCGCGAGCCGGAAGCATGGAACATCCACAGGAAAAGCGGCCACCGGATTTGAAACGTTCTAATCGCGTATCCGGTGGCCGCCTTGATTAATCAAAAAAAATGGAAAGACTCATCATTACCGCATCGTGGTTTGCGCCGACCGCGGCGGTGACGGCGGGTCCTTGCGCGGCAGCCGCTCGTCGCGCATCGCGGCATGATAGACGAACGACGCCACGATTACTGAAGCCTGCATCAAATCCGCATCTTCCAAATGATCGTAAACATCCATGTTGGAATGATGAGTGCGCGGGCTGTAGGAGACCGGGTCCTGGATGAATTGGAAGCCCGGCAGACCCACCGCATCAAAGGCAAGATGATCAGTGCCGCTGGTGTTTCGAATGGTCAACGTGGTCGCGCCGAGATCTTCGAAGGGTTTGAGCCAGGCCGCGAATATCGGGCGCACCATTTCATTGCCCTGCAAATACACGCCGCGAATCTTGCCGGTGCCGTTGTCGAGATTGAAATAGGCCGAGAGTTTTTCGTGCGCCGCTGTGAGCTGCATGGTCTCCGGATCGCCAAAATGTTTTTTCACATAAGCGCGCGAGCCCAGCAAGCCCTGCTCCTCGCCGGTCCACAGCGCGATGCGAATCGTGCGCCGCGGCTGCACGTTCAACGCTTGCAGGATGCGCACGGCCTCCATCATCACCGCGCAGCCCGAGGCGTTGTCGGTTGCGCCGGTGCCGGCGTGCCAGGAATCGAGGTGGCCGCCGAGCATGACGATTTCATCCTTGAGTTTTTTATCGACGCCGGGAATTTCGGCCACAGTGTTGTACGCCAGCGAGTCGCTCTCATGAAACTTGTTTTGGATGTTGGCCGCCAGCTTCACCGTCACGCCCTTCTCGATCAGGCGCACCATGCGGTTGTAATGCTCGATCGCCATGACGACGGAGGGCAAGCCCTCGGGCGCGCCGATGTTGCGCGAGCCGCCGCCCTGCACGAAAACCGTGCCGAAGTCGCCCTTGCGGCTCGGTTGAATCAGCGCCACAGCGCCTTCATCCTGGAAAAACTTCGAGGTTTTTTCCCGCAGCTCGCGCATGCGACGAAACTCTTCGCGGCGCGCCGCCCAATCCGAGCGTCCGCCCGGCATTTCCATTTGCGCCAGGTCAGCCAGCTCTTTTTCATCGTAACGGTCGCCGTCCGGTTCATTTTTGAATTGCGCCTCCACCGGCGGGCGGGTGAGCACGATCGCGCCGCGCAGCTTGCCTTTGTATTTTTCCAAATCAGCCGCGGATTCGATTTTGGCATAAACCACGGAAGCCGTGATGGCGCCGTTCGTGCTGCCGGTCCAGGCCTCGGGATAGGCGATCAGCGGAGCATAGTAAGGCTCGACCATCTCGAATGAAAATTTTTCCATCGTCCAACCGCGGCCAAACGTGCCCCAGCTTTCCAGCTTCGCGTTGGCCAGCCCCCATTCCCCGAGTTTCTTGGCGGCCCATTCTCCCGAAGCTTTCATGCTCGGCGCTCCGGTGAGGCGCGGGCCGTGCACGTCGGTGAGATAGCTCGCGATCTCCATCACCTTCGAGTTGTTGAAACCCTCGCTTTTGATGCGGCTCACCATGCGCAGATCGACATTCTCCTGCGCCAGCAGCAGCACGGGAAACAGCAACAGCATGCACCACGAGGCGGTGTGACTTCTTCTCATCTCTCACTCCTGCATGGTTGGGGTGAAATGCTTTATGATTTGAGTGGGTTGAAAATACAAAATGAAGGCGTTTTGGGCGAGTGTTTTTTTGCTGAAGACAATTTTATTTGGTGAGCCTTTTCAGACGCGCATGGCGTGCTGGATTCCATGAAGCGCTTGACAGTGCAGGCCGTTTTTCATATTTTCGCTTTCAGTGAATGAGGGCATCCGCATCAGGCAGAAATTACCGTTCCCAGGCGCCATTGCAGCAACTTCTCCCGAGTCCCTGGCTCATGAATTTTGACATTCAGCTTCGGCAATGTTCAGTCACGGCTTGGCCGTGCATTTGTGCAGTGGCGCAACGTTAGCCCCAAAAGCAAAGATTTTTGCTCACAGATCGCTGGGTCGCTTTAAAAGCTATTCTCGGCGATCTCAGCGTCTGCGAGACTGCCTCCCGGATGAGCATCGAAATTTCAGCGTTTACTCTACCAATCCGCGCGCAGCGAAAACACCGCTTGCCGGCGATGCGTCGTCGCGCCGGAAACGAATCCCGCATTTTGCCGACGTTCCCATTCGACTTCCAATCCCAGATAAACATCCCGCCAAATTTGATTTTCGAGAGTGAAATTCAAATCGAGAGTTTTGATCAGCGTGCCCTTGAGAAAGCCCTTGGCGTTGCCGTCTTCCGGTTTGTGCGGCGTAAACAAATCGCCGCGGCCGTTGCGCTGGAAGCGGAATTGGCCGTTGAGGCGAAAATCGCGATGCGGCTGCCAGCCGAGATCGAGCGCGAGGCGATCGGCGTTCGGCCCGAAACGGCTGCCCAGACCCTCGCCGTCCTGCTCATAAACGTTTTGCGGGAAATCGTGCGTGTAAACAAACGGATCGATGCGGCTGTATTCGACGCGCAGATCCGCCTCGCGCCAGCCGAACGGCTGCGCCCAAAACGCGCCGGCCAGATACGCCAGCTTGTTGCCCCAGTATGTGCCCAGCGGAAATTCCAGGCTCAAATCATCGATGAAAATCTCGCCATAAAGCTTGAGGCCGGGCCGCGGAAAATAGGTGAAATCGAGCGTGAGCACATTGTTGTCTTTGTCGCCCAGCAAATGCTCGGCGGCATGGTACAGCATCAGCGGATTGAGATATTGGAATTCCGCGCCGCGCTCGCCGTAAACCACGGCTTCACCAGCACCGAAAAGAAAATTCGAGAAGGGCATAATTTCGAGACGGTGCGCCGCGAGAAACTTGCGCGACTCGGCGCGCAGATTGGCATGCACGAAGACGAAACGGAATTTCTTCCAGCGGGAATCGAGACGCACAAGATCGAACGGCTGATTCTCGCGGTGTAACACCAGTTGCGTGAGCGGGCTGAGATTCCACGAGAATTGATTGCGCCCGGCTTCCAGCTCAAACCACGGCAATTGCACGCGGGCATAGGCAATTGCGGTTTCTTTGAAAACGGATTCGCCGGAAAGCACCACCGGGCCGCCGCTGCCGGGCACGAACACTTCCGCAGAATCCGGCGCGCCGCGTTCCATGATGTTGCTCACATCGACCGCCAGCAACAAGCGCGGCGGCAAATGCGCGCGCAATCTCGCGCCGGCGCGCGTGCGCGAGATTTCCAAATCATCTGCGCTGCTGTCGGCCCGCTGGAATTCGAAGCGCTGCAGGCCGTACAGATCGACAAAAAGCTGCGCGCCGCGTTCTTCATAGCGCCAGAAATTGCGTTCCGCTTGGGAGGATTTTGGCTCGCCATAAGCCGGATCGGTGAATTCCGCGAGATATTGCTTTAGTAAGGCTTCATCAGCTTTGGAGAGCGGCAGATTGGCATCGCGGGCTTGCTGCAAAATCACGCGCGCTTGCTCGCGATCCACCGGAATCACGTGCAAATCCAGCGCGCGTCGCGGCAGATAGGCAACGAGTTTTTCCAAAAAGGGATAAACGGAATGATGCAACGGCGCCGCCGCGGATTGCGCGCGCAGGGAAGAAGTTGCAAGCATCATCAAGAGAAACATCAATACCGCAGCAGCGTTGCGAAGATTTGGCATGCGTACAGACTTATCGGGGTTCTTCAATGGTTTTCACGATCAGCGGAAATTGCACGAATCCAGTTCCTGGACAGCGCCGAGGCCGGCAATGGCGAAAATTCTAACACCCGCAGCGTGTCGAAATTGTTCTGCCCCGGCGTGGCAGTGGTATTCACGATCTTAATGCCGCAGTCTTGCCGCTGCCGAACAAAATAACATCAGCCACGCTCACAATTGGAGAAAATGTGAGCGTGGCTGATTTGCGAAACCGGCAAACTTTCGGCCTTTACTGCGCCGGCGGCGCGCTTGGCGGCACCGGGAACGGCACTTGATTCTTCACCGGCGGGATGGTGCGCAAATAGGCCCACACGGCTTTGAGATCATCATCCGTCATTTGGGCGATACCTGGCCAAGGCATGGGCGGCAGAATGTCGCGGCCATTGGGCTGACCTTGATGCTTGCCGGTACGCATGGCCTGGATGAACGTGTCTTCTGTCCATTCCGCCAGGCCGGTTTCCTTATCAGGCGTAAGATTCGCCGCAAAGCTGACGCCCCAGGGTCCCGCCCAGGAGGAGAGCATGGGATCAGTCAAGGCGATGGCGTTGTTTTGCTGCATATCTTCCGGCTTCCACGTGGGATAGGGCGCATCAGCGGGATGGCCCGAAAGCGCCAGCGCCATGTTAGGCTCCGGCAGGCCGCTCGGCCCCATAACTTTCGGCGTATGGCAATCATGGCAGCCGCCAATGGTCACCAGATACTTTCCACGCTCGACCGGGCTTTGCTCCACCGTTGCCGGTTTTTGCTCACAACCGGCAAAAACAGCAAGACAGCAACCCAGCATGAATACTACGGATGCCTTGCGCATCGTTTCCTCCTCTTAATGTTAATGATGAAACAACGAGATGAAAAACTCGGCCAAACGACGAGAATGAAATAAGATTCGCAAGAGGTGATTTCAGTGCGCTTTTCAAAATAAGACGAGGCCCCTAAAAATCAACAACTATTTTGTTAAAGGTTGAATGGAGCAGCACAAAACCAAAAACTTTTTCATTCTCATATTAACTCGACTATGCCACATTCCAAAAATCACCGCTGATCATTTTGGGATTGTGGTATTATCGTGGCTGCGGTTTCCTCGCAAAAATGATTGGGCAGAGCGGAGAATTGATAACCTTGTTCCAGCAAGTGCGGAAGGCATGAGCGCAAGGCGATGCTTGTTTTTTCTGCGCACGAGTGCCCGTCATGCAGGACGATAATGCTGCCGCCGGCGGCATGGCGCAGAATGCAATCGGCAATTTCCTGGGCGCTGCGCTCGGGCCGAAAATCCCACGGCAAGATTTGCCACAAAACGATTTGGTGATCGTGGGCGCGGGCATAACGCGCCAACGCAGGCCCGAAAGCGCCGTAAGGCGGGCGGAACAAGCGTACGCTCGCGCCGGAAAGATCTTCCAGCAGCTTGCGGGTGGACTCCAACTCGGCAGCGAAGACACGCGCGTTTTGCCAGCGCAGATTGGGATGATTCCAGGTATGATTGCCGATGCGATGGCGCTCTGCCAGACGTTTGACAAAATCCGGGTTACGCTGAGCCCGCTTGCCGATGAGAAAAAACGTCGCTGGAATATCGAAGTGGTCGAGCACCTCCAAAATGAACGGCGTGCGCTCGGGATGCGGCCCGTCGTCAAAGGTGAGGTACATCTGATTCGTCGGCATCGGCGCACGGCACCACAACCGGGGCATCAGCTTGACAAGCGGCTCGGGCATGCGTTCAAAACGATTGAGGAAGAATTGCGTCACGAATGGATGATGAAATGATTTCTTGGAATCAACTCGATTTTGTCACATTCCAAAAATCACCGCGGTCGAGCGGAGATCGCAGAGTAAGATTTATGAGAATTCCCGGCGAACTCTGCCTCTCTGCGGTGGATCTGGCATGGTCAAGTTAAACTCTGTTAGTGAGATTCTGCCACCTCTAGCCGGTATACTAGTGTTGTCAGTCGCACAATCCAAAAATCAAACAAACAAGCCGATGCCTTGATTACAATTTTTGCAAATATCTATGCTTTCGCGTTGCGTCAGCATGGCCTGGCGAAATTGATGGTAAGCCCTGGATTCCCATATCCGCGCAAAGCTGGCGTCACGCAAGTCGCCGGTGGTGTGCCGGCCGTTTTTGTCGAAGCAGCAGGGTACGACGGCGCCATCCCAATTGACCATGGTTGTGACCCAGGGACGAATGCACACGCCCTTGCCGTTTTTAACCGTGAAATCATTCTCCGTAAGACGATAGCGGCGATAGCGTTCCTCGCGCGGCAGCCATTCCCGCGCTTCTGCGAGCGTTTCGACTTGAATGTTCTTTTTCAACAGGCGATCGACGCCAAGCTCTTTGGCAAGCCGTTCCATGGCCGGCAATTCGTGTTCATTGTGCTTCATCAACAAAAACTGCATGAAGAGATAAGGCGTTTTGCGATGCAAACGCCGTTTGGCGGCCACCAAATTGCGAATGCCCTGCAACACTTTCTCCAATGAACCGCCCACGCGATAACGGCTGTAGGTTTCCTGAGTAGCGCCGTCAACCGAGATCACCATCGTATCGAGGCCGCTGCGCACGGCGGCTTCCGCTGTAGCCGCATCAAAATAATGCGCATTTGTGCTGGTCGTGGTGTAAATGCCGCGGCGATGGGCATACGCGATGAAATCCGTGAAGCCGCGGTGAATGAACGGTTCGCCTTGATTGAAAAACACCACATACATCACGCGATCGCCCAACTCGTCGATCAAGCGCGTGAACACGTCAAAACTCATGCGGCCGTTGGCGCGTTCCATCGAACCGTTGCCGGTCACACACAGCGGGCAATGCAGATTGCAAATGTTGGTCGGCTCGATGGTGAGCACCGGCGGCGCGCCCCAGACGAAGGTTCTTTTGAGAATGGCCGAAAGTGTGAACGAACCGAGTATCTTGGCGGCATTCCACAGCCGTTTTAGGGTGAAGGTTTTGATAAACTGAAGCAGGGCGACTTCTTTGCCGAGGGGAAACTCCCATTTGTCAAAGCTGTGCCGGCGCGAGGGCTGTAAAGCAGCGTTATGGCTGTTTGCCGCCGGATACGGGGAGTTCAAGATCGGAAGTTGAGACATGAGGTGTTGGTATTTTTGATGAAGAATACTTTCCCTGGTAAAGCCATCACCACGAGCAGATTCAAAAAAAGGCGGTGGCAATTCTTTGTCGCCGTTGCTATTTCTTCCATCGAATTTTTCCAAAGAAAGCAAACGGGGCGGCAAAGGTGTGAATGAGCATGTACAGCAATTCCCATCCCGGCAAGTAGCGCCAGCGCGGCTGCCAGGAAAGTCGCACGGCAGTATAGCGCAAAATTATAAAATCACCAACAATTTTCGCGGCCAGAAGGAGCAGGCCTTTTCTCCCCACCCAAAACGGCGCAAGCCAGATTATGGCGTTACAGAGATGGAAAATGAGATAGCCGAGTTGAACGCCGGGAGCATATTTTTTTGAAGCGGAAATATGCCGGCGTTTCTGCCGCAACCAAGCGCGAAGGCTTTCCGGACCGCCCACACTCGTGACATGCGCTGAGGCATTCAGCGCAAATTCGACTTCGCCCATGGGCGCCAGCCTTTGCAGCAGCAAATCATCATCGCCGGATGTTTCATGTTCAAAGCCGGCAAAGCCGCCGGCATGTGCAAAGGCGGATTTGCGATAGGCAAAATTTCTTCCCGTCGTCAAAAACGGCTTGCGCCAACCCGCGCCCGCCAAGCCCAACGCCGCAACCGCGAGGCTGTCGATTGCCAGAATTTCTGAAAGATGCGCCCGTCGGCTGATAACCGGTGAAAACCCAATCACAGCAACACAATCTGAGTGAAAAGAAGAAGCAATTTGTGCAACCCACTCTGAACCAGGCCGGCAATCGGCATCTGTTAACAAAATTATCTCATGTTTTGCCGCCTGAACGCCTGTTAACACCGCAAATTTTTTAGGGCTGTATCGTGGTGAAACAGCATCGATGCGCAGGTGCTCAAATGTGTGCTGCCGGCGCAAATCTTTGAGAACGATAGCTGAGTTGTCCGTGCTGCGATCATCAACGATAATGATTTGCAATAAGGTATTTGGATAACAATTGGCAGCAAGGCCGGGAATCAATTCCGCCAGATGCGCTGATTCATTGCGCGCAGCAACAATAATTGAAACCGAAGGCAGCGCTTTCGCATCTAAGTTTTTACGTTTCGGTTGATAGCGCTTGACGCCGGCAAATACCAATACAAGAAAAATGAAGTAGATGAAACAGACTGTAAGAAATGCGTTCAAAGTGGCGGCAAAGTATCGAACACCTTGCAGAAAGGCAAGCGAATTTTGCCGCTTCCAGGCTCTTCAGATGGCATTTCATGCCGGTAGACTTTGAAGCTTTAGAAAATAAAAAGGGACTTGGCGCGCGAAACCAAGTCCCTTCTCTTTGGGGTAGGTGTCCTTAAAAACAAGTTTTTAAGGATGGAAGTATAATGGATGATGGGGTAGCCTTAGTGAGATTGATCACGCGATCAATCGCCCCATCGCCGTTTCCAAAGCAGTAATCGTCCTAGAAGTGTGCGGCGAGGCGCTTTATATCTTGAAGATTGCTGACGCAACGTATATCAATCTTCACTAATCTCTTTAGCTAACTTTGTGCCAAAAGCCGGGCAAAAACTGCCTCACGCTAACTCAAGAATTTTGAATGAAGTTAAACAAAAGAGCTTGAGAACAAATATATTGCAGAAAATTCAAAAAAATGTCTCAACTCAAAACAGGTGGTCGGGTAGTGTATTACAAGAGAACATTTTCTGAGGCCCAAAGAAGTTGACATTGTAAGCAAAATCTAATAACTTCGACGGCTCGTGAATTGCCCTGATCTCATATGAAGCTCAATTTAAAATACGGCCGGGGCGTGGTGCAGGCGGATTTTCGCCCGCCACGACGGTTTGCCGAATTAAAACCGAAGTTTATTGCAACTCTGCAAAAGCCGGACGACCTTGTCACGCATGCGCTTGCGCATCCCATTGGATGCCATGATTTCGATTATGTGTTCCGGGGCGCGAGCAGTGTTTTGATCGTTGTTCCAGATGAGGCGGAGCGTGTGGGCGGCGGTGTATTTTTACCGATCGTGCTTGCGTGCTTGTATCGCCTTGGGCTTTCGCCCTGCGACATAACGATTCTGGTCGCCGGCGCATGGGGCGCGCGGCGCAACGGCATTCCGCAATTGCTCGGCAGCGAGAGTTCCCGGCACGGCCAGCCGCGCATTGTCTATCACGACGCGCGCGACGCCAAAAGCCTGGAATACATCGGCCGCACGCAGCGCAACACCCCGATTTTCGTGAATCGTCTGTTGCTCGATTTTGACCGTGTCTTGGTGTGCGGCGGCGTGAATCATCATCCCTTTGCCGGTTATGACGGCGGCCCAAGCCTCATCGTGCCGGATTGTGCCGGCGTGGAGACGGTCGCGCGGCTCTCGACGCTCATACTCGATCCTTTCTCCCCGCGCTTGCATCCGCATTGCCGCGGCGGCGTGATCGAAGGCAATCCCTTGCAGGAAGATATGCGTGAGGCATTTCGTTTTTTGACGATCGACTTTTTATTGCACACGATTTTGAACGACTGTAATCAAGTCATCGGCGCGATAGGCGGCGAGCCGTTGCAGGCTTATGCGGCGTGCTGCCACCGCATTGACGATATTTATCGCGTGCCGGTCAAGCAACCCGCCGATCTGGTGCTGGTGAGCTGCGGCGGTTATCCCCATGATCGCGATTATGATACTGCGCACCGGGCATTGCATCATGCCATGCAAGCCGTGCGGCCGGACGGCGTGGTGATATTGGCGGCGCAATGCCTGGAAGGCGCTGGCGCCGCACAATTGGCCGCATGGTTGGAAGAGAAAAACCTGTCAAACCTGCACGATCAATTGCAGCGACAGTATCACCCGGCAGGCGCGTTGGCGATGTCGACGCGACAAAAAGCCGGGCAGGCTCGCATCATTATCATCAGCACACTCGATTCCGCTTTAGTAACCGCTTTCGGGTTTCATGCTGCGCCTACTTTATCCGAAGCACTACAGCTTGCGTATGCCTGGCTGCCCGATATCAATGACTGCTACCTTCTGCCAAACGGATCGAATACGATCCCATTTTTAGTCTAAGCACATGAATATTCTTCGGAATATGGCGGCGTTTGCCGGTATATTTTCTTTTGGGTCCGTTTACCCGGCGGAAGGGCGCTGGCGCACCTTTTTTGTTTGTGATTGCAGTATCACGAAGGAGAACAACGCTTGACACAACATTCCGGTTTTTTGCTCGACATCGATGCTGTACAAGAGGCGCTGCGGCGCGACGGACTGGCCGGCTGGCTGATTTATGATTTTCACGGCATCAATGCAGTGGCGCGCGCGCTTTTTTCGTTGAGCGATTATCATATCACGCGGCGCTGGTTTTATTTTATCCCGTCAAGCGGTGAGCCGACTTTGCTGGCGCATGCCATCGAAAGAACCAGCTACCCGTCCCTGCCCGGACGCATGTTGTTGTACGCCGGCCTGCAACAAATGCAACAGCGCCTGCGCGAGTTACTCCCTGTCACCGGCCAAATCGCGATGGAATATTCGCCGATGAACGATGTGCCGACAGTATCCTATGTCGACGCCGGAATGATTGAGCTGTTGCGCACATTCGGCGTGCATATCGTAACCTCCGCCAATCTCATTCAGGAGTTTCAGGCAAAGTGGAGCGCCGAACAGTTGCGCAGCCATATTGCTGCCGCGCAAGTTGTGCATGAAGCGCAACGCGAGGCTTTTAAAATGATCGAAACGGCCCTGCAGGCGCGCAAGTCGATTAACGAATACGAAGTCCAGCAATTCATTCTGCGGCAATTTGCCGCGGCAAATTGCATCACGGACTCTGCGCCGATTGTGGCGGTGAATGCCAATGCCAGCAACCCGCATTACGCGCCGTCGTCGAGCGTGCACAGCCCGATTCGCCCGGGCGATGTCATTCTCATCGATCTTTGGGCCAAGCAGAAAACGCCGCGCGCCGTGTTTGCGGATATTACCTGGATGGGTTTTGCAGGCGCCGAGCCGCCGGACCGTGTGCAGCATGTGTTTAACACGGTCAGGCAGGCGCGAGATCGCGGCGTCGATTTTTTGCGTCAAAATTGGCAGGCTGGCCGGCCGGTAAAGGGATTTGAAATTGATCAGGTTGTGCGCCAATATATCACCGAAGCGAGCTTTGGCGATTACTTTGTTCACCGCACGGGACACAGCCTGGGCGCCGAAGTTCATGCCAACGGTGTGAACATCGACAGCTACGAAACGCGCGACTCACGCGCGATCATCCCGGGCGTGGCGTTCTCGATCGAACCCGGCATTTATTTGCCGGAATTTGGCGTGCGCAGTGAGATCAACGTTTACGTGGGCAATAGCGGCCCCGAGATTCACACCGAACCGCAGCGGGAATTGGTAACCTTGCAAGTTTGAGATTGATTGTTGATTGCAATATACCTTTGGAATCGCATGGACAACACCCTTAAAAAAGGCAGCGAGATTGAGCTGGAAGTCGAAGGCCTCGCTTTTGGCGCAAAAGGGCTGGCGCGATTGAACGGCTATATCGTATTTGTGCCGCAAAGCCTGCCGGGCCAGCGTGTGCGCGCACAAATCACCAAAAAGAAAAAAGCCTTTGCCGAGGCAAAACCGCTGGCGATTCTGCGCCAGTCTGAAAATTACGTCGAGCCGCGGTGCCGGCATTTCGGCGAGTGCGGTGGATGTTTGCTGCAGAACTTGCGTTATGATGTGCAGCTTGCTTACAAGCAGCGTCAGGTGGTGGAAACGATTGAACACCTCGCCGGTATCGCGCAACCGAATGTGGCGGCGGTGATCGGCTCGCCGCAGGAATATTTTTATCGCAATAAAATGGAGTTTTCGTTTTCGCGCCAGCGCTGGCTCACGCGCGCTGAAATCGAAAGCAATCAGATTTCCGGCGAACGCGGCTTTGCGCTGGGCTTGCATTCGACCAATCATTACGACAAGACGCTGGCGCTGGAGCAGTGCTGGCTGCTTTCCGAGCGCAGCAATCGCGTGTTGCAAGTCGTGCGCGAGGCGGTGAAGCAGCATGCGTTGCTGCCATATACCACGCAAGATCATACCGGATTCTGGCGGTTTCTCGTGATGCGCGAGGGCAAGCGCACCGGGGACTTCATGATCAATTTTGTTACAACCGATCCGCCCGGCGGCCGCGAAGCCGTGGCCGATTTGAGCCGCAAGCTCGCGGCGGAGTTTCCGGAGATCACCACCATCGTGCACAATCTCAATCGTTCCAAAGCGCAAGTCGCGATCGGCGAGGAAGAGCTGGTGTTGCACGGCCCCGGCTATTTGCGCGACCGCATCGGCGATTTCGATTTTCAGATTTCGGCGAATTCATTTTTTCAAACCAACACAGAAGGCGCGGAAATCCTGTATGGCCTGGCGCGCGACCTTGCCGGCCTCACGGGAAACGAGACGGTTTATGATTTATACAGCGGCGCCGGCACCATTTCGATTTTCGTGTCGCCGCTGGCCAAGCAGGTCGTCGGGTTCGAAATCGTGCCACAAGCGATTTATGACGCCGGCGTCAATTGCCGCATCAACGACATCACCAACTGCCATTTTATTTTGGGTGATTTGAAGGACGAGCTGGCGCAAGTGCCGGTCTTGATCCGGCGCTGGGGCAATCCCGACGTGGTGATCGTCGATCCGCCGCGCGCCGGCATGCACCCGAAAGTGATCCAGAAGCTGCTGGAGCTTGCGCCGCAGCGCATCGTCTACGTTTCATGTAATCCCGCAACGTTCGCGCGGGACCTCAAGGACATTTGCAGCCAGCAGTATCATTTGGAAAAAGTGCAACCGGTGGACATGTTTCCACATACCGCGCATTGTGAAGTGGTGGGATTGTTGACCCGTGTTTAGCTGACGAACTGGAAGGATGACAAAGCCTCGCGCAGCGCTGCTGTGCGAGGCTTTGTTGTTTCGTGTCTATCCAAAAATGTTCCAACCTCGGCTTAGCCGAGGTTTCCAAAACTTCGAGCACCTTGAAAATTTTGTGGTTTTTAGTACAACGGCCAAATCGTTTCGGGGACACGCTTTTTAATAGGTTGCGATTTTGCACTGACCCTAATTGTGGCGGTTACACTAGCACCCCCTTGCTCGAAGGTATGCCCGTCTGGCGCGGATCGATCTCAGCCGCCTCGCGCAGCGCGCGTGCCAGTGATTTGAAAATAACTTCGATTTGATGATGCGTATTCCGCCCCGCGAGCAGCGTGGCGTGAATCGTGGCTTTGGCATTGCCGGCAAAAGCGTACAGAAAATCTTCCACCAACTCTGATGGAAAATCGCCTGCCTGGCCGCTGCTGAAGGTGGCTTCGAGATGCAGATAGCCGCGCCCGCTCAAATCCACCACGGTGCGGGCCAGGGCCTCGTCGAGCGGAACATGGCTGGTTGCAATGCGCGTGAGGCCTTTGCGATCCCCAAGCGCTTGCAGAAATGCAGTTCCGAGCACGATGCCGGTATCTTCCACGGTGTGATGCGCATCGACGTGCAAATCGCCGGTTGCTTTTACTATCAAATCGAACAAACCGTGCACCGCCAGCAGCGTCAACATGTGATCGAAGAATCCGATGCCGGTGCTGATGTCATGTTGGCCGCTGCCGTCGAGGTTCAATTCGACCGTGATTTCGGTTTCACCGGTTTTGCGGGAGAGGGTGACGTGTCTGGGCATGGGGTGGCGCTATCCTGGGCGGCTGATTCGAATCAATTGGTTCACAAGTTGGGTCTCTGACACAATGGCTTGATGAATGCGATGTGCAAGCGCGACAAAATCTAAATCGAACGTATAGACAGTAATGCCAAAATGAATAGGTTGTTGCTGATGAATGCGAATAAAATGCCTTCGATTCAACGTTAAGAGTACACGCTGATTAGCAATGGCAAACGCCAATACTTGTTCATCGGGCATCACTTGGCCAGCTTGCCCGGCTTCCAGGGTTGTCAAGACATCGTGACCTAATTGCCTGAGCTCTTCAACCGCAGGCATAGGAAAGTTTTCGTTCGAGTATAAACGCGCCATGTCTTAAGCTCCCTCATTCTCACGAATTTGCGACTCGATTTCTTCTCGGTGAGCACGATAATATGCCCAGGCGTTTGTCAAATCTTCCGCGCGCAAAGCTGGATAGCAGCGCAGCAACTCGGCTTCGCTGGCGCCAAGACGCTTTGCCTGTACTAGAACCCAGACCGGAATACGCGTGCGCACAATGCACGGTTCACCTCCGGCCACCTCGAGATTGCTTTCAATCCCGGGAAAAGCATCTCCGAGATCACGTGCTATCCATTGCAAGACTTGCGCTTTTTCACCGCGCGTCATCGCGGATATGAGTTTTTCTGCTTCTTGTAAAGTATTCATATCGGTGCCTCAATGAAAGTTCAAAAGTATTTCTATCCCTTTCTTGCCCGCACTGCCTCTGCGTGATTCGGCAGCCCCTCGATCTCCGCCAACGCTTCAACATGTCTGCGCTCGCGTATGAACGCCTCGCGACTGTACTCAACCAGACTTATGTATTTGCAGAAATCCCTCACACCGAGCGGTGAACTGAAGCAACTGCTGCGTCCGGTGGGCAGCGTGTGATTCGTGCCCGCAATGTAATCGCCCATCGGCACGGGCGAATAAGGTCCCAGAAAAATCGCGGCAGCATTGGTAATTCGTTCAGCCGCCAACCGCGGCGAGGCGGTGATGATCTCGAGATGTTCGGGCGCGATTTCATTGATTGCAGCAACGCCTTCGTCAAGCGAGCCCACCACGAAAGCCGCGGCATAGCGCCGCACGGATTCTTGCACGATAGCCGCGCGCGCAACCTGTGAGGCCAACTCATTGACTCGCGCGGCAACACGCTGGGCGAGAGTCGCGTCCGTTGTCACCAACACGGCCTTGGCCTCAACATCATGCTCGAGTTGGGAGATGAGATCGCGCGCCACCCACTCGGCGTCAGCGGTTTCATCCGCCAGAATCGCGATCTCGCTCGGTCCGGCAATGCTGTCAATGTCAACCATGCCGAACACTTGCCGTTTTGCGGCGGCGACATAGCTGTTGCCCGGCCCGACGATTTTATCGACGCGTGGAATCGAGGCTGTGCCGAACGCGAGCGCCGCAATCGCCTGCGCGCCGCCGATTTGATAAATCTCATGCACGCCCGCCAGCCCGGCGGCAACCAATAAATGCGGATCAATGCCGCCGGGCCGCGGCGGTGTGACCATGACAATGCGTTGCACGCCCGCGAGCCGCGCTGGAATGGCGAGCATCAGCACGCTTGAGGGATAAAGCGCGCGGCCGCCGGGAACATAAATGCCAACCGCAGTCAGCGGCACAACCCGTTGCCCAAGACGCACGCCCTCGCGCTCGAATTCCCAGCTTGTCTCAACCTGGCGTTGATGAAAGCCTGTGATATTTTGACTCGCGGCTGCCAACGCCTCGCGAAATGCTGCGCTCACCTGTTGACGCGCCAATGGCAAGGCGCCGGCCGGCACGCGCAACTCGTGCGCCTGCAAATCGACGTGATCGAATTGCCGGGTATAAGTCAGTAGAGCTTCATCGCCGCGTTTGCGCACTGTTGCAATGATCTCACGCACCGCAGTTTCGATTTTATCATTGGCGGAAAAATCATAGGTGAAAAGCTGCAACAGCTCCTGCCAGTGTTGCGGCTGTTCAGCTTGCAGAATTCTCATGCACTGCCTTTCGCAAACGCGCAATCAGTTCGTTGATTTGTGCGAGCTTGAGTTTGTGGCTCGCCTTGTTCACGATCAAACGCCCGGTGCTTTCGCCGATGATCTCGTGCACCATCAAACCGTTTTGCCGCAGCGTTTCGCCGGTTTCCACCAGATCGACGATGCGATCGGCCAGGCCCACCACCGCCGCCAGCTCCACCGAGCCGTCGAGCTTGATGATCTCGACCTGCGCGCCGCGGCTCGCGAAATAATCGCGCGTCAGGCGCGGATACTTCGTGGCCACGCGCAATTGCGATTGCAAAATGTAGCCTTTGCCAGCGTCTTCCGGCCGCCCCGCCACGGCAATGCGGCAATGCCCGATTCTCAAATTCAGCGGCGCATCGACTTCTGCGCCGCTCTCGAGCAACACGTCGAGTCCCGCAATGCCGGCGTCGGCAATGCCATATTCCACATACGTCGGCACGTCGCTGTTTTTGACAAGCAGGAAGCGAAAGGTTTCATTCGCATCGGACGCAAAGCGCAAGCGCCGCGAGCTGAATAATCCCGGATCGCGCACGAGGCCGGCGAGTTGCAAGAGCTTGATCGCCGGCTCAAAAAGTTTGCCCTTCGAGAGCGCCAGCGTGATTTCGGATTGGTGATTTCGCATTGCGCATTTCGGCGCTCAGGCCGCTGCTTGTGATATGGCTTCGACCAACCGGTCAACGTCGAATGAAAACCCGACCGCCGGACAATCGAAACCGAACTGTGAAACGAGATGATCGTAGCGGCCGCCGGATCCCGCTTCGTAGCCAAGGCCATGAACATAGACTTTGATCATCACGCCGCTGTAATAACCCATGCCCTGCACCTCGCCGAGATCGATGACGAGGTTCTCCGCCAGCCCGGCGTTTTCGAGACGATCGTAAATCTGATTTAAATGCTGGATCGCGGTTGCCGCTTGCGCAGTGGGCGCCGAGGCCGCTGCCTGTGCAAGCGTTTCGCGCCCGCCGTGCAAGTTAACGAGATTCGTCAATGCCGTAATCGTGGCCGAAGGCAAATTCGTCTTCTGCAGAAAATCAAGCAGTGTGTCGACATCTTTGTGACCGAGCAGGCGCTTGATCTCTTCGAGTTGTTTATCATCGAGGCCGGCTTGATTGATCAGGCTGTCAAAATAGGCCATCGTTCCCAAGTTGATTTGAAATCCGCGCAATTGCAGCGCGCGCAAAATGCGGATGATCAACGTGAGCGCCTCGACTTCACCTTCGATTCCCGGCTCGCCCAGCAGTTCGAAACCCACTTGCCAGGATTCGCGACTGCGGCCGGCGTGCAATTCCTCAAAGCGAAAGACCTTGCCGGAATAGGCCAGCCGCAAGGGAAATGTGAGCGCGGCATGCTTGGTCGCAACGATGCGCGCCACCTGCGCGGTGAAATCCGAGCGCAGCGCCACGAGATTGCCTTCGCGGTCGAGGAAGCGGTAGATCTTGTCCTGCAAGCCGTTCTTGCCGGCCGCGGCAAACACATCCCAATGCTCGAAGGTGGGCGTGATGATCTCGCGATAACCGTGCTGCCGCAGCGTTGCGGTAATCTCACGCTCGACGCCGCGACGGGCCTGGGCCTCGTCGAAGAGGTAATCTTTGATGCCCGCCGGGAGCTGGCGGAGGTGATTCAATCTCATTTTTTGTGAATCGATTTTATGTCGAAAATTGATGTCATAAACAAAGTCGTTAATGGTCCGATCCGCCACGGCTTGGCCGTGGCATTGCTTATCGCCGGATAGTCGTCGTCAAACAAAAGCCACGGTCAAACCGTGGCTGAACCGTTGTCAACTTGGGGTGAAAATAGCGCAGCAGCAGCGAAATATCAAGCAAAACTCCTGTTGCATGTTTTCCATACATATGGCACTATTACCGGACAAGAACTATCACATCCACAAAGATTTGAAAAGGCAGAACAATGGTTCGGCAAGACGATCAAAAATAATTCTGCCGACAGATCATCTGCCTTTTGGTTGCGGTGAAAGCTGCGCTATGCAAAGATGACATGAAGCGACCGGATTTAATCAAGATGATGCCGACCTTTCCAAAGCCTGTCTACATTTCGGAAGCCATAACCAATAAAGGCGTATTTCCTCCCGCCTTTGTCTACTGGCTCGCCAATCAACCCAATGCGCTTTTCCTTGAAACCACTCGCCGGGATCACGAAAACACGCACAGCTACATCTTTCTCGATCCGGCAGCCGTTATCCAATGCCATGATCTCAATCAAGTCGAAGCCAGCCTCGCTGAAATTGATCGTGCGCTAAAGCAGGGTTATTATGCCGCGGGATTTCTGGCTTACGAAGCCGGCTATGCCTTTGAGCAGAGATTGCATTATCCCGCCGCAACGGCGTTGCCGCTGTTATGGTTTGGCATTTACGAATCCCCCATCATTTACAATCATCGGCTGCATGCTTTTGAAAATGGCGGGGAAAAGATTGCACGCATGTTACAGCAAATCCCCGCGCAGGAAAACATCGTCTCGTCCGGTGAGATTCCCGGTTTTTTTTTCAATCTCTCCGAAAAAGAATATGAAGAGGCGATCGCGCGCATTAAAGAATACATCGCAGCGGGCGATACCTATCAAGTCAATTTCACATTCAAATTGAAATTTCAATGGCCGCATTCGCCGGCAAGCTTGTACTGTCGTTTGCGCGAGAATCAGCGCGTGAGTTATGCCGCTTTGCTCTCGCTGGCGGATCATGCCATCCTCGCCTTCTCTCCCGAGCTTTTTTTTCGATGTGATGCAGGTCAAATCACGCTCAAACCCATGAAAGGCACGGCCAAGCGCGGCCGCACGCTGGCCGAGGATGAGCTTCAGCAAAAGTGGCTGAAAAATTCCGCCAAAAACCGCGCTGAGAATTTGATGATCGTCGATCTGCTGCGCAACGACGTGGGCCGTGTTGCGCAAACCGGAAGCGTGCAGGTGCCGCGTTTTTTCGAGATCGAGCGCTATGAAACCGTGCAGCAAGCCACCTCGACAATCACGGCGGCGCTGAAGCCTGACGCCGCTGTGTTGGAGTTGATGCGCTGTCTGTTCCCCAGCGGCTCGATTACGGGCGCGCCCAAGATTCGCACGATGCAGATCATTCATGATCTGGAAAGAGAGCCGCGCGGCATTTACACCGGCAGCATCGGATTTTTTTCGCCGGAACGCCGCGCCGTTTTCAACGTGGCGATTCGCACCGTGAAATTGGACAAGCAAACCGGCGCCGGCGAGATGGGCATCGGCAGCGGCGTGGTGTGGGATTCTGACAGCAACGCGGAGTATCACGAGTGCCTGCTGAAAGCACGCTTTTTGACCGAGAATGCCGGGACCTTCAAGCTCATCGAAACTTTACGCTGGGACCCCGCCGCAGGCTGGTTTCTGCTGTCCGGGCATTTGCAGCGCTTGAAAGATTCAGCGAATTATTTTGATTTTCATTTTGATCGTGAAGAGATTCTGCGCCGCCTCGGCGAGTATGCGGCGCGATTAAGCCAGGAGCCGGCAGGCTATCGCGTGCGACTCACGCTGGATCGCGAGGGCGGGATCATCCTCGAGCATGCGCTGCTGGCAAACTTCCATGAACCCGTGCGCGTGAAACTGGCAACAACCCGAACCGATTCACAAGATCGTTTTCTGTTTCACAAAACCACGCGGCGCGAATTGTATGATCGCGAGCTGAAGGCCGCGGAAGCGGAGGGATTTTTTGATGTGATTTTTCGCAATGAACGCGGTGAAATAACTGAGGGCTGCCGCAGCAACATCATCATCAAAAAAGACGGACGCTATTTCACGCCGCTGCTGGAATGCGGCGTGCTTCCGGGCGTGTATCGCGCGCATCTGATGGCCACGGGCATGCTCACGCTTGAGGAAAAAATTCTTTTGCCGCAAGAACTGGAGGAGGCGGAGGAAATATTATTGTGTAACGCTGTGCGGGGACTTGTGAAAGCTGCTTTGCAAGAAAGTTAGGACACTGTTACTTTGAAAAATATATTCATCTTCGTTTTGTCATCCCGGAAGGATCTTGTGAGGTTCAAGGACCTAATGCGAGTACTGCACAAGACTCCTTCTGGATGACATTTCGAGAGACGCTCCTACAAATCAAGGTGACAGAGTGCCGGCCTGGCGCGCAAGCGGAATTGCTGCGATTTTTTTGTGTTTTACAGCCTCGTCAAAGCGCCCGGCAGCAATTGCTGAGATAAAACAAGCTCACCAACAGATCAAGTAACAGGATGACGCGCCTGGGAGGTTTTAAACAATTTCACGGCGCTTGCCCGGAGCAGCGCTTAATCCCGTTTATAATTTCTTCGTATAGCGTAAACCGCTCGAAATCCGGCTCAGCGCTTAAGGCGCGATAGAGAGCAAGCGCTTGCGGCAAATTGCCGGCGGCTTCCGTTAAACGCGCCACCCAAAAGCGTTGGAGCATGCCCATGTCTTCAAAATCTTGCGTCAGCCATTTGTAGGTCGCGAGATGTTCCGCTGGCGGCAGAATCGCAGGCAAGGCATTCAGCGTTTCGCGCCGATACATGTAATAAACATAACTTTCAATTCTCCGGCGTTGCTCCGGCGACAGTTGTTCATTATTCTTTCTCATCTCATCCGCTACACGGATCAACTCCATCGTGTAATCGTCGTTGCGAATGTTTTGCAGCGCGGCAAGTTGAAGCCCTCGAACAAACTCCCGGTCCCGGCCGTTTTTGAGCGCTGCTGCGAAATGGGGCCGGGCTTCCTCCAGCTTTCGATTTTGCCAGAGCATCCAAAATCCCCACATGGCATGCGCATAAGCGTTCTCCGGATCCAGGGTTAATGCTTCCTGAAAACTTTCTTCAATTTTGAGGCCGCGTGCGCCCTCGCGCCATTTGAGAAAATTTGCCCAGCCAATATGCGCCAGCACATCCGCGCTGGCTGCGCTTTTGCTCATGGCGGCATTGCGATAGAGACATGCGATGGTTTTGTTGACGATCTCTGTAAACGTTTGCCCTTCAGGCACGCGGATATTACGCAGCCAATCCATCGCCAATTGCATTTGCGCCTGCTGCAGCTCGGGTGAATCCGGTTGCAGCGCGATTGCCTGTTCGAGCGATTTCCATGCGTCAGCGTATTCTCCGTTTGCACGCTGCAATTCCGCGGTCGCCCGCAAGTTCGATGCTTCACGCGCTGCCTTTCCAAAGTGCCAGCTCAGAAACCACAAAGCCATAACCAGTCCGAGTGCGGCAAGCGCGGCTAGGCCAATGGCCAAACGCGAAGGCTTTTTCGAGATATTTGATGCGGCCCGAGAAGTTGCGGCGGTTTCATGGCCGGAAATGAGAAACAGCTTTTCGGGATCAACCCGCTTGGCCAATAGTTTTGGGGTGTCTTGCTCGTTCAGCCCCTCCAAGGCGATTTGCGCGCAGCCTAAATCAAACGCCGTTTTCACATCGCGGCCGTAGCCCAGCGCTTGATAAAAAGCCGTGGCAAACTTTATGGCCGCAGCATCGCCGATTTCTGACGACATGCCGATGACGCAATCGATATGTTCGGCAATCGCCTGCGCCTGCTTTTCCGAATAACAGGCATTGAGCACGACGCAGCGAATATCATCTTTCAACTCGTCAAACAACCGGCCCAGTGCACGACTCGAAACCGGCTGGCTTTCGCCGGTTTCGTCTTTCAAAACGATTTCGCCGGCGGCGCTGCCATGTCCGCTGAAATGCACGATGACGGGTTTATGCTGCAGTAGAGATCCTTGCAAATCGCCGGGCCGCACCGCCCCGTCTTGCGCAATGGCAAACTTGTCCCGGAAATCCGATTGGCGCAAGGCCTGTTTAATCGCGCGGATTTCCTCGTCCAGCTTCAAGCGGCTGGCATCGTCGGGATTCGCCGTGAGAAAGAGTATCTTGATCGCCGCGCTCATTTCACGTACTCGATCAGCTTTTGTCCGACGAGGGTGTTGTCATGAATGCCGCCGAACACTTCGCTGCCCGGACCAAAAGCAAAAATCGGCACCATCACGCCGCTGTGGCCGGAGGTGGTGAATGCCGCTTTGGTGATGGTTTTCTCAGCGACGGAACCGCCCAACAGAGAATAACCGCCGGTCTCGTGATCTGCCGTGACCACCACCAGCGTTTCATTGTTACTCTTGGCAAAATCGAGTCCCACGCCGATGGCATTGTCGAAATCCACCATTTCCATAATCGTGTAGTCGCTATCGTTGTCATGACTGCCCCAATCGATTTGCGAGCCTTCCACCATCAGGAAAAACCCCTTTTTGTTTTGCGCCAGAATTTCGATGGCTTTGGCCGTCATGGCCGGCAGTGTGATGGTGCGGCTGTCGGCTTTGCCCAAATGTCCCGCCTCGAACAGGCCGACCAGCCTTTTCGGCTTGGCGAGTTTCTGAAATTCCTCCACGGTGCGGATGGCCGTGCGATTTTTCGCCATGATAGCCCACAAATCCTGTTCGTCCTCGCGCTTGCTGTCCGTTTGTGATTTCGGTACGAAATAACCCCAGCCGCCGCCCAGCATGACATCCACCGGGCTCTTGGCGAGTTGCTCCGCTATTTCATTGTTCTTGCTGCGATCATCGACATGCGCCGCAAAAGATGCGGGCGTGGCGTGAGTGATGGTGCAGGTTGCCACGAGGCCGGTGGCCTTGCCTTTTTCCGCGGCGTATTCCAGCACAGTTTTCACCGGCTTTTTCTCGGGATCGAGGCCGATCGCTTTGTTATATGTTTTGATGCCGGCGGCCAGGGCCGTCGCGCCTGCGGCGGAGTCCGTGACATACGCATCGGAGGCGTGCGTCGTTAGCAAACCGGCCGTTTTGAATTGCTCGAGTTGCAGAGTTCCCTTCACGGTTTTGCCGGCGCTCACCTGCGCCACGCCCATGCCGTCGCCGATAAAAAGAATGATATTTTTCGGTCGGCGCTCGGCGGGCGCGCCGGCCAAGGATGATGATGCGAAAATCAAAACCATTCCCACAAGCGCAGCCAAGTGTTTTCGCATGCCTGAAATCTCCTCACATGATGATTGGTCTCTTTAAAGTTGAATTGGCGCTAAAAAGGCAAAATTTGCCTAACCGCCAAGGCGCGAGGACACAAAGCAAAAAGCTTAGCACCTTCGTGCCTTCGTGGTAAAATTTGGTTCGGGCTCGTCCGGCTTGGAGCATTCGTAAAATTTTTCAAAACCCAACGCAGACGAGCCGCAACCAAGCGGGCTTGAACCGCGAATCGACGTCAATTGGCGCGAATTAACTTGACCATGTCAGATGCACCGCTGAGAGGCAGAGTTTGCCGGGAATTCTAATAACTCTTACTCTGCGGTCTCCGCGCCACCGCGGTGATATTTGAAATGTGACATAGTCGAGTTAAGAATCGCTGAGAATCGAAGCTCTTCGAACCGCTTTAAATTTCATCCAAAAAATTTGAAAAGCTTTTTTGTGAACTTTCAATTGTGTGGGCAAAAAATTCCCAGAATACTTTTCCTGTTTGAAAAACGAATCGCCTATCCCGCTTTGCGCGACCGGGCTTTATTCCGGCTGTTTTGATTTAGGTGCTGCAAGCGTATCTGCTGCAGGCGGGTTGACCTCGCGTTCAAGCTGCTGCACTGCCAGCTCCAGCACATCTTGCCAGAGCTCAGCATGCTCGCGGTAGTAACGCGCCGCCTCTTGTAATTGCTGTTGTTCATAACCACGGACTTGCAGCAGAGAATCGAGGGCAACCGGTGGCATTGAATCAAGCTGTGCCGCCTTTAACAGCGCAACATAAATCTCCGCAAACTTTTCCGGTTGGGTCAGGGGATTTTGCGGTTTGGTTTCGCAGCCGAGCAGCAACAGCGCCAGCAGAAACCTCAGCCCGGGCTTGCTCATTTGCGAATGAACTCCACGCGTTGATTCATCTTTTTTGCTTCAACGGTGTTTGCATCTGCCAGCGGCCGCGTTTCGCCCCAGCCTTTGGTGCTCAGTTGCTCCTCGGAAATTTTGTATTCCCTCACCAGATGCTCTTTGAGCGCCTCGGCGCGCGCCTGCGAGAGCCGGACATTGTCACCTTCCGAAGGGAGTTCGTTGTCATGGCATTCGATTGAAAAGCTCAGCGTGGCATCGGCTTTGAGTAAATCGGCGAATTGCTTGAGCACGGGCGTGGATTTAGGCCGGATCACGTTTCTGCCCGGTTCGAAATAAATGCCGTAGGAGACGATTTTGCCCGAGGCGTTGAGCTGATTTTGCGGCGTGGCGGGTCCGGCTGCCACTGTGAAATTGGTGAACCAGCATTGATCGTCAGCCTGATCCTCCTCATCCGCGCCTGCCAGAAAAATTTCCACGCGCTCAGCTTTGAACTCGCTGCTCTTGGGAATGTTGATCAACCGTTCATCATCGATGTAACATTTGAGGCTGCTGCCGTCGACCTGCACGGCGAGATGATGCGTGCCGGCGGTGAGATCGACGTTTTTTTCCGAGGTCAGGCCGGACGACATGCTAAAGAAAACCGCCGGCGGCTCCAGCGTGACGGAGAGCCAATCTTCGGCATTGGCGCCGATCATATCGAGGCGGTAGCGGCCGCTGTAACCCTGCGGCGTCACGTTGAAATCCATTTCAATAGTGAATTGCGCCGGCAGCTTGAGATCGAGGGGCGAGACGGTGACTTGTTCTTGCGCGTGCAGCCAATTTTGTTTTGAAATTTCGCGCACCGTGACTTTGCTCTCGGGCGGCAGCAAAGACCACGCGCCCGGCGCCTCGCCCGGACGATCGGCGGTGAAATCATCAAAAAAGATAACTTGATGGCCGGGAATGTAATCATACGCCGTCCAATCAATGGGCGCGCGCGGCGGAATTTGAGCATGCAGCGCGGGCAGGCACATCAGCAGCGGCCAATACCAAAAGCGTTTTAATAAAAAGGGCATTGCAAATTCTCCAACAACGATTTAGGATCGATGCCTAAATGATTTTTTCCTATCTGAACCGCGCATGATCGCCAAGCGATGCGAATTGCAGGGAATTCGCGTTTATTCACATTGATTTGCGGCTTGATGAAATGGCTCGTTGATTTGGCGACCCTTAATTCGGGTCAGCGGGCAATTTAACATAATTTCGTGAAAGTTCAAGGGCAGCGTCCAAAAAAATGACGAACCTCGCGCGCTTGACATCGCCGCTTTTGCTGCGTATTTTGCTGCGTCATGCAATCGTCTCGCTGTGTTGGGCGGAGTGGACGTCAATATTCTCGCCGCCGCCACGCCGGCGCAGGTGCGGGAACGTGCGCGCTTTCTGCTTGAAATCTGCGGCAGCCGCGGCCGCTACGCGCTCGGCTCCGGCAATTCGATTCCCAGCTACGTGCCCCCGGAGAATTATCTCGCGATGCTTGATGAAGCGTTTGAGGTTGTTTGAATCTGAGAAGAGAGAGCGCAAAGGCAGGCGGAGTGGCGGAAGCGCATAAATGAGCGTAGAGAAACTTACCGCGGAGACGCAGAGAGCGCAGAGAAAAGCGTAGAATAAAAACTCTGCGAACTGGGCGTCTCGGCGGTGAAAGCTTTTTAAGGAAATTCAATACAAAAGTCCCACCGCGGAGACGCAGAGAGCGCAGAGA
>CAYWGH010000014.1:29422-148672 GCA_964457925.1 uncultured Cytophagia bacterium
TTTTAAGGAAATTCAATACAAAAGTCCCACCGCGGAGACGCAGAGAGCGCAGAGAAAAGCGTACAATAAAAACTCTGCGAACTGGACGTCGCGGCGGTGAAAGCTTTTTAAGAAAATCCAATACAAAAATCTCATCGCGGAGACGCTGAGAGCGCAGAGAAAAGCGTATAATAAAAACTCTGCGAATGGGCGTCTCGGCGGTGAAAGCTTTTTAAGAAAATCCAATACAAAAATCTCACCGCGGAGACGCAGAGAGCGCAGAGAAAAGCGTATAATAAAAACTCTGCGAACTCGGCGTCTCAGCGGTGAAAACAAATGGGAGGGAAAGATGAATGTGAACGAATTGACCGGTAAAATCATCGGTGCAGCGATTGAGGTTCATCGGATTCTAGGGCCGGGCTTGTTGGAATCTGCTTATGAAGAATGCCTGCAGTATGAATTCAGGCAACGCCAGATTCATTTTTTTAGGCAACATCCTTTGCCTGTCGTTTATAAAGGCACCAAGCTCGATTGCGGCTACCGTCTCGATTTTCTGGTCGAGAACATCGTCGTTGTGGAACTCAAAGCCGTCGAATCGATTTTGCCGATTCACGAAGCACAATTATTGAGTTATCTTAAACTCGGCGGTTGGCACATGGGACTCTTGATCAACTTCTATGTTCCTGTTCTCAAACAAGGAATCAAGAGAATCGTCCTCGGAATGGAAGAATAGACAATCACTGCGGAGGCGCTGAGAGCGCAGAGAGCGGCGTACAATATAAACTCTGCGAACTGGGCGTCTCGGCGGTGAAAGTTATTTGCAGAAGCCGCATGAAAACATTCTTAAGCTCAATCATTATTGTCATTGCCGTGACGCTGCTTTGCGGGACTGCCTCCGCTTCCCAATTCAAGCAACTCCTGCCGGTCACAGACAGAATCCTCATGCTGCATTTTGACGACGGCTATGTCGAACACTACGGCCTCGGACGCGGCGGTAATGACGATCGCGTCGTCAAATCAGAGCTGCTGCTCATTTGGGCGATGCGCACCGCCTCCTACACCCTTAGCAGCATCGATGACCCGAATTATGCCGCACCGCTTTCGCCGGTCAAAGTGGGCCGCAAAAGCAAGGGCAAAGATTTCAGCGCGATTCATGCCTCAGACTATCCTTACGTGCTGGAGCATTTCATCTACCTGGAATTGCCTCACCCGTTGAAGCACGGCAGAACGTATTATTTGAAATTTCCCTATTTGGATCATGCACGCAGCGACACGACGTTCGTTTATGACGAATACGCGCTGCGCTCGGAAACCATTCATGTGAATCAAATCGGCTATGCGCCCGCCGCGCCGGTAAAGTATGCCTATCTTTCGCATTGGCTGGGCGATCTCGGCCCGCTTGCGCTGGATGACTATGCGGCCTCGCGATTTTATCTCGTCGAAGAGAAAACCCGCACAGTTGTTTACTCCGGGACCATCGAGTTGAGAAAAAGGCTGCAAAGCGGCGGACCGGACAACGGTTACCCCGCACACGCGCCCTTTGGCAGTTTCACCGGCGCGGATGTTTGGATCGCGGATTTCTCGGATTTCACCCGGCCGGGCGAATACCGCTTGATGGTCGAGAGAATTGGATCATCTCACACGTTCCGTGTTGATGAAGATGTTTATCGCGAAGCATTTTACACGACGATTCGCGGCCTTTACCATCAGCGTTGCGGCGTGGCTTTGGAAACGCCTTACACGCAGTGGACACGATCGCGCTGCCATCATCCCGCCAAGGGCGACACCGTCATTCTCTCCAACTGGCGTTACATGGACGGCGGCAACGCGTTCACGCAATTGCCGCAGTATGCCACGAATGTTAAAAAGCCGTTTTGGGGCGGCTGGCACGACGCAGCAGATTGGGATCGCAATGCCTATCATTTGAATGCCTGCAAGACGCTGCTGCTGGCATACGAGCTGCGTCCTGAAAATTTCTCCGACGACGAGTTGAACATTCCGGAAAGCGGCAACGGCATTCCGGATATTTTGGATGAAGCGCGTTGGGGTGTGGATTTTTTCAAGCGCATGCAGGAAGAGGATGGCGGCATTCACGGCGGCATCGAAACCTGGCGACATCCCGCGACCGGCGTGAGCTGCGTGACTGACACCGATCAATGGTACGCTTATGCGCCTGATCCGCAGGTGTCATTTCATTATGCCGCCGTCGCGTGCCACATGGCGTATTGTTTGGAAGCAGCGGGCTATCCGGAATTCAAGTCTGACTATCTTGCCTCGGCGCGCAAAGCTTATGATTGGGCCATGAATCACATTTTACCGGGCGACGAAATCAAAGTGCGCGACTTCCGGCAATATGCCGCGGCATGGCTGTTCCGCCTCACCGGCGAGGCGCAGTTTCAGGAACAATTCAAAAGAGACAACGTGGTGAAAACCGCAACCACCGAGCTGGAAGTGTGGGAGTCGCACGATCAGCAGTGGGGCGTGTGGACCTATGTGATGACGAAGCAGCCGAATATCGATCAGAATTTGAAAAGCATGCTCGGCAGGGCGGTGGAGCATTGGGCGCATTCGGATCACATCAACAGCGCGGATGCGCGCGGCTATCGTTACGGCAATGATTGGTGGTATCCGGTGATGTCCGGCAATGCCACGCGGCCGAATATCTTTCCGCTGATGGCGGCGCATGCGATCACCGGCGAGGCAAAGTATCTCTCGTATTGCTACACCACATGTGATTATATTCTCGGCGCGAATCCGCTGAACATGTGCTGGGTGTCGGGCATTGGCGAAAAGCATCCGGAAGAATTCATGCATCTTGATTCATGGTATTACAATCAGGAAAAAGGCATGATCCCCGGCATCATTCCTTACGGGCCTTATGGTTATGAAGAAGGCCCGGCAGAGGGGCCCTGGGATCCGCAGTGGGGCAGGACAACGACTTATCCCAACGCAAAACTCTGGCCTTCACATGAACTCTGGTTTGAAAATCGCTATTGCCCGCCGACCAATGAATTCACCGTGCATGAATCGATTGCGCCGGCGGCTGCGGCATTTGGTTTTTTGAGCAAGCCGGGCGGCAAATTCACCGGCATTTCGCAGAGGCAATCAGAGCCGGTTGCCGATTTTCGCTTGCAGCAGAATTATCCGAATCCGTTCAATCCCGCCACGACCATTGCGTTTCATTTGCCTGCCGCCGGCAGAGTTGAGGTGAGAATTTTTGATGTTTCCGGCAGAACAGTCGCAACGCTGCTCGATGAGGTTAGAAATACCGGCCAGCACGCGGTTGCCTGGGCAGGAACAGACGCAAACGGCCGTGCTCTTGCCAGCGGCGTTTATTTTGTTGTGGTGAAGTTTCAGAGACAATTGTTGAGCAGGAAAATGCTGCTGGTGCGTTAGGGATAAACCTGAAAATAGTTTCATTGTCCCGCCCAATCTCGAAGAAGCGGGAGAAATTGCTGAACGTGGGGAGATGACAAGGCCTTCGGCGCAACATGCTGTAGGGGCGAGCGGCTCGTTTGCCCCTGCGATTGCTGATCATGCGGCGCGTGTCTGGTCGCAAATGCGCAATGCTGAAATGTCAATCGCAACGCTCATGCGTGCTTAAACATGCCAACGTTTTAGAGACCTCCCGACGGAACGTCTCTAGGCCTCGGCAGGATCGGTAATGCGCGCCGCAACAAACATCGCCAAAAGGCTGAAGCCGGCAGCGAAATAACAGATCGCGCGGAAGCCGAACTGTTCATACAAAAAGCCGCAAGCCGCGGCGCTGGCAGCAATGGTAATTTGTGAGGTGAAATTGCGCAGCGCGAGATAGGCCCCACGCTGCTGCGCCGGCACGAGTTCCGTGAGCAAGGCTTGAAACGGGCCTTCTCGCAAAGCCAAAAACATACCGCCGGCAGCACAGGCGAGATAAAGCTGAACTATCGTCGCGACATGCGCAAGCCCCGGCAAAACCGCTACCAGCAGTCCGCTGCTGATCATGATCAAGCGGCGTTTGCCAATGCGATCCGACCACCAGCCGCCGGAAAATGCCGTAATCGTCGAGGCCAGCCCGGTGACAAGAAACACCAGCCCGATTTGAGAAGTCGTCATGCCGAATGCCGCGGTCAGCCATGCGCCTAAATAAGTCAGCAGGCCGGAAGCCGTTGCAGCAAACGCCAAGGCGAGCAACAGGCCCCGGCGCATTACCGGCATGCGCCAATAGTGGGCATAGGCTTTGGCTTGTTGGGTGATGAGCCGCGCAAAATTCCAATCATCGGTTTGTGGCGGCTCTTGAGCAAGGGCGGGCAAAGCGTGCGCGAATGAGGCGCGCCGGCGAAAAAGCAGGACGGCCACAATAACGGCGAGCGCAACCAGAATCACATAGATGAAGCGCCAGCCCCAGCTTCCTGCCATCCACGCGCCAGCCGGAACTCCCACGACTGCTGCTGCGAAATACATCGCACCGATCCAGCCCATGGCGCGTCCACGCGCCTCATACGGAAATAAATCGGCGATTTGCGCGATGACGCATGCGGAGATCACGCCTCCGGCTGCGCCCGCAAACAGGCGCGCTGCCAGATAAATCGGAAAGCTTGGCGCAAACCACGCCAGCCCGGCTGCCAACCCAAAGAGCGTCGCGGCCCAGCGCAAAAACAGCAAGCGGCCAAAGTGATCGGACAGCGGGCCAATTACCAGCGCGCAGGCGGAAGCTGCCGCCGCATAAATCGTCACCGCTGCGCCCGCCGCTGCAATCGAGGTGTGAAAATCAGCCGCCAGTTCAGGCAAAATTGGCGAGATGATTTGGACGTCCAGCAAGCCGAGGAAGAGCAGAAACAACAGCGCGAGTGTGACCGGCGTTTTCTCGTGTGAGGCGATCGGCGCAGGCACAGTCGAGGCGTGCGATTGGGGTGTTGTGGTGAGGGACATGAACGCGGTAGTCTTATTTAAAATCGATGCGACGGCTGCGCAATCCGTTTCAATCCAAAGACGGATTGCGGATGGAAATGTTCATCTCGCCGGGCAAGATTGAAGTGTTTGGAACTTGCATTTCGGGCATTCGAATGTTCAGGAAAGCTGAAAACTTAATCCGTCGCCTGGTCTGAGGTTGAAAAGATAAACACCCATTTCTGAAAAGTGTTCGCCAGCAAACGCCAAAACGAAGTTCACAATGCAAAAAACGCGAACCTTTGTCAAGGTGTTTTGCAGAGGGAAGAGGAACTCCTGGTAGCGTGCCACAACCTCGCCGCCGCGACCTGCCGGAATTGCACAAAGGGCTTGCGCTCAAACGCATTGATGGGTATATTGCGGCCATTAAAATTGTGTAACAAGCTGCTTGTGCGGCTAAATCAATCAGATCATCATGAATCAGGCTATTCACATATCCAATAACTGCATCGCGTTGCTCCGGCCCTCTTCCACCTAACTCACAGTGAAGGCCGGAAAAACAATCCGAGAGAGGGAGGTGTTGCATGGCAGATGCGAAGTTCAAGCCTTTTATTCCCGATGATCAAATCATTCCGGAGTTTTCGGCGAAGGCCATTATCTTGGGCGCGATTTTCGGCCTGATTTTCGGCGCAGCCACGGTGTATCTTGCGTTGCGCGCCGGCCTCACCGTCTCCGCCTCCATCCCTATCGCCGTTCTGGCCATTGCCGTATTCAAACGCTTCGGCAAAGCCACCATTCTCGAGAACAACATCGTGCAAACCATTGGCTCTGCCGGCGAATCCGTGGCCGCGGGCGTGGCGTTCACGATTCCCGCGCTGATTTTTCTGGCCGGCGGCGAGGCGTTTTTTAACTACTTCAATATCTTCACGCTCGCGCTGGTCGGCGGCATTCTAGGCGTGTTGTTCATGGTGCCGCTGCGCCGCTCGCTGATCGTGAAAGAGCACGGCACCCTGCCGTATCCCGAAGGCACGGCATGCGCCGAGGTGCTGGTGGCCGGCGAACGCGGCGGCTCGCTCGCAGGCAAAGTGTTTGCGGGACTCGGCATCGCGTTTTTGTACAAATCGTTGATGAGCATTCTCGGTTTGTGGAAGGATGTGCCGGGCTTCGCGTTTTCGCGCAACTCGGCGTTCCCCAATGCCAGTGTAGCGGCTGAGATCACGCCGGAGTATTTGGGCGTGGGCTACATCATCGGGCCGCGCATTGCCGGCGTGCTGGTGGCCGGCGGCGTGCTCTCCGCACTGGTGCTGGTGCCGCTCATCAGCTACATCGGCGACGCGTTGCCCACGTTTCTCAAACCCGGCATCGGCGATCTGCTTATTTCACAAATGACGCCGACGCAAATTCGCCTGGGCTACGCGCGCTACATCGGCGCAGGCGCGGTGGCGGCCGCGGGTTTGATCACACTCATTCGCACGCTGCCCACCATCGTGTCCGCGTTTCGCGACAGCTTCAAGAATTTGAAAGACGCGAAAGCCGGCGTGGCGCAGACGCGCACCGAACGCGACATTCCGATTACCTACGTTATTCTCGGCTCGCTCGCGCTGGTCATCATCGTTGCGATTCTGCCGCAACTGCCCGGCACATTTCCCGGCACGCTGTTGATGGGGTTGCTGGTGGTGGTGTTCGGCTTCTTCTTTGTCACGGTGAGCTCGCGCATCGTTGGTATCATCGGTTCTTCCTCCAATCCCATATCGGGCATGACCATCGCCACATTGATGGCAACGTGTTTGATCTTTGTCGGCCTGGGCTGGACCGGCGAAAGCTATCAATCGCTCGCCATGGCCGTCGGCGGCATCGTGTGTATCGCCGCAGCCAATGCCGGCGCCACCAGTCAGGATTTGAAAACCGGTTACATCGTGGGCGCAACGCCGATTTACCAGCAGCTCGGCTTGGTCATCGGCGTGGTGGTTTCCACGTTCGTCATCGGCTGGACGTTGCAGACCATCGATAATTCGATGCAATTCGAAGGCGTGAAGCATGCGATTGGCTCCGATCGTTATGCCGCGCCGCAAGCCACGTTGATGGCGACCATCATCAAAGGCTTGCTCGCGCAAGATTTGCCGTGGGGGCTCGTGTTTGTCGGCATGTTCATCTCGGTGGTCGTCGAGTTGTGCGGTGTGCGTTCGCTGTCGTTCGCGGTCGGCGCGTATTTGCCGCTTTCGACCACTGCCCCGATTTTTGTCGGCGGTTTGATGAAAGCATTGGCAGACAAAATGGCGGGACACAAAGCCGGGCATGAGGAATCCGAAGTCAGCTCCGGCATGCTTTACAGCACGGGTTTGGTGGCCGGCGGCTCGCTTACCGGCGTGGCCATTGCCTTGCTCAGCGGCATTTCCACCACCAACGCGGAAGGCCGGGAGATTTCGATTCTCACCTGGGTGCTGGATTTGGTCGGCATTCACGGCTGGGAAAGCATGGGTGGCTGGGCGGACATCATCGGCTTGGTCTTCTTCTCCGGCCTGTGTTTCATGCTGCTGCGCGCTGCGCGGCAGAAACTGACCTAAGGGGTTTTCTTAACTTGACTCTGTCAGATTCACCGCTGAGAGGCAGAGTTCGCTGGGAATTCTAATCAATCTTACTCTGCGATCGCCGCGCCACTGCGGTGATTTTTGGAATGTGACATAGTCGAGTTAAAAGTTGAATCCGGCCGGTCACATTTTTGCCTGGCGGATTAACTGCTTGCAATCTTTCGCCGATTTTCAGTCAAGCTGAAGATCGAAGTTCATCGAGCAGCTTTAGACTCCGCTCACAAGAGTGAAAATCCCACAAGAGCAGAAAAGCTTTTGTGGGATTTCAGTTTTGTGGCCAAAAATTTTCAGAAACTTGCTCTCAGTTTAAAAGAACTAAACGCATATTGAACATCTTCCACAGTTTTTCACTTTGTGTACTCGGGAACCAATTTTGATGAACCCTTAGCATGAATCACACACGATTTGATTGAGCCTCACGCAATAAAATTAATCAAATCATACTTCGTAATAATTCCCACAAACTGGCCTTGTTCCTGCACTAGAATCGCAGGATAGCGCCGCGCCAGCAGGTATTTTGCATGTTCGAGCGTGTCATCGTGGTGCACTACCGGCAGGCTCGCTTCCATCACGCCGCGCACTTTTTCCTCCATTAGATTTGCCTCTTCCAAGACGCGACCAAGCAGCGCGCTTTCGTCCAGGCTGCCGATGCTCTTGCCGGCCTCGATCACCGGCACTTGCGAAACGTTGTGTTCCTCCATGAGCTGCAATGCTTCGCGCACTGTGAGTTCCGGCCCGACATGCAGCAAGGCGGGCAAATTGCGGCTTTTGGAATCCAACAGATGGTGCACCAGCGCCTTGTCGATGTCAAGAAAACGATTCTCCTTCATCCACTCGTCGGAATAGAATTTGGAGAGGTAGTACAAACCGGTATCGGGAAAAATCGCCACCACGGTTTGATCAGCGGGCAGATCGTGCGCCAGGCGTAGCGCCGCGACGGCCGCGCTGCCGGAAGAGCCGCCCACCAGCAATCCCTCATCACGCGCCAATCGCCGCGCCATCAAAAAAGACTCTTTATCGCCGGTCGACACAATCTCATCAATGTGATCAAAATTAAGTGTAGCGGGAATCGCATCTTTGCCGATCCCCTCCAAAAGATAGGGCTGGCCGCTGTTGAGCTGGCGCGAATAAAAATACTCGCGCAAAATCGACCCAACCGGATCGACGCCGATGATTTTGATCTGGGCGTTTTTTTCCTTGAGAAACTTCGCCACGCCGGAAATGGTGCCTCCGGTGCCGATGCCGCAGACGAACACATTGATCCTGCCCTCGGTTTGTTCCCAAATTTCTGGGCCAGTGGTGTGATAATGCGCTGCGGGATTATCGGGATTGGCGTAATGGTTGGCAAAAATTGCGCTGGGGGTCTCTTTCGCGATCTTCTCCGCGACGGCATAATGGCTTTCCGGAGACTCCGGCGGCACGGCTGTCGGGCATACGATCACTTCCGCGCCATAAGCCTTGAGCATGCGCACTTTTTCCTGGCTGATTTTATCAGGCACCGTGAAAATGGCGCGATAGCCTTTGGCCGCGGCCAGTAGCGCCAAACCGCCGCCGGCATTGCCGCTGGTGGCTTCGACAATGGTGCCGCCCGGTTTGATTTTGCCGGCTTTTTCCGCGCTCGCAAGAATGCGCAACGCGGTGCGGTCGTTAATGCTGCCGCCGGGATTGAGGTATTCGATCTTCGCGTAGACCTTGCACTTGATGCCGGAAGTCACGCGTTGCAGCCGCACCAGCGGCGTTTGGCCAATGGCCTCGGTAATATTGTTAAGAACTTTCAAGAAAGGTTCCATAGATCTCGATCTGCGATTTTTTGTTTACACGCAACAGTCTCAACCGATGTTGGTGAATCCCGCTGATTCGCGGCGAAAAAAATTCTCTGATTGGGCGCGGCGATTGTTGCAACCAAAAAATTAAGCCACGCATGAAATCGACAAAATTCCGGGGTGGAATATAGCCAAAATCAGATTATAAAAAAGGCCGCCACAGTTAAAACCTGCGACGGCCTTTAAGCCGGGGAAGCGAGGTTATCAATCGACTTTGTCAATCAGCAAATTGATCAAAGCCAGTAAGACGCGCTTGGCGCTATCGGGATCATCGACATCACAAAAGGTGAATTTACCCTCGGGCGTCAAGGCGATGCCGCCGTTGCGAAACATTTCCGCGTCCGGCCAATGTTCGTGGTTCATGTGCGCCGCCACCACCATGGCGGTGTTGTAACGTGTGGAGATTTGATCGACCACCGGTTTGATCCGTTCGAAGGAAGCCAAATCCTGCCATGAAAAAAGAATGATACAGCCAAGCATTTTTTTGCCGACCAAATCCCATCCCACGGTGTTCGCTTCCGGTTGCAGCGTGACGCCGTAGAGGTGAAGCAACAGTTGATTGTTGATGGTCAAGCGGCCAAAGCTGAAATCCGGCGACGTCATGGCAATATCGTCGGCAATGGAGGCGAGAAAACGCTGTTTCTCGTTGGCGTTTGGCCCCAGGACTATGATTTCGCCAATGCGCATAGGATTAAAGTATCATCAAAATAAAAAATGCTTTCGATCGAAATGTTGGGCGCGCCGGCTCAGTGCATCAGCTTTTCGCGAATCATGAGCAGCTCGCTTTTATCGAGATATAGTTTGCGCAACAAGCCGTGGCGCCGATCGTATTGCCGGCGGCCGGTTTGCTGGCGCCGGTCATTACGCCGGCGTTCATGCGGTTGCGGTGATTCTTCCAGCGGTTGTAGAATGGCCTTGAACAATTTATCGACGCTTGGCGCGGGATCGCTTTCCGTATCGCGCAGGCGCTTGAGCCATTGCGTTGATTCGCCGTTCTTGTTGCTCGTCGTCGCTTGCTGGGCTTGCACCACGCCACGATCATAAAGCTTTTTGAATACCGTCAATGCGCGCAAATCGTCGGAAGGGCATTCTTCTACCATTTCAATCAAGCGTTTTGACTCGCCATTTCCCAGGGTTTGCATCAGCGCTTGTTCTTCTTCATTCAACACGGAGGCCTTGGAATTCGCGCGGGTGATTACCGCATGCAGCGGCGGCAATTGCGCGGCCAACTGGCTCCAGCGGTATTGCCGGGTCAACCCTTCGGAAATCAAATCTCGGTTGGCGATGGTGAGCATGCGCGTGCGCTCATGCGGCCGCAACTCAACTTGAAACGAGCCTTCCATCCAGGTGAACATGCGCAACAAGGCCTGTTTGGCTTCGAGGCCGCCCAGCTCGGCGTCAATCACCTGGCCTTCGGTGACGTAAACCTTGCCTTCTTTGTCATTGACGCGCAACTTGATGACGCAGGTTTTCTTGCCAACTTCGATGGTTTGCAATAAATCGACGAGATTCATTTCCGTCAGCTGGCCATTGAATCCCCGCCAGCGCGGCTGCGAGGAGGCGGACAGGAGTTCGATTTCTTTGATGAGATTGTCGATGCGCACCACGGCTTCGTCGATGTCAAACGGCTTTTGCAAATAATCATCGATCGTCAATTTCAAGATGTTGACGCGTTCATCCACCGTTTTCAATTTGCCGATCATCACAAACCGCAGCGATTGCGTCGAGGGGCGATTGCGCACCTCTTGCAGCAAATGCGGGCCGTCCATCACCGGCATGCGCACTTCCGAAATCAGCAAATTGGGCTTAAAGGCCTCGATCAGCTCGAGCGTTTGCGCGGAGCTGTCCGCCAGACGCACATCGTAGCCGGTGGCCACCAGAGCCTTGCGCAAATCCGCGACCTCGCGCGGATCTTTGTCATTAATCAGTATGCGTTTGCGATCCATGAGCTGTGATTCTTATTGTCACACCTGCGCGCCGTCCTTGCCAAACGCACAGGGCCGCCTCATTGAAGAGTGGCGGCAGAGATGTTGTTCGCGGCCACGTTGTTAATTCAAAAAACGACTGGTCAGGGAAGATCGGGCAGCCGGAGCCATCCCGCCCGCTACCTCACGGCAGGAAACCAGCGAAGTCTCTAATGGTGAAGATGACTCGCTTGAGGTGCTGTTGGGGCCGCCCGGTCGCGCTAGCGTTGCGCCGATTCGGTAAGCGGACCCCTCAGACTACCAGCGCGTCAGATTGGCGTCGCTTACGAGCCCGGCGAGAAATGTCTCCACCGACGCAGGATCGGAAGGATTGCACTCGTGCAGATAATCCGCCGGCTCGGCATTCACCAAGTCACGCAGCGTATCCGGCGACAAGTTTTTCTTCTCCGGCGCTTTGATTACGGCAATGCCGAAGGGAATTTTATATCCTGCTTTCAGCATCTTCAGCAAATAGCCGCAATATCCCAAGTTCTCTTGTTGCTGCGCCTCGATCACCAAAATAAAGCCCACCAAATCGTGTGCCACATTTGCGAGCAACCGGGTAAATTGTTGCTCCATTGAAATGCCGATAATTTCGAACGCTTGCTGGGAGGGCAATTGGCGTTCGCCCATTTCCAAATGCCGGAATGTTGCGCTGTCGATTTTGCGCACGCTCGATTCCGGGCCCGCCAAATTCTTGACAAATGCCGAGAGGTGAAAACTGTCACGCCCGATTACCACCAGCTTGGGACGCGCGGGTTTGCGTTGTTGCAGCAAGCGTTGTAAAGCAAAAGCGATCTGATCATCCTGCTCTTGTTTGTCTGGCTCTGCGGGCGCGGGCGTTTGCGGCGGAACCGCGGGTTTGACGGCTTCGCGTTTACTGGATTCAATTTGGCCGTTGATTGCTGCGGGTTGTTCCAGCGGTTCCCGCCGATCGGCGGCAGGAATACTCTCAATCGGTTCCTCGGGATTTTCAAAAAATGCGGCAATGTTTTCGAGGGAAACAGGTGAAGGCTCGAATTCCGGCGGCGCAACCTCCTCCGGAGAGGCTGATATCTCGTCATGTGAAGCATGCGGCAACTCATCTTGCAGAAAGCTCGGCATTTGCACCGGACGCGACATAAAATCTTGCAAGTCGATCGGCTGCAATGCCGGCTCGGTTTCGTTCGCGTCCCCGGCAATCGGTTCAGTTCGCAGCGGCTCCGCAGAAGGCGCAAAATCATCGCCGCGATCAGTGGTCTCCTCGTCTTCCGTCGCTTCTTCGCGCAACTCAATCTTCGGACCGTCGGCGCCGTTGCCGCCTTGCGGCGTTCCCCAAATTTCATCGGCGTGTTCGTGCCAGAAACTCGGCAATGTTGACAGCTCGGAATCGTCGGTCAGATCGACTTCTTCCAACGGACGCATCGTCGCCGTTTCCGGGAATTTGAAATTTTGCGTTTCGCTGCTATCGATGATCGATATTTCTTGCGATGCTTCGAGAGCCTGAGGCGGTTCTGCTTCCGGCGGCGGCTCGGATTTGGGCGGGGTTGGCGGGATTGCAGACTGCTCCTTTGCATCAGTCTGCCGGAGAGAAACGGCTTCACTCGTTTTCTCCATGCGCTCACGAGAGGTGGGCGCGGGCGTTGCAGTTTTTTCGCTGCGCACCGCAGTCACTTTAAAATTTACCGGTGGTTGCGACGCCGGCGCTATCTCGGCCGAGATTTTTTCCAGAATTTTAGGCTCGGCCAGAGTCGAGGACAAATCACGCTCGTCATCTTCCGAAGTGATAATGTTTTTCGACGGTTTGATAAACCCTTGCTGGTAAAGTTTGACCAGGCGTTCGAGCGTTTTGATATCGTCGTACGTGCTTTCGTCGATGATTTGCAGAAGATCGCGGCGGCCGTCAATCAGGCTCACGAACCGCGAGACTTCGGTGGTCAGCTCGCGCTTTTGCAGAACACTGCGGAAGGTATCGGTAATGACAAAGGTAGTTTCAGGCGAGGGCAGCAGCTTGAAGAGGCGCTCGCGTTCTTCCATGCGTTTGAAGCCCTGCAACAACAGGCCAAGGTTGCTGACGGAGATTTCGTCCGGCACGTTGATTTCCTTGAAGATCATGGTGAAATGCCCGTTCTTCCAGGGCAGCATTTGGTAAACCGCTTTTTCGGCCTTGAGATTGCCGAGTGAGGCATTCACCACCGCGCCGTCACGAAAATAAATTTCACCGTTGCGGTTATTTTCATTGTGCAGCGTCAGCACGCCGGTTTTGCGCTCCACGCCGAAGCTCTCGATCAAATCCACCGGGCTGAACTCTTCCAGGCGGCCCACCAATTTCTTGGCGGTTTCCGCATCATCTTCTTTGATGCGTTCCATGCGGCGCAAGATCATGCGAATGCGCGCCAATACTTCTTTGATGTGCAGCGGCTTGATCATGTAATCTTTCACGCCGCCGCGCAAACTGCGCACGCGATCCTGCAACTCCCGGCGATTGGTCAGGAACATCAACGGGATGGAAGAGGTGACGGGGTCGGCCTTCAACTTTTCCAGCAGCTGAAAGCCGTCGAGTTTGGGAAGATTGACTTCAGAGAGAATGAGATCCGGCACGCTAGAAGAGATTTTTTGCCAGGCTTGCATGCCGTCCGCGGCAACAATAACCTCGAAACCGGCGGTTTCAAGATTCTCGCGCAAGATTTGAAGATTTTTGGGATCGCCGTCTGCGACCAAAATGGTTGGATTGTCCATTTGCAGCCTACCGCAAGTTCGCGTTTGGCGAATTCTCCTACCCCTCTGCGCCTGCCGTGATCAGCATGATTTGCGGCAAACCGAATTTGCTCAAAGAAGTCCGCCAAGCTGTTGAAATTTATCTTTCGACCGCCGTTGCCGAAAGGCGATTTGTAAAGAGGTGCAAAGTGTTTGGGCACCGCCGATTAAATCATCACTGACAATGATTTTTATGCAGACGAATATACTGGAATTCATCGCGCCGGTCAAGGCTTTTTCTGGCGGCAAGAATTAAGGTGTGGACACAGGAATGGGATGGCGCCGCGTCGGCTGACGCAGGCTCATGAATTCGGCAGGGGGAAATGAAAAGATTCGACAGCGGAAAACGCCGCCATCTTCATAACCCACCAAATGGAGAAGCACGGGCCTGCAACGTGACGCGGCAGGCCCTGGATCTTCACAATTTATTCAACCGGCGCTGCCAGTTTACGAGCCATTTGCACGAGCTTTGGGGAAGCCGGACGTCGTAACTCAGCTTCCAAAATGCCATAAAACGTTTGCAACGCCCGGATTCGGCGCTGGCAGTGCTCGCATGTTACAAAATGCCCGGCAAAGCTCTCGTACAACGAGCGGTTGTGGGAGACGTTCAAGAGTACGAATTCCAGCGACTCTACATCTAAGCACTCTTCCCTGATCACCCCGAACGGCCGGGGGATCCTGTTCCACTGGCGATGATAGTTTTTCTTCATGTTTTCATCGTGAAGATTCGCCCTTTCCTGCAGTTATCGTCCTAACGCAAGAAAAGGGTGGTTAGGGTCTTGTCATCAGCGTTTTCCTGTTCCTGGGTCAGACTGTCTCATCCACGAACGCTGATCTTTCAAATTTGTACTCTCAATATACTGACAAAGACCCTATTTCACGGAAAAACCGTTGCCAACTTTTACCCAAAAAATACCCGCGAAATCCCGCCCTGAAAATTATAGAGTTACAGCAATTCCTTGAGATATTCGCGAAACCATTTTTTGGTCAACTTGCCTAAATATTCAAAGATCGTGCGCTCTTCCTGACGATACCGGCGTTGTGTCAAATCCGGCATGTATTTGCGCAGATGGCGAAAATACGATTCGATTTTCTTGCTGTGCGTAATGTCTTCCAGCACATCCGCGAGCGTGCGATAATAAACGTCGCCCTTTTCCTCGGGAATCTTCCCGCTGGCGACATATTGATTCTGTATCTTAACGCGAACCCGTTGTAGCACCTTTTGTTTGGCTTGTTCAATTTCCTTCAGCCGCACATAGTCCAACGGCGAAATGTCCTCGATTTGCGCGATGAGACGGTTGCGGACGACTTCAAGATTGGTATGGCGAATGAGGCGCGCGACCACGTCTGTGGGCAAATAATTTTGATAGCGCTCGTCAATGGTGACGACGGAAAGCATTTTGCGAATGGTAGTGGAGACGTGATCTTTCGGCGTATACAATTCGAGGTAATGATTCTTCAACGATTTCTCCGGAATGCTGGGCTTGGCTTTGCGCAGATAATTCAAATCTTCTTTGGTGAACTCCGCCGGGCTGGCAACCGGTTCTGGATGTGTATCAAGCGTTGTGATGGAAGTTGCCGAAGCGGCATGCCGGGCGCTGCGCGCTTTTTTCACAAAAATATACTCGCGGCCCATCTCGCGAAACGTGCCCAAGTCGCTGGCATTTTTCACGGCAACGCGAATGTTGCGGATGATCTTTGCGCCTTCGGGATCGCGCTCCTTGAAAATGCGCGACAATTCCTGCTTGGTTTTTTTGATCACCAGCCGGCGCAGCATGATGAGCAGCTCGACATCATTGGGATCGGCCTGGGCGTCGATATAGGGGCCGAAATAACGGCGCAATTGCACAAATTCGTTGTTCTCATTGCGCATGAACAGACCGGCAACGCAGTCGATGGCAAGATCATCCAACTCGCCGCTTTTGCGGCGGCGTTCCCATCGAATATGCTTGCCAATAACTTCCTGATACTTCAGATAACTAAGAGAAATCTTCTGCACGAGATTGATAAACTCAACAAGTTCCCCTTGGGAGTATCCACCTCTCACAATCCTCGGAATTAGGTAGGAAAGTTTTTTGGAGTCCATCTGATGCGTCTCAAAGTTGCGTGAACAGTGCCAGTGGATTTGCCGGAAGTTATCTCCGATAACCTCCGCAAGATGATTGCAATGCGCTCCATTTTAGCAAACGTTATGCCTGCAAGACAAAAATTTTACGCCGAGGTTTTCATAATTAAACAAAGAGTTATGCCGGTTTTTATAACATGCCGTGCTGTCCAAGGCGAGAAAAACATTGCCTGAATGTTTCTCCCTGATACATTGTTCGCGGCTGAGACTTGCTCCGAGCGGCCAGTAATGTCTGCTTGCGAAAATTTTGCCCGCCATGATTTGTTAAGAAGAACCAAAAAACACGTTGCCGGCGTCGCCATGACCGGAAAGTGTCACATTGAAGAAGTAGGGCAAAGTTCTGCGGTGCAGGAGGATGAAGCGTTGGTTTGCTATTGACGCGAGGAAGTTACAACCCTACCGGCAATCGCGCGTTTTGCGCACGGATGGAATCCGATGTTTTCGTATTGCACACACTCACGTTTTTGTATCATTTCATAACATGCCGTCGGCGATTTAACTCGACGATACCACATTCGAAAAATCACCGCAGTGGGGCAGAGATCGCAGAGTAAGATTTATTAAAATTCCCAGCGAACTCTGCCTCTCAGCAGTGAATCTGACATGGTTAATTTAACCTGGCGGTGTGGCCGAAAACCTCCTGCCCTGCGTAATCCATGAGGTTAACCATCTGTTTGCGAGTACATGGCTTGAGCGAAACAGGCTTTTCGGCTTTTCCCTAAAGTTGCGAGGTTGTCCTTGGTTTGAAGAGACGCGATAACGTCCGGACCAGCTGACAACCGCATGGTGGGATCGCAACAAGGGAGAAACAAGCCAAAACATTTTCATTGGGATTTCATTTCCGTGAGCGACAAGCTTTCAGATTTTTATTTTGGCTTTGAAAAATTGCTGGTCGAATCAGAGAGATGAAAAAAGGCGAGAGATAACACAATCAGCGGGCAGCGGCCGCCGGCAAACGTGCGAAGGTTTTTAATTGCCGCGAATGGCGATGTTGATGTTGATGCCCAATTCGGTGAAACTCACCTTGCCGTTGCGGTTGTCTTCGTTTCTGCCGATGTCGAGATGCGCGCCGCCCTGCACGCGATTGCTGAAGGAGTAACGCATCTCGGGCCGGAACGACCAAAGCTTGGTTTTGCTGTTCAAAATCTTTTCCGTTTTGCCGCCGCTGGCGTCCGCCAATTGCGAGTTGGTTTCACTCGTTTTGTAGTTGAAGGTAACGTTCAAATCCACCGAATTCTTCAGTTCTTTATTTTTCAGGAACGGAAACGGCAGGCGGAAACCCGAGCGTTTAGAATAGCTGTGCGTGACTGAGATATCCGCGCCTTCCGAGAAGGAGGCGCTTTGAAAGTAATAAGCAACCAGATCTTCGCCGGGCAAGGGCGGCGCCTTGCTGATATTGTATTGCGGCGAATAGCCGTTGTTGATGTTGTAGGCAATGGTGGAGGTCATGCCGTTTTTCCAATTGATGTTGAGCCGCAACAAGGGCTGAAAACTGAATGCGAATTTTTCATCAGTAATGCCGGCGCGCTCGGGCGTATCCCGCCAGCTATAGGATTTTTCACCGCTGAAATTGGTACTGGCGCTCACCGTGCTGGCCACATGGCTGAACAATGGAAGTTTTTCCAAACCCGAAACATTCAATGTCCATTTCGGAAACGGCAAGCCGCTGGCATCGCCAAGCTTGAACCACGAGAGCGAGGAACTGCCCGTGGTGCGCACTTGCGAAGCCACGGTTTTTTGCCGCGAATAATCAAAACTCATCGTGATGTTGATGTTGCGGGTCAGCGCAAAACCGCTGGAGGCCGAAATATTTTCCGACTTGTTGTAATTGCGGAAGCTCGACGCTATACCTGCTTCCTGCTGCACGCCGGGGTCGAGCACGAATCCAAACATATAGGCCATGCGAATGCTGTCGCTCGATAGTGTGTTCATGCCATTATGCGCGACATTCTCGCTCTTGCGATAAGTGAGCGAGACATCCTTGAAATCGCCGAACCAGCGCAACAATGCGGTCACAGGATTGGGAAACGTACGGCTGCGGCGATCGCGTTTTTTCTCGTCCTTGCTTTTTCCGGTGGAATCGACTGCCGCGCCTGGAGACTGCTCCTCGTCGGGCACGCTGGGAGGCTGCGCTCGCGGCGACTCATCTTCTTTACTCGGACGCGTACCAGGTTGCGTTTTTTCACCCGGTCGCGCGCGCGAGCGCCCCGGCTCCTGCCGGCCCGGGGTTGGCGTTGGGGCTTTGCGTTTGGCAAATTGAAAAAGCTGTGAGAAGCGCAAAGATGAATTGAGGGAAACGCTGCGGTTCAATGTCGTGCTCAGCGCCCCGAGCCGTTGTTGTAGGCTGTTATTCAAGCGGTAGTTGGCGCTGTACGTCATGCCGGTGGTCATCCAGCTGAACAAATTGGGATTATAGCTGACATTAAAGGTTTGAGCCGTGCTCAACAATTCACGCTTGCCCCAACTGAACCGCCGCAGGCCTTCAATGAAGCTCATGGTCGCATTCGCCGTCTCAGCGGAATCCGGGCCGCGCGCCACGCGCGGCTTGACCAAATGGTTGAAGGTTAGGCCGTAATCCGCGGTCAGGTTTTCGAACAGCTTGTAGGAACCGCTAATGCCCTCGGTGACGCCGAAATTCTGCGTGATAATGCTGTCGCCGCGCGCGATCTCGCGGCCATTCAGCGTGCGCCGCGTCTGGTTTAGCGTGACGGCGCTGTTGGCCTGAATTTTGGCGTCGAAACGTTGCGGCGAATAATACAGCTTGGTGGTGCTGAGCTTGCCGAACAGCGGCGTTTTACCGATCCACGCAAACGGCGTGATGTAGTTGTTGCGTCCGAACGCCAGCCGATAATCGAGGTTGCCGGCATAGGCGGTACGTTCGGAGATGCGCGTTGTGCTGTTGGTCGCTTTGTTTTGGCTATAGCTAAAACTGCCGCTCAAATTGTCGATGGTATTTTTAATGATAAAGTTATTCGAGCGGCCGCGCCGGCTCACTGAGACGTTGACGCCGCGCTGCTTGGTATTGTCGTCGATCGCCGCCAGGTCGTCGTTCTTGAATTTTTGCAGCAGTTCCGGCGTCAAGAGAATGTCACTGCCCGGAATATATTTGGGACTCGATTTGCTTTCGGAGTAACTCGCCGATACCGGCACATTCAGACCGAGACTTTGCGGCAGCAGCTTGTCGAGCGTAAAATTGCCATTTACTGACAAGCGCCGGGAATTGTTGCCCGAGCCAAAGCGCTGCGAGACATTGTGGAAATCCGCATCCACGTCCTCGATTTCGAGATTGATGCCGCCGAGATCCGCCAGCCGCAGGTCCATGCGCCCGCGCATGGCCATGCCCTTTTCCTTTTGCACGCCGGAAACGCGCAACTCATCCAGCCAAATTTCTCCGGTGAATTCCTGCTGTCCGACATTTTGTATGCCGACGGTGAGCAGGCGGATGTTGGTGAGTGAGGGATTGCCGCGCACACGCCATTCCTGCCGTTTCGCCGGATTGGGAACGAAGCTGTAATAATTGTCCACCTGGGTGATATCCGAGGGAAGTTGCTTCACCGCGCCTGATTGCAGCGCCTCCGCCAGCAACGCAGAATCTTGCAGCACGCGTTTGAAGTCAGTCAGCGCCGGCAGATAGATCGTCATCTCATTGCGCCGGTCCCAACGGTTGGGATTGTTGCCGCTGGTGGAATCGGGATCGGGAAAAACATCTTCCCGAAATTCGTAAAAGTGGTTTTCGTCCGCGCCAAAGCGGATGAAAAATTTAATCGTCGAAGTATCGGCATTGACTTTGACGCCGGGGCTGCCGTAGACGAACATTTTCAAGCTGTCATAGCGCACAAAATTCAACGATTGCAACGATTTTTGCGCCACCGCAGTCTCGCCCGGAATCAAACCGGCAGGAGTCACGCCTCCGGGCGGCACGGCTTTGCGCACGCGAAAAACCTGGGATTGTTCTTTCTCCTCGATTTTTTGAATGAGATTTTGTTCGCGTTTGACGCCGGGCGGAAACGGGTACGAGGGGTTTTCTTCCGTATTGATGATGGTTACATCGAAGCGCTCATCTTTTTCTTTGTTGAACTCGCCGAAAGCATTGCGTTCTTTCGTGATGCCCACCTCTTTCCATTCATTGCTGACCAGGCTGATTTCTGCCAATTGCAGGCGGCCCGGTTGCTTAAAACCGTCAATCCAAATGCGCGCGAATTCCACGCGCGACAGCGTGGCCACACCTACGGTGTCAGCGGCATCCGTGAGCGGAATGCGATACAGCGTCCAGCCGCTGCCCTCCCGGCCGCGCCCGGCGATGTATTTGTTGGATTGGGTGGGATTGTTGAGGTCGATCAAATAACTCAGATAGGCGTTGTCACGGTCAAGTGCGCCGTTGGCGTTCAAATCTTCGGTGTCGGGCCGCAAACCGCCTTCGTCGCTCAGGCTGCCGCCCTTGCCGTTATTCTCCGTGCCGTTCAACGTACCGCCGCCAAACGAAATCTTGTTGGACACCCAATCGTCGTTGCTGGAAGGCTCGCCCCAGTCTTGAATACCGTTGCGGTTGATATCCCAGAAGTCGTTGGGATCGGCGCCCACCATCATGTCGAGCCCCACGTCTTCGCCGTCATCGAGAACGTTGTTGAAGAAGCGATTGCGCACCAGATCTTCGGAGTTGAGCGAATCGTTGGGAATGGCGTCCTCCGAAATCAAACCAAGATCGATGTGCACGCGTCCGGTGTCGCCATTGATCCAGACTTCCAGAAATTTTGATTCGGTTTGATCGAAATAACCCGGCGACAATGCGCGCAAAATGCCCGCCCAAGATTTTTCCGGTTCAGACACCGGCGTGCCCTGCAGCGTTCGGGCCGGCTGCGGAATGAAATCAAAAACCAAAACCGGCAGATTTTGCGGCGCACCGCCCAAACCGGCATTCGTCTGCCGTGTGGTATAGATTTCAGTAACTGGAATGCCTTGAATTGGATTCCACCAAATGAAATCGCCGCGCCGCGCCAGCGCTTTGCGCCGCGACCGGGTGAGAAAGTCCCCTCCGGGATCGTCATAGAGCACGGCCAGGTCGTCGTTCAAAATTTCCACCGGAATCGAAGATTGCACCCAGGCGCGGCGCGACACGCCCAGCGGCGTCGTGCGTTTCGTACCCTCGAAATCGTCCACATATGCCACGCCGTTGGGATCGCCGGTTTCCCGGTTATTTAGCGCATTGGGATTGGGAATGATCTGCGCGATTTCGCCTTCGAGATTGAGAGTGCTGGCTTGCTGCGTCGCAATCATGGGCAAAGCGTCAAGCGCGCGGCTGAGAAAATTGGGCTGGAACTGCAAACGCGCATTGAAATCCCACACTAAATTTTTCATGGGGCCGCGGTCTTCACCGCCGCTCAAGCGCACACGCTGCTCCAGCGAGCGCTCGCTTAAATACAGCAGCGTGCCGCCAATGAACGAATCTTTATTGATGCGGAATTCCGCGCGCGAGCCGAGAATGGATTTCTTTTCGAGTTGAAAAAGCTGGTTGTTCTGATAGGTGATTTCAAGCTGTGCGTCGGGCTTATTTGCTTCGGGATTGGTGACGGTGAGTGTGCCGGAGAAATAATCGATGACATAATCCGTGTCGCGCACCAAGCGGTTGCCGCGCAACGACACCTCTTCGGAGCCTTCAATGACGTTAAAGCCGAGTTGGTACGTGGAAGTTTTGTTTTGAGATTTGACCTCAATAATAAATTTGGACAGGCGCTGCTGCTCGCTGTAAGACGCGGTATCGTACATGGCCGTGACTTGCTTGTCGAGCGGCAGGGGATTCTTGAAAACCTGGAATGACTGCGAAGCCTGATCAAACACAAACACCGAATCCCGTGCGTCAAACGGCCGCAAAAAGGGGAAGGTCAATTCGCCGGCGCCGCGATTGACCACGAATCCGTCAAGATCGATTTGGTTGTCCGGCCGGCGCTCGCCGTTGACATTGGTTTCGTCCAACCCGAAAATATTGAGATACGAAATCTGGCCGCCGCCCGGCAAAATCAGCGTTTCTTCCGGAGTGCCGGCCGAGCCGGGTTGATAATATACGCGGATGTCCAAACCCTCTTCCGGAATGTTGCGGCTGCCCAGATCGTAGACATTCTTCCACTCCAGATGCCAGGTGTCATCTAAATCGCGGGGCGCGGGCAAGGTGGTGCGCTCACGCAACAGCTTCAGGCGAAATGGCCTGCCGGTGACAAAGTTGATGTCGCCATGGATTTCGCCGTCGTTCGTCTCATAGGCCACGGCAAGCGCCTCCCCGTCTTGTGCGCGCTGCGTCAAGCGAATATAGCCCAGCGACGGCTCATAGCGATAATCCAGCTCTGGAACCAGCTTGCGGAAACTGCCTGAAACTCTTTCCCGTTCATCCAGCGCAAGGACATTGCCATCGGCATCCAAAAGCGCCTCGCGATAAGCATCGCCCGGAATATTTTTGGGATCGTCAAGGCGGCCGGTAACATACACCTCCAGCCGCCTGATTTGCCGGCCGGTCGGAACCGCCAGGTGCCGCCATTTTTCCGAGTAGTAGCGGAAGTTTTCGCGATACTCGCGGTGCAGGAAGAAATACGTATCGCGCACATAATTCAAGTCGCGCACGCTGTAATCTTTTGCCTGAGCGCCGCCGCTTGCGCTGAGCTTCTTGCTTTCGCCTTTCTCCTGGCTCGCGATCGCCGTGATAAAGAGATTGCCGAGCTGCATTTCAGACTTGAGGCCGAACAAGCCGGCGTTGCCGCCGCCAAAGGTGACATAGCGCGTGCCCGGCAACGAAAGCGCAATGTTGCCGGCTTCCACTTTTTTGAGAATATCGTCTTCAAAGCCGGTGTAATTTAATTTGATGTTGTTTTCAAAATCGAAGGCACGCTCGCTGTCCTGATCGACGTTCACCGTTACCTTTTCACCGATGCGGCCCGTGACCGTGAAGCGCTGTTTTTGCGTCATCTTGAAATTCGTGTTCGAGCCGTAGTTGAACGCGGTGCGCTGTTCGGTGCGGTCTTCCTTGCGAAAACCGCCGTCGATTTGAATATCGCCCTGGACGTTTAAGCCCACACTGCTGCCGCCGAAAATTTGCGCAAACGCCTTGCTCTTGATCGGCACTGGAATGTCCACATCCAGGCCGCCGCGGCCCGCGCGCGTTTCCGCCCCGGGCGCCAGGCTTTTGGCCAGGGCATTTTGCCAGAGTTTCAACTCATTGTTGCGCAGCCGCTCGGCGTAATAAAGCTGAATGGGAGCTTTGTAGGGCGCGCGAATCGGCTGTTCAAACAGCTCTTCGCGAATGGTGATATATTGACCGGTGGAATCAACGGCGACTTTGCGCTGCAACGAGGAGGGACGCCAGCGCTGTCCAAAACTGCCGCCGTACAAGCGGGTCAATCCCGTAGCGCCGGGTTCATCAAAGGGAGAAACGCGGGGATCATACGTTCGGACGGCGGGCAACGGCAGGTTCAAGCCGGAACGGATGGCGGCAGCCGTCGTGTCCTGCCCCCATAAGCGGCCCGGCGGCAGACAGAAACAAAAAAAGACCAAGAAGCACGTGCAAAGCTGTGGCGTGGCCCTTCGTCCAATGCGATAGTAAAACGTCATGATGGGATAATCTCTAACTCACTGTTTGATGTTCTGTAGCAAAGCGTTCGATAGATACCTCCATCTTGGTCAGTCAAATATTTTAAAGCGCGGGAAAAGTAGCATGCCCGCCGTTGAGAAGCAAGCAAAAATATAATAACAACTGCCTGAAAATATTGCCGATGCCGGAACTACCGTTTGCCTAAAAAGTAGCGCCATTCAAATGCAAACATGCTCAGACTGGACTTGGCCGCGTCTTAACCGAGAGGATTAGCTAAGCGCCGGCATTCAAAGTTGTCTTGTAGAACATCGGCCGCGCCCGGTTTTTTTAACCTTTCGTTAAACCGGAAGAGCTGGGAGATTGTTCCGAGGTGAAAAATCTTGGCCGTCGTAATTTTCAAGATGTCGAGACGATTTCTGCGGATTGGCAGGCGCTGAGCTTGTCGTGCCGGAGCGGTTGGCAGTCTCGATATTGTTCAGCGCGACAGCGGCAGATGAAAGCGTATTTCATTGCCGTCCGGGGCGGTGATGCTGATGCTTGAATCCGGGAGTTTCAAGCAGATATGCAATTGTTGTCTCATTGGTTGAGTAAAACTCTGAAAGCGCTTTGCCCGCGAAAATAAAATCCCACCAAAAGCGAAGATCTTTTGGTGGGATTTCAACTTCTGTGGGCGGGATTCACAATGCTGTTCGAAGATCCCGGCTTTCAAATTGCCCAAAAATCAATCTGATCTTTACAAACCTATTTCACCACCACGACTCGTTTGCTTTCCACGTATTCACCGGCTTTCAAGCGATACTGATACGTTCCGGTTGGCACTTGCACGCCGGCATCATCGCGGCCATCCCAAATGAGTTTGTGTGTTCCCGGTATTTGTGTTCCAGAGAACAACCGGCGGACGGTCTGGCCCTGCAAATTATAAATGATCAACTCCACGGCCGCGGTTTGGCCGAGACGATCGGGCAAATCGTAGCGGATCACTGTGCCGCTCACAAGATTTTGGACGGATATCGGATTGGGATAGTTTTGATACAGCCGGAATTGGCGCGGCGCCGCAGCGGCTGCGGTTTCATCGAGCGCAAACGTCACGTGTGCGCCATTAAAATCATCGGTGAAATGAGAAACCCCGAACGTGTTGTTGTCAATGTTTGCGCCGGTGTGGCGGAACAGAACGTCAAACATCACCAGCGGGGCCTCCGAGGTGAGCGCTTCGACATGAAAACCGCCGATCACAACCATGCCCGGCAAATATTGACTGCCATTCAGAGCAATCCAATTTTGCGTTGCCGTGCTGCGCTCAACGCCCGCAAACTGCAAGCCTTGCACGGGATATTGCAACAACATGCCAAAAGCTTCAAGTGCTTGCGCGGCAGCAACCTCGACGCGCAGGCGCAGCATATCGCCGGCATTTTCGCCTCGCACAATGCGTATCTGCGGCGCTGAGGCAAATTTTCCAAACGACCCGCGCGCAAAGCATTCTGCCGGCGGCAATGCTTGCAAGCCGCGCGAGAAAATCGCCAGCGCATCGCGCGCGGTGATGGTGTTATCGCAGTTGGCATCTGCGGCCAGCAACTCGCATTGGAATTCCGGCAGATCGCAGCTCGGCGCGAGAATGCCGCCGTTGAGGAATGTCTCAAACGCGCAAAAGGCGTCTCCGGCGGTGAGTTTTTTATCGCTGTTGACATCACCATCGTGATCGCAGGGCGCGCCGATAAAATAGCTGCAACAAACATTCAGACCCTCCAGATCGTCAACCAAATCTGTGATTTTGAGGGCGCTCGAATCCCCGGCGTTGGCCGTGACCGCGAAGCGCAGCTTCAGCAATGCGCCCTGGCTGTTGGCGGGAACCGCGCTGGCGCCAAAACCGGCGCAGACCAATGTGCCCGGCTGCAATTCCCGCGCTGTGGCTGCCACGAACGAGGTCGTGAGATTGCCGGAGGTCGCGTCAACGAATTTGAGATGGTTCGGGTTGTATTGCAAGCGGTGGCCGAAAGCGGAAATGGCGCGGGGATTTTGTTGTACGCGCACGTCAACCATCAGTGTGTCGCCGCGCTGCTCGCTGAGAATATCGCCGAGCTTGCCGCCGCTTGGCGCAAGATACAACGACGCCCCGGAACAATCCAGCAAATCACAGCCTTCGTAAATCACGTGATTTTTGCAGGCGCTAATGCCGCTGAGATCTTCGCGCAACGCCTCGATGTTCAGCGCGCTGCTGTCGCCGATGGCGCCGGCGGCGTTAAAAAATAAGCGAAACAGCACGCCATTTTGCCGCGGCGGAATGGCGACATTGTTGCTCCCCGTACAAATCAGTGTGCCCGCAGCATTCAAGCGGCATTCTGCGGCGAAGAAGGTGGAGATCAAGTTGCCGCGTTCGGCGCGCACAAAAGATAAGCGGGCGGAGTCGTAATTGACATTGAAACCGAAAGCATCAACCGCCGGGGTCAAGTCTTTGATGCGAACTTCGACTTCAACCAGCTCGTCGGATTTGGTGAAGATCGGCGCGTTAAATTCCGCGCCCGGCGCGGCAAAACCGATTGCCGGACCGTCGCATGCGCCCGGTTGCGTGTTCGAGCAAATCACAAAATTGCAGCAACCCGCCATGCCCGCAAAGTCATCTTGTAGGTTTGTGATTGTGACGATCGTGGTGTCCGAAGTGGTGCCGGGCGGGCAAAGCGACATAAAGCAAAGCGTCGCGAGCACGCCGGAGCTGTTGGCAGGAATGCCCACAGTGTTGAATCCGAAGCAGGAAAGCAAGCCGGGTTGCGGCTGGCTGCAATCTGCCGCTATGAAATTCTGCACCAGCGGTCCGCGTTGCGTGCTCAGCAAAGTCAGGCGGGTGGGGTCAAATTGCACGGTGTAGCCGTAGGACAACGCCACAAATGGATTTTGCTCGATGCGAATGTCTACGCACACGATTTCTCCGGGTTTGGCAAGAATCGGCTCGCCGCGTTCACCGCCTTGCGGCACAGGAAACACGGCTTCTTCCGCGCAATCGTTGGGGTTGCATTCGGCATTAACCGCGGCCGGCGCTGCATGCGGCTCTTGTCTGGCAAGCAAGAATTGGGGTGAGGCCAGCAAAAGGAAGTGCAGCGTGAAGAGAAAAATAGAAAACGAAGCAGTACGAGTGAGACCAGGGCGCAACGTAGCGGGTTGCATTGGCTCCTCCCTTACAATTGAATGTTCTACTCCGAAACCATCCTGGAGGAACTGAACATCCTGTATTCTCAGCCGGTTTGTCGCAAAAATGTTCCAGGCTGAAAAGAGTGTCTCGCAATGAGACTGTAGGTCTTTTTTAATTCTTTAAAAATTAGGTTGTGTACTATTCTCATGCAAAAGCCAGGCCTTGCGATGGCTGATTTGTTGCGTGGCGGGAGTCCGAAATCTGAAAGTCGTATGGAACTTTGGTGAACAAGATTTGCGCTTATTCAAGCCGCACACATGCGCATTTTTAACTCGAATTTTATTTGCGCGGAGAGGTGTTTACCGCTGACGAGAATGATGAAGCGCCAAGTGTTCGCCAATTTCGCTATTGGAGGCTTTTCTTTAGCCACAGTTGAACACGATTTTCACGAATCCTTTTAGCGAGCTTCTCTCAAAAACATCTGAATGCCGTGTAGATCAGTGTGAATCCGTGGCCCCAAAAATCTGTTCTTAAAAAATGTTCGGTAGCTAATCGCCAATTTCAAAAACAAAAAGCCTGTTTTAAAATATCTAAAACAGGCCTGCAAAAAATATATCGTTTTGCCGCGTCGAGCCGGGCAAGCGCGATTGCATATCGCGCTAAACTTCCATCACTTCGGCCTCTTTTTTCTTGAGGATGTCGTCGATCTTGGCCGCGTGGGCATCCGTCAATTTTTGCGCTTCTTTCTCGAGCTTTTTCTCGTCGTCCTCCGAAATCGTGCCGTCCTTCTTTTCCTTCTTGAGATGCTCGATGGCGTCGCGCCGCACATTGCGCACCGCCACGCGGCCCTCTTCCGCCAGCTTACGGCACAGGCGAATCAAATCCTGTCGGCGTTCTTCATTCAGGGGAGGAATCGGCACGCGGATGAGATTGCCATCGTTCTGCGGATTGAGGCCGAGATCAGCTTTCTGAATCGCCTTCTCGATTTCGCCGATGAGATTCTTTTCCCACGGCTGGATGGTAATCATGCGCGGCTCCGGCGTGTTGATATTGGCAACTTTGCTAAGCGGAACCGCGGAACCATAGTATGTTACCCGCACACTATCCAACAGCGCCGGCGAGGCCTTGCCCGTACGAATTTTGCTGAGTTCGGCGCGCGTGCTTTCCACAGCTTTCGCCATGCGCGCTTCCGCATCTTTAATGATCTTATGCGACATAATCGTCACCTATCCTTTCGAACCAAGATAAGTTCACGACTGATGTGAGGGGTTAGTTTGCGAAGAAACGCCCGCACGAGAAACGGTTGTTCCAATGTTTTCGCCTAAAATGACGCGCTTGAGATTGCCCGGCTGCGTGAGGTTGAAAACGATGATCGGCAGATGATTGTCCATGCAAAGCGTCACCGCCGTAATGTCCATCACTCGCAAACCGCGTTTGACGACTTCGAGGTGTGTGAGGTGATCAAATTTTTTGGCGTGGAGATTGGTGACCGGGTCGGAGTCGTAAACGCCGTCGACTTTAGTGCCTTTGAGAATGGCATCTGCTTGAATTTCGATGGCGCGCAGAGAAGCTGCCGTATCCGTGGTGAAATAGGGGTTGCCGGTGCCGGCGGCGAAGATCACGACGCGCCCTTTTTCGAGATGGCGAATGGCGCGCCGGCGAATAAACGGCTCGGCGATTTGATCCATGCGAATGGCAGTTTGCACGCGCGTGAACACGCCGCGCCGTTCAAGAAAGTCTTGCAGCGCCAGGCCGTTGATGATGGTCGCCAGCATGCCCATGTTGTCCGCCTGCACGCGGTCCATGTCGGCAGCGCTTTTTGAGAGTCCACGAAAAATATTACCGCCGCCCACCACAATTGCGATCTCCACGCCCAGCGCCCTGACGGACTCGATTTCTTGAGCAATGGCTTCGATCACTTGCAGATCAATGCCATAACCCTGCGCCCCCATCAACGCTTCGCCGCTGAGCTTCAACAAAACGCGTTTGAATGCCGGGCGTTCTTTCGTGACGGTAGACATAAATGCCGGTCGCGCAACTTCTCCTGATCATATCGGTTTTAGAACACAAAGGCTCGGCTGCTGTTGCGGCCGAGCCTTGCTTTATCAAAACGCTTATTCGCCAAGTTGGAAGCGCACAAAGCGGCGAACAGTGATGTTTTCACCAAGTTTGGCGATAACTTCGGCTATCACCTGGCTGATCGTGCGATTGGGATCCTTGATGAAACTTTGTTCGAGCAGAACATTGTCCTGATAAAACTTTTCAAGCTTGCCCTGCGCGATGCGATCGGCGACATTGGCCGGTTTGTTTTCATTGGCCGCTTGCGAGCGATAGATTTCCATCTCCTTCTCAATCACCTCGGCGGGCATGTGTTCCCGCGCCACCACCTTGGGATTGGATGCCGCGATTTGCATGGCAATGTCGCGCGCCAACACCTTGAAAGCGTCGGTTTTTGCGACGAAATCCGTTTCGCAATTCACTTCGACTATCACGCCCAAACGGCTGCCCGGGTGAATGTAGGATTCAATCATACCCTCATTAGTTGCACGGCCCATCTTTTTTATGGCCGTTGCTGCGCCCTTTTTGCGCAGCCATTCAATGGCTTTGGTGACATCGCCGCCGGTTTCCGCCAACGCATTTTTGCAATCCATAATGCCGGCGCCGGTTTGCTCACGCAGTTGCTTCACGGCTTCAGGAGATACCGCCATATTAAAAACCTCCATATAAAATCTAAACCAATATATCTTCAAACTGTCAAAAATTTTACAAACCTGCTCAGCCCGAGCGCGTCCCTCAAGCTTCGACGCCCTCTTCCTCCTCGGCGAATTCGCGCTCATCCATGCGCTTTTTGAATTCTTCCTCGTCGCTGTCTTCTTCAGCGGCAATCAATTCTTTTTGCAGGCCGCTTTGGGATTCCAGTATCGCCTCGGAAACAGCGCGGGTAATCAGGCTGATGGATTTGAAGGCATCATCGTTGCCGGGAATCGGGTAGGCAATTGGGGTGGGGTCACAATTGGTGTCCACGATCGCCGCCACCGGAATGCCGAGCTTGTTGGCTTCAGCTACGGCAATGGCTTCCTTGCGCACATCGACCACAAACAGGGCGCCCGGCAGGCGCGTCATATCGCGAATACCGCCCAATACCTTTTCGAGCTTGTCGCGTTCGCGTTCCAACGATAGAATTTCTTTTTTGGTTATTTTATCGTAGGTGCCGTCGCTGCTCATTTTTTCGATATTTTTTAGACGCTTGATGCTTTTTTTGATGGTGCTAAAGTTGGTCAGCATGCCGCCCAGCCAGCGCTCGGTTACGTAGAACATGTTGCAGCGCTCGGCCGCGTCTTTAATGATGTCTTTCGCCTGTTTCTTGGTGCCGACGAACAGAATCCGGTCGCCGCTGCGCACAATTTGCCCCAGCGCTTGCGTGGCGTGCTGCAAAGCTTCCAGGCTCTTTTTTAAATCAATGATGTGGATGCCGTTGCGTTCCATGAAGATGTACTTCTTCATTTTGGGATTCCAACGGCGGGTGAGGTGGCCGAAATGCGTGCCCGCGACCAGCAGATCTTGCAGCGTAACGCTCATTTGATGGAACTCCTTCTGTTAGGGTTGTTATTTGTTCAAGCCGAAGCGTTGAACAAATCCCATCTCTTCGACGCCATTTGTCTCAAATGTCTCAAAGAGATGAGTCCGCCACCCGGCCGGCATCAGACTCGTCTTTTCCACGATGGAAACCCTTGAGTCTCAGCGCGGGTGTGAGTGATTGATATGAAAGTAAAAAAGAACAGCCAATTTTAGCAAGGCTCGCCGCAGCATGGCCTTGCGCCGAACAGCGGCATGCCAACAATTAACGCTTGGAGAATTGGAAACGCTTGCGCGCGCCTTTTTGGCCGTATTTCTTGCGCTCTTTCATGCGGGAATCACGCGTGAGAAAACCCGCAACCTTGAGCGTCTTGCGATACTCGCCGGCTTGCAACAACGCGCGGGCAATGCCCATGCGCAAGGCGCCGGCCTGGCCGGTCAGCCCGCCGCCGTCAACGTTCGCTACGATGTCGTATTTGCCGAACGTTTCCGTCGCGTGCAATGGCTGCTCGATGATCATCTTCAGCGTTTCGCGCTTGAAATAATCCAGCAGCGGCTTTTGATTGACGACGACTTTTCCTTCGCCGGGCGACATGCGCACGCGCGCTTGCGAGTGTTTGCGCCGTCCCACGGTGACAAATGCTACAGTCTTCATGAAATCCTCGGTTCTGAATGCGCAGATGACGAAACCGCCCGGGCGGTAAGTCATGGAACGCGCACAAGCTCATCAACAGTTTAATTTTTCATTACAGACCGCCCGGGCGGTGGTGTAAACTATTTAAGTTCCAACGGCTCGGGTTTTTGGGCAGCATGGGGATGCTGGTCGCCGGCATAAACTTTCATTTTAAGCAGTTGCTGGTGGCCCAGCGTGTTGTGCGGCAGCATGCCTTTGACCGCGCGCTCGATCACCAACTCGGGTTTGCGTTTCAGCATATCCACAAACAATTCCTTGCGCAAACCGCCGGGATATCCGGTGAAATGCGTGTAGGTTTTCCATCCCGCTTTCTTGCCGGTGAGCATCACTTTATCGGCATTGATGACGACGACGAAGTCGCCGACGTCGGCGTGCGGCGCAAATTGCGGCTTGTGTTTGCCGCGCAGAATGTGTGCGATCTGGCTGGCGAGCCGCCCCAGCACTTTGTCTTTGGCGTCAACGACGTACCATTTTCGCGTGATCTCGCCCTTTCCGGGCATATACGTCTTCAATGTGACCTCGCTTTGAACTTCGGGTTTGGTAAGGTAAAAATGACGACTTTTTACACAACAGACGGCAATAATAGGAAATCCGCCCCAAAGAGTCAAGCCATTTTTCAGGAGAATAAAGGGTTTATACAAGTAACGCAGAGTTTTTCTTGCAGTCTGCCGCAATAATCATATTTTCCTGTTGGGGTAAACATATCGACAACCAGCACATCAAGCTTCCCCTTGGTCAATTCACAGTTTCAAAACACGGCATTCTTCATGGGCAGGGTTCTTGGCGCCGGATGATTTCACCTTAGATTTCGGGAAAGGAGTGTCATCATGTCGCGGGCGTTTAGATTTTTCGTAATGGGATTTGTGTATCTGGCGTTAGGCGAGCGCGCAACCGGCCAGAGCAATTTCACCTGGCAGAATCAATCCCTCGGCGGCGGCGGTTTTTGCCTGGAAATTCGCTTCGGGCCATTTGATCCAAACAGTGCACAGAACCCGCTTCAGGGTCTTTATCTGGCAACCGATGTTTCAGGCCTTTATCGCTCGCTTGATGCAGGCGATTCGTGGACGCCACTTTGGAATATGGCTCAGAATTCCGAGTTGCTGACACGCTATGTCACAACCATAGCTTTCGATCTCAACAACACGCGGCTCATTGTGGGAAGCAAAGAAGGCATCTATTACGGCCCGTCTGACGGCAGCTTCTGGCAAAGAGCAGTGATACCGGCGGTATCAGGAATGTCAGACGGCGACGGCTGCTATCCTTGGGTGGGGATCATACGAGAGTATCCTCTCGACCACAATCGCCTTCTGGCGGGTCTTGGCGACGCTCGCGAAGATCCTTCCACCCCAAAGGAAGTTGATAACGTTACCTCGACTTTATTGGGCTTGAGCACTTTGCTGCGCTCGAGTGATGGCGGCGAGACCTGGACGCCAGTGCCAATTCCGACCCCTGTCGCAGATCATGCCGAGCTGGTTGTTTATGACATAGATTATCTTACCGAAAGCGTTGAAGGCGGAGATGATATCATTCATGTTTTCGTATCCGCCGGCCGCACCGAGCGGAAAAAACGCAGTGACGGGCAAATGGAGCATACTTATTATGGCGGCATCTATTATAGCAACGATGTTTTTGGCAGCGCGACTATCTCCTGGCGCAATATTGCCAAAGTTCAGGATCAAAGTTTCGAGCCGTTGAAAAACATTTTGAGTTTGGTACTTTTGACTGATGAAGCCGGCCACGTACCGATTTCAAATATGGTGCCTGTTCTGGCGTATGCCAATCGCCTGACGTTTGGACAACCCAGCGGCGTTTCTAACAACCCCGGGGGCGGACCTTACCGTTGCACGTTTACCCTGAATGATCTGGCGAATCCCACTTATCAGCCCACTTGGCAAGCAACAACACAGGGCAATTACTTCGGCCGTTTGGCTGTCACGCCGCAAAGCAAACGCACGAATTATCAGGTCTATGTCGGCAAACCCTTTGGCCTAGAAATCGATGTGCGCGCGATTCGAGAAGGCATGAATAAATTCTCGCGCATCGTTTCTCCGGTCGCGCCTCCCGGAGAACAGAATGACAATGGCTACCGTGAACTCCTCGGCGGTAATACGACTTTGAAATTCGGCAGTCTGGACTTCAATCCTAGTTCAGATTTTCAGTATCCCACGGTGTATGGCTGTTGGGGATACGGGCCGGTCAAAGCGCCGGGTAACGGCAGCTCTAGCGGAACGCCCGCCCCAGGAGGATTTAGCGATCCGCGACCATTCAAGCAGTTGTTCACCACGAAAACCGCCTCCGGGCCGGATCGCTTCGCCAATCGTGGCATGGACGCAGTGTTCTTTAATGGCAGTATGCCAGCGTTTCACCCGGATTATGCCAAAAACAGAGTGCTTCTTATTGGCAACACGGACAACGGCGTCATGCGCAGCACAGATGACGGTCTGAGCTGGGAGCAAACACGCATCAAGAGCGAGAGTGATTGGTTTGGCGCGGCGCAGCAGCATGTTTATCACATCGCATTTCATCCGTTCCACCACAACATTGTCTTGGCATCGGCCGGTGTTTTCAATCGTCAGCGCGGGAATGTTGGCAAAGGCGGTTTGTTCATGAACAATGCAGCCGGTGCCGGCGATGAAAACAGTTGGGTACTGCGCGGCGGAGGCTTCAACGACGCCGCGACGATGACCAACGGCCTACCGAATGGTGAGATACAAGCGTTTTCCTTTGATAAAAAATCTTATGGCAAATTTACGTCCCGATCGTCCGCCAGCCGCGAAATTGGCGTGCTGGTAGCCTTGCGCGGCAAGGGACTTTATTATGGCAAGATGAACGGCTATGGCAGTGTAACCAGCGCTTTCAAAAAAATTACTGATCCGGATCTCGATGCTAAAATCCCTACAGCCATCTTTCCCGACAACCCCAACCATCATCACAATTATGCACGGTTGATCTTTGACCCGGAAGACGACGATATCTTTTATCTGGCCCGCCATTTTCCTGCTGGCGGCGTTTTTCGCGTCACATTAAATACCGATAGCAATGGCAGGCGCTATTCGCCAACAGCAAAAAATTTTATTGCGGCTGTGGACGAGGTTATTACGGGAGCTTATAATGAAACCGGAGGAAAACGCCCCGTGAATTCGAGCGTGGCTTCGGATGTTATCAGCCTTCTCGTTACAGACAGTCATGTCTTTGCCGGTGTGACGTGTGGACTCGATCCTGATCAAAATGGCACAAACTATTCGGGAGGCTTAATCCGGTGGTCAAAAGACGATCATCCTAAGACATATGACTGGCCCATTGGTGGACCGACAAGAAATCCCGACAATTCAACGTCTAAAACGATCGCCCTCGGAGGGCTGGCGCAAGCTCCGTCAAACCCGGGTGAGATTTGGGCGGTAACGTATAGATTTAGCCTGCGCGCGGAACGCGCTTCCGATTTCAAAATGGCAGACGAGGACAATTGGACTCAAATAGGCCTTTGGCGCAGCACAAATGGCGGCGATCGCTTCACCCTCGCACCCTCTAATCACGGCTTTCCCGACGCTGTGACCATGGCATTCTTCCCCAACAACCCCAACAAAATTATCATGCCGACACACGGCAACGGCGTTTGGATTGGAACAAGGTTTGGCAGTAAGGAGCCGGAATCTCCACCGGAGCCGACGCAGTACGACAGAGATTTGCCGAAGCGTTTTGCCCTGCACGCCAACTATCCCAATCCCTTTAATCCAAGTACGACGATTCGATTTGACCTGCCCGAGGGCGGCGAGGTAGAACTGGTCGTCTATGATATGTTGGGGCGTCACATCCGCCGGCTTACGAATCAGTGGATGGAAGCCGGCTACCATGCTGAAACCTGGGATGGCAAAAATGACGCCGGCTTTCGGGTATCTTCCGGCATTTACTTTTATCGTCTGCAGACCAAAGAATTCGTTGACGTTCGCAAGTTGATCTTCGTGCAATAGGCTTGAATGCGGTGTTTGGCGTTTTGGCTTGAATTTTGGGAAGTGCGTATTTGAAGCAAAACGACGGTCACAGCAGAGCGGGTCTTATCAAAAGGGAGAAAACACTGGTGTTTTTCTCCCTTTTGATTTCGGGTTCAGACGGAACCGTACGTCACCAATTCATCGCCACAACACATCCGCTGATATTCTTCATATACCGGGAAATGACGGTACACTAATTGTCGGTACCGGCGATAATGTCTTTGCGTTCGTGAATGTTTGTATCTCAAGATGAACCTCTCCGATGAATCTCAGACTACAACAGCATTGCACGCAGAATCAGAAATTGATTTTGCGCCCCTTTCGCATGGCTTTGCCCTTGCTGTTCATGATGCTGTCTTCATCGGTCGCTCAGGAAAGTCGGTTTATCACGTTCAATGCCGATACTTATTTGAATTTCAATGATATCGCTTGTTCGCCCGATGGTAAGAATGTTTATGTGTGCGGGCTATATACTATTGCAGCACTCAAAGTTGAAGCCAATGGCAGTCTTAACGTTCTGCAGGTTTTGAATAATGATTACAATGGCTTTAAAGGGGTTTATAATCCTGTTGATCTCGCCGTTTCTCCTGATGGCCGCTATCTTTATGCCGTTGATATCAGCATAACTGACAGGAAAATGTCAGTGTTTGCGCGCGATATAGACACCGGCAGCATCGAGCTTACAGAGATAATTCAAGATACGGTATTCACAAGTCAGTCAGCGACGGGACCCTATCATGAACTATTGTTTTCCCCAGAAGGAAAATATCTCTACTGGTTAAATAGTCCCGATGGCGGAAATGGCGTCCTAGTCGTATTCGAGCGCGACCTAGAATCTGGGCATCCGACAAAAACTCAAACCCTCAGAAAAGGTGCAAATAATTTTGGTGATTTCGATATTCCTCGCTGGCTTGCCATTTCTTCAGATGGGAAACATTTCTATGGTGGTGGAGATCATCATGCATATTTCGCAAAACTGGTCGTCCTTTATCGCAATCTGCAAAATGGGGGTATCGATTCAGTCAAGAGCCATGATATAGAATCATGGCGGGGAGAAAAGTGGGAACGAGGAAGCGTCATGGTACCGCCTGACGGCGAGGCGCTTTATCTTGCAGATGTTTTCATGGGAGAGCTTCTTGTGTTTTCGCGCAATCGTCTCAATGGCGAGGTGGAGCAGATACAAAGCTTCAGCTTAAATAGCGCAAGCTCACTGGCAGTCTCACCCAACTCTGCACATATTTACGTGCAACATTACAACAGACAATCCTATTTTGCCATTTTCGCTAAAGACTCTGATACCGAAGAACTTATTCTTGTCAACGATAAACTACTTCAACTTAATGACGGCAATCCAATTCAAACACTTATGTCGCCAACCGGCGATGCAATCTACATGTTCGACGAGAAGCGCCTAACTGTGATTCGCCGGGATACGGTCTCCGGTTCACTCGAACAACCGTACTATCTCACCCAAAATGATTTTGGCGGCACGGACCGGCTTCACAGTTCCAGAGCCGTTAAAATTTCCCAAGACGGCAGATTTCTTTATGTTGCCGCAAGGCATGAAGATGCCGGCATCACAACGTTTGAACGCGACCAACAAAACGGCCAACTCAGTTTGCGAGAGCATCTTCCTCTTGAAAGATTATGGACCATGAGTATCTCGCCTGATCGGCGGCATTTTTATGCTTTGAGCCTGCCCCATAATCTCCCCATCAATAATTTAACCGTTTTGGCGGCTGACTCTCTGTCCGGCGAATTGAGCATTGTGCAACAATTCACCGGCGGCTCGCTTAACTCTGCGGCCATGGCGTTCTCCCTCGACGGCGGGAGTTTCTACTGCAACCCCGGCACAAGCTTGTTGGTTTATGCGCGCGATCGGGCCTCCGGCAGGCTGGTGCAGCAGCAAAGCCTGATGAATGCAGATTACGGCCTGGGCACTCCCAGCTCCTTCGCGATCTCGCCCGATGGCCAGCACTTTTATTGGCACGGTATCCGCTCGAGTGATCTACAGCAACTGGCCACTTTTGTTCGAGATCCCCTCAGCGGCACACTGACGTTTGTGAATGAGCAAGAACTGGGATCGACGCTAACGACCGCTGCCCGGGTTCTGCAAATTTCACCGGACGGCAAATTCGTTTATGCTTCGACTGCTGAAATTTTTGTCGATGCGCCGGGGATTTTGATTTTCCGGCGCAACGCGCAAAGCGGCGAATTGACTTCAGCGGGGGAATTCGAATTCGAGGCATTGTGTGAGATGCGTGATCTGGCAATTTCTGCGGATGGCCTCACGGTCTATGCCCTGGTCGGCTGCGGCGGCTATTCTTCGCCCATGATGGCAGTTCTTCGGCGTGATGTCGAAAGCGGGCAACTCACCCTCGAGAAGCAATTCAGAAGCGGGAAAGAGGGCGTGTACGGCATGTTCGACCCCGAAGATCTGACGCTGTCGCCCGATGAAAGATTTCTATATGTGGCGGATTTGGGCGGCGTCGCCACTTTCGCCACCGGCCGTAATTCGACAAGCATCGCAGAGAAGCTTGACAACCTCGTCGCCTTGCCGCAAACGCTTCAGCTCGAACAGAATTACCCAAATCCTTTTTCAGCTTTCTCCACTTCTGCCACATTAGGCACATCAACCACAACGATTCGCTACGAGATTCCTGTTGCTGCCAAACAAGCCGTTCCCGTCGAATTAGGGGTCTACGACCTGCACGGCCGGCTTGTGCGCACGCTGGTAAACGAATCCAAAATAGGTGGACACTACTCGGCTGATTGGAATGCTTTCGATGCGCACGGTAAGCCTGTTCCGTCAGGGCTTTATTTTTACCGCCTCAAATCCGGCGATTCGATCATTAGCAGGCGCCTCCTGCTTATCAAATAACCCTCTCCCCCAACTTGCTCGTTGACTTTTAGTGCAATTCTCCTAGCTTCCCACCGAATCGAACGCAAGCATCAAACCGCCGCCTTCATCCCCAAGTGGGACAACATTCATGAAACGATTTCACCTCAGTATTATTTACCTTTTTCTGTTGGCGGGACTGGGACTCTATGCCTTCACGTTGCGCCGCGCTCCGGCAAATGACCGGTACCGCCCGGGCGATTGGGTGAGTTATGGCGTCAATCGCTACATTAGCTCGGTGGCAGCCAGTCCGGAGCAAGCCTTTTTCGGTACTACCACCGGCATCGCGCGCTATGACATTTTGCGCAACCAATGGCAGGCGCCTTACACCACCAGCGATGGCCTCGCGGACAATCGCATGAGCGTGATCGGCTTCGATCATGTTACCAACACGCTCTGGTGCGGCCATGCCGCGGGCCTCAGCCGCCAGCATCCCGCCTCGTTGCGCTGGACAAATTTCCCCAAAAACGAATTCGGCCTGGCGTATAATGACGAATTCGTTTCGCTGGGATTTGACAACAATTACAATTGGTTTGAAACCGCCTCCGGTCGCATGTTTCGCCAGGATAAATTCGGCAACATTTTTTCTCCGGCGGACGGCCAAGCGCCAGAGGCTTCTGTCATCTGGTTTGGCGCGCGCGCGCCGCGACCGCGGACTTTCCCGCAATTCTTCATGCCCGCCGGTTTTCTGTTCGATCCCAAAGGCATTGTGCAAGACAATCATTTGCGCCAGGCGCCGGTGACAAGTATCAGCGAAGATCGCTGGGGCAATATGTGGCTGGGCACCTGGGGCCTGGGTGCATTGCGCGTTGATATTAATCTGGGCCAGGCGCAGCCGATCAGCATCGGCTTGGCAAGCCAGCGCGTCGATGCGCTGATGTTCGATGAGGAAGGCCTGTGGATTGGCGGCGTGCGCAACACCATTCGCCAGCCGCGCGATGAATCCCTGGAAGGCATCACCTACTGGCGCCATCCGCAAGCCGGCATCTCCGACAACCGCGACTGGCGTTACTACGACGCGCGCTATAATTTCAGCATGAGCAGCGATGAAGTGAACGGCTTTGAATTTCACGAGGGCAAGCTTTATTGCGCCACGGAAAACGGCATCAGCATTTATGACACGCGCAAAGATCGCTGGCAGCGCTTGATGCCCCGTGACGGCTTGGCCAGCGAGCGCGTGAATGATGTCGCGGTTTATGAAAATTATCTCTATGCCGCCACCGATTTGGGCTTGAACCGCATTGCGCTGGCCACGGCGCGCAAAGACTCGTTTGGCATCGGCGAGATTCTGCCGAATCTCCTGCGCCATATTCGTGTCGAAGATCTCGAACGCCAGGAAAATTTGTTATGGGCGGCAACGGCGCAAGGCCCGTTTGTTTATGATATGGCAAAGGCCACCGGCGGCTACATAGATGCCGGCGATGTTGCGAGCCGGGCAGCGGCTTATGCGGTTTCCTATTATGATTCACTGGTGTGGTTCGGCACGGATTTGGGCATTGATGCGCTGAACGTGAAGGCGCGCACCTGGTTGGGTTCGCCGGCGCGGCAATCCTTCGCGGGAACCGATATTTATTGCATCGCAGCAGGCCCGGAGGCAGTATGGGTGGGAACCAATGCGGGCGTGTACAAATATCACGGCGGGCGCAAGGAATGGAGGCAATACACCGCCGCTGATGGTTTGTTGAACAATCATGTCAATGCGGTCGCGCTCGACGAGGATTTTGTGTGGTTCGGCACGGATTTGGGCGTGACCGTGTTTCGCTGGAAGGCGTTTCATGATTTTGAGTGAAGGCGGCGCGCTCTCGTTGGTAGGGCCATAAGGCGCTCAAAGGTAGAATAAAATTCTGAAAGGTTGTCACAGAATAATTTGTCGGCAGAACGATTCAAAATAATTTTGCCGATAAATCATCCTGCCAAAGTTATTTTCGGCGATGCCCGGCGACTCCGGCGCATTTCGACGGAAAAACGTTATCGCTGATGCTCACCGGAAACACCGAGTTTCGCCGAACAGTTATTTGCTGCTTCGCAGAAGCTTTGATTTGCAGCTTGTCTGCAAATCGGGGTAGATTTTATCCGGAGAAGAATTTTTAACCACGGATGAACACGGGTTTTCACTGATCTTTTCTGGGATCGAAAACCTTCGGCCTGATGCTGCGGGGCTATTCCAACTTTAAAGCTAAACCTACTGGGGCGACCCCGGTTGTGCAGCTCTTCAAGTTGACGTTTGCGCCATTTATGACACCCGCTTCACATGTTTGTCGGTTTATAAAAATATTTCCCCCGCCGAAGGGCAGGAGAATGTGTCTTTTTCTTTCATGATTTTGCAAATTAAAAATTGTAAAGCTGCGGCGGATTTATTAGATTCCGTCTTCCGCTGAAAAAAAAGTTAAAAAGAGTATTAAAACATCTGGGAGAAAACTAGGGATATGGCTTTCTCGGAATACTTCGAGCATAAAACCTGTGAGCCGGAGATTTATCGCCGCTGGGAGCAGGGCGGCGCGTTCATCGCCGAGGTGAATTCCAAACGCCCAGCCTTTACCATTTCCATGCCGCCGCCGAACGCCACCGGCACGCTGCACCTGGGGCACGCCATCATGCTGGCGATCGAAGATTTGATGATACGCTGGCGCCGCATGGCGGGCGACGAAGCCTTGTGGGTGCCGGGCACGGATCACGCCGCGATTGCCACGGAAAGCGTCGTCATCAAAAAATTGCAAAATGAAGGGATTGAGGATCCCCGCAAAACATTGGGACGCGAGGAACTGGTGCGGCGTATCATGGCTTATGTCGACAACTCGCAAGCCACGATTCGCGCGCAAATCCGCGCCATGGGCTCGAGCTGCGATTGGTCACGCGAGCGCTACACCATGGACGAGCAGCTTTCGCGCTGCGTGACGGCTGTGTTTGCGCGCATGTTTCGCGACGGCTTGATCTATCGCGGCCCGCGCATCGTGAATTGGGATCCCGCCCTGCAAACCACAGTCTCGGATGACGAAATCGATCACGTCGAGCGCGAAGCGAAATTTTATACCATGCGCTATGGCCCGTTTCTCGTGGGCACCAGCCGGCCGGAAACGAAATTGGGCGATACCGCCGTGGCCGTGCATCCCGATGATCCACGCTGGCAGCAATACATCGGACAAACCATTGAGATTCCCTGGCCCAAAGGCCCCACGATTACAATTAGAGTCGTGGCTGAACCCGAATTTGTCGATCCGCAAACCGGCACCGGCGCGCTGGGCGTGACGCCCGGCCACAGTCAGGTTGATTTCGAGATTGCGCGCAAGCACAGCCTGCCGCTGATTCAAGTGATCGGCGAAAACGGCCGCATGACTGAGGCTGCCGGCCCCTATGCCGGCATGACCGTGCACGAATGCCGCGAGGCGTTTGTGCGCGATTTGCAAGAGGCCGGTCTGCTCGAAAAAGTCGAAACCTACATTCAACCCATCTCGATTTGCCACCGTTCGAAACAGCCGATCGAACCGCTGCCGAAGGCGCAGTGGTTCATTGATGTCAACAAGCCGGCAGTGCCCTGGCGTGGCAAACTGCTCAGCCTGAAGCAAGTGATGAAGTCCGTGGTTGAGACCGGCGAGATTCGTATCGTGCCGGATCATGAAGAGAAAAAGTATTTTCATTGGATCGACAACCTGCGCGACTGGTGCATCTCGCGGCAGATTTGGTGGGGCCACCGCATTCCGGCATGGTATCGCGGTCCGGAAGAATTTTATGTGGGCCATCGCAAACCCGAGGGCAAAGGCTGGGAACAAGATCCGGATACGCTCGACACCTGGTTCTCTTCCGCATTGTGGACATGGAGCACGCTGGTCGATGCCAAGCTGGCGGCGAATGACAACCTCACGTTGCAACAGATTCTCGAGGGCAGCCCGGATTTCAAGCGTTTTCACCCGACTTCGGTGATGGAAACCGGCTATGATATTTTGTTTTTCTGGGTGGCGCGCATGATTTTGATGACGACGTACACCACCGGCCAAGTGCCGTTTCGCACGGTTTATTTGCACGGCATGGTGCTGGACAAAGACGGCGAGAAGATGTCGAAAACCAAGCCGGAAACCAGTATCGATCCGCTCGAGGTGATCGAAGAGCACGGCGCAGATCCGCTGCGCCTGGCGATGATTCTGAGCAGCTCCGCCGGGCGCGACACGCGGTTGTCAAAAGAACAAATCATTGCCTGCAAACGTCTCATCAACAAAATTTGGAATGCGGCAAAGCTGGTAGAACGCAGTATTGCCGGCCAGGCGCCCCGAGCCTTGCCCGCGGCGATCAAACATCCGGTGAATCGCTGGATGCTGGCGCGCCTCAAAGCGCTGATCGAACTCACTGACGCACGCCTGTCCGCTTATTCTTTTAATGATGCCTCGGAAAATATTCGCGCCTCGTTTTGGGGCGAGTTCTGCGATTTTTATCTCGAAACGATCAAACTCGAGCAGCTAAAACAGCTTGAAGAAACGCCGGCTGTGTTGCTGCATGCATTCGAGCAATATTTGCGGCTGTTTCATCCCTTCATACCGTTTGTCACGGAAGAAGTCTGGTCGCAATTACAGCGGCCCGGCATGCTCATTCGCGCAGAATGGCCGGCGGCAAATGCGAAGCACGCGTGGCCGGAAGATGCCGAAGGCGTGGCCGCCGTGGTGCGCTTGCTCACCGAAATCCGGCGCATCCGTTCGGAGAAGGAGATTGAACAAAGCGCAAAAGTCGATGTCTTGATTCAGCCGCGCCAATCTCTCGAGATTTTCGAAGCCTGCCGCGAGATCATTGCGCGGCTCGCGCGCACAACCGACCCAGTCATTGAAGCCTCGCCGCGCCAGTCGGCAACCGCCAAGCAGAATGCCGTGGTTGCCGTTGACTCGGCTTTCACCGTGGCCGTGAGTCTGAGCCAGGCTGACGCCGAGGCCGAGCGCGCGCGCTTAACCAAACAATTGACAAGCGAGCAGCAACGGCTGTCGCGCCTGGAGCAGAAGCTGAAAGACGAACGTTTTTTGCAGCAAGCCAAGCCGGAATTCGTTCTATCAACCAAAGCAGAAGCCGCCAAAGTCGGCGCCACGATTGTGTCGTTGCAGGAACGGCTGCGTGCGCTGGCCTAAGCGAAAAACCTTGCACTTTACACCTTTCACAAAAGTTGAACGTGTAAGGTGTAAAGTGAAAAGGCATGTTTTCTTTAGAAACTCTCAACGTTTTCAGGAACCCAATGCGTAATCGCAAGTATTTATGGTTTTTGATTGGAACGATTGCCACGAGTCTTCTCGCAGCTTCTTCCACCTTCAAAACTTTCTCCACGCAGGAACAATTGGAAAAGGGCAAGGCCCAGGGCGTTGCCCTTGATGCTCTCGGCCAGCTTAGGCTCGCGCCGGCAGCGCAAGAAATTTTTCGGGCGAGCGTGCCCGCAATTTGGAGCGCGGCCTCAGATAAACAGGGCAATTTTTATCTCGGCGCCGGCAATCCTGCGCTTGTGCTTCGTCTTGATGCCAGGCAAAAAGCGGACACGGTTTTCGCCGGCAATGAAGTCGCGGTGACCGCGATGACGTTCGCCAGCGGCGCGCTTTATTTTGCCACCTCGCCGGACGGCCAAATTTATAAGTATACCTCAACAGGCAAGGCCCAACCGTTCCACAAGCCGCAAGCAAAATATGTGTGGGCCTTGGAGCCGGGAAAAGGCGGCTCCTTGTTCGTCGCCACCGGCGAGCCCGGCTGCATTTTGCGTTTGTCGCCGGCGGGCGAGGCGGAAACATTTTTTCAAACCGAAGAAACGCATCTGCGCTCGTTGTTTTGGGATGGCCATGCCGACATGCTATACGCCGGATCGAGCGGCAACGGCTATGTGTATCGCCTGACCGCCGATAAAAAGGTTTCGGTGTTGTATGACGCGCCCTCTGCGGAAATCCTCGATATTGCGTTGCATACAAATGGCGATCTTTATGTCGCCGGCGCGGCGGCAGGGGCAGCGTTATTCATTCCTGCGACGCCCACGCCCGGCGCAACACCTGCTGCAACAATTATGGCCGGTGAAGAAGATGAGGAAAATGCCATTGTCATAACCGCGGGCGGTGAGCCGGCGCTGGGTGCACCCGAAGCGATGTCTGCCGGCGCTGCGCCGGGCGAGGGCGGGTTGGGCGCGATTTATTGCGTCTCACCCAGCGGCATCGCCAAAACACTTTGGTCGTCACGCGCCGAGCGCGTGCATGCCATGCTGTTGACTTCGGTTTTTGCCACGAAAGAAGAAGCCTTTCACCTGCTGGTTGGCACCGGCGACAAGGGCAAAGTCTTCTTGTTGAATGAAGAAGGAAACCGCACGCTCTTGCTGGAATCTGAAGCCGGCCAGATCACCTCGTTCACACCCGAGGGAAAAGATCAAATCAAACTAACCACAGCGAACCCCGGCACGGCCCAGCTTCTCAGGCAAACCATGCGCGAACAGGGTGAGTATGTTTCGGAAGTCATCGATGCTTCAGCGCCGGCACAATGGGGCGGCGTGAGTTGGCAAGCAAGTACCGCAGGCGGCGTCAGCATGTTCACGCGCAGCGGCAACACCGGCAAACCGGACAAAACCTGGAGTGACTGGGTTGCCGTGCAAAGTGCGGGCGCAATTGCCAGTCCGGTTGCGCGTTTTTTGCAATGGAAAGTTGTGTTGCAGGGCAAGGCCGGGCAATCACCGGCGGTGAAGGAGGTGCGCGTGTCCTACTTGCAAGCGAATATCGCACCGGAAATCACGCAAATTCGCATCTATGAGCCGGGCGAAGCCTTTCCCGATGCGCTGCAGAATTCCAATGACCATGCGGCCGAGAGCAACGGCGCGGGCGCCACTGCCGCAGCCGCTTCGGCGCCCTCTGCCGGGCGCAAGGTGACGCAGAAAGGCGCACGGTCCATCGGCTGGAAAACGCGTGACGACAACAAAGATCCGCTCGAGTACCAAGTGGAGATTCGCGCGTGGGGCGAAACGGCGTGGCGCGAGCTGGTCAAAAAATACCGCGGCTCGGTTTACACCTTTGACAGCCAGGCCTTGCCGGACGGTGAATACCAGGTGCGCCTAACGGTGAGCGATCGGCTGGGCAATCCGCCGGAGCTGGCGAAGATTGCGCAAAAGACGAGCGAAGTGTTTACTATTGATAACTTGCCGCCGGAAATCAGCGCGCTTGCGGTCAAGCTGGAAAACGCGAAACATGTTGCCTCCTTTCAGGCAAACGATCGCCTCTCGCGCATTTCCGAAGCCTGGTATTGCCTCGATGCCGGTGAATGGCAGCTCGCCTACCCGGTCGATCATGTGTCCGATCAGAAAAGCGAGAGCTATCGCATCACGCTGCCCGAAGGCGCCGGCGGCAAAGTGCTGGCGGTGAAAGTGAGCGATGCCAACGGCAATATCGGTTTTGGAAAATTGAATATTGCCAAATGAGGGTGAAGCCGGCGCAGCGCGAAGTAGCAACGAAGAGCCGGCGGATATGGGCTGATAATCCCGGATCCGCTGCTCTGCGATCGAAAGAGTCTGCTCATGTTAATTTTTTAGAGGAAGCCCAAGGAATAAGATGATTTCAAAGTCCAAACTGGAACAGATCAAATCCATTATTACCACCAACAAGAAATTTATCCTCACCACCCATGTCAACCCCGACGGCGACGGCATCGGCTCGGAAATCGCGCTCGCAACCTATTTGCGCTATCTCGGCAAAGAGGTGATGATTTACAATCATAGCGAGACGCCCGGCAACTATGAATTCCTCGATCCGCTCGGCGATATTCAACTTTATAAGCCGGAACAGCACGAACAAAGCGTGCGAGAAAGCGACGCGGTTTTTATTCTCGATATCAGCGACTGGAAACGCCTGCGCGACCTGGGTGAGCTGTTACGCAATCTCGATATTCCAAAAATTTGCATCGACCATCACCCGCTCAATCAAGCATTCGTTGATCTTGATGTCATTTACCCGCCGGCCTCCTCCACCGGGGAATTGATTTATGAGGTGCTGATTCATCTGGGCGCAAGCTTGCGCGGCAAAATAGCGGAGGGGTTGTATACCGCGCTGCTGACTGACACCGGCTCGTTTCGTTATTCCAACACCACGCCGGAGGCGCATCGCGTCGTGGCCGAGCTGTTGGCGGCGGGTGTGAATCCCAATCAAGTTTATCAGAATGTTTATGAGAACCAGCCGCCCAACAAAATGCGCCTGCTCGCCTACATTTTGAATAATTTGAAATTTGAAAAAGACGGGCGCTTGGTCTGGTTTGTGATCACGCAAGACACGCTGAAAGCGACGAACACCCAGCCCTATGACACGGAAGGCTTTGCGGATTTTCCGCGCACCATCAGCGGCGTGGAGATTTGCCTGATGTTTCTGGAAACGAAAGAAGGCAAAACCAAAATCAGCTTCCGTTCCAAGGGGCGCGTGGTGATCAACGGCCTGGCGAATCAATTTGGCGGCGGCGGCCATCAGTTTGCCGCCGGCGCACTGGTTGACGGCGCCTTGAAAGAAGTGGTGCCGCAAGTGATCGAAGAAGCAAAGGCGTTGTTTTAATCGCCGCGCGCGGCGGTTCTGTTTTGAATTCTACGATGCTGCGGCTTTACCCGTCGCAGCATTTTTTGTTTCTGCCGCACCGAAGCAATCGCGCCTGCCGGACCACGCGGGATTCGCCGATTAAATCTTCGTAACAATTGCTTTCGCGCTTGCATCTGAATGGCAAAGCCGTATTTTCGCCGGTTGGTTCCGCATCGGGACGATTGTTGGGGAAGATGCTTTTCTTGTCTCCGGCATTCGCAAGGAAGGTTATGTCATGAGTGCAAGACCCGTTCGCGCGGAAGAAATCGCGCATGCAGATTTGCAAAGCGCCGAAAGTCCGCAACGGCTTTCGCGCTACTCGCCGCAAAAGGCCCCACCGCTGTTACCGCACGCCGAGCGCCGCTATTGGCAAACCGAGGCGCAGGAGCAATTTTCAAAATTACTGGCCAATTCCAGCGAAGCGATCATTTGCACAACGGCGCAGGGGCGCATTCGCCTCTTCAGTCGCGGCGCGGAAAAACTGCTCGGTTATTGCGCTGCGAACATGACCGGCCGGCCAATACACATGCTGATGCCGCGATGCGAGTTGCGCCGCTTGCGGATGCTCATGCGCCGCGAACCAGAAGGCGTACAGGATTTCGAGACGAATGTCACGCATCAAAACCAAAAAGCCGTTCCAGTGCGATTGTCGATTTCATGTGTGCCGGATCAAAGCGGCAAACCTGAAGCGTTCATGGCGATTCTGCGCGAGTTGTCTTCCTGGCGGGCGGCAGAACAGCAACTCCGTCAGCGCAGCGACGAGTTGGAAAATTACGTGCATCTGGTCACGCACAGCCTGAAAACGCCCATCGTTTCGATGCAGGGGTTTGCCAATCTTTTGCGCGAAGAGCTCGGACCGCAGCTCGGCGAAGAACATGCGCATTTTCTCGAGCGCATTCTGCACAACGCCAAGGTGATGGAGACTTTGATTGTTGATTTGTTCGAATTCTCCCGCTTTGGCCGCAGCGCCGCAAAACTGGAATGGTGCGATGTGCGCGAGCTGATCAACAGCGTGCTTCATGATTTGCGCGCTTATGAACGGGCTACTGCAGGTCAAGGCGAAAAAATGTTTCCGCCCGAAAAGCCGGAGCAAACCGAATTTCTTTTGCCGCCCCGCTTGCCGCATCTCTTGGTGGATCCTCCGGCGATGCGCGCGGTTTTCGAAAATTTACTGAGCAATGCCCTGAAATATCGCCGGCCGGATACGCCTTTGCGCGTCGAGATCGGCTGGCAGGAGCAGCCGCGTTTTCATGCGTTTTGGGTGAGCGACAACGGCATGGGCATGCCGGCGGAGTTTCAGGCAAAGGCGTTTGAACTCTTCCAGCGCGGCCCGCATGTGCATCACATTGCCGGCACCGGCGCCGGCCTGGCCATCGTGAGGCGCATTGTGGAAAATCATCACGGCATGATCCGCTTGGAATCGACTTCCGGACAGGGCACAACGGTCTATTTCACCCTGCCGAAATTAGAGCAGCGCGGCGAGGAAGCTTCTGCTCTGGCGGCCTAGGGCAAGCGGTAATTTATTGATGTCGGTATTTAGCTTGACTATGTCAGATTCACCGCGGAGACGCTGCGTTCGCTGAGAATTCACGCAATCCTACTCTGCGAACTCCGCGACGCTGCGGTAGTTTTTGAAATGTGACATAGTCAAATTAATTTGAGAAGCATAGCCTTGATTTTACAGGCTCAAATGTGTCAAGTCAACGCACGATTGTCAGTCATTTCTATGAAGATCCACTGGTCATTACGCTGAAATCTTGTGAAGGACTGGCGCTATCCTTATAGCTTCACAAGTTTCACCTATGACGGCAGCAAGCCATTGTATTTCGGCACATCCCACCTTTTGCCACACAAAACGCTAATCAAACGAAAAGGATTTTCCGCAATTTTTTGTGTGTTTCGCTGGCTGAAAATCGAATGCGTTGAAATAGAAGTAAAAATGATACAATAATCATCCGGGCGCTGTACATTGGGATATACTCAAGCGGTTAGCTTTTCAAGTTAGAATAAAATTCTGGAAGTCTTTTGACCACAAAGGCACTCAGGCGCGAAAACAAAAGTACTGTCATCAAGCTTTTCTCTGTGCCTTCGTGGTATTCCGAACTAGCCGGGTTCATGCTGCCCGCAGGGCTTCGGATTTCAGCTTGTCTGAAATCTGGCATAGAGGGTTACCTTAATTTGCAGGAATGCCTCTCGAAATGTCATGCAGACGGAATCTTGTGAGGTACTCGGCATTAGGCCTGGAACTTCACACTATCCCTCCGTGATGACAGAACGAAGAGGGATATACTTTTCAAGTAACAGGGCACTCGTCGCACTGCCAACTCCCGGCAATTCCCGCCCACAACATTCTCCTTGACACAGAATCTCTTTTTTTGCATGTAGAGTAAGACCGGTTTTTGACCGGGGCAGCCTAACCGCTAAAAGCTGCAAGGCGTGGGCGCATTCTTGATAAATTTAAAAAACAAGTAGCGGTGGAATTATGACGCGTGTTGGAATTATTGATTATGGCATGGGCAATTTGCACAGTGTGCAGAAAGCTTTGCAAACCGCGGGTGCGCGGGCGGAGCTGGCGACAGCAGCGCAGCATTTGACTCAGTTTGACAAGCTGGTTTTGCCGGGTGTCGGCGCGTTCGGGGATGCCATGAACAATTTGCGTGAGCGTGGGTTGATCGACGGTATTCACGACCTTGTTACGTCGGGGATCCCCTTGCTCGGCATCTGCCTGGGTATGCAAATTCTCTTTTCCGAAAGCGAGGAAATGGGCCATCACCTGGGTTTGAATATTTTGCCGGGCGTCGTGCGCCGGTTGCGCGTTTCCGCAAAAGTGCCGCACATGGGCTGGAATCAAATCCGGCAGCGCACCGCCTGCCCGCTGTTTGAGAATGTCGAGAATGGCGCGTTCGTTTATTTTGCGAACTCATATGTCGTGATTCCAGCACAAAGCGCGGTGATTGCGGGTGAAACCGACTACGAGATTACCTTCACCTCCGTGATTTGGCATGAGAACGTTTATGGCGTGCAATTCCATCCTGAAAAAAGCCAGCGTGTGGGGTTGCAAATGCTGCGTAATTTCGTCAATCTCTAACCTCGGAGTGTTGGGGCGATGGAATAATGCATTTATCACCCCACGGTTAAAAAATGTTGCTATTTCCGGCGATTGATTTGAAAGATGGGCGCTGTGTGCGCTTGTTGCGCGGCGAAGCGGCGTCTGAAAAAATATACAGTGATGACCCGAGAGCGATGGCGCGATCATTCGCTGACGCCGGCGCGCCGTGGTTGCACGTTGTCGATCTTGACGCCGCCTTCTCCGGCCGCAGCGGCAATCGCAGATTGATTCGAAAAATCATTGCCGCGGCCAATATTCCCGTGCAAACCGGCGGCGGTATGCGCAGCTTGCAGGACATTGCAACCATGCTTGACTCCGGCGCTGCGCGTGTCGTTATTGGCACGGCAGCGGTGACCAATCCGGAGCTGGTTGAACAGGCGCTGGCGCGCTTTGGCGCAGAAGCAATCGCCATAGGCATCGATGCGCGAGACGGCCGCGTTGCCACGAAGGGCTGGACCGAAACAGCGGAAATCGAAGCCATTTCATTTGCACAGCGCATGCGCGATCTCGGCGTGCGCTGGACGATTTACACCGATATCTCGCGCGACGGCGCATTGCAAGGTCCCAATCTCATGGCCACGGCCGAGTTGGCGAGACAGAGCGGATTGAATGTCATTGCCTCCGGCGGCGTGGCGACTCTCGAAGATTTGCGCGCGTTACGCGATTTTGAGAGTGAGGGTGTGGCAGGCGTGATTGTGGGCAAGGCATTGTACGAGGGAAAATTCACGCTTGCAGAGGCGCTGCGAACGGTTGCTGCGCCGTGAGCGCCCGGTGTTAGGTCGATAATCTGCCAACCTCATGAAAGAACCATGCTTGCCAAACGCCTCATTCCCTGCCTTGATGTGAAAGACGGCCGCGTCGTCAAGGGTATCAATTTCATCAATCTCGCTGACGCCGGCGATCCGGTCGAGCAAGCGCAATTCTACGACGCGGAGGGCGCAGACGAATTGGTGTTTCTTGACATAACCGCTTCGCATGACAAGCGCCAAATCGTCATCGACATGATCCGCGAGGTTGCGGCGCGCGTGTTCATTCCCTTCACGGTGGGCGGCGGCATTCGCACCGCGGAGGAGGTGCGGGATATTTTGCGCGCCGGCGCTGACAAAGTCTCGGTGAACAGCGCCGCAGTTAATAATCCGGATTTGATACGAGCCGGCAGCCGCGCGTTCGGCAGCCAGTGCATGGTTTTAGCGATTGATGCGAAACGGATTGGGGATGAACCCCGAGGCCGCTGGGAGGTTTACATCAACGGCGGCCGCATCGCCACCGGCCTGGATGCCATTGCCTGGGCCAAGCAAGGCGAGCAGCTCGGCGCCGGCGAGATTTTGCTCACCAGCATGGACCGCGACGGCACGCGCCAGGGCTATGATCTCGAATTGCTGGCGGCCGTGGCGAACAGCGTGAAGATTCCGGTAATCGCCTCCGGCGGCGCAGGTTCCATGGAGCATTTTCGCGAGGCCTTTACGATCGGCGGAGCCGACGCCGTGCTTGCGGCCTCGCTGTTTCATTACCGCGAGTTGCGTATTGGGGAAACAAAGGCCTATTTGGAGCGAAATGGCATCTATGTTCGCAACCTGCTGCAAGACTATCCTGCAACCAGGGAATCCAAGAAACTGTAACCAGCCCGTTTGTCATTCGGCAGCAATCTTGTGAAATATGAAGCACAGCATTGTGTAATTCACAGGCTTCCGGCGGAATGACAGGCTGAGGCGCTTGGGCAAATCAAAGAACCGTGTGCTTGATAAAAATTTCATCGAACGTTAATGCGAGTGTGAGTAGAGAAAACATGCCCGTCAATCTCAACGAATTGCAATTCGATCAGCACGGCCTGCTTCCCGCCATCGTGCAACACGCTGAAACCGGCGAGGTTCTGACTCTCGCTTACATGAATCGCGAGAGTTTGCAAAAAAGCCTCGACTCCGGCGAAACCTGGTTCTTCAGCCGCAGCCGCCGGCAATTGTGGCACAAGGGCGAAACCTCGGGAAACGTGCAGCGCATCGTCTCCATGAAAATGGATTGCGACGCGGACGCGCTTTTATTGCAGGTGATTCCCGCCGGACCGGCATGCCACACCGGAGAGCGCAGTTGTTTTTATCGCGCCCGGGAGGACGACAAAAATGCAGCGCCGGTTTTACCGCAAATCCTCGCAGAACTGCAAGAGTTGATTCAACAACGGCGGCGAGAGATGCCGGAAGATTCCTACACCACAAAGCTATTCAACCGAGGCGTGAAAAAAATCGCGCAAAAGTTGGGAGAAGAAGCGCTGGAAGTGGCGCTGGCAAGCGTGAATGAATCGGATGAACGGGTGGCTTCCGAAACTGCGGATTTGCTCTATCATTTGATGGTGTTGCTGGCCGCCAGGAACATTCCTTGGGGGGAAGTGGCGAAGGAGTTGGCCTCGCGAAGGAAGTAAACCACGGAGGGCGGGAATTTTCACCGATAGCCGCTGGAAAATAATTCGTGTCAAACAGTGAAATCCGCGGTTCCCGGCCGTGAGATTCTTGCCCTGAAAATCCTTTCCCCAAACGGTCAATTCTCTTTTTGGCTGGCGCTCTTGGCCTTTTGCCACTCGACGTGATCGTGATAACGGTCGTTGAACACCAGCGTGCGCCTGCCGTCTTCGAGGCGCAAGCGGTAACGCTCGCCGTCGTCGCTTTCGAACCACAGCTTGTCTTCGGCTTCGAAATGATAACGCCCCCAGGCTTGGCGCGTGCGCGGCGTGCCGGTTTGGCGATCATACGTAATGGATTGCAGATGAACGCGGCCGTTGGCAAAAAAAATCCAGCGCATGCGGTCGCGCAGCTCGGCTGTGCCGTAACGGTTTTTGATGCGAACCCGCTGGGTCGAGAGCCACGTGTAAATTTGCGGATCGATGAACACCACCGGCGTGAGGAAGATATTGCCCGGTTTGGGATCTCTCAGGCTGTCGCTGCTCGAGATCGCAGGGATCGGTTTGAACAGCGTGGAAACCGGAAAGCGCTTGCGCCAGCGCGCGTTTTCAGCTTCGATAAGCGCCACGGCCGCACGCCGTTCCGTGGCCACGCGCTTCTCCGAGCCGATCTGTTTGATAAACGTGGTGGCGGCCTCGAATTCTCCGCCTGTCAAGATCAGGCGATTGCCGGTTATGACAAAGGTATAAACCAGCGAGGGATGATTGCGTACACGCAGCGTCAGTTGCGAGCCGGCAACGCTGTACTTGCCCTCTTTCTTGGTCGTCGTGCGTCCGGCTCTCACTTCAAAAACATAATTGCTGTCAGCATAAAACGTCATCGTCGCGCGCAGAAAGGTCGCCTCGTGAATCCAGCGGCCAAACAAACTCGGCTGGCTGGCGGCTGTTTGCTCCGCTTGACTCGCTGCCGTTTGCTTGCGGAAGAATTTGGATATGGCGATATCGCCTTCGGAGAGTGTGAAGCGCATGGAGTCGGCAGAGGGCACGAGTTTGTAGGAGAGCGAGTCCTCATCCAAAATGAGATAAAGACGATGCCGGGCAAAGCCCCATTGCCCGGAATCCGACATGGCGAAGCTGCTGATGAGGTGGCGCGATTTGAAGCTGCCGTCGGCTGCAAATTCCAGCGTTTGGATTTCATTGCGGCCGGTGTGCTTCCAGACGCCGACCAGCCAGGCCGGATGATCGGATTGTGCGAAGCTCGTCGTGCTCATCGCCGCGGCCATCAGGCATGTTGGCCAAATTTTTGTGAGTTTGCCCATCGTTCGCACCGGACGGATGAAACAATATGCCCAACTGACGCGGAAGAATAGTCAAAATCGCTTCGAAAGTCAAGCGCGGGGCTTGTCAGAAAAAATCAACCTCGTTTATAGACTTTGCCCAGTGCCGCCGGGCCCTTGCTGCTGCGTGTGGAAAACAGCAAGACCAGCAACGTCAGCAGGTAGGGCAGCATGAGAAAGAATTGATAGGGCGCCTCATAGCCGAGCGCTTGAAATTGAAATTGCAACGCATTGGCGCATCCGAAAAAGAGCGCTGCAAACAACACGCCCCACGGCTGCCAGCGCCCAAAGATGACGATGGCGAGCGCAATGAATCCGCGTCCGGCGGTAATGCCCTCAACAAAAGTGTTGGCGTGTGCCAGCGTGAGATAGGCGCCCGCCGCGCCGGTGAGCATGCCGCAAAACAAAACACACCCCATGCGCAAACGAAAAACATTGAGCCCGACAGTGTCGGCGGCTGCGGGATATTCGCCGCAAGCACGGATCGCAAGGCCAAGCGCCGTGTGATTGAGCACGAAGGAGGCCAGCGGAATTACACCCAACGCGAGATAAAGCAAAACCGGCTGTCCCGAGAGGAACGCGCCAACAAACGGCGCCTCGTCGAGTACCGGAATGGCGATCAGCGGAAATGAAGTCACGGTCAATGCCGCGCCGGTAACGCCGAAAATGCTGCGGAAAAAAAATCCGGTGAGGCCGAGCGCGACAAGGTTGAGCGCCGCGCCGGTGATGATTTGATCGGCGTAAAAATAAATCGTCAGCACGCCGAACAGCGCCGCCAGCACCATCCCGGCCAGCATGCCGGCCAGCAAGCCCAGCCATGGGCTTCCGGTGAAATAACTCACGGCCATGCCCGCGAATGCGCCGGCGAGCATCATGCCCTCGAGGCCGATGTTGATAAGTCCGGCGCGTTCGGCATAGGTTTCACCGGCAGCGGTGAGCCACAGCGGCGCGGCCAGCTTTAAACCTGAACGCAGCAGGCTTTCAATCAAGTTGAGAAACATGGCTGGAGAAATTCCAAGCTTTTATTTGCCGCGGATTTTAACGGACTTTTTCAGCGTTTGATCTTTCATTCGCCCATTTCACGGCATGAGAAAGCGCAGCAGAATAACTCTTCGACAGAATGAACCTTGCTTGTGAATTTTGCTGTCGCACCATCATTCTGCCGCCTTATCGAAGTTTATCGGAATTTTATTGCTTGTCATCTGGCCGCCTTGCCTCAGCGCCCACCCTCCTATTGCGGCAAGCGTCAGCACGACGATGCCCTGCATGACATAACTAATCACTGCTGAAACATTGGCCTGGCGCTGCATTGCCGTTGCGCCGTTGTCCAGCGCGCCAAACAACAACGCCGTTGCCATAACCGCCAGCGGATTGAGGCGCGCCATCAGCGCCACGGCGATTGCGGTATAACCGTAACCGGGCGAGAAATTTTCGTAGACGCGATACGTCACGCCCGCCAGCTCGAACACGCCCGCGAGTCCCGCCAACGCGCCGGAGAGCATCAAGCTGCGCAATTGCACGCGGCCGGTGTCGATGGCAACGAAACGCGCGGCCGTGGCGTTTGAAGCCGTGGCCTGCATGTCAAAGCCGAAAACCGTGCGATGAATCAAAACATAAACCAAACCGGCAAACACGGGCGCCAGCCATAGGCCGGCATGCAAACGCGTCGGCGGGAAAAGGCGCGCCAGCCGCAGCGCCGGCGCGAGCGCCTCGCTTTGGGGAAATTGCCCGGCCGCCTCCATCAGCGGGCCGTGCACGGCATAGCGAACCAATTCCAGCGCAATGAAATTGAGCAGAATTGTGGAAACCACTTCCGGCACGTTGCGGCGGACTTTCATCACGCCGGCTATTCCCGCCCAGCCCGCGCCGGCGAGCGCGCCGACGATCAGCATGAAGGCAAGCCCGAGTACACCCGGCAAACTCGTCAAGTAGGGCGCCAGTGCGATGGCGCTCAATGCGCCCACCAGCAATTGCCCCTCCGCGCCGATGTTCCACACACCGGCGCGAAACGCCAGCGCGACAGCAACGCCGGTGAGCAGCAACGGAAGAGATTTGACCAGCGTTTCAGAGAAAGCATAAGGCGAGCCGAAAGCGCCCTCGAACAGCGCTTGAAAAGCCAATAGCACGTCGTAGCCGCTCACCCATAGCAGCAAAATCGCGAGCAGGGTGGCGGCAGCGAACGCGCTGAGAGCGGGAGTCAGGTTTATTAGCCAGGCGCGGAGAGAGGCTCGCATGCGGGAGTTTGGGTTGGGGGGAATGGGGATTCGGGTGTTTAGAGAAAAATCGTAAGCTTCTTTCGAAGTTTGTGTAGGTGTTTTCTTCGCTTTGCCGTTTTTTCTCATGTGCGTGGAAAGCAACGCGAATTTGGTCAAGAGTCATGCGCTCCCTCCCACATCGTTCGGATCAATGACCGGGCAACAATAGCAGCTTTTGCCGATAATGTCAAGCGAATTGATCGCGCGTTTTCGTCAGTGGAATTGAGCGCCCTTCTAAAAACGCCGGCGCTGCAAGCACGTTTTTCGTTTTTGCCTTTATCGGCTTCCTTCACCCAGCATCAACGCGCCGATTTCCTGCGCGGAAATTTCCGGGGGGAAGATGCCCGCAAACCGGCCTTTGAATAAAACCGCAATGCGGTCCGACAGCGCATAAATCTCGCTCAATTCGGTTGAGATCAACAACACGCCCGCGCCCTGCGCCCGTGCCGCGAGAATCTCTTGATGAATTTTTGCCGTCGCGCTCAAATCCACGCCGCGGGTGGGATTCACGGCGATCAACACCTTCGGCCGGCGCGCGAGTTCGCGTCCCACAATGAGTTTTTGTTGATTGCCCCCGGAAAGCGTCGTTACCGGCAGATCGATATTCGTTACGCGCACGTCAAAGGTATTCACAATCGTTTGGCAGTACTCGCGCAGTTTCGCGGGTTGCAGCAAACCGTGTTTGTTGAAATCCGGCGCGCGATAGGCTAGGGCCGCGGCGTTTTGTGTAATCGTTAATTCCGGAAATAATCCCATCTCGTGCCGGTCGCCGGGAATGTGCGCAAACCCGGCAGCGAAACGTTCCTGGCTTGTTTTGTGCTCGAATGCTTCCTCTTCAAGATAGATCTTTCCGGTGACGAGCGGCCGCAAGCCGAGTAGGACCTCGGCCAATTCCGCCTGGCCGTTGCCATCCACGCCGGCAACGCCCAAAATTTCACCGGCGCGCAGCTCGAACGAAAGCTCGTCGAGCGCGAGATGGCCGAGATTGCCCCAGGCGCGCAACTTCTCGGCGCGCAAAATGATTTTGGTTTCCGCAGACGCCGGCGCATTGCTTGGCGGCCTGCCCTGCGCTGGTCGAACGGGCGTAATGGCGCGACTGATCATTTCGAGGCCGGCTTCCGCGGTGTTGAACTCACCGGAGACTTTGCCGTTGCGCAACACCGTGATGCGGTCGCTCACCGCCTGCACTTCGCGAATTTTGTGCGAGATGAAAATCGTGGCATAGCCCTGTTCGCGCAAGCGCCGCAACAGCGCGAACAACTCCTCCACCTCTTGCGGGGCGAGCACCGCCGTTGGCTCATCCAGAATCAGCAAGCGGCATTGTCGCAGCAGGGTTTTGACGATTTCCACGCGCTGGCGTTGGCCCACGGAGAGATCCGCGATTTTGCTGTGCAGCGCAAATCCCGGCTTTGGCGATTTGCGCGGTTCATCGTTGGTTTTGCCTTTGCGAGAAAACCTTGTTGCGCCAGGAAGGCGGCGGTGAGACTTCACAAGATTCTTCCAGAATGACAATTGCGGAGATGGCTCCATATCAATATCAATGCCGAGGCGGCGGCAAAGCTCCAGCACTTCGTTTTGCGCCTGCAGCAACGCCGCGCCGCGCACCCCAAAACGCGCATTGCCGAGCAGAAAATTCTCCATCACCGTGAAATCGGGCACCAGCATGAAGTGCTGGTGAATCATGCCAATGCCGGCCTGAATCGCTGCGGCTGGACTCGCCGGCCGGAAGAGTTTGCCCTCGAGCTTGATTTCGCCGCTGTCCGCCGTCACCAGGCCGTAGAGAATGTTCATCAGCGTGGTCTTGCCAGCGCCGTTTTCGCCGAGCACGGCGTGAATTTCACCGGCGTTGACGGTAAGACTCACCCCATCAAGCGCGATGGTGTTGCCAAAGCGTTTGTGCAGGTGGTGGATTTCGAGGAGAGGAGCGGGCATTCTCGTCACAATCGTGTCATGGCAGTTGTGCGGCGTGATCCTGCGACCAGCCCGAGCGCTTGCAGCAAGCCAAACGTGTCTGCCGAAACCGGCGGCCAAGGCGCGCTGGGTATGGGAGTGCGGCTTTCGCGGGAGAATTTTTGTGTTCGATCCCGACACCGGCATCCTCTCCCGCGCCAGTGATACCAGATACTCAGAATTACAGAGTCCCAAGCTGAGCGATTCTATTTTGCCCGATCAATTTCGGCATGGTATTGACAGGGTCTGTTTGTTGGTTGATAATCTCTAAACGCTTTGATATTTGCAAACCACGTTAGGGGTAAAATGTTTATAGAACGGAAACATCTTCTACCTACTAGAAACCCTGTAAGGGTGAAATGTCAATCGGGCTGGTCAACATGTCACCCCTGACGGGGTTTGGGTGTTCTGGCATGGGCGTGTCTATAAGCATTTCACGCCTTTGGCGTTGAGCGATGTGCCATCAACGTGTAGATCAATGCCCGGGCGCAGCTCGTCGTGCGGGCCACTCAATCCAATCGCTCAGTTTAGGAGAGTATCAAAACCAGATTGGACGGCGACAACGCGGAACCCGTTGTTGTTCCAATCGTTGTCGGGATGGTTGTTGTTGCGAGCCGCGCAACGCAGATTCTCTGTGGTATTGTTCCACGAGCCGCCACGAAGCGCCCGCCTTCAGTTGGGCTCTTCTCCGCTTGACCAGCGGTCAAGTTCCTAGTACTACAACGTTAAGTTGAAAACCGATGGCCGTCCGCTACGGCCGTGAAAGTCCCGTAGGGACAAAGCGAATATAGCCCCGCGAGTGATCGCGGGGAATAAAGACAAATGTTCTCAGAAGTCCCGCCAGGGACGATAGAAAATGTGTAACCGGGTTTGTTATTGTCAATCGTCCCTGGCGGGACTATCATAGCTTTCCCTTGCAAACCACGCCATTTATGGCGTGGCTATTCTCAATCGCCTTCGGGACGAATAAGTGAGACGACTTAACGTTGTAGTGTTAGGTCGCCGGCGCTGCGCCGGGATTCTTGATCCACCCGCCCAACAAACGCCCCATTTCATTCATGAGTTTGCTGCCGTGCTCGTAGGATTGCAGATTGATAAAACGCATTTCATAACTGAGCCGGAACAGTAACCGCAACTTTGCCAGCGCTTCATCTGCCTGCTTCAACAACGGCAACTTGTCTTTGCGCATATTGGCAACTGAGGTTCGTTCGATGAAATCCAAACTGGCATTCTCCAATTTTGCTGCCACGCTGAAACGGTAACTTTTTGGAAATTTGCCGGTGTGCTGCAACAACCATTTTGAGAAATCATAACCACGTTTGATCGTTAAAAACTCTTGCGCTTTGGTGGACATGCTGCCTCCTCTAATTTTCAAAAAAATTTTCGAGGTTCTCCGATACCAACCTTTCAGAGTAACAGATGGTCAGAGTTTCAGAGTATCAAAAGAAGACTGGACGGCGACAACGCGGAACCCGCTGACGAGCCAAATGAAGTCGGGAAGGTTGAGGTCGCGAGCCGCGCAACGCAGAAGCTCAGTGGTAAGGAGCCACGAGCCGCCACGAAGCGCCCGCCTATCTTCATCGTTGGAATAAAATTCTGAAAGTGTTTCGCCCACTGAAATGAAATCCCACCGAAAAGATTTTTTTCTTTCTGTGGCAGTTCTACTTCTGTGGGCGAAGTTATCAAAGCTGCTCGGAGAGCTTCGATTTTTAGCTTGTCTGAAAATCGGTGTAGAGCTCACGGAAACAGCGGCGGATGCTTCTTATGAAAATCCGTTGCGTCTTGATAAGCCTTGGCAACAGCCAACGTAAGCGCTTCGCCGTACAAATTACCCATGAACGTGATGCTGGTGGGACTGCCCTTCTCATTGAAGCCGTTGGGCAGCGTCACACTGGGATGGCCGGTGAGATTGGTGAGCAGGAGATTGTCGTCAAACGAGGGCGCGACGTAAACATCGATATTCTTCATCATTTCCGCCATGGCCTGAATGATGAGATGGCGCACGCGGTTCGCTTGAATGTATTCCACCGCGGGAATGAAGCGCGCGCTGCGAAAGGCATTGGGCCAGGCATTCTTGATTTGCCGCACCAGCAAATCGTCCTTGCCGGAACGTGTCAACTCGTCGAACGCCGCGGCTGCCTCCGCGCTCAAAATAATCGTGAGCGCCCCAAACGGCAAATCCGGAAGCTCCAGAGGAATCAGTTTTGCGCCCAGTTCGCGCAGCTTTGCCAGCGTGGCCTCGTTGGTGGCGCGATTGGTCGAATCCTTCTCAAAACCGTTTTTGAGATAGCCGATGCGCAATTCGCTCAATTTGATTTTGGGGGTATAATTGAACGGCAAATCAACAAGAGTTTGGTCGAGGCCGTCCGGGCCGTAAATGGCGTTGAACACCAGCGCGCAATCTTCCACGGTGCGGCACATCGGCCCGATTTTATCCATCGACCAACTCAAGGCCATGGCCCCTGTACGGCTCACGCGGCCATAAGTCGGGCGCAAGCCGGTTACGCCGCAGCGCGTCGAGGGCGAAACGATCGAGCCCCAGGTTTCCGTGCCGATGGCGAATGCCACCAGCCCGGCAGCAGTTGCCGAACCCGAGCCGGCCGAAGATCCGCTCGAGCCTTGCTCCAAATTCCACGGATTGCGCGTCTTGCCGCCATACCACACATCGCCCCACGCCAGCTCGCCCATCGTCAATTTTGCGACCAGCACCGCGCCGGCAGCTTCGAGTTTTTGGATCACGGTCGCGTCTTCGTCGATCACTTGATCTTTGAACGGAACCGAGCCCCAGGTGGTTTTGTAGCCTTTGACCGCAAGCAAATCCTTGGCGCCGTAGGGAATGCCGTGCAGCGGGCCGCGATATTTGCCCGCTGCAATCTCGGCATCCGCGCGTTGTGCCTGCTTGAGCGCCAGCTCTTCGGTGAGGGTGATGACGCATTCGAGCTTGGGTCCGTATTTTTTCAAACGGCCGAGATACATCTGCGTAAGCTGAGTCGAAGTGATTTTGCGCGTGCGCAGCAATTCGGCCAGCTCGCTGACCGAGGCATATGCCAAGTCTTCGAGGTTGGCAGGCGCGGCTAATTTGGCTGGCGTGCTCCACACCGGCGGCCGGCGTTGTGTGTCGAATGTCATGCCCACCGGCGCGGGATTAAATGCCAGGGCCGGGGGCACACTGTTGGGCAGGGGCACGCTGCGGATTTTTTGATAATTCTCGAGATTCTCCTTGAGATCGCCGAGCATGGAATCGCGCTTGGCCTCGTTGAATTGCAGGCCGAAGAGTTTTTCGGCGGCGGTGAGGACGGCGGGAGTGAGCGGTAGCACATCCTCGGATTGCCCCTTCGTGATAAGGGGGATAAATATTGTACTGGCCAAAATACACACGAACAAAGTACGCCAATTTAGTCGCATGTGAAATCCTTTTTCTATTTTGAAATTTAGATTAAAAATCTTGATGAGATCGATTCTTAGGTTCTACTTCCGATTATTTTGATTGATCGATTGAGTTGCAACAAGAGAATGGCTTGTATGCCTTTGGGCGATATGTAGAATTGATTGTTTATCTTTATCAGAAACCCTAGCTCGCAAGCATAATTTGAAAATATATAGGTCGCAGTGTTTCTTGCTTTTTCAGTCTTCCAGGAACTTGCTTTTCCCACTGATTTGACAAAATAATCCTTGACAGCATTATTCGAAACAGGGTAAAAACTCTTTGACAACACGAAAACTGTTTCAATTAATGATAATATCGTGTAGGTGACTGATGAGAAATACGGATTTTCACAAATAAAATCAGACAAAAGGTCAATTTGTCCTTGACTTAATCGATCATTTGTTTCATCTCTCAATTCAGAGAACTGATTGCCTAAATCTGTCAAATAATAGTCATCCTTGTGCTTTACCACAAGATTTAATAGTTTTGCAATAGCAATTCTATTTCGTATAGTTTTTTCAGATTTACCTTCCTGCCGACAAATCTCTCTTAGTCCCAAGCCCTCTCCTAAAAATTTTATAGACGTATTTAGCAAGCCCAACCTCACCATGCCATAATCGCTTGACTGGATTTTCAGGAAATAGGATAACTCTTTGAAATTTTCATAGAACTTTGAGAGGATGGTCTCGGGTTTGTAGATAAATAATTCAATGTTTTCTTTCTTGCATGTTTCACGATGGCTAGCGGTTGCCTCTGTTACAAAAATCACCTTTTTGATTTGAGTGCTGATTAACTTGTTTTGCCTTTGTAAGCCTATCAAATCATTGTGATATTGATTAATCTGTTCGATAATTTTTTCGTAAAAACCTACTACTTTTAACTCAATCAAGAGCAATTCATCGTTGATTAAATATAGCAAATCAAGCTTGCCAGAATCGACAGGTTTTTGTCTCGCGAGTAAGCTCAAATCTGAAGCCGATACTGACAATATCTCAGCCAAAATTGATTTATCAGTGGTTAAAATGTCCTCTATTATTTTTTCAGATATAGATCCAGTCATTCAGGCACCCTCAACTGTTTACTTTGCTCGAAGAAAATCGGCTCACCACCAAATTTCAAACTAACGAAAATGGAGCAGATGTCTGCTCCATTTTCATTTTCAGGCTCCTCGTAAAACCGAAACAGGCGGCGAAGCACAGAGGCAGGAAAATCCGCTTTCGCAAGCCTGATGCGCATCGCAGCGAGCGAATTTAAACCTTCTTGTACATCGTGCCGATCGCCAGCAAGGCAAAGCCGACCGTCACCAGCCAGAAGGCGTTCGCCGAGACGAATGCGATGCTGGTGAAATTCCCCAGGATGCCGAGCACGCCGACGATGACGGCGACGAGCCAAACAATTTGGGTGGGGGCGTTGAACTTCATTTTCCATACCTCCTTTTTTCAGGGGTGAAGGATAAAAGTGAGTTGACACTCATCCTGGAAAATGCCTTGCGCAGGCGCGCCGCTCGGGCGGCGCCGGCAAGTTTCTGTCCTCAAATTTGCAAATGTCGGTCACGACATGCGTCAATATGTTAAAGCAATCGTCAAGACGCAAGCAAAGATTTTTAAGGTGAACCCGATTTCACTCCGTACGGCGCACGTCTAAAAACGCCCGCCGCAGCTTGACGTCGATATAAAACAAATCCTCCGCGACCTTGAAATCCGCGGGAGAAACGCCCTCAAGGCGGCTCGTTTGCCACGAGTTGGTGGGATGAATAAAAGCAAACTTGTCTTTGCCAGTTGTGACTTTCACCGGCATGCGAAAGTCCGGAACATCGGCGCGCCAGCGATATTGTGCAGTTACACTGTCGCGATGCTGTGTTACGGTGATCTCCAATTGCGGAATTTTCGTGTTCTTGAAATATTGCTCGAAGAAATAGCTGTAATCCTTGCCGGATTTTTGGTTGATGTACGCGAAAACCTGATCGGCAGTGACGATGCTGTGCTTGAAATCCTCCGCCAATCCCTTGATAATTGCCCACCACAAGCGATCGTCGGCGATGGCATGCCGCAAGGTGTTCAGCGCGAGCTGGCCCTTGTCATACATGTCGCCGGAGCCGCGGCGATGCACGCCGTACACGCCGATGATCGGGCGATCGTTCGCGACGTTCGGTTTCTTGCCGTTGATGTACTGCAATGCCTGATCATAGCCGAACAATTCCTCCACATAAACCGCCTCGGCATACGCGCCGAAGCTTTCATGGATCCACATGTCGGCGATGTCTTCGGAAGTCACACTGTTGCCCCACCATTCGTGCGCCGTTTCGTGGATGATGATGAAATCGAATTTCAATCCCACCGGTGAAGAAGCGCGGCCGCGATAACCCTGCAAATAATGATTGCCGTACGCCACAGCAGTCTGATGTTCCATGCCGAGATGCCAGCTTTCCACCAGCTTGAACCCGTCGCGGGGAAACGGAAATTTGCCGAAATATTTCTCGAACGCCGCCATCATCGGCTTGACTTGTTGGAATTGCTTTTTGGCTTTGTCGAGATTGTAGGGCATGACGTAATAATCCAGCGTCAGCGTATCGCCAGCCACGTAGTATTCCCGCCAATGCGCATATTTCCCGACATTGAGCGTAACATTGTAATTGTTGATGGGATAGCTGATGAACCAATCGAAGCGCGTCCAATTGTCGGGCAAATCGGTTTGCGCGCGCAGGCGGCCGTTGGAGATGTTCATCAAACCTTTGGGCACCGTGACGCTCAACAGCATGCTGTCCGGCTCGTCGGATTGATGATCCTTGTTCGGCCACCACACGCTTGCGCCCGTGCCCTGGCATGTCACTGCCAGCCAGGGATTGCCCAGCTCGTCGTGTTGCCAGGAGAACCCGCCTTCCCACGGCGGCCGCCGCGCAATCTGCGGCATGCCGGAATAAAAAACCGTGATGCGATGCCGCGCATTTTTGCGCAGCGTCTCCGGCATTTGAATGAAAACCGCATTCGCTTCGCGCTGAAAGGAAAGCGGCCGGCCGTCATCGAGCACGATCTTCTCGATTTTGAGATTCTCGAACAAATCGACCTGCATGCGGTCAAAATCTTGCGTGGCCGTGAAGGCAATCACGTTCGAGCCGGCCAACGATTTCGTCGTCGTATCGATTTTGACGTCGAGATGGTAGTAATGAATGTCATAACAGGTGCGCAACGGCGTGAGCATGCCGCGCAAAGTATCCGCGCGGGTGAATGCCGGCTGGGCGAGAGCATACCCGCCTGGCAAAATCAACAAAAGAAAAAGCGCCAGTGATTTCATGAGGTGAGCCTGAGGTGGAAAGTTAGCTGCTGATCTGAATCATTTTTGTTTTGGAAGAAAATAGCCCCTCACATGAAAAGACGCAAGCGCATCTTAAGCCAATGGTTCGCGATAGGCAGAATAATGTTCTGAAAGTTTTGGAACGTCAATAGACTATCAGACAAGCTGAAATCTGAAGCCCTGCGGGCAGCAATGAACCCGACTAATTTTGAATACCTCGAAGACACAAAGACACCAAGAAAAGCTTGAGACCGTGACTTTTGTTTTTTCGTGCCTTTGTGGTCAAAAATCTGTCAGAATTTTATTCTGAGTTTGAAAGGCTCATCGCATAAAAACGCCGACGGATTGAAATGTCGTGCTGCTTGTTCACGGCGGCGCTTCAATTTTGTATCTTGTTTGGTTCCGGGTGGGTTGAATTCAGGAACGCCATCACCCTCTTTGCGCGTGATAGAACTTCCTCATCTCTTCAAACACTTCTTCAGATGGTCCCACCACGGTGCGGCATTCCGGCAGGGATTCCAAAAACACCTGGCCGTAGCGCTTTGTCACAATGCGATTATCAAAAATTACGATGGCGCCGAAATCGGTTTTGCGGCGAATGAGGCGGCCAAAGCCCTGCTTGAGCTTGATCACCGCCTGCGGCACGGAATATTCCATAAACGAATTGCCGCCGCGTTTGTCGATGGCCTCGACGCGCGCCTCGATCACCGGCTCGGTGGGCACGCGGAACGGCAGCTTGGGGATGATTACGCATTCCAGCGCCTCGCCGTGAACATCCACGCCCTGCCAAAAACTATCCGTTCCGAACAGCACCGCGCCGACATTTTTTTTGAAACGTTCGAGCATTTGATGGCGGCCCTCCGTGCCTTGTTTGAGCGCAAGTATGCCTTTTTCTGCCAGTTCGCCGGCGAGAGCATTGTACATTTGATTGAGCAGGCTGTAAGAGGTGAACAGAATAAACGCGCGGCCTTGTGAAATATTCAAGACGCGCGACAAGCTTTGCTGCAATGCCCGGGCATAGCCGGCTTGATTCGGATCCGGCATATCTCGTGGAATCGCCAGCAAAACCTGGCGGCCATAGTCAAACGGCGAGGCGAGCGCGGCGCTGTTGCGCCGGTCCGAATTGAGCGCCTGCAATCCCAAACGTTCTTCCAAAAAACGGAACGATTTGCCCACCGCCAGCGTCGCGGATGTCATGATGACGGTGGGGAACTTTTCAAAAACAGTTTTTTGCAAAATGGGCGCGATATCAAGCGGGGCACTGCGCAAACGCACGACGTTGCCCCAGCGCGAGGCTTTCATCTCCAGCCAGCGAATGTTGTTTTCGTCGTCGCTGAGCAACACTTGTTCCGTTTGCGTCGCCATATCGAGCAGGCGATTGGCTTGCGCATTGAGATCGACGGCCAGCGAATTGGCCTCGCCGCCGAGATAATGCTCGGCAGTCTCGAGCAGCTTGACGACTTTGTCCAGCGCTTCAACATTGTCGCGTAGCGATTTGAGAAATACGGAGACGTGCTTCGTGATAATTTCCTGCCAGAGCTTGTCGCGCGTGAGCGCCGGGGTCAAACGGATTTTGGTTTCATCATATTCATTTTGACGCTTGCTCGCGCCCCAGGCGAACAGGCGTTCCATTAATTCCGCCAGATCGTGTTCGAAATTGACCAATGCTGGTTCGCACACGCCGTCGATTTGTTCGCGAAATTTATCCAGCAGCGTGCGCGTGACTGTGCCGGCTCGACGCTGCAACTTTACCATGGTGTACGGCAGTAGCCCGGTTTGCTTTGTGTCTTTGATGCGATAGAGCTTGTGAATCACGCGCAGGAAGGCATGATAACTCGTGGCCGCGCCGAAGTAGGAGGAGGCGACTTCTTCGATGTCATGCGCCTCATCGAGAATGATGCGCCGGTATTTGGGCAGCACCGCCACTTCCGAGCTGCCGCCTTTTTCGCCGCGCACGGAAAGATCGGCAAACAGAAGATGGTGATTCGCGATTAGAACATTGGCATTGGCGGCGCGCCGCCGGGCGTTATAGAAAAAGCATTCATTGTAAAACGGGCATTTCGTGCGCAGCGTGGTGTCGCTTTCGGATTGAATTTTTTCCCACACCGCTTCGCTCGGCAGAAAGCCGAGATCGGATTTACTGCCGTCCGGCGAATTTTTGGCCCAGTCGATGATGCTATTCAGTTCCTGGCGTTGGTTTATTTCGGAAAACAAATCCGGCTGGGATTGTATTTCGTGCAGCTTGCGCTTGCAGGCGTAGTTCGTGCGGCCCTTTACCAATTCCGCGCGGAATTTCAATGGCAAAGTCGCTTGCAGCAGAGGAATGTCTTTGTTGATGAGCTGTTCTTGCAGATTAATGGTGCCGGTGGCAACCACGGCGCGCTCGCGATTGCGCACGCTCCATTCGATGGCAGGCAGGAGATATGCCAGCGTCTTGCCGGTTCCGGTGCCCGCTTCGATGATCGAAATCTTGTTTTCATTGAAAGCGTCCGCCACTTGCGCCAGCATGTGCTGCTGCTGCGGGCGCGCCTCGAAATTTTCAAGGACGCCGGCCAGCGGCCCCTGCGGGCCGAGAAACTCCTGCAACCGCTTTGCTTTCAGCTTGACGATCTCTTTTGGCTTTTGCGGCTCGACGACGACGTAAATATCCGAGACGTAGTTATTCACGATGTAAAAAGCCACGGCTTCGTTGCCCAGCTCGGAAGCGATGCCGGCATCGGCATTGGAGGGCTGCAGCACACCGGAGGGATGATTGTGAATCACCGCATCGCCGGTGTGAACCAAGTTGATTATGGCCGGCACCATCATTTTGTTGCCGCGCGCCACGACTTGCACCGCCTCGACCACACCTTTGGAATTAACCTTGCCGACAAAAAACACTTCGTTACCGCCGGCTTGTTGAATATGATGGCGCATGTAAAAAATCGCTTCGTCGGCGAGGTAGTCTTTGATTTTGCGCGCGGTTTGTGACATGACGGATTTGGGTCGTTGGTTGCTTGTTGCTGGTTGGCTGCTGCAATCGAGCTGCTTGTCACCGGACTTTGTACGGCGTGATGAAAAGCCTGCGTAATATAAGATATTTTGCCTGAAAAGGAAAAGCCCGATCTGCCAATCCGCAGATTTCCGGCTTGCTTTCGAGCACGAAAATGAGCAAATTTACGCGCTTCAAAATTGGGAAAATCCCGGAGGGCAAAGCCGATGGGATAACAAAGCTGGATAGACAAGGCGAATGAAAATCTGGCCGTTGCCGAGTGGAGTCATGCTCAAGGGCACGTCAATGCCTGCGCCAATCGCATGTACTACGCCATGTTTCATGCCGCGATTGCGGCGTTGATCAAAAAACAAATACAGCCACCGGAAGACAAATTCGGCCATGAATGGGTTCAATCCAACTTCGCCGGGCAACTCATCCACCGCCGCAAGATTTTTGCATCGAAATTCAGGCGATATTTGACGGATGCTCGTTGGGTTCGCAAAGCCGCAGACTATGAGCCAAATCCAGTCAGAAAAAAGGCCGTTACGAACGAGCTTATAAAAGCACGGGAATTGTGTGCCATCATTCAGCAGGAGATAATACATGACGCTTAACCAGAAGCAGGAAGAGCTGGTTAACTCGCTTAGAAATGAACTTGAGACCAAATTTCCTGAAATCAAGTTCGTCAAAATCAGGCCGGATATCGAAATTCCCAATGGGGTTCTTCTCTATTTTACCTTTACCGAACCGGAAAACGAAGACCGGCTTATTGCATTTGGCGAATATGCGAGCGACCGCACGGGTGACATTCTGCTCGATTACGGTTTTCATATAACCGTCATGCCGGTGGCGCGCAACGGCGAGCCGGCTGTTGCGTGAGGCCAAAAGCTGCTTGACTTTTCGCTTGTGTGCAACTAAATTGCGCCACTTTTTATTTTCGCGCGAAGTGTTATAAAGTAGAGTCGTTACACCCCCTGCCTTCCCACCTGTGGCAGGAGCGGGCCACCGCCATCCCATCTCCCAGGAGCGTGTCATGGTCAAAAGACTGATGACGATCGAGCGGCACATCATCGAACAACAAAAATCTTTTCCACAAGCCACCGGCGAGTTCTCTGCGTTGTTGTATGATCTCGCGTTCGCTGCAAAAGTGATCTCGCGGGAAGTGCGGCGCGCGGGCTTGATCGATATTCTCGGCTTCACCGGCACCTCCAACGTGCAGGGCGAGCTGGTGCGCAAACTCGATGAATACGCCGACGATGTCATCTTTCGCGCCATGGATCATACTGGGCGGCTCTGTTGCCTGGCCAGCGAAGAACGCGACGAGTTGATCGCCATTCCCGCCGAATTCAAATGCGGGCATTATGTGCTGCTCTACGATCCGCTCGACGGCTCATCCAACATCGACGCCAACGTCAGTATCGGCACAATCTTTTCCATTCACCGCAAAATCAGCTCGGGCGAGCATGGGACCTTGGCCGATGCCTTGCAGCCGGGCAGGAATCAAGTCGGCGCCGGCTACATTCTCTACGGCTCCTCGACCCTGCTCATGTACACGGCCGGGCGCGGTGTGCATGGCTTCACGCTCGATCCCACTGTCGGCGAGTTCTTGCTTTCGCATGAAAACCTGATGACGCCCCGGCGCGGCGGAATCTACAGCGTGAACGAGGGCAACTCCGGGAAGTGGAGTGAGGGCATGCGCAATTACATTAATTATCTCAAAGGCAGCGACAAAGCCACGGGCCGGCCGTATTCCTCGCGTTACATCGGCTCGCTGGTTTCGGATTTCCATCGCAATTTGCTCTACGGCGGGATTTTTCTCTATCCCGCGGACAGTAAAAATCCCAACGGCAAATTGCGCTTGCTGTATGAAGCCAACCCGCTGGCATTTATTGCGGAACAGGCAGGCGGGGCGGCCAGCAACGGCCAGGAACGTGTGCTCGACCTTACGCCCACCGAGCTGCATCAACGCACGCCGTTAATCGTCGGCTCGGCGGAGGATGTGCAGGAAGCCGTGGATTTTTTGCAAGGCAAGCGCGCCAGCTGACAAACTGCTTGACAAGAGACAAAAAATTTTCTACTCTTGCATGAAATTTATGCCCGGCCGTGATTGACCTGCTGCGATCCCGAGAGAGATTTAGAGACGAGGCGTTTTTGAATCGCGCCGGTGTATCATTTGTGTCATGCGAATAATTCCGGCATTGACACAGGAAACCACTAAACCCGAAAGGGGGAGCTTATGGCCCGTGGATTAAACAGAGTGATGTTGATCGGCCATGTCGGTCGCGACCCGGAAATGAAATATACTCCGGGCGGCATGGCGGTCGCAACCTTCAGCGTGGCGACCAATGACAGCTTCAAAGACAAGGAAGGCAAATTGCAGGAGCGCACGGAGTGGCATCGTATCGTGGCATTTGGCCGCACCGCGGAAGTGATGGGCGAATATCTTAAAAAAGGCCAGCAAGTTTTTGTGGAGGGTCGGCTGCAAACGCGCTCCTGGGATGACGACAAAGGCCAGAAGCGCTACATCACCGAGATTGTTGCCTTGAGCGTGCAGTTCCTCGGCCGGAAAGGCGAGGGCGGCGACGGCTCCGGCGGCGGTGAAATTCCAACCCCGGGCGACGATTTCGCGCCGGCCTCCGCCTCGACCGGCGAACCCGAAGATCTGCCGTTCTAAAAATGCAAAGGAATAACGTGGGTCGTGCAGAAAACAACATAGAAAATCCTAATCCGAGTCCGCATCGGGCTCGGATTTTTTTTCTCCCAACCGGGTCGTTTCAAATTCATAACCATTTTGCCAACCAGCCACGCGTTCCTGCGCGAGCGAGGTTCGGCCTGGCCCTCATGCGGGAGATTTGTTGAAATGAGCCGACCCTCGCCGCCGGCACAACGGCTGCCGGTTGACATGCAGCAATTGATTGCTGCGGCGGTGCGCGCCAAGCAAAAAGCGCTGGCGCCGTACTCGAAGTTTCACGTTGGCGCTGCGATTGTGACGGCTGACGGCAAATTGTTTGACGGCTGCAATATCGAATCCAGTTCCTTTGGGCTGACCTGTTGCGCCGAGCGCGTCGCCATTTACAAAGCGCTCTCCGAAGGCGCGCGTGACTTTGTCAGTCTAGCGGTGGCGGCAGATACCAACGAATTTACCACGCCCTGCGGCGCCTGCCGGCAGGTGTTGTGGGACTACGCCCGCAATCTCCACATCATCCTCGTGAATCTCGCCGGCGCAACGCGCGAGTATAGGTTGGAAGACTTGTTACCCCAGGCATTTGACGAACATTTGTTAGGCCATGCATAAAAACTGGACGAAACGCGGCATTTTGATCGGCATCGCCGGCGGCTCCGGTTCGGGCAAGACGATGGTCACACAAAAGATCGTCAGTCAGCTCGGCTCCGATCGCGTGGTTATTGTCGAGCAGGATTCCTATTACCGCAATATCAACCATCTTTCCCTCGAAGAGCGCGCGAACTATAATTTTGACCATCCGGCCTCGATTGATTCCGAATTGCTGGTGCGGCATATCAAGGAATTGTTGAGCGGGCATTCCATCGATATTCCCATCTACGATTTTACCACACACTCCCGCCGGGCAGAAACCAAAAGCACCGGCCCGCACGACGTGATCGTGCTTGAGGGCATTTTGATTCTCGACAATCCGCAATTGCGCGAGTTGATGGATATCAAAGTCTATGTCGATACAGACGCGGATTTGCGCTTCATTCGCCGGTTGAAACGCGACACCGCCGAGCGCGGCCGCAGCATGCAGTCGGTGATCGAGCAATATGAAAAAAGCGTGCGGCCCATGCACCTGCAGTTCGTCGAGCCGAGCAAGCGCTACGCCGATCTCATTATTCCCGAAGGCGGGTATAATTTGGTGGCCATCGATCTGTTGCGCACGAAGATTGCGGCGTTGTTGCGCGAGAAGCAGCGCTAAACTTCAAGCCAGAAATGCGAAGAAGTCCAAGGATGGTGAGAAGCCGCAACCCGGTTTTCGTTTCACGAAGTTTGTTCAAACAGGCGTCATCGCAATACATCCCAATTTCCACAGTCCGCTTTCTAACCTTGCAAACAGGAAGTTCATGACTCATGCCTGCGAATTCCGATATCGGCTCAATTGAAGTGATTTGCGGCGGCATGTTCAGCGGCAAAACCGAAGAATTGATTCGCCGCTTGCGCCGCGCGCAAATCGCCAAACAACGTGTGATGATTTTTAAGCCGGCGATTGACGATCGTTACGCCAGCGACCACATTGTCTCACATAGCGAGCAAAAGCTGCGTTCCGTGCCGGTGAAAAACGCCGGTGAAATTCTGGACAAGTCCGGGGACGCGCAAGTCATCGGCATCGACGAATGCCAATTTTTCGACGCCAGCCTGGTCGCCATTTGCAACCAACTCGCCAACCGCGGTGTGCGTGTCATTGTCGCAGGCCTCGATATGGATTATCGCGGCGCACCGTTCGAGCCGATGCCGCAGCTTATGGCGATTGCCGAGCAGGTTACCAAAGCGCAGGCGATTTGCATGCAGTGCGGCGAGCCGGCAAGCTATACGCAACGCCTGACCGCGGCGCGGGAACGCGTGGTCGTCGGCGCAACCCAAATTTATGAAGCACGCTGCCGCAAGTGTTACGTTCCACCGGAAAGTTGAAGCCATGTCAAACACCCCCACTGAACTCGCGCCGCCGCTGCTGGATGCCGAGCGCCTGATGCAGGCGAAAACATATGTGCAACAACGTATCGCTGCGATTCCCCGGCTTGCCATCATTCTCGGTTCCGGGCTGGGAACGTTTGCCGAAAGCATGGAGAATGCGCAATCCCTCTCGACAGCAGATATTCCCGAATATCCACGCTCGACAGTTGCGGGGCATGCGGGACGCTGGATCGTCGGCAAAATTGCCGGCAAAAATCTGCTCGCAATGCAGGGGCGCGTGCATTCGTATGAAGGCTACCCCTTTGCCACCGTCGGCTTTCCGGTACACCTCATGGCCGAATTGGGCGTGCAACGCTTGATTGTGACGAATGCCGCCGGCGGGCTGAATCCCCTGTTTAAATCAGGCGATTTGATGTTGATCGACGATCATATCAATTTCATGTTTGCCAATCCGCTGCGCGGGCAGCATCGCAAAGAATGGGGCGAACGCTGGCCGGACATGCACGCGCCGTATGATCCCGAGCTGCAACGTGTTGCGCTCGAAGCGGCGCGCCAACTCGGCATTCCATTGCAGCGCGGCGTGTTGTTTGCCTCGCGCGGCCCGAATTATGAAACCGCCGCGGAGGTCAAACTCGCGCAACGGTTGGGCGCCGATGCCGCAACCATGTCAACCGTGCCGGAAGTGTTGGTGGCCATTTCGCGGCGCATGCAAGTGCTGGGCATTTCGTGTGTCACGAATCTCTGCACCGGCATGACGAATCAAAAGCTCGATCATGCCGAGGTTACGGAAGTGGCAAACCGCATCAGCGCCAGGTTCAAACAATTATTACAGGCGATTATCAAGGAAATTGGATGAGGCGCTTGTGGCCGCGCGGCAGTTTTTTTATTGACAGAATGCTTTCAGTGATGTTGAGACTCGATGCTCGTCGTTATGAAACGCTCCAAAACTGGAAAAAATACCAAGCTTTTAGTCGTGGGCGATCGCGTTTTGATCGAGCCGGATGAAGGCGAGGAACGCACCGATGTCGGGCTTTATTTGCCGAAGTGGGCGGTGGAAAAAGAATCGGTGCAAGGCGGCAAGATCATTGCGACCGGTCCGGGAACGCCTTTGCCGGATTTCGGTGAAATTGACAGCGAGCCCTGGAAACCGGCGCGCCGCGAGACCCGCCACCTGCCCATGCAAACACGCGTCGGCGACTATGCCATCTTCCTGCGCAAGGCCGCAATTGAAATCAAAGTTGACGACAAGAACTACCTCGTGGTGCCGCAAGGCGCAATTCTCGTGTTGATGCGCGAGAAGAAAAGCGATGATAGTAAGCTTTGAGATGTTCGCCCGCATTCTTCTCAATTAGAACGGCCCCTGTTTGCCATAAGGAATATTGCCATCATGCAAAAAAAACTTGCGCTCGCTTTTGCGGGTTTATTTCTTCTCAGTGCAGCCGTCGCCATGCGGCAGCAGGATCCTTATTCCAACGTTGAGATAAAAACCACCCAAGTTGCCGCGGGCGTTTATATGCTCGAGGGCCGCGGCGGGAATATCGGCGTGTCCGCCGGGCCGGATGGGATTCTCATCATCGACGATCAGTATGCGCCGCTCGCGGACAAAATCAAGGCTGCGCTCAAAGCGCTGAACAGCGGTGAACTAAAATTCGTGCTCAACACCCACTGGCATGGCGACCACACCGGCGGCAATGCCATCTTCGGCAAACAAGCAACCATCGTTGCGCATCGCAACGTGCGCCAGCGTTTAATGACGGAGCAACGGCGCGGCGAGCGTATCACGCCGCCAGCGCCCAAAGAAGCTTGGCCGGTGATCACCGTCGATTCGAGCTTGTCCGTTCATTTTAACAATGAAGAGATCAAAGTCCTGCATTTTCCCAAAGGCCATACCGACGGCGATTGCGTTGTCTTCTTTGTCAACTCGAACGTCGTACACATGGGCGATGCCTTCTTTGTAGCGCGTTTTCCGTTTGTCGATCAGGTGAGCGGCGGCAGCGTGGCCGGTTTGATCAAAAATATCGAGAGAATCATCGGGATGTTGCCGGCAGACGTGAAGATCATTCCTGGGCATGGACCGCTGTCAACACTGGCCGATCTCAAAAGTTATCATGAAATGCTTGTCGAAACCACGGCGATCGTACGCCAAAACATGGCAGGCGGCAAGAGTCTGGAGGAAGTCAAAGCCAGCGGCTTGCCGGAAAGATGGAAAGAATGGGGTACGGGATTCATTTCGACCGAGCGCTGGATCGAAACGATTTATGCTGAGTTCGGCAAATAATCGAATTTGACAGCACGCCCTGCGCCGCTCAGGCCGGGCTCAGCTCAGCCTTGTCTTTCAATCCAAACGGGATTGCTCAACGCGCGGCAACTTGCGCTTTGTTCCGCGGAAAATGATTCACGTTGCGTGATTGCTTCCGCACGCAAATAGTAATGATTGCAATCAGAGGGCAATGGCAGTTGCACGCGATGGTGAAACGCCCCGCTGAAGCTCGTTTCTTCGTACAGAATTGTCTCTTCTTTTCGTTCCAAATCACCCCGGCAAATTTTGACATGCGCCAATCTGCCGAATTCCGGGGAACTGACGGCGTTGAGCGTAATCACCCCGCCTGAAGTCTTGAGCTGATCTCCCATGCGCGCGAATCCGCCATGGGGCGTCGCCACGCTGAAATCAATCAGCGGGCCGTTCGTGATGCACGCTCGCCCGGCTTGCAGGGCTGCCATTAAATTCGTTAGCTGCAATCTTCCTTCAACCTGAACTGCGGTGCGCACACTGCCGAACAAATGCCGGTGATGTTCGATCATTTTCATAAACGGCAACGTGATTTGGCGAAAGCGATTGAAGTTGCCGTGCGCATCGCTGCCCGCGATGGCAAACATTCGCCGGCCTTGCAGGAGCAGCGTGCGCCATTGCTGCAACCCCTCCTCCTCATAACGCCTTCCTGCATTCCAAAATTGCACGCCATTCAGGCGATCATGTTGCAGATCAATCAAATTCCAATGGCCGCGGCCGAGTAGCAGGCTTTCCAAATAGGGCGTCAGCACGGCGGGATGCGCAGCGAACGCCAGCGCCTGCGGCGCGAGCATTGCCAAAACCTCTGCGATGGTATGATCGGGCTTTGTGCGCAGCCAGCGCTCGGCGCTGTCGCCGCTGCCGCGAATGTAGTGCGGATGATTGAGAATGAGAAAATGTACGTTGCGGCCGCGGGCGTTGCCGCATGAAACCTCTTCACCGGGAATGACGGCAAAGTTCGCGTGCGAGGCATTGAGTTGTCGAATGCGCGTTTGCAAATCATGCCATTTGCGCAGGGCTGGATCATTGTGCAGATAATCGTCGGGATAATCGTCGAGATCATACGAATGATCGGTGGCGGCGAAAAATGACAGCTCTTGTGTTTGCGCCAGCGCGACGAGAGCCTCGAGCGGCGCGCCGAATTCGACTTGATCGCTCGTCGCGTTCGTGTGGCAATGCAAATCGCCGTAATAAAAATTGGGCAAAGACGGCAACGAGGATTCGGACAGAAAAATTTGCAGAGGCGCATGACTTACGCCGATGTAATTGTCGTTGCGGCAGCGAAAATTTTTTCGGCCGATGCGATAGTCGATCACAACGTTGATCTGCGCCCAACCCCGCCAATCGTCCGGCAACCTCACCTCAAGAATGCGCCACCACCAGGGTTGGTTGACGGCTTCGCGAGACTTGAGCAGTTGAAACGTGAGTTTAGGAGAAGAAAGGCAGCGGCCTTGGGGCTGAAGCTGTTTTGTTAACTGCGCTTCAATCGTGATCTCCAGCAGCTCGCAAGGAAAGAGATGCGCATCTTTGAGAAAAATCAAAATCGGAACCGGCGTGTTCGGCGGGAGGCGATGCGGCGCATCTGCAATGATTTCCGGTTGCCGGTGAAACAGCCGGCTCGGCGTGAATTTGAAGCGATAATGAATTTCAGCATAGAGTAGGAAAACCGCGCTGCATTTGAGAAGAGGCAAAATAAGGCTGAGAAAACCCTCCGGCAATTGGGTAACGCCGGCAAGGAGGGAAAAAAGAAGCGAAGAAAGTGGCATGCGAAAGAAATTTTGGGGAAAGATTACTGTGCCGGCGAGGCTTGCTGTTCCTCAACGTTTTTGATTTTGCCGCGCATATTCCAGCGATAACGGACACCCTTCCAGTGCACCGTTGCCGGCAGCAAAATCGTCGGCGCAAACATGAAACTGTAGATGAAAAAATAAAATTCAAAAAACAAAAAGTAGCGCAGCAGAGGCTTGCAGCGCAAGGCGGCAGCGCATCGCCAGAGCAAAAGCGCATCCATGAAAAGCTTGGCGGCGAGCCCGGCGAGCAGCAGCTTCCATGAAATGAAACCGGCGAGCATAACGGCGATCAGCGCGCAAAACGCGATGGCCATGAAATATTTTGCCAGCCATCCCATTTCCTTGCCGCCGGCAGCCCAGCGCTGGCGTTGATGAAAGAACTCGCGCCAGGAGGCCGGCGGGAAGCTGTAAATTGCCGTCGCAGGGTCGAGCGGAAAGCGCACACGCCATTTCGTGTCGCGCACGATTTTTTGCATCAAGGCAAAATCCTCGACAATCGTAAACCCGACGGCTTCATAACCGCCCGCGTGATCATAGGCGGCGCGGCGAAAACCGAAATTGTTGCCCAGAATCGAAACCGGTTTGCCCCAGCCGGCGGCGCCGGCGCCGGCGGTCAACAAGTACATCCAGTCGAGTGTTTGAATCTTGGCAAACAGGCCATCCGCTGACGGCGCCTCTCCGCGCAGCGGCGTAAGCAGCGTGAAGCCGCCCACCAGGCCGGTTTCCGGCGTGAAATGTTGCGTCATGGCTGAAAGCCACGAGGCCGGCACAATGCAATCGGCGTCCGTGATGAGTATGAGATCGCCGGTCGCATGCGCAAGCCCCTGGCAAAGCGCGCTGGCTTTGCCGGACATTCCCGATAAGCGCTGCGTGAGTGACAGGACATGCACATTGTTATAACGTCGCGCGAACGCCTCGGCAATCGGCAGTGTGCCATCGGTCGAACGATCATCAATGATGAGAATTTCAAAATTATCTTGGGGGAAATCCGACCGCGTCAGCGCATGCAGGCAGGCGGCAAGATATTTTTCCTCATTACGCGCGGCAACCAGAACGCTGACTTTGAGTTCATCGTTTTTCAATGTGAGGGTATTGGCTGACGGCTGGTGTTGAAACGTGCCGATCAGCAGTATTATTGAGGTAACGGCGTAAAGCGCGAAAACGCCGAGCAGAATGAGTTCAAGTCCGGTCATGAAGTCTGTCAGGCCAATGTGAGATTTTCCTGCGGACGTTTGCGTTTTTCATGCTCAAGCTTCACCTGCTCGACGGACCGCGCGTTTGAGCGCCTGCACTTCATGGCCTGCCAATTCGCGCCACTGGCCGACAGGCAGATCGCCAAGCGCGAGCGGGCCGATGCGCGTGCGAATCAGACGCAGCACTTTGCTGCCAACGGCCGCGAACATGCGTCGCACTTGCCGATTCCTGCCTTCGTGAATCGTGACATACAGCCAGTTGTCGTTGCCGGTCTGCGATTCGTGAGTGATTTTGGCAGGCAACGTGAGCTGATCATCCAGCATGATGCCTTGTGCGAGACGGCGCAGCGCATCCTTGGGCGGCATGTGATCGAGCAGGACACGATAGTCTTTTTCGACGTGACTCGTCGGGTGCGCGAGCGCGTCGGACAGCGGCCCATCATTCGTGAACAACAACAGCCCCTCGGAATCAAAATCCAAGCGCCCCACAGGAAAGAGCCAATCGCGTCCGGGCGTTGCACCAGTAGATTCGCCGAGCGCGGTTTGCGCCATCGGCATCAAATCGAAAACCGTCGGGCGGTTGAATTCATCGCGGCGGGTGGTGACATAACCCGGCGGTTTGTGCAACATAAAGTAACGCAACGGTTGCGCATGATCCAGCGCATTGCCGTCGAATTGAATGAGATCTTCACCGAGCGTGATCCAATACAGAGTATCCCGTGCAACTCTGCCGTTCACCCTCACGCGGCCGGCGCGAATGGCGCGCATCGCCTCCTGACGTGAACACACGCCGAGCTTGGAAAGCGCGCGTGACAGCATGACACGCTGTTTCTTTGATTTCCCGCTACTTTGTTCGCGCGTTTCAGACATGTAAAGGCTTTTTCGGGCAAAAAATTTCTTAGTGGGCATTAAGCGGAAACGGGCGCCTGTTGCGTGGTTGCTGAAAAACGTTCCCCACGCCAGGAAAATTTTGCAAAGGGCGAGCGCAAGGAAAAATAAACGACATAAAAAGGATGCATCAGCGCAGCGAATGAAAAGTATTTCAACAACCTTTGTTCGCCAAACCAGGCGGCAGCACGACGCAAATAAAAATATTCACCCAGGGCTTTCATTGCGCCGCAGCCCAATGCTGCTACAAAAATTTTAACCCCGCCCGCCAAAATCGCCAAAAATCCCAAACAAAGCAAGAGGTTCAACAGAAACACGGCGGTCAAGCCGAGCGTGATGCCGGGTTTGTAATGCCGGCCTTTGGAAGCATAGCGCGTGCGTTGGGATTGAAAGTCACGCCATGAGGCTGGCGGCCGCACGGGCGCATGCACGCGAGGATGCGCTGCGTAGCCGATCCGGCCAAGGTGATGATTATGCATTTTATGCAGAAAAAGATCATCATCTCCAGAAATAAAATGCGCGATACCCTCGAAACCGTTCACGGAAAAAAATGCGTCGCGGCGATACGCAAAGTTGCTGCCGGTGCAGGTGAGCGGCCGGCCCGCGCCGATACTTCCGGCCGCTACCGCAGCCAGCGAAAAATATTCCAGCGCCAAAATGTTTTGCCAAAGATTCGTGCGCGGGAAATAGGGCGAGTAGCCGCAAATCATGACAACACCGGGATGAAATTGCGCTGCCATTTCACGCACCCATTGCGGCCCGGGGCGAGCATCCGCGTCCGTGAGCAAAATGATTTCACCCTGCGAATGGCGAATGGCATGATCCAGCGCGCGTTTCTTGGGGGCGAAATGCGGCAGCGTGTCATGAATGGTGAAATGCCGAACGTGGCGATTGTGTGCGGCGAAGTCTGCCAGCAATTCGCCGGTGCGGTCTGTCGAGCGATCGTCGACTAAGCAAATTTCGAGCTTGCCGGTGGGATAATCTTGCGCGGAGAGACAATTGAGCAAATGAGGCAAATGCTCTTCTTCATTGCGCGCGCTGACAATGATGGTTACCGTCGAGAACTCTTGTCTTGAAGGCGAAACCGTGTTCTGCGCATGAAAACCAAATTTTTGTGCTCTGTTTAAGCCTTGCCCCAACCACGAAAGCCCAACGAGGTAGCTTGCGATCAGAAGAATGGCAAGAACTGAAAGGGCGAATATCATGGCAGGTAAAAAATGATTCTCGCGCGGAAAAGCAAAAACATTCTGTATAAAAAACCATTGAAATTCCTTACTCAAATTCCAATGGGATGTTCTGGGAATTGTTGTTGACAGACGTTCGGATGCCGGCAGAAGTCATGCTGCAACGTTTTCCACCCTGCCCGCCACGATCGTGACATCGTCGCTGAACATTTGCTTGCCGATAAACGTTTGCAGCGCCGTGCGTAATTCCCGGATGGTGGTTTGCGGAGAGGCCGTATGATGCTGTTTGGCAACGTCTGCCAGGCGTTGTTCGCCGAACTCGTCATGCGCGGCGTTCATCGCTTCGGTGACGCCGTCGGTGTAAAGCACAAAGACGTCGTCCGGCGCAAGCGTGATGGTGCCCGCGTGATAATCAAAATTCTCAGCCAGACCAATGGCTGCGCCGGTGGGCTGCAACCAGTGCGGCTTATCCGGATTCTTTTTGCGCAGCAGCAAGGGCGGGTTGTGCCCGGCATTGCAATATTCCAGCGTGCGCGCGGCAGAATCGAAACGGCCGAGAAAAATCGTGATGAATTTGATGAGATGCACGTTGTGGCAAAAGAGGCTGTTCAAACGCTGCAACACGGCGGCGGGGCAGGTGTTTTCCGGCACGAGAATGCGCAGAGAGGCCTGCAAGCTCGCCATGAGCATGCTGGCGGGCAGGCCCTTGCCCATCACGTCAGCAATCGCGACGCCGAGAGCGCCGTCGCGGAACCGGAAGAAATCAAAATAATCTCCGCCCACAATATCCGCGGGTTGCATGAAGGCCGCGAGCTGCAACCCCGGAACCTGCGGCACTTCTTGCGGCAGCAATGCCTTGTGAACTTTATGCGCCAGCTCCAACTCCGCTTCGAGCTGTCGCATTTCATCGGCGGAATAATGCGAGAGGCAGACATTCGCGGTAAAATCCATTTCCAGGCGGTCCGGCTCGATGTATTCATGACAAATCTTGCAGATTCCCAGAGTCTTGTCTTCCGCCTTTGACAGAGCAGCGTCAAGGATATGCAAATGTGCTTGCACGGCAGTCTCTCCTGCCGGGCCGAGGTGAATTTGTTTTTTGGAATTCGGCGTGTGTTGCAGCCAATCGAGCAAATTCTGGCGCTGGCGGAGCAGATTTTCGCGAATGCGCTGGAAGATTCTTGCGTCCATGGGGCATTGAGAATTGCGATGAGTTCATTCCGGCTGCCAGGACACGAAGTCAGGAAGGAACTCCAGTTGTGAAGATGCTTGTGATATTATCATCGACAAACAAGCCGTCATCGTGCTGGAAAAAATCTTGGCGCCTTCGGCTCTGTCGAGGCTTTTGAAGCAACTGCCAGGCCATTGCACGAGCACTCTCGTGGAAAGGCAGCAATTTCGGGCCGATTTTCATGAAAAGCGGCGGAGTATCATACGCAAACGCGCAACCAGAGTTACGCTCACGCCACGGTCTCCCCGCCTGCCTGGACCCAACTGCGGTAGCCCTGGGCGAGGTGAATGACGCGATGGCCGTGCCGCGCCAGCATGGCTGCGGCGGGCCGTGAACGCGCTGCGGTTTGGCAATGCACCAAAATTGTTTTTTGTTTGGGAAGCTCGGCAAGATGGTCGAACATGCGCGTGTGCGCGACATTCAAAGCATTGGGCAAGTGGCCCAACTCGTACTCAAAGGCGGCGCGTACGTCGAGCACGAACAAATCTTGCTGTTGTAAGCGGCGCTGCAATTCCGGCGCATCGATCTCTTCGAACGTGGCCAGTGCGCCGCCCCGGGTCTGATAGTCCGCCAGCGTGGCGGGCGTAACATAGCCGGCCACGTTATCCAGCCCGATGCGAATCAGCATGGTGACGGCTTCCGTGACGCGAGCACTGTCGATGATGAGATAGATCGGGCTGTCCGGCAAAATGTAGGAACCGGTGATGGTCGGAAACGTGTTGTTGAACGGCGCGTGCAGCGCGCCTTTGAGATGGCCTTTGATAAACGCGGACCACGGCCGTGTATCCACGATCGTTGCCTCGTGTCCGTTGAGTTTGCCCAGGTCGGCGGCATCGAGCATTTGCGGCGCGGGAATTTTTCCCAACAGCGACGGGCCCAGCTTGTTGTCGCGTTTCATCCGGCTGAAATAAAATGGCGGCTCGCTTTGGCCGTCCAGAATGGCTTCGACAAAACGCGTTTCCTCCGTGGCATATGCCAGCGAGGCGTTGAAGCGTTTTTCATAGCCCACCGTCGATTGCGGCACCGCGCCCAGCGCTTTGCCGCACGCCGAACCCGCGCCATGGCCCGGCCACAGTTGTAGATAATCCGGCAGCTTCTTGAATTCTTGCAAGGAACGAAACAGCGTGCGCGCTGATTTTTCTTTCATGCCCGCCTGTCCGGCGGCGGTTTCCAGCAAATCCGGACGGCCCACATCGCCGACAAAAACAAAATCGCCGGTGGCAATGCCCATTGGCTCGGTTGCGCCGCCGCCGAGATCCGTCACCATGAAACTCATGTGTTCGGGCGTGTGGCCGGGCGTGTGCAGCGCCTGAATTTGAATATTGCCAACTTTGAAGGTGCTGCCATGTTTGAGCAACTCATGATGATAGCTGCCGCCGCCGGATTTTTGATGCAACCATTGATATTTCCAGTCCGCGTCGCCTTCGTCGGAAAGATAAAGCTTCGCGCCGGAGACCTCTGCCAGCTCGCGGCAACCCGACAAAAAATCTGCGTGAATGTGAGTTTCGGTGATGGCCACGAGGCGCATGCCCTCCTGCGCCGCGGCGTTGATATAGCGCTCGACATCGCGCTCCGGATCGATGACCAACGCTTCGCCGGTGCGCTGACAGCCGATGAGATACGCAGCCTGTGCGAGTTTGTCATCATAAAGCATGCGAAAAAGCATGAAGCAGTCTCCCGGGATTAAGGGGTTTTCAGGAAAGTTTTTTGCCGCGCCAGGTGAATTTTTCTGCGGACTGGAACTTGCTTGATTACGGCCTTATGAATCTTGATACTCACGATCGGTAATGTGCAGCCCGGTTTGGCTGAGGCTTGACCACAGTAGATGCCCAAGACAGGCCGGGATTACCGATTTTGACCTCAAAGTTTTTTAAGCTTTGGTTTTCGTACACGGCAGTGAGAAGATACAAATCAGCAAGATAATGAGCAATACCGCATTAATAGATTCGCGATAAGATTGCAATTTTTGTGTTGCGGTGATTTGAGGCTGGCCGGCATCTGTTGGGTTGGACTTTCAAAACATTGAATAAAATTCTGAAAAAGCTTCTGCCCCAAATATGGAAATCAACGGAAGAGGGCTTTGATGCAAACCAAGCCGCCCTTTTCAAGCCCAGACAAAACGCGTCGTGGTGTTTTGTGAACGCGGGCACGGCTTTCCGCAACAGCAAAAAGCCATATCTACACAGCTTATTCAAATTGTAGAGCGCCGGTTCGCTTTGGTGCAATGATGAACATGTCACACTGTCGGCGTTTTGGTTTGTTGAGACGGCGTTTTCTACAAACCTTTCAAAGCAAAGCCAGTTTATGAAAACTCACCTGCAACCGGAATCACTCACGACACCCGCCGCAGGCGCAGCGGTTTCGCATTTGGCACACGTTCGATCTCGCCAATCACTTCGAGATGCTGTTTGACGGTTACGACGTACCACATGATTGACCCCATGTTCTGCAATTCTTCCGCGGTGAGCGTCGCGGCCACCAGATCCGGCAGTTGGCGGAATTCGATGCCGGTTTTGTTTCGGGGAATGACCCGGCGCAGAGCCCGGCGCAGGGTTTCATACTTCCAGCGATCAATGCGCGTGCCCTGCTTGCCCGGCGTGGGCGTGAGACACATGACTTTTTCTGTTTTCGCTTTCATCTTTTTCCTCACGCAGAAAGCTTGACAATGGCGAGGAGTCTGCTATCTTGCCTCTGCAAAACGCGCAACTACCCACCGATGATTTCGCATGACAAGCCTTTCGTACTACCTCGGTTGCCCGATTTGGAGCAATAAGAACTGGATCGGTGAATTTTTTACGAAAGAGGCAAAGCCGCCCGATTTTCTGCCGCAATATGCCTCCGTGTTTAACACGGTGGAGGGCAATACCACGTTTTATGCCCTGCCGAAACCGGCCAGTGTGCAAAAATGGCGCGAGGAAACGCCGCCGGATTTTAAATTCTGCTTCAAATTTCCGCGCATGCTTAGCCATGATTTGCGTTTGCAAGACGCCGAAGCAGAGACGCAGACTTTCCTGAAATTACTTGCGCCACTGGCTGAACGACTTGGGCCATTCTTTTTGCAATTGCCGCCCACCTTCAGCCGGCGGGAATTTTTGCCGCTTGCTCAATTTCTCAAAACCCTGCCTGCCGAATTTCAATACGCCGTTGAAGCGCGTCACCCGGATTTTTTTGACGAGGGTGAGCATGAAGCGAGATTCAACGATTTGCTGCGCACGCACAACATCGCACGCGTCATTTTCGATACCCGCGGCTTGCATGCCGCGCAATCGACGCCGGATGATTTCCTCGCCCGGGAGGCGCAACGCCGCAAGCCCAAAGTGCCGGTACGATTCCTTGCCACCAATCGCCGGCCATTCGTGCGTTTTGTGGGCAATCCGATCATTGAAAACAATCAGGGGCATCTGCAGCAGTGGGCAAAACAGGTGGTACAATGGCTCAACGAGGGATTGCAGCCGTTTGTATTCATGCACGCGCCGGATGACTTCTATGCGCCGCGGCTGGCGCGCTATTTTCACGGATTGGTACGAGCGCTTTCTGAGAACGCCGGGCATCTGGCGGCGTGGCCGTGTGAGAAAGAACAAAACCAACTACAGTTATTTTAGCCTATGATACATAAGCCGTGACATTTTCAACTTCGCCATGACTGGTTTCAGTGCGTAGAAAAACTTGATGCGCGTAGGGATACAACGGCAGGCCGGGTTTGTCGAACAGGCTCATCATCCTCCACCAATATGCAAAACCGATTGTGCTCGGCGTCTTGCTTGGCAAACGGCGATGAAAGTAGAAAAAAGCGAACGGAAGCGCAAGCGCAAACATTCGAATCGCGCACACTTGTTTTTTACATCGGGTTTGTTTAGTTTTCGCGTGATTCGAGAATCGCTCGAACGCCCCGCCCACCTTGCGCGTCTCTGATCTCAGGGCGGGCGAATTCTCTTGCTTGCCTATTTGCAGAAATGAAATCGGGTCTATTCAAAACATCATATGAAGATACGCTTCCGCAGAAAAAAGCAGCCACGTTTTGCCGTACTGCGTTTGGAGGGCGTTCTGGATGAGAGCGGCGACGATCCCATTCCGCGCCGGGTTGTGACGGCATTGGAAGAGGCGAAAGATATTCATGCGCGCGCGTTGCTGGTGCGCATCAACTCGCCGGGCGGCACAGTGGGCGCAACCCAGGAAATTTACGATGCCATCAGCCATTTTCGCGAGGAGGCCAAAGTGCCGGTGGTGGCTTCAATGGGTGAGGTGGCGGCCTCCGGCGGAGTTTATGTGGCGATGGCGGCAGAGCGCGTGCTGGCCAATGCCGGCACCATCACGGGTTCGATCGGCGTGATCATTCAATCGCGCAATCTCAGCCAGCTTTTGAACAAGGTCGGCGTCGAGATGGAAGTGGTAAAGTCCGGCCCGTTTAAAGATACGCTGACATTCTTTCGCGGCATCACTGCGGAGGAACGCAACATGCTGCAAGAGTTGATCAACGACAGTTATGAACAATTCGTCGAAGCGGTGGCCAAAGGCCGAAAACTCGAGCCTGAGAAAGTGCGCGCATTCGCTGACGGTCGCGTGATGACGGGCCGCCAGGCGCTGCAACACGGTTTGATCGACGAGTTGGGCAGCTTCGAGCGCGCGGTGGAAGTGGTGAAAGGCATGGCGAACCTCACGGAAGAGCCGCTGCTTGTCGAAATCGGCCGCACGCGCAAGCCTTGGTACGAACGCTTGACGCGCCGATTTCTCGGGCAACTCGAATGGAACACGACGATGGCGCGGTTGCGCGGGATTCCGTTGTATTTGATGCCGCGGTAGCCGTTCAGGCTTCACATTTGTTATCGAGGAGATTGCTTTGCTCAAAGCCCTGATGGGATTTTTGCATTTTGTTTTTTGGGTTAATGCGATTTCGGCGCAGCCGCTGACCAACGGCCAGTCCAAAGCGCTTTATCTCATGGCCAATGCCGAGATCGATACGCTGATTCGCCGAGTCACCGCGAGCGAGCCGGAGTTGACGCGCCGCATCGCCATTTATTCGGAAACCGCGAAGGGCACACCGTACGCGCTGTTCTGTCTCGGGGAGGGTCCGACAGCAAAGTACGATCGTGATCCGCTCATCGATTTCACGCGCGCGGATTGCGTCACTTTTATCGAACAAATTCTGGCGATGGCGATTTCGGACAACTACGAAAACATGTTCAACAATTTGCAGCGCATCCGTTACCGCCGCGGCGAAATCGATCTCCGCACGCGCAATCATTTCACACACGCGGATTGGGTTCCCAACAACGCCTGGCTGTTGCAAGATGTTACAGCGGCCGTTGGCGAAAAACATTGCCGCGAGATGACGAAAACCATTGATCGGCGCAAGCTGCTGCGGGGCCTTGGCGTGCCCGACGACGAGTTGGTGGAAGTGCCGCCGGCGGAAACCCTGACGATTAAATACATTCCCGAGCAAAGCTTGCTGGCGGTGCAGAACAATTTGCAGACCGGTGATTTGTTCAGCATCATTCAAAGCGCGCCCGGCATTTTTTCCGCGCACGTGGGGCTTATCATTCGCAACGAAAACGGCGAGATCTATTGCCGGCATGCCTCCTCGCGGGCGGAAACGAAGCAGGTTATCGATGAACCCCTGAGCGCGATGGTGGCGCAACTGCAAGCCAATCACAAGCGCGTCGGCATGGCGTTTCTTCGCGTCAAATCCGATTTCAACCTGCCGGCGCAACCGGCGCCAACACCTGTTGAACATGAAATCAAACCGTAAGGCAATTCACCTGGTATCGAAGATACTGGCAATCGCAGTATCCTCTTCATTCGCGCAACAGACTGACGGCTATGTGCGGCAACCGGCATTCGATGTGGCGCATTATGAGCTGGCCCTCTCGCTTTCCGACGCCAGCAACGTTATTACGGGTGAGGCTACGATCAACGTGATCATCCGGGAGGCGGGAGATTCGACGCTGCATTTAAATTTGAAAGGCATGGAGGTCGCAAGCGTCACCAGCACGAATAATGCGCTCGCGTTTGCGCGCGTACCGGACGGTTTACTGGTAAATCTGCCGCGTATGCTCGCCAACGGCGATACGCTGCCGCTCACGGTTGTTTATGCCGGCGAACCGCAAGACGGACTCATTATACGTTCCAACAAATTCGGCCGGCGTTCGTTTTTTGCGGATAACTGGCCGGATCGCAGCCGTTATTGGTTCCCGAGCATTGATCATCCTTCCGACAAGGCAACTGTCGAGTTTCGCGTCACATTGCCATCGCGATATACGGTCGTTGCAAACGGTCGCTTGCACAACGTCCTTGACGGGAATAACGGCAACAAATCCTGGCACTGGATTGAGCGCGAACCGATTCCGACCTATTGCATGGTTATCGGCGCTGCCGAGTTTGCCGAAACCTCAGTGTCATCGAGTTCGGGCGTGCCGATCACATTTTACACATTCACAGAAGATGCGCCCTATGCGCACGAGAATTTCGGCCGTGTGGCGGAGATGATGGCATTTTTCTCGGAAAAGATTGGGCCATTTCCGTATGAAAAGCTGGCCCTGGTACAGTCGTCGACGCGCTATGGCGGCATGGAAAACGCCAGCGCCATTTTTTTTGCCGAGAACAGTTTCGGCAAGGGCAAAAGTATCGAAGGCACGACGGCGCATGAAATCGCGCACCAATGGTTTGGCAACGCCGTAAGCGCGGCAGACTGGCATCACCTCTGGCTGAGTGAGGGATTCGCGACGTACGGCGAAGCGTTGTTTTACGAACATGCCGAGGGCAAAGCCAAGTTTCGCGAAGTCATGCGGCGCTCGCGTGAGAGCTATTTTCGTTTTGCCGAACGCACGAACAGACCGATCCTCGACACGACGGTCACGAACTACATGCAGCTTCTCAATGCCAACAATTACAGCAAGGCTGCATGGGTGTTGCACATGTTGCGCAATGCCGTAGGCGACGATAAGTTTTGGGAGGGTTGGGCGGCGTATTACCGTCAATTCAGAAACGGCAATGCTTTGACCCAGGATTTTCAAACCATCATGGAGAACATTTCGGGGAATTCGCTGGATTGGTTCTTTACGCAATGGTTGCGGCAACCGGGTTATCCCAAGTTGGAGGGGCAATGGTGTTGGGATTCTTCATCCAAGACCGTCACGTTGGAGCTTCGCCAAATCCAATCGGGCGGGACTTTTTATCTGCCGCTGGAAATTGCCGTACAGCCGGGAGATTCTGAAAAGCTTTATTGTGAGATGAAAGAGAATTATCTGAAGTTTGCATTTCCATCTGATAAGCCGCCGGCAAAGCTCGAAATCGATCCTGACGAAAAAATTTTGATGACGGTCAATCTGACGCATGAAATGTCAGCGAAGGCCAGCAGTCAATAAGATCGTTTGACCAGGATCATAAAAACACGCGGACACACCAGATTTGACTTTCATGCCGTGAACGGGAGGCGTGATGCAACTCACAGGCCACATTAATGAAGATTTGGTGATGGCGATGTATCTCGGCAATCTTGCCGCTGAGGACAAGCAGCGCTTGCAGCGGCATGTTTCCGAATGCCCGATCTGCAGACGCGAACTCACGACATATCGCGAAGTGCTGTCCGGCCTGGAGACGCTGGCCTTGAAAGTGGGCGGGCAACAACGCGCCGCGATCTCACGCGCGACCCTCAAGCAGCAAATGCGCAAACGGCAAATTTATTATGATCTGTTGCATCATCCACTCGCCGGGCCCATGTGGATTGCCGGCACCGAAGCTGGAGTATGCCTGGTAAAATTTTCCGAGCGCACGCCGTTTGAAATCGAAGAATATCTGAAAGCGCAACAGCCGGAGGCCTGGATTGCGCGCGACAAAAGCGCGACCGCAACGATGGTCGCGGAATTGCGGGATTATTTGCAAAAACGCTTGACGCAATTCTCCACGCCCATCGATTGGCGCTTCGTGCCGGCGGGTTTCAAGCGGGAAGTCTTGCAGGTGGTGAGCAAAATCCCTTACGGCCAGGTTTTTACCTATGGCGAAATCGCGGAACGCCTGGGAAATCCCAAGGCGGTGCGCGCGGTGGGCCAGGCGTTGGGCGCCAATCCGATTCCGCTTTTCATTCCGTGTCATCGCGTCATCGCAAGCAATGGCAAGCTTGGCGGGTTTGCTGCGGGCGTAAATCTCAAACGCCGTTTGCTCGAATTGGAGGGCGTGCGCTGGCCCAACGTCACGAAGCAATTGGATCTTTTTATTACCGTTTGAAAACAATCGTGGCAGCGCTGGGTGTTGGCGTGTGTTGCCGCGTTTCGTTAAGGTATTTTACCTTGCAAGTTCCCGGGGCATTCCTTACTTTTCCCGCCAGTTCATTCCGTTCGGATTATTTTTTAGGAGAAATGTATGTATTCGAAACGTCTCGGGGCAGCAGCCGCTGTTATGATGGCCGCAAGTTTTCTCACCTTCCACCACAGCTTTGCGCAAACTTCGCTTTATGAACATCTCCTGCAGGATCAAGGTGTGATCACCGGAGGCGTGGGCGTTTCCGTCATTGACGGACAATCGTATTTCACCATGTCGTTGCGCCCGGATCTGGCGTTCGGCAAATGGGGCGTGGGGCTGGATATTCCGCTGCGTTTCGATGTTGACACGGGCAACCTCCGCAACGAGGATTGGGATCAAGGTTACGACTATTTGCGGCTTTTTCGCTATGTCCGCTACAGCCGCAAGCGCAATCCGGACCCGGTTTATGCGCGCGTGGGCAGCCTCGATGCGGCGCGCCTGGGTCACGGCTTCATCATGAATTATTACAGCAATTCGCTGGTAATCGATCAACGCAAAATCGGCATGGAGTTCGATTTTGATTTCGGCATCGGCGGATTCGAAACGGTGACGAATAACTTCGGACGCGGAGAAATTTTCGGCGGTCGCATTTACTATCGCCCCCTGCAACTGGCGACCAATGCGCCGATTCTGCGCAATTTCGCCATCGGCGCGACTTATGTTGGCGATATCGATCCGGACGAGTATCGCGGCACGGATAACGGCGTTTCCGAATTCGGCTTCGACGCCGAACTGCCGATTGTAAAAACGCAATTGCTGCGACTTGCAATTTATGGCGACGTTGCCAAAATAAACAATCACGGCTCCGGCAAAGCGACGGGCATCGAAATGAACCTCACCGGCATTGCAAATTTATTCGATATCGGCGCGCAACTGGAGCGGCGCTTCCTCAATCGCGAATTTTTGCCGAGTTACTTCGGACCATTGTATGAATTGGAACGCCGCACGAAGGAAGATACGCTCGAGGCGCAGCAAAAAAAATTGCGCGGCACTTACGGCTTGCTCTACGGCCAAGTATTGAACACGGTTCGCCTGCTAGGAAGTTTTGAGCGCCTTGACGGCGTGCCGCAAAGCGGCCGCTTGCACCTGGAAGCCACGGCTCCCGACGCCGTTCCCAACATCGCCCTGCGCGCTTATTATGACGACACGCGCATCGATAAGCTTTCCGATGTTTTCAACATGGATGAAAATTCCGCCGCGCGCGTTGGCATTGGTTACAAATTGAACCAATTCCTGATTCTTTATATGGATTACGCCTGGACGTTCAAGTTCGACCAAACTGCGCAAAAATACAAAGTGCAGCGCCGTTTCGAACCACAATTGGCGTTCGCTTACACCTTTCCGTTGGGAGGCGGCAGATAAACCAAAGAGGGGAGCTTGGCCAGGGTAATCTCAAGCTTATGGCGGGGTCTTGTTGCCCTCGTCTATCCGCCGGCTTGCGTCGTATGCGCCGATGTTCAAATCAGTGAGCGTATTCGTTTCGTGTGCGAGCGCTGTTGGCGCAACGTCGAGCACGCCCGAATTCCACTGCCGCGCTACGCTGTAACGGATGAAGCGGGCGCTGCAGGAATTGATCTTGACCTTGCGGCGTGGTATTATGACGGCGAAATCGCGGCATTGATACCGAGCATGAAGTACCACAATCGCCCAACATTGGCAAAAATTCTTGGAGAGTTCGCCGCCGCAAGAATGCAACCGGATTTGTATGCGGTCATGTCATCCTCGTCTGCCGTTTTAGCGCCGGTTCCCCTCCACCCTCGCCGCCGCCGTGAAAGAGGATTTGATCAGAGCTTGTTGATCGCCCAAACGTTTAGCAAAAAGTGGGGCATCGCCATGGAGCCCAAGTTGCTGCAGCGCATTCGATTCACAGAAAAACAAGTCAAATTGAATGCGCAAGAACGTATTAAGAACGTGGCCGGCGCCTTTGCGATAAACAGACGTTTTTTTGCTAAACATGACACAGTTTTGCTGGTTGATGATGTGATCACCACCGGCGCAACGGTGAATGGATGTGCGGCCATTTTAAAGAGTGCCGGATTTGAACGCGTGTTTGCCGTCGCTCTCGCTCGAACCGATCAGCCTAAGAGTGCAACAACGCTTTCGGCAATATCTTGATAAATCATGGCATGACATGGCTGAGGAAAATGGAGAATGCGCTTGCATTTATGCACACTCCGTTTTATATTTGCCTTCCTGAAAAAAGCCAGATTTGGAGATCGACATGAAAGACAGTATTCACCCGAATTATCGTTTAGGCACGGTTACTTGCGCCTGCGGCAACACCTTCCGCGTGCGCAGCACGATTGGAGATCAACGCATCGAAATCTGCTCCCAGTGCCATCCGTTCTTTACCGGCAAGCAGAAGTTGATTGACTCTGCCGGCCGAGTGGAAAAATTCAGAAAAAAATACGAGTCCACGACAAAGAGCGCGCCGGCACAAGCTTAACGATTGAATTCAACGGCATGGACGGAATGCATCAGCAGCAGCAAGAACGATGTATTCCGTTTTTTGTTTATAGCGAGTAAAAACCCCAAACACCAGTTTATTGAACGAAAACACCGCTATGGCTGAAAGTCAACTCATGGTCGGGGGACAAGCAGTGATCGAAGGCGTGATGATGCGCACGCCGGAGATGGTCACGGTTGCCTGCCGCCGCGCCAACGGCTCGATCACGGTTTTGAAAAAGCCGTATCGTTCGCTGCTGGCGCGCCACAAATTTCTTGCGCTGCCCATTTTCCGCGGCGCTGTTGTGCTGATCGAGGCGCTGGCTCTCGGCATGCAAGCGTTAACCTATTCCGGCGACCTGGTGGAACATGATATGCGTCCGGCCGGCAACGGCAAAGACGCCGCCACGCCGTCCTTGCCCGGCCAGCGCTCGAAATCCGACAAAATTAAAATGGGTTTGACGCTCGGGATTACGCTCGTCATCGGCCTGGGGATCTTTTTTTATATTCCGCTGATGTTGACGGATCTCACCGGCGCGCGTTCGGGATTTTGGTTTAATTTGATCGACGGCATCATCCGCATGATTTTCTTTCTGGGCTATATCGCGCTGATCTCACGCATCAAAGAAATTCAGCGCGTGTTCGAATATCATGGCGCCGAGCATAAAAGTATTTTCAATCATGAAGCCAACCTCGAACTGACGCCCGAAAATTCCGCAGGATTTTCGCGCTTTCACCCGCGCTGCGGCACGAGCTTCCTGCTGATCGTCATGGTGGTCAGCATCTTTGTGTTTATGTTTCTTGGCCGGCCCGACACGGTGGCAGAACGGCTGGTGCGCTTGCTGTTCATCCCGGTGATTGGCGGCGTTTCCTATGAGTTGATCCGGCTGTCTGGCGCCGGCTATCGCCATCCCTTCTGGCGCACACTGATTGCGCCCGGCCTCTGGTTGCAGCGCCTGACCACGCGCGAGCCGGATCATTCCCAATTGGAAGTTGCGATTGTTGCTTTGCAAGCTGCTCTGGGCAAGGATGTTGCGGCATTGCCCAACGTCGTCGTGGACGACGGGAGAGCCGTGGCGGTGCAAACGGCTTGATGATAAGAGAAGACGAAGCATGGGAGAAGATTTGAAAATTTCGGAAATCCGATGGAAATTTGGCGGAAATTATTTTGACGATGTCACACTCCAAAAACCACCACAGAGTCGCGGAGTTCGCAGAGTAAGATTGCGTGAATGCTCAGCGAACGCTGCGTCTCCGCGGTGAATCTGACATAGTCAAGTTAGGTTGTCGTCGAGGTCACTAAAGTAGACCGGCACAATAATCCGTTGCGCGGTTGTGTACTTTTTCATGGCAAGGATGAGCAGGAAGTCTACAGCCAGGGGCTCCAATATCGGGAGGCTCATCCCGAGGCGGATTTGTTTTACTTTCATGCTGGAAACGTCATCCCCGAAGGCAAAGGAGTGAAGCTGGTTCAAATCCAATCGAATAGCTGACTACTTTGACTATGGTGGTGTGCTGTTGTTCTCTATTGAGTTGAATGCCGGTCGTTTCTTATTCATGGCAGATAGTGGGCAGCCTATTGCGCAACCAACGGCGATAACTTTGGCAATTGCTCCGATCGGGAGAATTTTGGCGACAACGCCCGCCCTAAAAATTGGGAATTTTAATGTAGAGTTTATGAGCCAAGAAGACGTCTTGGTTTCAATTGTGGATTTTCGGCAGGAACTAAAACTCGATGGCCTGCTCGGCATGAACTTTCTGGGCAAATATCGCTTCACGATTGAACCTGCCGCCGCAATGTTGATCCTGCGCGACATTCCACCGAAGAAAAACAAAATAAGATGCTGACCAAACTCGACAAAATAGAAAAACGCTTCGAAGAGCTGAACGCGCTGTTGAGCAGCCCGGATGTCGCGGCCAATCCGAAACGGCTGCGCGACACCGCCAAAGAGCGCAACGATCTGGAAGCCGTGGTTAAAAAGTACCATGAGTATAAATCGCTGCGGCGCAGCATCGAGGACGATAAGCGTTTGGTTGCAGAGAGCAGCGATCGCGAGTTGCGCGAACTGGCCTCCGCCGAATTGGAGGAGTTGGAGGCCCGGCTGCCCGCGCTGGAAGAAGAATTAAAGCTCATGCTCGTGCCACGCGACCCCACCGATGCCCGCAACGCCATCATGGAAATTCGCGCGGGCACCGGCGGCGACGAGGCGGGTTTGTTTGCCGGCGATCTTTACCGCATGTACACGCGCTTCGCCGAGCGCCAGGGTTGGCAGCTCGAGGTGATCTCGAGCAATGCGCAAGGCATCGGCGGCTTCAAGGAAATCATCTTTCAAATTAACGGCAAAGATGTCTTCGGCAAGCTGAAATACGAAGGCGGCGTGCATCGCGTGCAGCGCGTTCCGGCCACGGAACAGAGCGGCCGCATTCACACCTCGGCGGCCAGCGTTGCCGTGTTGCCTGAGGCTGAAGAGGTTGATATCGATATCAACATGAACGATCTGCGCATCGATGTCTTTCGCTCCTCCGGGCCGGGCGGGCAAAGCGTGAACACGACGGATTCTGCCGTGCGCATCACACACATTCCCACGGGACTGGTGGTGCAATGCCAGGACGAAAAATCCCAGCTCAAAAACAAAACCAAAGCGCTGCGCGTGCTGCGCTCGCGCTTGCTGGAGATCAAACAAAGCGAAGAGCGCGCCAAAGTTGCCAGCGCGCGCAAACAAATGGTGGGAAGCGGCGACCGCAGCGACAAGATTCGCACCTATAATTTCCCGCAAAACCGTGTCACCGATCATCGCATCGGCCTGACGATTTACCGGCTGGACGAGGTTTTGGACGGGAATTTGAACGAGTTTATCGAACAGCTTTCTCTGGCCGATCGCACAGAGAAACTCAAACAAGAAATTTGACGGGTTTTATTTTTGTAAAAACAAACGGCGCCTGAGCTCATCAACGTTGTACATGATCATGATGGCATCTCTCGATGTAAATTTGCCTCTTCCCCAATTGATTCGCAGTCTTTCCGAAAACTTTCAAAAAGCCGGTATTCCTGCTGCTCTCGCCGAAGCGGAATGGCTGCTCGCGGGTATTCTGCAAAGCCAGCGTTCCGCGCTTTATCTCGATAGCCATCGCATTCTCACCGTTGAGCAGCAAGAGTTACTCAAACAATATTACCGCCGGCGGCTGCAACGGGAGCCGCTGCAATATATCTTGCAATCGTGTGAATTTTTTGGTATTGAATTCAAAGTCAATTCCGCCGTGCTCATTCCGCGACCGGAGACGGAGTTGTTGGTGGAGAAAGTCATTGTGCTGGCGCAAACATTCAATGCCGTACGCATTGCCGATCTTGGCACGGGCTCCGGCTGCCTCGCCGTCAGCCTCGCCAAACATCTGCCGCAGGCTCATATCTGGGCCATTGACATTTCACAGGAAGCTTTGAAGGTGGCGCAACAGAACGCCAAAACTCATGGCGTGGCCCATCAAATTACTTTTCGCCAAGCCGACATGTGTGCTTCTATAGATGCCATTCATTCAGATCAATTTGATATCGTTGTATCGAACCCGCCCTACATTTTGCCGGCGGAACGCGGCGAGCTGCAAGCGGAGATTCGAGATTTTGAGCCGGAAGCCGCGCTCTTTGTCGAGGGTGATGGTCTCAAATTTTATCGCTGTATTCTGGCGTTCTGCCGGCGCCATTTGAAACGCGGCGGCTGGGTGGCTTGTGAGATGGCCAGCCTGAGAAGCGCTGCGATTGAAAAACTCTTTCGGGAATCCAACTTTGTGAGCGTCGGGATTCTGCCGGATTACGCCGGCTTGCCCCGGCATCTCACTGCACAAAAAAGCTGAGGAGGCTCTGGTGATCAACAGCAACATTTTTCGGGAATATGATATTCGCGGCATTGCCGAGACGGAATTGACTGATGAGAACGTTGCGCTCATTGGAAAAGCCTTCGCGACCTGGATGCTGGCGCAGGGCAGAAAGCGTCTCGTCATCGGACGCGATTTACGCCTCTCCTCAAATCGCTTGCGCGATGCGATGGTGAATGCGATGCTGGGCTGCGGCGTTGACCTTATCGATATCGGCGTCGTGCCGACGCCCACGCAGTACTTTGGCATCATACATTTTGAGGCCGAGGGCGGCGTGATGATCACCGGCAGCCACAATCCGCGCGAATATAACGGCTTCAAAATGTCGAAAGGCGTGCGGGCGGACGACGGTCACCTCAGCGTGGGCGCGGTTTACGGCCAGGATATTCAGGAGCTTTATCACATCATCCGCTCGAATCAGTTCGCTACCGGCAAGGGTAAAATCGAGATTGTCAACATTACTCCCGAATACATTTCCGCCATCAAACAACGCGTCAAAATTCACCAGAAACTCAAGATCGTGGTCGATCCCGGCAACGGTTGCGGCGCGCTGTTCGCGCCCGATTTGTGGGAAGAGATGGGTTGTGAAGTTGTGCGACTGTATGCCGAGCCGGACGGCAATTTCCCCAATCATTTGCCGGACCCGACGGTGATGAAATACATCAAAGATCTGCGCGAGAAAGTCGTGGCCGAGAAGGCGGATCTGGGCATCGGCTATGACGGCGACGCCGATCGCATGGGCATTATCGACAATCTTGGCCGCCCGATTTTCGCAGACAAACTTTTGGCGTTGTTTGCGCGCGATACGTTGACGCGCTATCCGGGCGCCACTATTGTGTTCGATGTGAAATGCAGCCAGGCCCTGCCGGAGATGATCGAGAAAGCCGGCGGCAAACCCTTGATGTGGAAAACCGGGCATTCGTTGCTGAAAGCGAAGATGAAAGAAGAACACTCGCCGCTTGCCGGCGAGATGAGCGGGCATATTTTCTTCGGTGACGGCTACTTCGGTTTTGACGACGCCATTTTTGGCAGCGGGCGGCTGATGCAAATTCTCACGCAATCCGGCAAAACCATGGCGCAACTGCACGACGAGGTGCCGGCGTTTGTTTCCACACCGGAGATTCGCATCGATGCGACGGACGAAGACAAGTTCAACGTCGTCGCCGATCTTGTTGCCGATTTCAAGAAAAGCTATCGAGTCATTGACATTGACGGCGCGCGTGTGCTGTTCGGCGACGGCTGGGGCCTGGTGCGCGCTTCGAACACGCAGCCGGTGCTGGTGATTCGCTTCGAGGCGAAAACCAAAGAGCGCTTGCACGAAATCGCGGAGATTTTCAAAAAGAAATTGCGTGAATATCCTTCCGTGAAATTCACGGATGAGGATTTTGAAGCGGCGTAGCAAGGGGCCACTCGATGGAAATTGAAAGGAAACCAAAACCGATTTGAACGATGAACTGCGTCCGTACGATGATTTGCGCCAGCTATTGTCTGGCGGCGCGCAAGGCAAATATGCGGAACGTTATCGCGCGGGTACGAATCTCGTGCTTTTGCAGCCGGATATTGCAAAGGCTTTTTCGAGTGACAGGTAGGTAAATGAAGCCCTGCGCTTGGTGTTGCAGATGACCCAAATTCGCCTCGGCAAAAAGCGGCGCTTGGAGAAACAAAAAGCCTGAGACAAGTGCATGCAACTCGAAAAGTATGACGGCCGCGCCGAGGAAGAGATTCCATATCAAAAACGGCGCATTGAAAGTATCAGGATTAAACCAATCAATCGGCGGGCTTTATAGTCCCGTCCGGTTTCCTGAAAACATAGTTCGATTTGACTTCCAAAGGAGTTCCCGTGTCTCAACTCATGATCAGCATCTCCGGCGTACGCGGGGTGGTTGGTGAAGGATTGACCCCTGAAGTTGCCTTAACATTCGCACAAGCATTTGGCACATACTGCAAAGCCGGCAAAGTCGTCCTCGGCCGCGATTCACGCGTTTCCGGGCCGGTGTTGCACGGCGCAGTGACCGCCGGTTTGCTTGCCACCGGCTGTGAGGTGATCGATCTCGGCATTGCCTCGACTCCCACCACACAATTGGCCACCGAAAAACAACACGCTGCCGGCGGCATCATTCTCACAGCAAGCCACAATCCTGTGATGTGGAACGGCATGAAACTGCTGGCACATGACGGCTTATTTCTCGACGGCGAGGAAGGCGCGCAAGTGAATACCATTCGCGCGAGCCGGGCGTTTGCGCTCAAAACTTGGGACAAGCTCGGCGCGCTTAAAACATACAACAATGCTGTTGCCGATCATTTACAAGCGGTATTAAGCCTGCCTTATATAAATGTTGAACAGATTCGCCGCCGCAGATTCAAGGTCGTGGCGGATTGTGTAAATGGCGCAGGCGGCGTGATCGTCCCGCAATTGCTCGACAGTTTGGGATGCAACGTCACTTATCTCAATCTCGAGCCGCATGGCCGCTTTCCGCGTAATCCCGAACCGACGCCGGAGAACCTGACGGAGTTGGGCCGTGCCGTTCAGGAACACCGCGCCGATATCGGCCTGGCGGTCGATCCGGATGCCGACCGGCTGGCGCTGGTTTCAGAAAAGGGCAAGCCGCTCGGGGAGGAATACACGCTTGCGCTCGCTGTCGATTTTTTCCTGCGCCGCAAGAAAGGCAAGGTCGCGGTGAATGTATCCACCTCGCGTGTCATTGATGATCTTGCTGAACAGCACGGCTGCACCGTCGAACGCACCAAAGTCGGCGAGATCAACGTTGCCAAACGCATGCGCGAGATCGGCGCCGTGATCGGCGGCGAAGGCAACGGCGGAGTCATTTCGCCGGAGGTTCATCTCGGCAGGGATTCGCTGGTGGGCATGGCATTCATTCTACAGCATCTCGCGGACTTTCAAGGCCCGTTGAGCGAGTTGCATCATGGGCTGCCGCAATATGTGATGTGCCGCAAAAAGCTCGAGCTTGATGATCAACAAAAAGCGAAGGCGGTTTTGCAGAAACTCCAGGAAGTTTATGCCCATGAACAGCTCGATCTGCTCGATGGCGTCAAGATTCTGCGCGAGCGTTCGTGGGTGCAAGTGCGCGCGTCAAATACCGAACCGATTCTCCGCATCATGTCGGAAGCGCCAACGACAATGGCGGCAGAGCAACTATGCGACGAGTTGATGCGAACAGTTCAAAATTGACGTGATTTGAATGCGATATTCCGAGTCAAGGTGATTTTATGCAAAATATTTATAAACTACCACTGCTGCTGGAACCACAACCCGAACGAGGATAGACTAAAACCTGCCCTCTGTTGCCGAGTTTGATTACTGAGGCCGATTCATTGGATCAAGTCATTCCAAACGTTGCAGGCGCGTTGGCAGCTTTGATCGAACCTTATGCCGATCTGAAAAAATTGCCCACATAGCCCGCCAATTGAACTTGGACTGGGAGGAATTCAAACGAGTATAATATGAAAGACCTCATCGATCGCACACTGGAAGTGCTGGCGCAGCAGCCTTCGCGCCAATTCAAAGCCAAGGAGCTGGCGCGTTTGCTGCATGTGTCGCCGGCAAAGTATGCCGAGTATCGCAATTTGCTCAGATCGCTGGCGCAGCAAGGCTTGCTGGCAAAATTGCGGCGCAATCATTTCGGCCATGCGCGCCAAACCTCGACGGTGACCGGCAAGCTGCATGTGAAAACGCAGGGTTATGGTTTTCTCATCGTCGGTGAAGATCAGGAAGACGTTTTCATTTCGCAAAAGAACATGCGCACCGCGCTCAACGGCGATTTGGTTAAAGTCGAGTTGTTTGCGCGTCCCACTGGCCGCCGCGTCGAAGGGCGCGTGGTTGAGATTCTGCAGCGCAGCCGCAGCAACATCGTCGGCACGCTGCGCCGCGGCAAGCATTTCTTTTTTGTCAAGCCGGATGACATCAAGCTGTTGCGCGACATTTACATTCCCGAAGAAAACCTGAACGGCGCCAAAACCGGGCAAAAGGTCGCGGTCATCATTGAATCCTGGGAAGACGAGCTGCAAAATCCCGAAGGCCGTGTGGTAAAAGTTCTCGGGTTTCCCGGCGAGCCGGGCGTGGATGTGTTGTCGGTGGCTTATGCTTTTGATTTGCCCGCAGCCTTTCCACCCGAAGTGGAACATGAGGCCGAAAAGCTCCAAATGGAGATCACGCCGGAGTTGCTGGCGCAGCGGCTCGACCTGCGTGATCGTTTGATTTTCACCATCGATCCCGAAGACGCAAAGGATTTTGACGACGCCATCAGCCTGCGCGAGTTGGAGAACGGCAATTACGAGCTAGGCGTGCATATTGCAGATGTGAGTTATTTCGTGCAGGAAAAATCCGCGCTCGATAAAGAAGCGCTGGCGCGCGGCACCTCGATCTATCTCGTCGATCGCGTCGTGCCGATGTTGCCCGAGCGGTTGAGCAACGATTTGTGCAGCTTGAAACCCGATACCGACCGCCTTACGTATTCCTGCATCATGGAAATCTCGCCGCGCGGCAAAGTGGTGAATTATCAGATCGCCGAAACCATTATTCACAGCAAACAGCGCTTGAATTACGAGCAGGCGCAGCGTATTATCGACGGCGAGGAGTCGGTTTCGCCGGAAATTGATGAGACGCTCCGCAAAGTGAATCAGCTTGCAAAAACTTTGACCAGGCAGCGTTTGCGCAACGGCAGTTTGGATTTCGACACGCCCGAGATCAAAGTTATCCTGGATGAAACCGGCGCGCCCATCGAGATCCGGCGCAAGCAACGGCAGGATTCGAATCGTTTGATCGAAGAATTCATGCTGTTGGCAAATCAAACCGTGGCAAAACACATCGACGTGACGCTGAAAAAGCAGTACAAGAAAAAGCCGCCGTTCATCTATCGCATTCACGAACCGCCGGATCCGGTCAAGATGAAGGATTTCGCACTGTTCGTGAAAGCGCTGGGTTTCAAGTTCGATCACCAGCAACAGGTGACGGGCAAGCTGCTCGGCGATTTCCTCAAGCAAGTCGCGGGCACGCCCGAGGCCGATATCATTGAAAACGTCATGTTGCGCTCGCTGATGAAGGCGAAATATGCGGTTGCGAACAAGGGCCATTTCGGCCTGGCATTTCATCATTATTCGCATTTCACCTCGCCGATCCGGCGCTATCCCGATTTGATCGCGCACCGCACGCTGAAAGAATACGCCGCCGGCTATCAACCGGAACTGCACGAATGGTACGAGCGTAAGCTTGATCGCGCCGCGCAGAAGGCCTCGGAGCGCGAGTTGGTGGCGCTGGAAGCCGAGCGCGCCTCGATCAAGATGAAACAAGTCGAGTTTATGTCGCGCTATCTCGGCGAGGAGTTTGACGGCTTGATTTCCGGGGTGGTGGCTTTCGGCATTTTCGTGGAGATTCCTCAATTCCGCGTCGAAGGCCTGGTGCATATCAGCGATCTCGACGACGATTATTATATTTTCGAGGAAAAAGCGTATCGCTTGAAGGGCCAAAACACCGGTCAGGTCTATCGTCTCGGCGATGCTGTGCGGATCAAAGTGGTGAAAGTCGACGTGAGCGAGCGCATTCTTGATTTCATCTTGATCGAAAAGCCCCGTCCTCACAAAGAGGCGCGCCAAAAGAAGAAAGCGCAGAAGAAAAGGAGAAAAAGATGACCGCGATGGAAAATTACTTCGACGAAGAGGTTTGGACAGGCAGCAGTTATTTTGCAATGAAACCCAAAAACAATCTCATGGCACAAACGGTGGAGACGGCAATGGCAAATCAACCCCTTTCTGATGGCAGCGAAGAATTTTTCGAGCAATTCACCCCCCAGGAAAAGCCCCAGGCGCTTCCGCAAAAAAATCTCCTGCTCGGCCTGGGAATTACCGTGGGCGTGATTGCCGGCGTCGGTATTGCTTTGTGGCTGTGGAAAGGCAAAAAGAAACGCTGGTGGCAGCGCGCACTCGATATCTAAGTTTGATCAGTGTGACGCTAGTAGGCCTGCGGCAGCGGCGGCGCGGAAAATTTCTTTGTGAGATCCTTCGGTTACAAGATTCTCACCCTGACCTCGTCTCGTTGGGCATATGATTTTGCTTGCAACCAGCTTATTTTGCACGTCATCGTTCATGGCCGCGCGCAAAGCTGTCATGAAAGAGTGAACGCGATTTGATCTTGCCCCAAAGCCTCACTCACAAGATGTTATTTTGCCGGCAATGCCTTCTGTGGTTTTGTTTTCTCGCCTTCTAGCTGTTTGTCTGCAAAAATAACACCTCACCCTCCTTCTGCAAAGGAATCCCGGCATGAAAAATTTTTCATCGTTTGCGGCTCATGGCATGACGCTGATGTTGTTGATGAATATTTGTGTGAATGCCCAGACGGCTGGAGCCGCGCGGCCGCGCCCTTATCCGGTTTTCGAGACGCCCGGATTTGCGCGCGCCGTGAAAGCCGGCACACGCACACGCACCGGCCAGCCCGGCGCGAAGTATTGGCAACAATATGCCAAGTACCACATCGAGGCGGGGCTTGATCCCGTCACACAAAAAGTGAACGGCAAGGAAACGATTCATTACTTCAACCATTCTCCCGACACGCTCTACTATCTTGCAGTTTATTTGCGCCAGAATGTTTTCAAGCCTGATGCCGTGCGCAACACCAGGCTTCCGCTTACGGATGGCATGCAGATCAAGCATGTCGCTGTGAACGGCGCAGCGCTGGCTGAGACAAAACGTAATAATTTTGAGGCCGGGTATACTATTGAAGGCACAATTGTGTGGTTGCGTTTGCCGCAGAAGCTGATGCCGAAAGATAGCCTTGTCGTTGCTTTCGATTGGTCGTACACGCCGCCACCTGCGCCTGGCGATGGCCGGCAAGGTCAGGACGGCGAAGTATTTTTCATGGGATATTGGTACCCTCAGCTTGCCGTGTATGATGATGTTTCCGGCTGGGTCACGGATCCATATCTGTCGATGTCGGAATTTTACATGGGCTACGCGGATTATGACGTTCGCCTCACCGTGCCGCAGAATTGGCTTGTAGCCGCGACTGGTACGCTGCAAAATCCGAGTGAAATTCTCTCGGCCACAACGCAGGCGCGTTTGGCCGAAGCATTGCGCGCAGACAAAGTCGTGCATGTTGTGAAAGAGCAAGATCGCAAGCAGGTGTTTCTCCACCCGGAGAAAGCTGCGAATACCTGGCATTTCCGCGCGATAACAGTTCGTGATTTTGCCTGGGCCTCGAGCAATCGTTACTTGTGGGATGCCACCCGCGCGCTTGTGGGGCCGCCCGGCAAGCCGCAAGCGGTAGCGATTCACAATTTTTATCGCGATAAACTCGAGGCCGGCGCATGGGTTCATGGGGCGCGCTACAATCGCGTGGCCACGGAGTTCTTGTCGCGTTTTTTGTGGCCGTATCCTTATCCTCAGATGACGTCGGTGGAGGGTATTCTGGACGGCGGCGGCATGGAATATCCCATGATGACGGTCATTCAAAGCTACCGAGACACCTTGCGCTTGGCCGGAAATCTTATGCATGAGATCGGCCACATGTGGTTTCCGATGAATGTGGGTTCAGATGAGAATCGCTACCCCTGGCAGGATGAAGGTTTGACGCAATTCAACAGCGCGGTGGGCGTTAGAGAATTGTTTGGTTTCGATCGCAGTGTGTCGGGGCGGGAAACGTATTTGCATACCGCCCGGCGCGGACGCGAAGTCGAGCTGATGCGGCACGGTAATCTCTTCCCGATGCAAGACGTTTACTATGCCCTGCCGTACAACAAAACGGCCGCCATTCTATTTGCCTTGCGCGCGCTTCTCGGAGAGGAGGTTTTTCTGCGCGCTTATCGCGAGTATGGCCAGCGCTGGCGCAATAAGCATCCCCAGCCTTATGATTTCTTCAATACATTCAACGATGTGGGCGGCCGCGATCTTTCGTGGTTTTGGCGTACCTGGTTTTATGAAACCTGGACGCTCGACCAGGCGATTGCTTCAGTGCAAACGGTTGCGGATTCAATTGAGATTCTCGTTGAAGACCGCGGGCTGGCGCCCATGCCCGCAAGGCTCACGATCACGCGCGAGGGCGGTCAAACGGAATTACATGAAATTCCGGTGGATGTTTGGCTGGCGGGCGCCCAGCGCCACACACTTCGCATATCAAAAAATCCTGTGCTCACTCGCGTTGAGATTGATGCTGAGAATAATTTCCCGGATATCGATCGCACAAATCAAGTGTGGCAGAAATGACGGGGCATTGACAATCCAGCATTGGCATTTTGGAATAAAAAGCCCGGCGCTAAAGAAACGTTTACCGCCGGGATTTTTCATACTCTTTTGTGGTTATTCAGGTTCAGGTCAAATCCCCGGCCGCTCCTCGGATTCGGTTTCCAGCAAACGCTGCAATTCCGCGAAATGCATTTTAGCTTTGTCGAATTGTTGCAACCGGCGGTAACATCGCACCAACAACCGATGCAGATTGATCACTTCGTCGGCATCGAGTTGATGAACAAGCTCATATGCTTTTTCGGCGTCGCGTACCGCTTGCCGCGGGTCGGCATCGGCGAGTGTGGCCATGGCGAAATAGCTTTTGCCGCGCCCCGACCAATGAATCGAAGCAGCTTGCATAAAATAGGTATAGGCGAGTTTGCGATCAACCTCGATGTTTTCATTGCCCAATCCCACACACATCGTGCCATAGTTGTCGTAATAGAGCTTGCTCAGGGAATCCGGCGGTGCGCCATCCGGCCCAAGAGGGATGCTTTCAATCACATTAAGCAGGCGTTCGGCGGCGTATTCCTTGCGATTGAGATTGGTAAATTCGATCAGTGCAAGCCTCCAACTAATCTCATGGCGCGCGCGCGGGGTGCGCAACTTGGGCAAAAGATTCTCATAAATTCCGGCGGCCGCCGGAAATTCCCCGCGGCTGGAAAGCGCCAGCGCGCTGTCGCGCATCGTCGCCCCCACAATATAACCGCCATCCCAATCCATCCAGTTGAGATAGTCTTGCACTGTCCTGTGATGCTGCGGCGTATTTGCCAGCGTCAATGCGCGCCGCAAGGAAGCGTAGGTTTTCTCTTCTTGCAGCAATTTGATCGCGCTCAAGGATTGATAAAAAACCGACAAGAACAACACATTCGAATCCAGCGCCGCAGCAACCGGTTGCGCCGGGTCAGCAATACGGCTGTCTTTTACCTCGGCCGAGGCTAGCAAGCGCTGTTCCGCGGCTTCGAAATTATCCAGCGCCTTTTGCCAAACCTGGCTGGCAAAATAATTGTGCGCAAGATTGTAGTAGTGCAAATACTCTCCCGGCTCCAACCTCGCCAGGGTTTCCCAAATATTGATGGCCCGGGCGTAATCTTCGCGATCTTTGAAGCGATCGCCGAGCAGTTTGTAAACATAAGCCAGGAGCATGCGCGTTTGCGTGTTGAACGGGTTAAGCTCGAGCGCCTTGACTAGGGATTTTTCCGCTTCTTGCAGATAGCCGATTGCCAGCGGCCGCGCCGTTTCCTGCTGCTGCTTGAGATATTGCTCGATGAACGGCACGCCTTTCTGCAGGCGTTGATAACCCTCCAACGTGGCGTGTTGCGCCGCCAGCGAATCTTCCGGCGAAATTTGCCGGGGGCTTTTCGCGGCTCGCTGCAAAATGTCCCAGACGGAATCCGCCTTGCTGAGCGCGACATTTGCGTTGATGATCAGCGCGTCTGCCGCGCGCGCTTCCGGCAAGGGCACAAACAATTGCCGCGCCAAGGAATCGGCATGGCTGGCGGTTAGCGGCTTCACGCCCGGAGGAATGCGAATCGCGCCAGGCTTTCTCGTTTGTGCTTGCGCTCCGCCCGCGAGGGCCAGAAGCAAGACGGCGCAAACCGGCGCGCAGCCAAAAATTTTTTGAAGGGTATATCGCCGCATCATGCTTTCTCACTCTCCCCCTTTGTTGATGTACACCGTGTCGGTCACGGTTTGCTCGATATAAATCACGTCATAAACCGGTTTGTCGACATAAAGCGTGTCCGTGCGCGTATAGAACACCAAATCATGTGCAAACTGTTTCCAATCCTTTGGCTCTTTTGCCATTTCCTGCAAATTTTCATACCCCCAAATTTTGAGCGCCGCGCTGCCTTCTTCACCGTCAAAATCGAAATACAACTTCAACCGCGGGCCTTGATATATACTTTCAACCATACGCACGATGCTGGCAAACATGGTTAGGGCGGTTTTGAGATTGGAAGTGGCTTCGATTTTTCCGGTTTTCTTGTTGCGCTCGCCGACCACATCGATGGCGCCGCTGCGCTTCCAGTTGCGCATCACGGCAAGCGCGGTGTCGGATTGGCTTAAATTGATCAGCCGTTTCGAGGGATAAATCTGCATGACATCCGTTTCATTGAAACCGTCGCCGCGAATATCGAAGACTTCCAGGCTGTCGATTTTCTCGTTAATGAAATATTGATCGGCAAAAAAACGGATGTCCACCGGATCTTTGATCGTAGCAGCATCCACGGTTTTGAGATTGACCAGCACTTCCTCGGTCTGCGCCCAGCTGGTTTGCGGCCAGGCCCAGCTCGCCGCCAGCAGGCAAGAGGCGCAAAACAGAATATTCGCCCGTGCATGTTTCATAAATTCCTCTTAAGAATTATGGCAACGCCTTTCGCTTCTCGAAAAATTCCCGAGCCTTGTCCGGCAAGTTTTTGTGGCGATAGCCTTCGACCAATAAATCATACAAATGTTTTAATTCGTTGCTGTCAATCATGTATACCAATTCCAATGCTTTCTCCGCGTTTTCCACGGAAATGCCCGGATTTGATTTCGACAGTTCCGCCATTTCGATATATATTCTGCCGCGGTCTTTGCACACAATGCGGGAAGCGCGCTCCAAATAATCGTAACCGACACGGCGATTGACGCGCGCGGTGTCTTTTCCCAGATAGTAACACATGGCGCCATAGTTATCAAAAGCCGCACGGTACGTCGAATCCAGCGGCGCGCCGGTTTCGTCGCGGGCGATGGTCTTCATTGCTTCATCGAGCCGCGCGATGGCCTTGACGCGGCGCTTGAGGCGGGCGTATTCCACGGTTGCGTAATCCCAGCGGATGTAGTCTTTGGCGCGCTTGGTCTGCAGAATTCCGTTCAACATCTCGTCATACAGTTTGCAGACTTCCAGGTATTTGCCGCGGCCAAGCTGGGCATTGGCGGAATCGCGCATCAGCGATGCGCGAATATTGCCGCCGTCCCAATTGATCCATTTTATATCTTCAGCAATGTTGCGGAGAATCACCTCGTTATTCGTCAACGTTGCGGCGCGCTCTAGGTGGCGCAAGGCCTCTGCGGCAGATTCCAGTTTGATCGCGCTTTGCCCCTGATAGTAAACCGCATACAGCAATCGCGTGCTGTCGATGGCCGCTTCGGGAGAAAGCGCAGGATTGGCCAGGCGCTCCGGATTGACGGCGGCGGCCGCCAGCATCAAGGTCTCCGCGCGCGCATAGCGTTGCAAGGCGCGCGGCCAATCACGCATGGCAAAATACGTTGACCCAAGATTATAGAAATGCAAATACTCGCCCGGCTCCAGTCGGGATAATTCTTCCCATTGTTCCACGGCTTTCTCGAACGAGCCTTCGTGCGGAAAGCGCTCCGCCAGCAGTTTGCAGGTTAACCCGAGATAATGTTTCGCAGACGGATTGAAGGCATGATATTGCAGAGATTTGCGCAGATGGCGTTGCGCTTCCATCAAACTAAATGTCGCACGAATCTGCGTTTTTTCATCGGCAGGTGTGACAGGAGATTGAAGCAGCGTTTTGGATGAACCGTTGGCGCCGGATTTATGCGAGACCATTTGCGGGCGGGCAGCGGAATCGCGTGCAACAGCATCTTGCTTGCGCGCGTCGAGCAGCGCCCACAAGGAATCGCTCACAATGTAATTTCGAATTCCCTCCTTGCAGTGGGCGCTGGCTTTACGCTCACGTTCTTTCGATACAAAAAGCCGCGCCGCAATGCTGTCAGCCCGGGCAGCGATGCGCGGCGACACTCCGAGAGGAACTTTGCGGACCCGCGTGGCGCCGCCGCAACTCGCCAGCAGCAGCGCCGACATGAGCAATAATGCCGTTCCTAACCTTCGGCTTCTGAATTCCTTTCTCATCGGGGCTTATTCTTCTCCCACCAAGAGAGGAAAATATCATAAAATCTCGAGGTTTCCCGTTTTGTCGGGTTGCTGGCGAGCATGCTGAGCGAGGTCACCCGGGCTTCATTTCCGCGCCCGGCCATGCCCTTGCTCAGGATAAAACTTTTTTTCTTAAAGCCGGTATCGCGCAACATGATGGCCGTCGAGCTGTCGCTGACTTCAACCATCAACAAACCGATGTCTTGAGAGGCTTCATTGCACAAAAAGAACAAATCATAATCCATCTTGTCCGTGCCAATGGCGACTTTCGCCGTGATGTCGCCGTGGCGGTAGCGCATGTATTGTTTGACCGAAGGCGAGAGCTCCGATTGATTGGCCTTCAGCCATTCCAGCAATTCGCGGAAGAGTTTGTCGAAATCGATTTCCTGGCGCTTTTGTTCAAATGACTGCACCGTGATTTTTTCCGCAGCCGTCGTTGCGGGCTTGCGCTCGGTGATTGGCCCGGCGCGACCGCTGGAATAATTCGCCGGCGCCGGTGTGCCGCGATACCCCACTTTCGCCGTGGTCAGATTGGGATTATATAAATTGCTGGGCGTGCCCACCACCGGCAGGCCGTCCTTGACATTTGCCACCACCGGCGCATTAACCGGCGGCAAGGTCGTGGTGCCGATACTGACATCCGGCAAAAGCATGGCCTGCGGCACGGCGGCAGCGCGATTCAGCGGCGAGAGCTCTTTCGGCACGACCTGGTTCAATTCGGTGAAATCCCGGAGGTTCGACAAATCGATTTCCAGGACCTTGACCGGCGCGCTGCGTATCGCAGTCGGTTCTTTCGGCGTGACGGCGGGCGTTTTCTTGGCGGCGGCAGCGGCTTTGGGTTTGGGCGGATCAAAACGGGTAAAATCGATTTCACGGAATTTCTCGACATCGAAACGCGGCTCTGCGAATCTGACTTGCAATAAGAGAATATAAACGATAAGGATGAAAACCGCCGTCAGAGCGTACGTCCACAGTTTCTCGGGCGCTGTGCGGCGCAACCGGCCGCGCAGGCTATACACCAGGCTGGACATAGTTTATATTTCGCTGAATTTGATTCCGTTCACACACGTCCAAAACATTCACCGTCAATTGCACCGGCGAATTCGGATCCGGTTGAATCAACACGATAATGTCTTGATTCCGGTCCAAATATTTTTGTCGAACGTTGAGCAATGCCTGTTCGACCGTTTCCAATTCGGCGTTACTGGTAATTTCCGCTGCGCCTTCCATCAGCTTATAAATGGGACCGGGTAAAACGATCAGGGAGACGGTATTGAGTTGCGTTGGCGTGCTGACCGCGGAGACATGGCGCGGCAATTTCACCTGGGTTTTTTGCTCGACGTCGCTGATGGCAATAAAACCGAACAGCACCGTCAAGGCGATATCGATGTAACGAATAATCATGCCCGGATTACCCATGGCCGCCTCAGCTTTTTACCTTCGATCCGATGCGAACATCGAATGTTTTTATAATCTCCAGCCGATCGCACACCTCGGCAGCTTGCATGAGATACCGTATCGGGGTATCGTGGTTGGCGCGCAGCCGCACACGCATTTTGTAGTTCGCTTGCGCCAGCTTGTCCTTGCTGTCTTGCAAGTAGGTTTGCAGAAAATTGATGTCCGTGGTGTGATACTTCTCGTTTTCCAAAAGATATGTCCCGTCTGTCGTGATGCCGACAAAAATCACGATCTCGGGATCCGGGTTGGAATACGGCAGTTCCACCGTTTTCGCCAATTGAATGTGGCTCGTCTGGCTCAGCTCCGCCATGCATATGAAGCCAAACAGCAGATTCATCACAATATCAATATAACGAATGATCATGCCGTTGCCGCTCATCATCGTCCGCCTCACTCCTTTCCGAGGTTTTCAAACGAAGCTTCCAGCTTGCGCGCGGTTTTGCCTTTCACCCAGGCTTTGACGATGTTCGCGCCCGGCTCATCTCCCAGGCGAAAGCCGGTGCTGGCCACGCCGTTTTGATCAGTGGGCACTTCCAGGCGGGATTTGTTTTGGTCGAGACTGCCGGAATTGTGGATCACCTCGAACATCACGGTTTGCTCGGGCACGGGATTGCCGTGGGCATCTTCGAGCTGCACACTCAACGGCTCCGGCAGGCGGGCGCCCGCGGGCTGGATTTGCAGATTGCCGGACAGCACTTTGATTTTATCCGGCGCGCCGGGGCGGCTGTCGATCTCAAACTCTTCAACCAAATTGGCTTCGCCATTCACGCGCGCATAAACCTTGTGGCGGCCAACCATTTTACCCAGACGCGCCTGTGTCTTGGCGCGTCCTAGAAAATCGGTATCGACTTCTTTGACGCCGGCGCCGTTATCGAACGTGATCAAGCTGCCATTCGTTTCGAAAACAACGGTCAGATTCTCTATTGGCCTGCCGTTTTGATCTTCCACCGCCACCTCCAGCGGTTTGGGCAAACTGGCACCTGCCTCGGCGGATTGATGTTTGGCGGACAAGAGCCGCAAGGTGGCGGGAATACGGCGACCGGCAAGCGGAGGCGCAACAGACGGGCTTGCAGTTGCAAGAGGGGCGGCGACAACCGGTCCCGCGAATTTAGGCGCAACCACGGAAACGGATTGCCCGCGCCCAAAACGATTGCGGAACAAATCCGCGCGTTCAACGATCCATTCCAGATGGCGATAAAACGCCGAATGCCCCCAAGAAATCATGAAATTCAGCACAATGCTTACAATCAAACCGCCAATGGTTGTTACCAAAGCCACGCCCATGCCGGTGATCACCTGCGAGGATTCGAGCCGCCCGGGCATGAAGGTTTGATACATGCCCAGCACCGTGCCGAGCAAGCCCAACGCGCCGGCGGTGTCGGACAGCAACACAGCAAAGCTGCGTTCCATTTCATATTTTTCCTTGAGGCTGCCGACATGCCCGTCGATTTCGACTTGCAGAACCTGCGCGCTCGGGTCGCGCTGCCAAAGATCGCAAAGTACCGACAACAATTTTCCCAGTTCGGATTTCGGATGCGGCGCGACCGCGTCCCAAATTTCGCGAACTTTGCCGCGATGCTCGCTATCATCCACCACTTCTTTCAATTGCCGTTCCAGAAATCCGATAAACGGCTTGGTGTAACGCCGGTCAAAGTAAATCCGGACGAATTGATAGATGATGACGCCGGCGCCCAGGATAAAAACCATATAAATCGGATACATCACCCAGCCGCCTTGCGCCGTCCATTCGGAAAAATTGCGGGCAATGCCGCTGCGCGGAATTTCAGGCTGAACGCCGGTAAGCGGCGTCGTGCTTTGCGGCGACGAGACCGAAGCTCCGGAGGGATTCAGAGAATCACTGACCGAAGAAGGTGTTGCGGGGGGATTCGACGGATCCTGCAACGCGAACACCGGCCCAGCGATGAGCGCCACCAGGATGAAAATGCCACACCGAGCGAAGTTCGTGATGCTGAAATGAGACATAAAACAGCCTCCTCACAAAAATGTCTCCCAAAAAATTTCGACCATGCGTAAGGATCGACATGTTTGATTTGAATTTTGCCGTCTGGCTATCAAAAAATTTTTATCAATGCACCAAAATTGTGGCATTGTAACGCCCCTCAGCGGCAGCAGGCTGATTGCTCTTGCTGACTCTGATAACAATGGGCAGGGTTTTGCGATCGACCGTCAATCTCTTCTTGGGAGAGCGATAGGCATTGCGATCGGCAGAGCGCCAGGCGACATAGTAATAGTAATTTCCACGGCCCGGCAAACCGCCGCCCTTCACCTGCCAATCCCAAACCAGCCGCTTCAAGATTTGATTATTGTCCGGGGATTTTCCGACGATACTGGAATCCGAATAAACGATGTTGCCGTTGGCATCTTCAATCATAAAAATACCCGCCACCGGGCCCCAGCGTCTGGTCTCCTCGAGATTAAGAAAAAACTTGAAGGTATCGGCGGGCGCGCTCAATCTGCGATAGGAAAAATTCTCGGGAATCTTGGTCGCGCCCAGCAAATCGCGTTGCCCCTCCACGTGCTGGTCGTCGACGATCACGGAAATGCGATCAGTTACCTCGGCATACAAAGACAAATAACGCAAAACAAGATAAGCGCGGCGGCCGTCAGGTGGAATGACGATACTGCTGTGGAAATTCGGGTCCTTCATGCGTTCCGCCAGCCGGCGGAAGGATTGCATGTAAATATCGGTATGGTTGTTTTTCATCTCAGTGATAATGCTCAGGCTGTCTTCGGGAATGCGGTAACGGCCGGCGCTTTCATTTGCAAGGCGCAAGGTATCCATCAACTGGCGCGCGCCCACTCGCGGGACATGCCCCGCTGCGCCGTTGTGCCGCGTTAACGCCAGCAATTTCTCCGGGAATTCCGGCTCCAGACCCTCGGCAGAGAAAAACAATTCACGCGGCATGTCCGCCAGTTCTTTGTTGGTGATGGCGGGATCGATTTGGCGATGAATGCTTTTGTCAACGATATAGAGCGTGTCAATCACTGACTGGACTTGAAAGGCGTTGGACAAACTGTACGCCGGGGCCCAGGGGATTTCATGATCCAGCCATCGTGCGGCGTACAACGATCCATGTTTTTTGAAATTGAACACCAGGCTGATTTCCGGCGATCCGGAAGAAGCCTGGTTCAACTCAGTCACCGGGTAACCGTAACGGGCATTTAAGCTAACGCCGCCGCCGACATGCAATTGCCCCTCGAACATGACGGATTCCGTGCCATAACCCAGCTTAACGAAACCGCGTTCTTCCTTGAAGGCTTCGAAGAACACTTGCGACATGAAGTCATCACCCTCTTGCGCCACGCTCAGGCCGCCGCGAAAATAGCCCAGCCCGATCGTGCCGCCGGCCGTGATATACCGTTCCAACCGCCGGTCGCCGTTTTCGGCGAACGAAAGCTTGGGCCGATTGAGCTGATTCACGCTGGCCGCCAGCATGACGTAGCGGCTCGGTGAAAAGATCATGCCGGCGCCCAAATTGAACAGCGCCCATCGCGAGGATTCTTGCAACAGCGGATCTCCCGGCTCGAGGCCTTCCACGTTGGATAAATTCAACGCTTCATTCACCAGGCCGACACTGAAGCCGAGGCTGACATTCTCCGTCAGCCGTTTGCCGAGCAACGCATTGAGGGAGAGATTGTTCTGTGGCGGGGTATTTAAGATTTCGCCCTGAATGCCGAAGGCAAGATCGTCGAACGGGCCCAGGCGTCTGTCCGTGGTTGTCAAACTGAACATGTTGTTGCGCGCCGCAAAAATGTTGTCGGCAACGCCCAGGTGCAGCGAGCGCGTGCCGACAAAAAACAACGGATCTTGCAGGGGAATGACTGCGGGATTCACGAGATTGGCGCGCATGTCGCCGACATCGGCGGGATTGGGCGTCGTTACTCGGTCTTGAGCGAGCAGCAGTGTGCTGCTCACAAACATGCCGGCAAGCCACATTGCCGGCATGCGGCGGGGTCGAGTTTTTGTTTTCATCATTAACGCACCAAACTGATGTAACCGCTTCCTAAGGTTTTGCCCCCATCTTCGATGAGCCACAAATACACGCCGGCATTGAGGCGTTGGCGCCGCTCGTCAACACCATCCCAAAAGAATTCGCCGCCATCGGTAATCTTGAATGTCGCGGTCACCGCGCCGCGAATGTTGAAAATGCGCAGCACCGGCTCCGTCACTTCAAAATCCTTGTAATCGAATTTGATTTCGTCGTTGTAGCTGTCGCCATTGGGCGTGAAAATCGCGGGGGTGACGCGCACCGCGACATTCGGGTTGGCCCGGCCGTCGCCGGCCAGCTTGACGCGCACAGTTTTGTGCGCGGGATCATTGCTGGTGATCACGGCTTCGTCCAGCTTCGCGCCCGCAGATCTCGGTTTAAAAGTAACGGGCACGGTTCTTGTTTCCTGCCGATTCAGCGTGAACCCGCCGCCCTCGGCGATGATGAAATGCTCGCCCTGAACCGCGATTTGCGTGATTTCAAGCGGTGCTTCACCGCAATTGGAGATTTCCATAACACGCGTGCTGTCGCGGCGGACGCGCACGCGGCCAAAATCCAGTTCGGTTGACGACACCGTGATGCAAGGCTGTGGCTTCTCCGTGCGCATACCGGCGCCGGCCACCTGCACCAGCACTTGCTTGCGGCGAAACGCATTGCTGTGAATTTCAAACTGCGTCTCGAAACGGCCCTCTCGTTCCGGGGAAAATTTTACTTCCAGCACAAAGCTGCCGCCCGGCGGAATCGGCGGGAAATCTTCCACAAGTTGCAGGCTGTAGGGCGCTGCCAGCGGCGTAATCCTTTCGATGAAAAGGCTTGCCGTACCGGTATTCGTGATAATAATCGGCGCAACGGCGGAGGTGTTGATTTCGATTTGCCGGAAGTCGATCTCCGTCGCTTCGACTTTGATGCCCGGCGCAATGCCCTCGCCCGTGAGAGAAACTTCGAACGGCGCATTATTCGGTTTGATGTTATAGGCATTCGAATAAATCAACAATTTGCCGGGGAATAGTCCGATGGAATCCGGCGTAAAGGCAATGCGCACCGGGTTGCTTTGGCTGCGCGGTGGAATCGTGTAAGATTCACTTCCCTCTAAAATGCGAAAGTAGTTCCTGGCAGAGGTTTCATCGAGTTTCGGCTCCGGCCGGACGATGAGTTCAACGTCGCCTTGATTTTCGAAAACGTAGGGAATGATCTTGCTGCCGGACTCGGCCAAAACTTGCGCAAAATCCAACTGCCGAAGGCCGGCAATGATGGGCGCGATGCCGCGGCCCTGCACAGCAACCATAAAAACTTTGTCATCCGCGCGGAGAAATAACTGGTTGGAGAAGAATCCGGTATCCGGCGGCGTAAAGCAGATCGCGACGCCGATGCGCTGACCGCTTCCAACCTGCGGCTGCCAAGCGCTTTGAACGTTGAAGATAGCGGGCAACGTCGTCCAAGCCGAATCAAACGCTATCGCGGTGGTGCCGTTGTTGCTGATAAACACCGAGTCGCAAGCCGTCGTGCCAACCAACACTCCGGGAAAGACCAGGGGATTCGGTGTGATGCCAACATCAAATTGACCGCTATTACCTTGCAGTGTCACATGCTTGGGATTGCGCGCCAAATCATTGTTGGCAATCACTAGGCGTGCTTCGCGCGCGCCGACAATTATCGGACTGAAAAGAACATTAATCGCCTGAGAGCCGCCGGACGGAATCGTGAACGAAAGCGGGGTATTGGCAGCAAGCGAGAATTCACTGCTATCGCGCCCGGAGATGCGCAACGACTCGACCTGCAACGGACAGGTTCCCGCATTGCTGAGAACATAAGATTTCGTGCTGCTTTCGTTTATATTCGTGTCATCAAAATTCAAAACACTTTCACCGGCGATTCTCTGACCGGCCACGCCGACGCCCGCCAAAGTCACCACATTGTTTGGGATGGTCATGCCCGGCAGTTGCTGCCAGGAAATGCGCAACGTATCGTGAAGCGCGCCGGCTGCAGTCGGGCTGAACGCCAATTCAATCTCACGGCTGCTGCCTGCTGGAATAACCACATTGTCACGCGGGGCAATGGTGAATTCGGCGTGATTGCGCGCGAGTTGTAATTCCTCCGCCGCGATTTCCAGTGTCCCGCGATTCGTCAGTGTCATTTTGATGATGTTGCTTTCGCCGGCACAAACCTCGCCAAACACCACTTGATTGGGCGCCATAATGGGCGACACCCCCTTGCCCTGCAAGGCGACGGAGATCGTGTCATCAGCGCTGTCAATGTCGTTATTGGTGATCAAAAGATTCGCGGCATAATCGCCTGTTTCGCGCGGCTTAAATGTCACTTCAACTGTCCGACTTTCGAGCGCGGGCACAGAGAATGAATCGGGAAGCGCCGAGAAAGCCTCATGGCTGCTCGCAATTTTTAAAATTTGCAACGCCGAGCCGCCGACGTTTCTTACGGTAAGTGTAAACGTTGAATCATCTGTCAGCACGACTTCGCCAAAATCCAGATTTCGGGGCGTCACCAGAATGTGCGGCTCCGGCGGCGGCATTTTGCCTGCGCCGTGCAGCGAAATGCTCAGCGGATTGTGCCGTGCATCGTTGTTGTAAACCAATAATGTGGCGGAATAAGAACGTTCTGCTTCCGGTGTAAAAGCCACGGGGATTTCCAGAGTATCCTGACCGGGGATTTCGGCAGGCACAGCAATCGCACCGAGGCTGAAAGCGGCTGCATCCGCGCCGGTGATGCGTAATGAATCCATCATAATCGCGCATGCCCTCAAACTCCACACCGTCGCTGGTTCTTCCGCGCTTGCGCCGATTGCGACATTCCCGAATGTGACGGTGTCAGCGCCTGCGATCTCAGGAGAAACAACTGTGCCGCGAATAATCACGCTGCGCCTCGCGCCATTCAGCGCGTTCGAAAGCACTCGAACTTCCACCTCGAACGGACCAAGGTTGCCGGGTTTCACTGTTACGGGAATGCAGAGTGAATCGCCGGGCGGAATCGGAACGCTGTTTGCCAGCGCTCTCCCCGGCCGTACCACCTCGCCCTCTGTAAAGATAATTTCAACTTCGACCTGCAATTCGCACGCGCTGGGATTGACGATGCACACGCGGGTGTTGGCAGTATTGCCCAAACAAATTTCACCGAACGCCGGCGGATGCGCTGCCAATTCGAGTAACGGGCCGCCGGCGTTGCCGATCAATTCGACTGTGGCGTCGCTGCCGGCGTCATTACTCGACACGCTTAAAACACCGCGATAGGTGGTAATCGCCGCGGGCGTGAAATTAACGGTCAACCGCCGTTCTTCATTCGGCGCAAGAGTATCCGGCAACAGCGGCGAGGGTGCAAGCGCAAAAATCGGATGGTCAATAGCAACACCAGAAACGATCAAGTCCGCGCCGCCTTCATTGCGCATCAGCAGTTCGGCGCTTCCGGCGCTGCCAAGACAGGCAAAAAGCGAAAGAGAATCTGCTGGAACGAGAACAAGTTTCGGGGTCGTGGGGATGCCCTGGCCGGTCAATGGTATGCGCAGCGTATCAGGTTCAGCATCGCTGATGACGAGCAGCATTGCGCGATGTACGCCGGTGACAAGCGGCGTAAAACTGACGCCGAAATCAAGGGTGTCGCCGGCGGTTAGTTGGTGCGGAAGATTGAGGCCGGCCAGCGCAAAGCTTGCAGCTTGCGGGCCTTCAATTCTCAATTCAGAAATTTGCAATTCACATTTGCCGGCATTCCAGGCTGAGGCGAGCCGGGAGAGGGTTTGCTGCAATTGCACTCTGCCAAAATCAATTGCTGTGGGGCCGGCGATTGCCGGCGGCACAACTTTGCCCGGAATAATGAGATCAACGGCCTCTCCAGCCGTCGACCAAACCGTAACCTTCGCTTCAAAGTTACCCAGGCTGTTTTGCCGCGTTCTGACAATAAAGCAGAATTTTTCACCGGGTGCGATAAATATCGGTGTTGAGGAGCCCTCATTCGCCTGCGCGATCCCGGCAAATCCTGAAGTGAAGCTTCTCGAAAAAGCGACGGCTATCGAATCAACGCGCAGCGTGCATGCGCCGGGATTGGTAATACACACTTCCGTGAGCCCTTCTTCGCCGATGCAAAGCTCGCCGAACGCCGGTGGTTCTGCCGACAAAGCAATTCGCGCCCCGCCGCCTGCGCCGGAGAGCGTCACGACGGTTTGACCGGCATCGCTGGTAATGATCATCACACCGGTGTATGCCGCCAACGCAGTTGGAGTGAATTGTACGGCAAGCTGCCGCGCGGTTCCGGGTTCAAGCAGAAAGGGAGTTGTCGCGGAAACGGTGAAGGCGGGATCATCAATTGTAATTGCCGTGACCGTGATGGCATCAGCGCTTCTGTTTCTCAGTGTGAGGCTTTGTGTTGCCGTGCTATCAGTACAAACCTCGCCAAAATCGATTGCTGCCGGATCAACGGTCAACGGGCTGCCCTGCATAATCGCATAAAGCCGGCGGTCGCCGCTGACGTAAATGGTGCCGTCTTCGCCAAACGCCGGTGAAACCGGGCTGGCCTGCACTTCGGGTTTTGACCAGCGTAGTGCGCCCGCGGCGGAGAAACAAACCAGGCCCGCAGCGCGATGAACTGCATAAACATGGCCGGCGCCGTCGATCACTGGCGGCGTGAGAAAATCACCGCCGGGCAATGTGACGCGCCAGCGCTCGGCGCCGTCAGCGGCATTCAAAGCAAACAGGCCGGCGCCTTTGGAACTCGTGAAGAAAACCACGCCACTACTCACGGCCGGCAAGGAAGGTTTGCCAAAGGCCGTGGGCAAAGAATAAGCCCACGCCTCTGCGCCGCTGGGCGATATGCGTCGGACAACGGCGCGCCCGCGACCGGTCACATAAATGTTTCCATTTTGATCGAGCGCCAATCCTCGCAACGTGTCTTTCGCGCCAAAACTGCGTTTGAAGCGCACCGAACCATAAAGATAAAGATTGACCAAGGAATCGCCCGCCACGCTCAGCGGAAAATCCGTAAAGCTGAGCGCCGGGGAATTCTCCGGCTGCGCCCAGAGATTATAGCGCCAATCGACAATCGAATCCGGCGTGGCGAGATAACCGGCGGGATGCAAGGCATAGAGCCAGCATTCATCCGTGGCCACATAAATTTTGCCGTTACGCCCGATATTGGCGGAGAAGTAAGTGCCGCCGTCCAATTTTTTCTTCCAGCGCAGCGTGCCATCCGGATTGAGGGCATAGAACAGCTCTGCTTGTTTATCGCTGTGACTTGAATCGACCGAGCCGATATATAGCGTGCCATCCTCGGCAAGCGCTGGAGAGGCGACGAAACGTTCGTTGGGAGAGCCGGCTTGGCCGGTGAACGTCCATAACAACTGGCCGCTTGGTGAAAGCGCATACAGATTATTATCAACGCCGCCCGGCACATAAATCGTTCCGTCAGCTCCGACAACCGGAGCGCCAAGCTCGCCGTTGCCCAACTGCGCTTCGAATTTGATTACAGGCAAAGAGGGACCATTGGCGCGGGCGCGGGCCGTCAATTGACTGTCATGGCGAAAGATGGGCCAGGCGCTGTTATCGAGCCCGGATTGGGCGTGACTGGTGCTGAGCAAGCCCGTGACCAGCATGCTCGTGGCAATGCCAGCCCGCAATTTAAGATTTAAGCGAGGTGGAAAACGGAAGTGACGGGAATATTCCCGTGAGTCAGAATGCGAGGTTACTTTTTCACTTTCATCCATAAAATTTTTTCACCTCGAATGGCGTGCACAACTGACGAACCCTTTTCAGTCACTTCGTGCAGGCTGCAAGTTTTTGCGATGAAATGAATCCGGCGAGTATGTAGAATTGGGCCGGTTAAAATTGAGAATCGTGTAAATCTTCTACGAAGACTACTGGAACTATCGCAGGAATACGGTTTTGCCAATTATAAAAAACCATTACCATGAACGCTGATCAAGCGTTTGAGCTGAACTCATCTGTTATGATCTGGGAGCTCGTGCAACGCAGCCTTGACATGGCCTCTGCCATCTTCCTGGAGATTGAAGATGGGCAGTTAAAGATGATGCTAAAGGCGAGGCATTTTTGATGTTGGGAGAAGTCAGCCAAAAGAAGTAAATCATTACCCAACAAGGCGGCTAATTTAAATGCTTTCGAGTGAAATGCAAGAACATTTTCAATATTGCCTTAAAAGATTGTGGCTATGGTGGCATTGCGTCTCCCTAAATCAGTCTCATTGGCGCTAAGAAAAGAAAGAATCACCCACATTCACAACGATTTTTGATAACTTCAAGTTACACGCGTAACAATTTGCTGTTTTAACCACGAGGTGAACTTGGAAGTTTCGCCAATAATTTCTGTCCGGAGAGAGGCTGTTGTTTATCATGATGTTGCTTTTTAAAAATTTCCTATTCGCCTGAACTTATCTTTGCATTGAATTGCCATAGTTGTGGGCAAACTTTAAGCCAGTTGTTAGTTAAGCCTGGCATGAGAGAAACACGCCGGGGTGAACCCTTGTCAGATTGATAATAGCTAGATGGTTTTACGTGGCCAGTGTGCACCCATGTTCCGTTGAGCCACTCGGCAAGCTGGCAGGGGGGAATTATCGGTTCTATGTTGAATCGTGTGGGTAGTTGAATTTGAGCTTGCCTGCAATGAAGTAGATCATATTGATGAAA
>CAYWGH010000015.1:0-139358 GCA_964457925.1 uncultured Cytophagia bacterium
ATGGGCGCTTTTTGCCCTTTGGGCTATACGAAATGCGCTCAACCGGACAGCAGTGCAAAAAACTATAAAACGCCACGGCTAATCGTCAAAAACCAAATTCATTTAATTGATGCGCGTTTGAAATTTGTTGAACAACGGGATGAACCGCGGCCCAATCGATGACGCCGAGAAACAAACGAAATCCCTCCGAATTGTGCCCGATGCCCATCTTGAAATAGGCCACCAGCCAGCGTTGGCCATTGCGCTTGACGACTTCCATAGCCGTGATACCTTTGCCGATTGGCCGGCGCTGCTGTTCCGGCCATCGCGCAGGATCATCGGATATCACATACGACCAGTATTCAATATGCCCGCCGAAGAAGAGCAGATATTTGCCATCCAATTCCTGCACATTGCAGGACTCGGGGTGTGTCAAATCTGTTTCAATGAATGCCGGGCCGCGATCCTGCCAGTCGATTAGGTTTCTTGAGACGGCGCGCGCGATGCATGCTTTACCCGTTTTCGTAACCGCAGTGTAGTAGAGCCAATATTCTTCTTGTTGTTTGATGACATGTGGATCGCGGCAGGCGGCGCCTTTTTCAGTAGGACAAAAGGCCCAATCATATTCTTCCGGACGAATCACCGGCCGCCGTCCCACGCGTTTCCATGCAAACAAGTCTTTTGAGGCGGCCAGGCCAATGCGCTGGGTGTTTTCAATGGTGACGCCGGTATAAAACATCCAGTAGCTGTTGTTTGCCTCAATAACCAACGGCGCAAACACGTGGCCGTTGTCCCAGCCCTGGGGATCGATATAAAAACAAGGCTCGTGTGTTTGCCAGGTTTGAAAATTTTTCGTCGTCGCATGCCCGAACCAAATTTCATTTCCCGGCAGACAACAGCTCACATTTGGCACACCGGCAATGTGAAAGAGATGATAGACGCCGTCTTTTTCGATCAAACAGAAATCTTTGAGGTAAAAACCGCGCGGGGCATAGCCGGTTTGCAGCCAATCTTCTTGATACTCGCGCTGGCGGTTGACGGCATCGAGATAGCATTCGTAATCAAGATTGCGGATGATCATGATGTTGCCGTGATTTGATTGCGCCGGTGGATGGCATTACGGTTTTCGCGCCACGAACAGGTCGCGATTATAGGAGTCTCGAACAATCTCCGTAGTGAAGCCTGTTTCCTGCAACCACCGTAGCCAATCAGCGCGCGGGAAAAGTCCGCAAATATGCCGGTCATGCACGATCTGCACCGGGCGGTCGCCCTCGCGCAACAGATACGCAAAGTCGGTATAGTAGGAAGTATCCGCCTCGTCCGGATCATGTGTCCATTCCAGATATCGAATGGCGCGGCCCTCGCCATCATGGCCGTCATGACTCGTCGAAGGCGCGAAGGTCTCACGAACGTGATCGGGAATGAACAAGGCCAGGCCCCCGGCTTTACAATGCCCGAAGGCGGTTTGCATGACCAGTTGCAGATCGCCAGCAGTGATCATGTGGTCGATGGCGTCATGAATGAAAACCGCATCGAATTCACGACCCAACCGCAGCGTGCGCATGTCGCCTTCCACATGCTCGCATTCCGGATTGCGGCTGCGGCTCACTGCCAGCATTTGCGGGGACATGTCGGATAGCGTTACGCGGGCAAAATTCTTCTTGAGATAAAAAGCGTTGCTGCCGCCGCCGCATCCCAATTCGAGCAAGGAGGGCGAGTCCGGCAATCCGGCGTTGGCCAGCGTCTGCCAAAAAAATGCGGCTTCCTCGGCGTAATCCTCCAGCGGCGAAATCAAAGGCCACCAGGCCGCCAGCTCATGATACATTTTTTGCATAAGCAACCGGTCGAAGGTTGATTAAAGAAAATTAGAAGAGGGTTTTGCCGTTTTGAATTTTTGCAATCATCTGTTGTATGTGTTGCGGCCCTTCAACCACGCCGAGCCGCAGCACTGTGTCACAAATTTCTCCCGGCGCAAGCATGCGCAGTGCGCCGCGCCTGCGTTCTGCTTCACGGCCCATAACCAGGCAATTCGCAGGCTCGATGCCGAGAACATAAGTCCCCGAACCCATTTGCTTCCATTGAATCAATTCGGGCAAATCTTTTTGGCGATAAGAAACATATCCCGCCAATTGCAAATCATCATTGACCAGCAGTATCGTAACAAATCCGTCTTCGGCGGAAATCATCTCATGAAAGAAAACTTGTTCAGAGTAACCCGCTTGCGGCGCCTCCATCACGAGATGCGTTGCAAGTCCGGGGTGGGCCGCTTCATCACGCGGGCGGGATGATTTGCTTTTCATGATGAGCCGGCTGCCTTCTGCCAGCAGCGGAAAACCAAAATTGCAGTGATAAAGCAGCATGAACGGCGCGGCGCGATCACCGAGGTTTGCGATCGTATCGACGATTTGCAGCGCGCTTTCGCCCAAACGTGTGGTCAATCGCCGCGTCAACTGCAAGTTGAATCCAAAAACAGAGGTTTCACGCAACACCGCTTCCAGGCAAAGCTCGTACTCCTCGCCATGCCAACGGCCGCCGCAACTCAGTAATTGCGCGGGCAAATTGGAAACGCGGCCGTGCTGGCCATACTCGCCCCATTCATCGCGACCGGGAGAACCAACATTGGTCAAGCCGCAGGTATTCAACCAGCCGCCATGAAAATTGCGCAGCCAGCCTGCGCCTTCGGGTTCGTAAGAGTAAGGGGAAGTAATGCCGCCGGCAGATTGCCAGGCCAGTGAAACGCCTTTGTAGCTGGCCTCGTGAATGTCCAAACCGCGATCGAGCAGCACGCTGAATGCAAAGCCTGAACCGGTTTTGAATTCAGCGAGGCGCACACCGCGGCCGGGGCCGTCAATCAACTCACATAAGCGCGCCTCAGCGAGTTGGCGAATGTCACCGATAGAACGCAGCAATTCTGCGCGCGTCCAGTTTTTGTTGAAGAGAGAGGGCATGTTTCTTTCACAATAAATCCGCCCGGGCGATGAGCCCTCAAGCGTGCACGAATCTCACAACCGCTTGATTCATTCATTGCAAATCGCGGGCGGAGATGTTTCTTATGACGCGGGGTATTCATTGCACAAATAATACAACGGCGGCTCATCTTCTTCGATTTGTGGAAAGCGGCCGAGGGGCGAGAGAAAGCGATTGTCCTTGGCATCGTCGTTTACACGTGAAACTTCACCGATCAACACCATACCCTTGCCCGGCGCAGCATAAAACTGATGATACATGCGCGGCGGCAAGGTGATGCTTTCGCCGGGCTGCAACACGATCTTGCTCTGCGCCGGCACAATGCGACGAATGCCGTCGGTCAGCACGGTTACCGGCGTATTGGCCAAATGGTCATCTGTGCCGGCATTGCAAATCTCGATCACCAATTCGCCGCCGCCGCGATTGATGATGTCTTCCATCTTGTGCCAATGAAAATGCCAGGGCGTTACTTGCGCTTCACGCGCCACCATGACTTTTTCGCAATAATCTTTGCCGTTCGGCTCGCCCGGCTTGCCGTTGCGCAAGGTGAATAACACCAGCCCGATTTCGTAAAAATTTCCCAAACCGAAATCCGTCACATCCCAGCCGAGTTTGTTGCGGATGATTTCCTGCGCGGCCGAACAATTTTTTTGCCAATCCTCTTTGGACCAAAAGGCCCAGGGCGGCAAATGAAAATGATGCTGATTGAAAAAGGCGGCGGCTTCACGTTGCAATGCGTTGATCTCGGAACGTTTCATGACTTTTTCACGGAGTTCTGAACATCGTGTTGAATCTGAATCATTCATAAGACTTAACCGCGAAGACACAAAGGCACGACGTATAAAAAGCTTGTTAGACCTTGGCGAGAAAAACTGAGCTTTTTACGTGCGGGGTCTTTTTTTCAAAAAATCAAGGCATGGCTGCTTCGTGGTCAAGAATAATTCTGATGAAATCATCTGTACGCCAAAAGGAGGCCAGTTGGCTGCGACACGCTCAGCCAGCGGCAGGTTCAGCTCCATGAGAAACCCGGTGGGTTGATTGCTAATCCAGCGCAACCGCCTGGCCGCTTTTGTTGGACGCCAGCGCTGCCGTCAAAATCTTGTGCTGCAGCAGCGTCTCTTCCGGGGTGATGCAGCCGAACGGCATGTTGGGTTTCGGTTCGTGCAACTCCTCGAGGAAAGCGGCCCACATTTGCAGAATGGCGTCAGTGAATCCGAATTCGAAAATTCCGCCAGTCACCGTGGCGTAAGCGGAGGCAAAGCCGAGATCCTCGTGTTGCCAGATCTGCGGCCCGCCGTTTTCATAACGCATGGTTTGCAGCGTTTTGGTGAATTTTGTGCTGTAGCGCGCGCTGAATTTTGTGCCGATGATTTCGATATACCAGGTGTCGGTTTCGCCGGGCGCAATGCGGTAGGTTTTCACCGTCATGGGAAAGGTGTAGCCTTCGGCGGGATGCTGCACCTCGCATTGCAGCGTGGCATTGTCCCAGGTTTCACACGGCGCCATGCCGCCCTTGCCATCCGGGCGTTGTGTGACGATCTTCGAAAGGGAAGAATATAAACGCGAAGGAATCCAGCGCGCGCGCAGCGGCAGATGCAGCGCATGCATGCCGAGATCGCCCAGGCAGCCGTATTCCCCGTTGAACGCCAGCATGCGCTTCCAATTGATGGGCTTGGTAAAATTCAAATCGGAGGAATGCAGATAGCCGCTGTGCACCTCGATGATGCGGCCCCAGGGATTTTCCAGAATATATTTATGAATTTGATGGCCGCCGGGATAGAAAGGATACTCCGAGGAGCAGCGCACAAACACATTTGGATGCTGTTGCAGCTTGGCCAGAATTTTCTGATTCGCGGCCAGGTCGATGCCGAACGGCTTTTCGCCGAACAAATGCTTGCCGGCGGCGATGATATCACAATAGAACTTCTCATGCAAATTATGCGGCACGGCACAATAAACAACCTCGACATCTTTGGCGGCGAGCAAATCATGATAGTTGGTGGTGGCGAGCTTGATCGAAGAAAAATTGCCGGTGTACCATCCAAAGAGTTTTTCATTGAGATCACAAATCGCCACGATTTCAGGTTGCGCCTTCGTGTCCAGCAGTGCAGGCCAGCGCGCCGAGGCCACGGCAAACTCGCGGCCCATCAAGCCGCAGCCGATGACGCCGAAGCGGATTTTTCGTTTTGAGGCCATGATGAGATTGTGGATGAATGAATTGTTGGATAGCCGAGGTAAGCGTTTAGCTTTTCAAACATGGAATAAAATTCTGAAAGATCCTTAATCACAAGGCGCAACGTCACGAAAGAACAAAAGTCATGTCATCAAGTTTTTCTTGGTGTCTTTGTGCCTTCGTGGCGTTCCGTACCGGCTGGATTCGTTGCTGCCCGCGGGCCTTCAGATATCATTTTGCCTGAAATCTGGCATAGGCCATTAAAAGCAAATCCCTGCAGAAAAGCAAAGATTTTTCCAGCGGATCGAAACAACCCAACGGACGTTACTTTTTCTCTTTGATAATCGCGAGCGCTTGTTCGACGCCGGCGCCTTCATGCACGATGGCCATGAGGGCGCGTGTCATGTGCACCGGCTTTTCGTGTTGAATGATGTTGCGGCCGTAAACGATGCCGCTCGCGCCCTGCTGCATGAGTTCATGGGTTCTTTGCAAAACCTCGCGTTCGCCGGCTTTGCCGCCGCCGCGCGGCAGCACCGGCCGTCCCGCAATTTCAATGACGCGGTGATACTGGCTCACCTCGTCGCAGGGATCGGCTTTGATGATGTCCGCGCCGAGTTCACAAGCCTGGCGCACCAATGGCAGAATTTTGTTGATATCGCCGTCCACCTGGTAGCCGCCTTTTTCTTCGTTGGGGCGCATCACCAGCGGTTCGACCATAAGCGGCATGCCATAACGTTCACAAATCGGTTTCAGGTGAGAGACGTTTTCAACACACTGGCGATGCAGATCAGGCTGGTTGGGCAGAATCAACAGATTCACCACCACGCACGCGGCATCCAGCACCAGCGCCTGTTCGACGGCGTCGGCAATCACGCAACTGAACAAAACTTCATGCACTTTGGCATTGTAACAGTTCGCGATATCGGTACGCAGCACCAGCGCCGGCTTGTCTTTGCCGGGAATGCTTTGCAGGATTTCCGCCTGGCCCACGGTGAGTTGAATGGCATCCGGTTGCGCGGCAGCGAGGGCATGAATGGCTTTCTCAATATTTTCGATGCCGCTCAAGAAACTCACTTCATTGAAGAATCCATGATCCAGGGCAACGTCCAGGCATTTGCCGGTTTTGCCGAAGAGGCGGTGCAGACGAAATTTTTTTTGCATATGTTTTCCATTCTCATCCCGATCTGTCGTCCTGAAAGGACCTTGTAAAGCGCTTAAAGGCCTGCTTGAAACTTCACCGAGTCTCTTCCATTAGACACGATGGGATGCTTGCATGAATTAATGTGATACGGCACGAGCGCGCAGACCCGGGGTCACGCGCCGATATTGACGACAAGCCACAGCAGCAGAATGATCAGTCCCACCAATCCCCACGTGCCAAAGAAGCCGATATAATCCATCTTCATCGGTTTGTGAATTTCCCACTGGGTTTTGGGGAAAAGCTTGCGCGACTCGAAATGGTGCATGTGCGCGGCATTCTCCTCCACCTTGCGTTTATCTTCTTCCGGCGTGGGTTGAATGGGGGTGTGCACTTTGGCATAGAAGTAATCCAGGGTTTTGCGGCTGGCCGGTTTGCTGAAATAACTCAGCACGATCAAACATAACAGCGGGAACAACGCATCAAAAGCGAAGCGTGTGGCTTCGAGCTGGGCTTTGTTGAAGCCGGAGAAATCGATGCCGAACCAACTCAACACCCAAATTTCAGCGTTGAAGCGACCGATGCCCAGCAAGCGTGAATTCGGGTCCGCGGGATTCTCGCGCGCGATGCGATCGAAGAAAACCGGGTAGGGCGGCACCATGCGCGTCTTGGTGATGCGTTCGCCCACCCGTTGCGCCAGACCGGCGTCAACGTCCGTCTGCAACGCCTTGGTTGTGATGACAATCTGCCGTTCCTGCGTTTGTTTGAGAAACGGCTCGTAGCTGCGCGTGGCATCCCAGGTGGTGAATACATTGGGAATGATCACGATGATGAGGAAGGAAACGACGATTTGAATCGCGACCGCGGTTTTGCTCAAACGGCGCCACATGAATCCCAACCAAATTGCCGCGCCGAAAATCGCGGGCATACTGATGAAGTATTTAAACAGCTCCAGCAGGTTTTTCACATAAAGCGCCATGCCGATGCCGCCGGTGATGACGCAGAAAATGACGATGCGGCTGACGAAGATGTAATGCTGCTCGGACTTGTTGGGCGCCAGCGGCTTGTAAATCTGGTGGATGAACAGAGCGGCAAGCGAAACCGATTGCATTTCGAGCGAGGACATGTTGGCGGCAAGCACGCCGATCATCATGACGCCGATGAAACCAGGCCCCAGCAGATGTTTGGCCATATAGCCCCAGATCAAATCGGGATCGCTCAATTGCCCGGCATATAAGCCGATGGCGAGCAGGCCGGCAAACGCCCAGAAAATCATCATCACACGCTTGAACATCATGCCGCCGATCATGCCGAAGCGCGCGGTGTTCTCATTTTGCGCCGAGCCGGCCACCTGCATGCCCGAGCTGACCGCCACAATGGAAACTAAATTGGCGAACGACATCGCCACGATTGTGTACCAGGCATATTCGCTCAAGGCTTCGGTGCCGAAGAGCCAGAACATGTGTTCGGGCACCGCGGCATGCAGCCCGGAAAAGCCGCCGACTTGCACCAGGCCGAACGGAATCAAAATGCAGGAAAACGCCACCATGAGGCCGCCTTGTACCACGTCAGTCATGGCAGCAGCCATGAATCCGCCGAGCATCACATAAATACTCACAATACCGCCGTAAATAATATAGAAATACGCCGGCTTGACATATGATATGGATGCGCTTAATTTGCCCTGATTGTCCAGGCTGCGCAATTCCTGGTAGCGCGGCTGCTGCTCTTCAGTCAGGCGACCTTCGGAATAAAGCTGGCGCAATTCACGGTATTCCTGATAAGACTCGACCTGCCATTTCTCATCGGCCGTGTATTCCGCCGCAGGCTTGGTGGTAAGCGCCATGAACGTTTTCGCGGAGACAAGATACCCCAGGGCCGTACCGAAAAGCGACATGATGAGGGTGAAGGCCGCAAATGATCCGCCAAGAAGCCTGCTCTCAAAACGTTCCGTGAAGTAATCGCCGATAGTGATCAGGCGTGCACGGCGAAACAGCATGGCGGTGAACCAATAAAATGGCGTCAGAAACAGCACAAGGTATTGAATCCACATACCGGCTATGCCCTGGCGGTAAATTTCGCGAGAAACCGCAGCCGCCTGGCTGGCGTCTGTCGAGGCGCCGAAATTGAGTAGGAACTGATAGATTTTACCCATGCGCCGGCCGCCGATGAAAAATTCCTCAGTACTGTGCATGCGCTCTTGCAGGCGTTTGCCGATCCAGATCATGACTGCAAAATACAACACGATTATCGCAACATCCATAATGTGCAGGCCGATGATGTGCATTCTAATCCTCCGAGGGGGTGAAGGGGGCGAAACGGCTTGCCCTTGCTTGTGAGCGGTGAGTACAGTCGAATCGTCTGGTAATCACACAGCGCTTTTCTGGCTTTCTGCCGGAATGTGCGCAGAGCGGACACGGGATTCCTGAAGCGCGCACGCTAAAGGAGGTTTTACGATAAACAACGGTGTGAAGCAAGCCTGATCAATTTAACGGCGCAGATGCAAATTTCATTGCGCTTCAGGCGAATTTTTTTGGCATTTGAACACAAAACATTCATGTGATTTTCCAATGGAAGTTGACAATTAAAATCGCTAATCCTGGTTTGTTCTGCCATGGCTTGACCGCGCCATTTACGGTGGCCAAGCTACGCCTAACATGACCAACCCTCAATGTCCAAGCTTAAAGCTGTGCGAAGTGCATCAGATTCCATCCTGCCCGAAGTCCGACAGGCGCGACAGAATCGCGGCGAATGTTTCTCACCGGCAGCACAAATTCTCCAAATCAGCTCAAACCGCATGCGCCAAAAAGGCCAATTTTTTTAGCAGCGGTTGCAAAGATATTGGCCGCAAAAATGATTGATTCTTACACGCTTGGCTGATTTCCCTCTAATGCTCCATAATAACAAAGTGTAACGCGCGTTCATCGTTTAAGTCTTATTAATGGTTGATGGCGAGCTTTATACTCTCCTCAAAAAAGCGGTTGAACTGGTTTTAGTCGAAAAAAATTATAGTGACAAAACGGTTCATGGCACAATATCGTTTCTTACCTTGTGAATGATCGCCAACGTTCACTTGAGATTAACCTAAAATTAAAGCGTTTCCAAACAAGGTGAAGGAGGTGAGTCTCCCGGTATAATTGTTTCGCTGTGCTTTGGAGAAGTTATGTGAGTCAAAACGACTGAGGTTAAATTTTATCTCCTGTCCTAACACGGAGGGTTGTTATGCAACATCGAGTATCGAGAAGAGGCATCGGCGCTTTGCTGATCGCTCTTGCTCTATTGGCCGCAACCAATGCCTTTGCGGCCTTGGGAAAAATTGCCGGCACGGTCAAAGACGCTCAAACCGGTGCGCCGCTTCCGGGAGCGAACTTGACTGTTGTTGGCACCATTTTGGGCGCCAGCAGTGATGCCAACGGCAATTACTTCATCTTGAATGTGCCGCCGGGGGTCTACAGTGTTCGGGTGACGTACATTGGTTATGAAACCAAAGTAATCAATAATGTAAGCGTGCGCCTGGATGTGACCACGCCAATCGACGTGACACTCACACAAACCGTTGTTTCCGGTGAAGAGGTTACGGTGGTGGCAGAACGTGCACTGGTTGACCGCACGCTGACCGCCTCGCGCGCCAGCATTGGCGCCAACGAGTTGAACAATACTCTCCCCACCGCGAACATCGCTGAAATCGTCGAGACCACAGCCAGTACGTTCCGCGGTTATATTCGTGGCGGTCGCAAATATGAGTCCCGCACCCTGGTTGACGGCATCAATATCTCCGACACTTACTTCTCCGGCGGTACCGGCGACCAATCTCAAGTTTATCAAACCTATACGTCGGCGCGGCGTTCGGAAGGAAATGAAACAAACGTCGTCGACGTCAATCCGGAAACGGTTTCCGAGTTGGCGGTTTTGGCCGGTACATTTAATGCCGAGTACGATGCTGCTTCCGCAGGTATCATCAATATTGCCACACGCGACGGCGGCCGCAAACTTTCCGGCAAGGTCTTTTTCCGCAGCAGCGCCGGCGGGTTGAATCATGCCGGCCCGGGCGTTTATGCCGATTTGCCGCGCTATTTGAACGATCGCCAATCCCTGTTGAACAACAAGACCGCGTCTGATAGCGCGCGCGCCCGATTGATGAGCTTCACGGAGGAATCGAAATCCACCTTTGGGTATGGTGAAGATCCCACGATGGACGGCGAGCTTTCCCTGGGCGGCCCGTTGACTGAAAACGGCAACTTCTATTTCAGCAGCCGCGTGCTCAATTCGCATGGCCGCTTCACCAACGAATTCACTCGCGAAATCAACTCCTCGTTGAAATTGAACTACAACCTCACCAACACGCAAAAACTGACCGCCAACGTCATTCTCAATGACGGCGGCATTCTGGGCGGCTGGAAGAATCGCACCTTCAGCAGCCGGTTCAAATTCTTCCCAGTGGGCAATCCCCAAAACGAGAAAATGGGCCTGGTCAGCTACCTGGCTTGGACCAACAGCATTTCGCCCAAAACCTTCTTTGATGTCCGCGCCAGTTACATCGGCCGAACCTCGCGTTTCGGCTACTCTGATGACAACGGCAACGGCATTATTGAACAAGGCGAAAACGGCGAGTTTCTCAAGCTGACGACCAAAGAACAGTCGGAAAAGTATCTCGGCGTTGGCGGCAGCGGCGTGATTGGCACACGACGCACCTTCTTCACCGGCGACCCCGGCAATGAGCGCTATCATGATGTGCCGTTCAGCTCCGGCCAATATCGCTTCGGCCAGCCGGGCTTCTACTATGAAGAGCTGAAACGCAATGCGATGCAGCTCAAGGCCGACCTCACGAGTCAGATCAATTTCAATCATCAGTTGAAAGCCGGCTTTTTATATCGCCGCCACACGGTGGAAGATTTTCAACAGCGCACCCAGGTCATCAAGACCTTCGACAGAAATTTTCCGTTTGAGGAAACTTCCTATAAGTTGAATCCGCAAGAATTCGCCTTCTATGCGCAAGATCGCATCGAATATCAGGGCATCATCATTAATGCCGGTGTGCGCATTGACGGCTTTGACACGGGCGCGGAACAGTTTGGCGACTTCTTCAATGTGTCGCGTTCCGATACGTTGCCCAGCGGCGCGATTCAACGCACGCAATTGCGCTCGGCCAATGTGCCCACCAAATGGTTCTTTGGCCCGCGCCTCGGTATTTCACACCCGATTTCGGATAATGCTGCCATGCACTATTCGTGGGGCCGCTTCTTCTCCCCGCCGGTGTTTAGCTTGATCTTCGAGAACTACGGCAATTTCTCGAATCCCTCCTTGCCCTATGTGCAAGATGTGGCTTTGGATCCGCCCACAGCCACGGCCTATGAAATTGGCGTTCAATGGTCGTTCTTGCCCGATTTCCGCATGGACGCCACCGCCTACTATCGTGACATCAGCAACTACGGCACGACAGGCTATTCCATCAACCCGGCTGCCGGCCAGGGTTTTGGCTCCTACACCTATGTTACCAGCTTCGGCTATGCTGATGCGCGCGGCATTGAGTTGACGCTGGAAAAGCGGCCTTCGGGATGGTTGTCCGGCCGGTTTAGCTACGCCTTTAGCTACATTAAGGGCGCGGCAAATGCCTCCAGCATCTCTCCCAACAAGAGCGCATTCTCCGCTGCTGCCGATGCCGCAACCGGAATTCCGTTTGATGACCGCTATCAATGGAATACCTTCCCGGTCAATATCACCGGCGGCGGTAATGCGCTGGCTTCCGGTTTCGACCGCGAGCATCGTATGTCCATGACCTTCTTGGTTGACCTGCCCTATGACATCGACGTTACCGGTATCAGCTCGGCGCAAAGCGGTTTCTGGTACTTCTTGTCGAATACCACCACCGACCTGCGCGGACGCGAACAAAAACGTTCGCCGTGGAGCTATCGCACTGATCTGCGTTTGAGCAAGGGCTTCAACTTTGGCGGCACCCGCTTTGGCCGGCTGTTTGTGGAAGGCCGCAACATCTTTAACCAAAGCAATATCTTGACGTGGGACAATTTTGATATTGCCAGCAGCGTTTTGTGGGAAAAAGACCAAAATCCCACCGGCACTCTGAACCGGCCCACAACTGCTGACGGCATCCCGCTGTATGACATTGCTCGGGAGTTGTATTTTGGTGTTGATTTTTCATTCTAGTTGCCTGCGTAGTCTTCGCTGCTCTCGTATGTGAGAGAAAGACAGCTGGGATTGCAGTGTCAAAAGGTGACCTACAGCTAAGGTGTGGACTACGACTCAACTCTTCTCTTCATTGTGAGGAAAATTTATGAAAAACAAGAAATTCCTGTTCATACTCGTCGGGCTGATTCTCGGCATGGTCGTGCAGCAGGCCACATGGGCACAAAACTTGGCCAAGCCCAACGATCCCTATCCCAAAGTCGGTATTATAACTGCTGGCGATTTTTGGGATACTTTTATGCCAACTTGGGTGAGAAAGACCTACTACGAACAGCAAGATAATCCCAACCAAACCTGGCATTTGGCACGCGTGGGAAATCTTGAGCGGCAATGGACAACCCCCACGCAAAACATTGCGGGAACGGACTTGCATATTCCGTGGAAGCAAGACATTGAAATGATTGAATACTCAAAGGGTATCAATAATTTCACCACCTCAACCGATCCCCGGGCGAAAGATTATGTTTATGCTTTTGAGACCAGCAAAGTGAGTTTGCCGGCGCCGTATAATCAACGCTTGGCGGATGAAGCTGCGCGTTGGGTCGATCCCAATACCCGCCACCAAATGATTTACCAAGCGGAAGGCCCGACCAACATTGGCGTTTATGTGAAGATGCGCGTGCGCCAGTATACGCTAAATCACGCCAACATGAACGACTTTATCGCGGTCGAGTTTGAATTGACCAACACCGGTGTATTGGATGCCGACGGCAACGGCACGCCGGAGAAGACCAACAATCGCATTAACGCGCTGGTCTTGAACATGCGCAGCGAGCCGATCAACAGCATGACCAACAGCCTCGCGGGCACGCGCGGCGCCAGCGGCTGGTTCACGGGTCCGACAACCGGTTATGATGCCACCCCGGATGAAAACGGCGAACCGTGGGATGTGCCGGTGAATTTCACTGGCCCGTCACCGACAGATCTGAAGACGACCAAGACCTTCACGACGGCCTCGGGCAAAACTGTTACCATCCCGTGGGCTGCGGACGGCACTCGCGGACTCGGCAATACCATGAATGGCCGCCGGAATTATCAAGATATTTATGTCGGCCACAACTGGATTGCGGTGAAACAAGGCCCCTTGCCGGCCAGCGGCAGCAGCGTGGCGCAACCGGATAAAAAGACGATTTATGACAGCCATCCGGTGGGCGCAGGTTCACAACGGGGATGGTTTACTTCGGTCAGCAAAGGTTACGGCAACAACGACCACAATCCCTGGGAAAACCACATTCTCTCGATGGGTACCTGGTATGCCAACGGTGGCAAGGTGTGGGATCGCACCAAATTTGATTTGAGGCCCGACCCCAATTGGTTTGACACCACGCAGCCGTATGAAGTCGGCAACCCGCTGTCGTTCGTGGGTATCGTGAAGCCGGAAGGCCAGCGCAGCCGTCCCGATGGCAGCATGAAGTACAACAATACCTGGACGCAGAATTGGGAACTCGAAAACCCCAATCCCAAAGACAACTGGACGGAAGGCTATTCATACTCGCACGGCTTTGACGGCGATTTTTATGTTGGCGTCGGCCCCTTCTCTCTGGAAGTCGGCGAAACCATCAACCTGGTCCTGGTCGAGTACATGGGCTTCCGCCTGCAAGGCGCGCGGCAATCGCGTAAAGCAGCGCAGTGGGCCTATGAGAACAGTTGGAATGTGCCGGCACCACCGCCGACACCCGACATTAAAGTCGAGCCCAGCGTTAACGTGAAAGTTAATGTGAAGTGGGATAATCGCGCTGAAGCCGCGGCTGATTTTGCAGGTTACAAGATTTATCGTACCACCGCGTTCCCGCGCGTGAATTCGCTGCAAGTGGGCCGGCGCATCATGGAAACCTACCATCTGCAAACCAAGGAAAATCCGACGGATGCCGAACTGGCCGCGCTGGGACGTCCCAATAATCCCAACATCAGCGCGGCGGCGGATTTCTATCGCGTGCAAGACCCTGATGCTTCTGGTCCATACAAACTCGTCAAGATGATCCCCAAGGCCGAACTGGCGAATTATCTCAACACCGGTGCGGATGCCAATCAGTACAAGTACGCTTTTGAGGATCCAAACGAATTGGTGCAGTTTGGTTTCACCTATTGGTATTATGTCGCGGCTTATGATAACGAGAGCGGAACCATGGCGGGTGTGCCTTACACCAGCCTCGAAACGCATAAAACCAACTGGAATGGCCGTAGCGGCCTGTGGACCGGCACCTACAACTTTGCCACCGCCAGTTCTTTTTATCCGAAAAATATTGCCGGACTGAAAGACATCGGCGCCAATTTCGTGCTAAAGGCGCCGCTGGTGCAGGCGCAAGCATTGGTGAACGGCGATTTAAAGATTCGTGTGAAGCCGAACCCTTACAAACAACAAGCATTGCATGACACGGGCCTGGAACACAAGATCCTCTTCTTCAATTTGCCGACGGGCACGAGGATCACGATTTTCGATGTGTCGGGCCAGGTCATCGATGTGTTGTCGTTTACCGGCCAGAACCCGAATGATGGCACGCTCTTTTGGGACATGTTCTCCAAAGACGGCATCGAAGTCGCGAGCGGCCTGTATATCTACGTGGCGGAATATCCCGGCGGTCAGCAAACCGGTTATTTTTCGATCCTGAGATAACGAGCACCTCGTTCATGATGCCGTCCGGTTCGATGGTCGAATGCCGGGCGGCATGAAATGGCAAAGAAACACTTCAATATCTTTTGGAGACACAGAATATGAATCTCATAAAACGCGTCATGGCTGCGCTAATACTGGTGCTCGCTGCCACCGGTTTGAGTTTTGGCCAAGTTCAGAAGAAAAGCGGCTATACCGGCGCGGCCTTTTTGAAGGTTGGCGTGGGGGCGCGAGCCGTTGCCATGGGTTCCGCCACCACTTCGCTTTCCGGCGATGTCAATCAGATGTTTTGGAACCCTGCCGGTATTGCGCTGAGCAACAGCCAATGGCAGGCGTCGTTTAGTTACAACCGCTGGATCGCGGATCTCTCCCACAATGCCGGCGCGATTGCGCATGATTTCGGCAATTTCGGTACGCTGGGCATTGGCTTTATATCATTGGGAGTCTCCGGCATTACCGCTGATCGCGATGCCGTGCCGAGCTTTTTGCTCTCGACATTTACCCCCTATGACACCGAAACCAGCGACACCTACGATTACCTCGATCTGGCCGTGAATATCACCTACGCCCGCAGGTTTACCGACAGACTGGCGCTGGGAACTTCGGTGAAGTTCATCCGGCAGGGCATCGATAATGTGAGCACAACGAGCTATGCTTTTGATTTTGGCTCGACTTACGCAATCGGGTATCGCAATGCCGTGATCGGCGCCCGCATCAACAATCTCGGTAAAGATCTCAGGTTCTATGATATTGGCGCGCCCCTGCCTTTGGTGTTCAGCGTTGGCGCTTCGATTGACCTGTATCACAACGAGCAGCACACGATTAAGTTCATGGCTGACGCCACCAAGCCGCAGGATACGGATCAGTTGATTTTTACCGGCGGCGAATATTCCTTCAGCGATTACTTTGCCGTGCGCGGCGGCTACAAGTTCAATTACTCCGGCGTTTCCGAATCGAAACGCAATGAGTTCGATAGCCAGATATTGGACGATGTCCCGCGCAGCGAAGAAGGCATTTCCTTCGGCGCCGGCTTGCGGGTGCCGATGGGTGAGAACAAGATCATGGTTGATTACGCTTTCACCGAATTCGGCATTTTGGACAACACACACCGTTTCACGGTCAACGTGTCGTTCTAACTCCGGAGCGCCATTCCAGAAAAACGGCCAATTTTACCAAGCCGCGAATCAGCGCGAATGAAACCCTCATCGCGTTGATTCGCAGGCATTTGTGTAGAGCTGGGAACGTTACTGCGGCGCAGTTCCTGAACAACTCTCAAGCGCCAGCAAAAAGGCTTTCGCCCAGAGATACAAAGCTGTCAAGCCTGTAAACAAACTCATGGGTGCATTCTTTGTGTCTCTGCGTGTTGGTGTGCGCTTTTGAGGATTCCAACTTGTCAGGCTCAAACTGGCGCCGCAGTGTGGCACCTCAATGCTCCCAGGAAAGAGCGCCGTCTTGGGAGCATTTTTGTTCACTACAATAACGAAAGTCGCCGAAGATTCTTTGACTCTTTCATAACCCTCCGGTCTTTGGCGACTTTCTTGATTTTTGCGCATGTGATTCTATGGCCACAACATGATAAAAAAAATGCCTCGGTTGTCATTGGTACTGCTTTTATTTCTTATGATCGTCTCTCTTTCTCTCTCCGCGCAAACCCCACGAGCAAATTATTTAGCTTATATTGCGGCGGCTGCCGATCAAGCCTGGCAAAGGCATCCTGAAGTCATTTCCAACTGGAAGGCCAATGTCAATCCCAGCACGTTGTGGGGCTACAACTCGCCCGCCGAACCGATTTATCTCGCCGATGTATTGGGCTTTCTCTTTCAAGAAACGCAAGAGAAGATTCATGCGGAACGCGCCGCGCAATTGCTGGCGGAATACGGCGATTTGCGCGCCGCCTATCCCAAAGACTACGCTCAAACCCGCGCGGAATACGTAAACGGCATTCCCGCGCTGGCGAACTTTTTCTTTCTGCCGCCCTACGCGCGCGCCTATCAGCGCATTCGCGACAGCGGCGTGCTCACGGACAAAACCAAAGCCAAAATCGAAGGCGAGCTGGCGCACAGCCTGGATTTTGTTTTTCACTTCCCGGAATGGGGCGCGCACAATCGCGCCATGTTGCGCGCGGAGGGATTGTATTACGGCTATCTCGCCATGCCCAAACACCCGCACGCGGCGAAGTGGAAGCAAATGGCCGAAACCATTGCCAGCGATAATCTCAAGCAATGGGAAATCGAGGACGCGAGCATCTATCATCCCGTGTGGCTGCTCTCGCTTTTTACGTACGCTGATATCAGCGGCAACGAACAATTTTACGAAACGCCGGTCATGCGCTATTATGCGGAGTATTTCAAGCGGCTTTTCACGCCGGCTTATAACATTCCGGATTTCGGCGATGCCAATTGGAATCCGTCGTGGGATCGTTACATCGCCGTGTTTGAACGCATGGCAAGCCGCTATCGCGATCCCGAACTGAAATGGATTGCCGGGCGCATGTTTGAAAAAATGACCGCGCTTTATGCGCAAAAAGGCACAGGCGCGGCTTCGTCGTTCGCCATGGCTTATCAGTGGACGGATGAAGCACTGGTCGCGCAGCAGCCGCAATCGCTGAGCCAGGAAGTTATGGATGATGTCATCGGCAAAAAAGTCGTTTTCCGCAACGGATGGGAACCCACAAGCACGTATCTCTTGCTCAATTATCGCGACGAAGGCGAAGGCGGCTTTGTGCACCGCGAATTCTTGCGCAATACGATTTCTGTTGAAGAAGAAAAAATGCACCACGGCCACTCGGATGAGAATGATATCACGTTGCTCATGTCCGGCGGCTCGGTGTTGTTGCATGACGGCGGCTATCGCGACGGACTGCCCAGCGGCAAATACGGCCAATTCCGCGCGGATTACTTTCACAATCGCCTGGTGGCGCGCAAGAACAAGCGCGACGTGCACCAATCACTGCAGGAGTTCGTGCGCAACTCCGGCGCTTACCGGCCGGTGCGTACGCAGAAAATCGACTTTCTCAACCTGCGCGACGTGGATATGAGCCGTACGCGGCTGCATGATGACGCGCTCGGGTATGCGTGGGATCGAGTCATCGCCTATCTCAAAAAACAAAACATGTTCATCGTGATCGACGCGGTTGACATCAAGCAAACCGATTACTACACCTTCACCAATTTTTGGCATACGCGCAAGATTCATGAGAAAGGCGATGACTTTTTTGTGACTTCGATTGATTCCATCGGCGGCATTGCGCTGCCAGGTGATCAGCGCCTCATGATTCAGTTCCTGGAAACGCGCGCCAAGGCTGTTGGTACTTACGATGAAACGCGCCATTATCAAGATGAAATCGCCATTTATCAAACCCAGTCGAGTCACTATCGCGCCGGCGATTATGAAGTGTTTGCGACGGCGTTGATTCCGGTGAAGAGCAGTGAACCTGTCGCCGCCCGTTTGCAGAATTTGCGCCTCATCCCCATGCCGGCATTCCCGCGTGCGATTGGCATTGAGATCAAAGAGGGCCATGCCGTTTCCGTTCTCGGTGTGAAGCTGGATTTGAACCTCGGCGTGGTGCGCGAGAACATTCGTCCGCGGTACACTTGGGAAGCAGGCCGCGTGCCGTACGGCGACCTCGAATCCGACGCGCATTTTCTCCTTGCCAGGATTTCCGGCAATGAAATCAGCTATTCCGCCTCGGAAGTTTTGAAAGTGATCTACAAAGGCAAAGTGTTGCTGGAGGCTTTGCCCAACACGCATGGCCTGCAGCTTGACGGCGCGCCCGATCGCGTGGGGTATGTGAAGTGGCGGTATTGGGAGGACAAAGTGTCGTTAAAGAAATGACAGTGAAGTCAGGCTTGGACTCGAAGAGTTAATATGCGCTCTCAGCTCCGTGGGTCCAAGCCTGACTTCGCCGGTTCAGGCTTCGCGCATATGGCTTTACCGATGATGCGACTCATAGTTGATGAAGCCCGATGGCGAGACGATATCAATCGTCTGAAAACGTTGAAGGTCGATCAAATCCTTGTCGCCGGTAATAATGCAGGCGGCGTCCGCTGCCGGCCCAGTGGCCAGAATCATATCATCATCCCGATCGCGGCATACGGGTGTTTTCAGTTCAACAGGTGTAACCGGTTGCATTTTGACTTGCAGAAGATCGAGGGCTTCTGTGATGTCATCTGAATTAAAGTGAAACTTATTAAAAAGGTTTGTGTCAACCTCGTCTAAAATAAATTTTGAAGTGAAAAGCTCATGACTTTCAAAGCAGTGTTCAAGCAGTTGGCTGCAAACGCCTCGTGTAATGAGCGCTGCAACAAGAACGTTGGTGTCCATTACGATCTTGATGAGACACGTTTAAAAACGTCTTGTTCGGTTAAATGCCCTGAGCCTGCGCCTGCACGATCATGCGTTCGCGAAGCAGCCGGAACCGTCGTAGAAAAAGATACTCTTTGACAGCCACACCGACAAATTCGCTTGGTGAAATGCCTTCTTCTTGTATGGCGTCTTTAAATGCCGGCTCAAGATCCGCAGGCAGCGTGACAGTGATCGTTTCAAACATGGCCGCTGATTCCTTTCGTGCATGAGTAAACCGAAGCTTTATCGAAAATATAACAAAAGTTTTTACAGATACAATATGTGTGATAGAATACCAGTGAAGTCAGGCTTGGACTCGAAGAGTCAATATGCGCCCTTAACTCCGTGTGTCCAAGTCTGACTTCGCCCACCCCAACCAAGAGCCTCTCATGCCTTCTCGCCGCGATTTTCTCCAGCTTGCTTCACTCGCAGCATCGGCAATGTTCCTGCCGATGCCGCTTTTGAGTTTGTCCCGCTCCGGCGCGCCGCTTGCCGGGAAACTGTTTTTTGATGAGATCCAACTGCAAACGATGCGTGCGGCCTTTGCGGAAAACGCCCTGTTTGCCGCATTGCGCCAACGCCTCGCCGCATTCGATCGCGCCAAAGAACGCCGGTTTCTTAAATCCGAAGTACGTTATAATGATCATCTCTATCACATCGCGCGCCTCAGCGATTCCGCGCAGCAAATGGCATTCTATTATGCGATGACAGAAGATAATGACGCGGCAAAATTGGCGGCGGATTGCATTCGCACCATGATGAAATTTCCCAAATGGGATTATTTTCTCGAGGCCGGCAAAGATGTGATCGGCATTCAGCGCGCCTCGAGTTCCATTTTGGCTGCGGCTTTTTGCGCCGACTGGCTGGGCGATTTTGTGGATAAAAAAGAGCGCGCGAGCTGGCTGGAAACCATGGGCGAACGCGGTTGCGAGCCGTGCTTCCGCAGCCTCTATGGCATGCGCTATCCCGAGCGCGTCGTGGGTTGGAGCATGGATACCACCAGCACCTACTTCGAGCATCGCCCCGGCGACCGCATCGACATGCGCAACTGGCCGCATATTTTGGATAAAACTAATCTGAAAGCCGTGCCCGCTTCGGCGTTGACCATCGGCGCGATTGCGTATCAACAACAATTTGGCAAGAGTGACAAGACGGAACGCTGGCTCGAGCAGGCGATTTTCAGCATCAAAACCTTTCGCGCTCTTTTTGCGCGCGATGGCTCATATGATGAAGGCGTCTCCTATGCGCATTACACGGCATTGCATCTCGCGCAAGCCACGACCATCTTGCATCGGTTCCAGCTTGCGGATCTGCACGATTTGATCAACTGGCCGGGTTATCTTGATTATCTCTACGGCATGTCCATGCCGGTGCAGGATGATTTGTATGAAATCGTTAATTTTGGCGATAATGGCAATGCCAAAACCGGCGAGGCCGGGAAGCCCAAACGCAGCTCCATGCCCATGTGGATTGCCGCGCATTTTCATGAGCCCCAGGCGTTATGGTTTGCGGAAAATCTCGGAGGAGAGCCGGATGAATGGACTTTAATCTGGCATCAGCCGCAACGTCAAGCCGTGGCGCCGAAACCGGGCCCGCACCTGTGGCATTCGGATTTGGATTGGATTGTAGCGCGTACGGGTTATCAACCTGATGATTTGGTTGTCGCAATGCGCAGCGGTGGCCCCTCGAATCACGAGCATGCCGATCGCAATAGCATCGTCGTAAAGTGCTTTGGCGAACATCTTGTGGCGGATCCTTACCGCCCGCCATACAGCTTCAGTGATCCGAGTTGGATGATGCGCACCACGGCAGGGCACAGCGCGGTGTTGATCGACGGTCAGCCCCATCAGTATCATGACGGCTCTGAAGGCACCAATCCTTCACAGGCGGAGGCGCGCATTATTCGCAAAGGCGAGCGGCCCGGATATTTCTTCTGGACGAGCGACGCGACGCCCGCGTATCAATTGGTGACGCCCGATGTGAAGTCTGTGACGCGCACCGTTATCGTTTTGCATGAGCTGCCCGCTGTTCTGTTGTTGGATAAAGTTTTGAAAACGTCACAGCCTTCCCGCATACAAGCCCGCTTCTTTGCCTACAATTTGGATGGCAAAGGCAGCATCACCCCTGCAAGCAGCGGATTCAAAACATTGCGGCCGCATGCAGAGTTGCACGCTTTTATGGCCAGTCAGAACGGCATTGGCGTTAAAGCCTTGCGCCTGCCCATTCCCGAAGAGAATGCCATCAAGCATCCTTTTGCCGAAGTCGGCACACAGGCGCCCAGCTTGGAATCCTTTTTAGTGACGGTTCTGCTGCCGGTTCCCAAAGGCGAGGCGCCCGGCGCGGTGGAAATTTCCGGCACGAAGGCGCAGGAATTTTTGGTCAAATTAAACAAATCCTCGCGCGCAATCATGTGCCGTGTGCTGGATACGGAGGCGATTCCGGAGTTTGACATTGCAACCTGAGATGAGATCATGAAAAGACTGGGACTCAAACGCTTTAATCTGCATAAACGCTTCACACTGTTGTTCCGAAGGAATCTTGTGAATTTTGAAGACAGTAGCGGATTTCCACAGAATTCTTGCAGAGTGACACCGGGAGGCAGGTATAGCCTGCCAGGGAGATGGGCGTTCTTGTCAATCGTCCTCTTGCTGGGCTCATGGGCTGTCGCATCATCCCAAACCGAGGCCGTTTCGCCGGAAGAGTATCTCTCCTATATGTTGGCAGCCGCAGAAGAGGGTTGGCAAAATTTGGAAGCCGAGCGCGAAAACTGGCGCAAGAGCATTGATGTGAACAATGTGTTCGGTTATCTCCCGCCGAGCAATGAAATTTATCTCGCCGCGCTTTCTGCCAATATTTTTGAAATCAGCCGCGACCCGAAATTTTTGGATCGCGCGCGCAGAATCTTGCTGCATTACGCCGAGCATAAAAAAGCTTATCCGCCGGATTATTACAAATCGCAGGCGCAATATGCCAAGGGCCTGCCCGCGCTGCCGAATATTTTTACCTTCAGCAAATACATTCATGCCTACGCGATTCTGCGCAAGCATGTGCTGCTCAGTCCGCCCGAACGCCAGATCATCGGCCAGAACATTGCCGAGAGCGCGGATTTTTTTGTGACCTTTCAAGAATGGGGCCCGATGAATCGCGCAATCCTGCGCGCCGAAGCATTGCTTTATGCCGCAAAAGTTTTGCCGGATCATCCGCATCGCGAAAAATGGCTGACCATGGGTAATGCTATTGCCAACGACAATTGGGGCCAGTGGGAAATCGAAGATGCCACCGGCTATCATGCGGTCTGGCTCTATTCTTTGCTGGCCTATGCCAGCGACGTGCGCGAAGACGAAAGCCTGTATCAAACGCCCGTGATGAATTATTACTTTCAATATTTTCTTGGTTTGATCAGCCCGGCGGGTATTGTGCCGGATTTCGGCGACGCGAATTGGGGCGGCGGCTGGGAGCGCATGATTCCCTTTTTTGAAAAGGGTGCGGCGATCTATCAAGATGGACGTCTGCGGTGGGCCGCGGCGCAACATTTTCGCAAATACCTTCATCCCTTACCGGAACGCAAGGGCGTATTCACCGCTCTGGTGCTATCCGATGCCTATCGTTGGTCAGATTTTTCCTTGGAGGCTGCCACGCCAACCTCCGGAAGCCAGGAAGTGTTGGAAGATATCGTCGGCAAGAAGATTGTTTTGCGCAACGGCTGGCAGCCCAACAGCACGTATTTGCTGTTGAACTATCGCGATGAAGGCGACGGCGGCTGGCTCTTTCGCGAATATCTGCGCAACACCATCCCTGTTGAAGAAGAAAAAATGCACCATGGCAATTCCGATGAAAACAGCATCGTCTTGCTGATGAAGAACAACACCATGCTGCTGCACGACGGCGGCTATCGCGATTTCATGCCCAGCGGTCCGTATGGCGCGTATCGCGCGGATTATTTTCACAATCGCATTGTGGCGCGCGATGGCAAAATCGCGCTCGGGCAAAAGCAGGGGCAGTTTCGTTTTGCTTCGCCCGGCCGCGCTGCCGTGCCCGGCCAAAGCCTGCTGGATTTCTTCCGCAACTCCGGCGCCTATCGGCCGGTGCGCACACAAAAAATTGACTTCCTCGCGCTCAAGCATTTTGATCTTTCCCGCACGCGCTTGATCGATGATCATCTCGGCTATGAAGCGGATCGCATCATCAATTATGTCAAAGAACTCGATTGGTTCGTTATTTTTGATGTTATCCGCTTCAAAAAAGATACATACCTGACCCTTGCAAATCTTTGGCACACCCGAAAAATTTTGGCCCAGGGCGAAGGCTGGTATGACACCACGTATGATTCGTTACAAACCCTCCGTGTGGGCGGCAGTGAGCGGTTGTTGATTTATTTTCCGCAACGCGCGCAACTGGAGGAAGGCGTGGAAACACAAATGCGCTATTGGCAGCAAGAAAGGGTTATCTATCAACTCATTGGGCGGCACGGCTATCCCAACGATTTGCAAGTGTTCGTCACCGTGTTGATCCCGCACGATCAAGACGATGATCCGGAAACGTACCGCCGCCAAATCGAAATGTTGAATGTTTCGAGTTATCCCAAGGCCGTTGGCCTTGCCATCAACACGCCGCAGAAGAGATATCTCATCGGCGCGAAGCTGGATCTGCAAGCTGAATTGATTCGCGATTGGCGCCGGCCGAAATACACCTATGATTCCGGCAAAACGGTTTATGGCGATTATGAAACCGATGCCTATCATCTGTTCGTAGTGGAAGAACGCAACAAAATTCATTATGCCTTTACCGGCGGCGTGAAGATTCTTTACAAAAATCGCGTTCTGCACGAACAAGCGCCGTCGGATTTCGGCTTGAATTTTGACGGCAGCCCGGATCAGCCGGGCGTGGGAAAATTGCGGTATTGGGAAGCAGAAGCGGTGAAATAAATCTGTAGGAGAGATCCGCCGGGTCGCCCCTACAAACATTAACGAAGAAAAACAGTATGCCCGAACCGACGATCCAACTCACACAAGATCAAATCGATTTCTTCCATCGTGAAGGATATCTGGTGATTCCCGCCATCACCACGCTGGAAGAAGTCGCGCGCATTCGCAAGATTTATGATGAGTTGTTTGCCAAACAAGCGGGCCGCGAGGAAGGCAATCAGTTTGATTTGGCGGGCGCGGATGAGGATGGCGCAACAGCCGCGCTGCCGCAAATTCTCATGCCGGTGAAATACGCGCCGGAGCTGGCAGATACGCTGTATCGCGCCAATGCGTTGGCAATTTCGCAACAGCTTTTTGGCCCAACTTCATCTTACAAGGGCGAGCATGCCATTTTCAAGCCGGCGCGTTATGGTGCAGAAACGCCCTGGCATCAAGATGAAGCATATTGGAATCCCGAACTGGAATATAACGAAGGCAGTTTCTGGATGCCGCTGCAAGAAGCCACGCCGGAAAACGGATGCATGTATTTCATTCCCGGCAGCCACCGCCTGGAAGTATTGCCGCATCATTCGATCAACCATGATCCGCGCATTCACGGTCTGGAAGTTGAGATGAGCCAGGTTGATTTATCCCGGGCAGTTGCTTGTCCCTTGCCGCCCGGCGGCGCAACCGTGCATGCTTCGCGCACGCTGCATTACACGCCACCAAACCGTTCTGACATTCCGCGGCGTGCCTATATTCTCGGCTTTGGCGCGGCGCAGAAAAAGCGCGCAATGCCGCGGCGCTTTCCATGGAACGAGATCAAGCAGACCGCGCGTGAGGCGAGGACAAAAAGCAAATAGCAAAAGGCAAAAGTAAAACCCACACCCAAGTACGCGCAGACGCGGAGAATACGCAAAGAATTTCTTTGCCACTCTTTTGCGACTCTGCGCCGTTGCGTGATGCTTGCGCTTCTTGAACAACAACGTGCCATGAATGACTTTCTCAATTTCGCAAGTTTGCCCATAATTACCTCCGCCCGCACGCGCTCCATTTCTGCCGAAAATCCCACCGGTGAAAAAGCCGGCGGCGCACGTGCTGTGCCCGAAGATGCGAAAAATGCCGCCTTCAATCTTGGCCAAGGCTGGAAAGTGCGGCCGTGCATTGCCTTGCCGCCACAGCAAACCACAACACTTGCGGAAATCGCCGGCCCGGGTGCGATTCAACACATTTGGATAACCGCCGATATCAAAGCCTATCGCGATTGCATTCTGCGCTTTTATTGGGACGAAGAAACCGAACCTTCCGTGGACGTCCCGCTTGGCGATTTCTTTGCATTGGGGCATGGCCTGCGCTACAACGTCAACTCTCTGCTCGTCGCGGTGAACCCCTCGGGCGGCTGCAATTGTTATTGGCCCATGCCTTTTCGCCGGCACGCGCGCATCACAGTTGAAAACCAGCGCGAAGAAGAGTTGTCGCATTTTTTCTACCAAATCAGCTACGCGTTGGATGAAGTTTCTGATAATGCCGGTTATTTTCATGCGCAATGGCGGCGCAGCATGACGCGGCGCGAGCATCCTGAACATATTATTTTAGACAATGTCCGCGGCCGCGGCCATTATGCCGGCACATTTCTCGCATGGGAACAGCTTTCCAATGGCTGGTGGGGTGAGGGTGAAGTGAAATTTTTTATTGATGGCGACGGCGACTATCCGACGATTTGCGGTACGGGCACCGAGGATTATTTCGGTGGCGCGTGGTGCTTCGGCGAAACATACTCCACGCCGTTTCTGGGTTATCCGCTCTGGCGGAAAGAAGCCAGCGAAATTCCCAGGCACGCCATGTATCGTTGGCATGTGCCGGATCCCATTCGCTTCTCTCAAGATTTGCGCGTGACCGTCCAGGCTTTGGGCTGGTGGCCGACGCGGCAGTATCAACCGTTGACCGATGATATTTCTTCGGTAGCGTATTGGTATCAAACCGAGCCGCATACGGTTTTTCCTCCGTTGCCCAAAAGAGAAAAAAGATTTCCACGATAACAAGCTTCACTTACCTATCAGCATAGAGTTTCATGGAAATAAAATTCATCCGCGGCATGTGGGGCATGGAACAGCCCACGCTTGCGGCGAATTTGCAAATGATCAAAAACGGCGGCTTCGACGGCGTGGAAATGGGCGCGCCGGCTGATCCGCAGCAGCGCCGGGAACTGCAAACCCTGTTGCGCGACCTGGATTTGTTGTTCGTTGCACAGCAATGGACCGAGGGTACTTCGCCCAAAGAACACATACAGAGCTTTGAATGGCATTACCGCCGCAATGCCGAACTGAATCCCGTTCTGGTCAATTCTCATACCGGCAAAGACTGCTTCACCAGCGCTAAGAATCTTTCGATTTGCAAAAAAGCCGCAGCGCTCGAGCAAGAACTCGGCTTCACCGTCGTGCACGAAATTCATCGCGGCCGCATGACGTTTTCCACCACTGCAACCCTGGCGCTTTTGAAGAAAATGCCGGAGCTGAAACTCACAGCAGATTTTTCGCATTGGTGCTGCGTGCACGAGTCGTATTTGCAGGATCAAATGGAAGCCATGCAGGCGGCGATTGCGCACAGCCACTACATTCATGCGCGCGTTGGCTTTCCCGAAGGCCCGCAAGTCAGCGATCCCCGCGCGCCCGAGTGGCAAGGCGCAGTGGATTTTCATGTGCAATGGTGGCAAAGGATCGTCGAGCATCACCAACAAATCGGCACAAAACTTTTGACCATCTGTCCCGAATTTGGCCCACCCGATTATATGATGACGATGCCTTATTCGCGACAACCGGTTGCCGATCTGTGGGAGATTAATTGTTATATGAGAGATTTGCTGAAAGAACGTTTGAAATATTAGACATGCCAACTTCCCCAACCTTCGAGGATCTGCGCCAAGAACCGCCGGCGCATGCCCGCGTGAATGTCAAGAATGGCTCGCTGCGTTTGTTTTTAAATGGCGAAGAAGTATACCCCTTGCTGGCCTGGAGCTGGGGACTCGAGCATAGCACGCCTTTTTTCAAGCAAGCCGGCATTGATTTATTGCACCCCATTCTGGGCCTGAACGCCGCCTGGCCTGCGCCGGAGATTTATGATTGGTCGGAGTATGACGTGTTGTTTGCGCGCTTGCTGGCGCAAAATCCCAATGCGTTTTTCCTGCCGCGCATTTTATTGGATGTGCCGGAGTGGTGGAAAGATGAACATGAAAGTGAGTTGATTGTTTGCGCGCTGCCCCTGCAGCCGGAAGATACCCGGCAATACCGCGCAGCGATTCGCAGTGAAGAAGGCGGATGGTTGTGGGGCATTCAATTGCGCGAGCCGTCACTCGCTTCGGATATCTGGCGCGCGGACATGGAGAATTTGTTTCGCGCGTTTTTGCAGTATGTCGAAAACTCCCCGCTGCGCAGCCGCATTTTCGGCTATCAAATCGGCTGCGGCATTTATGGCGAATGGCATTATTTCATGTCTGAATTCGTGCCGGATTTGAGCAAGCCCATGCAGGAGAAACTGGGCTACGTTCCTGGCTTGGAAGCGCGCCTCAATAACACATTCGGCTTGTTGCGCAATCCCGAACATGAACAGCCGGTGATGGAATACTATCGCCGCTTTCATGAATTCAACGCTGATCTGCTGTTGCATTTTGCGCGCCTCGCCAAAGAAGAAACAAAGAATCGCGTGCTGTGCGGCGCTTTTTATGGGTATCAACTCGAAAATGTGTGGATTCACGAAGGCGGCCATCTCGCTCCGGAAAAAATTCTAAACAGTCCGGATATTGATTTTCTTGCGAGTCCCTATTCCTATCAAACCACGAATCAAGAAGAGCGGCAATGGTGGGAGCATGAAATCTACGACGAGGCGGGGAATTATCTCGGCCGCACGCGCGGCGTGGCAGGCGATGCAGGCTATCGCGTTTTGTTGGAATCACTGAAGCGTCACGGCAAGCTCTACTTTGCGGAAATCGATCCCAGCACGTTTCTCGAACCGCCGCCCATCAATCCCGACGGCAGCGGCGGCACACAGGTGGAAAAAGAGCAGTGCATGATCGGCGGCGTGGGGTCGACCACACTCGCAGGCACGCGCCGCATTTTGCAGCGCGATCTTGGCCGCATGCTGGTGAGCGGCAACGGCGGCTGGCTGTTTGATTTCGGCCCGGTGTTGCGCACGCGCAAAAGCTGGTACGCTGATGAAAGAATCGTTGCCGAAGTCGCGCGCTTCACGAAGTTGGGACAACAACGCGAGCATTGGGACATGCGCTCGCGCGCGAAAATCGCCGCGGTTTACGAAGCCAAGAGCTTGTTCGCCACGCGCCATTGGCGCGCTGAAGCGCCCTATTCCAAAGGCGGCCATTGCCTGGATTATTTCACGCGCTGGTTTATGGATTCACAGGCGCGCGCCTTGCACCGTCTCGGCGCGCCAGTTGATTTTTTGTATCGCTTCGATCTCAAGCCTGCAGATGCGCAGAGATACCGTTTGCTGCTCATGACGAATTTGTTTTATCTCACCGATCAAGAAATCGCAAGCTTGCACGCCGTGCTCAAAGACAGCAACGCCACCGTCATTTGGTTTTATGCACCGGGATTCATTACACCGGTCCGGCTGGATTTGGCGCGCATGGAAAAACTCACGGGCTTTCGGTTTAAAATTCTAAACACGCCCGGGCCCATGCTGATTCGCAGTCAGGCTGTCGGTGAAGAGATTTTGTTTGGCGTCAAAAAAGCCGAACATCCTCGCTTTGCAGTTGAAGATAAAAACGCAACAGCTTTGGGCTTCTGGAACGACACACAAGACGTCGCGTTTGCGCGCAAATCTTATCAGGGTTGGAATTCTATTTACGCCGGTGCGGCCCCGCTGCCTGTTGAAATATTGCGCTGGCTCGCGCAGCAAGCCGGCGCGGATTTGTGGAGTACTCAGCCGGATATCGTCATCGCGGCAGAAGACATTGCCATGATCGTGGCAACTTCCGAGGGTGAGCGCACGCTAATGCTGCACAAACCCCTGGTAGATGTTGAGAACGATGAACGACAACGTGTTCATCATTTAATAATGGAAATGGGTGACGTTCGGTTTTTCATCACAGCCGACTAACCCGAACGTCATTCTGAAAGAATCCTGTAAAGCATTGCATAAATACCCAAACGTAACCTCGCCTCAGTGAATGCAAAAACTCCGCAACGCCCTGGCGCGCCGGCAAACATATCGCCAGGCAAAAAACGAACTCTATCAGAAAGCCTCGCGCGCACAAGCAGAGCGCATCCTGCAGCTCGGCAAGCGGCCGATTGTGATTGGCGGCTGCGGCCGTTCGGGCACCACGCTGCTGCTTTCGATTTTATCCTGTCATCCCAAGATCTTCGCGATCGACATCGAAACCACAGCGCTGTGTCCGGATGGCTATGGCGCGGATGGCATGTACAATCGGAATCCGAATCTCGACATGCCTTTCAAGTTTGAAAAAATCTATGAGTACTTGCTTGCGCATGAAATTCCTGCGAGCTGCACGCGCTGGTGCGAAAAAACCCCGCGCAATGTGATCTATTTCGAGCGCATTCTGCGGCATTTCGGCAAGGCGGCGCGCGTGATTCACATTGTGCGCGATGGCCGTGATGTCGTCACCTCCGTGCATCCGCGCGACGCTTCGCGCTATTGGGTGACGCCGCATCGCTGGGTCGTGGATGTTGCCGCCGGCCGGCGTTTGGAAAACCATGCGCAAGTGCTCACGATTCGGTATGAAGAGTTGGTGCGGAATTATGAAACGATCATGCGCCGCATTTGTGAATTCATCGAAGAAGAGTTCACGCCGGCGTTTCTGGAATACCCTGATTCGGCGCGCGTGAAAGAGAGTATCGCCTGGTTCAATCCGGCGCAAACCATGACTGACCGCTCGATTGGCCGATGGCAGGAAGGCAAATACCAAAATATTGTTGCAGAATTATTACGCGAACCGGGCGCGGCAGATTTGCTCAAACACTATGGCTATATCCCTTGAAGGCGTGAGAAGTGGCGTCGAGGATGAATGTTATGATGATGGACCTGTTGCAGCTTGCAGATCACACGCCGCCCATGGGCGATTTGTATTCCCACCAACGCCTGGCATTTACCCGCGCGATTTGGACGGAGCGGCTAGCCGGCGAAGAACAAGGCCCGCAGCGCCGCATCATTCACAGCCGCATTTTGCAATGCCATGGACCGGCACGCTTGCTGCGTCTTGGCCTGCGGCCGGCGCAAGGTTATCACAAATGCGGCAGTTATCAAGATCTGGATTGGATCACTTCTTTTCGGTTGTTGGTTTGGCAGGAGGGCCAGTGGCGCGTGCATGTTGAGAACAGAGAAGTGAACGCTGCGCCTGATGGTCAGGCACAATGGTTCGATCTCAACGGCATAACAACGTCTGCAGTGATCATCGAAGGCCGCCGTTCCGGCATTGACAATTGGTGGCCCTCGTGGAATCTCGTATCCGGCGCATTTGTCTTGCAGGGAGAGTTGCTCGCCGATCTTGCGCCGCGACAGGAACGCACTCTGGTGCCCGAATCGATTTACCTTACACCTGTGCCCAAAGGCGTTACTGTGGAACGCAGCGCCGGTGAAGTTCGCTTTTGCACACGTTTTCTGCAAGTTGGTTTTTATCTGAATCGCGCCGGCTTTTCATTCCTGGGCATTGATGAGTCGGGCCGCGGCAATACCGGTGAGAACATTCTGTTTCTGCAAGCAGGCAGTTTTCCCCAGGGCGTGATGTTGCATCCCGTGGATTCACGGCCTCTGGCCGCGCCAATTTTACGCTATGAAGTTCAAGGCGCCACGCGCGTGCAAGGCAATCGCGTGACATATGAACTTGAAATCCCACACGCCGGCCAACGCTATCATCTTGATTGGGAAATCGAAGAAGATCGTTTGATTCTGCATGCGGCGCGCAGGGCGACGCAAGAGGTGGCGGCCTGGCAGAGCAGCGCGTGGTTCATGGGCTTGCGGCCAACGGTTTCACCGACGCATGTTATCGGCAGGATTACACGTGCCGGTGAAACTGGATTGGTGGAACTGCCGCTGGTGCTGCATGTTCCGCGTTATGGCACGTTGCGCATGGATACTTTGCAGGGCAAAGCCTTGTGGCGCTCGGATACCTGCCGGCCGATGGATCTCACCACCAGCGAATTGAAACTTGGCGAGCTTCCCCAGCCCGAAGGCCACTATCTCTTGCCCGCCGGTACGTTTGAATCTGTGATACAATTCAAGTTGGTTAAACCGGCAGTGTCGTTGGCTGCAAACACGCCGCCGCCAATCGCCGCGGCAATTCAAAAATGCGCTTTCACTTCACTCACCTATCGTCCGGACACCGCCACGTTGAGCAACAATGGCGCGTCCATGCATTGCCCCATTTGCATGGACAATTGGTCGGCGATTACCACTCGCCTGGGCAATGTGCTGCCTCATCTGCATGCGGTTGATTTGCTGCGCGACTCGCTCGAACGTTGGCTGGATGGTGCGCCGGGCTACTCCAGCGGCGCCATGCGGCAGCACGGCGAGTTTCATCAGACTGAGGATGAATACTTGCTCACCGGCGCGGCCTGCCTGTTGGGACTCGGCGAATATCTGCAACATGCCGGCACGATCTCGTGGTTGCAGAACTACCGCGCAGCAATCTCCCGGCAATTGCAGCTCATGCGCGAACGTGATCTCGATCACGACGGTTTGATCGAAAGCCGCTTTCGCACCGGCGTGAGCGGTACCGGCCAGTGGAGCACGTGTTGGTTCGATGTGATCTCTTTCGGTTGGAAAGACGCCTTTTCGAACGCGATTCTTTATCGCGCTCTGACGGTTCTTGCTGAAGTTTTTCCCAAATTGCAAGCTGCAGATCTCGCACAGGGTTTGGCAGAATGGGCGCGCGACTTGCGCAAGAACTATCGCCCTGCGTTTTACAATCCGCAAACCGGCTGGCTGGCGGGCTGGCGTTGCAAGCAAGACAAGCTACACGATTATGCTTTTCTCTTTGTCAACGGCGCAGCCGTGAGTTGCGGCTTGTTGGATTTTGACGACGCGCGTGATATCATCGCGCGGTTGTGGCAGGAAACCAAGAGAGTTGGCATGCCCGATGCGCGGCTCGGGTTGCCGGGAAATCTTTGGCACATTCCCGATGCTGATCTTGCCGATATTATGCAGGGTTATCCACTCGGCTATTACCAAAACGGCGGCCGCACGCATGCGCAGGCGCGGCATTTCGTTACTGCGCTTTATTGGGTTGGAATGAAAGAAGAAGCTGATGAGCTGCTCTCCCGCCTGTGTGAAGGCCTGGCGCGCGGCCTGGTTTTTGGCGGAAACAAGAGCGGTGTGGATTGGCGATTTTGGGATGATCGCCCCTGCGGCTACGAAGGTTTGTTGACCGATCAATTCGGCGTGCTGGCGACAGCATTGGAACGATTTGGTGAGTCCCGAAGAAAAACATTAGCCGAAATACCAAACCTGAACAAGCCCGAACCAAGTTTTGCCACCAAATCACGAAGACGCTAGGCTTTTTGCTTGGCGTCATCGTGCTTTAGTAGTGAGAAAATTTTTTTGGCAATGAGTCAACTTTAAAGAGACTGCGCCAGTTTTCAAGCAAACCGAAAACTGATGCCCTGGCGGGCAGCACACAGAAACTACCGGCAGAATCATTCTGCCATAAAATTATTCTGTCAAAGCTTTTAGAATTTTATTCTGATTTTGATCCTCTAATTCGCCTATGTATCGAATCCACAAGAGTAAGTTCGCCTTGTTCGCAATTGCCCTTTGCTCTGTAGCTGCGCCAGGCCAGGATCGAAAAGTCGATTTTAGTTTTTCGCCGGCGCGCTATTATTCTGCGATTTGTTTGCCGTACGACTGGGTGAAAACCACGGTCACTACGCGCGGCGGTTTGGGTTATGATTTTGGCCCCGGCGGTCCATATTCCGTGCCGTTGACGGAAATCAGTTTTGGTGTGAAAGATACTTTGCTGCCGGTCATGCGGCAATATTTCGAAGATGCGGCCGTGCCGATTGCCATCACCGAGTTTGGGGATCGTCGACTGCGCATGCGGCAACAGGCTTTTGCGCTGGTTCCGGAACAGCCTTATCAACCTGCCGGCGATTACGATGATGGTATCGTGCGGCGATTGCATGGCATTGCCGGCGGTGTTGCCTGGGCTTCGCCGATTGTGCCGGCAGATCCTGCTTTCCGCAATGTGGCGTGGGGCACGATTCGTCCGGTGCAATACCGTGTGCGCGTGAATCAAGGCGCGAAGAAGCAGGTTGCCCTGGGAATTTGTGAAGGTGGAAAAAACAAGGGCGCGCGTTTGATGGAACTGCACGTGGAAGGCGCTGAACCGCGCACGATTGATCCGGTGCAGGATGATCAAAAGAATCTGCCGTACGTTTTTTTATTTGTGGGACATGATGCGAACGGCGATGGCGAACTGGCCATTGAAGTGCATGCCTCTCCGAAGAGTCCGGACCCCAATGTTTATCTGAATGTGTTTTGGATTTTCCCAGAACGGGCTACAATTTCCAGCGACGCGATTCTGCGCGGTGAGCTTTCTGCACAAGCCGAAGTTTATTTCGATTGCGGTCGCGAAATGGAATGGCAGGCCGCAACGCCCCGAAGCGATGCTCTGCTTGCCGATTTCAGTGGAAATGTAATTCATCCCCTCATCACCGTGAACACACCGCGAGAGTTGGCGTATGATTCAACGACCGGTATTCTCTCTACCGACGGACTTCCCTATCTGCTTTCGCGTCCGGCACCTATTGCGGCAACGCGCAATGACAAACAATGGATTTTAGAGCTTCCCGCGGGAACGCAGCATGCTGAATTGATCGTTGTGCATGGCCGCAAGCAACGCCAGCAAGTTCGCAGCGTGCCTGATTTATTGCGCGAGCGGCAACGCGCCCAAACATGGTGGCGATCGGCTTCATGCATTCCTTTTGGAAAAATCGCTCTGCCAGATAGCGGTTTGCAATATGTGTATGATGCCAACCTCCGCAACATGTATCAAATTGCCGACGTCGTCGCCGGTGTGCCGCAGTTTCAACCGGGTCCCAGCGTGTATCGCGGCCTGTTTTTGTATGATATTTTGTTTATGGGAGAGCCCCTCGCGATCTTGGGCGATACCGCCACCGCGCGGCGCTTTATCGAAGTCGCGCTGCCCTTTCAACAAGCCAGCGGCCAGATTCGCGTGATGCAACCCCATGCGCTACTCTCGGAAACGGCGCTGTTCATTTACACCGCCTGCTGGTACGCGGAATTCACCCACAACAAAGCCTGGCTCAACCGTCATTTCGGCGCAATTCAAAAAGGCGTGAATTGGCTGCAAAGAACCAGAGCGCAAACCCTCGCCGATCCCGCAGCGCCGAATTACGGATTGATGACTGCCGGTTTTTTGGATGGCGGAATTGCGGGCATGATCTCGGAATACAGCAGCGTGCTGTTCGCGCTCACCGCTCTCGAAAAAGCAATCGCTGCGGCGCAATGGCTCGAACAAAAGACAGAAGCAGAGCAATGGCAACATTTGCATGATGAGTTCATGATGTCGTTCCGGCGCGCCGCACGCCGTGATCTGCGCCGCGACCAGTTTGGGAATTTGTATTTGCCGATCACGGTCGCCGATACTTCAACCAACACGCCGCCGCAACGCGGGCAGTGGGGATTTTTGGTGCCCTTGCGTTACGGCGGATTCTTTCAATCGCAAGATGCTTTCATCGATACCCTCGTCACCGGCAACCTCGCCATGTTGCAACAAACGCTCAAAGAAGGAATGGTGGTCGACACGGGCTGGCAGAAGAATGCCGTTTGGTCATGGTTTTCCAACATGCACGCATTAACCTGGCTCTGGCGGCGCGATTACGGCAAAGCCTATGACATGATGTATGCCACCGCGAATCATGCCAACCCTTTTGGCACTTGGGTGGAAGAGCAACACACACGTGATGCCGGCGCCGGCACCAGCGGCGACATCTCCAACGGCGAAGCCAGCGCCTATTTTGTGAATCTCGCTCTGCATCTGCTCATGTATGAAAGAAAAGATCATGTCGAATTGCTGGCGGGTATTCCGCAAGAGTGGTACAAACCCGGGGCAACGTTCGCAATGAACGAAGTGTTGTCGAAATTCGGAATGATTTCGCTGCAGTTGCAGATTTCACCCGACGGAAATTCCGGTTTAATCAGCATTGCTTCACAAGCCAGTGGGCACGCCAAGGGCGATTTGATTTTGTTTGTTTCCGGATTAAAACAGCAAAAGTATCGCGATGCTCAAGGAAAGAGCCTGCCCGATACTTTCACGGTCGAATGGGGAAAGAATTTGCAACTCAACTTTGCCAAATGAAGACTTTGAAAAAAATCACACAACAGCCTTATGTGGGATTGCTGGTTTCCATCTTTTTGCTCAACACCGCCCTCTTCGGCCAGCAGTTCATCGTTGACTTCCGCTACAGTCCGGCAAATTATCTGTCTGCTCTTTGCTTTCCCGATGATTGGCAAAAGAGTTTGATCAATGCGAAAGGGGAGCTGGCTTATGACTTCGGTCCGGGACCTTATGTGAAGCCGTTTACCACCATCGGCATTGGCCTGAAAGAAAAGAAACCGGTGTTGGTGAGACAGTACTTTGAAAATCCCCGCATTCCGATTGCGGTGTTGGAATGGGCCGGCGATGGTTTCACCATGCGGCAAGAGGCTTTTGCGCTTATGCCGGATTCGCGCGTTGCTGCCACGCCCGTTTCTCCTGCGCGTGTAAAACGATTAAATGGCTTGAATGGTACGGTGGGATGGGCTGCACCCGAAGGCGTTGCTGATCCCGCCTTTCGCGATGTTGCCTGGGGCGTGAATCGCCCGATTCAATATCGCGTGCAAGTAACCCCGGGAAGCAGGAAGCGCGTCGCGCTCGGCATTTGTGAACCTTACAAGCCCAGAGCCGGCATGCGCATTCTGGAATTGCGTGTGGAAGGCGCGCCTTTTCAAACCGTCGATCCCATGGCAGAAGGACGCAAGAATTTTGCGCAGGTATTTTTGTTTGAAGCACATGATGAAAACGCTGACGGTGAGCTTGCCATAGAAGTGCACGCTGCGCTAGACAGCCCCGATCCCAACGTTTTTCTCAATGTGTTTTGGATTTTTCCGGCGGAGGCCGCGGTTTCCGCTGAACAAGTTTTGCGCGGCGAGCTTTCCGCGCAAGCGGAAGTGTATTATCCCTGCGGCCGGGAAAATGAAACACTTGCGCCCGCCACGAGAATCGACGCCTTGCGCGCGACGATTGCCGGCAACGGCGTGACGCCGTTCATTAAAATTCAATCCACACGCAGTTTTGATTTTGATAAAGACACGGGCGTGCTCACATGGAATGGGCGGCCGTATTTGTTTTCTTCGCCGCGCGCGAGTTCCGCAAATTTCAACAACGGCGAATGGCAGCTCGGGCTTCCTCCAAACACGCGCCACATTGAGGTGATCGTTTTGCACGGCAATGCTGCTGCCACCGGCTTCGATCGCATGCCGGATTTGCACACGGAACGGCAACGTGTGATAGATTTCTGGGAAAAGGAATCCCTCGTGCCACAGGGGCGAATTCACGTTCCCGATCGCGGCATACAAGATTTGCTCGAGGCCAGCATTCGCAACATGTATCAAATCCGCGAAGCCGTGGATGGCCGCTTGCAGTTTCAACCCGGGCCGAGCGTCTATCGCGGCATGTGGATGCATGACATGGTGTACGCCGTCGAAGCGGCAGCGTGCTTGGGCGATCTCGCCGGCGCGCGCACGGTTTTGGAAAACGTGTTGCGTTTGCAGCAGCCCGATGGTCAGATCCGCGTGATGTCGCCTCATGTCATGTATCGCGAAACGCCGCTGTTGATTTACTTGATATGCCGCTATGCGCGCCTGGCGAATGATCCCGTGTGGCTGAATGAACACTGGCCGAACGTCACGCGCGGATTAGCCTGGATCGAAGCCGCGCGCCGCCAAACCCTGGCAGACTCGAACGCGGCTTTTTACGGATTGCTGCCGCCCAGTTTTACCGATGGCGGCATTCCCGGCATCAATGCCGAATACAGCGGCGTGTATTGGTCGTTGATTGCGCTGCGCCAGGCGCGCGCCGCCGCCGTTTGGCTGGGACACGCCAACCAAGCGCGGCAATGGCAAATGTTGTTCGATGAATTCATGTCTTCTTTTCAGCGCGCGTATGAACGCGACAAGCGCCAGGATGCCCACGGCCACTGGTACTTGCCGATGCGCGTGGCTGACACTTCAAAAACCGAGGCGCCACAGCGCGGCCAGTGGGCGCCGCTGGAAGCCATGTTTCGCGGCGGTTTTTTCGCGGCAAACGATGAACTGGTTACCGGCACACTCGCCGTGCTCGACGATAGCCTGAAGCAAGGCCTCACGGTCAACACCGGCTGGTTAATGAATGGCGTCTGGCCATACTTTGATGCCCTGCGCGGCATGGCGCATCTTTGGTGCGGCAATCGCGAGCAAGCCGTTGCGGCATTGTATGCGATCGCCAATCATGCTTCGCCTTTGGGAACGTGGGTGGAAGAGCAACATCCTCAAGGCCTCGGCAATCGCACTGCCGGCGATGCTTCCAACGCCAGTGCGAGCGCGTTTTACATTGCATTTGTGCGCCGCATACTGGTGATGGAGCACAACGATCAACTTTCATTGCTTGCCGGTGTTCCGGCAGCATGGCTGGCGCCTAATGCGAAAATCGACCTCCAGCAAGCGCCAACGGACTTCGGCCCGCTTTCCTTGCGCGTGCAGATTGCGAAGAATGGCCGCACGGCAGCAATTTTTGTTTCGCGGCTGAACGCTGCAAAATCGCATCATACCGTGCTTCTCCACCTGCAGGCATTCCGGCAGCTCGGCTATGTGATGAAAGATGGCAAAACCTTGCCGGATTTTTTGCAGCTCAATCCCAATCAAGAAACCAAAATCGAGCTTACCATTAAAAGCAATTAGAACAGGACCGGCACATGCCTCTCGATCAACTTGAAACCCGTTGGTGCGCGCTGGATGAGCGAGTCAAGTCCTGGTGGAATGCCGATCTGCGCCGGGCGCGCGAGCCGGAATTGCGCGATCCGGCGCTGAATCAGATTTGGTATGTTGATGAAGAACATCGCAAGCGCGAACAGCAAGAAGGGGAGGAAAGCGTCCCGACGCTGCTGTATCTGCCGTTTCCCTTCGTCTCGCCCGGCGGCAGCGGCGCCGCATTTCCGGAAATGTATTGCTGGGATACGTATTTCATCAATCTCGGCCTGGCGGCACACGGCCGGTTTGAGGTGATTCGCCATCACATTCTCAATCAGCTTTTTTTGATCGAGCGTTACGGTTTTCTGCTTACCGGCAATCGCGTTTATTATCTGAGCCGTTCACAAACGCCGCTGCATGCCTTGAGTGTGAAGCTGTATGATGAGCATCACCGCGACCGGGATTTGCTGGCGCGCGCGTATCCGGTTATGAAGCGGGAGTATCATGAATATTGGTGTGCGCCGCATCATCAAACGCCCATCGGTTTGGCAACCAATCGCGATCTCTCTGATCCCAGCTTGGGTAACAATCACCTTGAACAATTCGGCTTGAGCGCCACGCGTTTGCGGCCCGAGCTGGCGGCAGAAGCAGAAGTAACCGATTTCACTGCGATCTTTGCCGGCGATATACGCCAATGCGCGCCGCTGCAAACCAATTGTGCCCTGGTGCGCCATGCCAACACTCTGGCGTGGATGGCTGCTGAAATCGGCTGGCAGGAAGAGTCGCGCGCGTGGCAAGCTGAGGCTGAACGCCGCGCCGAGTTGATTCGCAAGCATTGTTGGGACGAAGTTCAGGGCTTCTTTTTTGAATATCAATTCGAACGGCAAAAGCAATTGCCCTTTTGGTCGTTGGCGGCGTATTGGACCATGTGGGCGGGCGTGGCGACTCCGGCGCAAGCAGAACACCTGGTGAAACATCTTGCGCGTTTCGAGCACGAACACGGCTTGACACAAACCGATCAGCCATATGCCAGCCCCCATCCGGAATTCACTGCGCTGCAATTCAATTACCCCAACGGCTGGCCTCCGTTTCAAATTATGGTGATTGATGCTTTGGAAGCTTACGGCTATATTGAGATCGCGCAACGCCTGGCGCGCAAGTTTCTCAAGCTGCAGCTCGATTGGTTTGATCGTACCGGCGTTCTTTGGGAAAAGTACAATGTCGTGGCCGGCAATCTCGAATGCCCGCGCGAACGTTATCCCGTAGTGCCGCTGCATGGTTGGTCTTCGACGGCGGCGGCGCATTTGGGGAGAAAATTGTTTAAATCAATGTGAGTGTCGATATGGAAAAGAATGTGTTACCGATGACGCCGCGCCAGCGCATTCTCACCGCGATGCGCCGGCAAACACCCGATCATGTGCCGGTCATGCCGGACATCTCCAATATGATTCCCTGCCGGCTGCTGGGCAAACCGTTTTGGCACATTTATTTGTATGAAGATCCGCCGTTGGATGAAGCCTATCTCAACGCGGTAAAATATTTCGGCATCGATGGCTGGTACATCTACGATAATTTGACCATGTATGAAGTTCCGAAGTGGCATGAGCGCGTACTCGCCTCTTCGGAAGAAGAATTGCAAGTCGAGCGTTGGTTCGACACGCCGTTTGGCCGTCTGGAGGAAGTGGTTTGCTATCCGGTGGCAGATCCGCCGTGGCACATGAGCGCCATGATCAAAGACATTGCTCAAGATTTTCCCAAGCTGAAATGGTACATGACCCAGCGGCCGCTGGAGAATCCCTGCAAGAATCGCGTGAAGATCGGCGAACAAGGAATTTATGGTTTGGGCTTTGAGACGTTTATGGGCTTTTGGGTGTGGGTGCGTGAGGGCGGTTCCATGCAAGCTCTGCGCGATTTCTATGAGCAGCCGGAGATGATGCGCCAGGTGCTGGAGTTTTATTTGGCATATGTCGATGAAACCCTGCGCCGCGTTTTGCCCGAGCGACCCGATGAGATTCTGATCAATGGCTCTTCGTCATCGTTGAGTCTCAGCTCACCTGTGATATACCGGCAATACGATCTGCCCGTCGTTCAACGCATCTCTTCGCTTTGCAAAGAGGCCGGCGTCATTTGCCATCAACACACCTGCGGCCGCTCTCGTCTCATCGTCGAAATTAATTATAATGAAACCGACATCAACGTGATGGAACCCCTGGAGCGTCCGCCGGGCGGTGATGTCGATCTCGCGGAAGTAAAACAACGCTTCGGAGACAAGTTTTGCCTGAAAGGCAATGTCAATACCTTTGAAACGATGCTCAATGGCACGGTCGCAGATGTCACCCGTGAAGCCAAGGCATGCATCGACGCTGCTGCGGCAGGCGGCGGATTTATTCTTGCGACGGGCGATCAATGCGGTCGCGACACGCCCGATGATAATATTTTTGCATTGATGGAAGTGGCGAGAACATATGGCCGATATGCTGCTTAACAGGATCTCGCGCTCCTGTCGAACTTGTAGGGAGCTTTATGATGAACGCTTCAACTGAAGTAAAAGCAATTGCAGAGCTGTTGCAGCAGGGCAACACTGCTGCCGTGAAGAATCTTCTGCTGAGACTTCTCGATAATGGCGTCACACCGCAGACGATTTTGAATGAAGGCTTGATTGCCGGCATGTCTGTAGTGGGGGAGAAAATGCGCTGCGGTGAAATGTATCTTCCCGAAGTTTTGCAATGCGCCAGTGTCATGAAAACCGCAATGGAAGTTCTCAAGCCACATCTAGTTGACAGCGGGGTGAAGCCGGTTGCGCGCGTTGTGCTTGGTACGGTAAAGGGCGACATGCACGACATCGGCAAGAACCTTGTTGGTATCATGTTGCGAGGCGCCGGCTACGAAGTCATCGACATCGGCATCAACATGCCGCCGGAACAATTTATCAATGCGATTACGCAACATCAGCCGCAAGTTGTGGGCATGTCGGCCATGCTGACCACCACGATGTTGCACATGAAAAAGACGATTGAGGCGATCGCCGCTGCCCATCTGCGCGAGCAGGTGAAGATTATTGTGGGCGGCGCTCCGGTTTCACAAGGCTTCGCTGAGGAGATTGGCGCAGACGGCTATGCCAAAGATGCCGTTACTGCCGTTGATGAAGTGAAGGCCCTGTTGGCGCCAGCGGCGTAAGGAGGAATCGCATGACCTCACGCGAACGAGTGCTTGCCGTGCTCGCCGGCGAAAAGCCGGATCGAGTTCCGTTCAATGTCTTTGCGGGCTGGAATCCCGAAGTGCGCCGAAAAGTCGAAGCGCGTTACGGGAGTATTGAGACGTTCAATGAACGGCATCATATTGACATCGCCACCGGCGTTCTCCCGCGTTTTCCCTTTGGCGGCGCTGAAAATCATGCGCGCATTCTGGATTTGGATCAATATCTCAAGTTGGAGCCGGACGCGCCCGATTCTCCCAGCATTCTCACAACGCCCTGCGATGAAGTTCTTTCGGTAACCGTGGCGCAAGCGCTGAAGTCTCACGAGTCCGATAAAGCCGTTTTTTGCCACGCTTGGGGCGTGTTTGAGCTGTCGCAGTTTTTGTTCGAAAAGAACATGCTGCCCGGCACCGAGCAAGCCTTGCTGAATATGGCAATGGAACCCGAGAAGACGAAGCGCATGTTTTTCAAGCTGGCGGCCTGGACCGCGGATTGTGTGGAGACTGCCGTCAAAGCTGGCGTTGATGCCATCGAGCTTTCGGATGATTGGGGCCAGCAAAAAACAATGCTGTTTAGTCCGGAAATGTGGTGGGACATGGTTTATCCGGCGATGACGATCATTCTGGATCGCGCTCACGAGCTTCACGTTCCGGTGCTGTTGCACAGCGATGGCGATGTGACGCAAATTCTGGACGGCATCCTGAAACTCGGCGTGTCCGGGCTTCATCCCGTGCAAGAGTCCGCGGGCATGTCGCCCAAATACGTGCGCGAGTTTTTCGGTAAAAATGTCTGCATAATGGGCGGACTCGATACGATCACCGCGCTACCGGTGATGAATACCGCGGAAATCCGCTGCGAAGTCGAGCGTGTCTTTGCGTTGCTCAAGAATGACGGCGGTTTCATCTTCGCAGGCTCGCATATGTTTCAGAATGACACCCCGCTCGAAGTGATTGCCGCGGCCTATGAGCACGCCGAGGAATTGGCGGCGTATTCATGAAACCTGTCTTGGTAAATCGCCGGGTGCATGCAGCGGCATAATTATGTTACACGTGATAATTTTGCCAAAGCGGCAAAGATTTTCTGACCACCAAGACCCGAAGACAAAAAGAAAAAAACTTGGTGTCATTGTGTCTTAGCGGTAAAATCTGGTTGCGGCTTGCCTGCGTTGGGATTTTCAAGATGATTTTTGAACGTCCAGCCTACCCAAGTGCTACACAAGAATCCTTCTGATTGACAGGCTGATATGCAAAGACGAAAACTTCTCATGCGATTCAACATAGATAAGGGAATCCATGTACGTTCTCAATAATTCTTCGCTCAAAGTTCATGTCCTGGATCCTCTCGTTGATCAAGCGCGTTTGGGTTGGCGCTATTGCGGCGGCGGATACATTTATCAAGTCGAAGATGCGCGCTATGGCCCGTTGCTCAGTGGTCCGGAATTTCCCGCAAGCCATCCGGCGGTCGTTAATGGTCAAGGATTGCCTGAGGTGTTTCAATTCACGCTTTATCATGATGAGCGCGAAAGTGAAGCACAGAAGCTCATTATCGGCGTTGGCTTGGTGGATAAACGAGACCCGACCCAGCCGTACAACCTTTTCACGAATGCCCAGGTTTTATCCTACTGTAATTGGCAAGTTGAACAAAGCGGCGCCTATCTGCGCTTTGAGACCACACAGGCTTTCAAGCAATGGTCTTTCCGCTTGATCCGGGAAGTCGGTTTGCAGGATCGCTGTATCCGTTCATGCACGATCCTGCAAAATCTCGGCGAGGCGCCCGTGCCGTTCCGCTGGTTTGCGCATCCGTTTTTTCCCGTGACGCACGATTATCGTTGCTGCCGCGTGTCCGGACTTTCTTTTCTGCCGGAGAATCCGGGTTTCAAACTGGACAAAGAGGGATTCATCGTCATGAACGCCGGACACAATTGGCAGGAGGGATGCTTTCTCAAATTTGCGCATTTGAACGGCGCGTATTTGGAAGCCTGGCAGCGCCACGATCGACTCGGCGAGATTCACACGCGTTGTGATTTCCCGCTTTCGGATTTGGCGATTTGGGCGAACGACAAAACCTTTTCATTTGAGCCGTTTCATCAACACACCCTGCTGCCGCAGGGCGACAAGCATTGGGAAATCTCCTACCACTTTTGAGGCCGCATGCTCGACCCCATCAAGCATCTCAATTATCTCGATTACATTGTCGTTGTGCTGTACATGCTCATGCTCAGTGGTGTGGGCATTTATCTCACAAGATTCAATAAAACCGTTGATGACTTTTTCAAAGGCGGCGGCAAAACGCCGTGGTGGATTGCCGGGCTTTCAACCTTTGTTTCCGGTTTTACCGCATTCATGTTTGTTGCTGCGGCCGGGCACACTTACAAGAACGGACTTTCCGCTGTGTTACTCTTTACCTCAGCCTGCTGGGGTTATGCCTTGGGATATTTTGTCTATGCCATCAAATGGCGGCGCGCGCGCTTGTCTTCGCCCATGGAATTTTTGACCAAACGTTTTTCCCAAGCTACGACGTATTGGTATACTTTGCTCTCGATTGTTCCAGCGATTTTGGGAATGGGATTGGGCATTTACACGTTGTGCATCTTTCTTTCAACCGCGCTCGGCTTGGGCAATTGGCAGCTTGACGCCGGCTTTGTCACGTTGAGCGGGCTGGAAGTGACGATGCTGGTCACCGGCGTGGTCTTATTGATTTACAACAGCGCCGGCGGCTTGTGGGGCGTGATGATCACCGATGTGATGCAGTTTCTCGTCATCGTCATCATGACGCTGATGATTTTTCCGCTTGCGTTCATGGCGCTCGGTAACGGCGAGGGCTTCGCAGCAGGATTGCAGCGGCTTTGGACCGAAGCGCCGGAGGGTTATTTCAGTTTGGCGGATTTGGCGCGCCGGCCCTGGTTTTACCTCGCCTATCTTACCAACATTTTCATCGGGTATAATGCCGCGTGGTTTATCGGGCAGCGCTATGAAAGTGTCCCCTCCGAGCGCGATGCCCGCAAGATGGCGCTGCTGTGCAGCGTATTCAGTTTTCTTTTGCCGCTGTTGTGGATCGCGCCGGCGATGGCGGCCCGTTTGTTGTTTCCCTCGATGAAAGAACTTTGGCCGCAATTGGCCGAGCCTGCGGAAGCTTCGTTCGTTACACTCTCACTCATGCTCTTGCCGAACGGCATGATCGGCGTCACCATGTCGGCTCTGCTGGCCGCTACCACCAGCGCGGTTGATACCGGCTTGAATTATCTCGCTTCGATTCTCGTGCGGGATGTTTATCTGCGCTTCAAGAAAAATTTTGGCCGGCCGGAGCCTTCGCAAACGCAGCAATTGCGCATGGGACGAGTGATCGTGCTGGCGCTCGGCGCCATGGCCATTGCCTCGGCTTTGATCGTGCAAAGGGCCAAGGGCGTTTTTGAATTTGCGTTGATGTACTATTCCTGGTTCACGCCTTCGATGCTCACCCCGGTGATGCTGGGATTCGTTTATACCAAAACGCCTTCGTGGTCTGCCATAGCCTCGGCGCTTACCGGTTTGCTGTTGGTGCTGGCGTGCAACGTGGTCTTCGATTTTTCCTCGTATCAATACGAAGCGAATATTTTTGTCGGCGTTTTCGCCAGCGCGCTGGTTTTCTTTCTTTCATCGTTTTGGCGGGAACGCGATCCGCGCGCGGCCTCGCGCATTGCAGCTTTTGCGCAGCAGTTGCAGATGCCAGCTCTGGCCTCGGAGCGGAGTTGGGATGCCAACACGATGCAATCCTATAAAGTGATTGGCGTCTTAACCGCGGCGGTTGGAATGGTATTGATCCTGCTCACGTTTGTGCCGGCTTCAAACTCTGTGTTGTGGTTAAATGCGATCGCGGGATTCAGCACCCTGGCAGTGGGATTGGGGATGGTGTGGTTTTTCAAGAGCAAGGCAGGTGAGTAGTCAACTTTTTTATTTAAACTAGATTATTCATGAAACCTAAACCACCAAGACACCAAGAACAGATGCTTGGAAAGCTTTGATGAAGCAATTGAGTTTTTATCAACAAGAACGACTTCGCAAAACAAATCAAAACTTTTTGTCTTCGTGCCTTTGTGGTTATGAATCATTCAGGTTGGGGTTTTCATTATAGCTGTTGGCGCATTTGCCGCTCATCGAGCGGCATCCGCTTTGCGACTCGTGCTTGAATTATTCCGAATTATCCGCTGAAGTACGCGTCAAAGCATTTTCAAAATCTGCCAGCGTCCGTTTCCCGATCAGCATTGCAGTCTGTTGTCCGTCAGGATCATAGAAGAATGTGGCCGGCAACGCCCCGCTCCAATTTTGATTCAAAGAATTAATGAAATCATCCGGGTTGGCAACATCTGCAACATAAATCGAAAAGCTGGCCGGGTTCTGGCGCAGAAATGGCATGACGTGCGATTCGATTTCCTCTGGATCGTCCAGACTGACGCCCACGACGTCCACCGTGTCGCCGGCGTTTTCCGCCAAGCTCGACAAATCCGGGAACTCTTCTTTACACGGCACACACCAGGTTGCCCACATGTTCAGGACCAAATGCTTGCCATTACGATCTTGAATCAATCGTTGCAACTCAGGAAGGGTGATGGTGCGGACGCCCGGTACCGAAGCCGCGGCTACGTCGGTCGACTCAGCCCGTTGGTTGCCTCGGCCGGTTTCCTCACCACCACATGCACCAATCAACGGCAAGAACAACAGAATTATCGCCGTGCGCATTTACGAGGCTGCCTTTTTGGCCTCTTTCGCAACACGCTTAATGCTGCAGCCAAAGGCTTTGGTGCGCGCTTCGCTTACTTCCTTGCCAGCCAGAATTTCTTCAAGCGCCTTGCGCGTATCTTGAGTTGTCACTTTTTCTGCATTGCGGCTGTCATCGATGCGGCCGTGGTAGAGCACTTCGTGTTTCGCGTTTACGATATACACTTCCGGAGTTACTGAGGCTTCCAGCTTGTCTGCAATGAGGTTATCTTTATCCTTCAAAATAACAAACGACAAATTGTTCTCGGCGGCGTGTTTCTTGATATTCGCCGCATCCTCCGCCACATTGGAGTTGATGCCGATAAAGACGACGCCCCGCTCTTTGTAGTCCTCATTCAGCTTCGCCATGCGCTCATTGTAAGCATTTGAAACGGGACACTGGGTTGAAACAAAGATCAGAACAACAGCTTTTGCATCTTTGTAATCGGACAAACGATGTTGCTTGCCATTGTAGTCCATCAAAGTAAAATCATCAATCTTTTTTAGGTCGGAGCTGTTTCCGGCGTGGATTGGCGCCGATACGAACAGCAAAACAATGGCAGCAAAAACGAGTCTCACAGCTAGGCGAGGCATAAAGATCTCCTTGTGGGAATGGAATGCTTGAATCGGCGGCGGTATTTGTTCACTCAAATATAGTAAACCGGGGAGTATTTTTTCAACAAAGAATTTGAAACGGTGATTGCCTGATGTGGCAACTTTAGGCTAGCGTCGAAAAATGTTGTTCATTTTCCCAATCGGAATTTACCATGCCACGTTCCCTCCGCATCAGTGCCGTGCAACTGGCAACCGTGATTGCGGGCCGTTCATTCGCTGAAAAACAGGCCAATAATCACAAACATATTCAGGCCATGTTGAGAATTGCCGGCGCACGCAAATCTGATTTAGTCCTGTTGGGTGAGTATGCCAATTTGCATCATCGCACGTGGTCGAACAATTTGCGCGAGTATATTCCGGATTCCATTCCGGGCGCCTTTACGCGCGTGGTTGCGCGTTATGCGAAGACGTATCGCATGAATATTGTGATGCCGATGTTTGGCGAGTTCAACGGCATTTTGTCAAGCCATGCCGTTATCTTCGATCGTCGGGGCAAGATCGTTGGCTGTTATCAAAAAACACATCCCACCATGCCTGAGCAAAAACTCGGCATAAAGCCGGGCAATGATTTGGCGGCTTATGATTTGGATTTTGGCAAGATCGGCGTCATGACGTGCATGGATATCGAATACCCTGAAGTCGCGCAGATACTCATGCTCAAAGGCGCGGAGATTCTTTTATTTCCTCACGTGCAAGCGGGTTGGGGCGAGGTGGATTGGGAAATTCGTTATCGCGCGCGCGCGATTGATACAGGTTTGTACCTTGTTTCTGCCTGTTACGGCTACCCGGAAGGACAATGGAAACCCGGCATGATGATCGGCCGCAGCGGTATCGTTGGCCCGGATGGCTTGATTCTCGCAGACATGGGACGCGGCATCGGCGTTTTGACGCACGAGATAGATTTATCACAAAAGCGCGTGACGCAATTCTTCTTCGAAGAAAAACATGAGCGCACGCTGGCCGTGATCGCCTCGCGCCGGCCGGAGATTTATGGGGAGTTGGGTGAACGCGTTTCTAAGGAAAAGGCTCTGCGTAAAATTGCGAAACAATGATTACAGCGTTCTTATATTGACGGCAAGATCTTCCTCTGGCCAGGGCAGCGTAACACCCTCCGGCGAAAATGCCCGAGGCCGGCCATTAATCCAAAAGCCTTGCGCTTGCGCGTCTTGGACACGCTCGATGTTCATCTTCAAACGAATGTTTCTCACCCGCAATTCCGTTTCCATCCGGTTTACACCTTGCAACAATCGCGGCCGCAAACGCAAGTTTTGCCAGGAAGGCCGTATGCCCAGCATGTGATGTACGAAGAGTGTGATAATTTCTGCCCAGGTCCAGGGAATGATGCCGATTTGCGGGCAGGGAGGAATCGGGCGTGGCCCATAGAACTCAAACCACGTTCCCGCTTTGCTGCCCGGCGCGGCCATCAACCAATTCAAAACGCGCCAGACTTTTTCATCATTGCCGGACTCAAAGTAGGCGCGCGCGATGAACAATGAGGCAAACGGCCATGGGCCGGGCGAATCCGGCTCGGAGGTCACATGATAGCGGCTGTACCCGCCAATCTCCCAATGCGAATTCCAGAGTTGTTCCAAGTCTGCAAGCGTGTTCCGTGCCAGTTCACTGCGCGGATCGATGAACTCCAAAGCAATCGGCAATGCCGCAGAGCTGTCGGGATTCAAGTAATGCGGGCCGGGCTGGCGCAACGGAATGCTCGCTGGAAAAGCTTCCGGATCGCGCAAAGAAATTTCAACTTGAATGTCGCCGCTCACTTTGCGGCGTTTGATGAAGCGGCCATTTTCAATCAACGCGTATTTCGCATCGTGCAGCATGGCATGTTTGATCGCCTCTGCGGATTTTTTCCAATTGTCTGCCTCCTGTGCATAACCGAGCAGATGCGCTAAATACGAGGCATCACTCAATCCCAAAGCGGGATAGAGTTGATACGCCAGCTCCATGCCGTCTTCAATCCCAAACAAGCGATGCCGTTCCCAATACTCGCGCTGATTGTGCAGCAGAAAAGTTTCGGGATGGCGAAAGACGGGTTTGAGCGGGAAATTGGCAACGGCGCGAATGCGCGGCCAGTGCGTGCGCACCAAATCAAGGTCGCCGGTCCAATCAACATAACTGCGCAGCGTGTGCAGCAGCGCACCGTTTTGATCCAGCTCAACTTCCTCCGGCGGCCTTACGCGGCTGGAATCGACGGCATCGCCTGCTGCGGTGACAAGCTCTTGCAAAAGGCGTTTCAGCATGGTGCGGGCGAGTTCGAACTGGCCGGAGTAGGTCAAGCCCAACACCAGCATGGCTTGATCGCGCACCCATTCGAGATTGTACTGCCAAAAGCTGGCGTCGGAGCGGCCGGAAGCGGCAATCGTGGCTTGCAGTTGATGGGGCGCGGTACGATAAAGATGATTCAAAACTGAGGAATCGCTGTGCAAAGTCGCGATTTGTTGCGAATAAGCCAGCGCCTCCGCCGCGATTACCGGTTGCTCAATCCAATTTAGTTGTACCATAAAATGTGAGGGGCCGTCCGCAACCAGGCGGTATTCGCATGAGCAGGTTTGCTCTGCGCCGCCTGCCAGCGTGAAATCTTTTTTAATTTGATGGGCAAGAACGCCGGTTTGCACGCTGACGGTTTGCGTTTGTGCGGAGATATTCTTGAGCGTGAGCGTGCGAATGAGGCGAGGGTGGGTACGATCGGGGCAATACAAACGTTCAAAAACCTCAAAGTTTTTGCTTCCCCAAGCAGCGCGCACAACCGGAACGTGATCCTGTTCTTCCCATACCGCTGATACTTGCGATGGCAGGGCAACAATGACCTCCCCCTGCACGAGCAGTTCCACCATTGTTGCCGAAAGCCCGGTTTGGGGGTCAAGGCTCCACGCTTTGCGTTTCGGGCCAAAAACTTCCGGGGACATCAAGAGCACGCCAAGGGGTGTGCCTTCTCCGGAGGCGCAAACTTGAATGGCAACTGTTATGTGGCCATTGCCGAGAAAATAATAATCAACGCCTGCCAAGGCTGTGCGCACATCGGGATGGCCATTGGCAGGGTCGTCGCTGTAGAAATGCTCGGAGGCTTCCATGGTGTGTTGTAACGGCTTTCAAGCGCCAGTGGAGTACGTTATTCAGAAATAATCCTGTGACGCTCAGGCAGAGAAATGCATGTTCACAAGATTTTTTCAGAATGAGATGATTATGTGATTGCAAAGGGTATTATTTGATTATCTCCCGACAAATAAGTCGCGGCCCTTGACCAGATTGCGCAGCTTGGCATCGGCAACCGAACGCGGCAGCATCCACAAGCCACAATCGGGATGAACGTATTGAATTCTTTCCGCGCCGATCATTTTGGCGACGACTTCAATGCGGCGCGCGATTTCCTCCGGAGATTCCACTTGATTATCCTTGATGTCGATGACGCCCAGGCCGATGCCCATTTCCGGCTTGAGTTGCGCGAGCATTTGTTTGTCAGATTCGGGCCGCCGCGCCATTTCCAGCACCATATGATCGCATTGCAGGCTGTTGATGAAATGAATCAGGCGCTCATACGTTCCCTTTTGCACGCGCTGGCCGCCATAATTTCCAAAGCACAAATGCACCGCCTTCTGCGTTTTCACGTTTTTGAAAATGCGGTTGATCGCCGCTGCCGCCAAATCCGCATCTTCGGGATTGCCGGTGAGGTTGGCTTCATCAATTTGAACAACCTCCGCTTCGATCCCTTCAATTTGTTCAGCCAAAATTTCTGCGAGCGCCACGACGACTTCTTGGAAGTTTTTGTAATACTGATTCACCAGTACGCGCGCCAGCATGTAGGGACTCGTCAGGGTGAACTTCAACGGCTTGGTGGTGAGTGGCCGGACCCATTCAAAATCCTTTAACAGATTCAACGTCCCAGCGCCCAGCGCCTCGATCACAATTCCAGCGGGCTCGGCGCGATAGGCCATGCCGCTGTTCCGGCGAAACGCTTCCAGCATTTTGCGTGAAAAAGAAGTCTGTACCCCCGTCAAGGGGCGGATGAAGTAATCAATCATGCCGTTGGTTTCGGGATGATTGACATCCCAACGATACAACTCGCCATCCACCACCAGATCAATACCGGCTAGCTCCTGCGTTTTGAGCACTACCATGATCGCATCGCGCAAATGCTCTTTTGTGCCGAAGGTTCTAAGCCAGAGCGGCACCGGATAACTGCCGACCGTCGTCGTTTGTATGCTGGTTTTGGGCATAAGTAATCCGTTGTTCGATGAAAAGGCTTGACATTTTTCCAGTAAAGATTAGATTATCATCAAAATTTTCTTGGTATCACAGGACTTCTTTATTTGCAATTTCGGCATCAGCCAGGATGGGCGCAACTAAACCTCGCACGGTACATCGCATGGAGATTGCAGCATGATGGTTGTGCCAGTTGCATCCGAAGAAACAGTACGCCTCACCAAAAAGCCGGTTAAGATCGTCATCCCGCCTTACGGCATCTGCATCGCTGAGAGCCACCATGAACGCGGTTTTGTCATGCCGCCGACGCGCAACAGCTACACGAAAATCTATTACATTCTCGACGGCACCGCCGATTGTTTTATCGAGCGCCGCGCCGTGCCGCTCGAACGCCATCAGGTGCTGGTTATCCCCCGTGGCGCAACGCATTTTTTGCGGGATAAAGAAGGCGCGCCGCTTTCGCTTTACATTCTGGCCGTGCGCAACAACAGCCTGGAGCATTTGGCCTCGTTCAACGAACAAATCGAGTTGCTCAGCCAACTGGCCAGCAAGCATCTCAAGCCGCTGACTTCGCACGATTATGCCGCTTACGATCTGCCGCGCAAAATTCGAAAAATTCTGTATGAACAACGAATGCAAGCCGCAGGGTTTGTGCCGGCGATTCAAGCCAATTTATTGAGCCTCGTAGTCGCACTCAATCGCATTTATCTCAACATTCCCGTGGAGCAGCAGTTCCCCGGCGACAAACCCACCGTCAATCGTATTCAACACGTTGCGCATTACATCGAGAAGAATTTTTTTGAGCCGGTTTCGGTCGAGAACATGGCGCGCATGGCATGCTTGAGCGTGCGGCAATTCACCAATCAATTCAAAGCCGTTTACGGCGTGACTTTCATGCAATATCTGCATTTTCACCGCACGCGCTATGCCCAGCGTCTGCTCGCGGAGACCGATCAAGAAATCATTTCCATTTGTTTCTCCTCCGGCTTCAACGATTTGGCGCATTTTTATCGGATTTTCAAGCGCTATACCTCGCTCTCACCGCGCCAATTCCGCCTCAATGCCGGCTATCATTCCGCGAAAATGGCGAAACACGAGCATTAAACCTACTCACCGCCGCATCTTTTCGGGAAGTTGAAAAGAGGCGCGTAGGGATGCCCGCAAGGGTTCATTACGCGCCGCTTCGATATTTCCGGTTCTGCAATTCACATTTCTGATTCCACGCCTGCCAGCCGCCAAACGGCATGTGCCTGCCGGCGACATATTTCGGCCACGGATTATATTCATTCACACCGCTTACCATTTGACCGCGCAACATGAAAGCGCTGGGGTGTTTCTGCTCTGAGATGATGCGGGTGCTGGTCGGAATGTAGCGAATTGTCAGGCCGCGCCGCCAGCGCGCAGAAGTATTCGCGTTCGAGCCATGAATGACGTTGGGATGATGCACGGAAACATCCCCCGCCTTGAGTAAAATCTCTACCACCTGCGTTTCGTCAATTTGCGCCGGATCTATGCCGGAGCCAAGAACGTTTTTGCCGTCATTCTGTTGAACGAGTTCCTCGGGAGTCAGCAGCCGCATGTTTTGCGTACGCGGCAGCACGCGCATACAGCCGTTCTCCGCATCCGCATCGTCAATGGCCAGCCAAAGCGTAACCACCTCCATCGGCGCCAACGGCCAGTATGTGCCATCTTGATGCCACAACACTGCCTGCCCGTCGTAAGGCCTTTTGCAGATATAGTGTGAAGCAAAAAGCGCGATGTTCGGTCCGATGAATTGCTCGGCAACATCAAGCAAACGGTCGTCGCTGATGAGCCGCACCCAAAACGGATCTTCCGTCATCAAAAAATGATGCAATTGCTCCGGGCGAGTATCCGGATTCTTTTGCAGCAGCCAGTCAACATGTTGCCGGGCTTCGCCGATCAAATCCGCATCCAGCACATTGCGGAAGATGGCATAGCCTTCGCGATCGAAATGGGATTTGCCACTGATGGTTTGGGGAGAGGGAGAGTTCATGAGTTTTCCTCAATGGATTCTTACCGTGTTTGAATTGTTTGATTTCTCAAATTCAGAATAATTCAACCGGGGCTGAACCGTTGAGAGCCAGAGCCAACGGATGAGAGAGACGAACGGATTTTTGTCTTGTCGTCGCAGGATTGATTTGGCCAGCAATCGTTTTGTCTGATGCTTCTGATGGAGAGCAAGGTGCCGATACGATTTGGCATCATGCGGCTTGAAAATCTTTTGTGTGAATTTGTGCGGCGCGCTGCAATTCTTGAAAGGAATAAGAAGCGGCCTCGGAAGCCGCGGCGCAATCCAAAATCTCAGCAGGCTTGCTCGCGCCGGAAAGCACGAGAGAAATCTCAGCATGGTCCAGCACCCAGCGCATTGCTGCTTGGGGCAGCGTGCCAATGTCGCCGCGCACGAGAAAGCGCAGGCGTTCGGCGTAATCCACGCGCGCCGCGATTTCCTCGCGCGAATAGCGTGCGTTCAGGCTCTGGGGCGGGAAAACCGTGTCGCGCGTGATGACGCCGGAGAGAAAGCCGTTCGCCAGCGATTCGCGCGCCACGATGCCGAGGTTCTCGCGGCCCAAATCGCGGATGAGCTGCCGCGCCTCGCGATTCATCAAACTGAAGACAACCTGAATCACATCGATTCTGCGGTCGGCGGCCCAGTCGCGCGCCATTTGTTGTGTGTCTTCAAATTTTGAAATCGAATGCCCGACAAAGCGAATCTTACCCTCGCTTTTGAGCTTGTCCAGCGCTTCCCAAACATCATCGTGAATTTCTTCCGCGCTGAACGGCGAATGAAAGAAGAGCACATCGAGGTGATCGCGCTGCAGGCGTCGCAAGCTCTCTTCCACTGAGGTGCGCGCCCGCTTGCCGTGAAAGTTGGGAGTATTGCCCTCCGTGGCATTCCGTCCGAATTTGCTGGAAACGAGAACGTCATTGCGTTTCGCGCCCAGGCCTTTGCCCAGGATTTCCTCCGCGACGCCGTCGCGTGCGGGCGTGCCGTAGAGCGGCGCGGTATCGAAAAAATTGATGCCGCTATCAAGCGCGGCAGCGATGGTGTTTAGCGCCTCGCGCTCAGAAACCTCGCCATAAATCTGCGCAGCGAACGCCCACGTGCCCAAACCGATTTCGCTGCACGACACGCCCGTGCGTCCCAGGGTGCGGTATTTCATCGCGCATATTCCTCCAGCAGTTTGCGGATTTTGGGCGCGGCATTTTTCAAAAAAACTCCCAGCATGTGCTTGCCCTCTGCGCTGCTGGCCTGCCGCGGATCTTCGCCCCACACGCCGTCATCCTCCAGGGTGGTTTCGCGCCCGGCGGGCAGCGTGCTCAAATCCACCAAGTCCGGTTTAAATAAAAGTTGGAAAGACGTCTCTCCGCGCGCCGCATGATTTTTGGGATAAATGCCTTCGAGCGGCTCGGAATCCGGAAACGCCCATAACCCGGTTTGCGGATGGCTCTTGCGAAAAATTTCCGCAGCAGCTTGAATGGCTTTCACGTGGCCTTCGCCGTAGTGCCCGGTGAGCAGCACAATCACTTTGAAATCTTCGTCGGCAAGCTGTTCCAGAAACTCCACACAGAGCTTGGTCACAGTCGCTGCGTTGTGTTCAATGGTGTGATGAAAACCCTTGTACGGTTTGATTGTGTCTGTGCCAACATAAACCGCCGGCAACACCACGCCACCGGTTTCTTTGGCAAGCGCTTCGCAGAGTCCCTGCGCTTTGATGCCATCCAAACCAACCGGTGCATGATAACTGTGCCATTCCAGCGCGCCCCAGGGCAAATAGGCGACGGGCGTCTGCGCGCGAATCGTTTCAATTTGCGCCGGCCTCAATTGCTCGTATTTTCCCCAAAGTGGTTGTGACAATATGGCCTCCGATAATGTTGGACCACGAAATCCACCAAAAGAATAGCAACCGTTTCGTGTGTTTTCAGTTTTTCACGGTTCTTCTCAAACTGGAACTTTTCTGTGTGCTGAATTATCACAATTTCACACGTTCCAAGATTCTCTGCATATTCCTGCCGAGAATGTTGCGCTTGTCTTCTTCCGAAATATTTGCAAATGCCACCCAGCCGAATTGCGGAAACGGATCGCGCATCGGCGCATCAGAGCCGTAGAGCACGCGTTTAGCGCCCAACTCGCGCACCATGTACTCAATCGTGCCGTTGGTAACCGAAGTGAAGGTGATTTCCAAAAAGCAGTTGGGAAATTCCTTTGCCAGCGCGACGTGATGCCGCGCCACCGGCCAGGTCCAGCCGGAATGCGCCAATACGAAATTGACCTGCGGATAGCGCTTTGCCAAATCCGGCATCTCTTGTTTGAAGTTGTCCGAGGGATGCATGAGCGCGAACAGATGATGCGCGTTGCCATATTCCCACCAGGGCGTGTAACGCGGATCATTGTAAGGCACACCCATGCGCGGGAAATATGGTTTCATGCCGCGAAAACCGCATGCTTCATAATAGTAACGCAGCTCCTTCTCCCAATCCGTAACGTAGTTGGGATCGAGCGCAGCATAGCCGACAATTTCCTCGGGAAATTCCAACATGGCCTGGCGCGTGTCTTCGTTGCCCAACTCATAATCCGTCCAAATGGCCGTCCAAGCACTGATGCAAGTCTTCTTTACACCCAGCCGGCGGTTGCGCTCGACTACGCCCTTGCCGTCGCATTCATTCATGACCACCATGGCCGCGCCGCGCGTGCCGCGCTGGCCCATGTGGGCATGCGCATCGATTACAATCGAGTCGGTGATCGGCTGGCCTTGCAAAGCCTTTGCAACGATGGCATCTTGCGGTTGGTGTGCCGGATAATCCGGTGGCGGCTCGGCCAGGCGCAACAGCCGCTGCAGGTTGCCGCCGGCAATGGCGCGGCGCTGTTCGTCGCTGAGTTCGGAATAATCCACATAAGCGCGCGCTGCTCCGATGCTCTTCTCCAAAGCTTCGGTGCCGAACAGCAGCCGTTCGTGCCCGAGGCGCCGGCACCAGAATTCCAGCATGCGATTGCCTTGATAGTTGGAAAATTCAAAATGCAGATTGGGAAAACGATCGGCCAGAGGCAACAACATGCGCGTGGCCTCCCAGCGCACGCTGTGCAACAAAAGCGGGAGACGGGGATAGTTTTCGCAAATCCAGGCAATCTCCTGCCATTCGATTTGCACGGCAGGTCCCCATTCGCCGCGATCGACGATCAGCAGTGTTTGAGTTTCCTGCATGGCGCTGAGCAACTCACCCAGCGCGCCATGATCAACTGCGTGCTTGTAAATGCGCGGAAAAATCTTCAACGCCCGCACGCCCTGTCTCTGCATCTCCGGCAAAAGATCATGCGGATGCGGAAACTCACCGGAGTGATGCGGCAGCGCCACCCAGCAGGGATGGAGTCGAGCATACTTTCGGCATTCGGCGAGCACGAGGGGATTGCCCACTTCCGGATGCACTTCTTTGGCTTGATGGGCATACACCAAAGCGCCATGCACGCAACAACGCTGCATGTCATCAAGCAATTGTACTGTGGTCCATGGCGCTTCAGGATCTTTTCCCGCGCGCCGGCCAATAGCAGCGAAGCTGTCGAAGTAACGAATGTTATTGGTGTTCATGGTTCAGGTTTATAAAGTTATCAATAGAATACACGTACTACTTCATACACTTTGTCCAGCGTCTGATCGATATCCTCCGGTTGATGCGAATAATTGATAAACCATCTTTCACTCGGAAAAACTCCACGTGCGAAGATCTGAGTAAACAGGCGATTTTGCCATTCGGCATTTTCCTGGTCATTCGACCCCTCAAATTGAATGAAAGGCGCAGCAGGCATGCCGGCCGCATGCGCAAGCAGACCGGTGGCTTTTATGATCTCCTGAAAGCCGTCGCGTAATCGTTTTCCCATTCTGTTGATGTGATCATGCACCGGCTGCGTGCGCATGATTGCCATCGTGGCCTTGCAGGCCGCGAGTGAAAGCGTTTCGCCCGCATAGGTCGTGGTGATGATCGTCTTTTCGAGCGTTTGCATGAACTCGCGCTTGCCGGCAAATGCTGAAACCGGATAGCCGTTGGCCATGGCCTTGGCAAACGCCGCGAGATCCGGGGTAACGCCGTAATATTCTTGCGCGCCGCCGCGCGCCAAACGAAAGCCGGTGAGCACTTCGTCGAAGATCAACAATGCGCCGTATTGATCACACTTTTTGCGCAGCAACGCAAGAAAACCCTCGCCCGTGTCTTCGTTCCATTCATACGGCACCGTGATCGCGCCAGCCAAATTCTGGCCGTGTTCATTAAACACACGTTCAACGGCCTCGAGATCACCGTATTTGATTTCATGGACATAATCTCGCAACACACTCGGCACGCCGGGATTGGGCCATCTCAACGCCGACCAGTCGTGATAGCCGTGATAGCCGCTGGTGAGTATATGCTCGCGGCCGGTGTAAGCGCGCGCCAACCGCACGCAACTCGTACAGGCATCAGCCCCGGTTTTCATGAAGCGGATTTGTTCCACCCACGGCACGTTTTGACAAAATTCTTCCGCTGCCTCCCATTCCAGCGGGCTGGCCATGCTGAACAGCACGCCATTTTCCATTTGCGCGCGTACCGCGGCTTCGACTTCCGGATATCGATAACCTAAAATTATTGGACCGAGAGCACAACGAAAATCGATATACTCGCGATCATCCAAATCCCAGATGCGGCAGCCGTGGCCGCGTTTGATGAACGGCGGCATGAATTCGCCGTACTCCGGCCGCCAGCGTTTGGCATTGGTTTGCGTGGCCCAGGGCATACGCGCTGATGCGCGGGCGTAGTGTTCGGTATGGTTGGGAGTCATGATTACTTTGCTGGTTTGTAGTAGCCCCTTCAGATGCGATCTGAATGCAACCGCCACCCCTAACGAAGGCTGTGCGCCTCGTGAGTTTTGGTGATCATTTGGGTTAATGTTCAGGCACGGCTGGTCCTGGCATTTACTGTGGTCAAGCCACGGCCAAGCCCTCGCCGAACAAGCCGCAACTAGATTTTACCACTAAGACACAAGGACAGCAAGGTTTTTTTCTTTATGTCTTTCTGCCTTGGTGTTTAGAAAATTCTTGCTTCTTTTGCCAAGATATTACTTGCAACATCATAAGGCGCGTTTATCAGCCAACATTAAGCGCCTGAGGGCGCGGCGACGAACTTCAATCTCAACGAAATAATCTGATTCACCGCAACTTCGAACCGCACACGTTTTCCCTCTTCATGCTGCAATTCCTGCACATCGCGTTCGTTGAGTTGTGTCAGCCAAACCGAATGCAGTGCGCACGCTGAAATCAATTCGCCCGGCACGCTGACAGCGGTGGGATTGTACACACGCAATATGAATCCTTGTCCGTCTTCAGCGGGCTTGCATGCGGAGACGACGAGTGACGACGGCAAAATCTCCATGCCGAATTGTGCGAGATTGATTGCCGGCTCGCCGCCGCGCCGCACGGTCAAAAAAGGCAGATGAAAACTTTCCAACTGTTCGTTGACATAGCCGTAGCCTTCGAATTGCGCCGCCGTGTGCGGAATGATTGCATAACGAAAAGTATGCACGCCCGGACATTGCGCTTCGGGCGTGTAGGTGATCCAGCCGGCCTCGCCGCCGGGCCGCGTGAGCAGATCGCCACCAGAAAGTCGCGCCACGCAGCGCAACAAAGTGATGGCAAGCGTGCCCGGTTCTTCCGTTTTCAATTCATACTCCGGCATCCCGGCTGAGGCAATCGTCAATCCCCGGTCGCCCTCCAAAATCGTCACACCGCGCTGCATGGGGTGCACGGCCGTCGGCACTTCGATTTTGTATTCGGCGGGATTGATGGGATGATGCTCGCGCCGCGCGATGCCAAATTGACTGTCGGCATAACTAATATTCGTGCGAAATCCCGAAGGAAACAACACGCGCAAGCGGTGATCTTTTGCAGTGTTTTCCACCGTTGTCTGAATTTCCACCCACGGCTGATTGTGATATAGACTCACACGCGTGCGGATCGGCAGTTGTACGCGGCGGCGGGACCGGCTTCGGCGCGATTCGTTCAATCCTTCGGGCAGAGAAAGCGTGAGAGCGATCTCGAGCGTGGCGCGCAAAGGTCCGGTTTCCACGAGCGTCACGGTTGCGGCAGCGTCATGCGAGGTAAAAACCGCATCCTTGCGGGGATAAGAATAATTGTATTCATCGCCGGCATCGCCGCCGTCTTCAAACACATGCAGGCCGGAGAATTGTTCGCCGCTGCGCTTGTCCAGCAGGTTGAGGGCGCCATTGGCCTGCACCGCCAGGCGCAGAAAGTCATTTTCCAAATAATTTTCGGCCGCACGCAAGCTGCTATCATAAACTGGCATGCTCTCTTTCAATTCAACGCGATAGCGGGCAAAGCCCAGGCCGGGAACCTGTGTTGCGTCAAGCAACACATGAAAGCGCTCGGTGAGCCGTTTGGAAGGATAGGAATAGTCGCTGTAGCGCAAGCCGTGCCCTTCGGGCTCATGCTGCAAAACTTGATAGGGCACTTCGTTGCCATTTTCATCCCGCAAACAAAAGCCGGAAATGAGCGGCAGCGGTCTTTTGACGCGAACGGTTGGATTCAAACCTACGACAATTTTTTGGCGGAAGAATTCCACCGGCGCTGCCGCCACCTGGCTGGCGCGGCGCGTTTGCGGATTGAAAACCAGCACATGTTCATTGCCTTCCCAAGCATCGGGATGGAGCTGGCGCACGGACTTGTCGATGATCGCTTCGCCCACTTGCTGCACTTTTTCGAAGCGCGTCATCATTTCGCGATGCACCGCGTCGACGCTGCAGCCGCAGATCGAATCGTGCGGATGATTTTGCAGCAGGAGTTTCCAGCCGTGTTCCAGCATGGGGAAGAGATGCTGCCGGCCCGCCAATGTCGCCCACATGGCCAGCGGCTCAACATAACGCGCGAACATTTTCTCCGCGGCATGATTCGCCTGTTTGAGGTACATGCGCGAGGAATTCACGCCCGACTGCACGGCAAAGGCGTAGCGAAATCCCCAATGCAATTCGCCCTCGATTTGCCGTAACGCAATTTGATGCTCACGTATATGATTCTTGACTGCGTCGACGTATGCGGGAATGCTGCTGTGGATGAATTCACCCTCACCCAGCGCGGTCATCACGCGCAATGCCTTCGGCAAATACGGCTCGGGAAAGTGATGATCACCGCCATTCATGCACAAACGATGCGGAGTGGTGGCGCGCGGATCGAGAATCGCTTTCAGCTCGCGGGCCTTGCGGCGAAAAGCTTGATCATTGTTTGCGCCGATGTACGCATCGCCATAGCCGTTGGGCGGCAGATGAATCATGAGCACCTCAGAGCCGTCCGGCGATCGCCAGCGATACTCGGAATTCTCTTGCCCCGGTTCTCCGCCGAAGCCGCGATAAACGATCGCAGCATCCATATCGAAGCCGCGCAGAATGGCCGGCATCATCGCGAGATGGCTGAAGGAATCGGGAATGTAGCCCACCGGCATCACCGGGCCGTAGGCCGCGCCGACTTTTCCGCCAATCAGTAGATTGCGCACGGTGGATTCGCCCGAGACCAGATTTTCGTCCGGCAAAATGTACCATGGTCCGATGGAAATTTTTCCCGCTTGAATCAATTGCCGCAATTGCTCTGCGCGTTGCGGCAAAATCGCGGCATAATCTTCGAGCACGATGGTTTGGCCGTCGAGAGTAAAATGCCGGTATTCCGGATCGCGCGCGAAGATATCAAGCAGCGCATTGATCATGTCCACGAGATCCAGGCGAAAGGTCTCGAAGGTTTTGTACCATTCGCGATCCCAGTGGGAGTGGGAGATGAAGTGATATGTCGGTTGCATGAGCAGCTTTCTGAAATCGGGCAGCACCGGGTAATTTGATAACGCAGAAACGTGTTATTGGTTGGCAGTTTGTGTGCCAAGGCTTCTGAGAATCTCACCCATTCTTGTTCTGTCATCCAGGAGAGATTCTGTGAAGTTTTGGGTATCGCTCCTAGTTGGACTATGTCACATTCCAAAATCCACCACAGAGTCGCGGAGCTCGCAGAGTAAGATTGCGTGAATTCTCAGCGAATGCTGCGCCTCCGCGGTGAATCTGACATAGTCAAGCTCGTATATCACAGGATTCCGTCTGAAGACCAGCATCCTGCATGACAGCGACCCTCCATGCATTCATGGTTAGACCTCTCCCAATCGCCGACTTGCTATTCCACAGCCAGCATCCGGCGCACCACTTCCAAATTCTTTTTCGAATTTTCGAGCAAGGGCAGACAATGCGTTTCAATGGTGACATGCTCGACGACTTTGTCGCGCGCCAGCGCACGCAATTGCCCCTGCCAATCCACCTTGCCTTCACCCACCGGCACACATTCCACCAATGAGCCTTTGATGGTGTCTTTCACGTGCACATTGGCGATCCATTGCTTCAGCGCCTGGTAGCCGTCGGGGTAGGGAGGTTCCTCCGTGCCCACGGCATTGCCGGGATCCCAATTCGCGCGCAGCGCCGGCGAATTTACTTGCGCGATGATGCGGCTGGTGTTCACGCCGGTATCACACCAAAAACCCGGCTCGTTTTCGATGGCCAGAAGCAAGCCCTGCTGGTGCGCCAGCCGCGCCGCCTGCCGGAAAATTTCAACAGCCTTCTTTTCATCGGCAGGAACATCCTGAGGTGAACGCTGAAAACCAAAGACGATCACGGTCTTCGTGTCAAACAGCCGGGCCAGGCGAAAGGTCTCGGGTAATATTTCCTGCAATTCGCGCTGCCACAGCGCTTCGTCATGCACCGCGCCCTTGAGCACGCCGGGCGAAAGCGCGGTGATGCGCAGATCGTGTTTTTGTTGCAAGGCAATGATCTGCTTGACGGCATTGGGAGCCACCGCCGGCACGCGTTTGTCGCCGATCACCCGCAATTCAAAATCGAAAATGCCCCATGACACACCGATTTCGATGGCCTCTTCGACATTCGAGGAAATTTCATCTGTCACAAAGCCGATGCGCATGCTTCACCTCCAAAGGGATTAGGAAATGGAGTGCTGTAAAGCCAGGGCGTCATAACTCAAAACGTCATTACTCCATTTTGCTCGCAGCTTGTACCCCCTCCAACACCTTCTCGACGTCCGCAAAAGAGTTGTAAAGATGCAGCGAGATACGAAGCGCGCTCAAACCGCCTTCGTAGATGCCGCGGGTGCGCAGCTTGTATTTTTCCGCGAGAAAGTTTTGCAGCGCGCCGCGCTCCATGTTTTTCAACGTGAACGTGATGATGGCGCTGTGTTCCTCGGGGTTTTGCGGTGAGTTGACTTCGACGCCGAGCCGGTTCAAGCCCTCTTTCAATGCGGCGGCCATGGCATGATCGCGCCGCCAGATATTCTCCATGCCGATTTTCAGCAAAAATTCCATGGCAGCGCCGAGTCCGGTGAACAGCGGCGTGCTCACCGTACCGTATTCATAACGCTGCGCCGTCGGGTGAAATTGAAACGCGCCGGTGATCATGTCGAACTCGCCGGTGTTGGAATAGCCGCCCAGGTATTTTGACTCGATGAGATCGAGTGCATCTTCACGCACGTACAGCAAGCCCGTGCCTTTGGGACCCAGCAGCCACTTGTGCCCGCTGGCGGCGTAGGCGTGACAGCCAATCTCATGCAGATTCATGGGCAGCATGCCTGCGGCTTGCGCGCCATCGATGAAATACCAAAGCTTGTTCGCCGCTGCCCACTCTCCGATTTGCTTGACGGGAAGAATTTGTCCGGTGGAAGTGGTGATATGAGGGATGCTAATCGCGCGCGTGCGCTTGGTCAACAGCTTTTGCATGCGCTCCAAATTCTCCTGCGCGGATTGCGTGGAAGGCTCGAATGTCTTCATGATGATGCCGTCGCGCTTTTGCCGCGCCAGCCAGGAAAGCGTGTTGCCCACATGTTCGTGCGTGGTGGTGATGACTTCGTCCCCGCGCTTGAGCGGCAGGCCATTGCAAACGATGGCGATGCCTTCGGTGGCATTGCGCATGTAGGCCAGTTCTGCGGGTTTGCAGCCCAGAATTTGTCCCGCCTTGGATTTGATGTCATGCCACAGCTCTTCACTGTGCCCGGTCTCGCAAACGCGTTCCAGCTCGGTGATTTTGTTTTTCACCGCTTCGATGACAACGTAGGGCGAGGCCCCGAGCCCGCCAGTGTTGAGATAGATGCGCTCGCGCGTGAGCGGGAATTGCTCGCGCACCATCGACCAAAAAGCTTCGTCACGCGGATCGATTGCGCGATGGGCGGAATCAATCATCACAGAATCGAACAGAGACGAAGGCTTCTTTAAAACAGATAACCCGAACAAACCCGTTAGAGTCTGTCCCGTGGTTTTGATAAAGTTTCGTCTGTGCATGGGAGAGCGTTTCTCTATGATAACTCTCTATTCAATCCGTTCTGAGATCGTCAGCGTATTAAAATCCAAAACCCGCCGCGACTTGCCGTAACGTAACTCCAGCTTGCGGCTGCCCTTGTCCGCGTGCATGAACGGCCCGTCGAACAACGGCCAGTTCTCATAATCAACTGCCATGCCGTTCACCCGCGGCGTTTCGTCGTAGGTGAATTCCATCTGTGCGCCGCGTAGAGAGGTGAAGCGCACGCTAGGCTTGGGTTTGGTTGTCGCCTTCAGCGGTAGCGCTTTTACGGCATGTTTGAATGCCTCGAACGAAGCGTAATCTGCCGCCGGCGCAATTTGCACGATCCCGCCATTCTTAAGCTGCTTGCTCAGCAAACGCCAATCACCGTCTTCATCTTTTTGCCATTCGTATTTCGCCAGCGGATAGTAGGCAATCAGGGCCTCGCCGCCTTGCGCGAAAATCCAACCCGACTTGTCTTCTTCGCGCCGTGAGAGATCCTTCGAAAAAAAGCCGGTGAAATGCGGAAAGCGTGTGCCTGTTGGAATATCGCACAACGTGATCAAAGCATCTTCATGCTGAAATACTTGTTCGTGCGGCGAGCCGCCGGTGAGTTTGTCGGGAGAATCATAGGTTGTTTTTGAACGCACCACCAACTCGGTGATCGGCCCGAGATGCTCCGCGAAATACATACCCAATTCGACAGGGGAAGAGTAGGGATGAATGGTGAAAAACGTGTTGTGCTTGCCGCGCGGATCATCGACCGCCCAGGTGAGGTCCCAGGTATGCTGTTGAATCGGCTGCAGCAACCCGCCCGGGCTTGAGCCCAGCGCATATTCTTTGCGCATGTAGGAATATTTGTAAACCGGCGCGTTTTTCATCTCGCTGAAACGAATGCGATGGCGCGTGCGCTTGCGTTCTTTGTGAACGTAGGGCGTCGCACGGTCAGTGCCAATGCGGTGAATGATCTCCGGCGGTTGATAACCGCTTAATGCGAGAATCGCTGCTTCGCCGGTGGGATAAAAGGGCGTGTTGCCCCACAGCAGCCATGCGAAAGCCGTTGAGCCCACGCGCCATTGCTCTTTCACCTGCTTGGGATAAGTTCTACTGTGCGCGCCGGTATACAGGCCGTTGAGATTGTCCACCGCAAAATCCGCCAGAATCCACTCCAGCATCATGGCGGCGCGCTGTTTCATTTCCGCATCCTCGGCCCAGGCATAAAGCTGCGCCATGGGCACGACGAACACGCCGAGGTAATCCGGCGAGTCGTACTCGCCCTGGCCGATGGTGGTGGCAATGTTCATCCACTCGAGCAAGTACTCGCGCGCTTCGGCAAATGTCTCCTGCGAGCTGCGGCCGTTGTACCAGCGTTCGCCCGGCTCATCGGGATACATTTGTGTGATGAGATAAAGCGCGGCATAATACATTGCCCAATGATTTTCGGTGTCGCCGCGATAGGGATGATAGGTGCGCCACATTTCGCGCATGCGTTGTTGATACTCCGGCGGCAGGTTGTGCCGACCCGCGTAGGTGACGGTGATGAAGGGATACATCCAAAACATGTCACCCGAAGGTTTTTGCATGAGGGTATCGAGGCGGGCAAGCACCCACGGCATGTCTTCGTTGCGGTGCAGGCGCGCGGCAATCTCGATGTAGCCGCCGCGGCTCAGGTCGCTGGCGGGCGTGGCTTGGGCGTAGTAACGGATCAACGAATCGGCGCGCGTTTGATAGGCGTGCACTTGCTCGGCGCGGTTGAGGCGCGGCTGGCTGTAGGTGTTTGAGATTGTCATGGCCATGAAAATGGCGGCGGAATATGTTATTGTGTTCAGGAAAAGGCTTGAATTTTTGGTCATCGATTTCATGGCAATATCCAGATGGGATTGGAGAGACGTTGTTGTGCCGCAAGTGTCTCTATGCTAAACGAAAAGGAATCCTCATTAGCGCTTTGCCCAGAGCTTCACAGGATTTCTTCGGAATGACATCCTGAATTGTGAAGCATCCGGTGTCAGGTTGCAGTTGCGCAAGGCAATTCCGTCAAAAGGCGTTGTAACAGAACTTGGAGTTACTTCGCCTGCAGAAAAACCAAATCAAACACAATCGCGCCGTTCATGTTCGCCGCATTCCAGGTGCGGCCGAAATCATCGGAATTAAAAATCCCTTCTTCAAACGTCGCGACCCACAATCGTCCCGGGTGATTGGCATCGAACACGGTTTCATAACAATTGCGCACCGGCAGACCTGCGCTGCGATCCTGCCACGAGGCGCCGCCATCAGCGCTCACCATCACACCGGCGCCCCAACCTACGGCCGTCATGTTTTGGGGATTGTGTGGATCAATGCCAACCGCGTAAATCGCGGCTCGCGCGAGGCCGCCTTGGGCAAATTGCCAGGTGGCGCCATTATCCTGCGAGAGCAACACACCGCGATCCTGCGTTGCCGCCAACCAGACATTCGGCGCTGACGCGCATTGGTCGAGATCGAGAATCGTGACTCCGGGTGGGCCAATCAATGCCCAGTGTGCTCCGCCATCGGTGGAAAGATATAATCCGGCCTCCGTGCCGGCAAGCACGCGCCCGGCTTGGGCGCGATCGACTCTGACACTCTGGGTGAATTTTTTCGACAAACCGGTGTTGCTTTCCTGCCAGGTTTCGCCGCCGTCTTTGGTGGTCCAGATGCCATAGGCCGTGGCAAGATAGACATGCTGAGGGGCATTGGGATCGACACAAATGTCCTGCGTTTCGGTGACGCGCCAGTCTGTGGTCATGCGCCAGGAGTTGCCGCCATCGCGCGTGCGCGCCGCGCCGCTGCCGCAGGCGAGATAAATGATGTCGGGATTGGCGGGATCCTGCGCGATCGCGCTGACGCGCGGCATGTTCCAGCCAATGTGCGTCCAGGTTTGCTCGCCGTCATAGCGATGCAAGCCGCTGGCCGCCAGCTTGGAGCCGACAACATAGCCTTTGGATTTCACCAGGCCGGCAAAGAGTTTCGTTTGATTTTGTGCCATGAGCGGGGGAGTGAGAAGACTGAGAAACAGACCGCCTGCCAGCAGAAAGCTTGCGGGTTGCCTCACATGCTTGAAGTTCGACATGATTAAATGCTCTCAAATTGAATGATCACGTCTGCGGTGTTGGTCACTTTGCCTTTCACCTCGACATAGCGACTCGCTTCGACTTCGCGATTTTCGAATGCAACGGCCTCTCCATTCCAGCGCACACTGCGGGCCTGGCTGTTGCCCGGCAGCAGGGCCTGCAATTCCACACGCGCGCTGGAGGCCTGGAGTTGCAGTTGCAGCATGTTGGCTTGCAGATGATAGCGATAGCCGAAGGCAGCGTTCGAGGCGGCATAGCCAACTTTCACTTCAACCTGCCGTTCATCGGTCGCGGCCCAGCGCGGCGCGCAACGCACACGCCGGAACGAGTGTCCCAAATCCTCGATGCCGCATAAGCCTTCGATGAACGCATAGAGCATCGCCGAAGAGCCCCACCCGTCGGTGGGCATGGCATCCGGACTGGTGCTGGTTTCGATTGACGACGCTGTGCCATCGGGAAAATACCAAAGATAGGTTTCGCCGCTGGCCGCAATCATATTTCGATAGAGTTCGAGCGTCTTGTAGCCGAAGCCTTCGAAACCATGTTCGAAGGCAGCCCGCGCCAATTCGCCGCCGCAGAGCGGAAAGATGCCGCCGTTGATGTAAGCGCCCGGCACGAGAATTTCGTCGCCAAAAATGCCGCTGGGGAAGGCGGGATCAATGCCGAACCAGGGCGCGAAGGCTTTGGTCGTTTGCTGCCGCTGCTGATATTCTTTGATGATGGCAACCGCAATTTCGTGCGTGGCCAGGCCGCGATTGATGGCCATGGGATTGCTCAGGCTCAGTTGCGCGGCTTCATTCACGCCCGCAATCGTCACGGGTGTGAGTTTGAAAAAATGGGTGTAGAAGGTTCCGTTGAAGAGCAGGGCATTGGCGCGGCTGCGCACACTGGCGGCTGTTTCGGCCCAGCGCGCCGCGCTTTTTTCTTCACCAAGATGATTGTGCAGCTTCGCGAGCAGTCCGGCCGCTTCATAAAAGCCGCTGTTGTCGCCGTGAAAAATGCCCCAATAGGTTTGATCGGTAATCTGAAAATTCAGCCACGGCGAGCGGCCGGCGGTATAGTCAAAGTCCCAAGTGTCGATGGTGTATGGCCGCTTCATGAGCTGATGCTTTTGATCCCAGCGCAGCGGCGGCGACATCATGTAGTGCAGGGCACGTTCCAATTGCGGCAAAAGTTGCGCGATCCACTCGTCATCGCCGGTTGCCTGCCAGGCCAAGTAGGCGGCTTTGACGAAGCGATATTCAACATCGGCTTCCACCGGCACGCGCACCCATTTTTCCCAATTCTCGCGCTCGCCGGGAAGTTTTTCCGGGAAGATGGTGACGTAGTCGAAAATGCGGCCGTTGGCGGCTTGCGTGTGCGCGAAGCAATTCACCGCGCTCTGCAAGTCGGTTTCAAAATATTTGCCGCCGCGCAGCATGTCGGAGTGATCGCGAATCCACAATGCCGGGGTATCCGGCGAGCGAAAGCCGCGCACGTATGCGCCCTCGATGGGCATGGTGATGAGGTCGGCTTTGAGAAAATCCAAAATTTGCGCGCAAAACTTTTCCCAAACGCCGGAGGTTGTTTTTATCTCAAGCATTGGGAATTTGAGAGATTGCAATGGAGATAACCAAAATGTTCATGTCATTCTGCAAGAATCTTGTGAATAACTCCTTCACTGCCGGCCGTTCATAAGCTTTCTGTGAATCTCTCGTTCCGTGCCGGTGCTTCACAGGTTTACTCCTGACTGACACAGACGCCAACGGCATGTCACGCAAACGAATGACGCGCGCGGCTTGGTTGAGACATTCAATTTATTTCTTCGGCCAAAGCAGCGGGTTCTGGCTGTCATCATTCAACCGATCGCCGATCTTGAGTTTGGCAACTTGTTCTTTCGACAGAATGTTTTGAATGCCGTTGAAGGTCGCGCCCTCGGGCATGTAGGCGCAGGTCATGGCGCGGCGCCAGCGCGGCGTCATGTTGGGCCCGGCGCCGTGCGCGGTCAGCCCGTTGTGCAAGCCGGCGGTGCCGGGCTTCATCACCGCCGCCACCGGCTCGAGGTTTCTGAATTCGGGATAGTATTTGAACAGGGCATCCATGTTCTGACCGATGTCGACGTTGTCGTAGCGCGCGAGTTTGTGCGAGCCCGGCAAATAGTACATGCAGCCGTTCTGCAGCGTCGCCTCATCGAGCGCGACCCAAATTGAAATTGCTTGAGGCGAGTGAAATGACCAGTAGGGATTGTCGAGATGCCAGGCTGTCGGGTTCGCCCAGGGCTGCTTTTGCAGCGTTTGATCGTGCCACACGCGAATGCCCGGCGCGCCGGTGAGCTTACACAACATTTCACCCAGCTCCGGGCTGAGAAAATATTTCTTAATGGTGGGATTGATCTTCCACAAATTCAGGCGCTGCACGAAAACTTTGTCGTAGAACGACTCGCCTTCCACAAAATCTTTGTTGCCCTCGCCGGCGACTTTCTGTTTGCCCATTTGGCCCACGGCTTCCGACACCGCGGCGATGATTTCCTCCACTTCCGCCGGCGTCAAGAAATTCTCCAAAATCAAATAACCGTCGCGTTGATAGGCTTGAATTTGTTCGGGAGTTACTCTGGTATTCATGCGCGCTCCTTTTTTGACTCCTGGTTAATTTGCGGTTGCGTCACGAGCGGACCGTCGCCTTAATTTGCAGGAGTACCCGCTCGAAATGTCATCCAGATGGGATCTTGCGGGATACTCAGCATCAGGCCTGGAATTTCACAAGATCCCTCCGGGATGACAGAACAAAGATGGATATATTTTTCAAGGCTACAGACTACTAGTTTATTTAGGTAGCGAATCCCGCGGCATGTTTCCTGGTTACTTTGGCGACAAAGATTTGCTGTTTCGGTCGATCATGGCCAGGCGCGGATTCTTTGCAGAATTTCATTGGCGATTACGCCGCGAGCGAATATATTTTACCGCGGCAACATGATATGAGCGCATACATGCTGCACAAATCTCAATTAAAAATAATTCGTGAAAAAAATATGAATCCACTGCGTTTTGTTGTCATTGGACTCGGCGGTTATGGCCTCGTGCATTTGGATGCGGTGCAGTGGCTGGCGCAACAAGGGCTGGGCCGACTCACCGGCATGATCGCGCTGCCGGAAGATCGCAAAAAGAATCCCGAACGCACGGCGGCATTGCAGTCGCAGGGTGTAACATTGTTCGAGAGCATCGCTGATTTCTTTGCGCACGGGGTTGCGCTGGCCGATGTGGTTGGTGTTCCCATCGGCATTCACCAGCATGTGTCGGTGAGCTGCGCGGCTCTGCAAGCGGGGTTGCATGTTTATTGTGAAAAACCGCTTGCTGCCACTGTTCCGGAAGTTGATCGCCTGATTCAGGTACGCAATGCCAGCGCCAAAAAAATTGCTGTAGGGTTTCAACACATTTACAGCAACTCGATCCAACAACTCAAAACCCGCATCTGCGAGGGAAGATTGGGGCGGGTGCTCAGGATCTCCCTGGTTTGCGGCTGGCCGCGCAGCCAGCAGTATTTTACCCGTAACGAATGGGCCGGAAAACTGCGGCTCGGGAACGATTGGGTCTTGGACAGTCCCGCGAATAATGCGCATGCCCACTACGTGCTCAACATGCTCTATCTCGCCTCGGCGCAAAAAAACATTGCAGATGTTCCGGTAGAAATGCGCGCTGAGCTGTACCGCGCCAATCCCATTGAAAGTTGTGACACCGTACAAATGAAATTCATCACGCAAGAGGGGGTGAGTTGCCACGCGCTGTTGACGCACGCCAATGCGCGCCCGTTGGGTCCGCTCATGAAAATCATCTGCGAGAAAGGCTCGGTTTCTTGGGAGAGTGACAACGGTCAAACGCTGATCGAATACGCTGATGGCACCACCGAGGGCTTTGATAATCAGATTCATGACAAATGGCGTTATGAGGGATTCAAAGATTTGGTGCAGGCGATTCACAAGAACGTCACGCCGCTCTGCTCGCCGGAAATCGCGCGCAGTCAAACGCTAACGGTCAAGGCCATGCACGAAAGCTGTCCGGAGATTGTCACGGTGCCGGAGAAATTCATCGAGCATGCTCAAGATTGGGAAATGTTTCCACCGAACACCATGGGCAATTTTAACCGCATCCGTGATCTTGATCAACTTCTACACGCGGCATTTGAACAGAACGCATTCTTGAGCGAGTTGGGAGTGCCGTGGGCAAAAGCAGAGGCCGGCAAACGCCAATCGACTTGACAGGCAAACCTCAAGAGTAATGCTGACAAATCAAGTATTCTAACGATCACAACAAAAGAAGCGCAAGGCATGATTGAAAATGCCTTGCGCTTTTTAATTTTCGAAAGTGTTTCGTGCTTACCGTGTAAGGAAATTTTTAAAAGAATGCAAAGCCGAGGTTACGCACAAAAAATCACACGCCGGTATGTCTTGACAAAATTCCCCGTCCTTATAACTAATTTCGAGAGGTTCAGCATGAAAAGGATCTTTTGTGCACCAGTGCGTTCATTTTGCTTCATTTCCGGTTTTCTCATACTGGCATTAACCGGATGCCAGAAGAACCGGGAAAATGGCGAGGAGAAAAACAGCGCCGACTCTACGGCGTCTGCTCAAACGGCTGCTCATAATGGTAGTCACGAGATTGTAATCAACGACAATGACGGCGAAGATTATAATCCCGTCATCGACCCCGCCAATTTTGTCGCCGCGATTGACAACCCATATTTCAACCTCGCGGTCGGAAGGGTGTGGGTTTATGAAGGAAAAGACGAAGACGGAAAAACCGAAAGGGTCGAGGTTGAAGTCACCAATGAAACCAAGACGATTTTGGGAGTCAATACCACCGTGGTTCATGCGCGTGAGTGGGTTGAGGGCGAGTTGGTGGAAGATACCTTCGACTGGTTTGCACAGGACAAAGATGGAAATGTTTGGTATTTTGGGGAAGACTCTAAAGAAATCGAAGGAGGCGAAGTCGTAAACACGAATGGTTCCTGGGAAGCCGGCGTAAACGGTGCCAAGCCCGGCATCGTTATGAAAGGCAATCCGCAGGTCAACGAGGCGTATCGTCAGGAATTTCTGCCCGGTGAGGCTGTCGATATGGGGCAAGTAATCAGCTTAACTGAGTCTGTGACCATCGGATTGGGAAGCTACGCAAACTGTCTTCAAACCAAAGATTGGACCCCGCTGGAGCCCGAGGTGGTTGAGCACAAGTTTTACTCCAAAGACGTGGGCAATGTTATCCTGGAAAAGAAAGTTGCGGGCGAATCCGGGCAACTGGAGTTGGTCGAAATGAGAATACCGGGAGCACAGAACCCTGCTGCCAAAGATTAACATATTGAAAATTAATAACACATCCGCGCTTGATATCCGGCCGCTGATAATCGCCACAGTTTTATATTTTTAAACTGTTTATCGTGTGTTTTATCTCTACGAAGGAAGACGCAACACACGCGGCATACCGAATGCGCTGAAAAAGAAACCATCTACGGATGGTTTCTTTTTTTTATGACGTATTCGTGTTTAGGTTAACCAAAATTGAATTCAAGTGTCATGAGAAAAAATCTCTTGCTTTGTTACAGGGAGTTAATTATTTTGTCAAAAATTTGTAAACTCAACATTATTCATAGAAAGCAGTAAACCGATTCATATTTTCGGTTCAAATTAATTGTATTGCAATGCCCCCCTCATGAGGGGCATAATTTTTTGCTTCTGGTTGCTTCTTTTGAATAAATTGACGTCGCTTCTTATTCCTCACGACGTCGCTTCTGTTTTCTTTTCCAAACTCCCATTTGACATTCGATTTTCGCTGTAAGGCGATGATCAGGTTTTCACAATACAACAACGGCACTACTACTATTCGGACTGCAACAGATTTGTGAACCTGAGCATAATGCTGATGTATTTTCATTTTTGAAGAAGTAATCTTCGCGCGATCCCTTTTCTCTAATAAACTCTGTTTTCCGTTTTCCCGTGCCGGCATTTGGCTCATGCCCGTTGGCAGGTTTTCATCGCAGACCGTATCCTGATTCCACGGCGAGACGACTATGCGCATTTTGATCATCGAAGACGAAAAAGACTTGGCGGATATGGTGCGCCGTGCCATGTTACAGGACTCCCATGCTGTCGACGTTGTCCACAACGGCCGAACCGGCGAAGAAATGGCGCTGAGTGAGAATTATGATTTGATCATTCTGGATATCATGCTGCCGGGCAAAGACGGCCTGGCCGTTTCGAGAGAATTACGCCATCAGGGCTCACAAACGCCGATCCTTTTGCTCACAGCGCGCGATAGCGTCACGGATCGGGTCAAGGGGCTTGATGCGGGCGCGGATGATTACCTGGGTAAACCGTTTGCCCTGGCCGAACTGTGTGCGCGCGTTCGTGCCCTGCTGCGGCGGCAATCACAGGCCAAATCTTGTGTGCTGACTCTCGGCGAACTGGAGATGGACACGGCAACGCACGAGGTACGCTGGGGAGAAACCCGCGTCGAGTTGACCTCGCGCGAGCACGCGATTTTGGAGTATCTCCTGCGCAACAAAGGCCGGCTCTTGACCAAGGGCATGATTGCCGAACATGTGTGGGACTACCATTTCGACAGCGATTATAATTTGATCGAAGTTTATATCCGGCGCTTGCGCAGCAAGCTGGAACAGCGCGGGCGACCGCGTTTGATCCACACCGTGCGTCACAGCGGCTACGTTATCCGGGAGCCGGACGCATGACTCTGACCCTTCGTGCACGCCTCACAATCTGGTATACTCTCGCCTTTTTTGCCGTGCTGGTGCTTGTGCTCGGTATACTCGCCCTGGAATTGCACCAACAATTAAGCGATGAAGCGCACGATAAACTGCTTACTGAGGAAACTTGGGTTTCGGCTCTGTTTGAATCCGAATTTCAGTCTTTGCTGGGCCTGGACAAGGAAAAACATGACTCATTGTTTGCGGAATTGCCCGAGGATTTGGATGAGCGCTACGGCTTGAAACGCCAATTTGCTTTGCTTCGGCTCGAACACGGTGCAGAAAAACGTTACTACAGCGGCGGCTTGAAGAACATTGATCGGCTATTGCCGTTCGGTTTTCTTGAGCAAGGAACCGGAAATTACGATGTGCAGATCGGCGGGAATCGTTACCGTGTGCGCGTTTTTCACCGCGAGTGGGGCAGTGTGGCGGTGGGCGTGGAGAATGACACGATTTTCAAGGTCGCGCAAGAAACCGGCGAAGTTCTGTTGTGGGTTGTGCCGTTATCCATATTGCTGGCCAGCGGCGGCGGCTGGATCCTGGCAAAATTGGCGATGCGCCCGGTGGCTCTTGCTGCCCGCACGGCCGAATCCATCTCCGTGGCCAATCTCAAAGAACGCTTGCAGGACTATGCCGGCAAGGATGAGTTCGGCGCGCTGGTCGCTACTCTCAATCGTATGATCGCGCGTCTGGAAGCAGGCGTCAAGCGCCTGCAACAATTCACACAAGACGCAGCGCACGAGTTGCGCACGCCGCTCGCCATTCTGCGCGGCGATTTGGAGCTGGCATACCAGGACGAAAAAGTCACCGAAGAAACGCGAGTGTTTCTACAAAAGACGCTCGATCGTGTCATTGCGCTGGGAGGGATTGTTGACAATCTCATGCTGTTGGCGCGTTCGGACTCCGGAAATTACCCTTTTAAGAAAAAGTTATTTCGTCTCGATGTTGTTGTTCACGAAATTTTTGAAGATCTGCAAATCCTCGCGGAAGGTCGCGCGTTGTCTTTGCAATTACAAGTGTGCGAGGAGCTGGAGTTTTTTGGCGACGAATTGCTCATTCGCCGTTTGCTCCTAAATTTGTGCGACAATGCTTTGAAATACACACGCAACGGCAAAATCGCCCTTGCTTTGCAGAGATTCGAAGGAGCAACGGTGCTCACTGTCAGTGATACCGGCGAAGGCATACCCACCGAAGATTTGCCGCATATTTTTGATCGTTTCTACCGCGCAGACAAATCGCGTACGAACTCGACCGGAGGCAGTGGTTTAGGCTTGGCGATCTGCAAATGGATCGTCTTGGCCCACAACGGCAAAATCAACCTCACCAGCACCGTGGGCGAAGGTACCACTGTGCGTGTCAGTTTTCTGGAAGACTCCGATGCTTCATTTGAATAACTTACCCAGCTATTGGAAACTGCGAATAAACGCTAATTCTCTTTACGTTTATTCGCGTTCTTTCGCGGTTTGATATTTAAGCGCCATTCCTCAGCGGCTGTTGGGCTATGACAGAGCCCCAAGGTTTGCCTCGCCGATCACCCCATGCGACAATATCTCCACCAAACCGCTATGTTAAAGCAAGATTAATTCTTTCAGATTGGAACCGACTACCTCGCTTTATGTTAATTTTTCCCCATAGTTTTAAGCTACAATTCAGCTTTCAGTGTTACATTGATGTAATTATTTTCCTAATCGTGAGAAAAAATCATACTTCTTTCCTGCATTCGAATAAAAACAAATAGCTAAAGAGTTGTTGCCCTTTGGACACTCTTGGCGTTTCCACTAATAATGGCAATCCGGAGACCGTTATGGTGAACGCAGCACAGCATTGTTTTGGGGTGGATCGATCAAGCATCATCCAGGTTGGTGCATCGACTTCAAACTTGACCTTACCTATATAAAACAGAGCATGAAACACTCTAGTCTCGTCAGCGCGAAAGGACAAGGACGAGATTGTGGGCTTTCATGACTATTATGCTGCGAGAGTAAATTGTGCTCTGACCAGGAAAGTCCCACGACCCCGTAGGATTAACTAAGCTCAATTTTTACATACCAAGCATATCAGCATCGGTAGATTATTCTTAGCCGAATGCGGAGGGATTTTATTTTATGAAAAGCTTGATTGGCCGCATGCGCGACACCCAGGCTCTGTCAAAATTAATTGGCGAAGCCCCGGCTTTTCTCAAGGCGATTGCCTCTCTTCCGGCGGTAGCCAAGAGCGACGCGACGATACTGATTACTGGCGAGACCGGCACAGGTAAAGAATTGGCCGCCCGGGCCATTCATTATTTGAGTGCACGAGCTGCATTCCCCTTCATCCCGGTAAACTGTGGTTCGTTCCCGGAAACGCTCTTGGAAGATGAGCTTTTTGGGCATGAACGCGGGGCCTACACTGACGCTCACACGCAAAGACGAGGGGTGATTGCCCAAGCCGACAAAGGCACCCTCTTTTTAGATGAAATCGAGGCTCTCAGCACAAAAGCGCAAGTGGCTCTTCTGCGCGTGCTGCAAGAAAAAAAGTTCCGCGCCCTCGGGGCGAGCGACGAACAATCGGCCGATGTGCGGATCGTCGCAGCGACCAACGCGCCGCTGCATGAATTGGTGCAAGCCGGAAATTTTCGTGCGGACTTGTATTATCGTCTTCGCGTCTTGTTTATTAATTTGCCGCCCCTGCGAGACCGCAAAGAAGACATTATCCCGCTGGCATGTCATTTCTTGAAAAAGCATGTTTCCCCGGAGCGACAGTTCCTGCAATTTTCTCCGTCGGCTCATGAGGCCTTGCTCGCCTACGAATGGCCGGGCAACGTCAGAGAGTTGGAGAATGCCGTCATCCGCGGAATTCATCTTTGCCAGGACAACAAAATAGAGATTGAAGATTTGGGGATTCCCGTGTTAACCGCAAGCCGGCATGCTTCAGCAGTTGCCCCCCACTCTGATGTATGCTCGTTCAAAGCCGAAAAGCAAAAAGTGATCGAGGCGTTTGAGCGGGACTATCTCACGCGCCTCATGCGCGATTACAATGGCAACGTCACGCAAGCAGCGCTGGCCGCCGGCAAAGAACGTCGCGATCTCGGCAAGTTGCTGAAAAAATACCAGATCAATCACAAGTAATATTGATTCCCGACAAATTGCGCCATTGCGAGTTTGCCTTTTCGAAAGTCTATAATCCAACGCAATAAACGCATTCTGCTAACGGATTGTTCGAATCAAATACTCCGCTTGCAGTAGAGTCTTTTCTTCAAGAACTTGAAATTTTTTTAAGATCTTAGTTTATCCCAAATCATTGATGCGCCAGTCGACGGGTCGTATTTTTTTCGGTATTTAATTGCCTTGATCGTGGGTGTAAATTTCCTCATTTGGCGGGTGATTTTCGACCCAACGCTGTTACCGCTTTTTAATAAATAACTTATCACCAAATCTCTAACGCAACTTTGCGGGTGTCTCCTGACCTACCCTTTAACCTATGCCCGAGATGATCCTTATTAAGCTATTGAAAATACGGTTCTCTTAATTCAAAAAATCTCTGGCTACATCTTTGCAAGAGAAGACAAAATTAAAAGAACTTTCTTCTTGCGCCTCAACGCTTAAAAGGACCGGGTTAACCTTGAACAACCCATGCGCAACACATTGAATCTCAACAAGGATGAACACCAGCGCGAAAAGGAATTGACCGAAGCCATTCTTGAGTATCTTGCCGAACATCCCCAAGCTTCGGATACACTGGAGGGCATTGCCGAATGGTGGGTGATGCGTCAGCAAGTCCGCGTTGAAATCAAGACGGTAGTGAAGGTTTTGCGCCAGTTAACTGGCAAAGGTCTTTTAGAAAAAATTGGCTACGGTGATGAAGCCCTGTATCATCTGAAAGCCAAAGAAGGCGGAGGGCATCCCTCTTAGATGCCATCTGAAAAAGGTTTACCATTTACAAAGCTGCCTGGCTGGCCATGACAACATATTACCACCAATATGTTAATTTTTCAAATAATTGTTGCCGGGCTAATTGCCATTCCTATCAACCTCTCAGGACGAGTCGTTAGATCAAGTCTCCTTACCCCACTTCAAAGATAACGTGCAAACTTGCCCACATCATGGGCTGGTATCGGTTTTTGAGTTACTCGATTGCTTTGACACTTCACCGCGTGATGACGACAACGCAACAACCGACACTTAAGCCATTTTGGGCTAAACCACAAGCCGCGAGGTTAACGCATGCGTACCAAAAGAATTGTGCTCTGGTGTTTTCTCCTCTCACTCGTTCTGCTGATGGCACACGAGACCCAAGCACAGGTTGACAGCAGCAAGGTTACGATCTCGATTAGCAGTGGCATGGCCCCGACATTTTCCTGGGCACCGAACATTGCGATCGGGCGTCTTGTGGTGGAGCAGGGCGAAAAAGAGCTCTGGGGCACGGAAACAGAAGGCACTGACACCTATCGCTCGCCGATTCGCTACGGTGTTCATCCGCCAGATGCTCTGGAAGATGTGCCCGCCGATCCCTTGGTTGCCGGACAAACTTACACCGTTTCGCTGTTTCGATGGATCAGATTCGCCGAGCCGGAAAGCCTGGAATTCGTTGGTTCGCAGGAATTTAGCCCAACTCCGACTGCTGAAGGTGAAGAAGAGCCGGTTGCTGGCATTCGCCCCACACTGCGTGCCGGAGTACTGACGCCCGATTTCAGGCTTGAAGGCACATCGGACAGCCAGTCCTGGTGGAACGGTGCCGACGCCATATCGAATCTTATCACCATTGAACCGGAAGAAGGCGGCGAACCTGCGGGTCGCACAGTCGTCAAGGTGTTAGCCAGCCCGCAGGAAATTGTTGTGGGCGTGCGCTGCTATGACAACGAACCGAAAGGCATTGTCGCTTTTTCCAAGGCGCGGGATGTTGCATTCGAAGACGAGTATCAGGAAGATCATATTGTGATCGTGTTTGATACTTTCTTAGATGGCCGTTCCGGATATGTGTTTTCAGTCAATCCCAACGGCGCGCGTTCCGAGGGCTTGGTGATCGAGCAGGGGGAAGACGTGAATGGCGACTGGGATACGATTTGGGAGGCCAAAACCTCGCGCGATAATGCCGGCTGGTCCGCGGAAATTCGTATTCCGATCAAAAGTCTCAGTTTCAAAAAAGGCCTGACCGAGTGGGGTTTCAACGTGCAGCGTCGCGTGGAACGGTTGCAGGAAACCAGTCGTTGGGCGAGCGCCAAGCGCGATTATGAAATTTATCAAACCAGTCGTGCTGGAATTCTCACAGATCTGCCCGAATTCGATCTCGGCGTGGGGTTGAGCATTCGTCCCGCGGTGGTGGGCCGAGGTCGGAAACCTGAACCGGGAGCAAGCACGGAGACGGAGGGGGACATTAGCCTGGACATCACCCAAAAACTGGGATCGAATCTTTTGTCGGCGTTAACGGTCAACACGGATTTTGCCGAAACCGAAGTGGATGTCCGGCAAATCAACTTGAGCCGCTTTCCGGTTTTCTTTCCGGAAAAACGCAGTTTCTTTTTGGAAGGCGCGGATATTTTCGAGTTCGGCATCGGCCTGGACGAAGACACCATCTTGCCGTTCTTTACCCGCCGCATCGGCCTTTATGGCGACCCGGAAGCAGATCAAGCGCCGATTCCCATCAATGTGGGCGGCAAAATCAATGGCCGCGTCGGCAACTCCAACTTAGGCGCGCTCGTCGCCAATACTCGCAAGGTGGAGGACTTTGCCGCGACCGAGGACACCACCATTGAGGTCGGGCAGGCAACCATGGGGGCGTTTCGCCTCAAACAAAACGTTTTGGAAGAGTCTTCGCTGGGCATGCTCGCCACCTTCGGCGATCAGCAGGGCCGCGCCGACAGTTGGTCTGCGGGCGTGGATTTTACCTATCGTACCTCGGAGTTCATGAATGAAAAGACGCTGTTGATCGGCGTGTGGGGTTTGCTCAACAATCGCGAGGATTTGGAGGGCGATAAATCGGCCTACGGCCTCCGCATCGATTATCCCAACGATTTATTCGACATCAATTTCACCTCGATTCGCATCGGCCCGGGCTTCGATCCCTCGCTCGGTTTTGTGCCGCGCCGGAATATTCATTTGTGGGATTTCACCGGCGATTACAAGCCGCGGCCCAACTGGTCGTTGGTGCGCCAGATGACGCATGAATTTTCCTTCCGGCTATTCAATGCATGGAATAATTCCGAGTGGGAAAGCTATGACTTGCTCCTCAAGCCGCTGGACTGGCTGTTCGAAAGCGGCGATCGTATGCAAGCCGGCTTGTTGCGTCAGGGTGATCGCCCCCCGGAGATTTTCGAGTTGGCGGCGGACGTGGACATTTCGACCGGCTCTTACGAATGGACTCGCTACTTTTTGGAAGCAAGCACGGCGCAAAAGCGCATGCTCAGCGCCGGCGCTCGCTGGGAAACCGGAAATTATTACAATGGCGATTTGAACACGATCGAGGGAAAAGTCGCATTGAAGCCCTCCTCGTTTCTCACGCTGGAATTTACCGGCGAACGCAATACCGGCAAAGCGACCGCCTTCGATGAAGAGGAAGAAACATTTACCGAGACTGATTTTACTGAGGAATTATTCGGTCTGCGGTTTCAACTGAATTTCTCCCCCAATCTGCAATTTAGCAGCCTGACACAGTATGACACACAAAGCCGTGAGTTGGGCTCTAACAATAAGCTGCGCTGGACATTTAATCCGCTCGGTGATCTGTTCCTGGTCTACAATCACAACCTGGTGCGGCGCGTCAGCGACAATCGTTGGGAATTCGTCTCCAACGAGCTGCCGGTGAAGATTCAGTATGCTTGGCGGTTTTAAGTTGTCAATTGGCGATTGTCAATTAGCTCTTGGAAATGATCAATTATCACAAGGAGATAGACATCATGAAATCTGCGTGCCGGCGAGTTCTAACCATGGCTTCACCCGTTTTTGCGTTCATGGGTTTTGCGCTGTTGAGCAACTGCGCTGAAGCTCAGGACACCAAGGCCGACGACAAGGCCGGGAGCAAAACCGAAGCGATGGCTGAGAACAAAAGCACTGAGAAAAAGTGGGAGGATTTCGATCCCAACAACTTCGCCAATCCGACCAATATCGACAACACCTATATGCCTATGAAGCCGGGCATGCGCTACACCTACGAAGGCACCTCGGTGGAAGATGATGGCACGGTCGTGCCGCATAAAGTTGTGATCAACATCACCGACATGACCAAAGTAATTGGCGGCGTTCGCTCGCTCGTGACATGGGACTTGGATTACAGCGACGGCGAGTTGGTGGAAGCGGAACTGGCTTTCTTCGCTCAGGACAATGACGGCAATGTCTGGCGCATGGGTGAATATCCTGAAGAATATGATGAAGGCAAGTTCCTCATGGCGCCAACCTGGATTCACGGCTATGAAGAAGCGCGCGCCGGCATCATGATGCAGGGAAATCCGCAGCTTGGAACACCGAGCTACGCACAAGGCTGGGGGCCGGCGGTGGACTGGACCGACCGTGGGCAAGTCGATCAGATGGGTGTAGAAACTAAGGTTCCGGCGGGCCAATACAAAGATGTTTTGGTGATTGCCGAAACCAGCGCATCAGAACCTGATGCGCAACAACTCAAGTATTATGCCCCGGGTATCGGAAATGTCTACGTCGGTTGGAGAGGGGCGGGTGAAAAGACCAAAGAGGTTTTAGAGCTGACCAAAGTTGAACAACTTGACGCAAAGGCCATGGCCGTGGTGCGTGCGGAAGCACTGAAGATGGAAAAGCATGCTTACGAAGTTAGCAAAAACGTGTATGCACACACGCCGCCGTTGGAGCAAGCAGCGGGCGCTGGGCAGGCGGCCAAGTAAGCGGGCGGCTTGGGGGCTTTTCTAAAAATTAACCGCAAAGGCGCGAAGCACGCGAAGACAGCACAGCCAAACTCTTCACGTGTTTGACGTCATTGCGGTTTAGCCTCTGTCTTGGCTGAAAGGCTTCAAAAGAGCTCGGTTTTCCTGCACTATTCTGAGAGTATATTCTTGGGCATTGCGCTGCGCTAAAGTTGGTGGTCGCGGCGTTGCAATGAAAAAATTTTTCTCAGAAGAAAGGGGTGTTTTTTTAAAATTAGGATGATAGTCGAAAAGACCTACCCAAGTTAAGATACCAAAAAAAAAGTGCAAAAGTGTCACAGCCTTGTGAACAACTTGCAAAATAACTGTCACGTAATCGCATGAAATAACCCATGTTGTATCACCAAACCAACGGAGGTCTGCAATGATGCGTTGGATCGTTGGGTCGAGCCTGAAGCTTCGACTCGTGATGGCCGCAGTTGCGGCGTTGCTGATGGTTTTCGGTTTTACGCAACTTCGCAAAATGCCAGTGGATGCCCTGCCGGAGTTCACGCGGCCGTATGTGGAAATTCAAGCCGAAGCGCTCGGACTTTCGGCTCAGGAGGTGGAAGCCATGATCACCACGCCATTCGAGGCGGACATGATCAACGGCACGCCGTGGGCTGAGGAAATCCGTTCCGTATCAATTCCCGGGTTGTCGTCGGTCAAACTCATCTTCGAGCGAGGAACTGACATCATGAAGGCTCGGCAAGTCGTGCAAGAGCGCATGACGGAAATCTTCGCTTTGCCGCAAGTGTCGAGGCCACCGGCTATGGTGAACCCGGTTGCCTCGGCTGGCCGCTGCATGGAGATCGGGTTGACCTCGAACACAATGTCTCTGATTGATATGTCCGTGCTCGCTCGATGGACCATCGCACCGCGTCTGATGGGCTTGCCTGGTGTAGCAAATGTATCGATTTGGGGCGAGCGCATGCGGCAATTACAAGTACAGGTCGATCCGGAAAAATTGCGCGCTGAAGGCTTGACCCTGCTGCAAATCATCTCGACTGCTGGCAACTCATTGTGGGCCTCACCTTTGAGCTTTTTGGAAGCCTCGACGCCTGGCACCGGCGGATGGATCGATACTCCTAATCAAAGGCTCGGCGTTCGGCACATCCTGCCCATACAAACCGCTGCGGACCTTTCTCAGGTGCCCATAGAAGGCGCACCTTCGAAGCGTTTGGGCGATGTTACTACAGTAATCGAAGATCATCAACCGTTGATTGGCGACGCTATTGTTAACGACACTCCTTCTCTGATGCTGGTGGTCGAAAAGTTCCCGTGGGCCAATACCAAAGAAGTCACACAAAATGTTGAAAAGGCATTGGCGGCAATGCGCCTCGGCCTCACTGGTTTGGAAATAGATCCCACTCTTTTCCGACCCGCAACCTTCCTGGATGTGGCGGTTGGCAATCTTTCTTCGACGCTGCTGATTAGTATGATTCTTTTGATAGTAGCGCTCGGCGCCTTTTTCTTCAACTGGCGCACGGCGTTAATTTCTGCTGTGACAGTGTTGGTTTCTGTGATTGCGGCCGGTACCGTGCTTTACGTTCGCGGCATCGAAGTCAATTTTATGATTATCGCCGGTATGATGATCGCTCTGGCCGCCCTCATCGACGATGCGATTATCGACGTTGAAAATATCGCCCGGCGTCTACGTCAGTCGCGCGAAGCAGGCAGCAGGAAATCCAAGGCAACGATTATTTACGAGGCCGTTGCCGAGATTCGCAGCCCAATTCTCTACGCCACCGCGATCATGGCGCTGGCCGTGCTGCCTGCGATGTTCCTTGAGGGCGTCTCCGGCGCGTTTTGGCAGCCGCTGGCAATGTCCTACATTTTGGCTTTGCTCGTTTCTCTGTTAGTAGCCGTTACTATTACTCCGGCATTGAGTCTGCTGTTGTTGCGGCAAGGTTCGTTGCAACGCGGCGATTCCCCGGTTATGGGCATTCTGCGTGGACTCTATAGCGGGCTTTTGGGTTGGGCTGCACGCGCGCCGCGTTCGGCATTTGTCACTGCCTGTGCCTTGGCTGTTATTGGCTTGCTCTCCGTGCCCATGATGCGTCAAGAATCGTTGTTGCCGGATTTCAAAGAGACCGATTTGGTAGTTCGCATGGCTGGCAGCCCTGCGGCTTCCCATCCCGCCATGAGTCGTGTCACTACGCTGGCCAGCCGCGAACTGCGAACCATTCCAGGTGTGCGCAATGTCAGCGCACATGTGGGCCGTGCAATCATGTCGGATAAGGTGACCAATATCAATGCCAGCGAGATTTGGATTAGCATTGATCCCTCTGCTGATTATGCGGCCACCGTGGCGCAAGTCAAGCAGGTGGTAAGCGGCTATCCGGGACTCTCACCGGAAGTGCTAAATTACAGCCAAGCCATGATCAGAGAAGAACTCTCGGGAACTGGTGAATCTTTGGTTGTGCGGGTTTACGGTGAAGACTTGGGCATGATCGCCAAAAAGGCCGAGGAAGTTCAGCAAATGCTGGCAAAAATTGGCGGCATCGTTGCCCCCAAAGTGGAATATCCGGAAGAATTACCAACTTTGGAAATCGAAGTCGATATCGAAAGAGCCAAGCAAGCTGGCCTCAAGCCTGGTGACGTGCGCCGAGCCGCTACCTCCCTTGTCTCAGGCATTGTGGTCGGCAGCCTTTTCGAGAATCAAAAGGTATTTGATGTCGTAGTTTGGGGCACGCCCAGCGTGCGCCATAGTGTGGACAATGTTCGCAACCTGCTTATCGATCGACCTGAAGGCGGCCACGTGCGCCTGGAAGATGTGGCCAACGTTCGTATTGTATCGGGTGTTGCTCAAATCCGTCGTGATGCTGTGGCGCGCTGCATGGACGTCGTCGCAGATGTACGCGGACGGGATCTCGCTGCCATCGCTACCGACATTGAAAACGGCATCAAGCAAATCAAATTTCCACTAGAGTACCGCGCCGAGTTGTTGGGAGAATATGCCGAGCGGCTTGCGGCGCAAAATCGCGTGATCGCTTTCGCGATTTCCGCTGCCATTGGCATATTCATACTCCTGCAAGTGTTTACCCGGAGTTGGCGTTTGGCTGGCGTGCTCTTCCTCACCCTGCCGATGGCCTTGCTCGGCGGCACTCTTGCAGCATTTATGGCCACTGGCGGCCTGCTTTCTTTTGGCGCGATTGTGGGATTTTTTGCCGTCTTTGGGGTCGCCGTGCGCAACAGTCTAACGTTGATCGGCCGTTATCAACACCTTGAGAACCAAGGAGAAGAGTTTACTGCAGCACTGGTTCAGCGTGCTACAGAGGAAAGTTCAGGTCCGATCTTGCTGGCCGCGGTCGCCACGGCATTGGTCTTCCTTCCGGTAGCCATTGCTGGCAACATCGCCGGCCTCGAAATCGCGCAGCCGATTGCCGTTGTTGTTCTGGGCGGTTTGATCACCGCAACAATTTTCAGCCTCGCCGCTGTGCCCGCCATGTATTTGCTCTTTGGCTCGAAACGCGAAGAAGAGCTTGGACTTCTTCCCGTCACGGTTGTCAGCGAAGAAGAAATGGCCGAGGCCCTGGAAAGAGCCCGCGAGTCAGGGACGATGAAGCAATACGCGGAATAAGAATTCTCCAGACTCCCCTGGCCGGGTACTGAATCCAGCTATGAGGTTTTTGGGAAACTCGATTTTGAACGATCTGGTTGATCAAACAAGCCAACTGTCAAATTTGTGTGTCACTGTGGCATGTCATTCTCTGGAAGAAAAATTTTGCCGAGTCATTATATCGAGACTGATAGCCTATTCGGCGCAGAAAAAGATTTCCTTCAGATTGACATGATCAAGTTGATGTTACAAACGCATCCTGAACAAGCATACAATTACGAAATAAGGAGGTTGTGATGCGGTACATGAATCCTTTGATGATTGCGGCGCTGAGTATTGCCGGTTTGCAACTGACGGCGTGCCAAAAACATCATGCCACGCACCATGTCGAACATCCGGCCGAGGTGAAAAAAATCGAAGGTTCTGATCTCAGCAACGTAACTTTGACCGAGATGGCGATGAAACGGCTTGATGTTAAGACCGCTCAAGTTCGTGAGCAGGACGGAAAAAAAGTGGTGCCCTACTCCTCTTTGATTTATGACCCCAAAGGCCAGACCTGGGTTTATACCAGTCCTCAGCCGCGCACTTTTGTGCGGCACAAAGTTGATGTCGACCGCATTACCGGCGATCTGGCGATTTTGAACGATGGCCCGCCCGTGGGCACGAGCATCGCTTCGGTAGCGGTAGCAGAAATTTACGGCGCCGAGTTCAAAGTTGGGCATTGATGCATTGGTAGTAGTGACTTTAGGCTTGTAGCGTCCTGAGGATCCGGCTTCTCAAGGAGCTACTACAAAAGCTTATTCAGAGGGATTTATTTCTGCACTATGTTTGCTCGTGGTGTCTATGCTTCCTACTGTGCTAAAAGGAATTCCTCTGAATAAGAGTTGAAATTATTTTCTAGTTTACACCCTCATAGGGAGATACAACTATGCTGCGTTGGATTATAAAATCGAGCCTGAAGTTTCGGTTCCTGGTGATCGCCATCGCCGTGGGACTAATGTATTTCGGCATCGGACAACTGCAAAAAATGCCTGTGGACGTTTTTCCCGAGTTCGCGCCGCCGATGGTTGAGGTGCAAACCATCAGTCTCGGACTTTCTCAGGAAGAAGTGGAATCTTTGGTGACCATTCCGCTGGAGCAAGTACTTGCCGGAATTCCCGACATGACAGTCATGCGTTCCAAATCTGTTCCGGATTTGTCAGCCATCAAAATGTACTTCGAGCCGGGAACCGATCTGTTGCTGGCCCGGCAGCACGTGCATGAACGCTTGGCAACGGTAGCGCCGCTTCTTCCAACTTGGGCCGCTCCGCCCATTATGTTACCGCCGCTTTCGGCCACCAGCCGTATGCTGAAGATTGGGATTTCTTCGAAAACCCGGTCCGTGGTCGATCTATCGATGATCACTTATTGGACCATACAGCAGCGCATCAAGCGCGTCCCGGGTGTGGCCAATGTCGCCATCTGGGGCGAGCGCATCGAAATGCTGCAAGTCAACGTCGTGCCGGAGTTGATGAAAAAACACAAAGTCACGATGAATGAAGTGATGGAGGCCACGGCGGATGCTCTGGACGTTGGCTTGTTCCAATATTCAGAAGGGCATCACGTCGGTAGCGGCGGCTGGATTGATACGCCCAACCAAAGGTTACAAGTCAGGCACGTTCTGCCCATTGCCAAAGACTATGAAAACATTACGGCGGACGAGTTGGGTGAAATGCCACTTGCCGTCAGGAATGGCAAGCAACTCTTCTTGAAGGATGTGGCCCGGGTCGAGATGGGGCATCAACCCATGATCGGCGAGGGCATTGTCAACGACGGCATCGGCTTGCTGCTCATCGTGGAAAAATTCCCCTGGGGCAACACCCTGCAAGTGACCAAAGCCGTTGAAGAAGCGATCGCGCAATTGAAGCCCGGGCTTCCCGACGTTGACATCGATACCGCCATCTTCCGGCCGGCGACCTTCATCGAAACTTCTATCGACAATCTCAGCCTGGCCTTGTTCATCGGCAGCGTGCTCTTGATTCTGGTGCTGTTCTTCTTCCTTTACAATTGGCGCGTGGCCGTCATCAGTTGCGTGGCGATGCCGCTGTCTCTGTTAGCCGCGGCGCTGGTGCTCTACATGCGTGACACCACCATCAACGTGATGATTCTCGCGGGTTTCGTCATCGCGCTCGGCGACATCGTGGACGACGCAATCATCGACATCGAAAACGTGGTGCGGCGGCTGCGCGAGTATCGCCAGTCTGGGCGCACGGATAAGTCCTTAGCGAGGATTATTCTGGATGCCTCAATCGAGGTGCGCGGTGCCATCATCTATGCCACGCTGATCGAAGTGCTGGCGATTATGCCGGTCTTCTTTTTAAAGGGCTTGTCCGGCGCTTTCTTCCAACCTCTGGCCCTATCTTACGCGCTGGCTCTGCTGGTCTCGATGGTGGTCGCACTGACGGTTACCCCGGCCTTGGCCATGATTTTCTTGCGCAAAGCCCCGCTCGCGGAGCGCGAAGCCCCCATCGTGCGTGGACTCAAGAAGGTTTATGAAAAGCTTTTGACGCCGATCATTCGTTCGCCGCGCCCGGCATTTGCTACCGTCGCGATCATCATGCTGGCGGGCGCTTTGATTTGGCCGCGATTAGGGCAGGAGTTGCTGCCTTCGTTCAAAGAACGGGATTTCCTGATGCACTGGCTGACGAAGCCCGGCACCTCGTGGCCAGAAATGCAGCGCATCAGCATTCAGAGTGCCAAAGAGTTGCTCGAAATTCCTGGTGTTCTTAATCTCGGTTCTCACATCGGGCAGGCGTTGATCATGGATGAGGTTGTCGGTATGTATTTCGCCGAACACTGGGTGAGCATCGATCCAAAAGTGGATTACGACAAGACGCTAGCTAAAATCACGGAGGTGGTTGACGGCTATCCTGGCATCTACCGAGATGTGCAGACGTATCTCAAAGAGCGTATCCGTGAAGTTTTAACCGGAACCTCCGAGGCCATTGTGGTGCGCATCTTTGGCCGCGATCTGGACGTTCTTACGGCAAAAGCCGGGGAAGTGAAAGAAGCTTTGTCAAAGATTCCCGGCATCGTCGATCTGCACTACTCTTTTCAAGAGAAAATCCCTCAGATCGAAATCAAGGTTGACCTCGCCAAAGCGCAAAAGTACGGTGTGAAGCCCGGCGACGTGCGCCGCATCGCGACAACGATGATTGCGGGCGAAGAAGCCGGCGATATTCACATTGCTAACCGTACCTATGACGTGAATGTGTGGAGCGTTCCCGAAGCGCGCAATAGTATCAGCGATATCAAGGAAATGCTGATCGACATACCGGGCGGTGGTCACATTCAGTTGCAAGAAGTCGCCGACGTGTACGTCGCGCCCACGCCGAATGTCATCAACCGCGAACACCAGATGCGCCGCATCGATGTTGGCGGCAGCGCCAAGGGCCGTCCTCTCGGAGACGTCTATGCCGACGTTCAGGCTGCGCTCACGACGATCCAATTTCCCCAGGAATACTATCCCGTGTTGCTGGGAGAATATACGGAACGGCAGAAGGCCCAAAGCACCTTGATGTGGGTATCCGTCATCGCGGCGATTGGCATTTTTCTCCTCCTGGTAACTTCATTCGGAAGCGTGCGCTTGGCAACGTTATCCTTCTTGACCTTGCCATCGGCTTTAGTGGGCGGCGTCTTGGCAGCTTGGCTAGGTGACGGCCTTATCTCACTCGGTTCGTTGGTGGGATTTCTCACCATCTTGGGCATTGCCGCGCGCAACGGCATCATGCTGATTGAACACTTTCAGCATCTCGAAAAGCATGAAGGCGAAACCTTTGGTCCCAAGCTGGTTTTGCGCGGTGCATTGGAACGCATCTCACCGATCATGATGACTGCGTTGACTACGGTGTTCGCCATCATCCCCTTGGTGGTTGCCGGCAATCTTCCTGGTCACGAGATTGAGCATCCCATGGCCGTTGTCATCATGGGTGGCATCGTCACTTCGACGTTGCTGAACATTTTCGTCGTGCCCAGTTTGTACTTGAAGTTTGGGCGCAGTAAAGCAAAAGCCGCGGCTGCGCAGGTGGCATAGAGAAGGCATCGCCATGCCTTTCTACTCCGATCCCCCTCTCTACTGACGAGAGGGGGAATGGGGTGTGAGTCTCTCATGCCAATGTGGCAACGCGGCATCCGTAAACTGGCCGCGTGAGCAATTTTACTCTGGGACGATCATAATTTGACATCGCCACGCTGACTCTCTGAATCGGAATTCCGGTGCTTTGCGCATGATCTCAAACGAAACCCTGCTCTGGGCGGTTTTTGGCATCTTCATCACCGGCATGTTGATGCTTGATCTCGGAGTGCTCAATCGCAAAGCTCACGTGCTTTCGATTAAAGAAGCAGCCATTTGGTCCGGCATCTGGATTTCCTCTGCTTTGCTCTTTGCTTTGGGCATTTTTTATTTGGAGGGGAAAGCCAAAGCTCTGGAGTTTCTTGCGGGTTTTCTGATTGAAAAGTCGCTTAGTACGGACAATATTTTTGTGTTCATTATGGTCTTCACCTATTTCAACGTCAGTCCGATGCAACAACCGCGAGTATTGAAATGGGGAATTGTAGGTGCGATCATCATGCGTGCATTGTTGATCGCCGCCGGTGTGACGTTGATCAATCAATTTCATTGGATGACATATGTTTTTGGCGCTTTGCTGGCCATCACCGTTATCAAAATGGTGCTTCCGGGCGACGAAAGCTTTGATCCTGGAAAAAGCTGGGCGTTGAAGCTTCTGCGGCGCATCATACCGGTGAGCGATCATTATCATGGCGAACGCTTTTTCATGCGTTCGGAAAATGGCTTCTTTGCCACGCCCTTGCTCGTGGTTCTCGTCGTTATCGAAAGCTCGGATTTGATCTTCGCGCTTGATTCTATCCCGGCGATCTTTGCCGTCACTACGGATCCTTTTATCGTTTACACTTCGAACATCTTCGCCATTCTCGGCCTGCGCGCGCTTTATTTTGTTCTGGCCGGGATGGCCCGAGTTTTTGAATATCTGAAACCGGGCATCATCATCATTCTGGCCTTTGTGGCCGTGAAAATGTTAATCGTCGATTTTTATAAGATTCCCATCGGCCTTTCACTAGCGATTATTGGCATCGTGCTGGTGATTTCAATTTTCGCCTCCTGGATCACCCTGCGTAGAAATGGTCAAACGCTGCGCGATAAACTTGAGGTCGCAGCGTCAGGAGCTTCCATTCAACCGACGACAGAAAGCGCGAGGGGCGACCGATCAATAAATTCGAATGGCAACTACTTATCGAGTATTGCAGTGCTACCACCGTGGCTGTTGCAGCCCGCTGATCACCTGAATCATGAACCCCGGAGGTAAGAAGATGAAAAAGATCGATCATATCCACAAAACAAATTGTCAGAGTAAAATGTGGCGACGCGGCCCACTCAGTTTCATGCTGGCACCATCCGAGATGTATCTAGACTTTTCGATCCTGCCCGATCTTGGCGCTATCGGTCTTCTGCTTGGGATGGTAATGCTGTTGGCGATGGCCTCTCCTGCAAAAGCGCAAGACCCGATGAAATTCTCCGGCGATTTTCGCGTGCGGCATGAAACCACGACAAAACAAGAGCCCGGGGCGCTGCCCGATATTCGCGATCCGCGCAACCGCGAAGTAGTACGCTTTCGCTTCAGTATGAGCAAAAAGATCAACGGCCTGTTCAACTTTGGCGCGCGCTTGGCAACCGGCTCGCCGGATGATCCCAACACCACGGATATCACAATGGGCGACTTTGCCAATGATCTTACCATCAGCCTGGATCGTGCTTATATGGAGCTGGCCTATAAAAATCTCTTTCTCACCGGCGGCAAGTTTGCCAACCCATTCCGCACGACTGAAATGGTGTGGGATGGCGACGTCAATCCGCAGGGCTTTGGCGCGAGCTATACCTTTGCCGGATCTCCCACCGTCATTCCTAAGCTTACCGGCGTATATTACGTCATTGACGAGCAAACCAACCGGCCGGATAGCTACATGTTGGGCGGGCAATTGCAGTTTGCCCTCAATGCCAGCGATAACCTGAGCCTGACCTTGACGGGCGCTTATTATGATTACACCATCAAAAGCCTGGTCAATGCTAATTCCGGTGATATTGGGAGCAATTACTTGAACGCGGCGGGTGACGGGTATCTCTCAGATTTCGATTTGATTGATGCGATTGCAGCCCTCGATTATCGTGGTTTTGGCGAGGCGTATCCGCTCCGCATCATCGGCAATTTTGTCAAGAATCGCGGGGCTGTTGATGGCGGCCAGGGAGAACAGGATGCCGGTTTGAACGTCGAATTATACCTCGGCAAAACCACAAAAATACACGATTGGCGTTTGCAATACGCCTTTACGAAGACCGAAGCCGATGCGGTGCTGGCGGCTTTTTCGCATGACAATACCACGCTGACAACAAATTATATCCAGCACACACTCGGCGTCGATTATGTCGCGCACGAAAACATGATACTCAATGTGACGCTGTATCGGTATCGCCGCAACGAATTGGAAGCCGTGGAAACTGACGGCTTTGAGAACGACTCGTTCATGCGCGTGCGCCTCAATGCGCTGGTGAATTTCTAAATCGTGCAAGGCATCGCGACTAACGCAAGTTTTGATCGCAATGGAAACGAGAAAGAGCAAAGACGGCAAAATTCAAGGTGATACCGTAAGCTCCTCCTCGACATGGCCACCTTGAATTATCATGACGCCCCCTCGTGGGGCGTTTTTGCGGAGCAGAGGACGAAATGGCGCTAACGAGTAGAGCAATATTTTCAAACCGAGAGTTGAGGCGAATCAACACTCAGCACTCTTTCGCGTTTATTCGCGCTAACTCGTGTTGGGTTTTACAAGTAATTTACAATTCAACTACACAATCATGACACTTTCTTATTGGCTTTTTATTATATTACGACGAAGTAATTTTTGGAGCAAACGGCCGGCATTGTTCCTTCTTGAACGCGCGAAAAACGATGGCAAAAATTCTCAAGCCCGTCAGAATAATTCATGTTCTCGGTTTTTTCTAACCATCAAAAACTCTTCGAGAGGCCAGGCAAGAATCCATGACGCCCGAATCAGCGCCTCGCAACGAATCACTTCGTTGTTGAACAGTTATAACCAATCTATATAAACCAGCAACCGGTATTTTGCATATAGTAACCGTTGTATTACCCGTCAAGGAGGAATGAGACTTATGTTTGACAGCAATAACTCCAAAGCTGCGCGCACCGAGAATGAGGTGCTGCTCGCCAAAGACCTGCGCAAGTTCTATGGCCCACGAGAGGCGCTTAGAGGATTATCATTCTCCTTGAATGCCGGGCGCATTCTGGGCTTTCTCGGCCCCAATGGCGCAGGCAAGACCACGGCTATCCGCATCCTCACGACGATTCTCGAGCCTGATGCGGGCTACTTTGTGGTGAACGGTATCAGCTCTGATAATCCAGTAGAGTTGCGCCGCAAGATCGGCGTGCTGCCGGAGAGTTTGGGTTTTCACAAACAAATGACCGGACTGGAATGCCTGATTTTTTTCGGCCGGCTTTATGGGCGAAGCACAGAGCAGGCCAAAGCTACCGGCATCGAGCTGCTCGAAGAAGTGGGGTTGGATAAACGCTCAAAATCCCTGATCGGCACCTATAGCCGTGGCATGCGGCAACGCTTGGGCATTGCGCGCACGCTGGTTAACGATCCTTCCGTGCTTTTTCTGGACGAGCCGACATTGGGTCTCGATCCGCGCGGCCAAAAAGAGTTGCTCGATCTGATCGAACACATTGCGCGCGAACGTAACGTCGGCGTCATTTTGTGCAGCCATGATTTGCCGGAGGTGGAAAGCATTTGTGACGACGTACTGATCATGAACATGGGACAAGTGGTTGCCTCTGGAACCGTGGACGAAGTTCTCCGGCGCGGTCGCTCGGGCAAGGGTGGCATGATGCAGGGCAGCGGCATTCGCATTCAAATTCCGGCAGCCTCGGCGGCAGAAGCGCGGAAGATATTAGCCGCAATGTCGCAGGTCAAAAACGTGACGCTTGCGAGCGAGGATGGCGGTTGGTTGCGCGTGGCGTTTTCAGAGTCGGGCGATGTTGATTTGACGGAAAATCCTTATCTCAATAATAGAATTCTGGAAGCGCTGATCCGCGCTGAAATTCCGATTTTAAATTTTGAAGCTGAGCGCAGCCGCTTGCAAGACGTCTTTCTGCACTTAACCGAGGAGGCGATGGCATGAGTAACAAAAGTAACATGAATTCCACAGAAACATCGGGTTCCGGGTCGCCGACCTGGTGGCTCGTGTTCGTCAGAGAACTTAATGAACTGTGGATGGGAGGAAAAGCTCCGGTTCTCCTGCTTATTTTTAGCATCTTGTTGGGCATTATGACTTATGTGATGGCAAGCAACAGTGAATTAAGCCTTATTCCCCCGCAGGAAATGACTTATGAAACACTGAAAGCCGCAATTGCTGTGGGCTTGTTCATCAGCTTGATTATTGGCGCAGACAGCATCAGCGGCGAGCGGGAACGTGCAACGCTTGAGTCGCTGTTGCTTACGCCGACAAGCCGCCGGCAGATCGTCATCGGCAAGTTTCTCGCCGGTGTTTCGCCCTGGCCGGTTGCTTATCTAATAGCCATTCCCTACATGAAGGTTCTCTCACAGGGTAATGAAGTTTTTGCTGCTGCCGTGCCGTGGGGCGCGCTGACCGGCACCCTTTTGGCGCCTGCGTTTACGGCGATGGGCATGCTGGCGAGTTTCTGGTCCAACTCCAACAAAACCAGTTTGTTTACCGGATTGGGTTTGTATGTTCTTTTTCTGCTTCCGTCTCAATTGCCGGGCCGTGCACAAACCGGCCAAATGGGATCGCTGCTGCAACAGGTAAATCCGATTGCCTCCACGAATCATTTTCTTTCGAAGATTCTGGTAAACAACCGCACATTCGAAGAGTGGTGGCCTTGGCTGGTCGCGCCCGCGCTGTTGGCCCTCTTGCTCTATGGTTTGCTGTTTCTCTGGGCCGCTCCAGGTCTCCGCCTCGAAGGTGGAAAGGCCGGCAAGTTTTGGACGAAGATGGGCCGTCTTATTGGCGTGTCTGCGCTTGCCGGCATGATGCTCGTGTGGAGCGCGGCGCCGGTCGCAGCACAAGAATCATCCGTGCTTCACCAGGATTTGCAGATTACTATTGACATGGAACACCAAACGGTGAAAGCGGGCGATCACATTATTTACAACACCACCGTGACCAACAACGGCACGGAGACTTCTGCACCACTGTGTTTGGCGATGAACATCATCAATCTTGATGCTGCTGGCGATATCGTTGATCCGGAAGATTGGTCGCCGCAACGAACGCAATACGTCGATGGCCTTGCCGCAGGCCAGTCCGCCACCCATTCCTGGCGCGTCAATGCGATTCTGGATGGCGATTATTTGATTTATATGGTCGTTATACCGGAACCGCCGGGCCAGGATGCCACCAGTCTGCCGGTAGCCAGTTCGGGCATTCACCTGATTGTCACGCCGTTTACCAAACTCAATCCCGGCGGTGTGCTGCCCTATGCGATTGGAGGCCCGGTTGTGTTGATTTTGGGTATCGTGCTTTTGTACCGCATGCGGCGTCGGAAAATCGACATGGGCGAGTCGCCGGAAGAATCCTAAAAATGCCAGCTCTCAAAGCAGCAGCGATTGCTTCTTGCCGCTGAAAAACCGCCAAGGCGCAAAGAACGCCAGGAAATAGTTGTCGAATTCTTTGCGCCTCGCGATTAAAGTTTTTGCTTTTGTGCTAAAAATTTCACTCATATTGTGCCACCTGTTTTGCTCAAAGAGTATCTCTCTGCCGTTAAATGTGCATGGCCTGAATTCATGGAGGCAAGGATGCAGCGCCGTCAACGATGGATGATTCTGCTGGTAACGGTTCTCTTGGGATTGCAGCTTTTCGCGTGTCAACAAAAGGCTGAAGCCCCGCCTGATCTTGACAAGTACGCCAAAATTGAGTATACCGGGCAAGCGTTGCACCGTGTGCGGTTGACTGCGAAACGGGCGGCGGAGCTTGGTATTGCAACAGCGCCGGCTCGTGAGGAGAAAATATCCGGGCAATTGCGCAAGATTGTTCCCACCGCTGCGGTGGTTTATGATCAACAGGGCCGTGCCTGGGTGTTCAAAAGTCCGGATTCGCTGGTTTTCGTGCGAGAACGTGTCAGCGTCGAATACATTGACGGCGAGCGTGCGGTTTTAGTGGAAGGCCCGGAGGACGGCGCGCAAGTTGTGACCGTCGGAGCGTCGAATCTATTCAATGATGCATTCAGCCCGGCTGGGGAAGACCTCGTTGGAAGCAAAACAGAAGTGAGCGGCCAAGCGCAAGGCTCGATCGGTACGATCACCATGCAGGATGATGGTACGCTCAAAGTCGTACATCGCGCCACCGGAGCAAGCGGTCTGACCGCTAAAGTGGTCATTGAATACAAGCCGAGCGATGAAGACTATCAGAAGCTCCTCGATCGCGTTGGAGGCTTGCAGGTAGGCGAAACCAAGAGCATTGACTTGTTGTCGGAGAAATAATAGGCTGTACGAATTCAAGTGTAATGCAAGCGATATGTGTAAAGGAGTCAAAATGGCAAAACGATTGCAGATGTTGGCTGGAGTAACACTTTTTTTAACTGTTTTTTGTCTGATGTTGGGATTCAGCGACAAATCCGCTAGGGCGCTTGCCACTGCAAAAAGCGTCGAAACGCAAGAAAAGAAGGCGAACGGCGCAGCGCCGGATGTCGTCATTTATGCTTCTGATCTGCCGGAGAGCGCGCTATCGGAATTTGATTTTTGGGAAGACCCGGCTTCACCCGGCGGCAAGCTGGCTGGAACGCCCAACACCGGCGGGAATTTGGATCCTCCTCCGGAGAGCGATCCTCACGTAAAGTTCAAGATCAAAGTTCAAAGCGGCGTCGCTTATCGCTGCTGGATTCACATGAAAATCGGCGCGCCCAAGGGCGTCTCGCAGGCGAATAAATTCTGGGTGCAATTCTCGGATGCGGTGGATAAAACGGGCGCCCCGGTTTTTAAACCCGGCACGAAAAGTTATTTGACCGCGCAAGGCCCGACCAAGCAGGGCTGGGCTTGGGTAAGCTGTGATCTGGAAGGCGCCAAATCCGCCTCCGAGTCGTTAATCACCTTCAAAATCAACGGCGATATCACTGTGCGCATGCAGGCCGGCATGGAAGGCGTGGGCTTTGATCAATTGGTTTTAAGCCCGGCAAAGTACTTGGATAAACCACCTTCTGAGACGATTGTAAAAAAGTACTAATGGGAGAATTGGAGAAAGCGATGGAAACAGCAAAAACATTGTCAAAAACTGACGCTTCTGCTGCTGGATGGAGTAGTCTGATCCTCATGTCCGTGAAGATAGCAGTTGTGGGCTTTGTGGTGCTGCAAGCAAAGGAATGGTTTGACGCCGGCATGTTAGATACACCTGCCACCGCGATGGATGCGGGCTTGATCGCCGCCGGAGTGTTTGTGGTAAATGCCATCCTCAAGTTGTTAAAACTCTAGCCGGTTGATCGCAAAAGTAATGTTTCACAGAAAAAGGAGGAGCGACATGAACAAGCTTGGCGTATTCCTGTTTGTTGGGGTTATGTTCGGTTTGTCGCAGACCGCTGCGAGCCAATTCGTGAGCGATTCGACCAACGTGCAAACCGTTGCCGCCATAAAACAAATGGATGATAATGCCTGGTTCACTCTGGAAGGATACATTGTGAAGCAAGTCCGCGAAGAGAAGTATGTCTTTCGCGATCAAAGCGGAGAGATTGAGGTCGAAATCGACAAGGATAAGTGGAAGGGCCGCAAGGTGACCCCCAGCACCAAAATCAGGATTGCAGGTAAGGTTGAGAAAGAGTGGTTAAGATCGATGGAAGTGGAAGTCAAGCGCATCGAATTGGTCGACGGCGACATGAAAACACAAGATCGTTCTAACTCAGCCCGTTAGACGGCGGTTGCGGGCCAGGGCTTTGAAGAAAAATTGCGCTCGCAGAAGGAAAGTCAAGCAGGCTTTCCTTTTTATTTTGCCCAAATCTTCCGAGCGCCCAGAGGGTGGGCGCTGATTGCATCTGCTTCGTGATGGGCCATTGCAGCGCACTTGAATTATAACCTTTTTCACCGGTGTGTGCAGCATTCGTAGTCCTCCCCCTCGTGGGGGGGGGCTTGTTGCGACCGCGAATTTATTGGCTTCGATAGCCGCGCACATGAGGGCGGGAGCTATAAAGCCTGTTCATCCAAATGAAAAACACTATAAGCTAGAGGCCATTCGGAGATAACAGATGAAACGCAAAAAGATTGTGTTTGCGCTGATCACGACCGCCATCGTTGTGCAACCCATTGTCGGCTTTTCCCAGGAAGTATTGCCGCGATACTTGCGTGATCGCGGCCCGGGAATGCCGTTGTCACAATTTGGCACCTACATCGAAAAAGGCGAATTGAAAATCTATCCTTTTTATGAATACTATAGCGACAAAAACGCAGAGTATAAACCTGCAGAGTTGGGTTACGGTTTGAATGAAGATTTTCGCGGCCGTTTTCGCGCCAATGAAGGTTTGATTTTTTGGGCCTATGGTCTCTCGAATAAGCTGGCCGTTGAATTTGAAATGGCGGCGATTTCCGCCACGCTCGACAAATCTCCGCAGGATCCCTCCGCCATGCCGGCGAGGCTTGAGAAATCGGGGCTGGGCGATGTGGAAGGGCAAATTCGTTATCGCTGGAATCGTGAGCGGCCCAACACGCCCGAATTTATCAGTTATTTCGAAACGGTTTTCCCGACCGCGGAAAAGTATAGTCTTATCGGAACCAGCGACTGGGAATTCAAATTCGGCTCGGGCTTGATCAAAGGATTCCGTTGGGGTACGATTACGCTGCGCGCGGCAGTGGAGTATGCGGCGGCAGAGAAGGCCGCCGGCCCTGGCGAGTATGCCATTGAGTATCTAAAACGAGTATCCGATAATTTCCGCGTATTCTTGATGCTGGAAGGCACCGAAGATGAAGTCTTTTTGATTCCCGAGATTCAGGCGCATTTCAGTCGGGTTGTGGTACTCAAAGTCAATAGCGGCTTTGGTATTACTTCAAAAGCGACAGATTTTGCGCCGGAAATCGGCCTCATGTTTTCGGTGCATTAGAGTCGCCGGCAAAATGATTCAATATCAAACCATTTTACTCATCGTGCTAGTGAATTATTTTGCCTAGCAAGAATCAAGGAGTCGAGATGAAAAAACGATTGTGGAGGCTTAAGGGAGCTGCTCTTTTTTTGGGTGCTTACGGTTTGGTTTTGGCAAACGTCGGTAGCGCGTCCAATCCGCCTGAATCCTTTACCGTTGCGAGTGTTCACTTCGAACAAAATGCTACGGACGAGGATGTCGAAGTCGTGTTCGAAGTCAAGGGCGGTGATGAAGGGCTGGCGAAACTCGCGATCGTTTCTCCGGACGGCCGCACGGTCGTCAATTTCACCGCGCCCGATGCTTCCACCTTGGGAATACGACAGTTTCGTTTTGAATCACCCGAACCCAAGGATGTCAAAGGTTTGAAAGCCGCTTATCCGGAGGGTGTTTATACGTTTGCCGGTGAAACCGCTGCCGGCGTCAAATTGCAGGGCAAAGCGACGCTGCATCACACCCTGCCGGCAACGACATCATTTGTTCAACCCAAAGCCGAAGCGGAGGGTGTGCCGGTTAAAAACCTCGTGATCGCCTGGGCGCCGATTAAGAACGTTGCGGCTTATATCATCTATATCGAACAAGACGAACTGCAGGTAGAATTCACGGCAAGGCTGGACGGAAATGTGTCTAAGCTTGCTGTGCCCGACGGTTTTCTCGTTCCGGGCAATCAGTACACGCTGGGTCTCGGAACGGTAGCAGAGGATGGCAACGTATCGATTATTGAAACCTGGTTTACGACGGCTGAAACAGACTGAGGGATATCGCCGATGCAAGTTCTTTATCGACTCATGGCCTCTTTTGCAGTGGTGTTACCGATTGGTCTTTGTGAAGCTCAGGAAGATCGTCAAAGCAGCAGTTCGCGCGGCAAATTTTTGTATGAAGAATATGCCGGCTGTGCAAGTTGTCACGGTTTTGATGGCAAGGGCAATGTTGAAGGCGTGAAGCTTGATCCACCGCCTCCGGATTTGACCGATTGCAGCTTTAATTCGCGCGAGCCTAGGCGTGATTGGGCCGCCGTGATTACGCGCGGGGGCGAGGCGCGCGGCCTTTCCATGAGCATGCCCGCGTATGGCGAGGTTTTAACCGCGGCGCAGATCGACACGATTATCGATTATTTGAAGACGTTTTGCGTTGACGAAGGCTGGCCCCAGGGTGAGTTGAATTTTCGGCGGCCGCAGATCACCTCCAAAGCTTTTCCTGAAAATGAGGCGTTGCTGATTCCAACCTATACCAATGACACTGAGACGTCGACGGTTACCAAGTTAGTCTACGAGAGGCGTCTGGGCCGAAAGGGTCAGTGGGAAGTCGCTGTGCCGTTCACCACGGAATCCGGCCCGGCTTCGTCTTCGGGCATCGGCGATGTTGAAGTGAGCGTGAAACACGTGCTTGCCCATCGCCCCATGTCACAATTCATCCTCAGCGGCGGACTTGAAGCAGCCGTGCCCACCGGAAAATCTGATATTGGTACTGGCAACGGAACGTGGAAGCTTGCTCCCTTTCTGGCTGCCGGCAAAGGGTTTGATGGCTTTTATATTCAATCCAGCGTGAAGTTCGAAGCGCCAATAGAATCGGAGGCCGGCGAAAATGAGTTGCTATACAATCTTGCCTTCACCCTGCCATTGACCAAAGAGAAAAAGGGACTGATCCCCATGCTCGAATTCAATGGCATCACTGCGGCCGAATCCGGCAAGACGGAATTGTTTATCACGCCGCAGTTTTATTACGGCCTAGTCCGCCGCGGCCATATTGCCGTTTCATTCGGCAGTCAAATTCCGGTGAGCAGCGAACGGCCGTTTGACTATCGTCTCGTCGGATTCTTGCTGTGGGAGTATGCCGACGGTGGGCTGTGGTGGTGATGTCACTAAAGGGCCATTTGGAAATTGCCGTTGGAAATTATTCGTCAAAATTAGCAGCGTATTTTCCAGCTTTTTATTGCAAGGAAATTCATTATGCGCAAGCCATTTTACTTAGCTTTTTTGCTCGCCCTCATGCTTGGGGTATTCCTCGGCTGCAGCTCCTCAGAAAAAACGGAAGAAGCTGCACAACCTTCTGTTTCAGCAAATGGCGCCTCGGTTGCGCCGGCGGCAGAGGGTAAACAAATACAATATCGCGCTGTGTGCATCGAGAAACAAGCCCATGCCGGCAACGAATATGTCCTGAGCAAATGGCTCGACGACAAAGAAAAGGCCAATAGCTTTGGGCAATATCATGGGGACTTCAAAGAAAAAGGCCACCGGTGGAGAGTCGATGAGCGCGTTAAGCCGGAGAGCAAGCCTTGATCGGCTAGCATTGCGGATAACCTCGAGCAACTCGCGATCAACAACATTTCTTCGCCGGAGAGGCGGGCAACCAGCAGCGCCGTCGTGCGGAAAATGCCTCTGCTCGTTTTTAGCTGAAGAGAAAGGTATGTTGAAAAGGCTTGTCATACTGGTGTGCGTGCTCATTGCCCAGGGTTCATTCGTATTGGGTCAGGATCGGCAAAATGCGACCATTCATGGATTTGTTTACGACGCAGCCAACGGTGAAGCGCTGATAGGTGCGAATGTTTATTTGGATAAAACCAAAATCGGCAGCAGCACGAATCTCAGCGGCTATTACGTTATTCCGCAGATCCTAGTTGGTACTTATACCGTCATTGTTCGCCATATCGGATATCAGCCGTATAAACAAGAAGTCTCACTGGCGGATGGTGAGGTGAAGACGATCACCGTGAGCCTGCAAGCCGAAAGCATCGTCGCCGAAGGCGTCGTCATTTCCGGGGATTCGATTCCCGGTGCGCGGAGGTTGTACGAACGCGAGCTTTCAACGCTTGAGATTTCACTGCGACAAATCGAACAGATTCCGCAAGTGGTGGAAACCGACCTGCTGCGTTCGCTGCAAACATTGCCGGGCATCATGCCGGTGTCGGATTTTTCCTCCGCGCTATACGTGCGCGGCGGCACGCCAGATCAAAACCTGTATTTGATGGACGGCACGGATGTTTACAATCCCGAGCATGCGTTTGGCGTTTTCTCCACGTTCAACACGGATGCCATCAAGCAGATCGAGCTTTCCAAAGGCGGATTTAGCGCCAAATATGGCGGGCGTCTCTCTTCCGTTCTGAGCGTGACGAATCTCGATGGCAATCGCGAGCGTTTTGAAGCAACCGGCTCCATTAGTCTGCTGAGCGCCAAAACCACGGTGCAGATGCCGCTTGGCAATGCCGGGTCGCTGTCGGGTTCGTTGCGGCGAACTTATTTTGATCAAACCGTTGCCAAGTTTGTCGAAGAAGTTCCGGATTATTATTTTCTCGACGGCAATGTCAAGGCGTTCTTTGATCTCAACAGTAAAAACAAATTAACGATCAGCGGCTACGGCAGTACGGACAATTTGAATTACACGTTCAATAAAAAAGTTCGGGATCAGGCAGCGCTAAAATATGATTGGGGCAATCGCACCGGTAGCATGCGTTGGACGCGCATTTTTTCACCACAGTTGTTTGCCAATTTTTGGATAACCGGCAGCCGGTTCGATTCCAACGCCGACTTCAGTCAACTGTTTGACTTCGTTTTCACAGAAAAAAATTATATCTCCGACATTTCTTGCAAGGGCGATTTCGAGTATCATCTTTCAAAAGTGTTTCAGGCGGACTTTGGGTTTGAGCAAAAAAATCTCCATCTCGTTTACAAACACCAAACCCAAAGCGGCATTATCGACATCGACCACAAGCCAAAACACTATGCGGCCTATTTTTCCGGCAATTGGCAACCCTCCATACGGTGGGATTTCGTGACCGGCATGCGCTACGACTTTTTTGACGGCGAGAAGAATTTCAGAAATTGGTCGCCGCGTTTTGCTGCAAAGTATCGGCTCACGGATTCGTTTAATGTGAAGGCCGCGGGCGGCATATATTATCAATATCTGCACCGAGTTCCGCGGACGTTCATTGCGGATAACTGGGTCGCTTCGGACCGCGCGCTAAAAGAATCCTCCGCGCAACATGTCATTGGGGGAATCAGCAAAAATTTTTCCACCGGCTATCAAGCCGAAATCGAGATTTATTACAAAGGCTATCAGAATGTTTATGCTTTCAATGAGAATTACAAAGTAGACATCACGCCGCAGAGGTTTGATGGCGACGTTCCGATCTATACCCAAACCCAGGCAATCTTTCATCGCGGTGACGGCAACAGCAAGGGCATTGAATTTTTGTTGCGCAAAGATCAGGGCGTCTTCACCGGCTGGTTGAGTTACAGCCTCGCCCGGACGCGGTACACGTTTGACCGCATTAATCAAGGCAACGCTTTTGCCCCGCGCCACGATCGCGCGCATGTGCTGAATGTGGTTGGTAATATCGATTGGAAAAATTTCAAGCGCTGGCTGCGCAAGCAGGATCCGGTGCAGCATAAAACCAATTGGCGAGTCGGAGCCATTTTTGTTTACACCAGCGGGCAACCCATTACTCTTCCCGGCTCGCATTATTTTGTGAGCACGGCACCGGATTGGGACTTTGTGAGTCCCGAAGTTTTTCCCAGTGTGATCAACGGCTTTCGCCTGCCGCCGTATATCCGGCTTGATGTGAGTATCACTTACGAAAAGCATTACAAAAACTGGACGATGCTGCCGTATCTCCAAATTTTTAATGTGGGCTACCGCAAGAATGTCTGGTTTGTCGATTACGACGCTGTCCCCGCCAGTTCCGGTGCAATCCTGAGCCCGGTTATTGATCCGATTGCGATGTTTCCGATTTTGCCGACGCTCGGCGTGAATTTCAAATTTTAGTGAAAAAGCAAAACACTTAACCGCAAGAGGATGTAAAACTTCATTTGAAATCGATGGTTTTGCCTTTTATTATGAGTGAATAACATGAACAGATTGTTCACTATAGTTTTGATGATGCTTATGGCATGTGGGGAAGGCAGACTCTCTATCACAGAAGCGTCATATCAGCCCAAGATTGCTATTCAAGGCATCCTCATACCCGGTCAAGTCCCTCAGGTTAAGCTGAGCAGAAATTTTCCAGTGAATGTCGTCATCGATCCTGCCGAGATTCCACTAACGAACGCCAGTGTTACGATAACAGATGGCGCTGGGTACAGGCACACGCTGCTTTATAATCCGCAAACCCGGGCCTACGAAGCGCAGTTTAATGTCGACTACAATACCACCTATACGCTCAACGCCGATGCCAGCATTGACGGCCGGACGTTGCATGCGAGCGCTACGACCACAGTTCCCAACGCCGGGTTTAAAATCTTAGAAGAGAGTTCACGGTTGGGAAGTATGGTCTATCGCCAGCGCGATGCCCAGGGGAATCTTGTCAATTTCAATGTCGTGTTCGAGCGGTCGCCGGGCACGGGATATTACCTTGTTTCACTGGTCGCACTCGAGGCCGATACCTCGAGATTTATTTATGATAACCCGTTTCGAGAGCTTACGGCAGAAGACGTGTACACAGATTTTGAAGAATACAAGTATCTGTACTACTGGCTGCAGGACCGGCCATTGACGCCGGGCATATCGAACACCGAAATTCTTTCCTTGTTTACTTTCTTTTATAGCAGGTATCGTGTGATTATCTACGCCGCCGATCGCAACTTCCGAGATTTTCAGATAACGCATGAATTACTGCAAGGCATCGATGGAAACTACCATGAGCCGGCATTTCATATCGAAGGCGACGGCATTGGTGTGTTCGGATCAGCCGTTGCGGACACGGCTTACTTTGAGATCTTACGGCCCTAACGTCGGCTCCAGCTATTCCTTTCTGCAATCACCTTCGAAAAGTACAAACGAGCATGTCAGTCATGCGCAAATTGGTTTTATTGATCTTTCTTTTTGGAACATTTAGTGTCGGGGCGGAATTATTGTTGGTGGGTCATGTTGAAAGTTTTTGGCAATTGTTACCTTTGGTCCTTATCGCTGCCAGCCTCGTCGCGCTCGTCTTTCATGCAGTTGTAGAAAATGTGACCAGCATCAAAGTTTTTCAAGTGTTGATGTTGCTCTTTATTTTGAGCGGTTTTGTCGGGGTTGGCCAGCATTATCAAGCCAAGATCGAATTCAAATTGGAAATAAATCCTTCACTTAGCGGGCTGGAACTGTTTCGCGAGGCCCTCACCGGCGCAACTGTGCCTCCGGTGCTGGCGCCCGGAATGATGCTGCAACTGGGTTTGTTGGGCTTGGCCTTCACGTACCGACATCCTGTGCTCCTCAAAACGGCTCAAAAAAGTGAACCAACAACAAACGGAGAGTGACATGAAGCTGCTCAAATTGTTCGTTAGAATTGCACTTGCGTCTCTGCTTCTGGCCGGCAACGCCGATGCCCAACTCGGACGCCAGCAGGGTTTGCTCGATCCCAACATTGCCGGAGAAAAGGAATTGCTTGCGCTGCCGCATATGAATGCAGAGCTGGTGAAAAGCCTGGTGGAAAACCGGCCTTTTTTGAGCATGACGGACTTGAATGCCTTCTTGAGCAAATCACTCAAGCCAGAGCAATTGACGATATTGTATGGAAAGCTTTTCCTCCATCTTAACCTAAATACGGCCCCGGAGGCGGAGATCCTGATGATTCCGGGTGTGGGAAAACGCCTCGCGCACGAATTTGAAGAATACAGGCCCTTCAAGTCGTTCACGCAATTTCGTAAAGAAATCGGAAAATACGTGGACGAAAAGGAAGTGGCCCGTCTTGAACAATATGTTTTCGTGCCGATCAATCTGAACACGGCCAGTGACGAAGATATTCTGAGCATTCCCGGCAGCGGAAAACGTGTGTTGCACGAGTTCAAAGAGTATCGGCCCTACAAAAACATCGAACAGTTCCGCCGTGAAATGGGTAAATATTGGAACGCCAAGGAAGTCGCACGGCTCGAGCGTTATATCACGTTGGAGTAAGCGCTGTTGAGAGATGGTCTTCCGCTAAAAAAGGAATGAGTAATACATCGATTCAACCTGGCCTGGTTTTACCTGATGAATTTTGACGATCAAAATCGGTAATACGTATTTGTTTAGCCACGGCTTGGCTCTGACTTTACTACAGCAGATGCCACGGTCTAGCCTTGTCGAACTTGAATGTCAAAATGCATAAGAGAGAATGTATGAACCTTCAAGGATGAAGACACTATGCACGATTGCATCACGAAGATTTTGCCACGTGGCCTTGTTTTGGTTGGTATCTGTTGTTTGGCCTTGGCTTGCGGTTTCTCTGAGGTTAAGCAGCCTAAGCGAGTTCTAAATCCCAAGCCTGTGCCAGAATTTTCCATTCCCGCGCGGAATCCCGAAGAAAAGTACGTCTATTTCATTGCCATTGGAGATCAGGGTAAGGGCGGTGAAGACCAAAGACACGTTGCCGAGTTGATGCACGAGAAGGCGCAAAACGATTCTCTTCATTTTGTGATTACGCTGGGCGACAATTTCTATAACGACGGTGTGACGTCGGTTAACGACATCCAATGGCTCGAGAAGTTCGAAAACATGTATAATTTGCCTTATCTCAACGTTCCCTTTTACGCCTCGCTCGGCAATCATGATTATCACAATGACAATGCCTGGCATCAGGTGGAATACAGCAAAAGGAGCGACAAATGGCGGATGCCGCACAACTATTATACCTTCTCGAGGAACATTGACGGCAACTCCTCCGTTCAGTTCTTTGTGTTGGATTCGCAACAAATCAAACAGCGCGACGATCACGACGCGGCACAACTCTCATGGCTCGACCGTGAGTTGAGCGCCTCCACCGCAACGTGGAAGATCGTTTACGGGCATCACCCGTTATATTCATACGGCAAACATGGCAACGTCAGAGCGATGATCGAACACGTGCAACCGATTTTGGAAAAATACCACGTGGATGCCTACCTTGCCGGCCATGATCACGATCGCCAGTTGCTCGGGCCGTTGAACGGTGTATTCTACATCGTCTCCGGCACCGGCGGTAAAAGTCGCGACACGAGTTATGGCGACATGACGATTTTCGCTGCAACCAATTTGGGCTTTGCCTGGTTTCGCATTTCTTCGGTGGAGTTTCATGTACAGTTCATCAACGCAGAAGGCAAGATTGAATATGCGCATACGTGGACAAAGGGGAGAGTTTCCCATGATCCTTCCAGGCTTACGACCAAATGAGCTTGGGCGATTTGCTGCAATCATGTTTTGCTGCAGCATTCTGGCAGGGCAAAAGCCCAGCTACACACAAGAATTGTATCCGGCAAATCAAAAGAATGCCCTCAGGTCATTTGCCGCGACGGTGGGCGAAGATGTATCGCACGTTTTTACCTCACCCTTGCGCTTCAAGCAAAAAGATGTATTGACGCTTCTCGTTCTCACAGCCACAACCACTGTCTTTGTGATCTCGCTGGACAAAAACATTGATCAAGATTTTATTGAACGAGATGATTTTTATGTCAAACCGGCAAGCGAGCTGGCTCAAATTGGTGAGGCTTATGACAAGCTTTCTGCGGAATATGTTCTAGCCGGTTTGTCATTTCCCATGCTGGCAGGCGGTTTGATTTTCAAGGACAAAAAGCTCACCACAACAAATCGGTTGATGATAGAATCTTTCTTGATCGCTGGTGCTATAACTCAGCTTGGGAAAAAAATTTCTGGCCGGGCGCGCCCTTATACTGGCAATGGACCTTCGGCATTTGCGTGGTTTAAATTTCCCGGCGCGGAGGAAAGAAGATCATTTCCCTCCGGACATGCTACTGGGGCGTTTGCCCTGATGACGGTGCTGGCGAAACAATATGATTCATGGTGGGTGGAAATCCCATGTTACACGGTCGCGATTTCCGTCGCAATGCAACGTCTTGATACGCACAGGCATTGGGGAGCAGATGTGGTACTGGGAAGTGCCATCGGCTATTGGGTTGGATGCACGCTCGTGAACCGGCAAAAGCAGCAGGCCAAAGGTTGGTCGGCAAGTCCTTATATTGGGTTGAATCGCGTCGGAGTGACGTGGTCTTTCTAATTCAACATACCAGTCACGCCAACAACCCACCAAGCAAAGATTTCGCGCAGCATCGCTGCGGGGCTGCAAATCCCGCCTTACCAATGTTAGCAACTCAAGCATTTCCACTCATCATTCTCATGATTCCGAATTGGGGTGCAATGAAGGCACCCCATTTTGATCTCGACTCATGGTTTGCGTTGTGCGCTTACTTTATCACTGAAACAGGAGGAACCACGGGCGCCGCGATTGTCGGCATTGTCCTGCTTGTTTTGTTGATTTCTCGTGCGGGAATGTCCGGGAGGCAACGATTGGTTGAAACCGTTGTTGTTGCCGGTTTTTTGCTGCTTTTGGCTTGTGGCGGCGCGGCGCTCAACGAGTATGTGCTCAAACCTAAGTTCAAGCACCCCCGGCCGAATATTGTGTATCTCTCCGGCGGTGACGGCTCCGGGCCGCTGAAAATGACGGCCGATGAGTTTTATAAACTCGAGAAGAATGAGCGCCGCAGACATTTGCGCAAGGTGCTGGAGGCGGAGCCGCCACCGCTGGTGTTGCATCGTTTGATTCGGGAACACTGGATTGTCACCGTGGGCCATTCCTTTCCCTCCGGGCATGCTTTCGCGTCGATGTTCTTTGCGAGCTTCTTTTTGGCGATGGGCTTGACTTTGGCGTCAACGCCGCGACGCCGATTGTTTTTTCTGCTGCTGCCATGGGCCGCATGCGTGGCTTTTTCGAGAGTCGTGCTGTGCATGCACGGCCTTCGTGATGTCGTCGCAGGGAGTTTCATCGGTATGCTGTTCGGCTTTCTGGCATTCACCCTGGTGCGCTCGAGCATGAGGGCAATTGCGCGCAACCCTTCGCTTTCGTAGAGGGATAAAATCGATTCCGTTTTCATATTGCATTCTATGCCGGTACAACCCTTCAGAGAAGGTTTTCCAATTAAAAGCATTGATGATATCCAAGGCCGAGATGATGATCAACCTCGAAGGAACCTGTCGGGAAGAAGGTATCTTCGCGTCTAAGCTGTCAGCAGGAAAACTGCACAACTCAAAGACAAGCCACAGCTAGCGCAGATAATTGAGGCTGTGGGAAGAATTGGGCATGTTGATGAAGAAAGACGCACGATTGCCGTTATGGGAATTCAAGTTCATATCACGGATTGAAGAAGCCGACTGCTCATGTTTCTTGCCTTCGCTGGGTTTTTCTGTCCGCCGGAAATTATTCTTTTGAGGCAACCCTCCAATACAACACCGGCATCACAAAAAGATTCAACACGGTTGAGCTGGCCAGGCCGCCGAGAATGACGACTGCCATGGGATGCTCGATTTCATGACCTGGCCGGTTTCCCCCGAGTACGATCGGCAACAAAGCAAGCGCCGCAGCAAGCGCGGTCATTAGGATTGGTGCAAGCCGTTCCTGTGCGCCGCGCATAATCAAATCGAACCCGAACGGTTGGCCTTCTTTTTGTTGGAGATGGCGATAGTGGCTGATGAGCATGATGCCGTTGCGCGCGGCAATGCCGAGCACGGTGACGAATCCCACCAATGACCCAAGAGAGAGCACGCCGCCAGTGAGGATCACACTGATGATGCTGCCGACCAACGCAAACGGCAAGCTTAGGAGTACCAACAGCGCCAGGCGCAGCGAGCCAAAATCCGCGTGCAAGATTAACAGAATGCCAATGATCGACAATAACGCTAGCACGAAGATGCGATTCTTTGAGGCTTGCTGCGCGGCATACTCGCCGAGAAATTCAGGATGATAGCCGCGCTCAAAGTGAATACCGCGAACCTTCGTTTCAATATCCTGCGCCACGCTGCCGAGATCGCGGCCGCGTACGTTGCACGTCACTTCGGTGTAGCGCGACGCTGCCTCGCGCGTGATTTGGTTTGGCGTTGGCGCGATAATGATATCGGCCACTTCGCGCAGCGGAATGAGGCCGCCGCTGGGCGTGGCAATCCGTAAATTGCGAATGGCCTCGACGTCATTGCGCGTGCCAGGCTCGCCCCACACAGCCACCTCAAAAACTTTTTGTTCTTCATAAAATTCGCCAACGCTGACACCTTTCACCAAAACGGTTGCGGCACGCCGTACTTCGCCGGGTGTCAGGCCGAATTGCGTTGCGGCTTCTGGCCGGATGCGCACTTCCACTTGGGGTACGAGAATTTGGGGTTGCACTTTCAAGTCGATTACACCCTCGACGCCGGAAATGGCAGCTTTAACGGCTTCGGCGTGTTCCCGTAACATGTCGAGATTTTCGCCATAAATGCGCACGACGAGTGTGGCGCTGGCGCCGGTGAGAACTTCTTTGATGCGTTCGCGCAAATAGGTTAGGACATCGCGGTACAAGCCGGGATAGCCGTCAACAACTTTTTGAATTTTTGCCACCGTAGGCTCGTAATCCACTTCCGGATCCAGGCTGATCCACAGCTCGGTAAAATTCGGACCGACGACTTCATCGGCTACTTCGGCGCGACCGAGATGGGCGCCAAAATTGCGCACGCCGGGAATCGCGCGTAACTCTTTGCTGGCGCGTTCGGTAATGCGCTGCATTGCGGTGAGCGAGGTGCCGGGCTTTTCGACCCAGTGCATCAGAAAATCATATTCTTTAAAGTGGGGCAGGAATTCCTCACCCAGGAAGGGAAATGCCAGCAGCGCCATGACGATCATCACCGCCAGCATGCTGGTGACGCGTTTGGGTTGATTGAGCAATTGTGGCAAAATTTTTTCATAATGCCGTTTGAGCCAGCGCACCAGCGGCGCTTCCTTCCGGGTATGGCTCGCCTGTGGCAACAGCAGCAGGGCGAGCGCCGGCGTCAGCGTTAGAGCAACAAACAAGGACGCTAGAATAGCCAGAACATAAGAAAAAGCCAGGGGCCGGAAGAATGAGCCGGACAAACCCTCGAGCAGGAATACCGGCAATAACACCAGCGCGACGATAACGCTGCCATAAACCACCGCGCTACGCACTTCGAGGGAGGCGTTGAGAACGACGTGAAACGGCGACAGCGGATTTTCCGCTTCACGGTTGAGATGCAGGCGACGCATGATGTTTTCCACGTCGATGATGGCGTCGTCGACGACTTCGCCCAGCGCGATCACCAGGCCAGCCAGCACCATGGTGTTGATCGTGCCGCCCTGGTAGTGTAAAATGAGCGCTGCCGCGAGCAACGAGGTGGGAATGGCCAGCACACTGATTAGCGCCGTGCGCCAATCATTGAGAAAAAATGCCAGCACGGCAATCACCAGCAAACACCCAAGCAACATGGCGCGATTGAGGTTCTGCAGCGACATTTCGATAAACGTTGCCGGACGGAAGATCGTTGGGTCGATTTCGAGAGCCGAAAGCCCCGGGCGCAGCGCCTCAAGCGCCGTCTCGACTTTGTGTGTTACTTCAAGGGTATTGCCCCAGGGTTGTTTTTCGACAATGAGCAACAAGCCGGGGCCGTCATTGATGACAGCGTCGCCGATAGGCGGTGGAAATCCCTCCACGAGTTGGGCAACATTGCCGAGAGTGAGCGGCGCGCCATTGCGTGCCGTCACCGGCACATGCGCGAGATCTTGCGGCTTATGAACAGATGAAACATGTGAAACAGACAGGCGTTGATTGGGCAGATCAAGAAAGCCGCCGCCGCCAATTGCCGTGGCGTCATGCGCCGCACGAATCACCTCGTCGATGGTGATTTCATGAGTGCGTAGTTGTTGGGGGTCAACGAGCACCTGGATTTGACGGTCGCGCTGGCCCCAGATTGCGACGTTCGCTACGCCGGGAATGGCCATGAGGCGCGGCCGGATCGTCCATTTTGCGATCGTCGTCATCTCCACTTGTGAAAGCGTTTTGGAGGAAATCCCGATTTTCATCACGCGACTGGTGGAGGACAAGGGCGAGAGAATCACCGGCGGTTTGGCGACGGAGGGCAAATTTGCTGCGACTTGTGCGAGACGTTCTTGCACGAGTTGGCGCGCACGCAAGAGATCGGTGTCTTCGGCAAAATACAACACGACCGAGGACAGGCCGAGCACGGACTTTGAGCGAATTTTTTTTAACCAGGAGGTGCCGTTAAGCGCGTTTTCAATCGGCACAGTGACAAGCGCTTCGACTTCTGCTGTTGAAAGGCCGGGCGCTTCTGTTTGAATTTCCACCAAGGGCGGCGCAAATTCGGGGAAAACATCAAAGGCCGTGGTGCTGAGAATGCGTGTGCCCGCGATCATCAAAATCACCGTGAGCACGACGACCGCGACGCGCAGGCGCAGCGAGGTGGAAACCAGCCATTGCATCATTTGCCGCCTCCGAACTCGGTGCCGAATATTTCCGCAGCCCCGGTAATTACCACCTCTGTGCCTGGTGCCGGGCCTCGGGTCAGAGCCGCTAGAGTATCCACGACATGATGCAGTTCAACACGCTGGCGCGTGTACGTGTGCGGCGACATGCGAGTGTAAACCCACGTACCGCCGTGAATATCATAGAGAATCGCCGAAAACGGCAAGATCAGATTTTCTTCGATATTTTTTTGTGCCAGCGTTGCACGCACTTTTTCGCCGACCCGAAATTGGCCGTCTTGATTATCCATCTGAAAGAAAAGATCGGTTGAAGCAGTATTGGCATCGCTGAGCGAAGGGCCCTGTACCGGCTGCGCCGCACGTGATAATGAGACAGAGGTATTCCCGAATGCCGCGATTTGAGCGGGTTGCTGATCGTCGATTGAGGTGAGATCGCCGACATAAACCGGCACGCGCACCCACACCGGATTTTGCCCGACGACTTCGAACAATTCCGCACCAGCCGTAACGATTTGGCGCGGTGCAATATTGATTTTTTGCAGCACGCCATCAAAAGGCGAGGCCAGCGGCATTGCCGCTGTTGCCAGTGTGGCGGAATCCACGATGGCGCTGTTGGCAAGATGCAAGCGTGCCTCGGCGGCTTTGAAGACGGCAGTGGCGGCAAGCAATTCCGTGTCTGCTTCTTCTTTGGTTTTCACGCTGCCGGCGTTGTCGTGCAGCAATTGCGCGGCGCGCCGGGCTTTGGCTTGCGCCACGTCGAACCGCATTTTTTTCAAGGCAACTTCTTCCGGCGAGCCTAACAAATCGCGTTCAGCAGGCAACGGCAGCAAAGAGAAAATCGTCTGGCCGTTACGCACACGCATGCCGGCTTGTGGCAATCGGCCGTTAGGCGCAATCACTACACCCGCAACCGGAGCAGTGACAAAAATGCGACGCCCAGGAATGGCGATGATCTCTCCACCCAACTCCAGCACACGCGCGAGTTGGCGTTTTTCCACGGCGGCCGTTTCAATGCCAAGTCGCTGTTCAGCCTCGGGCGAAAGCGTGACAGTCGTGAGCTCAGATTCTCTAACGCCGTTGGCGACTTTCGCCGGCGGCGCAGCGCTGGAGGAGGTTTGGGTTCCACTCGAGCAACCCCACATCAGGGCAAGGGATGCGAGTAAAAGGCCATGATAAAAATGCAGATTGAAATTTTGCTTCAGCATCATCTCAAGCAAGTTTCGCCCGCGGCGCTGGGCGGCGGTTCAATGTAAGCCACGACCGAGCGATGATCGGAATAGCGGGACCAATTCAAATTACAATTTACGACCGTCAAACTTTTGCTAACCCAGATATGGTCGATTACCAAAACCGGTAATGGCACAGGCCACGAGGGGGAAAATCCCATGCCCGCGCTCTCAAACGCATGCGCGAGATATTGCCGAAAAGGCTCGAATAATATGGAATCCAAGGGTGTGTTGAAATCTCCCATCACGATAAGATTTTCGTGCGCATAAAAACGGATCATCTCCGCCAACTGTTCGAATGCGGGTGCGCGCGACTGCAGAGGGTCGCCATCAATATCCACCAGCAGTACATGAAAGAGCTTCTCGTCCAAAACGACGTTGAGTAAGTTGAAACGCCCGCGTTTGTTGAGTGATCCCGATTCGGTTGAGAGAATCTTACCTCGAGTAAGTAAGGCCATATTACCGGGCAAGACTTGCACGTCATAATTTGGAAATGCGTGTTGCCATGTCACGACCTTCTTTTTGCCGATTCCGGCTTCGACAAATCCGATAATGTCCGCATCGAAATTTTGAACGTAGCGGGTAATTTCATCGGCACGCCTGTTACTGGCCGCATTCCAAAAAAACAGTTTCACCTCGTCGGCAGACCGGGCATGGGAATTCAGCGAGATATTCTTGTACGACCATGTTGTTAGACATGCGAGCGTAAATATAAAGCAAGCTTGGGCGATCCGCAGGCGTTTGCTGAGCAGCCAAATTATGCCCAGCAACAGTGATAAAATTGCGAGAACTGGCAATGGTGTGCAATAGTACATCACCGATAACGCATCGATTCTATCCTTTACAAGAAAACGAATGACCAAACAGAATATGAAAAAAACACTCACAACCATGCGGAATAATCGTAAGCCCAGTTCTATCATAAGGCTAATTTGATGCCTTATTTTTCTTGGGAAGAATTCAATTTTCATGTTTGGTATGATAGAATCCCACGCTGTGTTGCAGGCGTGCTTCTGCACGGTGTAAATTCGCTGCGACCTCAACTTCGCGCAAGCGCGCCTCCAGAAGTTGGTGGTCGATTTCGAGCACAAAGAGATATGAAACCTCTCCAGCGGTGTAGGCCTTCCGCGCGCGACGAGCCGATTCACTGGCTGTCGGCGCCCATTCTGTTCGGCAGAGGGCAAGCGCCTGTTGCGCGGTCAGATAATTCGTGTATGCTTCCTGAACTTCCAACGCAAGACGATGCTTCACGGCGAGATATTGCCGTGCGGCTTGCTCGATTTGTGCTTGTGCGCGCGCGATTTTGCCGTTGTTCCAATTGAACAGTGGAAGCTCGATTTGTGCGCCCGGACCCGACTCAAAACCTTCTTTGCCAGCAGCATTGGCGTCGAGAACGCCGATTAGGTTGAGGAGCTTTGCACGTTCCCAGCCCAGTCGTTTGCCGGCCGCTTCGATGGAGAGCTCTGCCGCGCGCAAATCCGGCCGTGAGGCAAAGGCGGCGCGCAAAAGCTCTGGGAGGTTTTGCTGAGGCAGTTCCACTTCCGTTTCGGGTGAAAGTGTAAAACTTGTGTCCAATACGCTCATTCCCAACAAAGTGTTTAATCGTGCGCGAAAGAGTTCAGCTCCCGCGGCAAAATTCACTGCAGCCTCTTGTGCCCGTAGGGCTTCGAGTCGCGCGGCGGAAGCTTCCAACGCACTGATGTCACCGGTGCGCTGACGCGCCGCAGCAATTTCTGCAATTTCAGTCTGTAAGTGAGAATTTTCTTCAGCGATTTGATTTTGCGCCTGCGCGAGCACCCGATCGGCATACGCGACGCGCACATCGCGCGCGAGGTCGAGGCCATGCTGCACCAAGTTTTCGGCAACTCGTTGCGTCTCAAGCTTGGCGGCAGCCACCCGTTTCGGCCGCTGCCACAATATTTCGATCGGCAAGGTTAATGTGGCTTCGAGTTGTTTCGGGCCAACGGGAAACAGCAGCGACAGTATTGGATTGCGCAGCAAACCGGCTTCGATCAGGTCGGCACGGGCAAAACCAAGCTCGGCGAGATCGGCCTGAAACTGGGCGTTATTCCACAACGCGATTTCAACCGCTTCCTCTTCGGTAAGTCCGTCCACCAGCGTGACACCTGGCGGCAAATGCATCTCGCCTGGTTTCTGTGCTGTTACAAGCGGATAGCCGGTGCGCTGAGCAATCGTTGTGGAAACATAATCGCGATTATAAGGGGAGCGCGCGGCACAACCCGCGCAGATCAGGAGTGCTAGGGATGCAAAAACGCGAAACATAAGTACTCTATATTGATCTTGAATTTCAATTCAAGCGACTTGTCGTTGGTGGCATCTCTAAGTCTTCATACTTGTACCCAATAACAGAGAAAAATGCGCAAATTGATTTGCCGTGTTTTCCCGGAATAGCGCGCTCATGAAAGATGGGAAAAGTGAGAAGGAGGGTGTGATGAACAGAGCGAGACAAACGAGGCATGAAATGAAACGCATGCAAGAGTTTCCCATGCCAACACGACAACTGGCTCACATGGAAAACTCATGCAAGTCGCAAACGCTACTTCACCAGGTTGACAGCGGCAACCGCAATGTCGTTTACAGCCTCCACCAGGCTTTCGGAAAGCGAGAGATTGCCTTGCATCATCCGAATTTTAGCCGGCACACTCAAGAGATCTTCCGGTGTCCGCGCCACGGCAAAATCCTGCCGCACGGATTTGCCGCGAAATTGGGCAAGGAATTCATCCTCAACGCCGTCGAGGCCTTTGACTTTCACACAGGAAATAATGCCGGTATTAGTCACGCCCACCAGAACAGAAATTGTCTTGCCTTCGTGTTGCTGGGGCTTGAAAAAGATGTAACCACGGAATTCTTCGGCCGGCCCCCATGAACCTTGCTCCCAAGCTTCGGTCCACTGCACGCCGGAATCGAGTGTTCTGATTGCTTCATAAGAATTGGTGCTTGGAAAAATCTGCCGGCAGTCTTGCCGAGTCAAGCGCGACGGGGTTTCTGCAACTGCCATGGAAGTCGCTAACCCGAGTATCAGCACGCCGGAAAGTAAGCTGGTTTTTTTTGTCATTTTTCACCTCAGTTAGAATGTTCAAAGATGTTGTACCTGCGAAAGCTCGTGTTGAAGAAAAATTTTCTCTGTCGGAATTGCGTTGCGATTCAACCCGGCCAAAAGCCGTTTTCATGACGCATGATGTTTTGGTGTTCCTGCCGGCAATATACGAAAATTGCAAACCGATGGTGTTATGGAAGTGTCGGAAGATTGTAAAAAACTAGTGAAATCGTGGCAGTTAGATACTCGCGTCCGGCGTGTTTAGTTTAAAATTTTGCCACTGGGCCATTTTTTTCTTAGACTTTGTAACGCCTATTTATTAAATTTATGTCACGCTTCAATTATCGCTCTCACCCAACGCTACCAAGCATGATGATAAATTTGTTTAAAAATTCCAAAACAAGACGAGCAGTGCTATTGAGCGACCGCCGCCGCTCGGTGCGCCAGTTTGTGCAGGAGCAAAAACGCGAACTGCGCCTGGCGGCTATATTCGTGTTGCTGATTTTTCTTCCCAGCGGACTTTTAGGTTACTTGAGCTGGCGCGCGATCAAAAACGAAAAACTGCTTTCCCAGCAAAAAATCGTTGAAAGCTATCGCCAATTTGTTCGCCTCGCTGCGCGCGATATAGATGGTGAGCTTGAATTGGTGCAAGCGCGGCTGCAGACCTCTGTCGAGCAAGCCCTTGAACGTCTTGGTACGCCGCCAGCTCCCGGTCGACTTGACAGCCTGAACGTCGCAGAGCCTTTGATTTCCTCCTGTGCGCTGTTTGTCGGTCCCGGCCAGGTCATTTATCCTATCGAACCCACCGTGCAGCGTGAAAGCCTTTCCGTCCGGGCGGCGCAAAGTGAAACGATTGCGCGCGAATATGAACTGTATAGCGAACTGTCGAGTCGCGGCGAGAAACTGGAATACCAGTATCAGGATCTCGACGGGGCCATCGCCGTCTACGAGCAAATACTAGCACAAGTCGCTTCGCCACAATTACGCGCCATGGCTTATAGCTTGTTGGGACGTGCTCAAACAAAAAAAGCTGATTGGGAGGCCGCCCTCCGAACCTATCAAAGCTTGCTGCACGATTATCCGGAGGTCCGCGATCTCGACAAAACATATCTACGCTTTCTAGCGCAATTTCAGATTGCCGTTTGTCTCGAAAATCTCGGCCGCGAACAGGAAGCAATTGCAACGCTTTTGCGCATGAACCGGGATTTATTGGAAAGAAGCGACACGATCAATCGACAGCAATATTCCCATTTTTTGGAATGGATCGAGGTTTTGTCAGCAAGGATTCTTTCCACGCTGCGACTGTCCAATGCGGAATATTATCGGGAACAATTCCAGGAACTCGCAAGGCAGAAGAAAAAGCGCATTAGCGACAAATACTTTGTGCAATTATTCGATGAAGAGCTGCACGAACTCATCATCAAACGAAAAACCTACCGGCCGATTATTCGCTATTTCTCCGGCCAGGCTGACGACGAACCGTTTCTGCTCGGCTACCATCCAATGCCGGATCAATCTGGTTCTTCTGTTTCTGGATTACTGGGATTTCGAGTAAATCTAACGCGCTTACGCGAAAGAATTTTTCCAGTCATTTTAAGCCATCTGGAAACCAGCGAGGCCGTCATTCCAGCGATCCTGGATAATAATGGCGCCTATATCATCGGAACGGCGGAACCGAAAACCGCCCCCATTGCGACGCAAGCTCTGGATTCCCCGTTTAGGTTTTGGCAAGTGGGTGTATTTCTCAACGATGAACTCGTGGCGCCGCCGGTCGATTTTAGTGCCCTTTCGTGGCTGTGGCTGATTGTACTATTATTATTGAGTATTTTCTTCGGCGTTTATATTTTTATTCGATATGCGCGCGAGCAAGCGCGGCTCTCTGAATTGAAATCGACATTCGTTTCACGCGTATCACATGAGTTGCGTACGCCTTTGACTTCAATCAAGATGCTGGCGGAACATCTGGAAATGCAACTGCGGCACCCGCCGGCCGCCTCCGAGCACGAGCTGCGTGCCCGCACCGGGCAGTATCTGGGTGTGATTCGTCGCGAAAGCGATCGTCTCGGAAGGCTGATTGAAAATGTTTTGGATTTTTCAAAGATTGAGCGGGGCGTGAAGCAGTACAGCTTTGAGTATGAAATGCCGGCGGTGATTCTGTGCAAAGCCATTGATTCTTTCCGTCCGCATGCCGAAATGCAAGGGTTCACCATCAAAACCGAAATTGACGATGCTCTGCCCGAACTGTTTTGCGATTCCGATGCCATAACGCAGGCGTTGCTTAATCTTTTGAGTAATGCCGTCAAGTACAGTGAAAAAGAAAAAATCATCACCGTGCGCGCCTTTCGCGACCAGGCGCACGTACACATTGAAGTCGAGGACCATGGGATTGGCATTCCGCCGGCTCAACTTCCAAGAGTCTTCGACGAGTTTTATCGTATCGATCAAAAGCTTAATTCCAGGCGGCAGGGCGGCGTGGGTTTGGGTTTGACGCTGGTGCAACACATCATACAGGCGCATCGGGGCACGATCGGCGTGCGCAGCCTGGAAGGCAAGGGGTCAACTTTCAGTGTAACTCTGCCGATTCCGCCGGATGATGACACGCCGCTAGCGGAATCCCTGGAAAAATTAAAGCAGGAAGATAATCACCCAATTGAGAAGCTCGCATGAAAAAAATACTTATTGTAGAAGACGATGATGCCATCTTATTCGGTCTGGAGAACATCCTTCGTGATGAAGGCTATGAAATCCATTCCGTCAAGTCAGGTCAAGAAGGCTATCGCATGGCCAAAGAGTTTCATCCAGATTTGATGATTTTAGATCTGATGTTGCCCGGCATGAGTGGTCTCGAGATCTGCAAGCGAATGCGTGATGAGGGCATGAAAACGACCGTCTTGATGGTGACGGCCAAAGCAGAGGAGAACGACAAAGTCTTTGGTCTAGAGTTGGGAGCAGATGATTATATTACGAAACCCTTCAGCGTGCGTGAACTGCTGGCGCGCATTAAGGCTCATCTGCGGCGTGCAGAATTTGCTGCGGTTGCCAATACCGAAACCTTGCCCGATGAGGTCAAGTTTGGCAATGTAGTGATCAATATGAAACGTCACGAGGTTACCAAAGCCGGCGAACGGCAAGATTTGACGAATCGCGAATTTCTTTTGCTCGAATATTTCATTCGCCACCAGGGGGAGTTGTTGACGCGGGAGCGCTTGTTGGATGATATCTGGGGGTATGAGGTTTATCCGACGACTCGCACCATAGATACGCATGTGCGCCGGCTGCGCAAGCACATCGAACCCAACCCGGAGCAACCGCGTTATATCAAGACCGTGCATGGCGCCGGTTATCTTTTTGAAGTTTAAGAAAAATAGAGTAAGGATAATCACTTTTTAAGTTTAATCATCAGCGTTTCAAAACGTCTTTGAGCTTTAGTTATCTGCTTTCTAGAGTTCACAGGTTTTTCACAAGTATTTTACAATCATCCTACAGATTAATGACATCCTGAGGATTGATATTTTCGTATATTGAACTCAAGTGCATGAAGCAAGGCTTCGGCGCTTCGGATAATGATCACACGAGCAGCAAGTTCAAAAAGGGCGGTTTCCATGAAAGTGCGGGTTTCGCTATCGGCCATTGCTGTTTTGGTTTTATACTTACTCAGTGGCGAACCGCTGCACGCGCAGCGCGCTAAGAAATGGACATCGGCTGAAATCATCACAAACGTCAAAGTCGGCCAGTGGATAGAGATTGACGGCGCTATCCGGCCGGATCAGTCTGTGGTGGCGGTAGAGATCGAATTTCGCGCGGGCGATTTTATGGACGACGATTGGCGGCTTCTCGCCAAAGTCAAGTCTGTTACGCCTGAAAAAAACGAGTTTCAAGTCTTCTCGGTGCCGGTGAGAGTAACGAAGGAAACCGAATTTGACGAGGGCATCAAAAGTCTCGACGATATCAAGCCGGAAATGCTAGTAAAACTCGAAGGAACCTATTTAACCGAAGGCGTCTTTTTGGCGAAAGAAGTTGACAACAGAGACAGAAAGCTCAAGGCGGAACCGCAGTTTGACAAGATGCTTGAAGTGGTCGGGAAAATCGTGCAAATCGATGAAGAAAAGCGTGTGATTACTGTTATGGGAATTGACTTTCATATTACTGAGGAAACAGAAGGAAAGTCGCTCATTAAGTAGTGGTCAACTGTCGGAACGGGAGCTAGCGACGGCACAAGATTCATGTTTTTTTAAATCAGTGGCTACAGGACGTTAATTTTGAGAGGTGCTTTATGAACGAGCTCATTTATTTTTCCGGTTTGGACCTTATGATCAAGGTCAAACATGCCAAAAAGGCTAATACGCTGCACTACGTCTCGCATCGCGAGATGGAGCACAAAGAGAAAGTGATGGCTGAGCGTTACATGAAGGCGAAAATGATTTCAACAAGTGTACGCAACGGTGATCGCCCCTCGATTTTTATCTATCGCGGAACGGACAATCGACTCAAGAGGAAGCTGGCCTTGCTTCATGCAAATCACGGCGTGCAACGCCCGCACAGGAATGAAAGAGAAATCACGGCGTCGGTCAAGAGCCTGATCAATGCCGCCATGCGCAATTACTACACAGAGAAGATCGGCGAGCTTATTGTACTCGCACGCAATGAACTGGGAAGTGGCTTGCATCAGGAAGGGAAGTTTGCACTGTTGCAACAGCAGATGAATGAGTTGGTGCTGGCCTATAATGCTTACACCGACAACAAGATCGTTCTTGAAGAAATTATACCTCAGGAATTAAGGCCGTGTTGGCTGGCTTTGAAGGATGCGCGATTGTCTGTTACAGCTGCACGATGACGACATTGCTTCGGTAACAAGCCAAAGCGATTGTGCTTGCCATGATATGTCTTGATATCTGCCGCGGCGTCTATATTTTCTAGTGCAGAATGTAGTTTCTGTTGCGTGCGGGCTTGTTCGCCTATCCCGCGCACGTTAACAAGTCTTGCGGCTTTTCTCGCCCCCTGAAGAGCAAAACCCTTGCAGGCCAGGATGCGTTTTGTGAGAGCGCAATTTAGCCCGCAAGGGTTTAAAGTCCTACTCTGATCTATCTCCCAATCTTGCCTGGTCGGAAAATAACAAAAATTATTTCGGCGCTACTCCAGCACTTCTAATCGCTTTGTATTACCGTAAGAGGCTCATCCGGCGCGCTTGTTTGAAATCTCCGGCTCGGAGTTGATAGAGATACACGCCGCTGGCAAGCGTTCTGCCGAACCGGTCTTTGCCGTTCCAATGCACGCGATGATACCCGGCGTTGAATTGCCCGTCAGCAAGCGTGACAATCTCGCGGCCCAGGGTATTGAAAATTTTTATCACGACATGGGTGGCTTCCGGCAATTGAAACCGGATTTCAGTTTCCGGATTGAAGGGGTTGGGAAAGTTTTGAGCCAATCCAAAATCAGCGGGAGTTGCCGCGGCCTCGAGAGTTCCAGCTTCGTTGGTTAATGTTGCCGCTCCAGAAGCGAAGGCAAGGGCCGGCGCGCTGCAATGGCTCAAGATTTCGTAAGCGGCGCCATCATCAAGGGCAACTGCTCCGGACTGATTTTTCGGGACGTGAACTTGAAACGAAGCTGCGCCGATGTTGCCGTTTGCATCCTCTGCCGCAAGGAACACGGTATAAACCCGGCCGTTGCCATTGTTTTGCCGCTCCGCGCGCAATTGAATCGTTTGGCAATCGACAATGACAATGTCGTCGCTGGTATTGCCATCGCCGTTGCCTGGAGCATTATCCGGCTCATCGCTGGTTGCCGAGACGATGAAGACATTGGCAGGTGAAAGTCCTGGTGTGCTGCCGTCATTCACTGAGATTACAAAATCAGAGACGTTGTATGTTGTATATTTGTGATTCGGCGGCCAAAGCTCGGCCGGGCTTCCGGCAATGGAAATTGTTGGCGGTGCAACATCGAGATACATCACCAGCCCGTCGTGATCTGACGAACGAAGCGGCGTGGTGTCGTCCTCGAGCAAACTTTCAGCAGCATCGGCGTTGCCGCGGCCATATTGCAATCCGGTGGGATGGATTGCTTGCGAAGTGAGCATGTGGTCCAACACTTGTGCGCTGCCGTTGAATATGAAAGAATACTGTTCTTCTGCGGGCAGGTTCAACACTTGTTTGGTCAAATTGGGATTGACAAGATCCGGGCCGGACAGCAAATTGTCGCCTGGATCAAAATCGCCGGCGATTTGCCCCACCGCGTCGACATAACCATCGGTAAACTGATAAGCATTAAAATCTCCGGTGACCACAAGCCGCACGCCGGGGTCGGCGCTTTGCAAATCCTGCACTTTTTGCGCGATGGATTGCGCCTGCTCCAGGCGTTTCTGCCGCACACGCGGGCCGTCGGAGGGGCTGTCGATGCCCGTGAGCGAACGATTGTGCACTGCCATCACCGCAATCGGCGAAGCGATGCTGCCGATAACGAAGCTGCCTTCGAGCAACAGCGGTGGACGATCGTGCAGCAACGAGCCATCGAGGCTAAGCGTCTCTGTAGCGCCAAGCTGAGTAACGCCGTCCACCTGCACCGTGCTGCGCACCAAAAAGCCAACGTCAATACCGCCGACGTCATTGCCCTCGATCAGATAAGCGTTGTAAACAACGGATGGTTCATCGGCTGCAATTTTGTTTGCCAGGGCCTCAAGCACTGCGAGTTTCTCCGCTTCTTGCACCGCGAGTATATCCGGCGCATCCAAAACGGTTCGAATATACAAAGAGAATTTTGCCAAGCGCCGAGCATACTCTGCCGCACTTACGACAGTGCCGTTATCCTGCGGGCCGGGATCATCGACGTTATCAAACAAACGGAACAGGTTGAGTGTGCCGATCGTAACTTCATCTGAATTTCTGGCGCGCACGGCAACCGGCAAGGCGGCCGGCTTAAATGAGAATTGCGTTGGCCAAAACTCAAAACCGTTAAACTCATAACCGAGTACTCCGACGGCATTAAAAGACGAGCCGGCGGGAATGATCTGGTTCGACAAGCCGAGCCGATCGGGATCAAGCTCAAAAACCTCGGGATTGCCATCCCACACCGGCAACCCGGGCAGGCCGGGAAAAGCAATGCCCGGTTCGCGGAACGTGCGGGTGGAGGCGGCAGTGATGAAAACTTCGGCGATCGGATCAGTGCCAAATGTTTGATTCGGCCCGGTAACGGCGCCGCCGTTGATTTGAATTCGCATGCCTTCGTAACGCTCCAGCGTGTTTGCCGGTTGCGGTTGATCGGGCGAAGGCGTGGCAGAATCAAGCACAACGGGCGCGGGCAAGGGATTGCCGGAAGAAACCGCGGTAACCGTTGGGCTGTTGCTGAATTCGGTGAAACCAAAAAATTCCACCACTTCTCCGGTGACATTCACCAAGTCGCCGACTGCGACCGCGGGCGCGCTGCCGGTGAAAACAAAAATGCCGTTGGAGGTTTGGATATCAGCGTCGGCTCGGGCATCGGGCGTTTGCATCGCGAAGCCATTCGACGACACCGCGGTGACGACATTGTTTTCAGTGATGACGGTTTGATTGGCAAAGGGCGAAACCAACCCTGAACCCTGAATTTCGAATATCTCTGCCGTGACCGGAGACGGCGGGCCAACATTTTCCGCGCCCGGCGTTGGCGGAAATGGCGCATAGGTATCGGTATTGCGCGCGCCGCCTGAGCCGTTGGGAATACGCTGATTCGAATGATTAGCGCCATCGCCGCCCCCGTTCTCGTTGACTTGCAGCTGGCCGGCATTGAGCAGCGCCAGCAAGCCGGCATCATCGGCATCATCGGTGTCGTACACGATGGCATCAATCAGATTGTTCGTGGTCACCGGCGTGCCGCTGGGAAAGCCGGAGGCGTTGCCGGCATATAGCGCAACCGCATCTGGCCCATTCTGCAAGAGATTGCCCCCAAAAATGATCCCGGGAGTTGGCGTGACGCCGCTATTGCCCAAAAGAAAATAACCGTTGGCATCCGTGCTGAAGCCATCGAGATCGAACGCGGCATACGACAGATCATTGGCGCCGTTATAAAAAACCAATACCAGGCCATCAAGCGAAGTATTGCCGCTGCCGCCATCAAAAAGCTCCACAAATTCCAGCGCATCCGTGCCGGGCGTGTCGGAATCGAGTTCATTGATGACCACGCTGCTGGCTACGGTGAGGGTTGAAAAACTGAAGGTGTAGTCCGCCGCCATATTGTCCGGCGGATCATTGGCGTCCTGATCCGTGACATTCGCAGCGAAAACCGTAACCGTGATAGTCTCATTATCGGTAAAATCCACATCGGGGTTAAGCACGAAGTTTTGCGGGCCGCCGCTCACCGTCGCGGTGTGTGAGCCGCTGGACGAGCCGCTGAGGGAAAACCAACTGCCGGTAACGTTTACCGCTTCGCTGAAATTGATCGAGATATTCGCATCAACGGCAACGCCGCTTGCGCCGTTCGTTGGAATTGTGCTTAAAACGCTGGGCGGCTGATCGGCGCCGCCAAAGGTTTGGCCGTTATTGAATGCGCCAAACGTGGCGGTTGCCGGAGAGTTCCAGACGAAGTCTTCATAATCAGTGCCATTGCCGCTCAATTGCAAAGACAGGCCCAGCGCCTCGCTGCCATTTTCAGATACACCGATGTCCGTGCTGAGCTCGCCACCGGCAGGCCCGCCTATGGCGGTAAAACCGCCCTCATAGCTGAGAAACTGAACAACCGTGTTCGAGGCATCAACCAGCGCAATGCCGTCGGGCGAGCCGTTTTGGATGCCATTGACCGCGTAGTTTAAAACGACGACGCCAAAGCCGCCGCCTAAATCGGGAATCGTTCCGCTCAACAGATCGGTATCATAAACCGCGCCGTTGGCGCCATTGTAAAGCACGATGCTCCAGCCGGTGAGGTCTGTGCCGGCTGGCCCGGCAATCTCAATGGCTTCGCCGGCATCGGTGCCGGTGTTGTCGTAATGGATTTCGTTGATAAAAACCGGTGTTTGAGCGGTCGCCGCGGCGTGCAAGCCGAGCGCGACAAACAAAAACGCCAGGATAAAACCTTTTGCGTATTGTTTCATTATTCGTCTCCTGACTGGGTTTTGTCATGAACACGGATGAGTTTACAGCAAAGATGGCTGCGTACCGGCTAAACTGAAGCCGGAAGGTCTTGATCGAAGCGAATCTTTGAAATCAGCGGGGTGTAGCAGGTGTGAAAAACGGGAGGGACAAGACTCAAGGGGCTCGAATGGAACGATCACCATTCAAGTTGTCGTGGTCGAAGCGGCGGCCTCGTTGCCCGGCGCGCTTTGGGCGAATGGGCAATACGGTTTGAATGTGCGGCATGCTCGTCAGAGTCGTAGAACAGCGCGGCGTCGTTTGATTTAGTCAGTCGTGGTCGTTGCCCGTAATCGAATGGCGTCGTTAATTTTACCCGATCAAACCCCATAAAGATACCCAAATGAGTTTAAAGAATTTTTAAGGCTGGGATAAGCCGCCATTAAATCAGAAAAATTTATGGCAATGTCAAGAGCCTCTGAAAAGTAAAGAACGATCAGTAGTCTATCAATTTTTTAGCCGCTTCTTCAAGCTGCGCTTGATTTACCAGGAAAAAATTCTCCAACACCGGACTATACGGCGCCGGCGTATCGAGCGCGCCGAGCACGCGCACCGGCGCATCGAGATATTCGAATGCTTCTTCGGCAATGATCGAGGCGATGGATTGGCCGATGCCGCCGGTTTTGGAATCCTCTTGCACGATCAACACGCGGTTGGTCTGCCGCACGCAGTCGAGAATCGCGGTTTTGTCGAGCGGCAGCAGGGAGCGCAGGTCGAGCACCTGGCAGGAAATTCCTTCCTGCTCTTCGAGTTTTTGCGCCGCGGCAAGACAGCGATGCACATACGCGCCATAAGTGATCATGGTCAAATCACTGCCCTCGCGTTTGAGATGCGCGGCGCCAATCGGCACGAGAAAATCTTCATTCGCCTCCGGCAGTTGTTGTTTGATCGAGGCGAGACGATACAATGCAATATGCTCATAAAACAAAACCGGATTGTCATCGCGAATCGCGGCTTTTAGCAATCCTTTTGCTTCACGCGGCGTTGAGGGGCAAACGATTTTGAGTCCCGGCGTGCGGTAAAACCAGGCTTCGGTGTTTTGCGAGTGATACGGTCCGGCATTGCGCAAGCCGCCCCAGGGCAGGCGCACCGTGATGGGCACCGGCTGGCCCCAGCGATAATAAATCTTCGCGGCATTGTTGACGAGCTGGTTGAAACCGCTGGCAATGAAATCGTTGAATTGAATCTCAGCAATCGGCCGCCTGCCCAGCAACGCTGCCCCTGTCGCGCATCCGATGATAGCTGCTTCCGCCAGCGGTGTGTTGATCATGCGTTCGCCGAATTCGGCCAGCATGGATTTTAAAATGACGAAGGCATTGCCGTAGCTTCCGCCGATATCTTCACCGAGCATGAACGTGTTCGGGTCACGCCGCATTTCCTCGACTAATGCTTCGACGATCGCCTGCCAAAATGTTTTGCCGTTCGCATCGAACACCGCGCCAGTTGGCTCTGCCGGATGCCAAAGCTTGGATGCGGGATGAACAAAACTGCGATTTACTGGCATGGCTTGCGGCGCCAGCCATTCGCCATCAGTCACAACCGGATGCCCAGCAAGTTTTGCCTCGGGCCACGGCGCTGCCATCACTTCTTGTGCTGCTGCTTCGATTTCATCTTCGACCTCGGCGAGCATTCTTTTCAGCTCGGCTTCGTCCAGCACACCGGAATCGAGCAACTGTTTTTGATAAAGCTTGATGGGATCTTTTTGATACCAATAAGCATATTTTTCGGCATCGACATAACCGCCGGAGAGTTTCCCGGGCGGCACAAATTCAAGAAATTGTTCCGGCTCTTTGCCGAAATACAGCATATCATCGTGATGCGCGTGGCCGCACATGCGCATGGCAACAAGCTCGATCAACACCGGTCCATGGCCCGCGCGGCAAGCTTCCGCGGCCTCCGTTACCGCTGCGAAAATTTCTTCGGGATTCGTCCCGTCAATCGTTATGCCGCGCAAGCCATAGCCAAGCGCTTTCTGCGCGAAGTTGAAAGCCGCGCATTGCTCGTGCACCGGCGTCGAAAGCGCGGTTTGATTGTTTTGCACGATAAACACGATCGGCATTTTTTGCACCGCCGCGAAGTTGATCACTTCATGCCATTCGCCGGAGGAGGTTCCGCCTTCGCCGATGCAATTGATGATCACGCGGCCGCTGCCTTTCAACGCGAAGCCGATGCCGCACGCTGAGCCTGTGCTAATGGTAATCGGCGCGCTAGGAGGGAGGATGCCGCAGGCGAAATCGCCGATGTGCAAGTCTTTCCCATTGGTCGGTTTGCCGATTTTGCCCATCTGCGCCGCCATCACATCATAAGGCTTTTGTCCCATTGCCAGCGCGAGGCCGAGATCGCGGATCATCGGCGCAACGAAATCGCCGGTATAGCTGCCATTCTGCTTGAACTTCTCACCGCGCTTCAAGCGAATTGCGGCAGCATAAATCGCCTCTTGCCCCATCGAACGAAAACCTTTACCTTGAAACGGCGAACCGTCGGCCTGTTTTACCTCGCCGCTTACGAAAAATTTTTTGAGCCGGGCATCGAGATGGCGCGTACGCAGCATGCCGCGCAGAATCTCACATTTTTCTGCGTTGTTCAACGAGTGTTTGAGTCGAATACGAATGAAGGCAGCCTGTAAATCTTGTACGAGGCGAGCACTAAAGCAATCGAGCACCTCGCCTGTGCCGGTCATCGGATATGCCTCTGCCAATCGTTCCGTTTTCTTGAGTGGGGACAGGCGGCCGCGCACGGCCTCGAGATACCGCTCTTCTAATTGTTCCAATTGCGATGAAGAAAGTTTGGCGGGAAAATCAGCCAGGAGTTTGCGCAAGCGGATTTTTAAATCCGACTGCAATGACGGCGCGCATTGGACGAATACCGCAGCCAGCGTTGCTTCAACAAAAGCCGCGGCCAGCGGAGTGTGAGCTTCAATTGGTTCAGTGATGACCGCGGGCATAGACGGTGAAATCCTTGATTGAAATTTTAACCCGGCTGTGAGAAACATAGGCGATACCAAAACAAAGCGGGACGCATCTCGACGACACGTCCCGCTGAAAGCAAACCAGTTTTGATCAAGCCGAGGCTTTGACGAACAAATCCACCAGGCCTTTGTAGTTGTTGGCAACCATGTTCATCGCGTCTTCGCGGCTGTGCTTGTTGTTTTTGCAGCCCTCCAACGCATCCCAGAACACGGTGCGACCGACGGCGAAGCCAATGACGCCCTCGACTTTCGCGCCTTCGCGCAGCCAATGATTGACTTTCTCCGCATTCTCGCCGCGGCCCAAAACGATCATGCCGACATGATTGCGGCCGTTGCTGCGCGCTTGCGCCACGATGGCTTTGTAGTCTGCGGCATGTTCCAGGCCTTCCAATTTCCACACATCCGGTTCGATGCCCGCGGCCTGCAATTCCGCAATCGCTTTTTCCATCAAGCCGGGGCGAACCGCGGTGTCGAATTTCTTTTTGTCGCCGCCGAGCTTCGCCAATTGCGCCTCATTCGCCGGCACCAGAAGCTCGAACATGAATTTCCGGTTGTGGGAATGGCAATAATCGCTTAACCTGGCAAGGCGCTCGGCCTGGCGTTTGTTTAAGTTTGCATCGTCTTCGACATTGTAGCGCACCAACACTTTCACAAACGTGGGATTGAATTTTTCAATATGTGCGCCGAATTGCTCGCCGTATTCAAAATCAAATTCGTCCTGCCCGCTTTTTTCCGCGGGCATCGCGACTTTGATGCCGTCCTTGAGTGCATCTCTTGCGCAATCTGCGGCAAATTGTTCATCGACCAAAATTGCGGCTTTATCTTTGGGCACGCCCATCGTCAATGCTTTGCGGAAACCGTCATATACGATTCTCTTATAGGAGGCAATCAGTTTGGTTTCCTCGTCAGTGGGTTGGCGGCCTTTGATGCCGAACATCTTTGCTTGAAACGAGCCGCGGTGATCGAACGGCATCACGAACAGCTTGTCTTGATAGCCTAGATTTGTCAACGCCATAATGCTCTCCTCGGGGTTGGTTTAGAGGTTGTAAATCCGTTCTGTTAAGAAAGCGCATGTGGTGCAGGTGCGTCTGTCGCGTGTTTTCTCATCTAACCGGAAGTCTTCCGCCGGTGTTCGTCGGCGGCTTCTAGAGTTTTGAATTTGAAAATGCCGCGTTGAATTTTTCCGGCCGGCTTCAAAGCATAAAGCAAGTCCTGGAGATCCGACAAGCGTCGCAACGGATCCCGGGATTGAAGTTTTTTTAGATGGAGCTCTGCTTCGGTGAAGCTCTTGTACTTGTAGACGGGCATTACTCTTCCTTCTCTCGCAATCTTTCCCTCAAATAAAAGACATCGAGTTGATCTCGCTCGCGAAGCGTGTCTTTTTTTAGTTTGATCAAAGTCTCGATGGTTGCGACGCGCACCGGTATGCCTTGACTCTCGATTACTTCATATTCGAGATCGTCATAGGAAAATGCCTCGCCAACGCGACCCATAATATCGATATAATAATCTTGCGGCGTGCCGTAGCGTAGAACTGGATAGTTCTCCAATTCTTCAAATGTGATTTCAATGATCGCCTCATCCTGAAAAACCGCAGTAAGCGCGCGCCTTAGATTCTCGATGTTTTGCGGTTCTCGTTTTACAAAAATATCCAAATCAGTAGTGAAGCGCGATATATCGTGAAACCCCACTGCCAGCCCGCCGATCAGGACATACTCAACGCCGTGCTCGTGCAGCGCTTTCAAAACCGCGAGAAAACTGTCTGTCTTCATATTCATTTGCGTTAATATAGACCTCTTGGGCCTTCGAAGTCAAGATGAAATTACAGTCCGGTATTGCCATAGAAATTACTTGCTGTTTTCGCTGCCCGGCTATAGCTTGCGGGGGACAGAGGTCCCAAGGGAGATCGCGATGAAGCTCGACGGCAAAATGGTATTGCTGACTGGCGCCGGTCGCGGCATCGGTCAGGCCGCGGCGGTGGAATTGGCGCGAGCCGGCGCGCACATTCTCGGCGTCGATTTGCGCGCGGATAGCATGCAGGCAACGGCTGCAAAAATCACGGCATTGGGCGTTCGTTTTGAAGCATTCGCTTGTGATGTGAGTGATCGAATCGCGATTACGGCCTTGATTGAGACGCTTGCCGCGAAATTCGGCGGCATCGACGTGCTGATCAACAACGCCGGCGTTTTGCCCTGCGGTTCTTTTTGCGAGAGGGATTTCAGCGATTGGCAAAAAACGATTGAAATTAACTTGCTCGGATTGATGGCATTGACTCATGCCGCATTGCCGCTGATGCTCAAACGCCATGAAGGCCACCTTGTCAATCTTGCCAGCGTTGCCGGGAAATTCGGCAGCGAAGGCTTGGCGGCGTATGCCGCCTCCAAACATGGCGTGGTTGGGTTCAGCTCGGCTCTGCGTGCAGAATTGGCGGATCGCAACATCGGCGTGAGCTGGATTTGCCCGAGCTTCGTCAATACCGGCATGATCGCGGGCGTCACGCGCACGGCCTGGACGCCGTTGGTAACGCCGGAAACCGTGGCGCAGGCAATTCGCCGCGCGATTGAAACCAATGCCAGCGAAGTGTTTTTGCCGAGATTGATGCATCTCACCGCCGGCGTCATGCCGAATTTGCTGCCGAACGCCTGGCGCAGGATGTTGCGCTGGACCAAGGCCTCGCAAGGCTGGCTGCACGCCAACAAACGGTTGAGCACCTATTGACAAATGTGACATTCTGTTTGATATGAACAAAAGCATAAAAATAAAAACTAGATTCTTGTTGTTTCTAATCATGATTCATTTTGTATGTTCCTGTCAAAGGAAATCCGATCCTCTTGAGCCTGACAGCAAAATCGCATTAACCCAAATTGCTTTTACTTCAAACAGAGATGGTAATTTTGAAGTCTATACTATGAATATTGATGGACAAAACTTGAAGAATCTTACGAACAACTCACAAGACGATACTCATCCTCATTTTTCCCCTGATGCAGAATATGTCATATTCAACTCATTTAGAGACGAAAACGGTGAGATTTATAGAGTGAACAAGGATGGCGGTGACCAAGTAAATTTGACTAATACATCACAGCAAAACGAATGGAATGTTCAATATTCTTATGACGGAACTAAAATAATGTACATGGTTGGCGTGGAGTATCCAAATGACATATGGATTATGGACAATGATGGCGAAAATAAAATCAATCTAACAAAAAGTAACGATCCCGAGAGGCATCCACATTTATCATTTGATGGTTCAAAGATTTGTTTTGATTCTTACAAAAATGGAAATTCCGATATTTATATCATGAACTCTGATGGCAGCAATCAGCACAATCTTACGAATAGCCCTTTAAATGAAAAACTTCCGCAGTTTTCTTTTGATGGAACAAAGATAGCGTTTTTTACAGAGACTTTCCTCGACACACTAGGAAGTCGATACCTTGTGAATGTCCTTCATATTTTGGATTTGAAAACGAGTAAGCGTACCAATCTAGGCCATGTTTCAGGGGATGAATTCGTTCCTCGTTTTTCACCTGATGGATCAAAAATTCTTTTTGTATCTACAATCAATATTTCAATCGCTTCCTCGAGCGTTTTATGTTTAATTGATCTGAATGATAAAAGCGTCACAATGCTAACAAGTGAATTTGATCTGTATGGAGAGCCCGCTTTTACATTAAATGGTTCAGACATTGTATTTGTGAAGGGTAACGGTAATTTTGAAATATTTCGGCTAAATCTTCTTAAAAACATTACAATGAATTTATCAAAATCACCGAACTGGGATAGATGGTTTGATATTTCTACTTCTATTCAAGGTAAATAATTGTGATAGATGGCTAACGACTCAGAGGTCAACATCAGTTTCGGTTTCCACCAAGCTGACGGGGGAGAGCATGAATTTCATGAAGTGGTAATTCCAACGTCTGTTCTTCGATCAAATCTTCTCTACGCAACGCCGCCGGTGAAACTGGCGCTGCCGGGCTCATGATCGCGAATATCCTGAAGGGATGAATTACATGAGAAAGTTTGTTTTTTTCATCGTTATTTTTGCCGGTTTAAACGGGTTTTGCCTGGCGCAATCTGCCCTGGTTTTTCAAACCGATTTTGGTTTGAAGGACGGCGCGGTGGCGAGCATGAAGGGGGTCGCGTTCAGGGTGAGCCCAAACCTTAAGATGTTCGATCTCACGCATGAAATTCCGGCCTACAACATTTGGGAAGCGGCATTGCGGTTGAAAGAAACCGCGCGCTATTGGCCTGGCGGAACGGTTTTCGTTTCGGTTGTCGATCCCGGCGTCGGTACCGAACGCAAATCTGTTGTGCTACAAACGAAGAGTGGACATTATTTCGTCACGCCGGATAACGGGACCTTGACATTTGTGGCGGAGGAGTTGGGGGTTGCGGCATTACGGCGAATCGATGAAAATGTCAACCGCTTGCCCGGCTCGCAAGATTCCCATACCTTTCACGGCCGGGATATTTATGCTTATACCGGCGCGCGCCTCGCGGCGGGCGTTATCGCCTTCGAACAAGTCGGGCCGTTGCTTACACCGCAAGTCGTGTCGATTCCTCATCAAAAAGCAAAAATTGAAAACGGCGCCGCGCTGGGCTCGATTCCAATTCTTGATGTGCAGTACGGCAATATCTGGACGAACATCGATCAAGCGACACTGAAAGAATTAGATATTACGCCCGGCGCGCTGTGCGTGGTGCAAATCAGCCATAACGGCCGCGTTGTATTTGACGGCAAAATGCCCTATGTCCGCACATTTGGCGATGTGCCTGTGGGCCAGCCGTTGCTTTATCTCAATAGTGAGTTGCATGTCGCGCTCGCGATCAATCAGGAAAGCTTTGCACAAGTTCACAAAATCGGCTCCGGCCCAAACTGGACGATTAAAATTGAAAAGAAGAAATAGCCTCTCACTCTAACGCAGGATATGCTTCTTGCTGTTTCTAGGTTCGCAGGGGATTGCTATTTGCTTTTGTTCATTAAGTGATCGATGAACACGATGCGCCGCCCGGCTGCTCTTGCGAAATCAAAATACGGTGATTTTGCAGGATGGCCCGGGCGGACGCACTGGTTGGGGGGAATTTATTTCCATAAAATGAAGAGGTGGAGAACACCCATGCAGCAGCCTCTCCTTGAAGTCACTACAGTCGAGAAAACCTTTGAAAGTGTCAAAGCCGTTGATCGGCTTTCGTTCCATGTGCACGCGGGTGAAATCTTTGCCTTATTGGGGCCGAATGGCGCCGGCAAAACGACACTCGTGCGGATGCTGTTGCGCATCCTTCATCCGGACCGGGGAACGATTCGTTATTGCATTGACGGCACACCAAGCGACCAAGCCTTTCCGCACCAGATTGGGTATCTTCCCGAAGAACGCGGGCTATACCGGGAAATCACGATCATCAAGATATTGACTTACATGGGAATCCTGCGCGGCATGAAGCGCCAAGCAGCCATTGCCGCTGCCGGTGAGTGGCTGGAGCGGCTGGAATTGGGTGAGCGCAAAAACGAAAAGCTCGAGCAGCTCTCCAAAGGAAATCAACAAAAAGTACAGTTCATCGCCGCCATCTTGCATCGGCCCCGGATCGCCATCCTTGACGAACCATTCTCCGGGCTCGACCCTGTGAATCAAGAATTTTTTATTGATATTATCCGTGAGCTGCGATCATCCGGCACGACGATTCTCCTGAGCGCCCATCAGATGGATTTGGTACAAAGGCTGGCAGATCGTGTGCTGCTCTTGAATCGCGGCCGTTGCGTACTCGAAGGAACCCTCGCCCAGGTACGGGCCTCTGCGGCAGCACACAAGAAAGTCATGTTGAGGATCGAGGGAACTACTGACACCTCCGGTTTTGCGCGCTTGGAGGAAGTCGATGACTTTCATGCCCTGGCAGGTGGAGAGTATATGTTTTCATTGCGAACGGGCGCATCACTGAACAACTTCCTCACGGCAGCCGCGGCACATTTGAAGATCAGTGATATTCGATCAGAGGATCCTTCACTTCATGAAATCTTTTTGCGCGCTGTTAACCATGAACGTGCGAGAGGTCAAGAGGAACAGCCCAGATGAAAGCACACATAAAGGTTTTCGAAATTGCTCGGTGGGAATTTCAGCGCTGGTTTAAATGGAAGGATCAACTTTTGTCGCTGGCAGTTTCTCTGCTGCTGGCTTTGGCTATCTGGGGCGGAATGGCTTTGTTGTCGGCAGACGAAGATGTCGTGAAGCTTTCGATCATTGGGCGGGAGCATCTCCCTTTTGATATGCCGGCTGTGAGCCGATTCGAATTGCGTTCAACTGAACCCACGGAGGAAGCGCGATTACGCGAGCAGGTGGGGCGCGGCGAAGTCGATGGACTGCTGCTTATCAGAAGCGTTGACGAGGTGGAACTGCTTGTGCAGAAGGAGCCTTTCTGGAAAAGCGAGATGGTAGAACGATTGACGGAAGCGAGAAGACAAAAGAAGATTCAGGAACTGCGCTTGCTGCCGGCGCAGCTTGCCGATGCCTTGCGGCCGATTTCGCTTAAGGTCGTAATTCACGAGGGAGGGCAACGACCGGCCAGCACAGCGGAAAAAATCGCCGCGGGTGTGGTCATTTGTGTCATGCTGATTGGAGTATTCACGGGGGCGGCGTATCAGTTCGTCGCCATTACCGGAGAAAAACAAATGCGTGTGACTGAAATGATCATCTCGGCGATCACACCGCAACAGTGGATTGACGGCAAGATATTGGGCATTTCGGCATACGCACTCGCTTTCACGGTTACGACGGCAGCGAGTGTTGTACTTTTTGTGTTTGTTTCCCAAGTTTTCGGTTCGGGGTGGAGTATTCCGGTCGAGATTACCAATGGCTGGATCATACTGGCGTTGGCCCTTCTCGCGCTCGCTGGTTTTTTGTTTTGGAACACGATCTATGCAACCGTTTCTGCGACCATCAATGATCCAAATACTTCTGCCCGAGGCTCATTATTGTTGGCGCCCTTCTTGCCGGTGGCGTTTACAATTTTTGCCTTTAAGAATCCGGACTCGCTTGGCATGCAAATCTTTTCCTACATTCCGTTCACCTCGCCGGCGGTGCTGCCGGCGCGCCTGGTGCTGACCGAGGTGCCATGGTGGGAAGTTGGAGTTGCCCTGTTGCTGCTGGGTTTAAGCATCTGGTTCTTTCGTACGGCAAGCGGAAAAATTTTTCACCTCGGCATGCTTATGCACGGCAAAGAGCCGTCCCTCAAAGAGATGTGGCGTTGGGTGCGTGAGGTATGAGGCGGCGAGACTGAGCCGTGCGATACTATGTGTCGGTAGATATCGGGGTCCCCCCACGTCTGCCGTGTTGATGAACGGCAACGCCGCAATTTAAAATGCTCCAGTTCTCTACATGCCCGCCTTGACGCTGAGAACTTTCCCGTAAGCCTCATCTCCGGCTTCATAGAATTGCATGATCTTCCCGACAGCTTGTTAAGCCTGCTCCTCATCGCATCGCGGGCAGCCACGGCCAAATCAAAAAGCTCGAGTTCGTGAAGAAAAGCCTTTGCTTTTTCCGCAAAGATGTTACTCTTTATTATTAAGGTGTGCAGTTTTCTAAAAAAAGCGCTCTCGTCCTGAAAATAGTTGGCACTTTCTTGGATGTTACTGGGGTGCACTCTGCGACGCTGCTTGCATGGCGAGGGCGTTGAAGTGCTTTCCATTGCCGAATTGCTCGACCGGCGCGATAAATCCGTGTCCAACGGGCAAAGCGATTTTGCCGGCAAGCCGCGTTTGAACTTTTTGCCGTTTTATGATTATGGCCCTTCCATCTCCGATGTCAAACAAGTCGGACGCGGCATTGACTTTCTGAATAAATACATGTCGAGCGGCTTGTTTCAAGATCCCGAAAAGTGGAATGCGCATTTGTTCGAATTTCTCAAAATTCACCATAGTTTAATGTGATTCCACCGGGCGTCGATGAGAATATTTTCTTCTCCTTCAAAGAGCAGGCCCGCCGATTGACGAACCAGCGCATGCGATTGGAGCATTTGTTGTTCCGGGAAGAAGGCGACGCAATTGTTGGATCGCTGCATGAGAAACAAAAACCACCGATTTTCACCATGGCGTGCCTGGATCGCGTAAAGAATCTGACGACGCTGGTGGAGAGCTTCGGTAAGAACCCGGCGCTGCAAGAAAAATGCAACCTCATTGTGATCGCCGGTAAAGTAGATCCGCAGCAAAGCAACGACGCGGAGGAGATCGCCGAGATTCACCGCATGCACGCGCTGATACATGACTATCAACTACAGGGCAAAATCCGCTGGCTCGGAATTTATTTGCAGAAGGAAGATACCGGTTCGGCATATCGCGTGATTGCGGATTATCGCGGCGTGTTCGTGCAGCCGGCGCGTTTTGAAGCGTTTGGCCTCACCGTGTTGGAAGCGATGGCAAGCGGGTTGCCGGTTTTTGCCACCCACTTCGGCGGGCCTTCGGAAATCATTGTGGATAAAGAAAGCGGCTTTCTCATCAACCCGACCGTTCCGGAACTCATCTCCGCTGCGTTGCTGGAGTTCATGAGCCAGTGTGAACGTGATCCAGAAGCCTGGGACCGTATTTCCGCGCAGGCGATGCAACGCGTACATGAACGTTTCACCTGGAAGCTTTACAGCAATAAGCTGCTCGATCTTACTGCGCTTTATGGTTTTTGGCGTTACTCCGTGTCCAATGTCGGCAAGCGCGAGCTGTCGGAATATTGCCACGTGCTGTATGAGCTTCTGTTCCGCGCACGCGCGCAAAATATGGGTATTTAGTTTGGGTCGATTGCCATAAGGATATTCATGTCGATTTGGTCCTCGCTTCGCAAGTTTCGTGACAAACTTCAACCTCCACCTCCTCGCAACGAATTACCGGTTAGTTTCCGCGAACGATTTAAAGCGCTCGGCAATTTGCCGCAGCTTTTCCAGCTCATTTGGCAAACGAGCCCGGCATTGACGAGCGCGAGCATGTTGTTGCGCATCGTGCGCGCGGCGGTGCCGCTGGCAACGCTTTATGTCGGCAAATTGATCATCGATGAAGTTGTGCGGTTGACCCAGCTTGCCGCCCCGCATGATTTGACCTATCTTTGGCAACTCGTTGCCGCCGAGTTCGGCATTATCTTGTTTTCGGATATTTTGAATCGCGTTTTGGCGCTGGTGGATAGCATGCTCGGAGATTTGTTTTCGAATCAAATCTCGGTGCGCTTAATGCGCCACGCGGCGGCTTTGGATTTGGATTATTTTGAAGACGCAAGTTTTTACGACAAGCTTGAGCGCGCGCGCCGTCAAACTTCCGGGCGCATGGCGCTGATGTCGCAAGTGCTCGAACAAGCGCAAGATGTTATTACGATGATTTTTTTGTCCGTCGGGTTGGTGGCATTCAATCCCTGGTTGATTTTATTGCTGACGGTGACGCTCATTCCCTCGCTGCTCGGCGAGTCGCATTTCAATGCGCGCAGTTATTCGCTGATGTATAATTGGACGCCGGAGCGCCGCCAGCTTGATTATTTGCGCTACACCGGCGCGAGCGATGAAACGGCAAAGGAAGTCAAAGTATTCGGCTTGTCGACGTTCTTGACCGAGCGCTATCGGGATCTGGCCAGCCGCTATTATCGCGCGAATCGCGCTTTGTCAATACGACGGGCAAGTTGGGGCACGGTACTCGCCATGATTGCGAGCATCGGATATTATGCCGCATACGCCGTGATCATCCTGCGCACGGTCAGCGGCCAGTTGTCGCTGGGCGACATGACTTTCTTGGCGGGTTCGTTTTCTCGGTTGCGCGGGTTGCTGCAAAATTTGATTCAACGCTTTTCAAACGTTGCAGAAGGGGCTCTCTATCTCCGCGATCTTTTCGATTTTTTTGCCCTCCAGCCGCGCATCGTTTCTGCGCCGCGCACGCGAACCTTTCCGCGGCCGATTCGGCGCGGCTTCACGTTCGAAAATGTCGGCTTCAAGTATCCCAACTCCGAACGCTGGGCAAACCGTCATCTCTCCTTCACCTTGCAAGCGGGGGAGAAGCTCGCCCTCGTGGGCGAAAATGGCGCAGGCAAAACGACTTTGGCAAAATTGTTCGCCCGGCTTTATGATCCCACGGAAGGCCGCATTCTGCTCGACGGTTATGATTTACGCGAGTATTCTTTGGAAGAATTACGCTACGACATTGGTGTGATCTTTCAAGACTTCGTGCACTATCATTTCACCGCAGCGGAAAACATCGCCATTGGACGCATCGAGGCGCTGGAGGATGCGCCGCGCATCGAACGCGCCGCGGAGCGCAGCCTCGCGAATACCGTCATTGAAAAACTGCCGAACGGCTATGCGCAAATCGTCGGTAAGCGCTTCGAAACCGGGGTGGAGCTTTCCGGCGGGGAATGGCAGAAAATGGCGCTGGCGCGCGCCTACATGCGCGACGCGCAGTTGCTGATTTTGGATGAGCCCACGGCCTCCCTCGATGCCCGCGCTGAGCATGAAGTGTTTCAGCGCTTCGCCGATTTGACCAAAGGCAAGTCAGCGGTGTTGATTTCACACCGTTTTTCCACCGTGCGCATGGCCGATCGCATTCTGGTGCTGGGCAACGGCGAGCTGCTGGAGCAAGGCACACATGAAGAGTTACTTGCTCAGAACGGCCGGTATGCCGAGCTTTTTCATTTGCAAGCTTCCGGATATCGATAATGCAAAACAGCAAAAGGCAAACGCCGAAATGCCAATTGAGAATGTCTTTTGGGTTTGTTGTCGGTTGCTCATTTCGGCAAAAGCGATGTTTGGGAAATATATTTCTTCTCGTAATTTCATGATACTGGAATATACCCGGAGCATCACGGCTGTGTGCGCTGCTGCAGACACGCGCGTTGGCCCGGTTTTCACGGTGATGGTCAGCAAAGGAGATATGCGATGAGTTACCGCATTTTTGTTACGGGTTCCGGCATAGCCGAGGAAGCCCGGCAATTGTTGCTCAAGGAACAGTGTATTATCGAAACTGGTGATCCGAAGGATACACCGGCTGATCTGATTCGCAAGCTCGCAGCCTTTAACCCGGATGGCCTCATTGTGCGCCAGGGAAAGATTACGGCTGAGGTGCAGAATGCTGCGCCGCAACTGAAGGTGATCTGTAAACATGGCGTCGGCATGGATAATATCGATTTTGTCAATGCCGTCCAACGCGGCATTCCCGTGATGTTCACGCCGTTTGCAAATTTTGAATCCGCGGCAGAGCACACGCTTGCGTTGCTGTTGTCGCTCGTTCGCCGCATTCCCCTGGAGGATAAACGCATTCGCGGCGGCGTTTTCGATAAAAAGAAATATGAGGGCTTGGAGCTTTATGAAAAAACGCTGGGCATTATCGGATTTGGCAAAATCGGTCGGCGGTTCGCTGAATTGGTCGCCCCATTCAAAATGAATGTGTTGGTGTATCATCCCTCCGCTACTGAAGAGCCTCTGCCAGGCTATCTTTCAAAGGTTAAACATGTGGCTGATCTTTTGCCTCTGGCGGACATCATCAGTTTGCATTGTCCCCTCACGCCGGAAACCAAAGGCCTGATCAATAAACAAACGATTGCCTCGATGAAGAAGGGAGTTTATATCATCAACACAGCGCGCGGTGGCCTGGTGAATGAAGACGATTTAGTGCTGGCGCTACAGGAAGGATGGGTTGCCGGTGCGGCGTTGGACGTGTTCGAAGAAGAGCCGCCTCCGGCAAATCATCCGCTTTTCAAGCTGGAGAATGTCATCTTCACAACTCATGTGGCCGGAATGTCCGACAATTCAGTGAAGAATATGGGGCTGGAATCTGCCAGAAATGTTCTTGCCGTTTTGAAGGGGGAGAAGGTGAACCCCGAGGCTTTGTGGAATCCGGCGACCAAGTGAAGTTTTGCTGCATGAAGCTTGGCGGCTAAAACCATGTACACTGTTTCGTTGATTTAGATAACTGTAGTTTGGCAAATTTTCACGTTCTTTTTAAAAAAGTGGCTGGCGTTGACCA
>CAYWGH010000016.1:0-135500 GCA_964457925.1 uncultured Cytophagia bacterium
AGCCGCCACCGCCAGCTATCGCAAAAAACGAAAATCGAAATCTGCCTAAGTAGAATTAATATCCGTGGCGAAATCGAGTCGATGCTGGCTGATTTAGCATTGGTGCAAATTCTCACTCCCGAACCACAGCAATTCCCTGATTTTAGCCTGTTTGCTTTATTTGGGATATCATGAGATCGACACAAAGGTGTTAAGCCCCAATGCTCGATAGTCTCATAAAAATCATTACGCGAATTCTTGGGCTTGTTGCCGGCTCACTGACCGGCTTGAGTGTCATTCTTACGGCTACAGGCTATCTGGCCGAGCGCAGCCATCTCAAGATGTTGGGTTTCACAGGCATTCCAGTGGACCTGAATCAGTATCTTTATACCGGCTCACTCTTCTGGACGATGCTTCCGAGCATTCTGGTTTTGCAGACTATTTTACTCTTGTTTGAGCCATGGGCAATTCTACTGCTCCTCCCCTTGATACTTTGGAGATTTTTATCAAAAATAGAAAAAAGCCGGTACACTTGGGCTTGGTCAATTTCACTAAGAATCAGAAGCATTTTTAAGCAGAAACGTGTGATTCTGGCATTGCTCGTCATTATTCAGATTTTGACGCTTAACGTGATGTCACAGGCTACTTTAGTCGAGAACTTGCTTTTTGTCGAAGCAAACCCCAAAGCGCCGGATAATTTTACTTTTCTTGCAGCAGATGAGCAAAGCTTGACACAGTTGGTGCTGCACCAGGCTGAAGGCAAATTACAGAAGTATTTTGTTCAGCTTTTCTTGCTAACGCTGGCTATTGGCCTGACCCTGCGATATGCGCTCTCGCAAGACCGGGAAAATCAGGAGACGGCAACCGCGGCTGAAAATTTGGTGTTGGGGCTGAATCTGATTCTATTCAGCACACAGATAATCTTACTGCCGATTAATTACGGAGCTTTGCTTCTGAACAAAAGGTATCAGGAAGCGAAGATTCAATTCAAAGAGATCGCGCCAGAGCAGCCTTCAGCAACCAGCAGCAGTTCCGCCGCTGAAATGAATCTGCCGCCTGAACCGGAAAATCCTATTCGAAATCAGTTCTTGGAAATAGCCGGGCTGCCGTTCGAGTATGATCTGAACGCCTCACCGACCACGTTTAAGGATCCTAATAATGATTCCTTGTCATATTATGCCAAATCAGATGCACCCGAAGTGGCATTGGCTACGGTGCAAGCAGGTATGCTCAAAGTTAGCCCGCTAACAGAAGGTAGTGCAAACATCACTGTATACGCCACTGATACCGCCGGCGAAGAGGCTGTAACCAATTTTTCCGTCAAGGTGCTGGATGAAATCGAGACGTGGGGTGCTGAGGTTGGTACCAGCATCTCCCGGAAAACGATGGTTGTGGGTGAGCAACCATATGTCCGTGATTTGCTCGCCAATCCCGCGGTCTTTAGAACATTGGATGAGGACTCCCTTCACTTGACTTTTCAGGCACGATCAAGCGCTCCGGAAGTTGGAAGGGTTGCTATCTCTGGCAATACGCTGATAGTTGAGCCAATCTCCAAAGGGATAGCGAGTATTACTGTTACAGCGCATGACGGCTATGGCCGCTCTGTCTCAACGGAGTTCGAGGTTGTCGTGCTCAGCAAGAGCTTGGTTTGGCCCGAGGACGGACGGCTTCTCTTAATACATAAATCAAGCGACATCTTCTATCTCTATTCCCGGCGAGAAAAAAGAATTTGGTACGTGCGCGCCGGTGACATCAAATCGATGGTTCATTATGGTCTGGCTGACGTCTTCCAGACTGCTAAATCCCTATCAGACATGGAGGAGTAGCTATTATGTTCACAAAAACAAATACAAAGAGTCTAATAGTTTTTCTGCTTGCCTCATTCACTTTCTGCCCTGCATTTGCTCAAGAGCAGGCGGCCACCATCCTTAAAATCGCTAATTTATCAAGCGGCGAGGTCGATATTGTTGATGAGACCCCGCTGGTTAAGATAAAAAGCGAAGCGCAGCAGGCCTGGCAGTACGCAAAGAAAAATAAGCATCTTTTCCTTCACGACTTCTTGAGTCTGGCGCGTGACGCCAGAGTAAAGGTCAAGATAAAGCACAGACAACAGGATGGTACGATTGCATTTGTACCGCATCCAGATTTAACAAAAGACGGCAACTACCAGGTCAAAGAAGCGACGGATGGCTCAGGGCGCATTGCCGTCGAAATTCAGCAAGGTAGTTCCGTGATCACAATAGTCAAAGGCGAGCTTGAAGTAATAGCGCAGCGCCTGCGGAGCGTTGTGAGATCGAGCAGTACCTCTCGGGTGTTGTACCATGTGCGCGATGATGGAGCTGGAGAGATTTATCTTCAAATGGGAACGCTCAGATTTCCCGATAATCCTGAGGCTGATAGCATGAAAGTGGGGCAGGTTGCCCACTTTAACAATGGACAGATAACGCGAATGTTCACACCTGGCCTCCAACCGACCTCCACTTACCTCGGCTTTATTGAGACGAACAATGCGACAATTTGGAAAACCCCTCTTTGGCAAAAATGGGGATTTTGGCTCGGCGCGACAGCGGTTGCTGCAGGCGCAGGTGTGGTGATAATCGCGGCAGGAGGGTCGGATGAAAATATGGCCACTGGTACAATCACGGTTAGTTGGTAAAGGTCATTGTCTTGGAGGAAATTCTTTATGGTTGAATACTTAGATCACAAACCGTCCCTACAACACTTTATTTCTTTGCTTACCTGCCTTTTAGTGCTTGTCACCACGTCATGCCAAAATCTATTAGCGCCGGAAGGTTCAGCTCAGATTACATTAGAGATTGATCTCGCCGCTTCTCAGAGCCTCAAGAAGCTAGGCTCTGTGGCAACGATCACAAGAGTTGTGGTCACGGTATTTACGGGTGAATTTGGGACAGCAAGCTATAAGGAGCTTGTAGTCAAGGAACTTAGCGTTACCAGACGCAGCGCACAGGGAACGATCTCTGTACCAATGGGTGAAAACCGAACGTTTCAAGCATCTGCTTACGATGCAAACAAGTTCATCCAGTACCAGGGCAGTTCAACAGTTAATATCACTGAGAATACGTTTGCAGTCAAAATCGGACTGAGGCCAATTCCACCCGATTTCACGATATTGAGTTTAGACGACCAATCCGACATGTTCAATTGGACGAGAAGCTTAGCTTTGGATTTTGCTGCTTATAAGATGTATCGGGCAAATTCTCCGGGCGTGACACTCTCTTCTGCTTTGATTGCCACCATTAGTGCGATTGACAGCACTTCTTATGATGATACTGAACGGCTTTCGGATGGATTTTATTATTATCGCGTTTTTGTGGTTGACACGGAAGGCCTGATAAGTACTGGAAGTAACGAAGTTCTGCGAATAATTATCAATTAAGAACTCTTTTCAAAGTATGATTATTGCTGTTGACGTCGATTACCGAGATGACAAAGCGATTGCCGCAGGGGTATTATTTCAAAATTGGCAGGATCGTAAGCCTGTCCAGGAATTGATCTCTGAAATTCTCACGGTTGCAGAATATGAACCGGGCCAGTTTTACAAACGCGAGCTGCCTTGCGTCTTGGCGCTTTTGCAGCAGCTCGAGCAATTACCGGAATTCATCGTCATCGACGGTTATGTCTATCTCGACGGCAACCAAAAGCCCGGTTTCGGCAAGCATTTGCATGATGCGCTCGACAAAAAGTCCGTCATCATCGGTGTGGCCAAGAGCCGGTTCAAAGACACGCCGGCTGAAACAGAGATTTTTCGAGGAGGAAGCAAGCGCGCCTTGCATGTGACGGCGGTTGGCATCGGTGCAGCAGAAGCAAAAGGATTTATCATGAGGATGCACGGTGCGCACAGAATCCCAACCCTCTTAAAAAGAGTGGATCAACTGAGTAAGCGGCTTGTATAGAGTATATTTTTAGCGAGATGCTGTTATGGCCAATTGGTTTCGTTCAAAAACGGCAAAGCCATCCATTTCAAGGACAAACCCCGGTGATGGTTCCACATTCAAAATAGGCGTTGCCAACGGGCAAAAAACCTGGGAAGAAAAAGTTGATCTCGTCATAAGCTTGTCTGCGGTGTTGCAATCCCAAAGGATTGAACATAAAACCCGCGATGGCTGGTTAGAGCTTGAATCAGGCTTCTTTCTGCAACCGCAGATCGTCTCGATCGAGCCATTGGAAAACGGAAGTGTACAATCAACGACTACGATTGAAGTTGGTCATCAAGAATTGATTCCGGACGGATTGTATGAGTATCAACATGCCGCCGGAGACAATCCCATTGACGCCGTCTCCCAGGGTTTTCAATATTGGATTGACACGGATTTGATCGTCTTACTGGACTCTCTCAACAAAGAGTTGTTGCACTGCTCCCCGTTGAAAAAGACATTTCATGACCCAAGGCTTGGCGCCTATGAAAGAAGGATCGTCCTTGGCCCGACGGCGCATTTTGTCACGGATACAACAGATTTGGAGAAGGACGAACATCCTTTTTGTCCGTGCTGTCTCTTCATGAACAGCGTTGAAGCATTTGTCCATCATTTGGAAAGCAAAGAATTTTTTGGCGTGCGTTTATTTGCGATGAGAGAAGATGATGGCAGCATTGATGCTGATTGCAGGATCAACGGCGAAGATTTTGCGCCGGGGCGGGAAGCATTGATCAAGTACGCAAAGACCTGGCCCGACCGCGGATTTGAGTTTAGAAAACAATATGCTTGCATCCAAAGTTTTGAACCATAGCGTTGCGTATGATCGACACGATTGAAGGCAATGCTGAAAGCAGCCTATGCAGGATTTATGGCCGCAAGCGATAGAAAAATTTCCGAAGCGAATACGACTGAACACGTCAGCATTGAGAAAAGTGCGGACATCCTCCAGGCCACATTTCAGCACTATTTCAATATGGCCATGGATCACAATGCCAAGGCGGCAACAACCACAAACATTCTTTTGGTTGTGGTCGGGGCGATTATCGCCATCATCGGACACGACAATGAAATAAAAGGTATGGTGGATAGCGGCGGCGCCATCGCGGTCTGCACGATCGGTATTTTTGGTGTGATTTGGGTCCGGAAGCAGCAGGAACGATATCATTACTGGCAGAGCATTGCGTTGCAATACCAGGGAGAATTAATCAAAATAGTGCCGTTGCTAAAACCACGAGATGCTTATGAAAAGCACGCAGAGAACGTTGCCGCAGAAGAGGTGGGGCCAATACTGGTCAGACGAATTTATGAACGATATCTCTGGGTGACGTTGCATGTGATCGTTGTTATTTTCGGGTTTGGCCTTTTCCTAATTTCCATGTGAGAATAAGCCCAGATGAATGAAGAAGACAAATTGCTCAAGATTCTTGAAATTGAGACCAACCGAGTCAATCATCTCGATACCATTCTCTTCAACATAAAAGTATGGACGACGACATTGGTTCTCGTGCTGATTGGTTTTGTTTTTGAGAATGCCTCCACGGAAGGAACCACCCTGCTCTTGCTGGCAATCGGCGCAACCATCATCTTTTTCTTGATTGACCTCCATTTCCGCAGGATCCAACTTCGACATAATAAAAATTCCAGAGAAATAAGAAACCACCTAAAAGCAATCGGGGAAGCCGAAGTCTGGGACAAACTGTGGGCAAACGAGATTACTGCAAAAGGTAAATTCCGGCAACGCCTGATCGACTATGGTTATATGCTCGGAGTTTACGCCTTTCTGCTGTTAACGCTGATTATTATATGGCTGGTCAATTCATAATCTGCGGCGTTGCTGGAGCTAACCTGACACATTCATGACAGACAAACCAGACAGCATTTACTTCCAAGCTCTTTTGGAAGAATACAAAACGCTGCGCAACGACATCCAGCAGCGCATCCAGTTCCGGTTTCAGATTTTTGGTTTGTTGCTCGTCGCCATGAGTGTTTTGTTCCCGCTTGGCTTGCAAGAAGAAGCGCCTTCACCCATGCCGCTATTTATTTACCCGATTATTGCCTTGTTTCTCACGTTGAGTTGGGTGCATCAAGGCGTCATCATGGTCAAACTGGCGCGCTATATCCGCGACGAAATCGAGCCGAAACTGCCCGGCTTGGCATGGGAGGGAACCATCAACCGCGAGTCGAAGCGATTTTCCGGTTTTAGCCTGCTCGGTTCATTCGCCACCAGCGGTTTGATTATCGTTTCGCAAATACTGGCGATCGCGTTGGGGTGGACGATACAGGTGCAGATCAAGAATCCAGAGTCAGATTCGTTAGCTGGTCTGTTACAAATTATTGCTATTACCGCCACAATCATCACGATAACATTGCTGATTGTGCATGGCCGAATGAAGCGCTGAAATTCCTTTAACAGGTGTCAATCATCCATGGAAGTTCTCTCCACCTACCGCCGCCAACACCGCTGGGAACTGCTCCTGAAAGAAATCGACCTGATTCACAGCACCATCAAGAACCTGGACGACATTATCTTCAAGACTAAAAACTTTGGCTTTTTATTCTGGGGCGGCAGCTTATTTCTCATTGTGAAAGACATGGGCGACATGACCCCGGGAACAAAGATGTTCCTTATTTTCCTTACGGGACTCATTCCCCTGCTGTTTTGGGCAATGGATTATAACTGGCGTAAACATCTGTTGCGCTGCAGCCGGCGGGAACGGCTCATCTCGCACTTTCTGAACAGCGATGACTTCGAGCGCCTGGTGTTGCATGGTGAAAAGGACGTCGAAGGCAAGCGCTTCCCGTTCTTCGATGTCGTCGGTTGGTTTTACATTAAGACAGCGGAGGGGAAAACCGGCGGTTCTTTCCTGGATGAATATCTTATCGAGCCCGGCGAATTCCGAGGCGGAATGGTGATTTTTTACAAAGATGCCAAGTGGTTTTACGGAGCGATGTTTATCGTTTCAATGGTGTTGGGGGCAATTCATCTGTTCGATTTTGATTTCTGAAATATCTCTCTGCAATCATAAAACGCTGCCAGCGCCTCCTGTCTGTTTTCATATGCTGCGAACACGCGGTTGAGATTCGTTAATTGCAACAAACGCCGGATGTTCTTACTCACACCGGCAAGCTTGAACTCGCCTTGCACCGCGTTCATTTTCTTCGCCGATCCCACCAATACGCCCAGAAACGTGCTGTCGATGAATTCACAGCGCGATAAATCGACGAGCATGCGGCGCTCGCCGTTGTCAATGAGTTGAAACACTGTCGCTCTCATTTCATGCGCGAGTGCAAAATGGGTCTCGCGGCTCGCAATGATCACAATCAATACTTCGTTTTCGTGTCTGGTTTCGCAATACATCATCTGCTCCGCAGAAGAGAAATTCAAAAAGAAAAGGCTTCCTGTCCTCTGGCTAATAGTTGCAAAATGCGCAACGCGAATGAACCTTAACCAAAAAGAAAATCTCCAACGGATGGAAGAACCCAACGGATGCAGGGGCTTTATCAGTTGGGTTTTTCAATCAGGCGGAAAAATCTTTGCTTGTTTTGAAACGATTTGACCTTAAAGAGACTAAAGCCTGTCCGAAAGTTTTATTGAGAGAATACTGTGCAGGGAAAGCTCGAGGTCACATGTGGAATGAAAGAACCACCCTGATCAGAATGGCAGTATTTGTACCGGCGTTGCAAGCCGATGCAGAAAATGGCGAGATTATTTTTGGACCAGTGAGTCCTGCCACTGGCGCTGCACTTGTTCCGCGCTGCTTCCCAACGCCGGCGGACAGGCTTCTGCCCATGACTTTTTCTCGCGCAGTTGTTGCAGCAATGCACTGATTTTGTCCGGACCGTAATTATCCTCGAAAAACCGCCCGACGCGATAAAGCTGAAAATAAAGCGCCTCCAGCTCGCCCTGGCTGCGGACTTGACGCAAGGCTTCGTCGAATTCTGCAAAGGTTGAAATTGGATTGCGCCGGTGCTGCGGCTTGAGATGCGCGATTTCGCCGGAGTGATAAATCGCCAGCGCCTCGCTCAGCCAGCGCGGGCAATTCCCGGCGGTTGCGAGATCGAGCAAACGATGCGCGACTTCGTGTCGAATAACCTCGGCCAGAATGCCACGCTCGTGCAACACCCGCACCGGCTGCAAATAAATCACGCCGTTCTGATAAACCGAGCTGAGCCACCAGGGCGAACGGGTGTGCTGGCAGAAATCATAAGTTGTGCTGAACAGGGTGAAATCAATCACGGCGGGGCCAAGGTTGTATCTCTTTATCAACTCCTCGCGACCTGTTTGCGCGATTTGCATCACAGCGGCGGCCTCGGATTCCGGACGGCTTGCCTCAAATTTTAACGTGATGTTGTTTTCGCTGAGAACGCGTTGCGGTTGGGCAAGAAGGGGGAGGGTGAGGGCTTGTAGCAGCAGGTGAAGTTCAATTTGACGGCGCAGATTTTTTAACGCAAATGGCGCCAGCCGGCGCAAATGCACTTTGACCCACTTCATCAGACGCCCCATTTTTCTTCGGTGTTGCCGTCGCGCTTGCCGGCAATCACGAGATCCGCTATCCCAACAAACAACCCGGCTTCGACAACGCCGACAATGCTTTTGATTTGGTGCAGCAACTCCAGCGGTTCCGTGATTTTTCCAAACGCACAATCGACGATGAAATTGCCGTTATCGGTGTGAAACGGTTTGCCGGCTTGTGTGCGCAGCGCGACGCGGCTGCCCAGGCTGCGCAAAACCTCAGCGGTTGAACGCCAGCCAAAAGGCAACACTTCCACCGGCACACGAAATTTCCCGAGTTGAGAAACGAGTTTATCTTCATTGACCATAATAATGACGCGATCACTGCGCGTTGCAACGATTTTTTCACGCGTCAGCGCGCCGCCGCCGCCTTTGATGAGATTGAGTTGCGGATCGACTTCATCGGCGCCGTCAATGGTAAGATCGAGTTTTTTGAAATCGCCCAAATCGCTCACCAAGGGGATGCCGCAACGTTTTGCCGCACGCGCCGTCGCTATTGAACTGGGTACGCCGGTGATTTGTAATCCGGTTTTGATGCGTTTGCCGAGCAGGCGCAAGGCAAATTCCACTGTGCTGCCGGAGCCTAAGCCGACCATCATTTTATTTTCGACGAAAGCGACCGCGGCTGCGGCGGCGTTGTGTTTTTGTTGGTCAATGGAAAGTTTCATGAAAATCGACTCGGGTAGATCTATTGATTTCGGGTTGATGATTGGGGATTGCGGAAATTGCGATCTTCAAAGAATGGTTGCCATTCCGTTCGACACACACGGTTGTGCCACCGGCCAGAAATCTCAATACGATGAGGCGCTGCACAGGCGCGCGAAGGCAATCCACTGTTGCTCTCCGTTGCCGAACGCTGGAAAGGTCGGGCGCGAGGGTTGCCGCCAATGATAATTGGTGATGGCTGCCGTCTTGCCGGGCGAGCGGCCCTGAAACATTCGGTACGAAACCACGCGGCCTTCCACATCGCGTTCGACCGAGACCACAACTCCGACATGATAAATGGCTTGGAACGCTTGCTTCGCGGTGAAATTACGATAAACCCGCTGCTCTTGTCCAAAAAATAAAACCGCGCCAGGCTTGATCAAATCTGATTGCGCCAGTGGATCATGAATCAAGATTAATTCGCGGCGCGCGGCATACCAGCGCGCGAGGTCTTCTGCGCTGCGCGCTGCAAGAAGCGAGGGCGTTTCCACGGATTCACAGCGCGCTTTCAACGCCTGCAACACGCGGTGCACAATTCCCGAGCAATCGGCCTGTTCGCGGGAGCTGTACATGAGATTGAGCGCTTCCAGCGAATCGGCAATTTCACGCACCGGCCCGGAGAGATCGAGCAATTGATGATTGCAATCGACAACGTAATTGCTGAGCGCGGCGCGCGGCGCACTCGCAGTGGGCGCGTCTCCCGGTTCCGGAGGCGGTGGCGGCTTTGATGCAGAGGAGGGCTGCGGCGGTTCTTGGTACAGCTTCGACTTCAAACACGCGACATTTGTGAATGCGCTGAACAGGCATAAACCTGAAATGAAAGCAAAGCGCAGCTTTGGCATGCTCATCATTGAAAGAATTATTCGGATATGGCCGTGATCGGCGTCGCCGCTTTGACGGCCTCGCTTGTGGCCGCGGCTGCGGTTTGAGAGTGGCCGTCGCGCGCGGTTGTTGGCTGTTCGGCCTTCTCCGCTTTCCCCGAGGTTGCAAACGCAAACTCCGGCAGGCGGAAAATGTAGTATTTGGTAAAACTCCAGTGCAAAATATCGAGGCTGCCTTTGATAATGGCAACAAGCGGCACGGCGACGATCATTCCCAGAATACCGCCGAGATTGCCGCCCACGTAAATCGCAACTATCACGATCACCGGGTGCAGCGACACGCTTTTGGAAACGACAAAAGGTTGAATGAAGAAATCATCAATAAATTTGACCACGACAAAGGCCAACAGCACGGCCGGCACACCGGAGAAGTTGCCGCGATCAATCACGGAAACGGCAATCGCCGGAATGCCGGCGACGACCGGACCGAGATACGGAATCAGGTTCGCCATGCCGGCCAAAATGCCGATGAAAACCGCGTAGCGCAGATCGAGCAATGATAGCGCGATCATCACCATCACCCCGACCAACGCGCCATCCAGCAAAACACCGCGAATGTAACGGCCAAGCTGTTGGCTCGCTTTATGAAACAGGCTGAGCGACATCTCGAAATAGCGGTTGGGGATTTGCTGCACGATGGCCTTTTGCAGCGCGCGCGAATCTTTGAGAATGAAAAACGTGAGAAACGGCACGATGATCAGCGCGCCCACGGTGGAAAACAATTCCACCGCGCCTTCGACGCCGGGTTTGAAGAACGAGTAGAAAAAGTGCAGGGTGATTTTGCCCAGCATGTCGATGATGCGCGCCTCGGTCACGCCCGGGAACGATAACCGGAGTTTTTCCTTGATTTGTTCGATGAGCAGCTCGGGCTGTTCGAGTTGCACGTTGGTGAGAATGGTTTGCACCTCGTGCGCGACTTCATCGCGTAACAAGAAAAACGTTCCTGTCGCCAGGGCGGCGAATACGATAAAAACCAAAATAATCGCCCCGATGCGATTCAACCCGCGTGTTTCAAGCGTCGTGACCAGCGGATCCAATAAATAAGCCAGAAAAATGGAGATCACCAGCGGCGCCAGCAGCGTGCGCATGAAAAATATTGCCAGCAGCGCGATGGCGATCAAAAGAATCGCGAGTAAACCCCTGCCGATGATATAAAACTGGCGGTCGGAAAACTGTAAATGATAGTGGGAGGACGGTTGCTGCATTGCTGCTCGTTGGCTTTCCTAATCAAACTCAAGTTTGGGGGAAGACGCAAGCATGCGCAATATAACGGCGCAATGACAGAGAAGCAAGTAGTTTGTCTGAGCACCAGCGGGTTTGGCGAAAACCGTTCTACGCTGCAATTTTTTTTGGAGAACTTGGTGCCTGCAAAAACTGCTTGGGAAAGCTGGCGTGTTTCTGTATTTTGATTTTGTTTTTCTAGGTTCAACTTGGATTGTGAATGACGCCCGATCTCAGCATCATCATTGTCACCTATAACTCGCGACGCGATATCGAGAAATGCCTGTCCTCACTGCTGGCTTGTTCCCGCGGCGCGCGCGTTGAAATCATTGTTTGCGACAACGCCTCGCCCGATGGCACCGCGGATTTCGTCGCGCAGCATTTTCCCGCGATCAACCTCATCCGCTCAACGCACAATCTCGGCTTTGGCCGCGCGAACAATTTGGCGGCGCAACACGCGCGCGGGCGTTTTTTCTTGTTGTTGAATCCCGATACCTGGGTAGAGGAGGATTTAGCCGCGGCAATTGTGAATTTTCTCGATACTCATCCGGAGGCGGGCGGCTGCGCGCCGCAACATTTGAATCCGGACGGCACAAGGCAATTCGGCGCGATACGGGAATTGCCCACGGTGGCGTCACTGTTTTATCAGAAAGCGGGCCTGGCTTACCTGTTCCCCCGCAGCCGGCGCTTTGGAGGATATTACATGACCTGGTGGGATCACAACCAGGTGCGTGAAGTGCAGCAGGCCGGAGCCTGTCTCGCGCTGCGCCGCGAGGTTTTTCAGCAGGTGGGAGGCTTTGACGAGAGTTACTTCATGTATTTTGAGGACGTCGAGTTGTGTCATGCCGTGCAGGCGGCGGGCCATAAAATTTTTTATCTGCCGCACGCGCGGGTTTATCACATCGGCGGTCAAAGCGCAAAACAAGCCGTGTCAAAAAATTTCATCGAATTTTATCGCAGCATGTGCCGTTATTTTCGCAAGCATTATGGCGCTGCCGGCGTTCGGCAGGTCAAAATCATTATTGCCGGTTCGGAATTGCTCAAGCTGTTGGTGTTGACGCTGACGTTGCCGTTCAGCAAGCTGCTGCCTCAGCCGGAAGTCTGGAGCAGCCGCTTGACACAATGGCGCGGCCACGCGCGGCTCTTGCGAGAGATCTGGAAGTTCTAAAAAACGGCGCCGCTTACCCCGCCACCCTCACCACCACCATGGTGAAATCATCGTGTTGTTTGGCCTCCCCGGTGAACCCCATGACTTCTCGCGTGATCGCCTCCAAAATTTCTTGTGCGGAAACGCCGCTCACCCGGCTGATGGCGTCGCGCAAGCGTTCTTCGCCGAACTCCTCGCCGTTTTTGTTCATCGCTTCGGAGATACCATCGGTGTAAAAAATAAAAACGTCGCCGGCCTGAATCGGAATTTTCTGCTCTTCGATCGTCGCGGAAAAAACTTTGCCGTGTTCCATGCCGATCGCCAGGCCGCGCGGATGCAGCATTTGCGCCTCGCCGCCCAGGCTTTTGTGTACGATCAACGGATTATGCCCGGCGCGCGCGAAGGTGAGCGTATTATTCTCCATATCGAACAGGCCATAAATCAAACTGATGAACACTTCCTTCGGCGTGTTTTCATAGAACACCGTGTTCATATCCGACAGCAGGGCTTTGGGCGGCAGCTTCAAGCGCGAGAGCGCGCGGATGATGCCCTTTGCCAGTGTCATATAAAACGCTGCAGACACGCCCTTGCCGGACACGTCTCCGATCACCACCGTCAGGCGCTGTTCGCCGTCGCGGACGAAATCAAAGTAGTCGCCGCCCACTTCCATGGCCGGGCGGCAGATGCTGGCAATGTCGAGTTGAGGAAAATTCGGCGCGGTGTGCGGCAGAAAACGCATTTGAATATTGCGCGCGATTTCCAATTCCTTCAAGAAGCGTTCGCGTTCCGCAATGCGGCTGACATAGGCCGGCACGTAGCCGCCGAATTCGCGCGCGGATTTGGGCTGAAACACCAGCGCCACACCCGCGCCCAAAAACGTCAGCGCCGAGATCAGCAAGGTTGTGTTCAATGTGCTGCCCCAGCCCTCCGGTGAAATGCCGGCCAGGCTCAGATCCAAAAGAAAACTGAACAGCAGCAGTGCAAACCAAATCGTCAAAAAGTCATGCTTGTGCGTGAAATAGGCCCACAGCGCCGCCGCCGGCAGCAAGAGGAAAATGCTGACATACATCGGGCCGAAATTGTCGAGATAAAAGCTGGTGAAATTAATCGCCAGGGTCAACAACACGAAGGCCAGCGCGTTTTTGCGCAGGCGCGATTTGAGATAGGCCGCCCAAAACAACAGCACGAGGGTTGCGGTATAGGAGGCAGTGGTCACGTTCTTGCTCAGCATCGTCACGAGGCCTAACGGTTCGCCCAGAAACCACAGCCGATTATCGTCGAAGCGCAGATAGTTGAGATGCAGAGCGTTGGCGAGTATCACCACCAAGCCGAGTGCCAGCGCTGTTACGCCCGCGATGAAAAACGCGTGCAGGATGGCCTCGCCGATTTCTCGGATGCGCAGATGGCCGGTAAAAAACAAATCCGTGGTGGCGAGTTTTTCCGGCCAGGCTTCGCGGGCAATGCTGTCGCCCACGGCATAGGTGATCACGACGCCCAATCCGGCAAACAAGCCGCCGAAGCCGCCGCCGAGAAAAACGCCGAGCCAGTCTGTCGCCCAATTTTCCACGGCAATCAGCGTAAACATTGCGAGCATCACCAACCCGCCGAACCACCAGGCGCGCTTGAACTCCAACTCGTCGTGGCGCAGTCGCTTGAAAAAGAGTACGATGAGAAAGCCGATGACGATGGTCCATGTCAGGCCCAGTATCACCGCCGTTACGATGTCACCGATTTTTTCCGCTTTTGACTCGGAGAGCGCATCGTCCTCCGTCGTAATCGTGACGCTGCCTTTTGCCGTTTGATGCGTTTGCTCAGTCCGTGATTTTTTCTCATCCAAAATTTTGGTATCTGTGCGAAAATAGGTAATCAAGCTGCCGGCAACATGCACATCGATCTTCTCTTGCAAGCTCGAAGAAACCGCCAACGGCCGCGTGAAGGAAAATTGATGAAGCCGGCCCTCGTCATTTTCCGCGATTTTTTTCTCGGACAACGTGAAGGCCGAGGTGTCAATCGCAAGTTCGGCAAGAAACATATTGACGCGCGTGAGCGCCTGTTCCTGGCTCGTGTTGGAGGTGTCTTTCTTGCGCGGATCAACCAAATCTTTGCCGATGAGCTTGCCGCGAAAATCGTAGCGCGTTTTGAATACCGCCCGTTCTTTTTTATCCTTTTCCGTGGGAATGGCGCCGCGCCAGCCGATTTCCCAATAACCCAACGACAAAGCAGCCACGGCGCTGTCCGGCAACGCGGCGCGTTGTACAAATTTCGCCAAATTGTCGTTCACCCTGACGTCGACATTGCGCCGCAAGTCAAAGCCTGCCAGGGGCGATTGCTGAAACGCTTGTTCCGCCTTCGCAACAATTTCCTCCAGAGTAAAGCGGGGCCGCAAAAATCCGGCTGTGCGCGAGCGGGCGAACAGCCCAAAATACGCCAGCATGCCCGCAACGCCGAGCAGGGCCAGAGCAATGGATTTCAGTCTTGGATCGAATGTCATAAATGTGTAGAATAATAAAAAAAGTCGTGTGTGTATAATTTAGGAGCCGTCCGGTCGGTGATTGAAAAATGACAATGCCGCAATATATACCGGCATCCTCGAAAAGTCAACTCGCGGATTTTGCCCGAATCCTCTGTTGAAAGAATCTTTGCTTTTAAAACAACGATTTCACTTTTATGGACTAGGCCAGATTTCAGGCAGGCTGAAATCTGAAGCCCTGTGGGCAGCAAAGAAGCCGACTCGTTTTGAATACCACAAAAACACGAAGGCACGAAAAAACAAAAGTCATGTCATCAAGCTTTTCTTTGTATCTTTGTGATTAACTCGACTATGTCACCTTCCAAAAATCACCGCAGTGGCGCGGAGATCGCAGAGTAAGATTTATTAGAATTCCCTGAATCTGACATGGTCAAGTTAAAAATCCTTTAGATTTTTATTCTGTACTTGAAAAGCTCATCGCATATCCAAGCATCAATTCAAACCAAGGAGGAAGATGTGAATCCCAAAATCAAATCACGCGCATTGCTCTGGCTCCTGCTGTTCATCTTGAGCTGCTCTGCGGCGCTGGCGTTCGCGCAAAGCCCTGCCGACTTCGACAAGCTCAGTCACCGCGATCTCATTGGCAAATGGGAAGGCGCGATCAATGTGCCCGGAACCACGCTGAACATCAGCATTGATTTCAGCAAAAAGACTGACGGCAGTTGGCAGGGCGATATCGATATTCCGCTGCAAGGCGCAAAAGATTTGCCGCTCACGAATATCAAACTCGCCGGGTCGGCAGTCTCATTCGATTTGCCCAATGTGCCGGGCAATCCCACGTTCAAAGGCGCAATTGCCGCGGACGGCAACAGCATCTCCGGAGATTTTACCCAGGCCGGACAAACCTTTCCGTTCACTCTCAAACGCAACACCGCGGCAGATCTTGAAGCAAAAAAACAGCAAAACGAAGCCATTTTTCAACACCTGCGCGCTTTCATCGATACGACCATGAAATCCTGGAAAGTGCCGGGCTTGGCGATGGCGATCGTGAAAGACGGCGAAGTAGTTTTCTCGGAAGGCTTCGGCTATCGCAATGTCGAAAGCAAACTGCCGGTCACACCCAACACGCTGTTTGCGATTGGCTCGAGCAGCAAAGCGTTTACCGCCGCGAGTCTTGGCATTTTGGTTGATGACGGCAAGGTGGATTGGGACAAGCCGGTGCGGGATTATCTCCCCACCTTCAAGTTGCATGACAATTTCGCCTCGGAACGCATGACGCCGCGCGATCTCGTCACGCATCGTTCGGGCTTGCCGCGCCATGATTTGATGTGGTACGGCGCGGCCTTCACGCGCAAAGAGATGGTCGATCGCCTGCAATATCTCGAACCCAGCAAGGATTTCCGCACCACGTATCAGTATCAGAATTTGATGTATCTCACCGCCGGCTACCTTGTCGAACAAGTTTCCGGCATGTCGTGGGAAGATTTTGTGCGTGCACGCATCTTCGCGCCGTTGGGCATGAGCGCTAGCAATCTCTCGGTGATCGAGTCGCAGAAAGCAGATGATTTCGCCCTGCCCTATGCCGAAGACAAAGATCAGCTCAAGCTCATCCCGTTTCGCAACATCGACGCCATTGGCCCGGCCGGCTCGATCAATTCGAATCTCACGGACATGGTCCAGTGGGTCAAGCTCAATCTCAACAAGGGAAAGGTTGGAGAGACACAGGTGATTTCCGAGGCCATGCTCGCGCAGCAACACACGCCTTACATGATGATCTCCGAGCCGATCAAATATACCGAAGTCTCACACACCAATTACGGTTTGGGCTGGTTCATCTCGCAATATCGCGGCCACAAGCGCGTGTCGCACGGCGGCAACATCGACGGTTTTTCTGCGTTGGTGTCGCTGATGCCGCAGGATAATTTCGGCATCGTCGTGCTCACCAATCGCAACGGCAATCCCATGCCCAACATTGCGGCGTTGCGCGCCACGGATTTGCTGTTGCAGCTCGAGCCGGTGGATTGGCACACCCGCATAAAAGCCGAAGTGGCGAAAGCCAAAGAAGCCGAAAAGCAAAAAAGCGAGGCCGAGGCTGCCGAGCGCAAGCTCAACACCAAGCCCTCGCATGTGCTGTCGGACTTTGCCGGTGAATTCGAGCATCCCGGTTATGGCGTGGTCACGGTGAAATTGGAGGGCAAGGCGCTCAAGAGCCGCTTCAACAGTTTCAATATGGCAATGGAGCATTGGCATTATGACGTGTTTCGCGCTGTCGTGGAAGACGATCCGGAACAAAAATTCCTGTTCACGTTTTATTCGAACGACAAGGGCGATATTGATCGCCTTGAAGTGCCGATGGATTTGAACGTGAAGCCGATCGTGTTCACGCGCAAGGCGGGCGCAGAAATGTCGGATCCGAAATTTCTTGCGCAGTTTGTGGGAGATTATGATCTCAACGGGCAAAACGTTGCGGTTGCAATCAAAGGCGCGAATGCGTTGACCGTCACCGTTCCCGGCCAACCGACCTACGAATTGGAGCCTTACAAGGGCACGGAATTCAAACTAAAAGGCCTGACCGGTTTTAGTCTGAGATTCACACTCGACGCGAAAAAACGCGCGACGGAAGCAGTGTTCTTGCAGCCGAACGGGGTGTTTACAGCGAAGCGGAAGGGATGAACTCAGCCGCCCGGGCGCTTCGTTATTACGACTAATTGTGCACATAGACGTTCATGTCCGCCAGGGAAAAGCGCCCGGGCGGTGGTTTGCTCAAGCGGTGGCCCACTTGCGCTTTGCCGCTGATTTGCTATTTTTGCGGGTAACACACAATGCTTTGGAAGTAAAAGTATCCAAAATGCTACTGCCCGGGCGTTCAGCCACGAAGGGTGTGCAAGTCCAATAACCAACAGAATCGTTCATGGCAAACCGCCCGGGCAGTTATCCGTTACTTTTCAAGAAGGGCAGCAATCGTGGGTTCGAACCGGGTGTTGCGCGGCGGGTCCTGGAACAACAATGCGCAGAACTGCCGTTCCGCGAATCGCAACAGGAGCAACCCCGACAACCGCAACAACAACATTGGCTTCCGCCTGGTTTTCGTCCCGTAGCTCATAGGGTAAAGTCGGAGGACTGCCGCTGAACAGATTGCTGTCCCGTTCGCCACGCACGGGAGCGCGGACATTCCTGTCCGCGACGACTGTTGCGCGGACGACAAACAGCAGTGAAAATGCCCGGTGCTGGTAGGGCAAATGGATTTTTGTCTCGACGGCTCCGGGCATGGTTTTTGAACTAAGGGGTCTTGGCAAATCAACCAGGAGAATGAATTCCATGTCGCAAACCATCAGAATCTTTCTCGCCTCCTCAATCGAGTTAAAGGATGATCGCGAGAAACTGGAACAGTTCATCGGTCGAAAAAACAAAACACTCAACGAAAAAGGACAGTTTCTCAAACTGGAGATTTGGGAAGACTTTATCGATGCCATGTCCAAGACCAGGCTGCAGGATGAATACAACAAAGCCGTTCGGGACTGTGATCTTTTTGTGATGCTGTTTGCGACCAAAGTCGGACGATATACTCGGGAAGAATTTGAAACGGCGTTTGGCCAGTTTCAGGAATCCGGCAAACCGATGATTTATACCTGGTTCAAAACTGCGAAGGTCGATTTGGGCAAGATTCCGCGTGAAGATGTCAAAAGCATGTGGGACTTCCAGGACAGATTGAAAGCTCTCGGGCACTTTTGGACAGAATATGAAGACAGCAACGATCTCATCAATCAGTTCAATCGGCAATTGGAACTGTGGGATCCTTTTGCCGAATCCGTCCTGCCGCCATCGCCGCCGCCGCCGCACGAAGATGTCATAAAGAAATACTGGCAACAATTGATTCAGGATTCAGATTTCAACAGCATGGCCGTGATCGGCAAGCGCGAGCGGCAGCGACTCGAAAACCTTTACGTGCGGTTGCAGGTGACGGCACACGGCGATAAAACCGGCATAGTTGAACGGCTTCAGCACCGGAAAATAGACAAAACGAGTCCTGAAGAAAAAATTCCACGTGATATGCCACCTGAGGTCGCGATCAATGCGTTTCAGCGTTTTGTCGTGCTGGGCGCGCCAGGGATGGGTAAAACTACGATGTTTCGTTTTGTCGCTTACACCGTGGCAAAGCTTGGCCTGGGGCTGGCGCGGACCGACGAGTTTTCATTGGAGAAAAAATCGAACCTGGTGCCGTTGTATTTGCCCTTGACCGAATTGAGCGGTTACAGCGGTGATATGCTCGGTTGTCTGAAAGACTACCTGCACAAACGTTTCCCCGGATGCAAAGCCATAACCCCTGAGCTTGATTCACTATTGAAGAACGGCCAGTGCTTGGTGCTGCTCGACAGCCTGGATGAAGTGGCCGCTGCCGAGTTGCGCCGTGTGAAAGAAAGCATCAAGGGGTTTCTGAACAATTCCGATTGGCGGGGCAATATCATCCTATTGAGCTGCCGCGAAGGCAGTTGGAAACGCGACGATGTCAGCCTGGACTTTCCGGCGGTGCTGCAGATCGTCGATCTCGATGAAGCGGCGATTGGCGAGTATCTGCTTCACTGGTTTGGCGCCGAACAGAGCGCGGCAGCCTTGAAGTTAAAAGGGCAAATCTGCACCATGCCACGGTTGAAAGCGTTGGCGAGTAATCCTTTTTTGCTGTCGTTAATTGCCTGGCTGTCGCAAAGCGATCAATTGCCGGAACGCCGAGTTGAGCTTTATGTCAGATGTACTGAAGCCCTGCTTGAGGAAAAGCACAAACCGGAACCTGACCGCTCGCCCAGCGCCTTTGGCCGCGATCATGCCGATTTGAAAGCCGGTGTTTTGACTGAGGCGGCCTTTGCCATGATGCAGCAAAACCTTAGGGCAATCCCACGGAACAAGTTGCGGGAAGTTATTCGGCAAGCGCTCGGTTCCAACGATGCCATGGACGAACGCCCCGGAAAACTGATTGACGAAATTCATCGCGGCAGCGCCATTCTGCGGGAAACTAACGCTGAACATATTTATGAATTTCAACATAACACCTTTCGAGAATATTTTACCGCGAAAAAATTGGAGAGTATCTGGTCGCCGCTGCTGCACGAGTGGGAGAGCGGCGGCGCAAAAAACAGATTGGCCGATTTTATCAAACAACATCAGCCCAAAACTAACCCGCTGCAGTGGACCTCAGACCCTCTGTGGACTGAAGTCAACCGTCTGACCGTTGGGCTGTTGGAACAGCCGACACCCGTGCTGGAGCTGTTGTTTGGGATTGATCCCACCCTTGGCGCGCGTTGCTATCTTGATGCTCATCCCCAAAAAGTCAACCATGACATCATTAAAAAGCTATGGAATGAACGCATCGACAGGGATGAGCGGGTGAAGATCGTTCGCAGCATCAAAGAAAGCCTAAAAGAAGAGCGGGAAGTGCTGGATTTCATCGCCGGCATTTTTCTTGCCAGCGAAACTGAGAGCGAAGTTTTGTATCACTGCGACAAGTTGCTGCTCACAATTGCAACTGATGAGGCCAGAGGTCTCAGCCGGCGCATGTTTGAGCATTGGCCCACCGAACGGCAATACCAAACCCATGAGCAAGCCTTCAAACAGGACAAATTATGGCAACCGGCAGAAATCAAAGGCGGAACATTCAAAATGGGCGGCGATGAATTTGATGATGAAAAACCTATTCATTCAATCAAAATTTCGCCGTTCCGATTGGGGCGTTTTGCTGTAACTTCCGGTCAGTACCAGCGCTTTGATCCTGACCATAAGAAACGCAACAAAAAGGAATACGGAAAATTTTTCAAAGACGACAAACAGCCGGTGATTATGGTAAGCTGGTACGATGCGTATATCTTCTGCAAATGGGCCGGTGGCCGGTTGCCGACCGAGGCTGAATGGGAATATGCCTGTCGCACGGGAACGACAACGCCATTCAATACGGGCAAGAATTTGACGACCGAGCAGGCAAATTACGATGGAAATTATCCATACAAGAATTTTCCCAAAGGTAAATATTTGCAAAAAACCACGCCGGTGGGCAGTTACCCGTCCAATTCGTGGGGGCTTTACGATATGCACGGCAATGTTTGGGAATGGTGCCAGGATTGGTTTGACGAAGAATATTACGAAGTGTGCAAGAAGCAGGGAGTCGTAGAAAACCCCACAGGGCCGGAGACTGGTTCGTACCGGGTGTTGCGCGGCGGGTCCTGGAGCCGCAATGCGCAGAACTGCCGTTCCGCGTATCGCGACGGGGGCCGCCCCGACGACCGCTACATCAACCTTGGCTTCCGCCTGGTTTTCGTCCCGTAGTCAGTTGGCAGCTCCTTCCGGCTTTACCCTGTGAGTAGACGAGTTGTTTGAGCGGAATGAACGAGGCGCGAGGGACGAGCGCCGAGTGAAATGGAGCGAGAACAACGAGTGGGGTTTGGGGCGAAGCCCCAAAAATTTTTTTACAAATTTCAGCCTAGCCTATGCAAATCAAACTCTTCACTATCCCGGTCGGCGACAGCGGCGCCGCGCAGGAGGAAATGAACCGTTTCCTCCGCGGCAACAAGATTTTGGAAGTGGAAAACCAGTTGATCAGTAACGAGAACGGCGCGTATTGGTGCTTTTGCGTCCGTTATATTGAAAAAGCCTTTGCTCCAGTGAACGAGCACAAAGGCAAGGTGGATTACAAGCAAATTCTCGACGAGGCCACCTTCAAAAAATTTTCAAAGCTGCGCGAAATTCGAAAGAAAGTGGCGGCGGACGAGGGCTTGCCGGCGTTTGCCATCTTTACCGACGAAGAGCTGGCGGGCTTGGCCAAGCTGGAAACGATTACGCCCAAAACCATGCTCTCAGTCAAAGGCATCGGCGACAAAAAAGTCGAGCGGTTTGCCAAGCATTTTATCACAGAAGAGAAACCAGATGAAAAGAGCGGGACACCTGATTGAGAATATCGCCGATTTCCAAAATTTGGAACTGGCCTTTTACAAAGCGCAAAAAGGGAAAGCGGACAAAAAAGAGGTTATGGAGTATGCAAAACGGCTGCAGCCGAATTTGCGAAAACTGCAAACGCAAATCTTGTCGGGCGAGATTGAAACCGGCAATTATCACTATTTCACGATTTACGATCCGAAAAAACGGCTGATCTGCGCCGCGCCGTTCGGACAGCGGGTTTTGCACCATGCGTTGATGAACATTTGCCATCCGGTTTTTGAGAGAGTTCAAATCTTCGACAGCTATGCCAGCCGCCTTGAAAAAGGAACGTATGCCGCGCTGGCAAGAGCAAAGCATTTCATCCAGCGCTACAAATGGTTCCTCAAACTGGATCATCGCAAATACTTTGATAGCCTGGATCACATCGTCATCAAACACCAGCTTCGTGCACTGTTCAAAGACCGCCGTCTCTTGGGCATATTTGAGCGGATCATCGACAGCTATCATGTCAGTCCCGCGAAAGGCGTTCCGATTGGTAATTTGACCAGCCAATATTTTGCCAATCATTATCTCGCTGGCATCGATCATTATGTCAAAGAAATCCTTCGAATCCCGGCTTATGTTCGTTATATGGATGATCTCGTCTTGTGGCACGATGACAAAGAGGCGCTGTTGGCAGCCGGAGTGCAACTCAATCAAAACTCTGAAAATATGCTAAAATTAGCGCTGAAGCCCGTCTGCTTGAACCGCGCTTTGCACGGGTTGCCTTTTCTGGGCTATTTGCTGTATCCCGGCTACACACGCCTGGCGCAGCGCAGCCGGATTCGGTTCATCAAGAAATTGCACCGTTATGAAGAAAATTTGATGCTGGGTATTTGGACACAAAGCGAATATCAAGCTCATGTGTTGCCGTTAATCGCGTTTACCGAGCATGCCGAGGCGAAAGAGTTTCGCAAAAAAGTGAACATCGGCAAGAGCGCGTGCGGGCAAAGTCGAACTTTCGCGCGACGATGGTTTTAGATATTAGAGCTGTTCGTGCGAAAGTTCGGCTTTACTTCCATACTTAAAACAAGAATTGCATGATTCCGATTTTGTATTATATTCAGAGTGCAACATGAAGGCTCTTGCGATACTTTTTTGCTGCACACGGATAAACATACGCTTTTCAAATATGGAGACCATCATCTATGCCGCAGCTTCCTAGACTGGTTGAGGTGAAGCCGCTCGAGCATTATCAACTCTGGGTTAAATACTCGGATGGCAGCGCAGGTACGGTGGATTTATCGGAGTTGGCAGGCCAAGGCGTTTTTGCGCTTTGGAACGATTATCATGAATTTCAGAGAGTTTTCATCGGGCCGCACGGCGAAATCGCCTGGAACGAGCAAGTTGAAATTTGCCCAGACTCAATTTATCTTAAGGTTATCGGCAAACAGCCCGAAGAGGTATTTCGCAACCTAATAGAACCGCTCGTTTATGCCTGAGATCAGCCGGTTCTTCGGCATCATCATCAAAATGTACTTTGATGAGCATCCGCCGCCGCATTTCCATGCGATCTACGGCGAACATATTGCCGTCATCGACATTCATACCCTCGTTGTGCTGAACGGCTATGTCCCTCCTCGCGTTTTAGGAATGGTAGTCGAATGGGCCTCGCAACATCGGGAGGATTTGCTTGATTTGTGGGATCAAGCGAGGAAACGCCAGCCATTATATAAGCTCCCTCCACTTGAGTAAGTCTGTGCCGTCAAAAGGCAGGACATAGATTCTGACAATCAAAAGCAGAGATCGTTTTTGATTCGGCCGCGGGAAGCCCCGGCTTAGCATCACTCAAAAATTTCACAATGCGTTGTTTCTCGTGCCGCAACTTTTTGTAGTTGATATAAGCATCGGCGAAAATTTTTGCATGCCACGCCAGGGCCGATACACCTCTTAAGACCCTGTCCCCGCTCCCCGTCAAAAATTTTTAAAAAAAAACTAAAAAATATCTTGACATTATGTTCACCAATGATTATAATGCCGGTGAACATTAAGGCACTCGCATGAGCCAGTGGATAAAATCATATTATCATTATTGCTCCACTCGTTAAACATGGCTCAACTGCGGAGCGGTGGTTGAAAATTGGAAATCGGTGCGAACAGAGTCTCGGTGATCGTATTGCCAAGGGTGAACGATCATCATCATGCCGATCATTCCCCAAACCTTGGAGCATGCCATGAAAAAACTCACGGAGAAGCAGAAGCAGATTCTCGATTTGATCGCGCGCGATGTGAAGAAACGCGGCTTTCCGCCTACCATGCAAGAACTGGCGGACCACTTGGGTATTCGCTCAAAGAATGCCATCTTCAAACATCTCGCGGCGCTGGAGGCCAAGGGCTATATTGCCAAACACGGCGGCGGCGCAGCGCGCAGCATTACCGTGTTGCATCCCATGGGCCTACCCAATCAAACGCACGCGGATAACGTGCCGGTGCTCGGCCGCATTGCTGCAGGCTTGCCGATTCTGGCGCAGGAGAATGTCGAGCGCTACGTGCCGGTGCCGGATTATCTCACCAGCGACGGCTCGGAATATTTCGCGCTGCGCGTGCAGGGCGATAGTATGATCGACGCCGGCATTTACGAAGGCGATTTGGTGATCGTGCGCTCGACCAGCCAGGCGCGCAACGGCGACATCGTGGTCGCGCTCACCGGCGAAGAAGCCACGGTCAAGCGTTTCATCAACTCCGGCAATGAGATGTTCTTGAAACCGGAAAACAACGCCTACGCCAACATTCCGTTGAATCAAGCCTGGTCGATTCAAGGCAAAGTTGTGGCGCTGATTCGCGAAAGTGTCAATTGAAAACAATATCGACAAACAGGTTGCCTTCGACAAGTTCAGGCCGCGTTGCATTTCGGCCCTGAAGGGTCAACTTCAAACAAACGATTGCAAACCACTTTCCCTCCCTCCAAGTCCGGTGGCAAAGTAGATGGTAACGCTGCAATTCGCCCGTGCCTAGGAATGGCTGCCCTACTCGGGTTGCGGTGTGCTTCACCAAACCACGGCCTACTTTTGCTACCGGACGTGTTTTTCTTCAACACCCGCCATTCGCTACTGAAATATCCCAACACAGTCGAACCGCAATTCAAAACCTTTGCGTCTGCGGATAAAGCAAAGTCGGGTTACGATAAGACACTCAACGTTAGAATAATCCCGCAGCGGCGGAACTGAAGCTTTTCCGCCCACAGAATTGAAACCCCACAAAAAGCTTTTGTTTTTAATTTTGTGGGCGAGGTTATTGCTTTTGAAACTGGCCCGTTGCGACAAGCTCCAGATTTCAGCTTGTCTGAAAATTGGTGCAGGCAATTAGCTATTCAAAGCTAGAATGAAATTCTGAAACGTCGAGCAGAAAGAGCTACGATAGCAGAGAAGTGTGCTGAGCGCAAGGCGCCAGGCTAGTTGCCGCAAAAGCTTGCTTGCATCTCGAGGCGATTTCTGCTATATTCGCACAGTTTTGAAAATTTAAGCAAAGGAAACAAAATTCATGCGTGACGATTTGCACACGAAACTCAAGGAATTGTCCCAACGGGTGGTCTACCTGCGGGACAGTCTTTGAAATCCCCAAAAAAGAAAAAGAGATCGAGGAGCTGGAGAAGAAAAGCACAGCCCCGGATTTTTGGAACGACAACGAAAAAGCGCAATTGACCATGCGCGACCTCGCAACGCGACGCGAGTGGGTGTCTGCGTGGAAAAACCTTGATCGCAAGCGCCAGGACGCCGGCGCAATGCTGGATTTGGCGGAAGAAGCCAATGACGAAAGCGTGTATCGCGAAGCCGAAACGGAAATCGGTGATTTTCAAAAGGCCGTTGAGGCGCTCGAGTTCCGCAACATGTTGTCGGGCGAACACGATCAGAACAACGCGATCATCACCCTGCATCCCGGCGCGGGCGGCACCGAGAGCCAGGATTGGACGCAGATGTTGTATCGCATGTATCTGCGCTGGATCGAACGCAGCGGCTTTAAATATGAAGTAATCGATCTGCAAGCCGGCGATGAAGCGGGCTTGAAAGATGCGGCGATCGAAGTGACCGGCCCGTATGCGTATGGCTATCTCAAGGCCGAGGCGGGCGTGCATCGTTTGGTGCGCATCTCGCCGTTTGACGCCAACAAGCGCCGGCATACCTCATTTGCCTCGGTGTTTGTATTGCCGGAAATCGACAATAACATCGACATCAAAGTCGAAGAGAAGGATTTGCGCGTCGACACCTATCGCGCGAGCGGCGCGGGCGGGCAGCATGTCAACAAAACCTCGTCCGCTGTGCGCATGACGCATATCCCGACGGGCATTGTGGTGCAATGCCAAAACGAGCGCAGCCAATTGCGCAACCGCGAAATGGCGATGAAGCTGTTGCTGGCAAAACTCTACCAGCTCAAGCTGGAACAGGATAAATCGAAATTCAGTGATCTGGAAAAAAGCAAGAAGGATATTGCCTGGGGCAGCCAGATTCGCTCGTATGTGTTTCACCCCTACAATTTGGTGAAGGATCATCGCACCGGCGTGAGCACGGGCAACGTGCAGGCCGTGATGGACGGCGATTTGGATGAATTCATCAAAGCGTATTTGATGGGCAAGCGTTACAATAAAAAAGGCGGTGCAGACGTGATGGAAGAATTGGAAATCGAAGAATAGTTGTGCGCGTGGAGAGCGTTGACGATAGATCATCTCTCAGACATCACCGCGGCATTTGATTACCCGCAAAGCCAAAAGCTCATGACGGGTGATCTGCCTCCTCAACCTGCCGGCCATGCCGCGGCTGCAACTTCCCCAAGCGAAACCCTTGCGATTCGTCGGCCCACCGTTGCGGCCGTTGATCTCACCGCGATTGCGGGCAATGTGCGGCGCATTTGCGACCGTGTGTTTTCCGCCGAAGTGATGGCGGTGGTGAAAGCTGATGGTTATGGACACGGCGCCGCGCCGGTTGCTCGCACGGCTTTGCTGGCGGGCGCAACGCAACTGGGCGTGGCTTTGCTGGAGGAAGGCATTGCGTTGCGGCGTCACGGCGTGCGCGCGCCGATTCTGGTGTTCGGCGGCCTGTTTGAAGATCAAATCGAAGCCTTTCTCGCGCATGATTTGATGATGACGGTTTATGAGCCGGAGCTGGCGGAAGTGATTGCCAGACGAGCAACGGCGTTGGGCAAGGCTGCGCGGGTGCATGTGAAAATCGATACCGGCATGGGGCGCGTGGGCGCGCTCGGCGACCCGCTCGAATTCATTGCCCGCCTCGCGCAACGTCACGGCCTGGAATTAGCCGGCATCTATACCCATTTTGCAACGAGTGATGAGTTCGATAAAACTTATGCCCGTCACCAGCTCGGGAGTTTCCGCGCGCTGGTGCAGCGTTTGAAAGAGCGGGGCATCACATTTCAATATGTTCATGCCGCCAACAGCGGCGCGATTTTGGACATGCCCGAGTCGTATTTCAATCTCGTGCGGCCCGGTGTGATGATGTACGGTTATTACCCCAGCCGCGAGACCACGGAATCCATCGCGTTGCAACCGGCAATGACGCTGCGTTCGCGCATTCTCTACCTCAAACAGGTGCCGGAAAATTTCTGCGTGAGTTATGGCAGAACTTTTCGAACCAGCAAGCCGTCTTTGTTGGCGACGATTCCGCTGGGCTATGCGGACGGTTTTTCACGGCGATTTTCGAATAACATGCACGTGCTGGTGCGCGGCCGGAAAAGGCCGGTGGTGGGGCGCGTGTGCATGGATCAAATCATCGTTGATCTGGGAGATGATTTTGAAGCGGCGCGCGGCGAGGAAGTTGTTCTGCTCGGCAAACAAGGCGAGGAAGAAATCTCGATTGATGATTGGTGTGAGAAACTGGAGACGATTCCCTACGAAGTGACATGCAGCATATCGAAGCGGGTGCCGAGAGTGTATGAATAGCCCTTAAAATTCGGTGATTGACGATAGTCGTATGCTCTTCATGCCTTCCACAGGCGAAAATGATTTCGCGATTGAACCCACCGCTATCCCGGCGTGGGTGGAAGGCCGAATCATTTTTGTTGAATGGACTGATGGCCGCATCTTCGGCTTTCCGGCTGATCGCTTTCGGATTTTGAAGGAAGCGAGCGATGAGCAGTTAAGAGATGTCTCGCTTCGTCTTGACGGGTATGCTTTGCGAGGGGAAGAATTGGGCGAAGAAATTACGATTCCTGGCATAGTTGCCGGGCATTTCCAATTGCCACGTGAGGTCAAAAATTGAGAAATCCACATCGATGAAAGATAACAAAGAAAAAGACACTCTAGAATCGGATAAGCAGAACGCGGAAGATTTGAGTGCGGTTCTACGCGCGCGGCGGGAAAAATTCGAACAAATCAAAGCGCTGGGCATTGACCCCTATCCGCATGAATTCCAGCGCAGCCATCTCGCGGAAGAGATCAAACAGAATTTCGACACGCTCGCCGAAACAGAGGTGACGGTCGCGGGCCGTATTATGTCCATGCGCCCGATGGGCAAGGCCAGCTTCGGCCATATTGAAGATGCCAGCGGTCGCATTCAGTTTTATCTCAAGCAAGATCTCATCGGCGAAGAGAATTACCGTCTCGTTCCGCTGCTCGACCTGGGTGACTTTATCGGCGTTGCCGGCAAAGTCGTGAAAACCCGCACCGGCGAGATCACTGTGCAAGCCAGCTCGCTCAAACTGCTCTCGAAAAACCTGCGTCCCTTGCCGATTGCCAAGGAAAAAGTCACCGACGGTGAGCGCGTGGTTTATGATGCGCTGGCCGACAAAGAATTCCGCTACCGCCAGCGTTATGCGGATTTGGCAGTGAATCCGCAGGTGCGCGAGGTGTTCATTAAACGCAGCCGCATCATCGCGAGCATGCGTGAATATCTCACCGGCCGCGGCTATCTTGAAGTCGAGACGCCGATTTTGCAGCCGCTGTACGGCGGCGCCTCCGCGCGGCCGTTTACGACGCATCACAACGCGCTTGATACCAAGTTGTATCTGCGCATCGCCAACGAGCTTTATTTGAAGCGGCTCATTGTCGGCGGTTTCGACGGCGTATTCGAATTCGCGAAAGATTTTCGCAACGAAGGCATGGATCGTTTTCACAATCCCGAATTCACCATGATGGAAGTTTATATCGCTTATCAGGATTATCATTTCATGGCGAATTTGGTGCAGGAGATGTTCTGCAAAGTCGTACGGGATTTGACCGGCGGCTATCAAATCACTTATCAAGGCCAGGAAATCGACCTGACCCCGCCATGGCCGCGCGTGCCGTTGCTCGATGCCATTGAGAAGGAAACTGGTTTTAATCTCTTTGGCAAAAGTGTGAGTGAACTGCGCCAAATTGCGCAAAAGCTGCATGTCGATATCGACCCCACCATGGGCGAAGGAAAAATCATTGACACGATTTTCGGTGAAAAAGTCGAGCCGAAATTGATTCAACCGATTTTTATCACCGATTATCCCGTCTCGCTTTCGCCGCTGGCCAAACGCCACCGCAGCAAGCCCGGTCTGGTCGAACGCTTCGAACCGTTTCTCGCCGGCAAAGAAGTCGGCAATGCCTTCACGGAGCTGAACGACCCGATTGATCAGCGCGAACGCTTTTTAGAGCAAAAGAAATTGCTCGAAGCCGGCGACGACGAGGCGCAGCAGCTTGATGAAGATTTCCTGCGCGCGCTGGAATACGGCATGCCGCCGACAACAGGGCTGGGCGTCGGCATCGACCGTTTGGTGATGATCTTGACGGATCAGCCTTCGATTCGGGATGTGCTGCTGTTTCCGCAGATGCGGCCGGAGAATTAACAAGCCGCGAATTCTGCGGCAGCGTTTACATGCCCAATGGCAGCATCATTTATTCAGAAATTTGAAATTATGTTTTATGAACTGTTTATCGCGAAGCGTTATCTGCGCTCGAAACGGCAAGTAAAGTTCATCTCATTGATCACCTACATTTCGATTGCGGGCGTCGCCATCGGCACGGCGGCGCTGGTGATTGTTTTATCCGTGATGAATGGCTTCGAGAGTGAAGTCCGCTCGCGTATCATCGGCTTTGATGCGCATATCAAAGTCAAAACGTTTCACGACAAAGGCCTGGACGATTATCGCGCTGTCGCTGAAAAAATCCGGGGCGTGCCGCACATTGTTGCCGCTTCGCCTTATATTTTCAACAAGGGGTTGATCCTTTCAAACGGCCAGGATCGGAAAGAAGGCGTGATCGTCAAGGGCATCGATCCGCAGCGTGAATCGCAGGTCACCGATCTCGTCAAGAATGTCAACTACGGCACGCTCAATCTCGGCATGATCGAAAAAGAAGGCGAGCGGCCGTTGCCGGGAATTTTGCTCGGTTATTCGCTGGCCGACCGTCTGGTCGTCGGGTTGGGCGATAAAGTGACTCTGCTCTCGGCCGCGGGTTTGAACCTGAGCGGTATGGGCGCGATGCCGCGCGCCGTGCAGTTTCGGGTTGCGGGTTATTTTGAAACCGGCATTTTCGAATACGATTCGAATTGCGCATTCATCGGCATTCCCGAGGCGCAAAAGCTGTTTGAAATGGGCAACAAGGTCACCGGGTTGCAGCTTAAGCTGAATGACATGGATCGAGCAGATGAGGTGGCAGCATTAATCGAAGCCAGGCTCAAATATCCCTACAACACGGAAACCTGGTTTCAAGTTAATAAGAATTTGTTTTCCTGGATGCAGTTCGAAAAATGGATTGCGTTCATCATTCTGTCGTTGATCATCATCGTTGCCGCATTCAATATCGTCAGCACGTTGATCATGGTCGTGCTGGAGAAAACCAAGGAAATCGGCATTCTCAAGAGCATGGGCGCGAGCAACCAAAGTGTGATGCGCATTTTTGTGCTGCAAGGGATCGTGGCCGGCGTGGTGGGCACGGCCATCGGCCTGGCGCTGGGATATGTGTTGTGTTGGAGCCAGCTCAAATGGCAATTTTTTTCGCTGCCGGCAGACGTTTACATCATCAGCGCGTTGCCGATTTTGATGCGGCCATTTGATTTCATCGCCGTGGGTTTGGCGGCGATATTCTTATCATTCATCGCGACGGTTTATCCCGCGCTGCGCGCCGCCCAGCTTGATCCCGTGCAAGCCATACGTTACGAGTAGATTATATGCCCGCAAAACCGCCCATCATCATCACGAAGAATTTGTGCAAATCGTATCCTTCGGCCACCGGCACGCTGGAAGTGCTCAAGGGCATTAATCTCAGCGTTTACGCCGGCGAGATCATTGCCGTGGTCGGCGCCTCCGGCGTGGGCAAGAGTACGTTTTTGCATTTATTGGGCGCGTTGGATCGCCCGACGCAGGGCGAAGTGATTATCGGCGATACGCCGCTGGCGAAATTGAACGATCGCCAGCTCGCGTATTTTCGCAATCAATTTATTGGTTTTGTCTTTCAATTTCATCATCTTCTGCCGGAGTTCACTGCGCTCGAGAATGTTTTGATGCCGGCGATGATCGCCGGGCGCAATGGCCATGAGCTGCGCCAGCGCGCGCAACAATTGTTGCAAGATGTCGGCGTCGCGCAACGCATGAGCCATCGCCCCGGGCAACTCTCGGGCGGCGAGCAACAGCGCGTGGCCGTGGCGCGCGCGTTGATGAACGAGCCGCAAGTGGTGCTGGCGGATGAACCCTCCGGCAATTTGGATCGCCTCTCGAGCGAGAGCCTGCATCAATTGTTGTGGGATTTGAGCCGGCGCGATCAACGCACGTTTATCATTGTGACGCACAATCTCGCGCTTGCCGAACGCGCGGATCGGGTGGTTGAATTGTTTGACGGGCAGATTAAGAAAATACACGTGAACCGTTAGGGAAACATATTTCTCATGCTCTGTCAAATTTGCCAGAAAAACAAAGCCAGCGTGCGCATGAAGCAAGTTGTGAACGGCAAGAAGACTGAGTTCTTCCTGTGCCAGGCCTGCGCGCAACACAAGGGCATGCCGGATCCTCTCGCAGATCTTCCGGAAGTTTTTGGCAAGATCGTCGCCAACATTTTGGGTGAAGAGCTTGCCAAGATTGGCGGCGGGAAAAAAAGCTCGAAACGCGCGCAACAAAAACGTTGCGGCCGTTGCGGCATTTCGCTGGCTGATTTTGAGCGCAAGGGGTTGCTCGGCTGCGCCGACTGCTACAGCGCGTTTGAAAATGAAATCAAACTGTTATTGCGCCGCATTCACGGCAGCAACCATCACACGGGCCGGCGGCCGCTTGCCCATCGCCGCAAGCCGGCAAAAAACGTGGTGACCCTGCGCAAAGAATTGGAGCGCGCGATCGGCCAGCAACAGTTCGAGCGCGCGGCAGAGTTGCGCGACCTGATTCGCGCCGCCGAACAATCTGCCGGTTCTCCGGGTAAGCGAAAATCATGAAAGACGGAACGAACAATTCTTCTGCAGCCTGGCAACTCGCCGCAGCGGATTCCAAGCGTTTTTGTAACGAATTGGCGAAGTCCGTGCCGGCCTGGTTACAACACAATGGGCCGCATTCGAATATTGTTCTTTCCACCCGCATCCGGCTGGCGCGCAATTTGGCGAATTATCCTTTTCCCAGCGTTGCGGATAACAAGGATTTGAACAATGTCAACAACGAAGTTTGGGCCGTGCTTTCCGAACTTCAATTGCTGCCGGAGCCGCATTTTATTGACATGGCCAAGTTGTTGCGCCTCGATCGTGAAGTTTTGGTCGAACGCCGGCTGGCGAGTCCGCAATTCATCGAGCGCAAAGGCCCGAGCATGCTCGCGCTGACATCCGACGAATCGCTGAGCATCATGATCAATGAAGAAGATCATCTGCGCTTGCAAGCGATTCAACCCGGGCTTGCGATTGCCGCGGCATGGGAGGCGATCAGCAAGCTCGACGATCGCCTGAGCGAAAACCTCGAATACGCCTTCAGCGAACGGTTCGGCTATTTGACCGCTTGCCCCACCAACACCGGCACCGGCATTCGGGTGTCGATTTTGATGCATTTACCGGCCGTTGTGATGCTCAACGAAGTGGAAGAGGTTATGAAAAGCCTGGCCAGCCGCGGCATGACGATGCGCGGGTTTTATGGCGAGGGCACGGAAGCAAACGGCAACATGTTTCAGATTTCGAATCAACTGACGCTCGGCAAAACCGAGGCCGAAGTGATGTCGGAAGTGGAAAAGATGGTTGAAGAGATTAAGGGCTTCGAGCATTTGTGCCGCAGCCGCATAATCCTCGATAAAGGCAATTTCATGCTCGATCAAATTTGGCGCGCTTACGGCATGTTGCGCTATGCGCGCGTGCTTAACTCCAAGGAGTTTCTCAACCTGTTGTCGATGATGCGGCTGGCGCGAGATTGCAACGAAAAAGAGATGAAACAATGGCCGCTGGCGCTGTTGAATGAATTGATGGTGATGATGCAACCCGCCCATTTGCGCAAAGCATTTAAGTCCGTTCGCCTGGCGCACGAACGCGACACGCTGCGCGCGGAATTGGTGCGTTTCAAACTTTCATTACAGTCTTGAAACGAGGGGAAAACCCTCTTTACTTTTTCAAAATTCCTTTGTAGATTGCGCCGCAAAATTTTGGTAACGCTTGAGCCTACTACCGGGAGTCATTTAAAATGAAGAACAATTTTTCGAGCCGCGTGCAGATGGTGATTCAGTTTTCACGAGAAGAGGCTCTGCGCTTAGGGCACGATTATATTGGGACAGAGCATCTGTTGTTAGGATTGATACGCGAAGGCGAAGGCATCGCGGTGGAGATTCTGCGAAACCTCGGGACGGATCTGGATGAGATCAAACGCGCGGTCGAAGACGCGGTAAAATCGACAGGCGAGACCATGACGATCGGCAATATTCCGTTCACGAAACGCGCTGAAAAAATTTTGAAGATGGCTTATGTCGAAGCCGAAAAATACAAATCAGATATTATCGGAACGGAACACCTGCTCCTGGCCCTGGTCAAGGAGAAAGACGGCGTCGCGGCGCAAGTGCTGTTGAATTTCGATATTACCTATGAAGCCGTGCGTGAAGAGTTGGACAATATCCTGCGCGGCACGCCTTCCAGCAAAGAAGCAAATCCGCAGCGCTCCAAAACCCCGGCGCTTGATCACTTTGGCCGCGACCTGACAGAGCTGGCGCGCAAAAGCGAGCTTGATCCGATCATCGGCCGTGAACGCGAGATCGAGCGCGTCGCGCAAATCCTGAGCCGCCGCAAGAAGAACAATCCGGTTTTGATTGGCGAACCGGGCGTCGGCAAAACCGCCATCGCCGAAGGCCTGGCGTTGCGCATCGTCGAACGCAAAGTGCCGCGCATTTTGCACAACAAGCGCGTAGTCACCCTTGATCTGGGCGCCATCGTCGCCGGCACGAAATATCGCGGACAATTCGAAGAACGCATGAAGGCCATCATGAACGAATTGTACCGCGCCAAGGACGTGATTCTTTTTATTGATGAATTGCATACCATTGTTGGCGCGGGCGGCGCGAGCGGCTCTCTCGATGCCTCAAACATGTTCAAGCCGGCGCTGTCACGCGGCGAATTGCAATGTATCGGCGCAACAACGCTGGATGAATATCGCCAATACATCGAGAAAGACGGCGCGCTGGAACGCCGCTTTCAGAAAATCATGGTCGATCCGCCCAGCCCGGAGGAGACGATTCAAATTCTCGAAGGCTTAAAGGATCGTTATGAACAGCATCACAAAGTCCGTTATACACCCGAGGCCATCAGCGCCTCTGTGAAACTGTCGGAGCGTTACATCACCGACCGTTTCCTGCCGGATAAAGCCATTGACGTGCTCGATGAAACCGGTGCGCGCGTGCATTTGGCAAATATCGTGGTGCCGAAAGAAATCACGAAATTCGAAGACGAGATCAAAAAAGTTCGCCATGAAAAAGATCGCGTGATCAAGAATCAGGAGTTCGAGCGCGCCGCGGTGTTGCGCGATCAGGAAAAACGTTTGAACCGCAAACTGGAGGCGGCCAAGCGCCGCTGGAAAGAAACCGAGGAAGAAGTCATCGCGACGGTTGGCGAGGATGACATCGCCGATGTGGTTGCCATGATGACCGGCATTCCGGTGCGCAAAGTGGCACAATCCGAGAATGAAAAAATTCTCGGCATGGAGGAATCGCTGAAGAAGCGCATCGTCGGCCAGGATGAAGTGATTCATCTGCTGTGCAAGGCGATTCGCCGCACGCGCGCGGGCTTGAAGGATCCGAACCGGCCGATTGGTTCGTTCATTTTCCTGGGCCCGACCGGCGTCGGCAAAACGCAGCTCGCGAAGGAATTGGCAAAGTATCTCTTCGAAAAAGAAGATGCATTAATCCGCCTCGACATGTCGGAGTTTATGGAAAAGTTCGCGGTCTCGCGTCTGACCGGCGCGCCTCCCGGATATGTGGGTCACGAAGAAGGCGGGCAATTGACGGAAAAAGTGCGGCGCCATCCATACTCCGTGGTGCTCTTCGACGAAATCGAGAAGGCGCATCCGGATGTGTTCAATATTCTGCTGCAGATTCTCGACGACGGCCATCTCACTGACGGCCTCGGGCGCAAGGTCGATTTCAAGAACACGATTCTCATCATGACTTCAAACGTCGGCGCGCGCGAAATCAAGAAGGTCGGCGGTTACGGTTTCTCCACGGATGAAGGCGAAGTTGATTATTCCAAAATGCAAAGCAAGATCATGGAGGAAGTCAAGCGCCTGTTCAACCCGGAGTTTATCAATCGCGTCGATGAAATCGTCGTTTTCCGCAGCCTGACGCGCGAACACATGAATCAGATCATCGACATTGTGATCAGTGAGATGCTGAAGAAGGTCTCCGATCGTCAGATTCGGGTTGATCTCACCGAAAGTGCGAAGGACTTTATCGCCGAGAAGGGTTTTGATCCGGTTTACGGCGCGCGGCCATTGAAGCGTGTTATTCAAAAGACCATTGAAGACCCGATTGCTGAAAATATTCTGCGCGGCAAGTTCAGCGACGGCAGCCAAATCAAAGTCGAAAAACAAGGCGATGATTTGGAATTTGTCGAAGCCTCACGCCAGGTGGTTGAAAAGAGCGCATTGAAGCCTGGGTCTGAACCACCTGCCGATGAAGAGAAACCGGAATCCGAGGCCGTGGAAAATTGATTGCACATTTGTAAAAGGATTCAGCCCGATCTTTTGTTGTAGCCTTTAGATCGGGCTTTGTCGTTTTTTGGAATACCTACCGCTAGAGGCTGCCGATGATTATTTCACGAGTTTTTGTTAGAGCATATAAATCAATTTTCGAGTTGGCGTTTCCGCTGGATGCCAAAATTACTTCACTGGTGGGCGCAAACGAAAGCGGCAAAACAAACATTCTCAAGGCGCTTCATTCGTTCAGCCCCGGTTCCCCGTTTGATAGCACCCTGACGTGTCAATACTCGGATTATTATTATCAGGGCAAGTGCCCGGAAGTCGCGCTGGAATTTTCCCAAATATCAAAAGAAAATCGCCGCAACTTGCTGCGCTTTAATGAAGCCTTCAAAGACAGCGAAACGATCCTGGTTAAAAAAGATGGTCCGAGTCTGGATGACTATCATGTTTTTGTCGGAGAGTCGGAAATCGCGCTGCGCGAAAAAGACATGTTTCTGGCCTCGCTTCCGAAGCTGCTTTATTTCGATGTGATTCAGTTGCTCAAGAATCGCGCAACGCTCAGCGATTTGATGGACGGCGGGGATTATTATCGCACGGAACGCAATCTCCTGCGCATCGGTGGCATCAACAATCCGGAAATCATTTTTGAAGATTCCACGCGCGGCCGCCGCGCCAGCGAAGAGGCCGGACGCCTGATCACGCAACAAATTCGCCGCGCCTGGTCGCAGGAGCCGACAATCGAGATCAAACTGAACGTGAACGGCAATATTCTTTATATTGACATTTCCGACGGCACCACCGTTTTCGACACGCCCGAATCGCGCAGCCTGGGTTTTCGCTGGTATTTGTCGTTCTATATTAATTTCATCGCGCAAACGGTTGATGCGCGCGCGAACGAGTTTATTTTTCTGGTGGACGAGGCCGGCATTCATTTGCATCCGGCGGGCCAAAAAGATTTGATCAAAGTGATGGAAGATCTTTCCATCAAAAATCAGATTATCTACACCACGCATTCGCCGTTTATGATCAACCGTGAGAACCCGCAACGCGTGCGTCTGGTGGTGAAGGACAAAGACGGCACGACGGTCGACAGCGAAGCCTATCGCGAGAATTGGAAGCCGTTGCGCAATTCCATCGGCCTGATGATCAGCGACCTTTTCTTTTTCAGCGAGCGCGGCATCAGCGAAGATTCTCCGGCCAAAAAAATGTCGTTTTTCCGTCGCGGCCTAAAACCAACGATGGTGAAGTAACCCCCCTGTAGCCGACAAAGTTTGTGTGTGAGGCGTTGGCGGTAAATCCGGTTTGGCGGCGGTAGAATTACGGCATAGCAAAATTTAGTTCGAACCTTCCTTGCTGATCTATTCATGCCCGAATCTCTTTGCGATGTTCCAGGTATTCGTGTCGGCCATGCGCACGATGAAGCTGCACGCACCGGCTGCACGGTGATTTTGCCGCCGCAACCCGCGATGGCAGGCGTTGACGTGCGTGGCTCTGCGCCCGGCTCGCGTGAGATTGAAGCCCTAAAGCCTGTGCGTCTGGTGCAAGAAATTCATGGCCTGTTGTTTACAGGCGGCAGCGCCTTCGGTCTGGACGCTAGCGGCGGGGTGCAGCGTTATTTGGAAGAACGCGGCATCGGGTTTGACACCGGCGTCGCCAAAGTTCCCATTGTGCCGAGCGCCGTTATTTTTGACTTGCATGTCGGCAATCCCAATGTGCGGCCGACAGCAGAGATGGCCTATAACGCCTGTCTTGCAGCGACAACAGCGGAGTTTCGCCAGGGCGCAATTGGCGCGGGATGCGGCGCAACGGTGGGTAAAATTCGCGGCGTGCAGCATAGCATGAGAGGCGGAATCGGCATGGCCTCATGGTGCTACGGCGAGCTGAGCATCGGGGCGCTTGTGGTGGTGAATGCGTTTGGCGATATTGTTGATCCGACGAACGGGCGTATCATTGCCGGCGCGCGGCAAGACGATGGTCGCATGGTCGATACGCAGGCTTATGTGAAAGCAAACCCGCTTGGTCCCCTCAAAGCTTGGGGCAACACCACGCTGGCCGTGGTTGCCACGAATGCGAAATTTGGCAAGGAAGCGACGATCAAGATCGCGCAAATGGCCCAGGATGGGGTGGCGCGCGCCATTCGACCGGCGCACACGCAGTCTGATGGCGACATGGTTTTTGCGATTTCATGCGGGCAACAAAGCGCCAATGTTGTGGCTATCGGGGCGATTGCTGCGGAGTTGGTTGCAACGGCCATTGTTCGCGCCGTGCAGGAGAGTCCGGCGCCATGATCCTGCCTTATAAGAACATCTCCCCCAAGCTTGGCCCCGGTGTTTTTGTTGCACCGAACGCAACGATTATTGGCGATGTCGAAATCGGCGAGCAGTGCAGTATTTGGTTCAATACCGTCATCCGCGGCGATGTCAATTCCATCCGCATCGGACGCAAGACGAATATTCAAGATTTGTGCATGTGTCACGTGACGCTGAATAAATGGCCGTTGCACATCGGCGAAGGCGTTACCCTCGGTCACGGCGCAATTGTGCACGGTTGCGTGATTGGAGATTATTGCTTGATCGGCATGGGCGCAACGGTTCTCGACGGCGCGCAGATTGGGCCGCAAACGATTGTCGCAGCGGGTGCCCTGGTGCGCGAAGGTTTTGTCGCGCCGCAATATACACTCATTGCCGGCGTTCCCGCCGAGGTCAAACGGGATTTGCGCAAGAGCGAGGTGGAAAATTTGTTTGCTTCGGCGGAGCGTTATATGCGCTACAAGGATGAGTATCTTGCCGTGGGCATTGGACAGCCGCGCGGCTGAGAAAATCAACACCGCAGGAGTTGACTCTGCCATTGCTTTTCAAACGGTTGATGATTATTTTGCCAGGCTTTTATCTCGACTATGTCACATCCCAAAAATCACCGCAGTGGCGCGGAGATCGCAGAGTAAGATTTATTCGAATTCCCAGCGAACTCTGCCTCTCAGCGGTGAATCTGGCATAGTCAAGCTATATCCATTACTATAACGTCTGAGGAGAGGTTGTGTTACGTCGGCTTCCGTGGTTTGCCTTCTCATTTGTCGTGATTTTTTTGTCGGGCGCGGTTGAACTCAGGTCGCAAACAGACATCGCAAAACTCTATCGCATGGCGCCCACCGTTTACCAGCCGGTTGATACTTCCCATTCCCCGCGCTACCGCATTTCCCTGAACGGCGCCTGGCAAGCCTTCTCGGGCAATTTTCAAAGTAATACCACTCTCAGTGTTCCGGGCGCTTTTGGGTTTGAGGGTTCCCTGCATTTTGAACGGACCTTCCGCCTCGATTCGACGATGCTGAACAAAACCGTGCGCCTATATGTCACCGGCTGCAATAACACCGCGCAGATCAAGCTGAATGGCGAGATTACCGGCAGCCACGAAGGCGGATACACGCCGTTCATCGTGGAGTTTCGCAATGAAAGGCTTTTTTATGCGCAGGATAACAAGCTGGAGATTATCGTTGACAATCGGTTGTCGCCGTTGAGTTCGTTGCCCGCCAAACAACGCCCGTTTGGCTGGATGAATGAAGGCGGCCTCATCCGCGAAATTTTTCTTGAAATTCTCCCGGAAGTGCGACTCGTGTCGCCGCGCTTCAATTATCGCCTGCAACCGGGTTCGGCGCAAATCAATTTTACGGCGCAAGCTCGTCATCGCCAGGGGATGGCTCCTGAAGCGCTCGAGGGCCTGACGTGCACGCTTGAGATTTGGGACGTGTGGCGCCAGCAAAAGCTGGCAAGTTCCCCGGCGCTCGCATGCGAAAATTGGAGCGGCGACCGCCAGGAACTCTCATTGACTTGTCAATTATCTCAGCCCGCTCTCTGGTCTCCGCAAGAGCCGAATTTGTACGCCCTGCGCGCCGTTCTCATGCAAGGCAACGCCGTGATTGATGAACTTTGGCAAGAAACCGGATTTCGCAGCATTCAAATTGCCGGCCAGGAATTGTATCTCAACGGCGCGCCGCTGGAATTGCGCGGCGCGAATTGGATGGAGGCTTACAACCGGCAATCGGTTTTGCTGGATTCGACCGAGCTTGCCGGGCTTATCCTGGCAGCGCAACAACTCGGCATCAATGCGCTGCGCGTGATCGGCCGTCCGCCGCATCCCTTGTTGCCCAGATTGTGCGATCGCGCCGGCATTTTTTTGCTGCAAGAACTTCCGCTTTATTATCTCACCGACGCCCATTTCAACCAGCCGAATTTCCCGCTGCTTGCGCAAGCGCAAGCCCGTGAAATGATCGAGCGCGATCAACATCACCCGAGCGTTCTGGCTTGGGGGCTGGGCGCCATGTCGGCGCCGCTTTCCACGCAGGCGCAATCAGCGTTGAGCGAACTGGTATCAGAAATGCGCAAACACGACGAACGTCCGATCTATGCTGTCACGGTGGAAGGATGGAGGCCGCTATGGGAACCGCATACAGATTTTCTTTTGATTGATTGGTTTCTGCGGACTGATATCCGATCCTTGAGCGATTTCATCAAGCGTGCTGAGAAACCGGTTATGCCCATTGTCGGTCAATGGGCAAGCGAAGCGCTGGTACGCACCGGCAAGCCAAACAGCGACGCCGAACGAGTGGAAGCTGAAGGGGTTCAAGCCGAATATTATAGACACGTTCTCAGCGAACTGGAACGCCACGATGTGAAACCAAACTATTTTCTGCATGCATTAACAGACTGGGAAGGCCCAACGCCGATACTCGCCGCCGGGCCGCTCGCACTCTCAGAAACAGGCGCGGCGACAGAAGGCCTTGACTTCGATGCGCGTTTTGCTTCCAGCAATATGCGCCGCTATCCCTGCGGTTTGATCGACGCCTCGGGCCAGAACCGGCTGGCCTTCAAAGTTGTGCAAGCACACAATCGTCGCGACACCAATCCGGTGAGCGCAACCAAGCATGTGCTTCCGGGGAATTCCGGCATTTTTCAAATTGTTGGCATTTTATTGGTTTTGATTTTGCTGTATTTTATTCAGCGCGACCGTCGCTTGCAAGACAATTTGCGCCGTATTTTTGTGCATCCTCACGGCTTTTATATCGATTTGTATGAGAATCGCAAAGTCGCCCCCTTCCTGACCGTCTTGCTTGGTTTGGCGGAAAGTGGGGTGATGGCGTTGCTGCTCACACAATTTTTTTATGTCTTTCGGCATAATCTCGTTTTTGATCACGTGATCAATCTGGTGCTAAACTCTCCTTACTGGAAAGGCGTATTGATTTGGCTGGTTTGGAATCCGGCGTGGTTTCTCGCCGGCGCAACAATCGCTATTTTTTTGCTGGGCGTTTTCTCCGCCATTTTTTTGCGCCTGCTTGGAATGTTTTTCAGCAGCAGCTTGACGTTGAGCCAATATCTCACGTTTATTTTTTGGGTGGGCGCAAACTTGCTCATCCTGGCCGCGATTGCCCCGATTTTTCATCGCCTGCTGCAGATGCCGGACTTTGTGCGACCCACGTTATTTTTTGTTGCGGTGATTTTCCTGTGGCTGATTGGGCGCTTTTTCCGCGCCATTCGCGTTTTGTACATGATCAGCTTCCTCCGCGCCGCGATGATTTGTATCGTTATATTTGGCGGTATATTGGCCTCGATCGTGCTGTATTATGATCAATCACAAGCAATTTTTGACTATGCCAAATACTACTTTGAAATGTTGAAAGCCAGAGCATAAAAATTCATCTTGTTTTTCTGTTCACATGAATCTAAATTCATGCAAAATTAGATGGCTGAATTCGTCGGGTGAGCGCGGCAAAACGCGGCCGTCCGGGCAGAATTCCTCGATACCGCAGTATGCTTTATCATGAAAGGATATGTTTGAGCGCGCTGTTTTCCACATCTTATCCTCGACTTCATTCACACCGAAGCGTTTTCTGCTGGCCTGCGCCAGTTCACTTGGCAAAAAACAGATGAAATTCCTTGAAATTTCTATATCATGCTTGTCAAGTGGATCAATGAACATTGGTAATCCTTTGGCTGATATTATTTTCGTTGGGAGTGACCGTGTATCTTTCCAAGCTTGAGATTCTCGGATTCAAGTCGTTCGCCAAGAAAATGGAATTCAAATTCCATAACGGCATCACCGGCGTGGTGGGGCCAAATGGTTGCGGCAAGAGCAACATCGTTGATGCGATTCGCTGGGTGCTCGGCGAGCAGAAAGCCGGCGCGCTGCGCAGCGAACGCATGGAAAACGTGATTTTCAACGGCAGCAAATCGCAAAAACCGTTGGGTATGGCGGAAGTTTCCTTGACGATTGAAAACACAAAAAATATTTTGCCGATTGAATATTCCGAAGTCGTCATCACGCGGCGGTTGTTTCGCTCAGGGGAAAGCCAGTATTTGCTCAACAACTCCATTTGCCGCTTGAAAGATATTATGGATTTGTTCATGGATACCGGCATGGGCGCCAACGCCTACTCCGTGATCGAGCTGGCCATGGTCGAGCAAATTTTGAACGGCAAGGCGGAAGAACGCCGCCATATTTTCGAGGAAGCGGCAGGCGTGGGCAAATACAAAGCGCGCCGCAAAGCCGCTTTCCGCAAACTCGAAGCGACCGAGGCGGATTTGCTGCGCTTGCAAGACATTCTTGCAGAGGTCGAAAAGAACGTCGACTCCCTGAAACGCCAGGTACAGAAAGCCGAACGCTATCAAAATTATGCCAACGAGCTTAAAGAAACAGACTTGACGCTGGCGACTTTTCAATTTTATGCGATTAAAAACGAACTTGAGCCGTTAATCGTCGAATCCAAGCAACTGCATGATCGCCGTGAAGAATTGTCAGCGCAATTGGCGACGGAAGAGGCGGAGATTGAGGACATTCGTCTGAAGGTGTTGGAGTTGGAAAAACAGCTTGTGTCGCGCCAGCGCGACCTCAATGCCAACACGGAGCGCATTCAGAAAAAAGAAGAAGAAGTCCTGATTAGTCAGGAACGCATTCGCGCCGTGCAGGACAATCGTAACCGCCTCGCCAAAGAAATTGAGGAGTTGAACAAGCGCAGCGCCATGCTGGCGGAAATGCGCGCGGCATTCGCCGGCAAGCTGGAAGAACTGAAACTCAATCTCGAAAGCATTGAAGTCGAAGCGATCAGCCGGCAGCGCGAATTGGAAGAGCAACGCCAGATTTATCAAAGCAAACGCCAGGAGTTGCGCGAGACCGAGAATCAACGTTCCGCGGAAGTCTCGACCATCACGAATTTGCAGAAAGAGCAGGAACGCCTGCGCACTCAATTGGAGTTCGGTGAGCAACGCCGGACGCAATTGGCGAGCGGGCTGGAAACCTTGCGCCGCCTAAAAACCGATTTGGAAGCAGCGCGCGACCAGCTTTCCCTGAAGGTCGCGCAAGCGCTGGCGCAACTCGATCAGCTCAACGGACAAAGCGACGAAAACCAGCAAGCCCTGGCGGCAAAACAATCCTGGATTGACGAGGCCAAACAAAAAGCGCTGGCGTTAACGGCGCAGGTACAGCGGCAACGCGATCGCGCCAGCTTGTTGCGCAAAGTGCAGGAAAGTTATGAAGATTATCCCGAGGGGGTCAAGCATTTGTTGGTGGAAGGCGGCATGCCGGAAGGCTGTTTGGGAACGTTGAGCGATCGCCTGAAAGTTCCAGAACCTTATCGCCGCGCGGTCGAAGTTGCGCTGGGCGAAGCGGCGATGGCATTGTTGGTCGACCATCAAGATCGCGCATTTCACGGCATCGATTTGCTGCGCCAGAATGAGAAGGGCGTCGCGACATTTCTGCCGGCGGCGGGAACACCATGGGGATTTGAGCCGAACGGCGATTTGAGCTTGCCGGAGGACGAGCTCGTTGGCCGGATTTCCGAGTTGATTGATTGTGAACCGGATATACGCCGTTTGATGAACAGTATGCTGGCAGATTTCTATCTCGTGAAGTCGCTGGCCAGCGCGCAGCGTTTAGCTGGATTCAAAACGTCGCGCCGCCTTGCCTTTGTCACGGCTGCCGGCGAGTTGGTAACGAATTGGGGGCCGATTCGCGGCGGCTCGGAGAAAACCATCAGCGCGATTATCGGCCGGCGTGAAGAGATTGCCGCGCTGGAAAGCGAGATCGAGCATCTTGATATTGAAGTCGATGCCTTGGCCGATCAGCAAGAAACAGCGGAGCGGGAATTGCGTGATTTAATGGAGCAAAGCGAACGTCTCGCGCAAAATCGCAAGCTGCTCGAAAAAGACCGGCAACAACTTGAAATCGAGTTTGGCCAGGCCGCGTTTCGCGCCGCCAAAACGGCCGAGGAATTGGCGCAACACGAGAAGGAGTTGCAGCAGCTCGATGTGACGCATGCTGATTTCAGCCTTCAGCTTGCAAACGTGCAACCGCAATTGCAAGAGCGCGAGTCGTTGCAACTCACCGCCGAGAGCCTCTACCGGCATTTGTCCGCTGAGATTGAAGCGCTCGACCCCAAGCTGCGTGAGGCTGAGAACGCCTCGAATGAGGCGAATCTCAAGGTCGTGGAAGCGCGCGCCGAATTGCGCAACACCGAGGCGGAAATCAAGCGCACCGAAAAAAGCATGCAAGAAACCCTGGAGAGCATCCGCTACCGCGAAGCGGAAATTGAGCAGGCCGGACAACAGGAAGGAGACTTGAGCGCGCGCATTGCAGAGATTCGCGAGCAATTGCAGGAAGATTTCGCCGAGCGCAAAGAGCTTGAAGATATCGTGTCGGAGCTGGAGAAAGCCTTTCGTGAACAAAAGTCCGTGGCAGATGACAAGGAACGGGCGCTGCGGCCGAAGCGCAACGAACGCGATGAAATCTCTGAAAAGCTGCATCATGATGAATTGCGCCTCGCCGAACTGAATATGCAGCGCGCCAACCTGGTGAAGCACATTCATGAAAACTACGAGATCGAATTAGCGCAGCATGCCGCCGCGAATCCGCTGACGCCGGATTTGGAATTTGACGTTGCCACAACTGAAGAGCGGGTCAATTGGCTGCGCAACCGCTTGAAGAGCATGGGGCCGGTCAACATGCTGGCATTGACCGATTATGAAAAGGAGAAGGAACGGTACGATTTTCTCATCGCGCAAAAAGAAGATTTGCTAAAAGCCGAGGAAAATCTGAAAGAAACGATCAAGGTTATCAACGATACGGCATATGAACGATTCGGTAAAGTTTTCTCGCAGATCCGGGAGAATTTCATTCAAGTCTTCAAAAGTTTTTTTGTGGATGGCTTTGTCGATTTGCGTCTCGACGAAGGCGATCCGCTGGAATGCGATATCATTATCGAAGCAAATCCGAAGGGCAAAAAACTGGGCTCGCTGGCGTTGCTGTCCGGAGGTGAAAAAACCTTGACGGCCATCTCGCTGCTTTTTGCGATCTATCTTGTCAAGCCCAGCCCGTTTTGCATTTTGGATGAAGTCGATGCGCCGCTGGATGATAATAACATCGGCCGGTTCACCAGCGCGTTGCGCAAGTTCGCCGAGAACACGCAATTCATTTGTGTCACACACAACAAAGGCACGATGAAGGCGGCCGATTATTTGTACGGCGTGACGATGGAGGAGCAGGGCGTCTCCAAAGTCGTATCCGTGAAATTCGAAGATGCAGAGGTTGGCCGCCTGGCTGCCAATCCGCCTGCGGCATTAGCCGAATTGAGCCAGAATTAAGCGGTGTATGTTTCCGCGCAGCGACTGTTTGTGTTTTCCGGCACCCAACTGCGCCGGAACTTTTACTTGATTATCAAGGCTTATTTACATATTTTGGCCGACTTTTGCCGCGACTTCTCCGCGCTTTATGAAATACAATGATCCGTGATGTTGCCCCCGTTTTCATCTGTGAGTTTGTTCACATCAAACCTGAAACGCCAAGCGGGGGCCTGTTCAGCTAGGATGTTTCCGTGTCACAACACCCAGGCAAATTTGCGGTTTTTAAAGACCTCGTGAATGCTTATCTCGAGTCGTTTCTGGCTGCTTCGCGTAACGGGATCAATCGAGGCGAGCCGGCGAGCCTTTACGAGCCTATCCGTTATGCGATGGAAGGCAACGGCAAACGCATCCGTCCGGTGTTACTGATGCTGAGTTGCGATGCGCTTGGCGGTTCGCCGCAACAAGCGTTGCCGGCGGCTGCCGCCGTCGAGTTGATGCACAATTTCACGCTGGTACACGATGATATCATGGATCGCGACGAAACCCGCCGCGGCCGACCCACGGTGCATCGCAAATGGAATACCGATGTCGCCATCTTGGCGGGTGATGGCCTGGTGGTGTTGGCGTATCAAAGCCTGTTGAAAACCGAAACCTCCCAGCTTGGCCGCATCAGTGAAATTTTTACGAACGGTATTTTGGAGATCTGCGAAGGCCAGGCGCTCGACGCGGATTTTGAGCACGACGATCATGTGACGATGGCGCGATATGAAACCATGATTATGAAAAAAACCGCGCGTCTGCTCGCCATCTGCACGCAAATCGGCGCAATTCTCGGAAACGCCGCAAAACCGCAGATTCGTGCCTTTAAAAATTTTGCTGAACATCTAGGCCTGGCTTTTCAAATTCAAGATGATTTGCTCGACATCACGGTGGAGCAAACCGTTTTGGGAAAAGATTTTGGCAGCGATGTGCGCCGGCGTAAGCGCACGTTTCTTTATGTGCATGCCATGGAAAATGGGCGGGTCGAGCAACGCGAGGCGCTGCGGGCAATCTTTGCCAAGCCGGCGATCGAAGACAACGATCTGCTCGCGGTGCAAAAGCATTTTCGTGAGAGCGGAGCCATTGACGCGGCGGCTTTTGCTGTGCGCACGCATCTTGCTGAAGCCAACCGTAATTTGGCTGAACTCGCGCTCGGCGCGGACGTCACCGAGCTGCAAAACCTGGTTCAGATGATTCTGCACCGTAAAGCATGATTGCAATTTCGCCATGTTGGAGAAAAAAGTTCGCGTTCAAAACAAGCTAGGATTGCATGCCCGCCCGGCGGCGCTGTTGGTCAAAACCGCGAATAAATTCAAAGCCGATGTGTTTTTGACGCGCGAAAGCCAGGTGGTCAACGGCAAAAGCATCATGGGAGTGATGATGCTGGCTGCCAATTACGGCAGTGAAATAACCCTCTCCGTCAAAGGTGAAGATGAAGAAAACGCGTTAGCCGAATTGACCAAGTTGTTTGATGGCAAATTCGGCGAGCAGTGAAGATATGCGACTGGTTCCTGTGAAAACGTTTGAACCTAAAGCCGAAGTAATCTTGCGAGGCGTACCAGCTTCTGCCGGCATTGCCATTGGACGCGCATTCGTTTTTTTTGAAAATAAGCCGGTGGTGGAACAGCAACAATTATCCGCAGCAGAAATCCCGCGCGAAATCGCGCGTTTGCGCGAAGCTTTGCACAAAGCCAAAGACGAAGTCATGCTGGATCAAACCAGCGCTTTGGAACAAGCCGGCGAAGTCGCCGCGCAGATTTTCGAAGTGCATCATCTCATTCTGAATGATCCGGAATTTTTCGGCCGCGTGGAGGCTGAAATTCAAAGCCGGACGTGCAACGCCGATTTTGCGTTTCATGAGTTGATGCAGGAATATGTCAGCCAATTGTTGAAACACGGGGGATTTTTCAGCCATCGGGATACCGATTTTCAGGATGTCGAGCATCGTGTGTTGCGTTACTTGCAGGGCGACCGCGGTGCACATCTGAGCAAACTTGCCAGCGGCGCCATCGTTGTTACCGAAGACCTAGCGCCCTCGCTCGCCGTATTGCTCGATCGCCACAAAATCCGCGGATTTGCCACGGATTTTGGCGGCATCAATTCCCACGGCGTGATCATTGCGCGCTCCAATGGTCTGCCGGCTGTGCTCGGCTTGCAAGAGATCACGAAACGCTGTGCGACGGGTGATCGTGTCATCCTCGACGGCGATGAAGGCATGGTTTTACTCAACCCCGATGAGAACACGCTGAATTGGTACCAGAAGAAACAGGTCAAGCAATTGGAAGCGCGCAGCCGGCTGGGATATTTGCGCGATTTGCCGGCGCGCACCCGCGATGGCCGCGACATTGAATTGGCCGCCAATCTCGAGTTCGCCGACGAAGTCAAGCTGGTGCGCGAGAACGGCGCGCAAGGCGTGGGGTTGTTTCGCACCGAATATCTTTATCTCGACAAGGCGGAAGCACCCTCGGAAGAATTGCAATTCGAAACATATTATCGCATTGCCCAGGAAGTAAAGCCATATCCCGTGATTATTCGCACGATGGATCTGGGGGGCGACAAGGTGCCGGCGTGCGTGAAAAGCGCGCCGGAGCCGAATCCCTTTTTGGGTTGGCGCGCCATTCGCATCTGTCTTGATCAACCCGAGCTTTTTAAAGATCAATTGCGCGCGATTTTGCGCGCCAATGTGTTGGGCAATATCAAAATCCTGCTGCCCATGATTGCCGGTGTCGATGAATTGGACAAGGCGCTGGCCCTGATCGAACAGGCGAAGCGCGAGTTGACCAAGGCAAAAAAGCCGTTCGAGCCCAACACGGAGATCGGGGTGATGATCGAGGTGCCGTCAGCCGCGATTATGGCGGATCTGATTGCCGAACGCGTTGATTTCCTCAGCATCGGCACGAACGATTTGGCGCAATACGCAATGGCGGCGGATCGCGGCAACGGCCGTGTCGCCCATTTGTTGATGGGATTCCAGCCCGCGGTCTTGCGGCTGATTCAGCAAGTCATCACAGCCGCGCATCGCCGCGGCGTGTGGGTCGGCGTTTGCGGTGAAATGGCGGCGGATCAACTCGCCACCTTGCTGCTGGTCGGCATGGAAATCGACGAATTAAGCGTGAACCCGATTGATGTTCCCAAAATAAAAAAGATTATTCGCGACATCTCGTTTGATGAAGCGAAGGCGCTGGCCGATCAAGTCCTGGAATTCTCCACTTCCAAGGAAATTCACGATTATGTGAAACCGTTCATGCGGCATAAGTTTAAAGATCTGCCGGCTTGATCTCCTGTTGTCGATTAATCCACCTAACGATTATTGCCGGGAAATTTTAAGGAGATTCACCGGCTTTCTATCGAGCGAACTGGCGAAGGCTAGTGATCCCTGTCCCTCGCTTCGCTTTTGCATCGTGGTATAATGAATGAAGGAGTAGCTATGAGTGAAATGCTGTTCACGTCGGAATCTGTGACCGAAGGCCATCCGGATAAAGTCGCTGATCAGATTTCCGATGCCGTGTTGGATGCGATTTTCGCACAAGATTCCAAAGCGCGCGTAGCGTGCGAAACCTTCGTTACCACCGGTCTGGCCGTCGTGGGCGGCGAGATTACCACGGATTGTTACGTGCATGTGCCCGACATTGTACGCCGCACCATCAAGGAGATCGGCTACACCAATGCCAGCTATGGGTATGATTTTGAAACCTGCGCCGTGTTAACCTCCATCGACCGGCAATCTCCGGACATCGCCATGGGCGTTGATCGCGAAGGCGCCGGCGACCAGGGCATGATGTTCGGCTATGCTTCCAATGAAACGCCGGAATATATGCCGATGCCGATTCTGCTCGCTCACAAGTTGTGCCGGCGTCTCGCCGAAGTGCGCAAGCAAGGCATTCTTCCCTATCTGCGACCGGACGGCAAGGCGCAAGTTTCCGTGCGTTATGTGGACGGCAAGCCGCGCAGCGTCGAGGCCGTGGTCGTCTCCACGCAGCATAACCCGGAAGTTTCGCAAGATCAAATTCGACAGGACGTGATCGCAGAAGTCGTCAAGCATGTCATTCCCGCGGCGATGCTGGATGATCACAAGGTCGTTTATCATATCAATCCCACCGGACGATTTGTGGTGGGCGGGCCGCAAGGCGACGCCGGTTTGACCGGACGCAAGATCATCGTGGATACCTATGGTGGCTTTGGCCGTCACGGCGGCGGCGCGTTCTCCGGCAAAGACCCGACGAAAGTGGATCGTTCCGGCGCGTACGCCATGCGCCATGTCGCGAAGAACATTGTTGCGGCCGGCCTGGCCGACCGTTGCGAAGTGCAGGTCGCGTATGCCATCGGCGTGGCGCAACCGGTGTCAATCTGCGTCGAAACCTTCGGCACAGGCAAAACCTCTTCCCAAAATATTGAAAAACTGATTCGCAAGAATTGGGACTTGCGTCCGCGCGGGATTATCGAGTATTTGAAATTGCGCCGCCCGATTTATCTTGCAACTGCGGCGTACGGCCATTTCGGCCGGGAAGAAGAGGGCTTCACCTGGGAAAGGCTGGATAAGGTGGCGGATCTGACGAAGTGAGGAATCGAGAAAAGGCTTGCTTACCTCGCGAATGCCGCGCTATATTTCCGTAACCAGCTACGCGCACGCTCACTTTTTGATCCCACCAATCCGGCGGGCCCTTAGCTCAGTCGGTTAGAGCGACGGACTCATAATCCGTTGGTCGTAGGTTCAAGTCCTACAGGGCCCACCAGTTGCATTGAAAAACAGGCGACATGCCTGTTTTTTTATTTAGTGAATCACGCTGCGCAACAATTCCCGTGAGGTGGCTTTAAACAGGCTTTCCTGTAATCCGATTTTTGAATAGGCCTCCATCTTGATCCAGCCATGTTGCGGAGAGATAAATTCGTCTGTGTAGGTGCCTTCCCCGTTTTTTCTAAAAATTCGATATTAGTAACATTGATAAACGCCAGCGGGCACGGCAATGATTGTGTCTGTAGAGATGATTGTCGCGCTGTAAGTTGTATCAGACAACCACATATTGAGGCGCGACGCCCGGGGCATTGTGCTCACAGGCGTTTATTGCCAGAAGTATTCCAAAACCCAAAAGCCAGGAAGAAAAAACGTGAAAGCCTCCAGTTTGAGTTTTTCATAACACCTCCCAATCGGTTGATCTTTAACTCTCCACGTTTCCACAGTTTTCATTCGGTCATTTGCTTCATTTCGAACGTTCATTCCTTGACATCTTGAACAATAGTTTGTTTATTACAACGCGCGTTGGAGGCTCCCGAAGCCCTGCACGCGCCAAGATAATCACTGTAAATCTGGATGTCAAAGTGAAAACCATTGAGCATATATGGCCAAATCCCTCAAACCCGTTTTATTGGAAATCGGCAAATGGGCGCTGGTATTGTGGTTGATGTCGCCGCTGGCGTTTGTGATGCAAGGGCCGATTGATTTCACCCGCGTCGCGCTCGGCATTTTGCTCTTCATCATCTTTACCGGAAAAATGTTGTATGACACGGTTTTGGCGCCGGCAAAGACGCGCGCCGAGCGTACCCCGCTGCACGACGTGCTGGCCATGATCGGCACGATTGCTGTGATCGGCCTGGCCGTCGGCATGATGCTTGTCCTCGTGGGCGTTTACGTCGCAAAAGTGATTGCCAGCCAGAATGCGCAGTTTTAAGCCTGCCCGCCCCTCCTGCGCCAGAATTTTTTGCCGGTTCGCTCAAATTCCCTCCGCCGTTTGCGGTGAAAAGAGACTTGCATTTGTGTTGAGATTTTTTATTATTTGCAAGTCGTTTTCCGAGCGAAGCCACTTCAGCGTTGCGATCCCACCTTCGTCATTCACGAATTCCAGTTCCGTGGGCGTGCGTTTGTGCTCTGAAAAGCATGACTTTACAGAGGTGGGAAAACTCGGCATAAATCATTTTGACCGCGCTGTAACATTTTTTGATTTTGCGGCGCACATGCAAAACTTTTGCAAAGTGTCAGTCGTCTGAAATCAATGCAATAATCACGCAACCCTTCGGAATTCCGGGCTTTTGAAGTGCAATCTTTTCATGAACTGAAAATCTCGCTCAAGGGAAAGCGCCCGAACGCGGGTTACAACGCGAATTAGGCTGTTATTCTAGAGAACAAATACAGAGGGCAAATGTTATGGCTGAAGTTTCACAAAAAATCATGATCGAAGCCAAAGGCTTGAGTAAGTACTACGGTCCCTTCGTCGCGATCAAGGATATTTCTTTTGCCATTCCGAAAGGCCAGATTGTCGCCTTTCTTGGACCAAATGGCGCGGGTAAAACGACCACGATGAAGATTCTCAGCGGCTATCTCGCGGCGAGTGAAGGCACGGCAGCAATCGCCGGCTTGAATGTCAGCGACGATCGTCTGGCGGTCGCAAAAAAGCTGGGCTATTTGCCGGAGAATGGACCGCTCTATCAGGACATGACGCCGCTGGAATTGCTGCAATTCTTCGCGGAAGCGCGCGGCCTGGAGCCGGGTGTCGCCAAGAAGCGCATTGATGCGGTGAACGAGTTGTGCGCCTTGCAGCAGGTGATGGAAAAACCGATCGGCAAACTCTCCAAAGGTTATCGCCAGCGCGTTGGCCTCGCGCAGGCGCTTTTGCATGATCCTGAAGTCTTGATCATGGACGAACCCACCGCCGGCCTGGACCCCAACCAGATTCGTGAGTTCCGCAAAAACATCCGGCAACTTGGCCATTCCAAAACCATTTTGCTGTCCACGCATATTTTGCAGGAGGTGGAGGCGGTCGCCGATCGCGTCATCCTCGTCAACAACGGCACGTTGGTGTATGACGGCGAACCCGGCAAGTTAATGGAAAATGGTTCGCTCGAAGGGCCGTTCTATCGTTTGACCAGCAACGGCTCGGCGGCTGCTTAAACAGTGATGAGTTGTCATAGCGGAAGAATCTTTTGCCGGGCTTGGCAGAGGCGAAGCCGGCGCGAGGTAATGGCAACGAAGATTCAGACCTCCACTCGACGAACAAATAAGGAACAGGGTAGAACCGATGAGCATGAACCTAAAACCCAATATCAATTGGCAGGTGGTAAAATCCATCATGCGACGCGACCTGCGGCGCTACTTCAACAATCCCACCGGTTACGTTTTTATTACACTCTTCATCTTCTTGAGCGCTGCTGCGGCGTTTTGGCAGGAACGCTTTTTTCTCAACAATCTTGCCAATCTCGATCAGCTCAATGATTTTTTCCCGTACCTGTTGCTGTTTTTCATCCCCGCGCTCACCATGGGTGTATGGGCCAATGAGAATAAAGAAGGCACGGATGAGTTGCTGCTGACGCTGCCGGCCACGGATCTTGAGATCGTGCTCGGCAAATATTTCGCCGCGTATGGCATTTATACGGCGTCGTTGCTGCTCTCACTCAGCCATATCATCGTGCTCTTCTTTTTGGGCTGGCCCGATCTCGGTTTGATGATCGGGAACTATCTCGGCTACTGGTTGATCGGCGGCGCATTGATCGCGGTCGGCATGCTGGCCTCGCTGCTCACCTCGAACGTTACGATTGCCTTCATTGCCGGCGCCGTTTTTTGCGCGTTCTTCGTCTTTATCGGAGCATTGGGCGGCATCTTCGGCCAGGCGGTGAAGAACTTTGTGTCGCCGCTGGGTGTGTTTGGCCACTTCGGTGATTTTTCGCGCGGTGTGATCAGTTTCAGCGGCTTATTGTATTTCATTTCGGTTGCGGCGACGTTTCTTTATCTCAACGTCACCCTTATCAGCCGCCGGCATTGGCCGCATGAAGCCGAGGGCTACAAGATGTGGCAGCATCATCTGGTGCGCGCCGTGGCCTTGGTGATTGCGGTGATCAGCGCCAACGCGGTGTTGAGCCGTCTCAGCATGCGCCTTGATGTTACAGCGGAGCAATTGCATTCGCTTTCCGGCGAGACGAAAAAGCTGCTCAAAGAAATTCCCGCCGAGCGCCCGGTTTTGATTCAGGCTTATATCAGCAAAGACGTGCCGCAACAATATGTGCAAACGCGCCAGAATCTGTTGAGCTTTTTGCGCGAGATTGCCTCAGCGGGCGGCAGCCGCGTGCAGGTCTTGATTCACGACACCGAGCCATACACGCAAGAAGCGCGCGACGCGCGTGAAAAATTTGGCATCACGCCCAATGAGATTCCGAATCCCGGCAGCGCGCGCGCCAGCACCTCGCAAGTGTTCATGGGCGTGGCGTTCACCTGCGGCGCAGAAGAACAAGTCATCCCGTTTTTTGACGCCGGTTTGCCGGTGGAATACGAGTTGGCGCGCAGCATCCGCGTTGTGGCCAAAACACAGCGCAAGAAAATCGGCATTGTGAACACCGATGCCAAGCTCTTCGGCGGTTTTGATTTTCAAACGATGCGCAGCAACCCGGCGTGGCCTGTGGTCGAGGAATTGAAAAAACAATACGAAGTCGTGCAGGTTGATCCCGAAAGCGCTATCACAGATTCGCTTGACGGCCTGCTGGTGGCCATGCCCTCGGCGCTGCCGCAGGAGGCGATGGATAATTTGCTGGCGCGCATCGAAGCCGGCATGCCCACGCTTTTGCTCGATGACCCGTTGCCGATTATTAATATCGGTCTGGCGCCCTCGGAGCGTTCCGGCGCGGATATGAATCCGTTTATGCGCAATAATGCGCCGCCGCCCAAACCCAAAGGCAATATTCAAGCATTCATGAGCAAGCTCGGCATCAATTGGAATTCTGCGCAAATCACCTGGGATACCTACAACCCGCATCCGGATCTCGCCCAGATTCCGCCGGAGATCGTGTTTGTCGGGGCAAACAATGAAACGGCTGAAGCCTTTAACAAAGAGCATATCGCCAGCGCCGGTTTGCAGGAAGTGGTTTTGCTTTATCCCGGCGCGTTGGCGCCGATGCCGAGCAGCGCTTATGAATTCCAGCCGTTGCTGAAAACCGGCGTATTATCCGGCACGTTGAATTATCAACAAATGATTCAGCGCAGCTTTTTTGGCACGCAAATGGTCGATTCCCGCCGGCTGCGGCATATCCCGATCAATGCGGATCAAACCCTGGCCGCCTATGTTCACGGCGCGAAAAAAGATTCACTCGGCGGCGACAAGAATCTCAAGGTAATTTTTATTTCGGATCTCGATTTTATTTCCGAACAATTTTTTGAATTGCGCCGCCGTGGTTTTGAGAATCTCAATTTCGACAATGTGACGTTCTTCCTCAATTGCATGGACTATCTCGTGGGCGACGATTCGTTCGTCACCTTGCGCAAGCGACGCGTGAAGCACCGCACGCTTGAAACGGTTGAAGCGCGAACGCGCGCCTACGTCGAGCAGCGTGTAAAAGAAGAACAGGACGCCGAGGCCGAAGCGCAGCGCGCGCTGGACGAGGCGCAGCGCCAATTGAACGAGAAAGTGGCGGAAGTCCGCCAGCGCACGGATCTTGATGCACAGACCAAGCAAATCATGGCGGAGAACCTGCAACAAGTCGAGAACCGCCGCTTCGAAGTGCAGAAAGCCAACATTGAAGCGGCGAAAGAAGCCAAAATCGATGCCAGCAAAGAAAACATGGAAGCGGCGATCCAACGCATTCAAAGCGGAATCAAAACGCTGGCCGTGATGCTGCCGCCGATTCCAGTTTTGGTTTTGGGCATCATGATTTTTATGCGCCGGCGCAAGCGCGAACAAGAAGGCGCCGCGGCGGCGAGGAGACTGAGGAGCTAACCATGAACGAAAAAAAGAAAACACTGGTGTTTGCCGGCGTAGCGGCGGCGCTCTTGCTGCTGGCGTTGATAACCGCGCCCCGGCGCGTGACGCCGTCCGCTTTCAATGATCAAGGCCAGCCATTTTTTGCGGAATTCAAAGACCCGCTGGCTGCAACCTCGCTCGAAGTGATCGATTACGACGAGGCCACCGGCAGCGCCCGGCCATTCAAAGTGCTGTTGAAAGATGGAAAATGGACAATTCCTTCGCACAACGATTATCCGGCTGACGGCAAAGATCGTCTTGCAAAAACCGCGGCCTCTGTTATCGACATCAAAAAGGATGATTTCCGCTCCGATAACATCGCGGATCATGAAGCCTGCGGCGTCGTCGATCCGCTGGATGAGACAGCCGCCAGCCTCAAAGGCCGCGGCAAGCGCATTACGCTCAAAGGCGGCAGCGATCAGGTGCTGGCAGATTTTATCATCGGCAAGGAAGTCGAAGGCCGTGAAGGATTTCGTTTCGTGCGCGTGCCCGGCCAAAAACGGGTTTATGCCGTGCGCATGAACATCGACATCTCGACGAAATTCAGCGATTGGATCGAATCGGACTTGTTGAAAGTCAACAAAGACGACATCAAACAAGTGGTGTTGAAGGATTATTCGATTGATGAACGGCGCGGCCTCGTCAATCAACGCGATGTCGTGATCCTCGACAAGAAAGACAACGATTGGGTCGCAAACAAAATGTCGAGCAGCGAGGAAGTTGACAAAACCAAGATCAACGATTTCCTCACAACGCTCGATGGCTTGTCGATTGTCGGCGTGCGGGTGAAACCGGCAGGTCTTTCCCAAAATTTGGAGAAAATGAGTGAAGGCGTAATGCTCACCCAGGCGGATTTGATGTCATTGCAGAGTAAAGGTTATTATTTCACGCCCAACGGCCAGCTCCTTTCGAATGAAGGCGAGCTGGAGGCCCTCACGAAAGATGGGGTGAAATATACGCTGCGTTTTGGGGAGATTGTTTACGGTCAGGGCGAGGCCGTGAGCGCCGGCACAGAAGCCAGTGAGGCAGATAAAGCTCAGGGTCCGGGCGAGAATCGCTATTTATTCATCACGACGAGCTTTGACCCCAAGCAATTTCCGCCCGAGCCGAAAAAACCGCGCAATACCGATTTCCTCACAAAAGCGGACAGCCTGTGGACAGACGCCGACCGGGAGAATAAGAAAATTCAAGATGAATATGACGCCTGGCAAAGAAATATCGATAAAGGCCGCAACCTTTCGAACGAATTGAATGCGCGCTTTGCCAAATGGTATTATGTGATTTCGGCCGCAAGTTTTGACAAACTGCATTTGCAGCGCAAGGATTTGGTGAAGCCCAAAGCGGCGAAGACCAGTTAAGCGCATTGCGCCAGCGCGCAAGCATATAGCGGTGATCGATTCGCAAGGTTTTCATGCGATGTTCTCGCCCGCAGAGTTGAGATTTTGCTGAATATTTTGCTTTTAAATTTCAGCGAAATTTGCGATTCTGTGGGCGAATTTGTTTGAGGATATTGCGCGGCACAATGCAACGGTTTCAGAGGAGTTTTGAGATTCAGGCTTGATAATGTTGGCCACGGCTTGACCACAGCAGATGCCGCGGCCATACTGTGGCGCAACAAGCCGGGATTACTGAATGAGAAGGCAGGTTATTACGAAAAGGAGGCTGTAATGGAGAATTACACGAATATTCTCTTCGAAACTAAAAACAAAATCGCTTATCTTACCCTCAATCGCCCGGACAAGCTCAACGCCTTGAATTGGAAAACCATGCAAGAGCTGCAGCATGCGCTGGCTGCGGTAAGAGATGATGCAACGGTCGGCGGTGTGATTCTTACCGGCGCCGGCGAGAAAGCCTTTGCTGCAGGCGCAGACATCGGCGAGTTAGCGCAACAAACACCGGTGAGCGCAAAAGAATTCTCGTTGCAGAGCCAGGAGATTCTGCGCTTCGTGGAGCATTTTCCCAAGCCGATCATCGCTGCGGTGAACGGTTTTTGCCTCGGCGGCGGCAGTGAGTTGGCGCTCGCGTGTCACATGCGGGTCGCCTCGGAAAAAGCAAAATTCGGCCAACCCGAGGTCAATCTTGGCATCATGTGCGGCAATGGCGGCACACAGCGCTTGCCGCGACTCATCGGCAAGGGCCGCGCGATCGAGCTTTTGCTCACCGGCAACATGATTGACGCGCATGAAGCTTATCGTCTCGGCTGGGTGAATCATGTCACGGCGCCAGAGCAGCTTATTGCGAAATGCGAAGAAATCCTGCAAACCGTGCTCAAGAAAGGCCCGATCGCCATCAAGCTCACGCTCGAAGCGGTGATGCACGGTTTGGAAATGCCGCAAGAAGAGGGTGTGCAGCTCGAATCCAATCTCTTCGGCATGTGTTTTTCGACAGAAGACATGAAGGAAGGTACGAAAGCTTTCCTGGAAAAACGTCCGGCGAATTTTCAAGGCAGGTAGACGAATCCCTCTCTATGAATCATCTTCACGCCGGTTACCGCTGCATCAATCAATGTGAGGGCGAATATCCCCTCGATGAAATACTATATCGTTGCCCGAAATGCCATGATCTGCTCGAAGTGGTTCACGATTTTCAGCCGCTCGCAAGGCATAGCGGTCATGAGTGGAAGGCTATTTTCGAGCAACGGTATCGACTGCGCACCGGTGTTGCCGCTTCGGGTGTTTGGGCCAAGCAAGAATGGGTGCATCCGCATCTGGAGGTGAAAAATCTTGTTTCATTAGGAGAGGGTTATTCGCATTTGTTCCGGGCAGAGCGGTTGGGTAAGCATCTCGGGCTCGATCATCTTCATCTGAAACAATGCGGCAACAGTCATACCGGTTCCTTTAAAGATCTCGGCATGACGGTGCTGGTTTCGCAGGTCCAGCAGATGATCGCGCGCGGCCGCAGCATCAAAGCGGTGATTTGCGCTTCCACCGGCGATACTTCTGCGGCGCTTGCGGCCTATTGCGCCGCCGCCAATATTCCTGCCGTTGTGCTGCTGCCCGCCGACAAAATCAGCCCGGCACAATTGATTCAACCCACCGCCCACGGCGCGTTGACGTTGGCGCTCGAAACGGATTTCGACGGTTGCATGCGCCTGGTTCAGCAGCTTGCCGGGCAAACGGATATCTATCTCGCGAATTCCATGAATTCATTGCGCCTGGAGGGGCAGAAGACCGTCGCGGTTGAAGTTGTGCAACAACTCGACTGGCGTGTTCCGGATTGGGTCATTGTGCCGGGCGGCAATCTTGGCAACGTTTCCGCGCTTGGCAAAGGATTTCTCATGATGCGCGCACTGGGCGTGATCGACTGCCTGCCGCGGCTGGTGTGCGCACAAGCGGAACATGCGAATCCCTTGTATGAAAGTTTTAAAAACAACTTTCGAGAGTTTAGAGCAAAAGCCGCAAAGCCAACGCTCGCGAGCGCGATTCAAATCGGCGCTCCCGTCAGTTATAAAAAAGCCATCAGGATTTTGCGTGAGCTTGACGGCCTGGTGGAGCAGGCGAGTGAGCACGAATTGGCAAATGCTGCTGCGCTGGCGGATCGTTGCGGGCTGTTTGTTTGCCCGCAAACCGGCGTTGCGCTTGCCGCACTGGCTAAACTGGCAGCGCGCCGGATGATCAAGCCGTCTGACCGCGTCGTGGTCATTTCAACCGCCAACGGTTTAAAGTTCGCCGATTTCAAAATTGCGTATCACCAAAAAGCCATCAAGGATATTGCCTTTCATCACGCCAATCGCGTGCAGGCATTACCGGCAGATATTCAGAAAATAAACGATGCGATCAAAGCATTTGCGTCAAGTGTAATCAAATGATGGGTTGCTCATTCAGCCCGCTTCCCGCATAGCTATTGACTTGCCACATTCGATCCCACATCAAATAAAGACGTGTCTCATTTTTTCACTTCTGGCGCATTGCGCCATCGCAATTACCGCATATTTTTTGCAGGGCAGTTCATTTCATTTGTCGGCACGTGGATGCAAGGCACGGCGCAGAGCTGGCTGGTTTACGAACTAACGCGCTCCGCGTTTTGGCTCGGCGTCGTGAGCTTTCTCGGCACGTTACCTTTATCTCTTTTTGCGCTGATTGGCGGCAGCGTGGCCGATCGCGTGAATCGTCGCCGCTTGATTCTGACAACGTACACCACCACAATGGTGATTGCCGCCTTGTTTGCCGCATTGATTTGGTTGCATGCCATTGAGATTCATTTCGTGGCGCTGCTGGTATTTTTGAGCGGGCTGGTCAATGCGTTCGATATTCCGGCACGGCAGGCCTTGCTTGTCGATCTTGTCGGCAAAGATGATCTCGCCAGTGGCATTGCCCTGAACTCGGCCATGTTTAACGCCGCGCGCTTGCTCGGCCCGGCGCTCGGCGGTCTCGTGGTTGCCAGTTTTGGAACGGCTTGGTGCATGATAGCGAATGCCCTCTCGTTTCTCGCCGGTATTTTTGCGCTGCTCGTCATTCGCATGCAGACGCGCACCCGTGATGATGAAACGCGCCTACCGCTCTGGCGCTCGCTGCAAGAAGGCGCGACTTATGTGCGAAGTTCTTCTCTTGTTTGGGGACTGCTTGCACTGGTGGCAGTGGCAACAATATTCGGCTGGTCATTCACCGTGTTGTTGCCGGTCTTTGCCGACGAGGTTCTCGGCGGCGGGGCGGTTCAGCTTGGGCGGTTACTCTCGGCCAGCGGCCTGGGCGCTTTTGTGGGGGCGGTTTTTACGGCAACCCTCGGCCGGCATTGGGGGCCGCGCAAAATTTTGTTAGCCGGACTCGGCATCTTCTCGCTGGCGGCTATCGGCTTCGCTTTGTCGCGCCATGCCTTGCTTTCCATGGCAACGCTGGCTTTTATGGGATTCGGTTTGATTCTGTTCAATGTCAACAGCAACAGCGCGCTGCAACGCCGCGTACCCGATCATTTGCGCGGCCGCGTGGTGGGATTTTATGTTTTATGCTTCGGCGGTTTGATGCCGGTGGGCAGCTTGCAGATCGGCTTTGTCGCTGAACAGTTGGGCGGTACAGCCGCCCTACTCATCAACGCGGCATTTTGTGGCCTGGCAACGTTAGCCGCCGCACGCTTTATCTCCCAGACACGGCAGCAGCCCAGCAATCAACCGGTGTTCTCCGGCACGTCTCCAATGAATGGCTTTTCGCTGGAAAGATGAAAGAGACCGTGTCGTTGTTTGGGGTTGCCTGATTTGGAAATAAGCGGAAATGTTTTTCCGGCGGCGGCTTCATTTGCTGCTATATAACAGGGCGTTTTGTTTTTTTAACGCGAACGTGAAGGTTGAAGAGTTATTCGGGATAGGTGTTATGCCCGCCAAGCATTCTTGTCAAGTTTACCTTCTCGCCTCTGTGTTGTTGCTGAGTTGCGCCGGGGAGAAGCCGGCCACGCCGGTGACCAGGGAGGTTGCGGAACAGATTTCACGCCAACAGTTGCGCGATAGTTACGTGACGGGTGTGAAACAGGTCGTCGATCTCGGGCGGCTTGTGTATAAAGTTTTTGTGCAGAATGATTCCTCCGCGAAACGCGTCACAGTTGACGTCGCCACCGCGCGTGTCATTGAGATCATTGATCGCACGGAAGAGTTACGCCAGGCCATGGCAGAGGGCGAAGACGTGCGGCATGCGATTTGTCCTGCTGCGCGCGCCGCAGCAGAAACTGCGGCTTTGCAAGCTGTTCCCGGCAGCATCAAACGGTGGAAAGTCGTGCAGGACAACAATCGCATCATTCACAAATTCGATATCGCGACGGTTGTCGGAAAAGAAGTGCGCATCACTGTTGAGGACTCCACCTGCCAGATTCTGGAGATCGAACATCCTTTGTCAGCCCGCTAAATCGGCCTCATTGCCTCTTTTTAATAAACGTCATAAAAATCGCTGGGCGTGTCGCATGATCGTGACATGAAAATGTCTCATCCCGGGCGATATCCTTGATTTTCCCGCCATGCTTTTTTATTTTTCACCGCAGAAAAAAGCCGCCAAGATTTTCAGAGTGTTTCTGCTTTGCAACTGTTACGAGATTGCCCTCAAACACCTTCTCAAAGATTCCTTGGCTGATTCTCTTTCTTCAAAACTACTTAGATGCTGGTAGATTCCTTCGTCAATTCTGCGCCAGGATGGGAACGTAGAAGCTTGGCGGCATGGGCGCGAACAGAATGGATTTCAGGGAGCATGCGCATTCTTGTGATGATGGAATTCGCTGATTTAACCTGATGACATACGCCAGCGAGGATTTATGATTTGCTTGCTGGCAAGTCGCCCCTCTCTCTAATTGAGTTTGTGCTTCCATCCCTCTGCTGAGGGTGAGGCGCTTGGGCATTATGAACAATTTTAAATGCAGGAGGCTGTCATCATGAGTTGGAATAACGATTGTAACGGCAAAATTACGCAAGCGTATGATTCGGATTACGAGGCCGGCGGCCATGACGACCCGGATTCCTATGACGATTATGGTGAAGTGAATGACCCGTTTTCCCCGATTTGGGACGGCAGCCCGGTTCACAACGACGCTCTGGGTGAAGATTATTCTTTCCCCGACTCCAACGACATTTCGCAGGATTGACGCTCACAGTCAGCATGACCGCCGGTTCTTGATCTCAGGGATTGGAAAAGTGCTGAGAAGCGAGAGCATCGTGAAACGGCATCGGCGCGCTGGTTAGGCCCGTTTCATTATGCTTTGACTTCTCAGCATTTTTGTTTTATTCAACCAGCCTGCTATTCCTCTCCCGCCGCAATCCCTTTCTATAAATCCCCTCCCAGCGCTGATCATGTGATTCGGTTACGGAAAATTCATTGTTGCGTAATGGCCAAAAATTGTTATAATTGCCTTGCACCGTCGGTTCACGCGCCGCGATGTCACACCTGCGCGACATTGCTTTCTCGGAGAGCCGCTCGCAAACGACAGTTCAATGTAATGGGCAAACGCGAGTTCATTTATGCTGCGATACCTTCTGGGGTTCTTGAAGCGAAGCGTACAGCATGCGTGTCATCCAAAAACACAGCACGAAACGCAGCCCGGGCATTGGGGCGTGACGCTGGAAAAGCTGGTGGAACATTTGCCTCGCCTCAAACGCATCAAACGAGGCGATTTGGAGTTTGCCGATCGTATGATTGTGCGCACGCTGAATTCAGAATATGATCTCCTTGTCATTGAACCGGATACGTTTTTGGTTTCCGGCGGCTGGTTCGACCGCCAACAACTCTCACCGTATCGTGTGAAAATAAATGGCTGCACTTGGGGCGGCGCCATGATTTGCCTGGACATTCTCGCCGCGCCCGGCATGTGTATCGAGTTCAATAATAACGTCCTAACCTCGCCAATACGTGAAGTCGTGGTTTATCGCCCGCAAACCTCCGCTTCCAACTAATTTGCAATTGCTTTGTTCGAGATTGTATTTTCTTTTGCTTAATTTCCCCCGTGAACTCTGCTTTAAAAATTCCACCCCCCAATGCGCTCTTACATAAGTCATGCGAGTATAGAAGTTTATTTTCTGTGTCAGATTGTGCAAGCGCTGTTTCACATCAGCGGCACATGAATTGCTTTCAGATAAAGCAGTGATGATCGGCTCTGCTGATGAGATGATCGGCAGACAGAGCATGGCACCCCCTCACAGCCAAAAGGCCTGGGTCATGAGACTCGGGCCTTTTAAATTTTTCCTCTCGCGCCGGAAACTTCAGCTTGACTTTGCAGCGGGTTTTGGATACTATCCGGCCTCTTATTGGATTCTCATGCAAATAGATCCCGCCCATCTCGACAAATTTAGCGAGAAGCAAACATGCGATGGCTCAAGCCGGTATCGGCCATGGTTGTAACCCTGGGTTTGTTTTATCTGCTACATTTCAAACACCATCAAATTCCTCCGCTCGGGAAATTTTTAAATCCTTTCGCCGGTTTTTGGCAGAATAACACAACCAGCGACGAGATTTTATCCGATCTCATTTTGCCGGAACTGCAAGATACCGTGCACGTGTTGTGGGATGATCGTCGCGTGCCGCACATTTTTGCCCGAAATAATCATGATCTGTATTTCGCCCAGGGCTACCTCACCGCCGCCGATCGTCTCTGGCAAATGGAATTTCAAACGCATGCGGCTGCCGGGCGTCTGTCTGAAATTGTCGGTGCACGCGCGCTGGAATATGATCGCTTCCGCCGGCGCATTGGTATGATTTACGCCGCAGAGAATGCCGTGAAAGCCATGCGCGAAAATCCCGCCACCTTGTTGGCGGTGGAGGCCTATACCAGCGGCGTGAACGCCTGGATTCGCGGCTTGGAGGCCAAACGCCTGCCGTTCGAATATAAGATTCTTGATTACCAGCCCGAACCGTGGACCGTGTTGAAATCGGCGCTGTTACTGAAATTTATGGCGTGGCGCCTGACCAGCCGCAATCATGAAATCATCATGTCGCGCACGCGCGCAGCGCTCGGCGATTCATTGACGCGCGTCCTGCATCCGGATTATCCGCCGTTGATGGACCCGATCATTCCCGCCGGCACATCGTGGAATTTTTCACCGCTGGCCGTGAAAAAGCCGCAGCAGGATTTCAAAATGATGTTGCGCGATTCAGCACAATCGACGGAAGACTTTTCCGCGCAAGGCAGCAACAACTGGGCGGTAGCCGGCGCGCGTACGGCCAGCGGCTATCCGATACTTTGCAATGACCCTCATCTCACGTTGAATCTGCCGGCAATTTGGTATGAAATCCAACTGACCTCCCCCGACGTGAACGTTTATGGCGTCAGTTTGCCCGGCGCACCGGCCGTGATTATCGGTTTTAATCAGCAGATGGCATGGGGTGTAACGAATAGTGAATCGGATGTGATGGATTGGTATCATCTCACCTTTAAAGACAGCACACAGCAGGAATATTATTATGGCAGCGCTTGGCGTGCCACGCAGCGGCGCGTCGAAGAGATCAAGATTCGCGGCGGCGAAACGGTGCGCGACACGATTTTGTTTACGCATCACGGCCCGGTGGTTTATCGAAACTCTGAAAAGCCTTATGATTGGGATATTCCCGCCGGCGCGGCGCTGCGTTGGGTGGCGCATGATTCTTCGAACGAATTGGCGACGTTCATATATCTAAACCGTGCGCACAACTATGATGATTATCTCTCGGCTTTGCGTTTCTATGCCAGTCCCGCGCAAAATTTCGTTTTTGCGGACAGCGCCGGCGACATTGCCTTGTGGCATCAAGGCCGCTTTCCGTTGCGCTGGGAAAAGCAGGGGCAATATCTCAGTGACGGCAGCGATCCCGCCTACGATTGGCAAGGCTGGGTTCCGCCGTCGCAAAATCCGCATGTCAAGAATCCCGCGCGAGGCTTTGTCAGTTCGGCCAACCAGAATCCAGTCGATGCGAATTATCCATATTACCTCGGGTCGAATTATGCCGTCTTCGAGCGCGGCAGCCGCATCAACACACGGCTGGCGGAGATGAATGGCGCCACTCCGCAGGATATGGTTGCCTTGCACAATGATGTCATGAACCTGCACGCCCGCAACGTGTTGCCGGCTCTGCTGGCGCAACTGGCTACGGAAAATTTTTCTCCGGATGAGGCGCGCGCTTATGAAGAATTAAAAGCGTGGAATTACGAGAATCACGCGAATGCCATTGCGCCCAGCCTCTTCGAGTATTGGTGGCAGGATTTCATGGACTTGGTGTGGAATGATGAATTGGCGAGCGCCTATGGCGCAATTAAGCGGCCGCGCCGCGATGTGACCGTGAATTTTATTCTGCGCCAGCCGCACTCCAGCTACTTTGACTTGCGTGATACTGCCCGGCGTGAAACATTGCGCGACATGGTTGAACTATCCTTGCGTTCGGCGCTGCGCAAATTAACCGAGAAATGGGGCCCCATTGGTCCGGCATGGGAATGGGGAAGAACACGCGGCACCGACATTTTACATCTGGCAAATATTCCCGGCATGGGCCGGCGCAATTTGCTCACCAGCGGCAATTATAATTGCGTGAATGCGACGACCAAGACGACCGGACCGTCCTGGCGCATGGTGGTGGCGTTTGGACCGCGCGTCGAAGCATGGGGCATTTATCCCGGCGGGCAATCGGGCAATCCAGGCTCACGATTTTATGACAATTTTGTCGAGGATTGGGTGGTTGGGAAAACGTATGGCATACTTTATTTGAACTCACCGAATGCTACGGATGATCGGATTGCCGGCAGAACGACTTTGCGGAGCGCGTTATGAAGGGAATCGGGATCTGTTTTGCGGCCATGTTAATTCTGCAACTGGCGACCCCGTTCTGGTGGTGGATCATGCTTGTGCCGTTTCTATTTGGGTTGCTGGGCGCGCATTCGGCTTGGCACGGCGCACGCACCGGCATGTTGAGTGCCGGGTTGTTGTGGTTATTGGCAGGTTTGTTTTATTGGCTGACGACAAGTCAAATCATCACGGCGCGGGTGGCAAAAATGTTGGGAGAGCGCTTCGAGATTGAAAGTGTGATTTTAATATTCGTATTGACGGTGATGGTTGCGGCGCTGGCAGGCGGCGCCAGCGCTGCAACCGGTTTTTGGGGGCGAGAGTTGTTTGCGACAAAAACAAGCCGCACTTGACGCAATTACTTTTTGAATCGTTGTTCGAATTCCCCGGGCGCGAACCAAAGCTCGTAAGTTCCGGGGCGCACATTTTTGGCGTTTTCATAATTTGCCGAATGATCGGCAAGTTTTGCATGCACCCCCATTTTATTAAGCACGTCCACGATTTTCATCGCTTCCTCTTGCTCCGCTTTGCGAAGGAAGCGCAATTCGGTGGCCTCCGGACCTTTATCCACCAAACGCTCGATACCCGGCACGAGGTAGCCCGCCGCCTGTAAACGTGCCGCAATTTTTTTGGCGGCTTCGCGTTGATATTCTCCGCGAATGTGAATGAAAATGCGCGCAGGAATTCTCAACGTGTCGGGCACCGCGGCGCGGGCTTGCGCCACCTCCGCTTTCGCCGAGGTCAAGGCCACCTGGGCCGATTCAAATTTTTTAGCCTCGATCTTCTTGAGGGACTCGTCGATCCTGATTGATAGGCTATCGAGCGTCAACTTGAGGTAAGCGCGCTGACTTTGCAGTTGCGTAATTTCCTCCCCAAGTTGTCGCCGTTGTTCGATCAACGGCTGGATTCTTTGGCCGACCACAACCATCACCACCACGGTCGCGGCAGCGATCAATAATTGCACCACCAGCAAAATCGAAATGCCGCGGCCACGTTTTGCCTCCGCGCCGCCGGTCTCGTTTGCGTTCATCTACTTGTTACCTCCGGCCAAAGCCATTTTTATTATGCGATATAAAATCGTTCCAAAACCCAGCAGCCCGCCGCCGAAACCCGCTGCCTGAATATTGCCCAGCGCTTCAACTGAGATTTTGTCATCGAGTACCGCCCAAATCGTGCCAAGCACCAAAAGGATCAAGCATAAACAGGCTGAACCGATCGTCATCAAAATCGCGTATTCGCGCGACGATCCTGAAATCGCCGCGGGTTTCTTGGCGGTTTCGCCGCTCAAGGTTGCCGGCTTGGCGAAGATGATGGTTTTGGGATCGTGGTTGCGAGCGATGAGCTTGGGCGTGTGCTGCTCGTTCAGGTTTTCCATGTCGATTTGCAAGCAACCCAGATCAAACGCCGTTTTAACGTCTCTGCCAAAGCCGAGCGCTTGATAGAACGAGGAAGCAAAGCTCAACGCCGCGGCATCGCCGATTTCCTGCGACATGCCGACGACGCAATCGATGTGTTGCGCAATGGCCTCGGCCTGCGACGCCGAAAAACAGGCATTGAGCACAACGCAGCGAATGTTGTCCTTGAGCACGGCAAACAATTGGCCCAACGCGCGGCTTGAAACCGGCTGGCTTTCGCCGGCGTTGTTTTCCAAAATGATCTCGCGCGCCTCGCTGCCATGCCCGCTGAAATGCACGATGTCGGGCTTATAGCGCAGCAAATGGCTTTGCAGATCGCTGACGCGCACCGCCCATTGCTGTTCGATGTCGAAGCGATCGCGAAACTCGGATTGGCGCAGCGCCAGATCGATACTGCGCATTTCCTCGTCGAGGCGCAATTGCGTGGTATCTTTCGGATTTGCCGCGAGAAAAAGAATTTTGATGTTCTTACTCATGCGGGCATATTTAAAAATATTTCCGGCGAATTGCAACAACGCAATTCACCAGCATGCCGGTGACAACGGTTTTGCCGCAGACCGCAGATTTTAATCTCCCGCCAAGTGAAACGTGAGGAAGTAAATTTTCTAATTTGTAACTTCGAAACGCCCGCCGTCGCGGAAAAACGGCATCGTGAGATATTCAGGGCCGAGGCGGGTGACATTCGGCCCGAGCGCTTGCAGCAATGCCGAGGGGATGTTCTCATGCGCGATCAGCATGTACGGCACAACCTCGTATGTTCCGGGCGCCAGCCGGGGCGCCACCTCGCGGAGACGGAAGGTGAAGCCTCGCACGACCGGCGTGCGCCCGACGATAATCACTTCGCGCGCGCTGCCGCCGGCGACGCGCTGAAAAACAGTTGTGGCGCCGGTGTTCGTCGATTTGAAAATGACAGCGCCTAACGTGCCGATAACGGATTGCGGAAAAATCACCGTGGTTGTATCGCCAATCAGAGTTTGCAGTGTTACCCGGAGATCGATCGCTGCGGCGGTATCGCTTTGCGCGATACGGGCGGGGCTGAGCTGGGTGGTGATGCCGAGAAACGGGCTTAAGACGATTTGGGATCGCAGTTCGCCTTTTTTGTTGAGATCGGCCGCGTCATAAACAAAAACGCCGTTGCGCGTGGTGACGTTTGCCGCGTTGAGTCTGCAATTGGCCATATAAAAATAAAGTTCAAACGCGCCGCTGATTCCCCCGCCGGGCTGGCCTGCGGCAGGCGGTAAAATCAACCGAAACGCGCCGTTCTCACCGACGTGTGTGCCGGCATTGAACGTATCCAGCCAAACAAAGGCGTTTTTCGCGACCGCGCCGTTGTTCAACGCAACAGACCCGCTGATGGCCTGCGTTCCGCCGGTGATGTCATGATCGCCAAAGGGGCTTTCCAGGCAACCGGCCAGCAGAAGGAGAGTGGGCCACATCAAGAAAACGTGTCGATTTCTCATCACTAGGCTTCCGAGACTTTGTAACGCAACAACCTCGAAAAGCTACACCAATTTTCTGTCAAGCTGAAAATCGAAATTCTTCGAGCAGCCCTAAACTCCGCCCGCCCCAAAAAAGCCTTTTCTATGGGATTTCATTTCCGTGAGCGAAAATCTTTCAGAATTTTTTTCTAGGTTTGAAAAACTAATCGCCCTCTACACAAGATTTCAGACAATCTGAAAATCGAAGCCTCACGCTTTTTGAGTTGCGGTACTGCGCTACTCGCTATTCTTCACGATGAATTGACCGCCGGCGCGCTTGGCCGGAATTTTGAGAAAATTCGAGGTGAAGGTTTCCACCGCCTCTCCCAGGTTGGGCAGCAAACCCGGCGGCAAAACTTTTTCAGGAACGATGAGAAAATACGGCACAACTTCGTAGCTTCCTTGCGGCAAGTAGCCGGGCGTGAAATCCAGCGTGAGGCGCCGGCGATATGCTTCCTGACCGATTTTTACGCTATCACGGGCGACAGGATTGACCGTGCGGGCATAGGAAAAAACAGCGCCGGTTTCCTTTTGCTTAAAAAAAAGGGCGAGACTTTCATTCTGCGGAAAAAGCACGGTCACGGAATCGCCGGCGGCGTGCAATGAAAGCTGCACATTCACCGGACCTTGATAATCGTCTGCAATCTCCGCCGGTTCAACTGTGGTTTCAATGTGTAAGCGTTTGAGCAAAGAGAGGGAGTTGTTCAACTCGCCGCGGCTGTTCAGTCCGCCGCGCGAATATAAAAATTTGCCGTCACGTATCGCCACCTCCACCGAGGAGAGTTGATAGTTGGCGAGATAAAAATACAGGGTGTGAGCACCGGCGCCCACCAAAACATTCGGCGCAACCGGCGGCAAATTGATTTGAAAGCCGCCGTTCTGATCGGTGTAAACTGCGAAGCTCGTACCGTCCAACCACGCATAAACGTCTGAAGGAGTTTCCCCGTCACTCAACAAAATTCGGCCGCTCATCTGGCTGCCGGCTGTGGCGTCATTATCGCTGGCAGGATTTTTTTTGCAGCTTGACAGCAGCAAAACAAGAGCAAGCAGCAGCGATAACGGTCTCAAGTTTTTCCATATGCCGGCAAAGTTCCATCCGCATGATTGCCCTTTTTCAATAAGTTGCCCGGCAGATGAAAGCCGCCAACGGGTATTTCTCTTTAATTGGTGGGCAGCTTTCATCCGTTCAGTCTCCTGCATGTTTGTGATCGAAACGGTTGAACGATTTTGGTTTGAATTTCATACCGGGGCAACGGCCTCAGAACTGTGCGCCAAAAATCAAATAATAGCGCCGGTCGCGAATGGCCAAGCCCTCCAAAATTTCATCGCTTTTGTTCAACAAATTACGGCCGGTGGCATTGGCAAAAACCTTGAGCTTGCCCATTTGGAAGGTTTTGCTCAAATGTAAATCGAGGTTGGAAAAACCGGGCAACGCAATTTCCGCCAGCTCGCCGAACACCGGCTGGCCGCCGGCCTGGTCGCCGCTTTTAATGCGGCGCAACCAGCCGAATTGCTCGCTTTCCGTGAACCAATAGGCCTGAAATGAATAGCCGGCGTGATCGAGGTTGAAGGTGAGCGTGCGCTTGAGGTCTGATTTGAACGGAAACGCCGATTTTTCGGAGATCGAGTAACGCGAAATGCCGCCAGTCAGCGTTGCTTTTTTGCGGAAGAAGAAAGCGCTGGCTTTGGCCTCGATGCCGGAAATGCGCGCGTTCTGCACGTTATCAAAGAACAGCACGGGAATGCCCGGTGTCGCCGCAATGCGAAATTTGTTTTCGTAATGATTTTGAAAGTAATTGCCCGTGATCTGCCAGCCGTAGATGCTGGTGTTCGCGCGCACGTCGCGCGTGACCACGAAGCCGAGTTCCACGCTGCGGTTCTTTTCCGGATTCAAATCCGGCTGCGATGCTTCCGGCGCAAAAAATGCAGGCGAGCTGGTTTGCTGCAACAGGGTGGGGAATTTGACATTGGAGCCGGCATTTAAATAGCCCTGCAGCGCGAGATTATTGCGATAGCCCGCGAAGCTGAAGGCAAATTTGAAGGTGGTTTCACGCCAGTCGTTGCGATCAAAAGCGCCCGACAACACCAGCGGATTCGGGTCCTCCAGCGTGCCGCGCAACACATAATCGACTTGATCGTCCAGCACGCGATCATGACGCAGGCTAAAATCGACATCCACGGTTTGGAAGAAATCCGAGCCGCCGTCGTTATGCAGCTTCACGATCGCTACCGCGCCGTGATGGCGGCGGTCAAATTGCGCAGATTCGATGCCCAGGCGCTGTTCGTTGGGAACATCGCGCACGTCTTGATAATCGAGTTGTGACGCTTGAAACTGATAGGCCGTGAGCAAATCGACGCGGCCCAGCCGGAACTGCTTTTCCGCATTGACCTGCACCGCGCGGTCGTCAATGTCGCTGTCGAGTGTGCCGCCGCTGGTCAAGGTGCGTGCTTCATCAAGGCGGCGCAGGGTGAGCGACAAATTGAAGTCTTTGCGTTGTGATTGCTCCGCGGCATACTTGACCGTCACCATGTGATTCAAGTCGTTTTGGCGCTCGAAATCGCGGTAATTATCATAATCCAAGGCAGTATAGAGATAAGTCGCGCTCAGCTCCTTTTTCAGGCGGTCACCCTCGGCTTCGGAGAAACGATAAGTCAGGTTGCCGGTGTGATGCAACTCCGCGTTTTCCAATCCGCTGTCGTCGTTAACGGCATCGACAAAGTTTCTTTTCGACGCCCCGCGCTTGAAGTTGTAGGAGGCATGCAGTTTGTTGAGGTTGCGGTAAAAGTGCAACCCCCAGTTGCCGGAGCGGTATGTTCCCAGGCGTTGTTGAAAGCGCACGGAATAATCTTTCTGCACTTTTGGCACGGCGTTGATGACGCCGCCAAAGGCATCCGGGCCGTAGAGCGCGGTATTGCTGCCTTTGATGATTTCCAGGCGCTCGATATCCTCCAAATCCAGCAACTGCAAGTCAAAGATATTATCATAGGCGCTATTCATCTTGACGCCGTTGAACAGCACGGTGACTTCATCGGGATTGCTGCCGCGGATCGAAACGGTTTTCTTGCCGCTAAGCTGTTCTTCCACCTGCACACTCTGATCGGTTTTCAGCAGGTCGCCGGCGTCTTCGAATCCGCGAATTTCAAAGCTTTTGGAATCAATCACCGAAACCGGCTGCGGCAAATCCGTATCAATGTCTAAGCGCTGTTTGCCCTCTTCTTCAATTTCGACGCCGGGCAACACAATGACGCGCGGCTGCATGTAGACAAAGCGCAGTTTCATTAACTCTTCCAGGGTGAATTCCTGAGGTTCATAGCCCACATGCTGGAAGACGATGACGCTCTGCAATGTGGTGTTGGCCAGCGGCAACGCGAAGCGCCCGGCAAAATCGGTGGTCACACCGACTTTCGTCCCTTTAAAGTAAACATTAACGCCGCGAACCTCGCGGTGTGTGTTGCGATCACGCACGGCGCCGGCCAGTTTGATTTCCTGCGCGGGCAACAACAAGGGGAGAAGCATGCCAAGACAAAACAACAGGCGGGTTAAAAACGGTGATGGTGACATTGAGGCCTCCTCTGCAACGGTCAGAGTATTTTCAGGCTGGGCTTGAAAAGTTGTGGAACAAAATGATGCGCACAGGAATGAGATGCAAGCAAAAACTGTTGAATTGCGAATTATTATTCATGTGTGGTCACGGCCGGGCTTGGTTGGCAGCCCGCCTGGGAAAATATAACCCGCATCCCAAATCGCAGTCTGCTCAAAAGAGTGTTCGTGCAACGGCTTGGCCTAAGATTAATCAACGTAGAGTTTTCATGATGCTCAAAGTTTTGAATGATTTTGAAACAATCTGCTAAGAAATTCTTCTGTCAAGGTTTTTTGTGACGCCGGAAAGCTCCGGTGTTCAGCTTTGGTTGCGGCAAGTTATCATGCGCGTTATGATTTATTCATAAAATTGAATATTTTGTTGTTCGTGCAAACACCTTCCATGAATTATGCAAAAATACGCACTCTTTAGCGCAAAAAATTTCTAGTTGGTGCTTGATAATTTATTGATTTAAGTCTTTAATTTAATGAATTAATGCAGATTTAATCAGGCGCTAATTTAGCAAAAATTTACAATGGCATAATTTCTGTAAAGTTGGAAGTGCTTACCAGGAGAAATAATTTACTGGCCTATCGGATCGGTAAATGCGAAGGAAATTGCTCAGCCCTGAGCTCGCAGGATGTGGCCTTTACTTGATTGTTTAGTACCTCACAATTATTAAGTAATCAGCGGTTAGGACATAACTCCCGACGGATCGCCAAAAATCAAGCGTCGGCTGTTGGTGTGCCCAGTTCTGCGAAATGAAAAAACGATACGATCTCCCAATCGGTTTTTATTATTTTTTGCTTTCGGCTTACTCAGCCCTCGGCTGATGGCGTGCGCCATTAGTTGAGGGCTATTTTTTTCTAGTTGCTCGTTGCTTGCGGCCCATACCTGAATCGAGCAACCAGCAACCAGAAAACAAGCAATCAAACCCATCTACTAACCATCATTTTGGAGGAGGTAGAGTATGCATCGTAGGTTAATGTTAGTTCTCGCCTCGCTGCTCCTGCTGCCGTGCTTCCTGTTCGCGCAAGATGGTAAAGTGCGCGGCCGGGTAACGGCAAAGGAATCGGGTGAGCCTCTGATCGGCGCAAACGTCGTGCTCGACGGAACGACGCTGGGCGCCGCGGCGGACATCAACGGTGACTTCGTCATCTTGGGCGTGCCGCCTGGCGTGTACACCGTTCGAGCAACCTATATCGGTTATCAGACGGTTGCTATCGCCAATGTGCGTGTCAGCGCCAATATCACGACGACGCAGGATTTCCAATTGCCCAGTTCGGCTATCGCCGTGGAAGCGATGGAAATTGTGGCGGAACGGCCGTTGATTCAGCGCAACACCACCAACACGGTGCGCCTGACCACCGCGGAAGACATTGAAAATCTTCCGGTTCGCGGTGTGCAGAATATTTTGGCGTTGAACGCCGGAACTGTGCTCCAAGACGGTGAGTTGCATGTGCGCGGCAGTCGCGCCAACGAAGTGGCCTACTACGTTGACGGCGCCACCGCCACCAACCCCTATTCCAACCAAGAGAACATCACCGTTATCGACGAAGCCATTGAAGAGCTGCAATTGCAGTCCGGCGGTTTCACGGCTGAGTTGGGCGGCGCCAATTCCGCAGTTGTGCGCACTACGGTGAAAACCGGCGGCTCGACCTTCAAAGCCACGGTCAACTACCTTACCGATGATTTCGCCAAAGCCGGCGAAGAGTTTTTGGGCACCACTTCGCGCGGTTTCCGCAATGCCGCGGTGACCTTGAGCGGTCCGCTGCTCGGTTCCAAGACCCGTTTCTTCTTGGCTGGTCAGCACAACTACTTCCGCAACCGCACCCCGATTTATATTGAACCCTTCAACACCGATAACTTTGTCGACCCGGTAACAGGCAAAACACTGGGCGAACTGGGTGGTTTGAGGGACGACGGTCTAGAAGGAAGAGTAGCCGGCTCCCCATTGCCAGGCCCGATTGCGTTCAAGAAAAACTTCCTGCCGAATAATCAGTTGCGTGACAACTCAGTCAACGGTACTCTGGTTTATGACATGTCCAGCGCGTTAAAGTTTCGTTTAACCGGAACTTATAGCTATAACCGCCGGCCGCTGGGTTACAGCAACTTTAACGCAGCGCTCAATAACATTTTCTGGCAGCGCGAAGAACGTCGTGAAATCAAGACCGGCATGCTGGCTTTGAAGGGCACGCATGTGCTGAATCCCAAAACCTTCTATGAAGTCAATGTCAGCTACTCTGCCCGCAAAAGCCGCGATTTCGATCCGGATTTTGGCGACGAGTGGACGAAGTATAGTGACGTAAGAGAATGGGTGGCGGCTGGTTTGGATACCTCGAACTGGGGTCGCAACAACACCACCAAACAGCTCAACATCTTCCAGGGCCCCTATTTGCACAGCACGATTCTGAATTTCGAAGTGAAAGCAGCCAACGGCACTGTTAACACCTACTCCAAAGATGAGCAGCAGAGCTTGGGCGCATCTTTGGACTTCACCAGCCAGATCACCAAGAATTTCGAATTGAAGTTTGGCGGACGCGCCGATCGTTGGACCATGCGCGCTTATAGCGTTGCCAATATTCGCGCTTATATGGATTATTTGTATGGCATCGACGGCACTGCCAATCGCGTTTTCGCAAATGACTATGTCCGCCGTGTTGAGTTGTCGAAACAGGGCGGCATCAGCTATTACGGGTTTGATGTTGACGGCGTCAACAAAATCGATGATGGCGTCAATGGCGCGCGTCATCCGCTGTTTGCGTCAGCCTACGTGCAATCCAAACTCGAGTATCGCGACCTGATCATCAATTTGGGCATGCGCTATGAGAGATTGGACGCGAAGGTTCTGCAGCCGGACAACTACTCGAACCCGACATACGACAAAACCAATCTGTACATTGACGAAAGCACGCTGATCGAGACCGAGCCGAATGACTATCTGTTGCCGCGTATCAATTTCGCCTTCCCGGTTACTGATCGCACTGTGTTCTACGCCCAATACGGCAAGTATGTGCAAATGCCGAACTTATCCGACTTGTATCGCGGCGGTGTGAGAACCCTTAGCCGTGACGTCATTCCGGAATCGCGCTCACTTTACGGTTTCTTTGGCCAGTATGTCGGTTTCACAGCCAAGCCCGAGCGCACCGAGCAGTACGAGTTAGGCATTCGCCAATCGTTGACCGACAACTTCGCGTTGACGATCACCACTTTCTATAAAGACATGCAAGACTTGCTGCGCTTGGATCGCGTCGTGGCGGACGGCACGGGCGCACAAGCGGCCGGCACCCCGATTATCGCAGGCTGGATCAACAACGACTTCGCCACCTCCAAAGGTTTGGAATTGACGTTGGAATTGCGCCGCACCAAGCGTTTTGCGGCCAAGGTCAGCCACACCCTTTCCGACACGCGCGGCACCGGCTCGGATTCGCGTTCGACCCGCGTCTCGGTGAGTGACGCCACCCTGGCAACTTATCCCACGTTGATTTACCGCCTGAACTACAACCAAGCCCATCGCGGTACGATGTCTCTCGACTATCGTTTTGCGCAAAACGACGGCGGCCCGATTCTTCAAGGTCTTGGCATCAGCGCTTTGATCAATTACAACAGCGGTCATAACTACACCAAGATCCTCGAACCCCAGGTTCTGGGTCAGGCTAATCCCTGGAACGTTGGTGTGCGCGCCACGATCGACCCCCGCACCCGTAACCCGGTTGAACCCGTTAACAGCTCAACCACGCCGTGGAACGCTAATGTCGACTTGACACTCGACAAAGTGGTCGGTTTCGGCAAAGTCAATGCGCGTTTCTACGCCAATATTCTCAATCTGTTCAACACCAAGAGCATCATCAATGTGTACGAGACCACCGGCACTTCCAATGATGACGGCTTCTTGAAGAGCGCTTTGGCCGGGCAATATGTTGCGACGCCCTATTATAGCGATTTTTATCGCGCCATTAACCTTGACAATCGTTGGGGTTACTTCCTGGCTACCGGCGATGATATTTACGGTACGCCGCGCGAGTTTCGCTTGGGCTTGATGTTGGAATTCTTCTAAAATTTCCGAACGGCCGGTCGTTTCATGCGACCGGCCGGTAAAGAATTTGAACCAAATCTCGGAGCTAAATACGATGAAGAAATTTTCCCTTACCTTGTGGACGTTTCTCGCCTTGGTGCTGGTTGGGACACTGGCCCTGGCCGAGCGCCCGGCGCACGAGAAAGGCAAGGGCGAGCGCTCGTTGGCAAAAACTGCCTATGAGCCGGATCGCTATCAGATTTTGAATATCAATAACTTATGGTCATGGCACCGCCGTGACGGCCAAGCCAACCACTCACCCCTGGGTGATAACGGTACCTTTTATCCGCGTGGCACAGCTTGGGCGATTTACCAAGACGGTATGGTGTTCGGCTCGCGGGCATATGTCGACGCAGCCAGAACCATTTCTGCGCCGTTCTCCCAAAACATCCGTGTCGGCGGTACAACTTACGCCACCGGCCAGCGTGAAGGTTGGGTGACAGGCTTGGGCGCAACCGCTGCCCCGGTTGACCCGGCTGACCCGCGTGCGCGCATTTATCGCGTGCGCCGCGACTGGACGACTGCGTTCTACAATGCCGACGGCACGTTCTCCGATGAAGCCAAACGCGACGCGGCAGAATCCAATGAAATCGGCGTTTCCGCTGTGACCAATGCCCAGGTGCAAGCCATCATCGATCGCTACCTGAAGGATTGGAACGAGTGGCCGGTGGATTTGGGCGCTCCCTACGTTGAAAGAAACGGCCAACCCGGCTATCAAGCCCCGCCGCCGTTCAGCGCCACGTTTACCGCCGCAGACTTGATTACCGGCAATTATGATGAGCCCGGTATTGCCGGCTCTGACCCCAATTCCCCGGCAGACCAAGTGTTGTGGTGCGTTTTCAATGATTTGAACAAAACCACCTCCGTTGGCCGTTTCGGTTCCGAGCCTACCGGTTTGGAAATCCAAATGACCATGTGGGGTTACAAGCGCACGGATGCACTCGGCAATATCTTCTTCCGCAAATGGCGCTTCATCAACAAAGGTGGTGTGGAGATTGACGCAGCTGGTAACAAAGGCGCTTTCTATCTCGACAGTATGTACGTTTGCCAGTGGTCTGATCCGGACTTGGGCAACGCCGGCGACGATTTGCTCGGCTGCGATACCACACTCAGCATGGGCTTTGTTTACAACGCCAATGCACTCGATTCTGAGTATCGTCGCTTCAATCTGGCCCCGCCTGCAGCCGGTTACGACTTTTTGCAAGGCCCGATTATCGCTTCCCCCGGCGACCGCGCAGTATTTGATTTGAAATACAAAGACGGCTACAGAAATCTCGGCATGACGGGTTTTTCGTACTTTTCCGCTGGCAGCCCCTATACTGATCCAGGTGGAGGCTACGGCACGAACACCATCCGTTGGTACAAGATGTTGCGTGGCTATGCTCCGTTGGATGGTCCGGATGTGCGTTATGCCCATCCTCCAGGCGTTGAAGCTGGTCCCTTCCCGCTGGCGGGTAATCCGGTGACTGGTGTTGGCCATGTTGATGGTCAGGGTTTTAACTACTCCTTCGTTTCGGGCGACCGCCGCTTGCTGGTGATCACCGGGCCGTTCAGCATGGCCCCGGGCGACACGCAAGAAGTTGTGGTGGCCATGGTTGCAGGTTTGGGTTCCGACCGTCTTTCCAGCGTTTCGGTTATGAAGTTCAATGACCGCTTCGCGCAAAACACCTATGACGCCTTGTTCCAAGTGCCGAGAGCCCCGGCAGCGCCGGATGTACAGGTGACGGAGCTGAACGGTGAAATCATTCTGGAATGGGGCAGCAACCTCAATCGCGTGAACAACACCGAAAATACCATCAATGAGCCGGGCAACTTCAAATTCGAAGGTTACAACATCTATCAGTTGCCCAGCGCGACCTCCCGCTTGAGTGAAGGTGTGCGTATCGCCACCTTTGATTTGACCTCGGATCCTGCGGTCGTCTTAGGCGAAGATTTTGATGCCCGCTCTGGTCAAATTCTCGAGCAAGCGTTGCAATTCGGCTCCAACAGCGGCATCCGCCGTTACTTCCGCATATCCCGCGATTATGTGAAAGACGTTGACAAGCTGAATAACGGCGAAGAGTATTACTTCGCGGTTACCTCCTACAGCGTCTCGACCATTCCGGGCTATCTGCCGGCTGCCTTGGAATCGGATGTGCAAGTTCGTGTCGTACGACCGAAAGTACCGTTTGGAACCAAGTATAAAACCTCGTTTGGCGACACATTGCAAGTTGCCCACACCACAACTGGTGACAAGATCAGCGATGGCCGCGTCTACCCAATCGTGATCGATCCTCGCGTCAGCAATGGCAAAACTTATGAAGTCAGATTTGCTACGAATGCGCAAGGCGAGACGGTTTGGAATCTGCAGGAAAGAGGCGGCGCCGTGATCATGGGCAATCAGACCAATCAATCCGGTGATACGAACTATAACATTGTCAATGGCCTCTTCCTGGTGGTCTCTGGTCCGCCTCCGGGCTTGAAAGAGTGGAGTTGGACGCCGGCTGCGACTCGGTTTTTAACCTGGGTTGGCGGCGAAGGTTTGGGGTTTGAGGGCTTCAATGGTGCAATTGGCTACTCTTCCCCACGCGCGTATTTTGGTGACGGTACCCTGTTTGTTTCTCCCGATCAAACCAAAAACATCGAAATCCGCTTTGCCAACGTGAATGCCGCCGATGGCAGCTTTGATCCCAACCATCCTAATGTTTCCTATGCGTATCGTCATGGCCGTGGATTTGCCGCACCGCCGGCAAGGCCGGAGTTCGCTCCCTTTATCATCAATACCGGTGGCAGCTACTCTTATCAAGATTTTACCAAGAGTGTGCCGCTCGCTGTTTATGATATTGAAAACCCGGCTGCGCCGCGACGTTTAGCAGTTGCTTTTCTGGAAAACAACGCTGCCAACGGCTCTGTTAATGGCAAATACTGGCCGCCGTTGCAGCCGGCAAGCAATACTGCTGCAGACGGTCCGCGTGAATGGTTGTGGATTTTCGATTCGGACTACAGTGAAACCCCGAATCCGGCATATCAAGTTGAAATTATTACCGGACCCCAGCCGGTGATGTATTATGCTGCGTGGACCCGTCGTAACACCAATAACTGGACCGATACGGATAAGTTCGTCCACATCTCCAACAAGCCCAACACCCCGGCAGATGTGTTCACGTTCACCCTGCCGGCGCCGGATGCCTCTGCCGAGCTTGCATTGGCGAGCGCGAAAAGTATCGGCGTTTTCCCGAATCCGTATTATGCCTTTAATCCGCAGGAAACCAGCCGGTTGTCGCGTTTCGTAACGTTCAACAACTTGCCGCCGAATTCACCGGTGACGATCCGTATCTTCAACTTGGCCGGCCAGTTGGTGAACCGCATCGAGAAGAACGACGCCAGCCAGTTTGCCCGCTGGAATTTGTTGAACTTTAGCAATCTCCCGGTTGCCAGCGGTATGTATATCGCGCATATCGAAATACCGGAGCTCGGCCACGCACAAGTGCTCAAGTTGGCGGTTATCCAAGAAGCTGAAGTCTTGGAAAACTTCTAAGCGAACTTGATCATTTGACCACGGTAACCCTGAACAAGGAGAAAAAGTCATGACGAATAAACGTCTGCTTTCGTTTTTAACGGTTTGTTTGGCGCTGGCTGCCCTTTCGGGCAGCTTGCTCGCCCAAACGCCGGATGTCCAAAACAAGCGCATTGGCACCGCGGCGGCCCCCGAGTTACTGATTCCGGTCGGCGCGCGTGATCTGGCCATGGGCGGTTCCAGCATCGGAACCACCTCTGGCATCGATGCATTGCATTACAACCCCGCCGGCCTTGGCCGCCTTACGGGCGCTGCCGAGGGCACGGTCAGCCACATGTCGTATATCGCTGACATCAATGTCAATTACGGCGCTGTCGGCATCAATTTCGGTGGTTTTGGCACCCTCGGTCTCAGCATCAAAGCATTGGATTTTGGTGATATTCCGATGACCACCACCGACGATCCCGAAGGCGTTGCGGGCAGAACGTTCAATCCCTCCTTCATAACGTTGGGATTCAGCTATGCACGTGCCTTCACCGATGCCATCACTGCCGGTGGTACTATAAAGCTGATTTCCGAAAACTTGCACCGCGTCTCGGGTAAAGGTGTTGCCATGGATTTCGGTGTGCAATACCACGGCGTTGCCGGCTTCAAGGGCGTGAATCTCGGCGTCGCATTGAAGAATGTCGGCCCGCAAGTTAGCTTCGACGGCCCAGGCTTGCTCCGCCTCGGGGATGCGGCTGATGGCCGCCGACCCACCCAGTACTATAGCTCGGAAGCAGCTAGCTGGGAATTGCCCACTTCAGTCGAAATTGGCTTTGCTTATGAAAACAAGTTCGCGGAAAGTGTGTCCTACTCCCTGAACACCACCTATGCTAACAACAACTTGGCGCTCGACGGCTATCGTTTTGGCGGCGAGTTGGGCTATGCCATGGAAAACTTGAAGTTGGCGGGCCGCGCCGGCTATGAGCTTTCCGACAAGGGTGCGACCGATGAACAAATCTTTGGCCCGACGTTGGGTTTTGGTTTGACCTACATCACCGAAGGTTTGGACATCACCGTTGATTATGCCTATCGTTCGGTCGATCTCTTCAATAGCAACAACGTGTTTTCGTTGAAGCTCGGCTTCTAAGCCGTTTTTCGACTGACATCGGTTGTCATATTTTGGAAAGGCTGCTCGCTCGCGGGCAGCCTTTCGTTTGTAGGTAACGGCTGATTTAGTTGCCTTACCTGAATTATTTTAAAGGCTCAACCATGAAGACGCAAAGGCACGAAGAACAAGAATTTATCAAGTCGAAATGAGAGAAGCTGAGCTTTTACCGCCAAGTATTCGTGCTTCTCAAAAAATCAAAGTTTTATGTCTTGGTACCTTCGTGGTTAAGAATAATTGAGGCTTGGTACGCATCTAAAGATTACCTCCTGAGTTCGTCGTAGCCCTGCGCTCTTGCGGGGGTATTGGCAGAACAGTGAAGCTCGCCTCCTCACCAGCCGCCCACATGAGGGGCGGGATGACCTTCGTCCGATAAGTTATTTTCAGATGAACCCTTAGACAGAGCTTGTCGAAAGCGCCCCTTTTGAAACGTCATTTTGAAAGAATTTTCTTGCGCGCTTAGTACAAAACCAGTCAAACGTTACGCCGCGCCGCTCAAGAAAATTCCTACGGAATGGCATGTTGCATTTTAAGATTGAATCACTAACTTTGCCGCAATGAAATCACCTACCCTGAATTCACGCCTGTCTGTTGGAATTTGTTTTTTAGTGATTTTCTTCACTTTTTCAGCTTGCCAGAAACGTCCGGAAACGCAAAATTATTTTCCCGAAATCGGGCCGCAAGCGCTGCATCAAATTTCGCTGGATCTGCAAAGCGGCGTGCGCGTTTTGTCTCTTGCCCTGCGCCCGGGCTATGAAGATTTGGCTGCCCTGGCCTATCTTCGCCTCGCCGAAGGCGCAACGATTGCCAGCGCTTATGTCAGCAATGGCGAAGCCGGCGAAAGCGATCTTGCCGCACTTTATCCGGATCAACTTGCGGGGACGTTACGATTGGAGGCGGATGCGGCCCTGGCTTATCTCGGCGGTGAAGCTTATTTCCTCAATCAGCCGGAGGTTGTGGCCGCGCGCGATTCTCTCACCGTGCGCAAATCCTGGCGCAGCGACTCGTTGAGCGCCCGCCTCGCCAGCCTTATGCTGAAATACAAACCCGATATCATTCTGGTGGCGCGCGATTGGGCGGCCTCCGAGCAAAGCTGGCAAACACAAACTTTGCTTTCCGACTTGCTTGTTGCCGTGCAGCAAATTCTGCCCAAACCGACCAACGGCAGTGCTGTTGCCATAAACTCTGATTCGCTTTGGCAGGTTGGCCGCATTTGGGCGGATGATCCCGCCAAGTCTGGTGTGCGCTTGCCGGTTGATGACAAGCATCCGAAATGGAAAAAGAGTTACAAAGCGATCGCAGATGAAGCCGGCGCGAAATATGCTTCTTTGCGGCTGCAACGCCGGGCCTGGCAAGGGACGCAACCGCCCTCTTACACCCTGCTGTATCCGCGAACGGACGCCGCTCCGCAAACCCTGACGGAAAATTATCCTGATCTTGCGCGCTTCCGCTATTTGCGCAACATGGCCGGGCGCATGGAGCAACTTGCCGGCGCGGCGCGGGAAAAATCAGCGGAAGCGCTCGGGCCGGGACTGCTGAGCGCGATTGACTCGGTGGGCGTTCACATCGCTTTGCGCGACCGGCTGAACAGTTATGAAGAGCGGTCACTTTACGCCTGGAAAATGAATCTCGACCGGCTGCGCAATAACTTGCTCAACGTCAAAGTGGATTATACCATCGCCGACACCGCATTAACCGTGGTGCAAGTGACCCAACTTACAATTAAAAACATTACCGGCCTCTCGGAAATTGGTGAAACCTCCATCAATTTTAGCGCTTTGCCGGAAGATTGGGCCGTCAATGAATCGCTCGAACGGCGATTTGCCTACAAACCCGGTGAGACGTTCACGCTGCTCTCGCCACAAAGCCTGCCGTTCAACACGCCGCAAAATCTTTTTGGCTTGCAGGCGCTGCAGGCCTCGCATAAAATCACTTTTCATGTCGTGCATCGCAGTTCCAATCGCGAGCAGAGCTTCATCAAGACCATCAATCAACGCATGTATTACGCTCCGCGTTTTCTCGTTGAAGTCTTGACGCCGATCGTGCGCGTGATTCCGGGCGAGAAAATCGAATTGCGCATGAAGAATTACTCGCGCGACGGCGTTGCCGACACCATTGGCGTGGCGCACGAGGCCGTAACCTCCACCCCCGGCCTTTTCCGCCTAAGTTTCAAAGAAGCCGAGCAATATCTGACGCTTTATCTGGATTGGCCGAAGGAAATTCAGGAAGGCACACATATTTTTCCGGTAACAATTGACGGCGATGAGGTTGCCAAGTTTGCCGCCCGGCAGTTTCACGCTGAGATTGACCGCAACCGCCGTATCGGCATCTTGACAACGGCCGGCAACACGTTACTGAAAGACGCCCTGCGCCGCCTGACGGTGAAAAGCGCCAATCTTGTGGTGAATCCCGAACGCATACAACAAAAGGATTCGCTGGACGTCATTATAGTAGACCGTCGTGCGCTGGCGCTGGAACCGCGCTTCCGCGATGATAAAGCCTCGCTTCAGGCGTTTGCCGAGAGGGGGGGGCATTTGATCATCCTTGCGCAAGACCCTGAATCGTGGAACCGCGCACCGCTGTGGGACGGTTTGCAATTAGCCGCCACGCAACAGTTCGATGAGAGTTTCCCGCTGCAAAATGACGAACAGCACCCATTGCTCAACTCTCCAAACCGTCTGCGGGCGCAAGATTGGGAAGGCTGGCTTTATCGGCGCGGCTACAACCTTGTTTCCCTTGCCCAAAAAGACGGCGTTGAAATGCCTGTGAAGGCAGCGGGAGAGGGGACGCCGTTGTTGCTCACGCGCAAGCTCGGCAACGGCAAAATAACGTATGTCGATTTAGCTTTGACGCCGCAATGGCTGAATGTGCAGCCCGGCGCTTACCGCTTGCTGGCAAATTTGATTTCGTACTAGGTTGTGTTTGCGCCTGGCTTTGTTTAGCCTGGATCATGCATAAAAACTAAACCATGAAGACACAAAGGCACGAAGAGAAAACGTTTGAAGTGGGTTGATCTAACTTGGCTATGTCAGATTCACTGCTGAGAGGCAGAGTTCGCTGGGAACTCTAATAAATCTTACTCTGCGATCTACTCGCCACAGCGGTGACTTTTGGAATGTGACACAGTCGAGCTAAAAAAACGAGTTTTAGCCATTGCCCATTCGCTGTTCTCAAAAATGCAACCCTTTGTGTCCGAGGGCCTTCATGGTCATGAATTATCCAGGTTAGGCGATTAAACGTGGAATCGTTGCTTTGCAAGCAAAGGCCTTTTGTAGCGGAGTGAGTGAATAAATTGAATTCAGGCCTTCCCTTGTTTTTGATATTCGAAAACCCCGCTTGCCTTATACTTCTTTGGAAGGAAAGCCATATGAGAAAAATTATCGGGTTCACACTTTTGGCGCTTTTGCTTGGCCAGCCAACGCAGGCGCAGACCTTGGCGCCCGTGGGCGCTTTGCAATTTCATGTTGATTTTGCGCGTTTTCGTCAGGATGATAAATCCGGCTACCTGGAGGTTTATTACAGTTTTCATCCGCGTCTGCTCACGTTCATGCAGCAACAAGGAAAATTTCATGCCGGCATCGCCTTGTCGACTCGCATATTGCAGGCCGACGCTGATGCCGTCGTGGCGGATAAAAACATAATGCTGCATCTCGCCGAAGCAGACACTTCTGCAACATGGTATCGCTTTCCGTTTGTGACGCAAACCGGGTTCGTGCTGCCTCACGGCGAATATGCCCTGGAAGTGACGGCTATCGACTCGCTCGCACCAGGCCGCAAGGTGAGTGCAAAGGCGCTGGTCAACATTTCTGCCTATGGCGCGACCCCAACACTTAGCGACATGGAGTTGTGTAAAAAGATCGCGCCCTCTCAAAGCAAAAACGATCTTTTTTATAAAAATGGTCTCGAAGTTGTGCCGCAACCCGAGCCGCTGTTCGGTGTTTCGACGTCACCGGTGCTGTTTTATTATGCGGAATTGTACCGCCTTGCCCCCAATACTTCTTATATCATTAAAACGCAAATTGTCGACAGTGACGGTAAAATTATTTATGAAAAGCCGCGTGAGCAAAAATATACCGGCAGCAGCGGCATGATTGTCGACAACAAGATGGTGACGGCGCTGCCCTCCGGAAGATATAATTTGCGTTGCATCGTTGCAGATCAAGCCGGCGCCGAGTTAACCAAAAGCGAAAAGGCATTTTTTGTATTGAATCCTCACGTGCAAGTGGCGGCGCTGTCCGGCATCGATCAAATGCGCAAAGAATTTTCCGGATTGTCCGATGAAGAATTGTCGGCCGAGTTTCGCACCGCGCAATATCTGGCGCTGACCGAGGAAAAGAAAATTTTCGGTCAGTTGACCTCGGTTGAAGCCAAACGCGAGTTTCTGGCCAAATTCTGGGCGGATGCCGAGCAGGGCCGGGCGGACAAACCTGCCATCCGGCGAGCGGAATATCTGCGCCGTGTGAAAATGGCGAATCAAGAGTATTCCGCGCTGGGCAAGGAAGGCTGGCGCACCGATCGCGGGCGCGTATTCATTCTCTATTCCAAACCGGATGAGATCGAGCGCTACCCCGCGGAAGTTGATTCCAAAGCGCACGAGGTTTGGCGTTACTTCTCGATTGAAAAAGGCGTGGAGTTCGTCTTTATAGATCGCAACGGTTACGGTGAATACCTGCTCGTACACTCAACCAAACGCGATGAACTGCACGACGATCTCTGGGAACGGCTGTTACAATAATACGTAATTCCCCGGTTGGGCCAATTCAAACTGTTCCGAATCACGTTGTACGATTTTTTGGGCGTAAAGATCATTGCGCCGAGGTGTTTGCCATGAAGGCTTCTCTTCGCTGGGTTCGGGCTGCCGCCATTTTAGTCGTTGGAGGTTGTCTCTCGGTTTGTACGAATTCGCCCTTCGAAAATGATATTGCTGCTGAAGCGCGGACGCTTGTGGGCGAAGTGCAGTTAAATGATCTGCAGGATAGCAAGTCCGGCGTCTATGTTTGGTTGGAAGGACTCAATCTCTCGACGCGGACAGATGAGGCGGGGCGCTTCGAGCTGGAATTACCCAAAACGCTGGACACGCAAAAAGTATCCGGGGTTTACCGGGTATATTTTTATATTGCAAACTACGGCGTGCAGTCCGTTGAAACCGTCGTGCAAAATGGGCGGTTCCTCTATGGCCAGGCCGATGTGTTTGTCAATGGCGAGTTGAAGAAGCCGATTCGCCTGTTCAAGATTCTGAATGTTAAATTGCTCGTTGATCCGCCCGGCGTTCCTCAAGACTATCGCGGCGGTATTGATGCGCAAGTGACATTTCAAGCGACGCGGGATACCGTTACGGTTATTATTCCAAAGTCTGTCGGGGGCTTGCTCGGCGGCCTGTTTTTTGAAAACGCCGCAACCGGGGAGATTCACATCGATATTCCCGACGTTGGAGCGCGCACACGCGAGACGATTCGCGTCGGCGTGGAACCCACCAGCCGGCGTCAGATCTTTCAATTGAACGGCGCGAATTTCCGCGATTTGTTCTTGACTCCCGGCAACTACAGAGTCACTCCCTATTTTTTCATCCAACAAAACAACCTGCCCGAGGGATTATTGAAAAGCTTGGGGCTCGATCCACAAAATCTCGAACCGGTACCGGCTTATCTCAAAATTCCGTTGCGCGCGAACGAAGCGATTCTACAGGTTTTTTGATAAGTGATTTTACTGAAGCCTTAACTCCACTAGACCACATTCCAAAACTCACCGCAGTGGCGCGGAGATCGCAGAGTAAGATTTATTAGAATTCCCCGCGAACCCTGCCTCTTAGCGGTGAATCTGACATAGTCAGGTTAATTTTGCACCGGATTTAGCCGAGCATGCAAGCGAATCGGTTTTGAGCGCGTTATGAGCCGCCCAATGGCCGGGTATGAAATTTTTGCCACAAGATGAGATGCAAAACTCCGAAAGGAGCGGCTTGTTCTTTTCATCAAAAGATCAAGGTTTAAAATCGAGCCCGTGCTACATATCACTCCCTCGGAGTTTCGTAGGACGGCGGGACGGATTTCACTAGAAACATTGCTGCGCTTCGCGGTTTGTTTGAGACAATTGTTCATTCTTTCTTGTCATATTTCAGCATGCAAAATTCAGATGGAATAATTTTCGTGCAACAGCGGACATCGTTTGCTATTCTACTTGTGCGCCGAAACATTACATTCGTTCAATCTCCCGCAGCAACCAACGCAACTCACTCGCCTCCATTGCCGTGGTAATACCCGTATTTAGCGTTGCCCGCGCCTCTTCCACCCGGCCAAGCTCTAGATAAAATCTTGCCAGCAAAATGTAACCCGAGCTCTCATGCGGGCGCAAGCGGATCGCCTTATGGTATGCCGCCAGCGCAAGTTCCGCGTTGCGTTGCTGTGCGTAAGCCGTGCCGAGATTGGCAAGCGCCATCACGTTAGTGGAATCCAATTTTACGGCATTTTGGAAGGCAGCAATGGCATTGTGGAGGTCGCCGCGATTGCCATACGCATTGCCTTGATTCACGTAGATGAACGGGTCATCCGGCTTGATCGCAAGCGCCATCTGAAACACTGCGAGCGCATTTGTAAAATCGCCCCGGCCGCTGAATTGGGCGCCGAGATAATCCAGCGCCAAGGCCCATCGGCTGCGCACCGCATGTTCGTTCTCGCCCAAGTTTTGCAATGTATGAATCAAAAATGATCGCACCTCCGCGTCTTTGCCGAAACTGTAGTGCAAACTCACCAAACCCAGCGCCTTTAAATCGAAATCAGGCGATTGCGCGAAGGCCTTAAGGCGCTGAACAACCATCGTGTCTGCCGTTGCCATGTTCGGGCGCAGAAAATTTTTGAGAAAATAACTCAACGCCGCCATCTGCGCCATGGCATGATTTGCCTCCGGCTGCAATAGCATTTGTGCAGCCGTTTTAAAATCGGTATTGGAATCGATTTTCAGCAATCCTTGCACGATACTTTTGTGGGGTTTGAGCTCCCCATACCATGTTTTGATTTGTGTTTCCAATACCGCAACACTTTTGCCGGGATGGCATAGTTGGCAGGCATTCTCAATGCCGAGTTGCGCATCGAATGCCGGGCGCGGAATGGGAATGGAATGATCGGAACGTGCAAAACGAATGTTGTCGCCGATGCCGCGATGCTGCAAATAAGGCATGTGGCAGGAGATGCATAAACTTCCCGCTGAGTTCTTTTGGTGCTTGGTGTGCTGTTCCAGCAGCTCGCGCTTGCTGGCATGGCAACCCAGGCATTGCTCATTATCAAGCCGACCCGGCAAGCGCCGGCCGTTGACCTCGCGATAATGTTGCGCATGCGGATCATGGCAATCAACGCACGTCATCGATCCATTAAGATAGCAATCGCTGTAACGATGATTGTCTTGATACGCAAAATTGCGCACACGGCCATCGGCGAGATAGGGTCCTTCCGCCAGCAGCGGCAGTTTCAGGGAATAATAGTCTTCCAGCCTTCTTCCCGGCAAATAGCCCGCACGAATCGGATCTTTTACAGCGTGGCATTGAAAGCAAATTTGCAGCGATTCATCCTTGCTCAATGTCGATAATGATGTCATGCCAATATTTTCAGTCTCGAAAATTTTTCCGGAATGCGCCAGTTCCACATGTTGCCTGCCCGGCCCGTGGCAAGATTCACAATTGATCGCAAGGCTTTGGTAGCGCGTCACAAACCGCATTTGCTTCGCATCATAAGCCGCTTCGATTTGGCTGCCATGACAGTTTTGGCAATTTGAAAGGCTTGTTTCCGTGCCCAGTATTCTATTGGGCGGCCATTCACTCAAGTCTGTGAGAGCCAAATCCGGGCTTACCGGAACCCAGTGTTGATCACTCCGCCTTTGGGCAAACCAGCGTTGTTCATGTTTGCTGAAATCGAAGGGCAGGAAACGTATTGTGCCATCAGGAAACTTGGCAAAGTAACTTTGTGTGCCGCCGCCCTGCATGTGCCCACCGCCGACTACGGCCGCAACGGTGAAAACGAGCGGTGGGGCGCCCTCTTGTTTCACGGTGAACGTGAAGCCTTGTTTGTCATCATATGCGGGTATCACGGTGGCATCTTTGAATTGTATGGACTTGCCATTAAACGGGCCGATCACCATCTGCGGCGCTGCCGGGCCGCCTGCGCGCGCGTGTGTCGAAGATCGCCAAGCTTCATATTCATCCGCATGGCACTCGGCGCAAGTTTGCGCGCCAACGAAATCTGTGAAGGAAACCTCTGCGCTTGCTTTGAAGTCCGCCGCCGCAGGAAATTCCGTAATATTTAAAGCTGTTTGTTTTTTTGAAAGGGAAGATAAGAAGTAAAAGACAACAAAGAGGAGTAGAAGTAAACCCGCAACAAGGATAAAAATTTTTTTGCGCCGCCCATGCGGTTGAACGCGTTTCGCCGGTGCAGGAAACGAAGAGGCCTGCCCAGCGTGTTTGTTTTTTTTCTTTTTGCTCATGCCCGTTAATTGCCTCTGGAGATTGAACCGATACCGAATTCGAATCAAACGCAACATAACTTTCGATTCATACGTTTTCAAGCAAATTTTTGCCATCTTTTCCCTTGCGACTTTGCCCGCCTTTTTGTAGCATGCCGAGCTGTCAAAACTGGTCCGCCACGGCCATGCCGTGGCGTTTCTTCTGAGGCCTGAAGCGCTGCGCTTCGGCTGGGCCGAAGTGGAAAGCGTTTTGGGACCGATCAGAGCCTTGAGAAACAATTCATGAAATTCTACGCCGACCTCCATCTGCACTCTCACTATTCCCGGGCCACGAGTAAACAGCTCAATCTTGAACATCTCAACCAGTGGGCGCAACTCAAAGGCCTCACCGTAGTCGGCACCGGAGATTTTGTGCATCCGGGCTGGTTGAATGAATTGCGGGAAAAACTCGAGCCCGCCGAGCCTGGCCTGTTTCGCCTGAAAAAAGAATATCAAAGCAAAACGCAAACGGAGGTGCCCAAAGCCTGCGCCGGGGAAGTGCGTTTTATGCTCACCGCTGAGATTTCCAACATCTATAAACGCCTCGACAAAGTCCGCAAAATTCACAATATCGTTTTTGCGCCGAGTTTCGAGGCGGCGTTGAAAATTCAGGCCAAGCTTGAAACCATCGGCAATATCCGCTCTGATGGCCGTCCGATACTCGGTTTGGATTCGCGCGATCTTCTCGAAATCGTGCTGCACTCGGATCCGCTGGCGTTCTTGATTCCCGCGCATATCTGGACGCCCTGGTTTGCTGTGCTGGGTTCCAAAGGCGGTTTCGATTCCATTGATGATTGCTTCGCCGATCTCACGCCGCATATTTTCGCGGTCGAGACCGGACTTTCCTCCGATCCGACAATGAACTGGCGCCTGAAACAACTGGATCGCTTTGTGCTGGTTTCAAATTCGGATGCGCATTCGCCGCCGAAACTCGCCCGTGAGGCTAATTTGCTCGAAACCGAGCTTTCCTATCCTGCGATGTATCGCGCCTGGAAAGATCATGATGACAAGGGTTTTCTCGGCACAATTGAGTTTTTTCCGGAAGAAGGCAAATATCATTACGATGGGCACCGCGCCTGCCGCATGCGTTTGCATCCGCGCGAAACTGCGCAACAGCAAGGCAATTGTCCGGTTTGTGGCAAACCTGTAACGGTCGGCGTTATGGCGCGCGTGGAAGCATTGGCAGACCGGCCCGAGGGCGAAAAGCCGCCGCGCTGGCGGCCCTATACCAATCTCATTCCGCTGCCCGAAGTCATTGCCGAAGCGCACGGCAGGAAAGCCGGAACCAGGGGCGTTGATGAAATCTTTATGCGCATGCTCAAACAGCTCGGCAACGAGCTTCATATTTTGCAGGAGGCGCCGCTCGAGGATATTGCGAAATATGCGGGTCCGGTGGTTGCTGAAGGCATTCGCCGTGTGCGCTGCAGCGAAGTTAAAATTGCCGCCGGGTATGATGGCGAATATGGCACAATTCATCTTTTCACGCCGGAAGAACGCAAGGATTTTCTGCGGCAGACCAGCCTCGTGGAGACAGAGTTGGAATCGCCGCTGACGGAATCGGAAGAATCGAAAAATGGCGCAGCCGCGAAGGGCCAAAGGAAAAATCAAACCGATCCGCGCGAAATCAATCGGCGAGAAACCAAATCCAATACCAGGGCGTTTGCCGGTGATCTCAACCCGTCGCAGCGCAGAGCCGTGTTGCACGAACGCGGCCATTTGATCATCATTGCCGGTCCGGGCACCGGAAAAACGCATACGCTGGTGCATCGCATCATTCATTTGGTGCAGGCCGGCGAACGGCCGGAGAGCATGCTTGCCATCACCTTCACCAATAAAGCCGCGGAAGAAATGCGTCAGCGCTTGCACGATCGCCTGCACGAAGCAGCCAGCCGCATTGATGCCGGAACGTTTCATGCGTTTTGCCTTGCTTTGTTGCGCCGGCACGGCGGCGAGCAGGCGGATTTTGAGATTATCCATGATGCGCAGAAAAAAGAAATGGTGAAGGACTTGTGGCCGGAGGCGACCGCCGCAGAGCGATCAGCCTGGGTGGAAGACATATCGTATCAGAAAGCAGTTTTATCTGCGTTTGAATCAGAAGAACTTGCTGCCAAACGGCAACGTTACGACGAGGCGTTACGCCGGCAAAAACTTTGGGATTTCGATGATTTATTGTTGCAGACGATCCATTTGCTGGAAAGTGATGCCACGATCCTCCAGGGATTGCACCAGCGCTATACTTGGATTTTTGTTGATGAGTATCAAGATCTCAATCCAGCGCAACATTGTTTGCTGAAACTCTTAATGCACAGTAAAGCCAGTCTTACCGTTATTGGAGATCCCAATCAAGCGATTTACGGCTTTCGCGGCTCCGAAGTGAGTTACTTCAACCGTTTTGCGGAAGATTTCCCCGGAGCAGTGACCATGCGCCTGGAAGAAAATTATCGCTCCGGTGCGAATATTCTTTCGGCCTCCGGCCAGGTCATTGCCGCGGGCAAACAAAGTGCGGCGTTGCCGCTTTTACCTGCTTTGCTGCTCGATGGAAATGTTACGATTTATGCCGCGCCTACAGAGCATGCCGAGGCCGAATACATCGTTCATCAAATTGAAAAATTGGTGGGCGGCACCAGCATGTTCTCGCAAGATTCGGGACGGGTGGAGCACGAGCGCGAGGGGACGTTCAGCTTTGGCGATTTTGCCATATTGTATCGCTTGAATGCGATGCGTGGGCCGCTGGAGGAGGCGCTGCAACGTTCCGGCATGCCATATCAAATTTCGAGTGAAACCCCCTTGGCGCAGCGCGATGGCGTTCCGGAACTGCTGGCGCTGATTCGCCTGGCCGCGGGTTTGCGCGCCGATCCACGAAATTTAGCGGATTACTTGATGCTGGTAACGCCCGGCTTCGGTGAAAGCGCGGGTAAGAATGCTGCCAGCTTCTTTGCGACATCGCCCCGGTTTCGCGCCAACGCCCTGTTGCAGTTTATCGAACAGCAAAATTTCCCGGCAAAACCGCGTGAAGCGCTGCAACGAACCTTTGCTGCGATGGAGGTTTTCGAAAGGAACTTGAGTGAACGCGGGCTGGCGCGCGCGCTCGAGAATTTATTGGCAAATGATCAAATTCGAGCAACCGTTGCACCGGAGCGAAAATGCTGGGAGAATTGGGGCAGAGTCGTGAATCTCTCGCGCTGGCATGACTCCCCGCGCGCCTTGCTCGATGCGCTGGCATTGCAGAACGAAGCGGACCAAATCGATGCGCGCGCTGAAAAAATTTCGGCGATGACGCTGCACGCGGCCAAAGGATTGGAATTTCCCGTGGTTTTTATCGCCGGTTGTGAAGAAGGTCTGGCGCCAATGCAATTGGAAAATTTGCAGGGCGATCTTGCGGAAGAGCGCCGTTTGTTTTATGTTGGCATGACGCGCGCAAAAGAACGGCTTTATCTCGTTCGCGCCGCGCGGCGCATGTTGTTCGGCAAGACCCGGCAGCATCCGGCCTCGCATTTTTTGGCGGATATCGAAGAACAGCTCAAAGCTTATGAACATTGGCAGGCAAAGCCCCAAAAGAGTGTTGCTAAAGTAGCGGACCAACAACTTAAACTATTTTAAACCATGGGAGGAAGATATGCCGGGCAAACCCAAAAAGAAAACGCCGGCGCGCCAATCGGCGACGAATTTGATCATTCAAAAAATTGATCAGCTTCGCAGCGACATGGAAGCCGGATTCAAGCAAACCAACGAGCAACTTCGCGCTGAAATGCAAACCGGAAACGATCAGCTCCACGCTGAAATGCAAACCGGTTTCAAGGAAGTCAATACGAGGATTGAGAATGTCGAGGCAAAACTCACAAGTCTTGACGAATACACCAGGTCCAACATTCTTGCTTTTGGAAGAACGATCAACGAGATTACCGGCGAAATATCCAAAATGATTGGTCATGCAGGAAAGCGGGCGCAAAATGCTTTGAAAGAAGTTCAGGCTGAAACAAACAGTAAAGTTTTGGCGCAGGGCGAAAAAATTGGCCGTTTGGAATCCACGATCGATCTCGTGAACGTTGACTTGGCTCAGTTGCGCCAGGATCATGATCGCTTGGAACAGCGCGTCGAGACCTTGGAAGCAAAACCGGATTGAAGCTGGCGGCAAGTTTTACATATTCAAAATTAAACTCTGGGTCTTGAAGGAGGAGGCGCCATGTCAGGCGATACACAAAAACCAAAGTCGCGCGCAAATATCTCTCATGCGCGAGTTGTTGAGCTTCTCGCACAGCTTGAAGAAAAGTTTTTGCAGGATATCAAGAATATCAGCGTCCGACTGGAACAGCTCGAAGCGATGCTGAGTTCGCCGTGTATTCCCGCCCATTTGGACGTTTCCCAGGCGCTGACGGAATTCAATAAACGGCGCGAAATGGCCCCATTGGAGGAGCAATTCTTTAATCCGGAGTTTCTCAGTGAGGAAGACAGAGAATTAAAGCGCAATTTTTTGGAAATATAATTGGCAGGGCCAGGTGGAATGGGAGGAGGCTCGCCATCAAATGCGCATGCGGAGGATTAAAAAGATCCAACAAACTTGGTTTGAAAGCAAGGACTGATTTGCCCGCAATGAAGAACGCCGCTTCACTAACCTCCGATACCGCGCGCGAAATGCGCCTTGACAAATGGCTGAAGGCGGCGCGCATCTTTCGCAGCCGCGAGGAAGCGTCGCGGGAGTGTGAACTCGGGCGCATCAAGGTGAACGATCTTGTCGCAAAAGCCTCCAAATCCGTGAAACCCGGCGATGTTTTGATTGTGAAAGTTGCGCATCACTACCGCACACTCGAAATCAAGGAAATTCCCACGCGCGGGTTGTCTGCGAAGGATGCGAAGCTCATCTATCACGAAACCACGCCCGAACTGCCGCCTGAAACCAAGGAGCTTATGAAACTCATGTCAGAGTCCGCGCGACGTTTGCCTGCACCGCAAAAAGGCCGTCCCACCAAAAAATCACGCCGTGAAATTGAGCGCTGGCGGGGACGATGACAATGCGGCCACGTTCCTCGGCAATGGCGACTCAACTTCATTTTGCGACGCCACAATCTCCTGTAATGAAACGTCTCAAAATCCTCGCGGCAGTGATCGGCGGGTGCCTCGGTTTCCTTTCTTATCCCGCGATCAACTGGACGATCCTCGTTGCGTTCGCCTATATCCCTTATTTCTGGCTGCTCAATCATTGCTCGGGCGTCAAAGAGACGTTGAAATACACCTGGCTGTTTTCGTTCGTGATGACGCTCGGCGGTTTTTTCTGGATTGCGCACACGGCCATGGTTTTTGGGGGATTGCCGTGGTGGCTGGCTGTGCCCGTCGTTTTGCTTTACGCTTCGGTGGGCAGCATCAACCTTGCTGTTGCCGGCGGCATCGTTGCCTTCGGCCGCAAGTTCCTTTCGATGAAATGGCAGGCGCTTTGGGTGACTGCTATTTTCGTCATTGTCGAAAGCTTCTTTCCGAAATTGTTTTATTGGTATGCCGGCAATGCCATCTATCAAGTCATTCCGTTGATCCAAATTGCGGATTTGGGCGGGCCGATATTGCTGACGACTCAGATTCTGTGGGTGAATTATGCGATCTATGCGCTCATCGAGCCGTGGCTGCAAAAGCGAGTGACCCAAAATATTCAAGCAATTTTCAACAGCTCTGAAAAAATCGTAACCATCGGATTGGGCATCGCCATCCTGGTTTTCAGTTTTGCGTATGGCGCGCTGCGCGTGCAGCAGGTCGAACAACACATGCAGGAGGCGGTGCGCAAGAATGTCGGCGTCGTGCAGGGGAATCTTGGCAATTTCGAACGACTCCAAGCGCAATATGGCGATGCGGCGACGGTTGATAAATTCTTCGAAGTACATCGCGATTTGACGCTGCGGCTTTTTGATAGTCAGCAAGAGAAGCTTGATTTGGTGTTGTGGCCGGAAGGGGGATATCCATATCCTTTTCCGGAATTTCATCCCACCCACCAAGAGTTGGCAAATCTTGCCGAGAAAGTCGGCGCACCAATCGTCACCGGCGGATATGTGCGCGAGCGCAAGCCGGAATACAAAATCTACAATTCGATGAGCCTGACCGCGCCCGGCAAAATTGAGCCGGCGGCGATTTATAAAAAACACATTCTGCTCGCGTTCGGCGAATACATGCCGTTCTCGGATATTTTCCCCTCGCTCAAAAATTTAATTCCGGCGATCTCGAGTTTTGGCGCAGGCCCGGGACCGGAAATCATGGCCTATGGCGATTTCAAAGCCGCGCCGTTGATTTGCTATGAAGCGCTTTCGCCGCATTACATGCGGGTTTACGATCAACAAAACGCCAACATCATTTTGAATGTTACGAACGACAGTTGGTACAGCCAATATCAAGAGCCGGAGCAGCATTTGGCGCTGTCGCAATTGCGCTGCGTCGAGGCGCGCATGGCGCAAGTGCGCAGCACGAATACCGGCATTTCGGCGGTGATTTTGCCGACCGGTGAAATCACGAATCGAACGACTTTTGATGAAGCGGCGTTCTTTGCTGCCAAAGTTCCACTGATGGAAATGCCGCCGACGGTTTACGCGCGGCTTGGGGATTGGTGGGCGGGAATGATGGGGATGGTTATACTGGGAGTGATTGCGGCACGTTTGATGTCACAACGAAAATAAAAAGGTATTCGAGGTTTCGAATACCTTTGCGATTTCGACACATCGATTCAATCATCCAAAGCGTTTTTCCGTCCAGGGATCGCCGTGATGTGATAGCCGTAGCGCTCCCAAATGCCCGGCGTGTTCTTGTCAATGAACTCAAGGCCGTTGAGCCATTTCGCGCTTTTCCAAAAATAAAGTTTTGGAACCACCAGCCGCAGCGGGCCGCCGTGATCGCGCTCCAGCGGTTTGCCGCCGAAGGTATCCGCAAGAATCACCTCATCATCATACATCTCTTCGATCAGCATATTGGTGGTATAGCCGCCATAGGAATGCTGCATTACCGCGAGCGCCGAAGGCAACGGCTTGGCGCGTTCGGCAATTGTCGTGAACGGCACGCCTTCCCAATCGGAATCCAGCAAGCTCCAGCGTGTGATGTAATGAATATCAACGTGAATCTTCTTGCGCGGCAAGGCTTGCAATTCCTCCCACCTGAGCGTGAACGGATTTTCTACCAATCCCCACACTTTTAATCGCAAAGTCTTGAGATCGATGTCAGGCGTTTCGCCATAAGTTAAAACCGGGAATTTTTCAGTGCGATATTGGCCCGGGGGGATGCACTCGTGCAAACCTGCATCCGGACGGCGTTGGGGGCCGGCTTGCCGCAGGCGCTGGACGCGCTTGAAAGGATCGAGTATTGACATGGGAATAATCCTCTCAAGATTGAGGCTTTAGAATTCTACAATCTAACTCTCAAGAAGGCAATTTTATTCCAGGCAAAAATAAACAACAGGGTTCGACCGGCGCGCGATATGGTAAAAGCGAACGACAGCAAAAGCAAGCACTATGGGCGCCTATCGCCATTGAATCTTTCGTTGCTTCTACTGTGATTTTTGGAATGTGATATTGGTGAGGTCATCGTTCTGCTGAAACGTCTCTACTCAGCATATTTCTATTGCGTCCTCCTGAAAAATTTCACACCCTATCCCAAACATATGTAATATTCGGTTGAATTGTATTCCTCGAGGGATTATGAAATCTCGTCCGGGTTCATTTGTCAACGCTGCCATTCTTTTCGCGGGTCTTTTTCTTGGAATTGAGCTTGTCGCCCATTTTAATTGGGAGTTGCAACAACCGCCGCCGAAACCGAAGAAAACGTTCTCCGGAGCAATGCAGGCTCTGAACTTCTTCGCGTCAGCGCGCGCTTATCCGGACAACATCATATCCGGCAGCGGCTTTTATCGCGGCCATGAATTTTCACAAGCAACTCTACAAAAGCAAAGCCCGCAAAAAAGCAACGCCACGGAATGGAAGCTGCTGGGGCCGAAGAATGTCGGCGGCCGCACGAATGCGATTGCCATCAATCCGCAGAATCCCAACACGATTTATGTCGGGGCGGCCAGCGGTGGACTCTGGCGCAGCTTCACAGCGGGCGTAGGCGCTTCCGCATGGGAGTATGTCGATACCGGCTTTCCGGTGTTGGGCGTTGGCGCAATAGCCATCGATCCTGGTGACACCAACAAAATTTATATCGGCACTGGAGAAGTGTATGGCTATCAAAATGCCCTCGGCGGCGTGACGATTCGCACGACGCGCGGGAGTTATGGCATCGGCATTCTTAAAACCAATGACGGCGGCGCGACGTGGTCGAAGAGTCTTGATTGGAGTTATGATCAAAAACGCGGCGTGCAGGCGCTGGCGATCAACCAGTTGAATCCAAACATCATTTATGCCGGCACGACGGAGGGCATCTACAAGTCAACCAATGCCGGCGCTTCTTGGACACAAGTTCATAGCATTTTGATGGTGATGGATATCGATATCAACCCGCAAAATTCTGACATTGTTTTTGCGTCGTGCGGCGGATTGGGCAGTCCGGGTGCGGCAGTATATCGCTCAATTGATGCAGGCCTGAATTGGCAGCAACTCACCAATGGCTTGCCGATAAATTATACCGGCAAAACCATTCTTGACATTCATCAAGCAAATCCGCGAATCATATATGCCGACGTGGCGAATGATTTTCGAACGGTCGGCATCTATCGCAGCGATGATGGCGGCGACAGTTGGCGCCGTGTTTCAACTTTGGATATTGCGCAATATCAGGGCTGGTATTCGCATTTCATCTGGGTGCATCCCACCGATCCCGATTTCGTCATTGCCGGCGGCATTGATTTGTGGAAATCTACCAATGGCGGCATGACGTTCACGAAAAAATCGGATTGGGCGGCGTGGCAGTTCGGCGTGGTGCCGGTGGGCGGTCCGGAAGGTCCGCCCAATTATTCGCATGCGGATCATCATGCTGTGGCGGGGCATCCGTTCAATCCTGGCATTGTTTATTTCACCAATGACGGCGGCGTGTTTCGCACCACAGATGGCGGTGAAACGTTTGAGGGGTTGAACGGCGGCTATGCAACGACACAGTTCTATAATGGTTTTTCAAGTGCGATATCGGACTCAACACTCGCCATCGGCGGTTTGCAAGATAATTCAACTGTGATCTATGAAGGCACAGAGGCGTGGCGGCGCGTGATTGGCGGCGACGGGTGTTGGACTGCGATCGACCCCTTTAATCATAATGTGATGTACGGTGAAGCGCAAAATCTGTTTATTTTCAAATCCACCAATCGCGGCCATGAAAGCTCGTGGTTCAGCGCAACCAGCGGCATCAATCGCAGCGGCGCCGGCTTTGTTGCGCCGTATATCATTTCACCTTCCAACGGCAATATTTTATATGCCGGAACGACGCGAATTTATAAAACCACCAACGCTGCGGGCTTTTGGACCGCGACGAATAATAATTTCACGCTTGATAATAATCCGGTATTGTCATTGGCAATTTCCGCGACGAATTCCGACACTGTTTATGCCGCTACGTCGCCAGTAAACAGCCGTCCGCACGTTTTTCGCACGATCAATGGCGGCGCGAGCTGGGAAGATATTACCTCAAACTTGCCGGATCGCTATCCAATGGATTTGGCCGTCGATCCCAACAACTCGCGCAATGTGTATGTTGTGTTCTCCGGCTTCGGCTCCTCGCATTTGTTTAAATCAAGTGATGCCGGACAGAGCTGGGCCGATATTGGCGCTGGCTTACCTGATGTGCCGTCATCGGCCGTTATAGTCGATCCACAATTTCCTCGACACATTTATTTTGGCAATGATCTCGGGGTTTATGTTTCATTGGATGGCGGCGGCAATTGGCAGGCCTGGCAGGAGGGCATGCCCATAGCGCTGGTGATGGATTTATCGATCTCGCCGAGTAATCGCGCCATTCGTGTCGCGACGCACGGCAACGGCGTGTGGGAACGGCCGTTGATCGGCGATGAACTCTCGGGAATCGAGCAGCCGGGCAATCCTGTTTTGTCATTTCGATTATATCAGAATTATCCCAACCCGGTTTCTTTGCGTGCGGCAGCCGGGCGCGCGGAAACGGTGATCGCATACGAATTGCAAGAGCCGTCATCCGTTGCCATTACAATCTGCAATCTTCTGGGGCAGGAAGTCGCAAGGCTGGTTGAGCCGCTGCAAGCGCGGGGTGCGCATCAAATCCGGCTGCCGGTTGCGAACTTGACTCCCGGCGTTTATTTTTATACCATGCAAGCGGGAAATACCGCTGCTGGGGGCAAAAGTTCCGTGCAAACGCGCAAGATGCTGATCGCGGAATAATCGCCGACGCCGTCACCGCCGCTGCGTTGTTGCGGATGGGCGTTCGTTGCTGAACGGCGCGTCAGGCAAAACCCGGGCACTCGCGCACATTTCAAATCCGCCGCTCCGGCCGATGGAATAACGTTTTGTATTTTTCTGGAAAAGTGAGAAGGAGACCGCGATGTTGAAAATGAAGCCGTTTATTTTGTGTGTGCTGCTGATCACCGCGCTGATTCGCGAAGCCGGCGCCCAAAACGGCCTGCCTTCGCTGGGCACATTACGACAGCAGGCGGCCATTCAGCAAGAATGGCTCAAGCTCAGGTTGGAGCGCGTATTGCCGCAGTTGATGCGGCGTCATGGCATCGAGATGTGGCTGGTGATCTGCCGGGAATACAATGAAGATCCGGTTTTCTTTTCGCTGATTTCGCCCACCACATTTGCGGCGCGGCGGCGCACGATTTATGTATTTCATGATCGCGGTGAACAAGCGGGCGTTGAAAGATTAGCGCTCGGCGGCGGCTCGCAAGGCGGCATTTATACGGTCTATCGTGATCCCGATATTGAAAATCGCGAGTTGTGGGGAAGCGGCCAATGGACATTGCTGCGTAAATTGATCGACGAACGACAGCCGGCAACAATCGGAATCAACGTTTCGGCCACGCACGCCTTTTCCGACGGCCTTTCCGCGAGTGAAAAAGAAGCGCTCGAAAAAGCGCTCGGCGAGAAATGGACGAGCCGGCTCGTGCGCACGGAATTGCTGCCGCTCGATTATATCGCCATTCGCCTTCCGGAAATGCTGCCGGTTTACCGCAATATGATGGCCATCGTGCATGCCCTTATCGCACGCGCCTTCTCAAACGAAGTGATCACGCCCGGCAAAACCACAAATGAAGACGTGGTGTGGTGGTTGCGGCAAGAGGTAAACCAGATGGGCCTTGGCGTGTGGTTTCATCCCTCGGTCACGGTGCAGCGCCAAGGCAAGCCGCGTGAAAGCCTGCTGGCAGAAAAGGAAGGTGTCGTGATCGAGCGCGGTGATGTGTTGCATGTTGATTTCGGCATCACCGCGATGGGTTTGAACACCGACACGCAGCACATGGGCTATGTTTTGCGCCGCGGCGAGAAAGAGGCGCCGTCGGGCATCAAACATGCGCTGCAAAACGCCAATCGCATGCAAGATTTGCTAATGGAGCGCATGCGACCCGGCCAAAGCGGCAATGAGATTTTGGCAAATACACTGGCGGCTATGAAGAACGCGGGCATTGCCGGTACGGTCTACACGCATCCCATCGGGGATCATGGTCATGGTGCGGGTCCAGTAATCGGATTGTGGGACAGGCAGGAAGGTGTACCCGGCCGCGGCGACGTGGTATTGTTGCCGAATACGTGGCATTCAATTGAATTATCGGCAACGACGGAAGTGCCGGAATGGGGCGGACAAAAACTGTGGGTGGGGCAGGAGGAAGATGCGGCGATTGACGGCGAAGGCGAAATCGCATGGGTGTTGCGTCGGCAGGAGGAGTATCACTTGGTAAAATAGTGCTGAAAATTGGGACGAGAGGCTGCTTAAAACTTTTTATGCGAGGCTTCACCCGACATCCTATTTTGATTGGCGCCCAGCACGATCACGAACGCTAATTTTTTCTTGCAAACGGGAAGATCTTGCGATAGATTGCGTTTTCACATATGCACGGCTGTGCATATGTGAAAAATGAAAAGTACATTGAAGGGAAGAAGATGGCGATTGTTCAGGCTGAATTTGTTCAACCGCAAGCACGCGCACCTAAAGTGCCGTTGCATGAATTGGACGCATTGTGGTTCCAGGTCGGCGGTACGATATGCAATTTATGGTGTACGCATTGCTTCATTAATTGCAGCCCGAAAAACCATACATTCGGATTTATGTCGCGCGCTCTGGTTCGCCGTTATCTCGAAGAATCCATACGATACGGCGTGAAAGAGTATTATTTTACCGGCGGTGAACCGTTCATGAATCGTGACATGATCGCGATTCTGCAAGATACCCTTGCCCTAGGCCCGGCGAGCGTGCTTTCCAATGGCCTGTTGATCTCTCCCCAACTTGCCCAAACGCTGCGGGACTTATCTCATCAAAGTTCCTACACCCTTGAACTTCGCATCAGCCTGGATGGCTTTGATGCTGAAACAAACGACCCGATTCGCGGCCAGGGTACGTTCCAACGCGCCATGAACGGCATAAAGCACCTTGTGCATGCCGGATTTCTTCCCATCATCACATGCATGCAAAGTTGGCCGGAGCACGAACAGGAACATGTGCTTAACAGCTTTCGAGAGTCTCTAAAAAAAATCGGATATACACGCCCGCGTCTCAAAATCATGCCGCAATTACGCATTGGCCGCGAAGCCGAACGCGAACGCCGTTATACGCCGGCGGAATGGGTGACGCCGGAAATGATGGAAGGTTATGATGAACGGTTATTGCTTTGCAGCAACAGCCGCATGATAACTAATCGCGGCGTTTATGTTTGCCCGATTCTGATCGAGAAGCCCGATGCCAAACTTGGTGAGTCACTTGCAGAAGCTTTTCATCCGTATCCGTTGCGCCATCAAGCTTGTTATACGTGTTATCTCAGCGGCGCCATTTGCAGCAATTTTTCGGTGAGGCGGGATACATGACGCATCATTTGAACATGAATCTCGGTGTAACCAATTATCGCCGTATTATTGTTTTTGGCGGTGTTTACAATAATTATCTGGCGCTCTCGGCGTTGTTACGCGAAATCAATAACATTCGGTATGACGCCATTTTTTGTTTGGGGGATCTCGGCGCGTTTGGGCCGCATCCGAATCGCGTGTATCCGTTGTTGGTCGAAGGCCGCGTACAAGTGTTGCAGGGCAATTATGACAACAGCATCGGCAACGATTTGAATGATTGCCAATGCGGGTATACCGATCCGCGCGACAATTATTTCGCTCAAATCAGCTATGATTATACCCTGGCCAACACTTCACAGGAGTTCAAATCGTTTCAACGCGCTTTGCCGCCGGCTATTCGGTTTGAATCTTTTGGCAAGTGCGTCTTGCTTTGCCATGGTTCGCCGCGCAAAACCAACGAATTTTTATGGGAATCTGCCACGCCCACGCATTTTTTGCAAAAACTTTTTGTGGATTATGAGGCTGACGTGATTCTTGCCACACATACCGGCATCAAATGGCAGCGTCGCACGCCCGAGGGGAAACTCTTCGCGAATGTTGGCGTTATTGGCCGGCCGGAGAATGATGGCCGCACCAATGTTTGGTATACCGTGGTTGAATTCACGCCGGAGTTGAAGGTTGAATATCGCCCGCTCGTTTATGATCATCAACGCCTGGCCGCGGAGATGATGGAAGAAAAGCTTCCGCAAGAATTCATTGAAACCGTTTTGAGCGGCTGGTGGACGACGTGCCTTGAAATTCTCCCCGGCAAAGAACGCGAACAGGGAAAATATTAGTTCGCCTTGATATTGCAGTGAATCGTTGTAACTGTAACGATAGTATCAAATTCAATCGGAGTCTTTCATGCCCAGTTATTATTTGAGTGAAGATTTAGCGCGTTTCGGTGAAGTCGGCGGCCCGCAACCCAAATTATTCAAAATGTGGTTGGATTGGTATAACGAATGCCATCAAGATGGCGCGCTGGATAAGAAAACGAAAGCCTTGATCGCGTTGTCGGTCGCGCACGTTTTGCAGTGCCCGTATTGTATCGATGCCTGGACTACAGGCTCACAAAAAGAAGGCGCGACGCCCGAACAAATGGCGGAAGCAGTTCATGTCGGCGCCTCGTTGCGTGCGGGTACTTCGTTGGTGCATCACATTCAATCGTTGAATGTGCAGGCGCGAGACGAATAACTGCCGGCTGGATAGACTAATGACTGTCTGATTCTTGAAACATCGATCCATGACCCCATTATTCGTCATGGATTCCACCGAAAGGTTGAGTGACTCTATGATGGCCTCGATTAAGCCGCGGCGCGCTGTGGTGATCGGCGCCGGTCCCATGGGCTTGGAAACCGCGTTGCGCTTGATTGATCGCGGTGTCGAAACAACTGTGCTCGAAGCGGGCCGCGTCGGCGAGCATATCCGGCAATGGGGGCACATCCGCATGTTTTCGCCGCTCGCAATGAATCTGTCGAATCGCGCGAAAGAAATTATTGGCGACAAATTGCCAAGGGGTGAGACGATTCAGACTGGCAATGAATTTGTCAAGACTGCGCTGGAGCCTTTGGCGCAATCAGAAATATTGAGAGATAAAATCGTCACCGGGCGGCGAGTTATGGCGATTGCGCGCACGGGATTGGGAAAGATGGGATTGCCGAATCATCCCTTGCGCGCCGAGCGCGGTTTCAGAATTCTCGCTCAAGATCGTGAAGGCCGTGAGCATGTTTATCAGGCTAACTATGTTTTCGATGCTAGCGGAGTTTTTGGCCAGGGGAATTGGAGCGGAACAGCCGGCATGCCCGCTCTCGGCGAGCGGGCGATCAACGATCGTATCATGCGCCACCCGCCAAACCTTGCGCAACAAGCAGAACGTCTGGCGGGCAAACGCATACTTTTGTTGGGTAATGGCCATTCTGCTGCGAATACGATTGTGTCATTCAATGAATTGTTGCAACGCCGTACGGCAACGCAAATCTTTTGGGCCGTGCGCTCGGATCGCGCGAAACCTGTTCCTGAGGTTCCAGATGATCCGCTCACTGAACGTGCAGCCATTGTTAACGCCGCCAATGCCCTGGCGATTCGCCCGCCGGCAAATTTGAAACTCCTGCGCCGTGCGACCGTGGAAGAATTTCAACCCACCCACAACGCCGAATCAGCTCCGCTTAAAGTCGTGCTCAAAGTTTGGAAGAGTATTGAGACGATCGAAGTTGATGAAGTCATCTCACTGACCGGATATCGACCGAACCTTGACATGCTGCGCGAAACAACTGTAGAAGTTTCCAATATCACCGAAGGTTTGCACGGCTTGCATAAAGCGCTATCGAACCTCACGGATTGCCTGGCAAAGATCGAAATCCATCCCAAAGATTTGCAAAGCGGAGAGCCGAATTTGTTTCTCGTCGGCGTCAAAAGTTATGGCCGTAATCCAGGTTTTTTGTTGCAATCGGGGCTTGAACAGTTGCAAGCGATTTTTTCGACGATTTATTGAGAATGCCATGAAGCGCCAAGAAATGCTCGAGATGGTTGAAGTCTCGTCCGCGCCGTGGGACATGATCATCATCGGCGGCGGAGCAACAGGCTTGGGAACCGCAGTGGAAGCAGCGTCACGCGGCTATAAAACGCTTTTGCTCGAGCAAGGCGATTTTGCGCAAGGCACCTCGAGCCGCAGCACGAAACTGATTCACGGCGGTGTGCGTTATCTCAAACAAGGCAACATCACGCTCGTACTTGAAGCGCTGCGTGAGCGCGGGCTGTTGATCCAGAATGCGCCGCATCTCGTGCATCATCTCGCCTTTGTTGTGCCGTTGTATGATTGGTGGGAAGGCCCGTTTTACGGCATTGGTTTGAAGCTTTACGATATGCTTGCCGGCAAATTGGGATTGGGACCCTCGCAAATTCTTTCACGCGAAGAAACGCTGCAACGCCTGCCGACGCTCGAACCGGAGGGGCTCAAAGGCGGCGTCATTTATTATGACGGCCAATTTGATGACGCCCGCCTGGCCATTTGCCTGGCACAGACCGCAGTCGATCTTGGTGCGACCGCAATCAATTACATGAAAGTTATTTCCTTGCTCAAAGAGGGGAATTTAATAACAGGCGTGCGTGTCGAGAACATCCTAACCGGGGAAATATTTGAATTGCAAAGCCGCGTCGTGATCAATGCCACGGGTGTGTTCTGCGACGCGATTCGGCGCATGGATGATGACGAAGCTGCCATGATCATTGCGCCAAGTCAAGGTGTTCATCTCGTGCTGGACAACTCTTTTTTGGCGGGGGAGCATGCGATTATGGTGCCGCACACTGATGATGGCCGCGTGCTTTTTGCCATTCCTTGGCATGATCGTACACTCGTCGGCACGACAGATACGCCGGTTAATGAGATTCGGGTAGAGCCGAAACCTCTCGCTGAGGAGATTGAATTTCTGCTCAAACATGCGGCGCGTTATCTCACCAAGGATCCAACACCACAAGACGTTTTGAGCGTCTTTGCTGGATTACGGCCACTGGTAAAGGCAAGCCACGGTGAATCAACTTCGGCGCTATCGCGCGATCATACACTGATGATTTCTTCCTCGGGTTTGATCACGATCACCGGCGGGAAATGGACAACATATCGCAAAATGGCGGAGGACACGGTGAATCAAGCCGCGGTTTTGGCGGATCTACCGGAAAAATCCTCGATGACGGAACACCTGCGGTTGCATGGCTGGCAACAGGCGGATGAAAGTGCCGCACCGTGGCAAGTTTATGGCTCTGATGCGCCGGCGTTACAAAGATTGTTGCAGGAAAAGCCTGCTTTCTGTGAGCGCCTTCATCCACAATTGCCGTATTCTGTTGGCGAAGTCATTTGGGCTGTGCGCCATGAAATGGCTTGTACGCTCGAGGATGTTTTGTCACGACGCACGCGTGCATTGCTGCTGGATGCCAAAGCCAGCCTCGCTATTGCTCCGCAAGTTGCCAAGTTGATGGCGAGTGAACTGGGCTTTGATGAAGCCTGGGAAAATCAGCAACTGGCTCATTATGGCGCTTTGGCAAAAAGCTACCTCATTTCATAAACAATAACGTTCTCAATCCCAAGATAAAACACAGTGTTGTTGGTTGGCACAATAACAATGAACCCGGTCTTCTTGTGGTGAGGGTGTTGATCTGCGCTCTCACTAATTGTTTGATGACACCCCGCAAGATTTTTTACTGGCAATAAAAGTTTCGACATCTCGATGCGCATCGTTAAAAACAGGAAACGTGATTTATTATTGGGGTTTGTCTGATGAGCAGCATGAGCTGAGATAGGCGGTCGTGACGTCGGCCCGGCTCCATGCTTGTTTGAAATGCTCATGCACACCATCAGCCTCTGCTCTTTTGCCCTTCCGGCGCAAGCTTTGCTCAAGCCCCTGCAACGACCAGCCATTAAAGGGATTTTGTTTTAAATCCTCACGAAAAGTCATTTCGGCTTCAGCCAGGCGATTCGCCTTGAGCAGAGTTTGGCCGATCACTTGCCGAATTGGTAAATACCACGGTGGAGGCTCGATATAAGGTAAAGTGTCCTGCAGCTTTGCTGCTTGCCAAAGCGCGTGAATCATTTCATCTGTTTGGCCGCGTGCGCCCGCAATCTCGCCGGACAATGTGTGACTGGCAATTTCGAGCAGCGCGGCGGCATTTGAACCGCCAAACAGAATCAGGTTTTTGAGTGTATCATTTTGCGTGAGCGCGAGCAATTGCGCCTGTTCTGTTGCGGCATCATCTGCCTTGCCTTGACTTGCAAAGACCAACCCGCGCACATAATGCCAGATGGCTGTCGTGTATTTGAACTCAGGCGCGGGCTTAGGCTCTGCCAGAATCTCATGCCACTTGCTGAAACGCGCGAGCGCGAATAGCGGCGTCGGCAGGAATGCCTCCAAAAAAGAAAACTCGCGAAAACGTTGCATGGGAATGCTGGCCACAAGTCTGCGTGCCGCGTCGATGGCAACACGACTGCGGCCTTCCATGCTGGCCGAAGCCCACAAGAAATGAATGTTGTGCGGATAGTACATGGCTGGGTAAAAACCCTGCACGTTGCATTGTGTGATATAGGATTCGTCGGCTTTTGCGGCGGCTTCATTTGCAAGCGAAGCTTCGTAGTAGCGTCCGGTGCGCATGTAAATGTGCGCCGGCATGTGCACGAGATGCCCTGCGCCCGGTGAAATGCCGCCTAGCCGGTCGGCGCACGCCAGGGCCTTTTCAGGATGCGGCGAAGCTTCAACGGCGTGAATGTAGTAATGATTTGCGCCCGGATGATTGGGATTGCGGCTGAGCACTGTTTCAAGCGTTGCAACGATTTCCGGTGTATTCACATCCGGCCGACCCTCTTTATCCCAATGATTCCAGGGATTCAAATCCATCAAGGCTTCAGCAAACAGCGTTGCCGCATCGAGATCATCCGGAAATTTTTGTGAAAACTCGCGCATGGCGTTGGCGTAGGCGAGATCGAGAGTTTTGCGCGCCATGGTGGAATCGAGTGAGTAGCGTTGCGCCAGGGCTTGAATGTAGCCGCGTTCGTTCTCACTGATGTGCGCGGCAAGCGAGTTGGCTTTTTGTGCCATCGCGTAAGCTTCCGGTATGGCGCCGGGATCCATCGAGGAGTTGATATTCGGGCCAAGCGCCAATGCGATTCCCCAATAGGCCATGGCGCAGGCCGAATCGAGTCTTGCCGCTTCCTTAAAGGAACGAATCGCTTCAGGATGATTGAAGGCATACGTTAAAAGCAGGCCCTGATCAAAATATTTTTGCGCCAACGGCGATTTCGTGGTGATGGTATGATGATGGTTGCCGAGATCGTTGAACAACGGCGCAAGACGTTTTTCTTCTTTTGCTTTGGGTTGACTGAAATTTACCGCCAAGAACGCCGCGCCTAACAGAAGCGCGTAAAAAACGAGGTAAGATTGCCAGGATTTGATTCTCACCATCCGCCTCCTTTTCCAAACGTTTGCAAAATGATCATGCTTTTCGCCCGCCGAAAAGGGCATGCCCGGCTTTCATCCAATAGACATCGATATCTACAAACCCCGCTTGCGCCAGCCATTGCAATTGCTCGAAGAGACCCGAAGGCTTGTCGATGGCATCCGGATGGCGGTACATGTTCCATTCGCTTTGCTGAAAATACTCGAAGGCGCGCAGATCGCCATCAAGATATAACGCGCGTTGGCGTGTTGCCTCATCCCAGGCTTCCGCAGCAACAGCAACGCCCAGAGCATTTGCGGGCTGAATCACATCTGCAATAAGGAATACTCCCTCAGATTCCAACAGTTCAAATATATCGCAATAGAGCTGGAACTTTTGATTGCCGTCCAGGTGATGAATTGCTAGGGAGGAGAGCACGGCCTGAACAGGAAACGGCAATTTACGCCAAGCGGAAGAAGCCAGATCGAAGAGAGCCGTATCAAATCGTTCACCAAAACGGGCGAGGCGGCTTTGTGCCTTGTTCAGCATTTCGCGTGAACCATCGAAACCATGCACGATACTTGTTGTGAAGTGCTGCAGTACGGCTTCGGCCAGCAAACCTTCACCACAACAAAGCTCCAAAACATGAAATGTATGCGTGCGCGGCGGAATCAACGCAACGAGAGTTTGTATTTGAACTTCACGCTCAGGCACAAAGTAGTTGCCGTAATCGATGAATGTTTGCGAGCTTTGTTCGTCCCAAGCGCGGCCAGAATGAGGATTTTCTTGCGGCATGCGAGTTTTGACCTGAAATTGATTTTGTTGAGGCCATAGATAATTCCAACACGGCAAAGATGCAAGCAAAATGAAACGCAATCGCAGCCGCCATATATTTTTCCGCTTGATTTTTTGACGGTGATATGGTAATCTGCACGCACCAATGCGAACAATTGATTCACCATACCCATCTTTCTATCCGTCGAATTGCTCGACATCTGTCCGGACTCGCCGGTTTTCCACTTCCCGAGGAGATTCGTCAATAGTATGTTCAGTTTGACCAGATTTCACGAAGCGCAAAAATATCCCATAACGTGTTCCGACCCGCTCGATCGGTTACCCGAACTTGCTTATAATTTGTGGTGGAGTTGGGATTCGGAAGCGCAGGCTTTGTTCCGCGCGATCGATGCCAAACATTGGCAGACGCATCATAATCCCGTCAAGCTGTTGCGCGAGCGTGCGAGAACCGTGCAGCGGTTTGGCAAGGATAAGGGTTTTATCAAGCACTTTCATAAAGTTTTGGGACGTTTCGATGACGGTTTAGAAATTTCACAACGGTGGTTTGCGCGTACCCATCCCGCACACGCCGGCGCTTGGATCGCTTATTTTTCTCCTGAATTTGGCTTGCATGAAAGCTTGCCGATTTATTCTGGTGGTTTGGGTGTGCTGGCGGGCGATCACCTTAAAACGGCGAGCGACCTCGGTGTGTCGATGGTGGGCGTGGGCTTGTTGTATAAGCACGGTTATTTTACGCAAGGCATCGACGCGCAAGGTCGGCAACATGCAATTTATTCTAAGCTCAAATTTGATGAAATACCGGTCATGCCGTTGCGCGATCAAAGCGGCAAACGCGTGGTGGTGTCCGTTACGCTGGCCGGGCGCACGGTACATGCACAAGCCTGGCTGGTGCTGGTCGGCTCGTGTTTTTTGATTTTGCTCGATACGGATGTGTCCACGAATCATCCGAAAGATCGGCAAATCACCTATCAGTTATACGGCGGCGATCGTGAAACACGGATGGCGCAGGAGATTGTTTTGGGCATGGGCGGAGTGCAGGCGCTGGCTGCATTGGGTATAAAGCCCGCCGTCTGGCATCTTAACGAAGGCCACGTAGCCTTTTCATGTCTTGAACGAGTGCGCGCTCTAATGCTGGAACACGCGCTTGATTTTCAGCAAGCGCAGGAGGCTGTGGCGGCGAATACGGTTTTTACCACGCATACACCGGTCCCCGCCGGCAATGAGGCTTTTGAGTTGCCGCTCATGCAGAAATATTTTGCCGATTTTTGCAGGGAACTGCAAATTGATTTGCCGGCCTTGTTGCATTTGGGTTTACAAAGTGATGCTGAAAAACGCAAGCATTTCAGCATGACCGTCCTGGCCTTGCGTTTGTCTTCTTTGAGTAATGGCGTGAGTCAGCTTCACGGCGAAGTCTCACGCGCGATGTGGCAGCATCTCTGGCCTGAGGTGCCGCACGCTGAATTGCCGATTGCCGCAATTACCAACGGTATTCATGCGGGATCATGGGTCGCGCCGGCGTTTGCTGAGTTGTATGCGGAGCAATTGGGCGTCGGCTGGCGTGACCAACTTGATGATCCTAAACTCTGGCAAAGAGTTCATGACATTCCCGACGAGCGTTTGTGGCGCACACATCAAGAGTGTAAGCATGCTCTGATACAGTTCGTGCGTGAGCAAACGGCATTGCGGTACAAACGCAACGGCGAGCCGGCGCATAAGATTCAATCTGCCATGAAGCTGCTCGACGCGGAAGCCTTGACCATCGGTTTTGCCCGGCGATTTGCGACCTATAAGCGCGCGGATCTCATTTTTCATGATTTGAAACGCCTGGAGAAAATCCTCAGCGATCGCAAGCGTCCTGTGCAAATCATTTTTGCCGGAAAAGCGCATCCCCGCGATGCCGGCGGACAAGCGATCTTGCAACGCGTTCACCGTTTGGCGCTGCGTAAAAAGTTTCAAGGCAAAATTGTTCTTCTGGAAAACTATGATATGAACGCTGGACGCTATCTCGTGCAGGGCGTGGATGTCTGGCTGAACAATCCGCGGCGGCCGCAGGAAGCCAGCGGCACAAGCGGCCAAAAAGTGCCCTTGAATGCCGGAATTAATTTCAGCGTGCTTGACGGCTGGTGGGAGGAAGGTTATAATGGGAAGAATGGCTGGAAGATCGGGGCAACGCATGCATACAAAAGCGAAGCAGAGCAGGATGCTGCAGACGCGACAGATCTGTATCGCGTCTTGGAAAAAGAAATTATACCGCTTTATTATCAGCGCAATCGCGCCGGCTGGTCCAGGCGTTGGATTAAACGCATGAAGGAATCCATGGCGACATTGATTCCACGCTTTACTTCAGCGCCAATGGTCAAAGCATATGTCGAGCAGCTTTATGTGCCAAGCATTCAGCGCGGCATCGAGCATGCGGCAAAACGTTTTGCACCGGCTGTAAATCTTGCCGGAGAAAAAGCTCTGCTGCGTTCGTACTGGCCGTTGATTCAATTCGCGGAGATCGTTAAACTGCCCTCGCTTAACGGCCACATTGACCGCTCACAAGTAAATCTTTCGGCCAAGATATATTTGGCCGGCTTGTCTCCCGAGATGGTGCAGGTGGAACTTTATCCGGCATCATCACGAAAAAATTACAAGGCTCCTGATAACGAAGTCGTGGCGATGCGCCTGGCCAAGGCGCATGAACACGGCATTTACGAGTATCGCGCTGTCGTGCCCAATTATACCGGCAAGAATCAATTTCGCGTTCGCGTCATTCCGCGGCTGCGCCGATTGCACCATAAGCATGAATTGGGGTTGATTCATTGGAGTGAGATTGTTTCCTGAGGGATACTAAATGAAAGCGGCGGAAGTGAATAAATTGCGTTATAAAATTGATTGCACGGTTTGAAATGATCATAACATTTGCCAGCAGGATGTAAAGCGGGAGAATATGCGAATCAAAAGTTTCGGAATCATTGCGATACTGCTGTGGGTCGGCGCACCAGCGCGCGCGCAAAATTTCCCCGAACCGATCGGATTTGTGAATGATTTCGCGCATGTGATCCCGGACGACGTTGAAGCACAAATCACAGCATTGGCGACAGAGCTCGAGCAGAAAACCGGCGCGGAAGTCACGGTGGTTACCATCGATTCCATCGGTGATTACGATTATGTGGATTACGCCATTCGTCTGTTCGAGAAATGGGGCATCGGCAAAAGGGGCAAAGACAACGGCGTTTTGATCTTTTTAACCGTGAAGGAACGTAAAGCGCGGATCGAAGTCGGCTATGGCCTCGAAGGCATTTTGCCGGACATTACCGCCGGGCGAATTTTTCGAAACTACATGGTGCCCGAACTGCAACGCAATGATTTTGGCGCGGGTTTGCTCGCAGGCGTGCGTGTGATCGTGGGCGTGATTGCTGAGGATGCCGGCGTTGAAATCACGGGCGCGATTCGACCCAGTTACAGCCGGCGATCAGAGGAGGGCGAGCTTTCGTTTACAACGCTGATCATTATCATCGTTATTCTCATTATTCTTGCGCGGTCCGGTTTGCTCGGGCCGATGTTGTATTCCGGCGGCTTTGGCGGCGGGCGTTATCGCGGCGGAGGTTGGGGGGGCGGCTTCGGAGGCGGCGGCTTTGGGGGCGGTTTTGGCGGCTTCGGCGGCGGCCGCAGCGGCGGGGGAGGGGCGGGTGGAAGTTTTTAAAACAAAGCAATGTCAAGAAACCGGTTGATTGCAACGCAGGCGGAGCTTGTCGAAGCGTGATTATCTTAATTGCACGCTTCACAAGCTTAAAATGTTCTATGCGCAAATTTCGACATACGTCGAAGAGGCGTGACAAAAGTAGAGAAGAATAATCATGAAAAAAATGCCGGCTACTCCGGAAACGATTTTTGCGGAGTACATCACCGATTGGCAAACGGCTTTTGGCAGCGGACTGGAAGCAATCATTCTTTATGGCAGCGTCGTGCGCGGCGAATATTCCGATCAAAATTCGGACATTAATTTTCTGGTCATGCTCAAGCCCGAAGCCATGAACAAGCTGCGCGCCGCCATTCCGTTAACCGAAAAATGGCGCCAGCACGGCGTGGTAGCGCCTTTGGTATTGACACGTGACTTCTTACGCGCTTCACTCGATAGCTTTCCCATCGAGATTTTGAGTTTGAAACGCCATTATCGTGTCCTGTTTGGTGAAGACGTGCTGCAGGATTTATCCCCCTCACCTCAGCACGTGCGGCTGCAACTCGAGCGCGAAATCAAGGGCAAGCTGGTTCATTTGTGGAAAGGTTTTTTGAGCGTCGGTTCTGAGCGCAACGCTCTGCACGATTTGCTGGTCCGCTCGATCAGCGATTTGTACGCGCTCTTCGAAGCTTTTTTGTTTTTAAAGAACGAAGAGATTCCTGCGAAACGACAAGCGCTTTTCCAGCAAGTCGCGCGCGCGGCAAATTTGGAAGAGAGTTTTATCGCGCCTTTGCTGCGTTTGCATGATCACGAGAGCCGCCCGTATCGCGAGGAATTGTGGAAATTGACGGAAGACTATCTCGCACAAATCGAAAAACTTACCGAGTGTATTGATCGTATGTAAATTTCATCTAAACTGGTCGAAGGAGGATTGGACAATGGGCAAAAAGTTTCTTATTGGCCTGGGTGTTGTTGTTGTTTTGGGTTTTCTGCTGTACCGTTTTTTCTCCGGCAACTATAACAAGCTGGTTGGCCTCGATGAAGGAGTAAAGCAGGCTTGGGCGGAAGTGCAAAACAATTATCAACGCCGCGCGGATTTGATCCCAAATCTCGTGGCCACGGTGAAAGGCGCGGCGGATTTCGAGCGGGAAACGCTGGAAAGCGTCATTGAAGCGCGCGCCAACGCAACCCGCCCCGAGATCAACGTCGATACTGATAAACTGTTGAATGATCCGCAGGCATTTCAACGCTTCCAGCAGGCGCAGGATAATCTGACCTCGGCGTTGAGCCGGCTGCTCGTGGTCGTGGAACGGTATCCCGAGCTGAAAGCCAATCAGAATTATCTGGATTTGCAAACACAGCTCGAGGGCACGGAGAATCGCATCGCCACCGCGCGCCGGCGATTCAATGAAACAGTACAGGGTTTCAACAGCACCGCACGTACGTTTCCAACCAACATCATTGCCGGCATATTTGGGTTCAATCAGAAGCCTTATTTCGAAGCCTCGGCGGAAGCGCAGCAAGCACCCAAAGTGGATTTCTCGAAGGAACAGAATTGAAACAAATGGTGAGCGCTTGTGGATATTTCGCATCCAGAAGCAAAGCCCGAACGAACATCATAATGCAATCTCGCCCGCGGCTTTTGTGAACCCGGTCGGTGAGCGAAAATCAGATTGGAAGTTTTAGTTGAAGATTGTGTTGGCAAACAAACATGGCGAACAGAAAAAGCACAATGCCGCGCATTATTTCCATCTCACGGCGTACCGATATTCCCGCCTACTATGCCGACTGGTTCATGCAGCAAATCGAGCAGGGTGAAGTTGTCTACCCCAATCCGATAAGTTTTAAACCTGTTCGCCTTTCTTTGCAACCTGAGCATGTTTTGTTCATGGTGTTTTGGACGCGCAATCCTCATCCGCTCGAAAAGCATCTCGACCGGCTCGATCAACTTTATGATCGGGCTTACTATTTTCATTTTACCATCAACGGCCTGCCCAAAACATTGGAGACCAATAACCCGCCGCTTGATTTTGCCGTCGCAACGTTTCACCGTTTCGCCGCGCGTTACCCCGGGCAAATTTTTTGGCGTTATGATCCAATCGTGTTGTCCGATCAGACGCCGGGCGGCTATCACATGCAGAAGTTCGGTGAGTTGGCGGAACGATTGCGCGGCGCCACCACACGCTGTTATTTTTCATTTGTCAATTGGTACCAGAAGGTGCAGCGCAACTTTGCCAGGGCGAGCCGGCAGTACGGCTTATCCTTTCGTGATGCGGAGTTGAGTGAACGGCTTGTCCTTGTTCGACAGCTTGCTGGGCTGGCCGCAGCGAACGGCATGCAGCTTTATTCCTGTTGCCAGGATGAGCTTTGTGAAATTCCGCTCGTAGAAAAAGCCCATTGCGTTGATCTAGAAATCATACGGCAAATTGCGCCGGAGCGTTATCGCATGTTGAAAGCAACGCCCACACGCGACGATTGCGGTTGTTTTGAAAGCCGCGATTTAGGCTATTATGATAGCTGTCCGCACGGTTGTATCTATTGCTACGCCAATCTTGATCGCGGCAAGGCCAAGGATTTTCATGATCAGTATCTCCGAAGCAGGGTTCTGCCATATGATGGCCGCACTAATTGATAAGGCCCGGCGACGGCATTTTCGTCGCGGGCCTTTTTAATATCAAAACGAATTTCTAAAAGGTGCCGCGTTGGGCTTTCTGGAAATGGTTTTCACGAAAGAGTCAAATCTCGCCGTGCGGCCGGCGATGCGCGAACGTTTCATTCCAAATGAATAATTTTTGCTCACGCAACTTCTTGAAAAAATCCTCGCTCAGTTGGCCGCGCACAATGGTCTTTTTGTCTTTTTGATCAATGTTGATGCTGTTCAACGCATCAACTGCCGGACGATCCTCTGCAACCGAGAGTTTTGCCGCGGCCAGCCCTCCCCGCATTAAATCGACCAAAAGCTTGCTGGTCTCCGGCTTGCCGCAGTCAATTTCACCCGCGAACGTCACGCCTTTTTCAACGCGCGCTGAGAATGCCACGGCATTCACATCTTCAAACTTGGGGAACTGCTGTCGTAATTCCTCGAGAACGTGTCCGGCCTTCTTCATGTCTTCCGTAATCTCGACTGCAAACCAGAATTGATCGCCATAGCTCACTTTCTTTTCCAATTCCGCGAGCATGTTTGCCGGCACACCGCGCGTCTCTGGTTTCTCACCTTGCAACAGAGCCACGATCCAATCACGATCGCCGGCATATAACGTTTTGGCGTCGGCGAAGCACCATGCCCGGTTATCACTGCCGTTGACGGACGTATAAATTATATGCGCGCCAATCGTTTCCTCCTGCCAGGGCAGATCCTGTTTTTCCTCAAGGCTTTTCTGTTTCAGATAATCTTTGAGACGTTGTTCATCAAATTTGCCATGAACGATGACACAGAAATCCTGCTCTGCCTTTGGCGCGAGTGCGGCGCCAACCAAAATTGTATGAATATCGCGGCGTGGGTCGAAGCCCGTGGCGGTTTTGAATTCTTCGATATCCCTGTCGCGCCATTCCTCGTGCATGCGTTCTTCCAGCGCCTGCAATATTTCTTCTGCCAGCGGTGACTGCGCAATTTTGCTGACATTACTGTAAAAAATCATGGAGCTCGCCGCCGGCAGATGTTTAAAGTCTTCGCGCGCCGCCAGCGGAATTTCTGTTTGCTTACGCTGGCAAGCCGTGATGGCGAGAAAGGCAAACAGCACAAAGAAAAATCGGTTTCGCATGGAAGGGTCTCCCTAAAAATTTTTGCGTTTAAAAGAAAAAACTGCCAGGCCAAAGAAAAAAAGGCCGATGAGCAGCGAATGCCAGAGCGGCACCCAGCTTGCCACCGGTTCGCCCATCACCGTTTCCGTTACCATTTTTCCAAGTTCGAACGTGCGGGGGGTGATGTAATAAAGCCCGTCAACAAGCCATTGATAGATTTTTTCAGAGAGCAAGGCATAAATTTGATTGCGCTTGAACAGAAACGGGCTGAAGAACGTGATCAAATATGCGCCCATGATCGTGACGGCCGAGTTTTGCAGCGTCACGCCCAGAAAAACCATGAAGCCGTACAACACTGCAAAGGTTGCGGTGATCATCACGCCGCTGAGCAAAAACGGCCAATGCCACATGCCGGTTTTGAGCGAGAGAATCAGCCAGGCCCCGCCGATCAAATAGAACACGTTAAAGCTGACAATCGCGAGGGCGCCGAGAAAACGCCCAAACAACAGCCGTTCGCGTGAAATTGGTTTGGCCAGCAGCCAGTCAATGTTGCCCTTGTCCAGCATGTTGGGCACGAGGCTGGCGGTTGCGAAGATCGAAAAAAACAAACCGCCGGTGAACAATGCGCCCGCCAATACCGATTCGATGCCAATGACGAATTTATCCACGCTGACATCAATGCCCTCGGCCTCTTTGCCGAAAAGCGAGAGTGAGGCTATCGCGCCGTCAACCGCATCGACATTCAAAGCCAGCAGCAAAACGGCCAGCACGATGGAAGAGACAATAAAAAAACCGATAAAGGTTTTGCGCGCAAGCGATTCACGGAACGTGTAATAACAAACGGCCCAGAGCTGATTCATGATTTACCCTCCTGTGTTTTCGCTGCGGCAGCGGAAAAGACCATGTTTAAGTCTGTGGTGTCCGTGCCCTGAATCGTTTGAAAAAAACTTTCTTCGAGCGTTTGCCGGTGCGGAATGATGGCCTGAATCAAGGTATGATGCTGGCGCAACAGATCGATAATTTCATTCAACGGCTCGGGGCCGGATACCACGAGATCGAGATGGCCGTTGTTGGCCTCGGCAAAGCTGGCGCGTGCACGAATTTGCTGCATCAATGCGGCATCTTTCACGGAGGCCTGCAAGCGATAGCGCTGATCTGAAATCGTCAACTCCTGTACCGTGCCCTGGCGCAGCAATATACCCTTGTTAAGAATGGCGACTTCGTCACAGATCATCTCGACTTCGGAGAGCAGATGAGAGTTGATGAAAACCGTTTTGCCTTGCGCTTTGAGTTCGACCAGCAGATCGCGAATCTCCTTGCGGCCAATGGGATCGACGCCGTCCGTAGGCTCGTCGAGAATGATCAACTCGGGATCGTGCAGCAGGGCTTGCGCAATGCCCAGACGCTGCAACATGCCCTTGCTGTATTTTTTTGTACGCGAATCACGCCATTCCCACATCTTAACACGCTTGAGTAACAATTCGGCGCGTTTCAATCGCTCGGTTTTGCTCGCCATGCCGCTCAACCGGCCACAATAATCGAGCAGCGCCGCGCCGCTGAGAAATTCCGGGAAGCGGTGGTTTTCAGGAAGGTAGCCCACGCGCGTGCGCGCCTCGGGATTTGCGACGGAAATACCGAACAGCGTGGCGTTGCCGCTGTCCGCGCGCTGCAAACCAAGCAGAATTTTTATAAAGGTAGTTTTGCCGGCGCCGTTCGGGCCGAGCAAGCCGAAGATTTTGCCAGGCGCGACGGTCAGGCTGACATTCTGCAAAGCTTTAACGCGGCCACGATTGAAATGGCGTGTTAAGTTTTGCGTTGCGATAATGGGGGGCATACAAGCTCCTGTTTAGTGGCAGAGCTTGTACGTGCAAGAACGACTTTTGGTTACAGGCGAATTTGGCGGGATTAATCGCCGAAAACGGCGGCGGTAATGCGCAAAGCTATGATACCCGAATATCGCTATTTAGGCGCGCGACCGCGCAGTTTTGAGTTTGCGCATGCCGTAAAGCAGCAACAACAGGGCGCCGGGAAGTAGCACTACCAGCACGATCAGCCAGTCCGGCGTACCGAACAACGCGCCGATCCAAACCAGAGAAGCAAAGCGAAAGGCGCGCCCCACCAACCCGGCCAGGGCAAAGTGATACTTGTTATATTTTGAAGAGATGGCATATAAACGCAGCGGCTCGGATGAAATCGGCAGAAAGGAGGCAATGGCGATAATCGAGAAGGGATATTTGTCGAAGCCGGCGAACAGCTTTGATACCAGCTTGATGTCTTTCACATCGAGCATTTTGCCCCGGCGGACGATGAAATCATAGATGGCGTATTCCAATAGAAATGCAAAAAATGTCGCCGCGGTTGCAACCGCGATCACAGACAGGCCATCGGTTGATTGGCTTGCTAATAGCACCAACACATTCACCGGCACTGGAAAAAATGCGCAAGCAACGCTGATGAGCGCGAACAAGACGGGCAATCCATAAAATTGTTCGGTGAAAACCCCGGCCCGCGCAATCAAAATGAGAACGCCCCACGCCAAAATCACAGGAGCCGCACGCAGAATCTTTTCGCGTAGTGCCATGAATGCCGCTTTCGTATGATGTGAGTCTGTGCAAAAGAATAGCGCGAAGATACGAAAGCTTTTTTCTTTTCTAAAGCCTTTTTTCAAGGCAAAAAAGCCTCGCTCACCTTGATTCGTTTCATGAGCGAGGCTTGAGAATTTCACAAAAATGATCGGGTCAACGCAACAACACCATCCGTTTCATCTGCTTCATGCCTTCGACTTCCAAAACGCAGAAATACACGCCCGAGGCCATCACGGTTCCAAATTCATCCAAGCCATCCCAAACAACGCTGTGCGTACCCGCATTTTGATCGGCATCAATCAATACGCGCACCAGCTTGCCGTTGAGATCATAGATTTTCAGCGTAACGCGCGCCGGGCCTTCGTTCAAAACATACGTGAGGCGCGTTTTGGGGTTGAAAGGATTGGGATAATTCTGCAGCAGCACAAAAGTCGCGGGCGGTGCAAAAACTTCATGCGAAGATTCTGCGACGCTGGTAGGCGGCGGGCCCGGATCGGTGAAACTCGTGAACGGTGTGAGAATACCGTAAAGCAGGCTCAGGCGAATGACTTCTTTTTTCCATTCTTCCCATTGATTTGAGCCGTGCGGCACGCCTGCCATCAACACCAGCAGCGCGTCGATTTTGTATTTTGCCCACATGCGCGGCAGAAAACGATTCGTCAGCGAGTCTGCGGTGAAATTCACGCTGTAATCATAGCGCACCGGCGTTCCGGCGCCATCGCCAAGTAACGTCACATTCGCCGGGCCGGGGTGGGCGTAGCGTCCCAACACCACGAGCTGCTCGCCGACATAAATGTCCGGCAACTGTAACGGATACACTTCGCTCGCCACCGCCGGCGTGAAATCGATGCGAATGTTCTGCAACAACGGATTGCGAATTTTACTGTAAAATGCGCTGATGCGACTGGTAACCTCATCGTTGCCTAAGAACTCGGCGATACCGTTGTTGTTCGCGGCAACTTGAGTAAGCAAAGCTTCATTCACATCGGCGCCAATGCCAAATACGAAAATGCGCACGTTATGCGTGTTGGCGTTGATGACCGCCTGTTGATCGAGCGAGGCAATGCCATCGGTGATGAAGATGATGATGTTGGCCGTGGTGTCGCTCATGTCCTGGCTCAAGCCGGACAGCAAAGCCGCCTGCAAGTTTGTGCCGCCCGTGGCTTGAATTTGATTGATGAAATTGCGCGCGGCGGTAATTTCACCGTCTGTTGCAGGTACGGGATTCGAGCGGAATTTTGTAACAGATGAGTTGAATTTGATCACATTGAAGCGGTCGCTCGCGTTCAAATGATCGACGGTGAAAAGCGCAGCCGCTTTCGCTTGTTCAATTTTTTGCCCGGACATGCTGCCGGAAACGTCAATAATGAATGTGAAGACTTTGTCAATAATTTCTTCCTGTGAGGTATTTGGATCCGGCTCCGCCAGCATGATGAAAAAGCCCTCTTCGTTCTGTGGTTTGTGAGAGAGTAAAAACACGCCCAGATCCGTCTGGCTGACTTGATAATTCACCACAAAGTTGCGGTTGGCCGGCAGATTCTCTTGAGAAAAGAAAAGCGCGGCCATGCTGTCGCTGAAGCTGCTCGCCACCGCGCCGTGGGAAGGATTCGACAACCCGACAAGATTGCGCTCCGAGCGCAGATGCAGATCGAGCGCAAAGCTCTCCAGCGGCCGTTGTGCAAACGCTTTCAAATCGAGTGGGTAATCATAAACCACTTGCCCGTTGCGATAATCCAGCAGTTCGATGTAAGTGAGTTCGACGATAAGAGTCGAGTCTGGCGGCAGCGAGTCTGTAAAGGCGAATAAAAACGGCGCCTCACCAAGATAATCAAGAAAAAAACGATCAACGTCGCCGCCGGGATCGATGATGCCGCTGGAATCTTGCGGCGCGCCGGTGATTTGCGCCGTGCGCCACGCGCCTCCAATTTTCCAGCGAAACTGAATCACGCTGGCATTGACATCTGTGGGAAAGCCATATTGTAGCCCAATATGCCGCCGCCAGGGATTCACGAAGGTTTGTTGTGTGACCGTCGCGGCGACTTGGTTGTTGATGTCTGCTGTGACCATCACCTGTTGCGGCTGCAAATAGCTCGACGCCTGGCCTTTGATTTTCATAATACCGTCGGCAAAGGCGGGCAGGGCGGCGAGCAGCAGAAAGGGAAGTAGAAGTTTTTTCATGAGACTTGCCTTAACTGTTTTCAAACGAATTTTCAGACAAGCAAGACATTGAATGCTTTCGAACGGTACGAAAGAAACAGGCAAAACCATTTAATTGCATCATGCGTTTACCCGTTGGCCGCCTTGATCCGTGGGAAGGAGATACGGCTATTTTCGCTCACAGAACTAAAACCATGAATTTTTTCCCCTCAACCCGGATGGTGCTTGAGTTCGAAGAGCCAACGCCTCTACTTGATCATCAGCAACTTCACCGAGTATCTTTGCGCGTGCGTCTGTAGAACGGCGTAATATGTTCCCGTGGCAAGCGTTTGCCCGGCAGCGTTGCGGCCGTCCCAGGTGAATTGGAACAAGCGGTTTTCCGCCTCGACATTCACGTCATACACACGCACAATTTGTCCCGTGACGTTGTAGATGCGCAAAGAGACCTCACCGGACTTGAGATTTGACGGCAAGCGCAAACGCAATGTCGTTGCGGCATTAAAGGGATTGGGATACGCTTGCAGAACCGAGTCTGCCGGCGCCTCTTCACGCGCAAAAACCGAAGTCGGCGGCACCAGCACGGTTTCATCCTTGCAGTCCGTGCAAACTTTGACGGTATCGTTCGGCTCCAGCGCGAGAAAGGCGGTGTAGCGCGAGAGCACGCGTTCGCGCACACTGGTATCAATAATCTCGCGTATCATCTCATTCGAAGGCGAAGGTTGTGCCTCCAGCGATGCGATGTGATTGCCAATCCAGATTTCCTCTGCAAGCGTGTCTGCTGCGGCCATTTCATTTTCGGTGAGGTTAATGACGCGCGAAAACGGCGCGCCGCGATAAAATCCCGACGCTTCAATCACAAAAGGAAACTCCCCGGCGAATTTTCCCACTTGCAGAATCGGCCGGTCGAGATAAACGGCGTGGTTCGTGCTGTTGCCCAATGCAAACCGGCCATAACAAAAGCCGCCGCCGAGCGTGGTGTGAAGATCAAAAACATCGATGAAACCGCTGAGCGACTGCGAGGCCCCAGTCAGCAGAGCAGAAAATGAATTGCCGGCTTGGTTCAGCCTGATGTAGCTGCCGACCGTGCGGCGCGCGAGATTTTCGTAGAAGTATTCATTGCCAAAGTAGTATCTGCCGCCATTCCAGTAGGAGGCCGTGTTGTTGCCGGCGAAATCTGCAATATGAATCGGAGGAACGGGATCGAGGTTTCGTAACAGATCTTCAAGCAAAGGGTTGGCCACCAGAAAATAGCCGGCTTGATCAGAGCAGGCAAGCAACAGCAGGCTGCCATCATTGCCCTGTTGCTTGACGAAATCAATGCCGTTGGAGAGCAGCGCCGGAAGGTTGCTGTAACTCGCGATGGGCTGGGCGCCGGCATTGGCAAACGCCTGCGCCACACCCGCGGAATCGGCCGCGAACCAATGCTCACCAGCGCGCTGAATCGTGGCGCGGGAAAAGATGAGATTGAAGGAGTCGCCGGCCGTGAAGCTGGTTTGCAGCATGGTCTTGACGCCGGCAAGCACCTCGGCGGGCGTGATGGTACTCTTGCTGGCGTCATAATCGAACAGAATTGCCACTTTTTTTGCAGCTTGCAAGTCAAGCGCTTGCGAAGGCAGCAACGCTAGTTGATAGATGCCTTCATCATTGTTTTGAAGTTTGCTCACAAACACGCCGTTTTGCATGGGCGAGTCGAGCGCAAAGTTGAGTGAAATGGCCACCGCCTCGGTGGGAATCTCGGCGCGCACATAATCGCCGAAGATGGAGTCTTGTTGCGCCATGAACGGCAGATCAGGGAATTCCTGCAAACGCGGATTGACCCAATCCGTGTGAGGCCAGAACAGCAGATGGAAAACCGACAACGGCGTGCGTGACGTGCGCAGCAGATTGGTGGGCAAGCCGGCGATCACTGAAGTCGGCTGCCATTGCGCCGGCATCAAGTACGTTAGCTTGATCTTGCGCGTCTTGTTACCCCGCATGGGATAGATGCGCAGTTCGTAACTGTTCTCGTCATTCTTGAACAGAATGGCGGGATCGCGGCGGCGCTTGACGATGTCTTCATAAATCGAAGAGGCTGTCCAGCGATCCATGATTAAGGCACGCATGATTTGATCATCCACCCACAGCCAGAGATCGTGTACGATCGCCTCTTTGGGCAAATCAAAAAAGAACTGCACCTCCACACTGTCACTGGCGCTGAAGCCCAAATTGCGCGCCGAAAAAGTGAGGTACAAGCCATACTCCATGTAAATGCCCTGCGGTTTGATCGAGATAACAGCCTGCTCGATCGTGCCTTGGCCGGCACGCCAGGTTTGTTGCGGATGCTGGATGTAGAGATATTCGTAAGCCTGTGCCATGTTGCTCAAGACCAGGAGTCCGAGCACAATCAACATTTTTCTTAACGTTTGCATAACAACCTCCTTTACAGACTAATGCAGCAAAGCCATTTTTCGTGTTTGTACGAAATCACCTGCTGCCATCTTATAAAGATAAATGCCGCTGGCGGCAATCTCACCCGCTGCGGTTTTGCCGTCCCAAATCACGCGATGAAAACCTGCGGGCTGATTTTGGTTGATCAATGTCTTGACCAACCGGCCGTGCGTATCAAAAATCTGCAAGACAACGCTCACATTTTGTGCGATTGAATATTTAATCGTTGTCGCGGGATTAAAGGGATTCGGAAAATTCTGCGCCAGCTCGAATTTTGCGGGAATCCTATCGCCTTGATCCAGAACACTTGTCGCTGTGGTATAAACGATCGTCAACACCGGGCGATTCTCGACAACGGAATGGTTCCGCGAATCGAAACGCTTGGCGCTGGCGTTGGTTGCTTCATTGCCCAGCAGCAGCCAGCCAAAGTTTTCCGACGGCGTGTCGAGCCAGGCTTGCACATCCGCGACCATTTCCGGCGTCGATCCCCAATCGTAAAAGCCGAGAATGCCGGAGATGGTTTGCGCGGCGCTGGCTGCGGCGGCGAAATCGCCGCCGGCATTGGCCCAGCGTTGCGTGTTGAAAAAGGTGTGAATCCACGTCGCATCACCGGTTGTCGCTGAAGCGCCTCCGCCTTCCTCGCCAAACGCCACTGACATGCCCTCGCCCCAATCCGCCAGCACGCGATGCAGCGCAACGGAATAAACCCCCGAAAGCGCGCGCGACACGTTGAGTCTCAGAGTTGCGCTTTGAATCAAAGCGCCGGCAGGAATGTTTCCGGCAACGTCGAACGCCACCAAACCGCGTCTCACTTCACCGTGATTATTTTGCCCGGCAAATAACCCCGCACCGCTGCCGTTGCTGAATGAGCCGGAAGCATTTTCGTAAAGCGTATTATCCTTGCTGGCGATGATTTTGACTTCGACTTGGGCATGCAACGAGCTGATGAAAAGGAAACCTGATACCGACAAGAAAAGCGCCAAAAACCGGTTGCGACTGCGCATGATCACTCCTGAAGTTAGCGAATGAGTAACATTTTTTTGGTGATAACGTTATTGCCCGCCTCCAGCCGATAAACATACGTCCCGCTTGCCAATTCATTGTTCTGCTCATCCCGGCCATCCCAAATCACTTCGTAGCGCCCGGGCGCGACTTCACGATCAAATAAAACCCGCACCAGCCGGCCGGTGAGGTCGAAGATTTTGATCATGACACGCTGTTGCTGGGCGTTCGAAGGAACGAAGAAGACGATTTGGGTTTCGGGATTGAAGGGATTGGGATAATTCTGTTCCAGCACAAAAGTCTTGGGCAAAAGCTGCGGCTCATTATCCTCGACCGAAGTCGGGTTGGGATCGACATACAGCGCGGTATACTTCGTCAAAATGCTGTAGCGAATGCTCAAATCAATTACCGCTTCGACCAACTCCTCCAACTCGCCGTAGATCGCGATTTGTTCGAGCAGATAATCGATCTTGCTCCTGGCCCACAACCGCGCCACGGCGCGATTGCCGCCGCTGATTTGGCCAAATGTCACCAGACTCGTCAGCTCGAAATTCTGCTGCTGCGCCGTGCCGCTCAACGTCACTGGAAACGAGCCGCTGTTGGTGTAGCGTCCGAATTGCAGGACTTGATTGCCGAAAAACAAATCCGAGAGCACCAACGGATAACGATCATAAGTTTGCAAGCCGCCGAGAGCAAGATCGAGATTCGACAACACCGGCTTGGAAATGCGATTGACATGATTCGCCACCACTAGCGCGATGCTGTCAGTTGCCGTGATGTAGGTGGGATAACCGCCGTTCTCGCGCGCCAGCGCAATCAACAAGGGTTTGCTCACGTCTTCACCGATGCCGAAGGGAAAGATGCGCACATTGTGTTTGTTGCGCGCCGCCGCGCTGTCCACAATGGCGTTGACGTTCAGCTCGCCCCAGGTGGGATAGCCGTCGGTGAGGAAGATCAAGTTGTTGGAAGTGGTTTCCCGGAAGGATTGCTGCAATGAGGTTTGCAGCGCGCCGTCAATATTGGTCAAGCCCAGCGCGCTCAGGCCGTTGACAAACGCGCGCGCGGCCGCGATCGCAGCGGCCTCCGCCGCCACCAAATCCGGTTGATACTTTACTACGTTGGTGCCAAAAGTGACAAGGTTGAAACGATCGGCAGGATTGAGATGATCCAAAAAGCTGTTGAGCGCGGATTTCAATTCCACCAGACGCTCGCCTTCCATGCTCGAGGACACATCTGCCGTGAACACGAGGTCGCGCGCCAGCGTTTCTCCGGCCTCGATCGTATCCGGCGGCGTGATCCACAACGCATAGAAACTGTCCACGCCAAACGAGTCCGTGGCCACGGGCGTGTAGGTGATGACATTCATGTCAACCGACTCGCGCTTGGTTTCGAAGCGCAACAGGAAGTCGCGATCCGGCGTGAAATTCTCATCGCCGAAAATGACTTCATACTGGCTCGGAGAAACTTGCGTGATCTGCGTGCCGGTGGAGTTGGCATGGCTGGGCGAGGTGAAGGATTTGAACTCTTTGGCCGTGGCCGCAGAGATATTCAGCGTGACGCGCTGCAACGGCCGCGGTGAGAGGCCGGTGGTGCGCAGGAGAAAGCGATAATCCACATTGCCGAATTCATAAGCCAGCAGCTCGGCATAAGTGATTTCAAAACGAACATCGGTTTGGGGATTGATGGGCGCGATATTCAACTTGAACAAATTGTCGCCGAGATACTGCAACAGCGCCGGGTCGATGAGCTGGCGAATGCGCTCGTCATACGCCTGTTGCGCAGCCTGGCGCTCGCGAACCGAAGCCACGAAGCGCTGGCCGTTGAGCCAGTAAACCAGCTCGGTGATCACCGCGCCTTCGGGCAGGGGAAAAATGTAGGTGGCCTCGACAATGTCATTGGTTTCGTTAAAGCAAATCTGATCGACGTGGGTCACCGCGATTTGATCCTGGATCATCACGCTGGCGTCATAGGTTTTGATCCAGATGGTTTGATAGGTTTGATTGCTGCGCAAAGGGCGCACGAACAGCGCGCCGGTGGCATACGCGGATTGTTGCGCGAGCACAGCCCAAAAAATGGCGGCCAGAATGATTCTCAAGGGCCGGCGCATGATGAACCTCCTCAAACAAATATCAACACGGGAAATTTTAATGGAGATGGAGAGAGAAACGCGAAGAATGAGCGTACTCTGGTGAAAAAAAGCGGGACCGGTCGTACCGTTGCGCGGCAATCCTCCGCATCCAGGATCGACGCTCGCCGGTCGGAATGGCACCCTTTTCAGGGTATTGCTCTCGCCAATCCGGATGAGTTGCGCCCTTGCGGGCAAGCCTCCCTTTCGCGAATGAGGGCTGCATCACGATCCGGTCCGTGCTTTTGCACTGGCACTTGCCAGCGTTACAATGAAGGTATCTATAAGCATGACAATTAACGTGCCGGGAATGAATCTTCATTTTAAGCGCTTATAAATTATAAATTTGAATGAATGATATTTTTTACGGCAAAAATTTTATCGTGCAAAACTTGCACAAAATTGCTGGAAAAAGTGCATGCTATGCACGAGGTTGATTCGCGGGATTGGGCTTGACGATGGTGAAACGAATCGTGGAAGAACACGGCGGGACAATTGCGGTGGAAAGCGCGGCGGGACGAGGAACGGCATTTACGATTGTGATCTGAGAATTATCAATCGGCAGAAGCCGCAGAGTGTATCGGTTTGATCGTGATACGCGCGCAGCTTCTGCCGTTAGATGAATTTTATCTTTGCGGGAAGCGAAAAAGGCCAAACGGCCTTATCGCAACAGCGTCATTCTGCCGCGTACCACCTCGTTGCCCGCGCGCAATTCATAGAAATAGATGCCGCTGCCCACCGGCCGGCCTTGCGCATTGTGCCCATTCCACCAGATGGTTTGCTCCCCGGCCGGAAGCTCGCCCTCCACCAACCTGCGCACAAGCCGGCCGTTCACATCATAAACAGCCAAACGAACGTTCTCCGGTTTGTGCAAATAAAAACGTATAAGCGTCTCTGGATTGAAGGGATTGGGATAATTCCCCACTTGCAATGCCGTTCGATTTTCTGCGCCCACGCTTGCGGAGTAACTCGCTGCCCGCGGCAGGCTTGCGCCGTCCGAATTTCTTCGATACTTATCAAGCAGGAGCGTAAGCGATCGCACATGAGCGGCAGCCGACAAATCGTTTTCCGAGGCGCGTATCTGCAATTGCGACAAAACTTCTTCCGCGGCTGCCACATCATTCAGGAACATCAATTTGATCGTGCCGGTGTTTGCCAGCAATTCCGTATCACACTCGGTGTTGCTTTGGCGATATCTCTCCAGGTCATCGAGCGCTTGTGCAACCTTGCGCGCGGCCAGGCTCTTTTCCACCAATGTCAACGCCAAATATTTACGAATGGAAGATTCTATCTCTGAGTTGTCCACATCATCTGCAAGCAACGAAAAATCTATATCTGGAATGCGGGCATCCTGCAGCTCGCGCCACAATTGGGTGATGATTTCTGCGGCTTCACTCCAATCACCCAACTCCAATCCGGCTTTCATGGCGGCTTTGTATTTTGCCGACCATTCTACCGGATCGAATTCAATTTGCGTCTCGCCTGTTTTGGACAAAAACGCAATCGAAGATCGCTCATCTGGCTTCGGCCTGATGAGCAAGGAAGGGTCATACCCGTCACTCTGTCCCCATCCCACAGGAGAAGGAGCCGTGCTTAGATACGGAACATTATCCACATTTCCAGAGATGTCCGCGTGCTGCCCGGCCCAATAACATTGTTCTGCGCGCAATTGGCCTGTGCCGCTCTGCCGCGCTTGATAGCCCCCATTATCCTGAAGATGATTATTGCCCCATTCGTTCGTTACATCCTTGCCGAAGATGGGCGAGCTGTCCATCGAATGAATGCCGTCACCTGAGTTCGAAGTGATTTTATTGCGGCCGTTATTGTCACCGGCTCCGTAAGCCACCAAATTGCTGCTGGCGCCAGCGTAAATACCGCCGCCGCTATTTGCAGCGATGGTGTTGCGGTGAACCGCTGCATGGCTGTTTCCTTCGAAGTGCATCCCAAAATCATTGCCCTCATCCGAGCCGGTGACGTAGTTGAACGTAACAGTGGCTGATCCTCCGGTCGTCGCGTAGATGCCGCCCCAGTAGTTGTCTTCGATGCGGTTGCCGGTGATGAGCGGCTTGGCGTAATTCATCAAAAATATGCCGTAGCCATTGGTATTGTCATGAATGTGATTGTCGCTGATGATCGGATGATCAGTGGCGCCGGAATAAGTAGCTCCATTCACCAAAATGCCTTCATAACTGCTGTCGCTGATGCGGCATTTGTCGATGGTGACGTTGTTGCTGTTGCCGGTATACGTGATCCAAATTCCGTCATCCGCATACGCGATATTGCAGCGGCGCAGGGTGCTGGCATTTGTGCTGCTCCCGGAGTTAATGTAGATGCCGTCCCAAGAACCCGAACCGCCGCTGCGCGTAAAGGTAATGCGCTGCGCGGGATTGTTGCTCTCGGCAACCAGGCTGCCGTTGACGGTCAGTCTGGCGCCTGAGGCAAACGAGACCGTCGTGGCGGGCGTGACTGTGAGCGTTTTGCCGGAGTTGAGCGTCACGTCGCCGCCGATGGTTTCCGAGCCGTTCCACCACGAATTTTCTGAAATCGTGCCAGAATTAAAATTAAACTTCACATCGAACGTTATGTCCGTTCCATTGTACGAAATGTTATCAATTGCTACACCCGTGTATGTCGCACTGCCATATCGATCTGTATTCGGATTGGTCCATGGGGTGAATTGCTTTTTATTGGTGGGATTATAAAAATCTGTGGCCAACCCTTCACCATCATAGTCGGGATGTATTGAACCGGGCGGCCCGTCTAAATCCAAATGATCAAAATTGAAGCCATAACTTGTAGGATCCAAGGCGACAGCACACTCGATGTCAACTAATGTCCCGTCTACGTGCCAAATAAGGAGTCCATCAGCAGGAAAAGTTCCATCATAGATATTGGTGGACCGTTGATGATTCGCGATCAAATAGTATTGAGAGGTGGAGGGTATGTTTATTCTGGCCACAACTAGGCCATTCGTGCTTCTGACGGGTTTTTAAAGTTACAGTCGTGTTCGAAGACACAATTTTTGCTCGCGTTTGATCAGTCATGTTAATCCAGTTCAAATCGATGATTTCTTTTATTCCAAATGGCACAGCACCCTCGTTTGTCTCATTCACTTTGTAATGTTGCATCAATGAATATGCGCCATACTTGGTTCCCAAGTCTGGAAGGCCAACAAAATGCCCATACTCGTGGCAAATGCTCCATTTGGTCGTGTTTTCTCCTTCAAAGAACTCCAAATTGACACCGTCGTTATTTCCAAAGGTCTTTCCATTTCCAGTCGTATAGCTTACGCCTAGAATTCCAACTCCGGTATAGTTTCCAGTTGAGTAATACCAGCCGGTACCACCATCAGTTATCAACATGACGATTGCATCGACATTATCAAAATAACTCGCACCATATTCATTTTCAACTTTTTGAAGCATTTCCTCCACAAAAATTGCGAAAGGCCCAACGTAACCCTGACCAGACTGAAAGATGTTTTTATAATACGCGACCGTATGGCCTGCATCGGATACAAAAAAGCCCCCGTTCTTAGTTGCAACCTTGGTAGTGATCGTATGCTGATTGTACGACATTACACTATAAAAATTCGAAAGCTCGGCAGGAATTCCACTTGCCCAGTTAGGGAATGTACTCGCATCGTCAACGGTTTTGGCCCAAACGATCAAAACGGTGTTATTTGCAGCCAATCCAGTTCCAATTTGGCCTCCTCCACAATCGGCAGCAAAGCAAATTGGCGCGGCATTGCAGATACAACAAAATGCTAACAGGCTGATTAGATGTTTCATGATAATCTCCTCACTTGAGATAATGAATTTTGATGCTTCGCGAAAACCGGCCGCTATTTAACCTGACTATATAGATGCCGTTGCCAACTTCTTCTCCTAAATTGGCTCTCCCACTCCATGGGATCGATTGATATCCAGCACCCAGCTTTTCATATGTAAATGTTGCAATTTCACGCCCGAGAATGTCGTAGATTGAAACTTGTACGGGGTAAGTCCAAAAATTTGGTACAGAAAAAAATATCTGTGTGGTGTGCTTGAAGGGGTTGGGGTAGTTCTGATATAAAACAGGATGATTTGGCGGTTGTGATTGAGATGTTTCCTCAACTGAGGTTAATGTGGTATCACCAAACAAGGCGCCGTTGATATATGCACCAACAAGAAAATTAAGATCCCCCTCTGCCCCTTCGAATATGAATCCAAGGCCTGGTGCCAGAGCTCTTTCAGTAAACAGCCCGATATCATCATCGTCGATCAGAAGGTCGAAAGAATAGTCGTAACAATTCTGAAAATTACCCGAGGGTATACGAATTAAGGTGCTGGTATCGTCTAGCGTTATCTTCCATTTGTAAACGAGATCAGGCTCTCCATCGTATAGATACGACCGATAGAGAGAATCTTTTTGGAACGTATAGTAAAGCTGTTCATGGTTTACCAGGGGACTGAACTTAAGCACGTCGCTGTTATCTGCCTTTCTATAATAATGTGTTGTGAGATAGACCCGTCCAGGTTCGTAAAAAATATCGTAAAGTCGATCTTCAAAAATAAAATAACTCTCACCTTCTATTGATGTTGTATCCTTGACTTCAATTATTTTGTTGGCCCAATGTGTGCCATGCACCCCTCCGGTGCGATGCTCATAAAACCATTTGTCCCCAATGTGCATGGGGAAATAGTCTGCTTTTTGCCCCTGGCTTTTCAAAGAATTTGTGCTGACGCACAAAATGGCGGCGGCAAGCATTAAGGAGAACTGGACGAATTTCATTTTTTGTTTACCGAGTTGTCGTCGTTTGAGTTTGTAAAAAATGATTAAATCGAACGATCCAAAGCTTTTTCAGCACTCTGCAAGGAACACATGTAAAATCTCTTTAAAAACAAAAAGCCCCTTCACGCTTGGTTAGAGTGTAAAGGGGCCTTGCTATTTTCAACCTTGGCGGCGGCAGGTAAAGCTAATGACCGCATTTGTCAATCACCCAATTGTACTTACAACCTAACAACGCCCGTTAATAAAAATTATTTCAGAAAAAAGCATGTAAATTTTTTGTGATATTTAATACCCTAAATGGAAATAAAGTATGCCGCTTCATCTCACCACGGTGAATCTATGAACCCATTGCTGGCTCAAACCCGTGTTCAAAACAAGGAAATAGACGCCGCTCGAAAGGGTTGCTTTGTCAAGCTCACTTGCAGCACCCCAAGGCAAGTTGTGCAGGCCCACACCAAAATGACGCGGCGGAGCTTGGTAAAGCTCTCGTCCCAAAATATCAAAAATAGCGAATTGTATTTCATCGGGATGATTAAGCGCAAATTGGATCTGGATGCCTGAAACGACAGGGTTGGGGAATATTCGGAAAGAAGTAACGATTGGAATGTGAGCATTTTGAGCCGCCTCCCGCTCACTAACCGAGGTAAGCGTGCCAAATTGTTTGCCGTTGATGATCGCGCCGCGCAATTGCAAATAACCGCCGTCATAAGCGTCGCTGTAAACGCCGAGACTATCCAGCAAGATGACATCGGAATGAAACCAAAGGCCGGTGTCAGGCAATGTGTAACTTGCAAACGCCACGCCATTCCAACTTCGGCCTCCAAAGTTTAATGATCCAAATTCATTGACTTGGACAAAACCGGAATCCGCCAGAAAACCGTCGTAGTCCGGTCCCGGATGCGGCCAAGAGTCGCCGATTTCAACTTCGAGCTTGTATAATAAAAACTCATCATAGGCCGTCGAATCTGGGGGAATAAATCGTGGTTTCGCCTGAAAGACGCATTGATCTTCAACACGTTGAAACATCAAACCACCATATCCCCGGTTACTAACAATCTCGATGATCTTATAAGATTGGCTATTCGACAAGAGAGTATCACCGATAACCTTACGTTGATCGTAAAGAAAAAAACGCGGTCCTTCCCAATATTCCCACAAATCGCCGTCATTTAGGGGATAATGAAATACGGTTTTGTTTTGTGAAAATAAGGGGAAGCTCGAAACTAAACAAAATGCGGCACAAATGACGGAAAATTTTTTCATGGCTCTCACCTCGACGTAAACGATCAGCCGTTGTGAAATTATTGAGCAAATATGGTTCGCTTCGTTTGCACCTGCCGCCCCAGACGAACCTGAATAAAGTAGACGCCGCTGGGAAGACGCCGGCCAAAATCATTATTCCCGTTCCACGTCGCGCGAAATGGCCGGCTTGTGTTGAAAAGGCCGCGATAAACGCTGCGCACCTTTTGCCCATTCAGATTGTAGACGGTGACGTGCAGCAATTGCGCGTTAAGCGGGCTTTTGGCATTCACCTCGATTTGCGTGACAGCAGAAAAAGGATTGGGATAGTGAAGGACAACAAGCTCATCGGCGGGAACAGGCCCGGTGTTTTCGTTTACTGAAACCGGGTCACCATAAGTGACACCGTTGATGACGGCGCCGACCAAGTCAACGTCATGAAGACTTACACCGCCGTCTCCACCCCTTACCTGGACGAGGCCCAAACTGTCTACCAGTACTCTGAAGTTTGTTGATTGCAGTTCGCCGTTATGCTCCCGCCAAAAACGATAGTGTTTGCTTGTCCGTTCTCGTCCGAAAATCGTCACTTGGGCGGTTGAATCGAGCTGGGCCCATTCCTTTCGGGATGAATCATCCGGTGAAATTTCGACCAGCCATGTTTCTCCGTCATTCGCATCGATCTTGTACACTCGTCGAAACGGTGCATATTGACCCAAACCGGGTCTTTCCGTGATGAATGTCGAATCCTGCTGTCTCAAGTACGTGAAGCCCTCCCCGCCGGTGTATTCCTGAAGGCGTTTTATGCGGAACCACTCCCCCTCGATCATTAAAGAATCGACAATCGTTTCACGATTGTAGCCATAAATTCCCCCACGGCTTATTTGGTATCGCCAAAAATCGCCCATTTGCAAAGGGTAAAAAGACCATTGGCTTTGTGCGGGAAGCGTGCAGGGAAATAGAATCATGAACACGCAACTGACCACAAAGGAGGATCGCCAGAAAAGTATGCGGTATCGCATGATTTCACCTCAACGCTGATTTTGAAAAACCACTGGCTGGCGGGTGTTCAACTTTTGTGATACTTCCAGTGGAGAGTGGAGAGTGGAGAGTGGAGAGTGGAGAGTGGAGAGTGGAGAGTGGAGAGTCCAAGTTGCGCACCGCGATGCAACCACACACATCGCTCTTCCCCGAGCCTCTCTTCTAATTTGAGGCGGCACGTGAAACATATCAAAGTGCTCCGGGTTTGTCAAGGCTTTTTTTGAGAATTAGAAAAAAACAATTTGCCAAAATACTTTTAAAATCGATACCCCATTGAAAGAATAAAAACTCGTAGCGGAATGTCTTCGCCGATCCTGATTTCTGAAACCCAATCAACATAATCAACCTGATAACGCAGGCCGATTTGGAACTTTGAATAATGAACGAACATTCCGAAATTTGGACATAATCCCCTTCCGTGATAGGAGTAGTCCTCTCCGGGCCAACTTGTAAAGCGATAGTCAAAGCGAAAATTTTGCTGCTCTTCCTCCGTCAAATCCGTGGAATTCATCCTTCTCAGAATGGTAGCTTTGGAAGCCTCTTTTGGAGGAAATTTCAATGAATAGCCCAATTCCAGACCAATGCTCATATTTTTTTGAACCGATTTTTCCACTTTGAGTAGAAGCGGAATTTCCACGTACCTCAACTGAATATCGATATCATAATAATTTATCGTGATTGCTTGGCTTGGAAGATAAGGAAAGTCCCTGATCAAATAACTGGGTTGAACCGATTTGTTTCTCACCGCCGTGGCGGAATTTGTAATCAGAACTTCGGTTCTCAATTGAATCCAGCGATAAAGACGCCAATCCTTGCCGATTCCATATAGGTAACTCATGCCAGGCTCACCGTATGATGGCTCTCTGAGATAGGAATAAGTGCCGCCGGCCTTTATGAAAAGGTTGTGCTGAGCGCTTACATTGCTCACGACAAAGCCGTAAAACAGCACCAAGCCAAGTATGGTTTTTGATAACATTTTTCGATCTCCGTGCACAAAAATGTTTGAATTGGTTGGGCCATTGCCTGAGTTGTAAATTTAATGATTAGACTACCCGGGGCATATTCTGGCAAAGACTGCCCAAACAATCTGCCGACGCAAATACTCGAACTAGACAGTATCACAATTACTAAAGCGGCATAAAAACGGAAACAAATGCGCTTACTCATGGAAATCCTCCACAAAATACGATAAAATCTCTCTCAACTAGTGGAAGCCAAAACACACCTTGGTTTGAAACTAGCTTAGGGGATGATTCTACCATTTATGATAGCCGAGGATAGTTGAAAAGAACCACCAATAACAACGCCCTGCTTAAACTCAAGACACCACGCTACCAATCCAATACCGGGTGCATACCATTCTTCCGATTTATCCAGTTTACTCTCCGCGATTATTTGAATGCAATTGGTAAACATGCCGGCCTTCACGGAGATAGTATCGTTACGTGAGGCAATGTGAGCAAAGCGTTGCTCAGGATGCTGTTGCCATTTGTCGCCAACAGGGCGGTTAAAATCTAAATACAAATATTCCTTATCTTCAACTCGCCTGTAAAAAATTCCATTTTCTCCTCGTACTGATTGTCGAGATGAAAAAAGAAAATATTCTTTGCTCTCCGCCTCCATTCTTGACAGAATAAAAATTGCTTTGGGTTGGGATTCCACGCCCTCATAATGCCATTCATTTCCAACGTTAAGTGGAAAGTAACTTGTACCTAGTGATTCAGCAAGGGGCTTGGTTGTTTCTTTACTATTATTGCAGTTCAGCATTACAAAGCCAAAGGCTAATAAGAGTGCATGAAGCAGTGGGTTCGTTTTCATATTGCACCTCATTGGAGTTTGCATCTGATATGGAGTTTGCATCTGATATGGTTTCTAAGAGGATATTTGAAAAGGTAATTTGAATTAACTGCAAAACTCCGTTTGCCCAGATGTGTCATCGGGCACTTGAAAACCCGCCAGTCGTGGGCAGTTCAAAATCCGCCAGG
>CAYWGH010000017.1:0-134716 GCA_964457925.1 uncultured Cytophagia bacterium
ATGGGCGCTTTTTGCCCTTTGGGCTATACGAAATGCGCTCAACCGGACAGCAGTGTAAACTGTTTTCGCTTCTTTGATAGCTTGCGCAGCCAACAGTTCCATTGGCTCGCTGCCTGACTTGTAAAGCTGAATCGCTGCCGTGTTGCCTTCCAATGATTTGCACAGAAAATAGAAGTGCTTCTCGTTTTGAAAGATCAACAAACCGGCTTTTTCATTTTCCGCCTTCGGCGAAAAGTCCACGGCGACGCTGGCCGTGCCTTGCAAATGCTGCTGGCGATGGCCGAGAAAACTGGGATTCATATTTCCCGCGCACGACTCGGGGCGCAATTGCATGGAGAGAAAACCTTTTCGATGATTCAAGCCGTACCACTTCTCGCGCGGCGTTCGCAGGAATATCCAGTTGTCATTCAGCTTGCCGGTTTCAAATTCATCTCTGAACACAAAATTTCCGCGATGCGGAATCGCCACGGCTTCCGATGCCGGCTCGAGCGGCAACGGATAATGATACTGCACTTCCTCATAACCGGGATTAATGACCGGCCAGCCGTTTTGCCATTGCACCGGCGCTAAAAAAGTTTCCCTGCCGGTGTTGTAATAATCGCCGTCATACGGCCGGCATCCCAGAAAAACTGCCCACCAATCGCCGCTTTCGGTTTCAACAAAATCTGCGTGGCCGGTGGAAGTGATGGGATTTTTTCTTCGGGGATCCAAATGCCTTTGCGTGAGAATGGGATTTTTTTCATAAGGAACGTATGGCCCCGAAACACTTTTGCTGCGGAATACAACTTCGGAATGCTGATCGCCGGTGCCGCCCTCGGCGGCGATTAAAAAGTAGTAACCGTCTTTTTGAAAAATGTGCGGGGCTTCGATCCAAATCGGTTTCTTGCTGAGATCGACGCCGCCATTGACGAGCAGCATTTCATCGCCCGTGACTTTCATGTTGACGAGATCAAATTCGTACATGCGCAGCGTGCGGTGGCCATTGTAGAGCGGCTTGTCATCCGGAGCAATGCTGTTGTAGATGATGTAAGCTTTGCCGTTTTCATCGAAGAACATCGAGGGATCGATGCCGTTGATTTGCGGAATCCAAACCGGATTCGACCACGGCCCTTCGGGATTTTTGGAAGTGACCACGAAGTTGCCGCCCTTGTCAACCAACGTGCAGGTCACATAAAACACGCCGTCATGATGACGAATCGACGGCGCAAAGATACCGCGCGAAACGCCGAGGCCGTTCAAATCCATTTGCTCGGCGCGATCCATCACGTGACCGATCTGTTTCCAGTTCACCAAATCTTTGCTGTGAAAAATCGGAATGCCGGGGAAATAGGAAAATGAAGAAGTCGCCAAATAATAATCGCTGCCCACGCGGCAAATGCTGGGGTCGGGATAGAAGCCGGCTAAAATGGGGTTGGTGAAATTTTCATTCTTCTGGCTGAATGCAGGTAAACTGAAGCACAAAATAAAAGCGCATCCCGCAAGGGCGGGATAAAGACGCAAAGAACGCACAGAGCTTTTCTTTGCGCGCCTTTGCGCTTTTGCGTCTTTGCGTGAAAATTTTTGTTTATTTGCCATAGCTTGCATTCGTTCTTTGATCGTGTTGTTTGACGTATTCTGCTATCTCCACCAACGGCGCGATCCAAATGTCTTTTTCATTCAGTTTGAGAAAGTGCAACAGCTTGCGATGAGCACTCAACGACACGTCGAGAGCATGCTCGCCGCCGACGCCGTGAAAAAGAAAAACGAGCAGGGCATTGTTGTTCATCGCTTGCTTGACCAATGCAACAAGCTCTTCACCTGATTGCCCGCTGATGACGTAAGCATCGATGTCGAACAAATCGATTTCAGAAATTTTCGGCATTCTGCCTTTCACTCCGCGCGCGGCGACAAACTCAGTTTTTATTTTGTCCACATACGATTCGTCGCCAATCTTCATATCGCCGCAAGGATAGGCAAACGTTCTTTTCGTTTTGCCGTCGAGCGCTTCGAGCAATGTGTTTGCCATTTTGATTTCATCGAGCAGGCGTGGCATGGTATAAATTCCCAGATCATAGTCGGGCGGCACCCACTCCCGGCCCGGCAGTTTTCCCGTGCAGGGATGAAACAAGGTGTGATTGCCCAACTCATGCCCTTTCGCCGCCGCGGCTTTCCAATCCGCCACACGCGCGCGAAACGCGGGAAAAAATCCCGACAAATAAAACGTGGCTTTCAAACCCAAAGAGTCGAGCGCGGGAATGACATTGTCCAAATGCACATTGAGCGCGTCATCATACGTGAGCGACACCGCGCATGGTTTGCCGCGCCACGTAGCTTTATCTTGTGCATTCATTTCAAATGCGAATCCAGATAAAAAGATCAGTGCTAAGATTTGGAGAAAGATTGGAATTTTGAATTTCACTCTATCCTACCTTATGCAATGTCAAGTTTTTCTGCATGAAAACCATGACAGGAAAATGAATGGCAGAAAAATAAAGCCGGTCGGTTAAAAATTTTTCTGCCAAACATTTTTCTGTCATTCACGTCATTTCAAAACAATATTCTTGCGCAGAAAATCTCTGATGGCCGCGAAGCTGTTCACAAAACTTTGTCGATCAAAACCGCCGTGCTTCCCGCCGCGAATCGTGACAAGCTGATTCGGCACGCCGGCTTTGTCCAATGCCGCGTGCAACTGCGCGGCATGATTGTAGGGAACAATGTTATCCTGATCGCCGTGAATCGTTATGACCGGCGGCAGTCCGGCGCGAACGTAGTTGAGCGGTGAAACTTGTCGCGCGAGTTCTTGGCGATTGCTCATGCTGCCGAACCATTCCATCGCATAATGCTTGGCGTTCGGGCCGTCAACAAGATCCGCGACATCGGTGATGCCAAACCAGTTGACGATCGCGGCGACTTTGATTTCCGGCTCTCGGCCATTTGTCCAACGCGTGCTATCATTCGTCGCGCATTGGCGATCAAAAACAGATTGCGCCGGCAACATGCCGGTGATCAAAGCGAGATGCCCTCCCGCGGAAGTTCCGGTCAGCACAAATTTGGAAGCATCCAAATTATACCGCGCAGCGTTGTAGGTCGCCCATCTCAATGCGCAGCGGCAATCCTCCACCGCGGCCGGCGCCGGCGAGTTCTGCGCAATGCGATACTCCACGTTGATCGCGGCCCAGCCCATCGACAAATACGGAAGCAGCCAGAGCACATTGCGCTCTTTTTGTCCCGCCACCCAACCGCCGCCGTGAAAAAGAATGAGCGTCGGTTTCGGCGTGCTGCGATCGCGCGGCAGATACAGATCGAGCTTCAACTCGGTATTGTTCGCGGTGGCGTAAGTGATGTTGGGTTGTATATCGTAATCGTTGAAAACGTAATCCGGCCAGTTCTCGATGCTTGTTGTTTGTGATTGCGCAAGGCCCAAATCAAAAACGGCAACAACCAAAATGAATGGCACGAGACAAAAGAATTTTCGAGTCATGATTTATCCTTGATCACGATTGGGTTGTAAAGAGGTGTGTATCTAAAAACGAATTGCGAAACTTGCCTTGCGGATCAAACTCATGCAGCAGCTTTTTGAAGTCCGGCATTTTTTGATAAAGCGGCTGCAAGCGCGCCGGCGACATTGTAAACAGCTTGCCCCAATGCGGCCGCGCCTTGAACGGCGCGAGTTTTTCTTCGATCAGCGGGAGCAAATTCCTGACTGCTTCCCAATTCTTTTTCCACGTGAAGTGGATTCCGACGCACGCTTGTTTGTAACACGGACTCATCCACAAACTGTCTGCAGCAATGGTGCGCACTTCGCAAATCTGCAAGAGCGGGGCAATCTGCCCGCGCAATGACGCGATCGCGTTGATGGCCGCGAGCGCCTGCGGCCGCGGCACGAGATATTCGCTTTGCAATTCCTCGCCGCTGCTCGGCGTGAAATCCATGCGGAAGTGCGGCAACCGTTCATGCCACGGGCCGGATACGTTCATCTGCCCGGTGCAATATTCCGCCGGATGACCAGCGATGGGATGAACTTGGCGGGTGGCAAGCTGCGCTCCGAAAAATTCCGGTTCCGGCACAAACGGCGCGCTCTCTGAAACACGGCGCTTCAACCAGACTTGATTGATCCGGTCGCTCTGCCAATCCGTAAACAGGCTCACGCTGTAAGCGCTCGCGAGAATTGTGTCGAAATTCTTTTCCAATTGCGCGAGCGGCAGATTTTCATATACGCCTTGCCGTACCTCGAAAGCCGGCAGAATATCGAGCGTGAGATTTGTGACCACGCCGAGTGCGCCAAGCCCGACAACCGCGCCGTGGAATTTCTCGCCGTCGCGTTCGCGGGATAAAATCATCACCTCGCCGTTGGCCGTGACCATTTCAAGTGCCGATACGCTCGTGGCCAAATTTCCATTGTCATCTCCCGAACCATGCGTTGCGGTTGCGCACGCTCCGGCGATGGAAATATGCGGCAACGAGGCCAAGTTATGCAGTGCATAACCTTTTTCGTGCAGATACCGGCAAAGCTGCCCATATCGAACGCCTGCCTCAACCGTCACCGTGCGACGCTCGCGGTTTAATTCCACCACGCGATCGAAATGCTCGAGCGAAATCATGTCCTCGTTTGTGTCCGCGACGTCGTTGAAGGAATGGCGCGTGCCGACCGCCTTCAGCTTGCGACAGCGCGCGACAAGCTCCTGCACCTGCTCGGCGGTTTTGGGATAGTGCCATCGAGCGGCAGTGTAGGTGTAATTGCGCGCCCAATTTTGTTGAGGCTCGGTCATGGTTGTATTTTTCAGAATGAAAACGACAGTGACATGGAGTGGAACTATTCAATCTCCCCTCACATGTCATTCTGAAAGAATCTTTTTTCGCATTAGGGCAGCGCTCGAAATGAAAAAGATTCCTGCGGAATGACAGCTTCTTTTTATGCCTGGAATAGTTACGATAAAGTTTGTGCTCATTACTTGCCCTTACCGCTTATCCCAATTCGATGATAACTCTCCGGCGGCCCGAGATAGCTCGGCTTGACTTCGCCGGTTTCCACCACCAGTTTTTGCAAAACCACGCCCGCATCAACCATCCAGAATTTCAAAACATGCGTTCCCGGTTCATTCAACACATGCTTCGAAGCTTCAACAGTGACATTGTTGCGCACGGATTCTTCCCAATCCTGAAAAGTTTTGTTGGCGTGCATGTTGACGATCTGCGGCGGCTCGTCGTCGAACGAAACGGCGTAGCGCAAGCCCTGATTATTGTGAAAATTCAGTGTCGGCGACAAATAGGCTTTCACCTTCACTTCGCCTTTGCTGAAAAAATGAATTTGATACTCCAAACGCGGGCTATTGCCTTCCGGCGTTTGCGGCTGAGAGGTAACTGGCATCGGCGTCATCGCTGAGAGCGTGCGTCCCAAATCCGGAACGTGCTGCCATTTGATAGGAGATGGCTCTACGGCGCGGCTAAAGTGCTCCGCTTCGATGGAAACATAGCCATTGCTCTCAACAAAGCCGGCGATTTCATCGCGTTTTGGCGTTGAAGGATTGTTGATAATCGCCTGCACCACGACGCGGCTGTTGTTGGGGCCGGTGATTGTGATGGGAACGCGATGCTTTCCGGTCGGCGCATTCTTCCAATCAACGCTAGCCCACAAACGTTTCTCGGTTTCAATTTTTCCCTTTGCATGATCAATTTTAACCCAAGGCCCACCGGCTTGCACTGAATATTCAAAAGGCGTTTGCCCACGATTGAAGATTTCGAGGTAATAAGTTTGCTGGTGATACGGATCGAACTCCGGCAACACGGCTTCGCTTTTTTCATTCGGCCACCAATGCGCCGAGCCTTCGATGGCAACGCCCATCTCCGCCGCTGCCGGAACGGAAATTTCTTTGACTTCGGGCATGACGTTTTTTTCCGGCTGCTGCCAGTAGGTGTACCCGATATGCGTTTGATCCATCATGTGCGCCCACTTGCCGTTGGCCATCACGTTGTTGTAGTAATGCGTGATCGCGGCATCCCGCGCAAACAAATCTTTGGCCTTGTAAGCAAGCGCGTTCGTTGCGGCTCTGCCTTGTTGCGCATACAGCCGATTTTTGCCGACGGTGACATAAAGCTCATTCAAATTCGCGCAGGCTTCAACGGGATGCAGAACGAGCTGATAAAACGCATCTCTGTATTCAGCGGGAAGAGCATCGCTGAGCCGCCGCGCTCTTTCCTCCGACTCTTTGTATTCAGCGACAACGGTTTCAGCTTCGCGATAATTGAACAGGCTGTACGTGTCCGGCGCGAGCAGCTCGGGCTTGCGGCGCGAATTGAATCTGGTGTATTGAGTTAAAATATCTGCGATCTCATTCGCATGCGCGGGCCCGAATTGTTTTTCCGCCCACAAGCGCGTGTACTCCGGCAATCGCTCCGCCGGCCATTGTTCGGGGTTCCACGCGTAATCCAGGAAGAACTCAATCGGAAATTCCATCGGCTTGATGTCGCCAACGTTGACGATCCAAATTCGATTGGCGCCGTAGCGGTACGCGAGGTGCATCTGTTCCCACACACGGGAAATCTGATTGGTGTTCAGCCATTTATAATTTCTCGGGCCGCCGACGTAGTCATAGTGATAATAAATGCCGTAGCCGCCGGGCCGGGGTTTTTCATCACGCTGAGGCAGCTTGCGAATGTTGCCCCAATTATCATCACACAGCAACAGAGTCACGTCATCCGGCACGCGCATGCCGTGGTCATAATAATCCTGCACTTCTTTGTACAGCGCCCAAACTTGCGGAATGGTTGTTACGTCTTTGCCCGTTACTTGCCCAAGAATTTCGCGCTGATCTTTGACGATTCTCTGCAACAATCCGATATTCGCTTCCTCCGTCATCGGCTCGTCGCCGTCGCCGCGCATCGCGAGCGTGACAATGCTCTCGTAATTCTTCATGCGCTTGATGCCCGTGGTCCAAAACTCGCGCAGCTTGGCTTCGTTCTTTTCATAATTCCACGGGCCGGAGCCGTAGCGCTGCCATTCCACGTGCGCGCGCATCATCGGCTCGTGATGCGAAGTGCTGATTACCACGCCGTATTCGTCGGCCAGCGGCGCATTGAGCGAGTCATCATCATAAAACGCCTTTCCCCACATCGCCGGCCAGAGAAAATTTCCCTTCATGCGCAAAATCAATTCGAAAACTTTTTCATAAAATTGATGATTGAAGCCGCCGAAGGTTTTATTGACCCATCCGAGCAGCGCCGGATTTTCGTCGTTAATAAAAATGCCGCGATATTTAACCGTTGGCTCGCCGCGCGTGTGCCGTCCGGGCAAAACGTAGATTTCGGATTTTTTCTTCACCGGCACATCGGCCCAATAGTACCACGGCGAAACACCGATCTGCGCGGCGAGATCGTACATGCCGAAGATGGTGCCACGCTTGTCGCTGCCGGCAATGATCAGGGCGCGGTCAATGTTGGGCAGCGGCTTTTCGATCACCTGAATGAGAAAGGCTTCCCACTTTCCCGCAATGCCGTTCACATCGAGCTTTTTATCTTGCGCGAGTTTGTCGATCACCGGATTCTTGCCGAGTGTTCCAATCAATACGATTTCTTTTGCGGCGGGAAGCTTGTCAAGCGAGATTTCGGGCGAGGCATTCGTTACGCGCGCGATGTCGGCTTGCAGATGTTTCAAAACGCGCAGCACGCCGGGATAATCTTGTGAGCTCGCATGCAATGACGCCGATTTGCCCGAGGCGGAAAGAGAAAAAGCGCCCTTGGCATTCTGGGTGGAGAGGTAGACAGTAAAATCATACAAAGAGGCTGCGCCGGAATTGTCACGAAGCGGATCCTTGCCGGCCAAACCGGATGAGCACACGTGTTCAGCGGCCAGGAGGATCAAACAAAAATGGATAGCACATCGAATACTCGTCTTTCGCATGAGTATCGCCTCGGGCTAAATGCTCACATTGATTTTTCGAGCAGCAAAAAATTAATGCTGTACTTGGTTCCGTCGTTGGTTTACGTCTAAAAATTTTGTATCTTGTTGCTGTAAATATGAACCGTTTCAAAATAAGTGATTTCCGCGGGAAATCGGAGCAGCCTATGAAAAAAGTGACGATTGCAGAGGTGGCGAAACGTGCGAACTATTCCAAGGGAACAGTTTCGGCTGTGATCAACTCGAAAAACTCGGTCAAACCGGAAACGCGTGATCATATATTAAAGATCATGAAGGAACTCAATTTTCGTCCCAAGGGTGTTGCGCGGAATTTAAAAAAGACGAGCCAGGACAAAAGCATCGGTCTTATCATCAAAGACTTGAATTATCCGTTTTATGCTTCGATTGCGACCGGGGCGCGCGAATATGCGAATAGCAAAGGCTACTCCGTTATTGTCGCCAGCTCGGAAAGCGATCACGAGCGTGAGAAAGAACTGTCGCATCTATTTTCCACCAAAGACATCAAAGGCGCCATCATCGCCCCAACCGTCGAAGGGCGGGCGGAAATCGAGCATCTGTTTAAACTAAAAATGATCAACTATCCGTTTGTGCTTTTGGAAGACGTCAAGGGCATACAGGCAAACGTCGTTGCGATTGACAATACCAAAGCCATCAAACGAGCCGTGACCTATTTGATCGATAGCGGCCACACCAAGATCGTGCACTTTGCCGGGCCGCCCAACTCCTCTCACACCCAGGAACGCATCGAGGGCTTCCGGCATGCGTTCAGCGAAAGCACGCTCGCGTTTCACAAAGATATGATCGTTTCTGTCGGGTCCAACTATGAAGAAAGTTTTACAAGAACGCTGGACTATTTCAAAGGCCGAAGCCGCGACAACTATCCGACCGCCATCGTTTGTTTCAACGACCTTCAGGCGCTGGCTGTTCTGACGGCCCTGAAAGAACTGAAGCTGTGTGTGCCCGAGGATATCTCCATCGTCGGCAATGATGACATTTATTACGCCAAGATTTATCCGGTGCCGTTGACCACCATTCGCGCGCCACAACATGAGATCGGCAAAAAAGCTGCAGAAATATTGATTGAGAACATTGAATCGACAACATTGTTGCCGCCCAAACGCGTGGTCTTGGACACGGAATTTATTGTGCGAGAATCCACAAAGGTTTTGAAATAGGAACATCAGTTCGCCAGGTAGTTTTCGCCGGTAATTCTTATTTCTTTAATATGAGTGGCGGTCGTTGCGTCAGCCGTCACCGGAAGCGCCGCCCACGGCAATTTCAAATCCGCCTGGTTCATCCACAAATTGATTCATCCCGTTGATGATTGCGAGTTGTTTTGGCTACAAAATAAACTCGACGATCAGATTTTCGCCGGGTTTAAAATGGATGCGTTTGAAGCCTTGCAACGCGTGCAGCGGCGTCGGCGCGGAGGCCGCCGAATCCTTGACATAAAGCTGAACCACTTCATCACCCGCTCTCTTTCCGGCGTTATGCACCTCCACCGAGATTTTTACCTCATCCCCGGCGCTTGAAAGAAGATGCCGGTTGTGCACCTGGGTTTGCTTCAAAACTTGAAAATCTTAAGGCATTCACACGAACAATTCCAGCACCGCACGAAACAACCGGGACGGCCGTTGCGACCGTCCCGGGGCGGCGCTAAAAAAGTTCTTACGAATGGACTATTTCTCGACCGTCAACAGGATTTTCTGTAAATCCTGATCGCGCGAGGAATTCCCCACCATGATTTCAAACTCGCCGGGTTCCACCACATAATTCATATCAATGTCATAAAACGCCAGATGCTCCGGCGTGATATCCAACGCCACCATCTTGCTCTCGCCTGGCGCGAGTGTGAGGCGCTGAAATCCTTTGAGTTCTTTCACCGGGCGCGTAACCGAACTGACTTTATCGCGGATATACATTTGCACGACTTCATCTCCAGCCCTGCTGCCGGTGTTCGTTACTTCCACAAAAACGCGAGTGGATTCATTCGATCGCATCACGGATTTTTCCAACCATGGCTTATCAAAACGAAATTGGGTATAACTCAGGCCGAACCCGAAAGCAAAGAGCGGCGCAACCGACTCGAAGAGATAACCACGCCGCGCCGAGGGTTTGTAATTGTAGTAAGCCGGAATATGCCCAACCGAACGCGGAATCGTGATCGGCAGCTTGCCGCCGGGATTCACTTCTCCGAACAACACATCCGCCACGGCCTGGCCGGTTTCCTGTCCCAAATACCAGCATTCAAAAATCACCGGCACTTTATCCACCAGATTGCGGACGGCAAGAGGCCTGCCGTTGAACAGAAAGGCAATCACCGGCTTGCCGAGCGCCGCGACAGCATTTACCAATTCGTCCTGGCGGCCCACCATTTCGAGATCCGCGCGGTCGCCCAGATGGTTTAAAGCCCAGGCTTCGCGTGAAGTTTGCTCGTTGCCGCCAATGGCAAGCACGATCACATCCGCTTGCTGCGCAACTTTCACGGCCTCCGCAATGCTTTTACGATCTTCTTCCGGATCACTCGGCACAACCTCGTCTTGCTGCCATGAACCGCCTACCGTGATTTTACATCCTTCGTGATAGAGAATCTTCACAGCCTCACCGGCCCGCTCGCGAATGCCGCTCAACACGGTTGAAACGTGCTTGGGTTTTCCGCTATACCCTCCGAGCATTTCGCGATCGGCATTGGGGCCGATGACGGCGAGGGTCTTGATCTTTTTGAGATCAACAGGCGCGAGGCCGTAATCGTTCTTAAGCAGGGTGATGGTCTCACGCGCCGCCTGCAAGGCCAGCTTGCGATTGGCTTTGCTTCCGACCACGCGTTCTGCCGTGGCCGGATCGACATACGGATCTTCAAACAGACCGAGCTCGAATTTGTACTTCAGCATCGCGGCCACAAGTTCATCGAGAACGGATTCTTCCAAACGGCGTTCACGCACCAACTCAACCAGGTGCTTGTAGCAGTCCGGTTCGGGCATTTCGATATTCACGCCAGCGCGCGCCGCCAGAAGCGCCGCTTCTTTTCCGTCTTTGGCCAGATGCTGGCCGAAGAATTCCGGCCGTTCGTGCAGTTCGCGAATGGCATAATAATCCGAAACCACAAAACCTTGAAAGCCCCAATCTTCACGGAGAATTTTCCGCAAGAGCCAACGATTGGCGTGCGAGGGCACGCCGTCAATTTCATTATAGGAAGCCATCACACTTATGGCTTTGCCTTTTTGAACGGCTTCCTTAAAAGGATAGAGAAAAACCTCCCGCAGCACCCGCTCGGAAACATTTACAGGCGCACAATTCGTTCCGGACTCCGGTTGCCCGTGCGCCGCGAAATGTTTAAGCGTGGCAATGACGCTTTTCTTGTCTCGGAACGTCCCGTCCCCCTGAAAACCTTGCACCGCAGCAACGCCCAGGCGTGAAACAAGATACGGATCTTCGCCGAACGTTTCCTCCACGCGGCCCCAGCGCGGCTCGCGGGCAACATCCACAACCGGCGTCAATGCTTGATGCACGCCCCGCACACGAACTTCTTCTGCCGTCATTTCATAAAGCCGGCGAACCAGTTCGGGATCAAACGTGGCGCCGAGGCCGATGGGCTGCGAAAAACTAGTTGCGTCAACGGCCGCGTGGCCATGCAAACATTCTTCATGAAAAATCACCGGGATGCCAAGCCGGCTATTTTCTATAAAAAATCGCTGAATCGTGTTGGACAGTTCAGCCTGCTCTCTGGCATTTAGACCACGCCCCGTATCGCTGAGGCGGCCAATCTGGCCCAAACCATATCCTTCTTTATAATGGGATTTGGCTTTTTCGAAATCGAATCGGCCGACCTCATCCACCAATGTCTGATTCTTCTCTTGCCAAACGCAAATCATCTGCGCAACTTTCTCCTCAAGCGTCATGCGCGAAAGCAAGTCCGCAACACGCTCTGCTATCGGACGATGGGGATCCTTGTAAAGTGGTTGGGTTTCCATATTCTTCATACGTTAAAAAATTTTGAATGCGCTGATGGGATTTCTACTGGGCTTCCCGCCTCCTGGCTGTCAATTCTTCCTCGATTTTGACCATCATTTTATTTGTGAGCGGATAACGCATCATCAACAGGCCGCCGGCAATTCCGAAAAGCGCCGGATAGAGGCTCAAGAGCAATCTGATACCGGTCATTGCTTCCGGCGTCTGATCCTGATTGGCAACGAATCCATAATAGCCGAGTATCCAACCGACCAGTGTGCCGCCCAAAGCCAGCCCCAATTTGAGGGCAAATAAAGAGGCCGCCATCAACAGCGCCGTAGCGCGCCGTTGGTTTTTCCATTCCGAGTAATCGGCGGTGTCGGTGTAAATCGCCCATTGCAGCACGGACACGGGGCCAAAGAAGAACGAAACCAAAAGATTGAGAACATAGATGAGAATGACATCTTGCGGACGCGCCAAATAGAACGCGGCGTTGATGGCGGCACAGGCGATCAGAAACCAGGCATACGTGTTTTTCTTGTCGAGAACTTTCGCGAACCACTTGGTGAGAATCACCCCGATGATGGTCACGACACTGCCCGTCAACAAAAAGGATGAGGTGAAAGCCTCTTGGGAAAGATCGATGATTCTGCCGAAGAGATTGAGCTGCTGGTTGCCAACGTAGTATTTGAAATAATAGGCAACCGAAGATTGGCGCATGACGATAAACGTCAACTGAAAAACCGTGGCGCCGGCAATGAGCAGCCAGGGTTTGTTGGTAAATAAATCCCTGAGATCTTTCTTGAATTCACTCTTTTGCTCTTTCGGGGGTTGCACTCTTTCCTTGGTGGTCGCAAATGTGATAAAGAGCAAGACTGCCGCCAGGCCGCCAAGGCATCCCATCGCCCATTGCCAGCCTACCGCATCATTTCCCTGACCGAAGTATTTCACCAGAGAAATGGTCGCCGCCTGCACGATGAGTCCGCCGGCAAAAGCCGCAACAAAGCGATAGGATGAGACCTCCGTCCGTTCCAGGGAGTTCGGCGTAATCACTCCCATGAGCGCAGAATACGGCACGTTTACAATGGTGTACATGACCATCAAAAGATTGTACGTGACGTAAGCATAGATAAGCTTACCGGTGGCATCAAAGCCGGGCGTCGTAAACGTTAGCACGCCCATAATGCCGAAGGGGATGGCGAAGATGAGAATATACGGTCGAAATTTGCCCCAGCGCGTGTTCGTACGATCGGCAATGGTGCCCATGATGGGATCGTTAAGGGCGTCGAATATTCTGGTAAACAAAAACATTGTTCCCATCGCTGCGGCGGGCAAGCCGAACACGTCGGTGTAGAAGATCGGCAGAAACAAAATGAAGGTTTGAAAGAAAAGATTCGAGGCCGTATCGCCGAGACTGTAGCCGATCTTTTCTTTGATGGACAGCTTTTGCGTTTCAGGCGGCATGATGATTTTCCTCAAACAAGTTAAATAAATTCTCGGGCACCAGAACCCGCTGCCTTGATTTTATCGAACCAGCACGGCCTTTTTCATATCAACAAATTCGCCGGCGGATAATCTGATGAAATAAACGCCGCCGGCCAAATTTTCCGCACTAAGAGTGACGCGGTAATGGCCGCCGGGTTTTCTTTCATCCACCAGCGTTGCCACTTCATGCCCCGCGAGGTTATAAACTTTTAAGCTGACATGCCGGTCGCTTCCGACCGAATAGGACACGCTGGTGACGGGATTAAACGGATTGGGATAATTTTGATGCAGCGCGAATATTGTTGGCCTCTCATCGAACTCATCAACACTCGTGGTTTGGCCGGTCGTGAAACTCGCGGTTGCCGAGTACGCACTCGTCCCGTGTTCGTTCGAAGCGTTTACGCGCCAATAGTATGTCGTGTTTGCAGCAAGGGGACTCAATTGCAACAGCGTATCGGTGACGGTCGAATCCAATACGAACGACGAAAACGCCCGGTCGATCGAAAGCTGCACGCCATACGATGCTGCCGATTCCGACGCGCGCCACTGCAAAAGCGGATTGCGCGGTTCGTCGATCGTGCCATTGGGTGAAATCAGCACGGGCCGCAACGGGCTGGCGAGATAGGTGCGCAGCCATTGCATGGCCGGGCGTTCGACCAAACGATCGGTGACCAAATAGGCATTTTGCTGCCAGATTTCATACTGCACGTATCCCCACAGCGTGATGCCTTTGACCCCCGGATGTTCATAGAGCACCGGGAAAATGGTTTGATAGCGCTGCAACTGTGTGTTGTCGTCTTGCACGTTGATGTCAAATTCCGTGATGTAAACCGGCAGCCCGGTCGCGGCGAGATTGGTCAAATTGTTGTGCAGCGTCGTCATCGAAGCGCCGCCGTTCACTTCGAAATTGTGTCCCTGCACGCCGATGCCGTCGATCAAGCCGCGGTCTTTGAGCAGATTGATGATTTGAATGTAGCGCGCATTGGCATTGCCGTCGTTGATCACGCTGTACTCGTTCAAATGCAATTCCGTCTTCGCGGGCAAATATTGCCGCGCCAGTTCAAAAGCCTTGATCACCCAATCCCAACCCGTTGCGCCGTCGCCGCCCAGCGCGCGCTTGTAAGAGGGCGGCGCGTGCAGCGGCTCGTTGACCACGTCGCAGAAATCCATGTCGGGATATCTTTGGCCGACGGACGAGATCCAGTTCACGACTGCCTGATACTGGCTCGCGGAATCAAGGCCGGCGATGAAACCAGGTTCCTGGCTGCCCCAAACCAGGGTATGATGTCGATAAAGAAACCCGTTGCTCTTCGCGAAATTATAGATATTGTCGAGCTGTGCCCAGTTGTACGAGCCGGAGCTGAATTGGACGCTGCCCCACTTGCCGGCATTCTCGGCGGTGACCTGATTCCAATACTTCTTGAAGTTGTTCTCCCGAATATTAAACCCGTTGCCGATGATGTTGCCCACAAACTTGCTCTTGTTGGTGGCAAGCTGCGCGAATGAAACGTTCGGCAAAAATACGTTCGCACAAGCGAGCAACACTATGAATGCAACAATAAAAATTTTGCGCTCAAAGCGCGTGCGATTTTCAGGCGGGCACGAAGGGCGGGATTTGGTTTGTTTTTTCATCTTCAAAACCTTTTTAACTCTATGCGTTGAATTGAATCAAACAAGAGAATGGCAAAAAGATGTGTGGCAGAAACATGAAACCTTCTTATGCTTTTCACGAGCCAAATTTTTAATCATTTTTCCGCCATACATTTCTCTGTCATTGTCTTTCTTTAAAATTCACGGCACGGGCGGATACGCACCGACGTAACGCTCGCCTTTTTTGTACTGGCCGAGAAACTTGCTGATTCCTGCCGGAGGTTGCATCGCTGCTTTCGCACCCGGAAACGCGGACAGCAGTTGATAATTCCCCAACTCGATGCCCTTGAATAAAGGGCCGTCATAGTTGATGAAATAGCGGTCGTTCGCCGAAAACTCCGGATGCGCCTTGCGCAAATCTTCCAAAGTCTCGAATCCCGTCTGGCATTTTTCATTTGCAGCGGGACTCCAAAGCATCAACGGATAAGGCGATTTGTCAACGCCGCGCACATACACATTGTGGTCGAGTTGCTTGAACTGGGGTTTATTCACCTTTTCGCATATCGCAGCCGGCTGCCAAACGAACAAAGGCGAGCGCGTGAAATTTTCATCGCCCACGAGCAGGTTGTTGACGAAGACATGGCCGTCGCGTTCATCAACATCCGGCCCGGTGCTGGGATGCCAGCCGAAGTGATCGCCCTGCGCGCTGCGCGCATTGCGGCCAATGCACGCCATGCTGTTCACAAACGTGTTGTTGTAGATTTGCACATTCGAGGCGTTGAGCACCAACAGGCCGTGATCGTTATTCACGAAAACATTGCCGGCGCAAATTGCGCCTTTAGAGATTTCAAAAAAGAAGCCGTTGTCGCTCGGCCAGAGATTATCCGTGGGAAAGGTTTTGCCCACGCGGCCAACGCCTTCAATCCAATTATTCGTGAACACGCCATCGACGTTGCCGACGTCATACCAGATGCCGTTGGAATTGGGGTGCTCGATCACGAGATTGTCGTTGCACGTCACGCGATAACTTTGGTTGAAAATTTTTACCGCAGCCGGATAATAACCGGTGATGCCCTCGATATTATTGCGCGTGAAAATATTTCTCTCCAGCAGCACGTCGTTCGAAGCGATGATGTAGATGCCTTCGGTGCTGGTGTCGCTCACTTTGCAATGCCGAATCGTCATGCGATCGCCGCGCAAATAACCCGCGACGCGCGAGCAGAAAGAGATCGTGCAGTGCTCCAGCGTCGTGCCCACCACTTCCTTGCCGTGCTTCGATTCATCGGACAATCCTTCCGGCTCGGTGCCTTCAATTTCGAGCGCGCGATACGCGTATTGCGTGAACGTGACGCCGCGAATCGTGTAGCCTTTGCGATCCGAAGTTTTGCCGTGCGCCTCTTTCGTCGTTCGCAAGATGGCCACATCAAACGCCGTGATCTCGACCAATTTGTCCGCCGGGTCAACAGCTAGATAAACCAACCCCGTCTCGTAGTCAATGAAAAAAGTGTTTTCATCCAGTTCGCCTTCCCAGCCCGCGGATTGCAGGAATCTGCCGTCCACGAACACCATGTCGTTGTTGAAACGATGCTGTGGCGTTTTCGCGCCCTCGCGATGACGCCGCCACCAATCTTGCGGCCTGGAAGGAAACAGGCGCGACCATTTCGTAACCCACAATCCGTTGTCTTGCTTCTTCCAATCGGAAGCGACAAACGTTCCTTTTAAAACCGGCTGTTCATCGGCATACGGTTGAATCGTGATGCCCTGATTCAAAATCAAATTGCCGGTGCGATACGTGCCGCCGCGCATGATGATCGCATCGCCGGTTTTCACGCGCGTGATGGCGGCTTCGATGGTCGTCGGCGCGCTCAAAGATTCGCCGGTTTGCCCGGCTTGGCCGTTGGGCGCGACGTAATAAATTTTTCCCGCGCCCGTCGGCAGTTTGTACGTTTGCCGGATCGGGCCATACGGGCCGCCGGAGGGTTGCGCCGCTGCGCTCGCGCATAAACCAAGAAGTAAACAGCCGATGTAAAAGCGCATGGAGACTCTCTTTCTTATTAAGTCGGCTTGAACAATGGTAAAGACAGAAACATGAAAGACAGAAAAATAAGGTCTCAGATAATCAAAGCAATGCTCGCATGACAAAAAGTACGCGAAGCCGAATAAGAATTTTTCTGCCCTCCATTTTTCTGTCTTTGTCTTTGAAAATCAATTCGACACAAACGTCGTTATGCTCGATGCCTCTAAACTAAAAATAAATCTATTGTCGATGACCTCGACCTCATTGCCTCGAACAACATTCTTGGCTGCGGAAGTCGTGTAAGTTGAAAGACTATTTACCGCACCATTCTCAATTCTGAGGGCCACCTCCTGGGATGATGAACCCGTATTCACAGCAACAAGAATAACCTTGGATGATGAATTGTCCTTATATGCCGTGACATAAACATTCCCTGTGGTCGGCCAGCTCCTGGTGTCGACCCGGTAATATCCCGGACGAATGAATCGCGAGTATTGCGACATCACGTACCCCTTTTTTGTGACGCTGCCTTTTGCGCCGCTGTTTCTCTCGCCATCGCTTATTGGACCATAAAACCTGACGATATACCACCAGACATAAGCGCTCATGCCCGCTTGCATGACGTCGTTGATTTCTTTGGCAACGGGCAGGCACGTTGACCAATCGTTTGCCTGACTCGTCTCGCCGGACAAATGCTCGGTCATCCAAATTTCTTTTCCTTTTTCCTCCGCCAATGAATAGCGGGACAAACCGCCGCCGTAAATATGCCCGGCAACAATATCCAAATTTGCGGTCGCGAGCGAATCATTAAGCAACGGGTCAGACAGTAGCCGCCTGAACTGAAAAGATTCCGGCGCCATCACCCTGGTTCCAATGGCAGGCGCATTTTCCCTCATGAATTTTAACATCTGCGAGGGATTCCAGTCACATGATTCATAGGTGACGTTCACGTCGGGTTCATTTTGAACGGATATGGCATAGATGGGCACACCGTTATTCGCCATAAACTCCGCGAAAGAATTCAAATGGGCGGCATAGTCATCATAAGCATCTTCTCTGAGTTCGCCGCCCACCAAATTGTTGTTGGTCTTCATGGAAGCCGGCGGAGACCAGGGCGAGGCAATAATCGTTGCACCCTTGTCGTATGCTTTCTTTGCCGTCGATACGTTGATGCCCCATTCGTTGCCATTCGGTTGAACGCGCAGGCGCAGAATCGTAAATCCGAGCTGTCCCTCTCCGGTACCGAAAGCGGTCTGGATTTCAGAATCCGTCATATCCGGCCGCCATTGGAGGATGTTGGCTGCGCCGAAGCCCCGGATGATCTGATGAACACTATCCAAATGGACAACAGTTGTCGCGATGGCATTTACGCTGAAATTGATGGTTGTATCATGCCGTACGGGAACGTTATCGGCTTGTGTGGAAATTATTATCGGGAAAGTGTTGTCTGTATTTTCGATTCGAACCGAATAATTCCCACTTTGAATATTTTGCCCTGTAATCTCATTGACTTTCGCTATTGATGAAGAAAGCGTTTGCGAAAGCGAAGTTGAACCTCCACCGCCTGCATCAAAAATCATTTTTCTGACTTGCGATTCACCTCCGGCTTGCAGCTTGTAAAAGTAAATGCCGCCGGCGACTCTTTTGCCAAAGTTATTGCGGCCATCCCAAAGTATGTGATGCGAACCCGTGGTTTGGCTGCCAACAAAAAATTTTCTAACTTCCTTGCCGAGTACGTCAAATATCGTCACTTGAACCTCAGAACCCTTTTTGAGCCGATAGGGTATGGCCGTTGAGAAAGTAAACGGATTGGGATAACTCTGCCCCAACTCAAATTCAACCGGAAAATAATTGGGATTGGATTCTACCGACGTTGTCAGACCGACCCGATAAAACCCGGCAGCATCCGTCAAAGCCGAAAATTTTCTCGTGGTGTCGGCATTGTCGATAAAAGTCACAGCGGCATTTTGCACAGCAGCCCGGGAGGCGGTAACTCTTCCTTGCACCGATAATGTCTGGGCATTTGATCGCGAAAAGAACACAATCGGGATCAAGCAAAATAAAAGAATGTGAAGCTTTTTGCTTCTATATTGCTTGAGTTGTTTTTTCATCATGAACTTTCTTTGATCTTCAAAAGCTTTTGACAGCCACTTGCGCTCCCTTCAGTCCCGGTGATTTTGCTCTAACCGTGATCGCACCTGACTCCCCCGGCTTTGAGCGAATGATAACCAAAACCAAACCACTGAAAGCCTCGCGCTCGTGTGAAGTGAAAGGCACGAAGCTCGTGGGATCACCATTATCCGTCGCGACAATCTCACCGGGACCCTCTATCTCGAACTTGATTGAGTTATTCGCATTGGGCACGGTGAGCTTATTCTTATCTGTGACTCGTACTGTGATGAAGCTCAAATCTTTTCCATCGGCACGGATCTCATCGCGATCTGCCAATGCTTCCAACCGCGCCGGTTCGCCCGTGGTTCTCACAACGTTCTCCGCCCACTTTTTTCCATCTTTATAAGCCACCACTTTCAATTCGCCCGGTTCGTATTTCACCTCGTCCCAGCGCAGGCGGTATTCATACTGCCCCTTTTTCTTGCGGCCGAGAGACTTGCCGTTGAGAAACAACTCCGCCTCGTCGCCCGAGGTGAAAACATGCACCGGCGTGATTTCACCGACACGCTCAGGCCAGTTCCAGTGCGGAAGAATGTGCGCCATCGGCAACTCGGGACGCCAATGCGATTGATAAAGATAAAAGCGATCTTTCTTGAAGCCGGCCAGATCGATGATGCCGCAATACGAGCTGCGCGATTCATAATATGGCGTCGGTTCGCCGAGGTAATCCCAACCGGTCCAGACAAACTCGCCGGCGACGAACGGGTGCCGCGCAATGGATTCGAACACCTTCTCGGCAGATGAGCCAAAGTCAACGGCATGCAATTCGTAAGAAGTCACATGCCGAATCTTCGAATCGCCGCCCCTGCCGTCGCGCACAATATCGCTGTTCTTTTGCACAACCGGAAAAAGATAAATGCCGCGACTGCTGAAAGCTGAGGCGGTTTCACTGCTGAGAATGACTTTGTCCGGAAATTTTTCATGATTCGCATGGTATTGCGGCGCAGTACGAATGCGGTTCGTGCCTTCAAATTCCGGCGATTGGCGGATGCCTTCGCCCTGATAGTTCAAACTGATGACATCCAGCACCGCCGGCAAGGGCATATCGGGCTTGGCCCAATTCATCGCGCAAGTGATGGGGCGAGTTGAATCCTCCTCCTTTACAATGTCATACAGCCGCTTCGCCAGCGCAGCGCCTGCTTCGCCGGTGTATTGTTCACCAACCTCATTGCCGATGCTCCACATCATCACCGAGGGACTATTCCGGTCGCGTCGAATGAGCGCGCGCAAGTCTTGTTCATGCCAATCCGGAAAGATCAGGTGAAAGTCGTGCGGCGTCTTGTTCCGTTCCCACACATCGAAGGCCTCGTCCATCACGAGAAATCCCATGCGGTCCGTCAACTCGAGCAACTCGGGAGCAGGCGGGTTGTGCGCCGTGCGGATCGCGTTGCAACCCATCTCACGGAGTATCTCGAGCTGGCGTTCGGCAGCGCGGGTGTTGAACGCCGCGCCCAACGCGCCGAGATCATGATGCTGATTGACGCCTTTGATCTTGATGAGTTCGCCATTGATATAGATGCCTGAGTTCGAATCAAAACGCAATGAGCGAATGCCGAAGCGGGTCTCGTATTGATCAATCGGTTTGTCATTCAGCAATAATGTCGTCACCGCCACGTAGCGATTGGGCGTTTGCGTTGGCGGCGGTCCCCATAGATTGGGATTTTTGAGCGTAACAGAACTTTCGACTTTAGCGCTCTTTCCTGCCGCCACGGATGTTTTGAGAGGCGCGAAAGCTGCAACCGCCTCGCCGGCTTTATTTCCGTCTGCGTCCAGCGCAAAAATTTCTGTTGCCGCTGTGATGATAGCATCATCCTTAGAATCGTTGTCGATAGTGACTTCGAGGTTGATCGTTGCGGAGGCTTTGGAAACTTCGCGCGCCGTCACAAAAGTACCCCATTGGCCAACATGAACAGGATTGGTTTTGGTCAACCAGACATTGCGGTAGATTCCGCCGCCGGGATACCAGCGCGACGAATGGTTCGGATTATCCAAACGAATCGCTAATTGGTTTTCACCGCCGGGAACAATGTATGGCGTAAGATCCACGCGCCATGAAGAATAACCAAAAGGCCAACCGCCAACCAAGTTTCCGTTCAACCAAACCATCGCATAAGACATCGCACCGTCCACCTCGAGGAAGATGGACTTGCCGGCATCGGACGCCGGAACATCGAGCTTCTTGCGATACCAAGCCACGCCGTGACTCGGCAAGCGCCCCATGCCGCCGCCGACTTCAGGGTCTTGCCCTTCAAAAAAAGGCCCTTTGATCGCCCAGTCATGCGGCAGATTCACGCGCTCCCACGCACGATCATCGAAATCGCTGCGAACAAACGGAAACTCACTGCCGGGGTTGCCTGCTGGACGGACATAGTGCTTCGCTGGATCTTTGATGAAATCATTGCCGGTCGGCATGATCCACGGCTTGAGCACCTTATGGGTCGTCTCGATCTTCACTGCTTCTGTTGGTTTGGCATCGGCAGGCTTGTCGTCTTGCTTGTCCTTGACTTCCGGACGTACATCATAAATCAGCGCATCTGCTTTTGTGATTGAATCATATTTATAAAAGCGCCAGTTCTCGTTGAGGGAAATGCGCTGCCGATGGATATTTGCCCCAATCCTTGCTGTTGTCTGGGCAAATGCCGGTATGCAAGCAAGCAGAATCGTTAACGTGAGCGCTTTTGTAACCGGGAGAACTTCCCGTATGATGTCCGAACCGTTTGTCATCGATTTGAAGATTTTCGTTATTTCACTAGAATCATTTTTTTCACAATCGTTGCCTGTTCAACTCCATCCTGAGTGCGCGCATGCAACCGGCAGTAATAAACGCCGCTCGCCAGTTCAGCGCCGCGCCAAATCGCTTCATAATTTCCCGGCAGGCGAATACCTTCAAATAAAGTCGCTACTTTTTGCCCAAAAAGATTATAGACACTCAGGTCAACATGATTTGTCATTGGTATTTGATAACGGATCGTTGTACTGGGATTGAATGGATTCGGATAGTTCTGTTCCAACGAATAGGCGCGGACAGCATTAGCCGCAAGCGCGTTTTCAACTGAAGTGGGAGGATTATACCGGCCCAAAAATCTAAACGACCTTAAACGAAAAAGCTCCTGTGTGCCTGTCCCCAAAAATCTTAAATAGACATCATGCCTGCCGTCTACAGAATCGACGTCAGCACCGAACACTTTATAAATTGTCGAACCACCCGTATTCGCAACAGCACACGCAGCAATTTTTCTGCCGGTGTCAATGGAATCGAGCCACACCTCAACGAGGCCGCCCGCAGAAGCGCTTGCAGCTTCCACTTCCATGGAGTCGGGATATACGGGGTAATCGCCGCCGCCAAATTCAACACCCGCATACATCGCCCAGTCATCATTATTGATGTTCAGCAAATAAGTCGTCGTGGCGTTGATTCCCAGCGCGTTTGCAGGATGTTGAGCGGGGATTTCCGCATAAGCATCGCGATAAATGTAAAGGTCGAAAAAGGCCGGCTTGCCGGCAACATAAAGCCCCTGCCGGTTGCCGGTAAAATTATTGAACTGGGTTTGCTCAATATCCAGCGCTGCTGCGTTTATCTCTCTGCCAATTTGAGTCCAGGTAAATCCATCGGCGCTGTAAAATCCGTAAAGTGTATGCTCCTTGCGAATTAATTTGAGCCAAACGATGGCGCCGATCGTATTTTGCGCTTGATACACCGTGCGGTCAAAGCTGAATGACAACACGTTCTGGCCCGCGTTGTTTTTGGTGCTCACCACCCTGGCATCGAGGGTTTGTGGTCCATTGATTATCCATAAACCGGCGGCATCCCGGGTTGAGGCCGGCTCGTAATCCACGCGCGTGATCAAGGAAAAACTGTGCTCACCGTCGTTTTGAATGACGGAATTGTTCGCGCCGTAAGATTGCAGATAGAGCCATCCCGGCCGTTCAGTGAGTGAATAGGAATCACCGGGCGTGTAGCCAAGGAATGACCAATCGGGTTCAAGCTTCTCTGCATTGAACATGTCGGATTTCGGCACCCTCCAGGGAATGCCGCTGCTGGGAAGAGCGGGCGCCGGCACGGCAGCATTGGGCGGATATTGTATGACAGGAAAACCTTGCTCATTATACGCGAGTTCACAAAGCAAACCCTGGCGTCCCTGCGCATACCAGCTTGCGCTGCCGTGATAGCTATGCGCAATGACCCAACTTGTGCCGTCATCGAGCATAACAGCCGGCGAGATGTGGTTCGGTGTTCTGAAAGTGCCGATTGGACCGGTAAATATGTTTTGTCCCACAATCGTCCAGGCCGACTTTTCGCCGGTCAGGGTATCGCTGCGCATGACGTATTGAGCGCCGGCCAGGTGCTGCGCAAAACTGTAATAATAGTAATCATTGTGCTTCCACATCACCGGCCCTTCTGCCCAGCCGTACGGGTTGCCTTCGGAGTTGGGATTGAGCCAGGTTAAATCAAGCACAACACCGGTTGGCTGACCATTCTCGCCCAGCTCGACGATGTGATTATTTTCGCGCCCGGCTTTGGTGAGCAAATACCATTTACCGGATTCCTCGTCAATAAAAATGGAATTGTCGACCCCTAACCCCGAGGGCATGCCCGCAGGCACTTGCATTCGAGTTGGCGCACTCCACGGCCCTTCCGGCTGATCCGCGGTAACGAAATACATACTGCCGCCCCCTCTTCCGAAGAAATGCCAGTAGAGGCCGTTGTATAAAACCGTATGGCCGCCCCAAATACCGCCGCCGGGATTATCTCCGTATTGCGACCAGGATGCTGAAACCGGCTGGGCGATGACTTCCCAATGAACGAGGTCGGTCGAACGATAAATCCTTGGCGTCGGGTTAAACGAAGATCCCGAGGTATAAAAGTATTTGCCGATTTTTGTCAAGGTCGGGTCCGGATGGTCGCCAGGAATTATAGGATTCATAAAGGTTCTAAAAGACGGAGATTGCCCGTGCACAGAACTGAGCAAGAGTAAACAAAGACAAAATTGTATGAAGCCTCTGGTCATAATTTTGGGGTTTGTGCATCCGTACCAACCCGAAACCAATCGACGTCGACAAATCCACCGATGGCTGTTGTTGCATAATTAAAAAGGCAGAATTTATTGCCGGTGAAAACAGAAAGATTGAATCGCATCAAAAGCTCATCGCCGAGTTTTGTGAATGATTGATTATCGAAACTGTATGCGAACGAAGCTTTGCCGGCGCCATAGTCGGCATAAGCCCTCAAATAGATCGTCGAGGAATTCACTGCCGATGAATCAATCGACTTCCCATTGTTTACCATGACAACGGAGTTGCGGCTGTTCGTTTTTTTGATTGCAATAAAAGCATAGGGATCTTGAAAAACCGCCAGCCCGGCCACGTCGCCGTTTTGCATCTGATCGATTTCCATTTTGAGGGTGGCAATCGTTGGAATCGTTTTCGAATAGTAAGCGAAAATTCTTTGCGTCAGCGTGTTGCGCGCCTCGCGCAAATTAGATACAACTTTCACGGTTGAAAGTCGCAAGTGCCCCGGATTCTTCGTCAGCGACCATTTCGTTGCCTCCGGATTATGATTCCATCCCCACTGCATGCCCAATTTTGTGCCATCAAATTCATCAGAGGTGGGCAATGTTTTGATCGAATACTCCTTCCCCACGTTCGGCTTTTTGTACGTAATAACGCCTTTCCCATTAACGCCAACCATCGGCCAATCATCCTGCCACGTTACCGGCTGCAAAGTGGGAAAACGTCCAAACGCGCCGCCATCCTGAAAGATGATTGACCACCATTCACCGGTTTGCGTTTCGATGAGTGCGCCCTGATGCAAGCCTGTGCCTAAATTTCCGTTATCTCTAATTACGATCTTTTGCTCATACGGGCCATAAATATTTTTCGAACGCAGCGCTACCTGAAATCCGTCTCCACCGCCGTAGGTGCAGTACAAATAATAGTAGCCATTAATTTTATAGACACGCGAACCTTCAAGGCCGGGGCGAATGTCGCCGGTGAAAACTAAAACATCGTCATTCTTCGCTACAAAGTTCGTGTCCAGTTCGGTCACATAGATTTTATTATAGCCGTGCGCCACGTAGATTTTGCCGTCGTCATCAAAAAACAAACCGGGGTCATAAAATCCCTTTGGCAATTTCTTGATCTGCCAGGGACCCTCGGGTTTTGTAGCGGTGCATAAAAAACCGCCATCATCGAGCGCCATGAAGAGCAAATAGTATTTGCCGTTGTGATGCTTCAAGCTGGTTGCCCATTGGCCGCGCGAGTATCGGTGGCAACCGTCGAGATCATAACATGGGCTGAAATCCATGCGCGCTACGGCGTTGCTGCAATATTCCCAATTCACCAGATCATACGATTTGAGTATTGTCACTCCCGGAAAAATGAACATCGTGGTTGACACCATGTAGTAAACGGAGTCCACGCGAATCACATCCGGATCAGGAAAGTCGGAATAAATCACCGGATTGGTAAAAGTCCCGTCGCCGTTATCGCTTTGTGTCTGCTGCGCGGATACCGGCCCTGAAAAACAAACCAGGAAACTGACGCACAAGAGAGTAAAAAGGCCTGTTCTCATAGCGACTATTTGAAGGTTGACAAATCGCCGATCCTATCTGAGCAACATGAGTCTTTTGGCTTCCATAAAGTTATTTGCCTTCAGTTGGTAAATGTAAACGCCGCTCGCGAGTTCAGCGCCGTTGAATGAAACAACGTGATTACCGGCAAGTTGAACACCCTCGAAGAGCGTCGCGACTTCTTTTCCGAGAGAATTATAAACCTTCAGTGAAATATAACTGTCGTGTGGAACAGAGTAGTTGATTTCAGTCGTCGGGTTGAATGGGTTTGGGTAATTCTGACTAAGCGAAAAATTTTGGGGTAGGCTGCCATTCGCGTCGGCTACGCGGGTGGTGTTCTTCACCAAACCGGCAATTGCAGCCGTCAAGTTATTCTTGGCGTTGCCCAAGGCATCGGCAGCCGATACCGAAGGCGAATAGTTCTGAGCCATTGCACTTTTTGCCGAGGCCAGTGCGGCCGCGAAATTCGCCCACGAGCCGGCGGTGTATTCACTTTCTTTCAATGTATCCCCGTGCGCGATGAGCGAGTCCAGCGCGTTGTAATTCAGCCCGACGTTGATCGAGGCATAAAACGCGGGCTTGCATTGGTTCAGTCTATCCCAGAGCGAGGCGTTGGCGACAAACGCATGCTGATCGTTCAAGCCGTCTTTCGAAACGTTGATGATTTTTCCGCGCCCCGAGCGGTAACTCCGTTCGACGAAACATTTGAAGAGCATCGCGTATTGATTGGCTTGCGTCGTCAAAATGGCCGGCGTCGGCGTGCCGCTGCCGGGGTTCACATCCAGCTCGGTCACGGACATCTCGGTACAAATCGCGTCGAACTTGTTGTATGACGCGATCCACTGCGCGGCAGTCGGTGAATTCAGCCCGTCGTGATCTTGCATGCCGATGCCGTCCAAATATCCCGCTTGAAAAATCGGGCCGCAAATTCGAACGATGCCGTCGGCTTTGTTGGGATTGTGGGTGTTGTAGTCGTTGTAATAAAGTTTGATTTGCGTTTCGCCGTAATGAACCGTCCATTTGCGCGTGAACTCGAAAGCTTTCATCAAATAACTATTATCGCTAAACGTCACATACCACTCGCTGTCGGAAGTACGATCGGCGCCGTTGTCGTTGACCGCCTCATTCACCACGTCCATCGCGGTTAATAGTCCCGGCCAGCCTTCGTGCAGCAAGCGGATGACTTCTTTGATGTAATTATCCAAACGCGCGGTCATTTTTTCCTTGCTCAAACGCGCGCCGTTATTGGTGTAACCGGAGCGGAAAAATGAAGTGCCGGGCGTTTGGCTGTGCCACACCAAGGTGTGGCCGCGAAAGGTGAAGCCCTGGCGCTGCGCCCAATTGAGCTGCGCGATCAAATCGCCGTTGAATCTCACGACCGGATGCGTATCCACGGAATCTTTATCGGCAGCAGATGCGGCATTGTAAGCCGCAGCACTGGCATTGATATCCACCGTGTATTGCGGCTTCATGTTGTTGCCGGGCGACATGCTGTTCATGTGGAATTTAATCAGGTTGCCGCCGTTGGGGGCAATCACAGAAGACTGACCGGGTACAGGTGGATCATCTGGAAAGCCGACGTGCCGGTAAGAGAGAAGACAGCCGATATAAAAATCATTGGCGTAGACATGTTTGAGCGGCGGCACATTGGTCTGGACCGTGTCGGTTTGGGCATAGACATGAGCGGAAAACAACAGGAGCAGAGTATAAGCAAGAATCCAATGGCGCTTTACATTTTCAAAATGTATCAGATTCTCTTTCATTATCGTTCCATTCAAAAAAAAATTGCGCATGAACATAATCTGAAAAAAACAGCCTGTCCCGGGACTACGGACAGGCTGCTTTTTACTCATGAACAAGATTACAACATGAAAAATCAGCGAGATCACTTCAAGAGCATCAATTTCTTGACGCTCACAAAATCTCCCGAGGTCAGCTTGTAGTAGTAAATACCGGAACCCAGATTCGAGGCGTTGAACTCAATCTTGTGATAGCCGGCTTTGAAATTGCCTGCCGTCAGATTTTTCACAACTCGACCTGAAAGATCATAGACTGTGAGTTTCACCTCGCCGTTCTTCGGCAACCCAAACTCGATCATGGTCGTCGGATTGAACGGATTGGGATAGTTTTGATTCAAAACATAATCCGTCGGTATTTCTGCACTGTGTGCTTCCTGGACACCGGTTGGAACGTCGATGGGATCTCCCTTGTCAATATAAACATCTACCAAATTCAAGGCTGTGGTCGTGTTGCCGGGGCTGAGTGCAAAAGCCACGGAATTGAATTTGTTGGTTGCCAACGGGGCGTGATTGTCCTCGAATGCGCCATAGAACGCATAACTCTTGTCCGATTTTTCGATGATAAAGCGCACGTCATTGGCTCCAGATGCTTTCGGCTGAACCGAGATTTTGAAATTGTACGTGCCGGCCGTGGGTACAGCGCCGGACGGATGCTGGAGATTGGCGCCGAGTACATAGTTGCTGGCGCCGTCGGTATTATACCACGTGCCTTTCACAACAGCGCCCGAAGTACCGGACAGACTTCCAGCCCAAATCGCTGGCGGGTTGTTACCGCTCGGCGGTACAAACAAGTAGCCGCTGTGAGCCCTGGCTGTTCCTGACCAACGCGTGGAGTCGCCATTGTCCGGCGTGGCGTCTGTAATGACGGAACCGGCGCTGTCACCCTGGAAAATTCCGAAACGGAAGCTGTTGGCCGCTTCGAAACCCCCGCCGACAAATTCAATGCTGCCGGTTACCAACAGCGCATTTCCTGCGCCAGCCAGGGGCGTAAGTGGATCAAATCCGGTACGCAATGCAGCCAATCCCGTGTTCGGAGCATTGCCTCCCATGCCGGCGTTGCCGGTGACGTCTCCTGCCTTGAAGCTCCAACCGCCTATTTGCCCGCCACTAAAACCCCATGTATCAGCATAGAATGCTTCAAATGGAGCCGGCGGCACTTGAATCGGATCACCAAGATCAACCTGAGCATCAAAGATATTAAATTGCGTTACTGCGCCATCTCTGAACCAAAAAGCAATACCGTTAAACTTATCCGTCAGGGCAGGAGCCATAACAGAACCGCCAAACCAGTAACTGTTATCCGTCTTCACCAGATACCATCTTACTTCGTTGGTCGTGTCGTTGACGGCCTGAACGGAAATCGCCCAGTCATACGTCCCTTCTGATATTTCCGCATTGCGGGGCGCCTGGTTCACCACCGGGCCGATAATACCGCCGCCATTGCTGAAGGTGCTCGCCCAGTTGCCATTTCTTATTCCCCAGACCGAGCCACTACCGCCTGCGCCATTGGGCTGCGTGCCGGTGCCGCTTCTCGGCGTAAACTCGTACCCATAATGATGATTTTGAGAACCATCGCTGCGAGTACTTGCCCATTGCGCAGAATCGGTGTACTGATACCTCAGCGTCAGGCTGTCCAGGTAAGTTATGGCATACCGAAGCGGAGTATAAACGCTTCCCATGCCGCCGCCAACATATTCAAGTTGACCCTTGACAATAAGGGCTTTGTCGGAAGGTATGGCAATATCCTGACCGAAGCCGCCGCGCAAAGACGCGCCATTCGTTCCCGCTGGCATCGGTTGCACACCCGCTATGCTGGCATTACCAACTGGCGTGTTTGCATCATTCAGCATCCCGCGCGGCCAGGCATTGCCAAATCCCTCCGTCGTGCGACCCCATTGATCAAGGTAGTAGGCTTCAAACGGCGCTGCCGGTATATCAATCGGATCACCAAGATCAACCTGAGCATCAAAGATATTAAATTGCGTTACTGCGCCATCTCTGAACCAAAAAGCAATACCGTTAAACTTATCCGTCAGGGCAGGAGCCATAACAGAACCGCCAAACCAGTAACTGTTATCCGTCTTCACCAGATACCATCTTACTTCGTTGGTCGTGTCGTTGACGGCCTGAACGGAAATCGCCCAGTCATACGTCCCTTCTGATATTTCCGCATTGCGGGGCGCCTGGTTCACCACCGGGCCGATAATACCGCCGCCATTGCTGAAGGTGCTCGCCCAGTTGCCATTTCTTATTCCCCAGACCGAGCCACTACCGCCTGCGCCATTGGGCTGCGTGCCGGTGCCGCTTCTCGGCGTAAACTCGTACCCATAATGATGATTTTGAGAACCATCGCTGCGAGTACTTGCCCATTGCGCAGAATCGGTGTACTGATACCTCAGCGTCAGGCTGTCCAGGTAAGTTATGGCATACCGAAGCGGAGTATAAACGCTTCCCATGCCGCCGCCAACATATTCAAGTTGACCCTTGACAATAAGGGCTTTGTCGGAAGGTATGGCAATATCCTGACCGAAGCCGCCGCGCAAAGACGCGCCATTCGTTCCCGCTGGCATCGGTTGCACACCCGCTATGCTGGCATTACCAACTGGCGTGTTTGCATCATTCAGCATCCCGCGCGGCCAGGCATTGCCAAATCCCTCCGTCGTGCGACCCCATTGATCAAGGTAGTAGGCTTCAAACGGCGCTGCCGGTACAGTAAGCGGAGTGCCATAGTCGACCTGAGCGGCAATCACATTGACTGCTGTCCAGTCGCCGGTATTGACGCAGAAATTAATCGCATTGAGTTGGTCGGTTACTGCCGGGCCATTGATAACACCGCCAAACCAGTACTTGGTGTCTTTTTCAATCAGATACCATCTGATTTCATTGGTGGTATCATTGACCGCCTGAACCGAAATCGCCCACTTGTAAGTGCTCGGTATCATCTGTGCATTGCGCGGGGCTTGGAGAATAGTCGCCAGCGCCGGCCCGCCATTGCTGTTGGTACTGTTCCAATTGCCATTGTTCAGGACACCGACTGTGCCACTCCCCCAAACGCCATTGGCTACCGTCCCGGCACCCGTTCTTGGGCACCAAATATAACCGTAACCAGGCGCTCTTACCCACCGGGCTGAGTCTGTCAGCGCATAGCGAAGAGTATCATTCGGGTGATAGGCTAGGGCAAAACGAAGCGGATTATAGGTGCTCCCTGCCCCAACCGTGCCAACCAATTCCAGCTCGCCGCTCACAATCAGCGCTTCATTTGACTTGATTGGCAGATTCTGGCCAAAACCGCCACGAACAGTCGCCTGACCAGCCCCATTGATCGGCGCCGTGCCGACTATGCTAGCATCTCCGATCAGAGTATTCGCGTCATTCGTGATGCGGAAATAGCGCCCTTGAGGGGTTGTACCCCATTGATCAATGTAATAGGCTTCCCACGGTGCTTCTGGTACAGTGATCGGAGCGCCTAATCCGGCAGTCACTCCAGTTAAATTAACTTGAGTCCAGCCGCCGGTATTGACACCAAAACAAACACCGTTGAATGTCGTTGTTGATACAGGGCCGGTGACAGCGCCGCCAAACCAGTACCTGTTACCTTCTTCCACCAGATACCATCTGATTTCATTGGTGGTGTCATTGACCGCCTGAACCGAAAAAGCAAAGTTATATGTCCCGGGAATCAATTCTGCATTGCGGGGGGCTTGAAGTATGGTCGCAAGCGCCGGGCCGTTATTGCTATTCGTACTGTTCCAATTGCCATTATTGAGCACACCAACCGTGCCACTCCCCCAAACACCATTGGCAACGGTGCCTGCGCCGGACCTTGGCATGAATTGATATCCCGAACCGAGGGCTCTTACCCAGGCAGCCGTGCTCGTTAAGGCATTATTCAAGGTATCATTTTGGTGATAAGTCAAGGCATAGCGAAGCGGAGTATACGTACTACCGCCGCCGGTTGCACCGACAAACTGTATTTTACCGGTAACAACAACGGCCTGACTTGTGGTTGCTGTAAGAGGATTAAATTCACCACGAATTGTAGCCCAACCGTTACCAGGTATGGGGTTTGGCCCGGCCATACTAGCATTCCCAGCGGGCGTATTAGCATCATTCAGGATCGGCCAGTTCCTCCCTTGACTTGTCGAACCCCATTGATCAACCAGGGTCTGCGCCTGGATAGTAACTTCACTAAAAACTAACAGTGCCGTTACAGTCAGAAAAATGCCGTAAGTTAGTCTCTTCATGCCTTCTCCTTCGAACTAAAAGATTTACCACGGAAACATCAGGAGTTATCTTCACCGCAAGGAGGTAATGAACGTTTACAACAGCCTCGGCAATTGCACATTAAATTTCACGCCGTGTGAGTCACAATTCATTTAGGCTCAGCTACCTCCCTAATTATCATCAAGAATCTTTATTTTCATTCTCCCGGCGAAAGCAATGTAACACCTTCCGCCGGGAGAATGGATAAGAGCCGACAATGCAGGATGTCACTCCATCAAAAGAAGCTTCTTGATCATTGAAACTCCGCCGGCCTGTAACCGGTAGATATAAACACCGCTTGCCAAACCAGAGGCGTTGAATGTCGCAACATACTTGCCGGGTTTCTGATGGCCGCTGAATATCGTTGCGACTTCCTGCCCCAGAGCATTGAATACTTTCAACGATACAAAGCCTGCCATTGGGATGGCGTACTCAATTTGAGTGGTCGGATTAAAGGGGTTGGGATAATTCTGCTCAAGGGAGTAATTTGTCGGCACAGGTCCAGCGGTTTCTTTTACACTCGAGGGATTGGGTGTACCATAATTGAGCCAATTGTTGATCGTTGTCCATTCCGCGTCTCTTTGGGCTTGCCAGGCCTGCAACTTTTCCGGATACCAATTCAAATCTCCCAAGGGGAAGCCGCCCATCGCTGCGGTTTGATATGCCGTGTTAGTATAGGCTAAGTTCTCCGGCAGGGGCCAGGTTTGGTTGAAACCCGCCTCAGGTCTGTAGGACCAGTCAATATCGGCGTTGTTCCACCATTTGTATTCAACAAAGATTAAAAACGTATCCTGGTTGGTGGCTTCGACGATGAAATTCGGAGCCACATCGTAGATGGTGGACCAATCAACGTTCATGGTTTTGAATACTTTGTTGCCCTGAGCGTCCGTGGAGTCGATAAACGAGATCTCGTCTTCACCCAGCATGGGAGGCGGGTGATACAGCTCCTCTCGCCGTCTCTGCCGAATTTGTTCCCGGCACCAACCACACCCCTCATACCAGGCTTTTATGTAATCCGTAAAGCCATAGACGTTATTGCCGATGAACAATTTTCGATCATAGTCAGTAAAGGGAACAGCGATGCTAAGTGAGTCAACCGGGGTTATACCATTAAGCAAGCCACCACCGGGAGAATCGCATCGCCCGGCGAGAAAATCATTGTAGTTCTGATTTTGGTTACATACATCCAACGCGCGGTATCCCAGCACATTGGGGTTCACAAAAATGGAGTTTGTTATGGAGGCATTTCTGAGCAAGCCCTGAGTCTGAACAACCCATTCCAGTGAATTCAACATGGTGCAGTGGTTGATGTGAATATTGTCGCCATATTCGTTAGCTTCTTCCATCACGATTCTGCCGATATTGGTAAAGGTGCAGTTTTCAAAGAAAAGCTTATCGTAATGCCACTCGGTACTTTGATAAGGAAAAGAAACGGCGCGTCCGTAATAGCGGAAGTGGTTATCGGAAAGATTCCTGAAGTAACAGTTGGTGAAATTACCGACGAAATGATTCGCTTTTACGGTAATCGCGCCTCCGGCTTCAACGCCGATCCCGGCATAGTCAAAAATGCAGCCGTCAAAGTCGCCCTGCTCGGGATCGTTGGCGTCTTGTTGATTTTCAAACACAATGGAGGAGCTTGCCACTTTATTGCCTAAAATATCGGCATATCGCACCCAAATATTTTTCATCACAACATCCCCATAGCTTTGGATAATATATCCCCGGTCAATGGGTTCTTCCGTCCAAACGATTTGGGGGGGCGCAGAATTTTGTACCTCTTCCGGAGTTCCTTCTCCTGCTCTGAGCGGCTTCGGCGCAACAATTTCAAGATTCTGTCCATGGTCTAAATAGATACTTCTATTCAGCACATAGATCTCATACGGAGTCAGCTTAAAGACGGTATTGTTGATGCTGCCGTTGGCTTTGGCTGCGTCAATGGCTTCATTCAGAGTGCCGTATCGGTTTCCCGATTCATAATACCCTAGAACCGACACGGTATCTTTTTGTTGCGCATGCAGCATACTGCTTATACCAAGCATTACCAGCAGCAATAGTAATGAGTGCTTCATGGCTTACTCCCTTCTTGCGGTTAATAAGTTTGAAGAACTGGCGAGGATTTTGATCAAGGTCAATACCTTACTCTTAAGCCAAGATTTGCGGTTAACCCATAGTTTTCGATGCCTCGAAACCCTTCGGTTGACTTTTGGACCCAACTGGTATTGCGGTCATTTAGGTTGCTGACATCCAGGAACAACTCGCTGTTGAAGTAGGGAAGCTTTTGACGGGCCGAGAAATCCATACGGAAATACTCTTTCGTGAAGGAGTCGTTTTCCGGAAACTCCCCGCCATTTCCTCGGGCTGAGTTATCCTGGAAAACAAACGAGAGCCGCGAGGAAAAGCCTTTATAATCATATCCGACATAAGCATTCAAAACATGATTGGGCTGATTGAGCAATCGTCCGGTTGAGGAGCTATCGACCAGGGCGAATTGCGGCGGCCTGGTGCCTGGAATGACCCTTGTTTTGAAGAATGGATATTTGGTTTCAGACTTAATCCGTGCATAGTTGATCCCCAAAATCAGATCATTCAACAAGCCGGGTGCGTACCAGAAACGGTGCTGGAAGTCAAATTCCAGCCCTTTAACCGTCGCGTCAAAAGGATTATTCAAAGGCCGAAAGACACTGGCATTCGACTTTCCACTCGTCAACACCGGGGTTACGACCAGGGCACCATTGCGGACAATTTGGTAATTGGAAAGCGTATCAAGTCCGGCTAAATCCGCGGCATCCAACTGATAGTTTGCGGTATAGACAAAGTTCTCAATGGTTTTATAAAAGCCGCCTATCGTCAGAAGCCCTAATTTGTTCGAAAAGAACGTCACGTTGACGTCATGATTAAAGGCTTTTGCCGGTTTCAGCTCGGGGTTGCCGGTAAATATCTGGTTGCCCTGAGTGATGGTGAATTTCGGACTGATGGCTTGGTAATCCGGCCGGGCGAGCGTCTGGGTGTAGGCGTAGCGAATATCCATCCAATCAAAGACGGAGTATTTTACCTGGCCCATCGGAAGCCAAAATTCGTTTTCTTTATAATCAGTGGTATCGTACATCACCTGTTGCTGCGCATTCCTCAAATCTCGCGCGTTATAAGCAAAGTACTTGGTTTTCACTTTTTCATACCGCGCACCACCGATCACCGTGAAGTTCAGGAAGCTGAAATTCGTCATTGCATAACCAGCATAATAATCCTCATCATATTTGTAGTCGTTGGTAAGTTGCTGGTAGGGTCCATCATACCAACCACCTTGAGCGCCGGAGCTAAAATCGCGATTGGAGGCATTGAACGCCGGGTTACTGATAACATAGTTCAATATGTTCGAAAGCAAATCCGGATTGGAGGCATAATAGATATCGCCGAACCTGTCATCCAAAAAGGCGCTATAAAGCTTCGCATCACTGTTAATAAACCACTGTCCGGTCAAATCGCCGCTGCTATTCGTAGTTAATCCAAACTGATCCCTTATGCCTCTGATCATTGAGGGTTGAATATCATTGCTGGTATTAATGCCGCCGCCTCCGCCAAAACCCAAATAAGGCGTTTCCTGATCCGTGGAATTTGATTGGTTGTTAAATTGTCCACCAAATTTGAAAAAACCGCTTGCTCCGGTGCCAACAGTAAACGGGAGTTCAAAATCTGCCTTGTAGGTATATTTCTTTTCCTGATAGTCGTTACTCAGCAAATCGCCGCTTCTGAGCACGACTTCATCAACTCCTTTAAAATTTGTGAGAAGATACGTGAGTTCTTCAGGTTTCAGATTATCGCGGCGTACGCCGGCTTGCAAGGCATCGGTTTGATTGAAATTTATTCGAGGCGACTTATCCAGGACGTTGCTTGACGCAGTATAATTGGCAGACAGGTCTGCACTCAAGAATCCAAGATCATATTCCAATTTAAGCGAATGCAGTTGCTGGTCCATGACATTTTCGCCCACGCGCAGCTGCCATTCCATTCTTCCGCTGTCGTATCGAATGTTCTGGCGATAGTCCGTAAAATCCGAATTTAAGCGGGCAAACATGTTCACAAACTTTAGAGAGCCCCTGGGAAGGTTATAATCTACAATTAAGTTTCCGCCGTAACGCTTTCGGGTTTCCAAATGCCGGTTAAATGTCACATTATTGACTTGTACCGGGCGAAATCTAGTTACGGAATCTATAACTGATGAGGCGATGCCATAATCAGCATTCATGTTGTCGGCATCGCGATCGTAAGACTCGGCGTTAAAAAGCCCGTAGACGCCAAGCTTGTCATGAAAAAAGCGGCGACTTCCGGAAGCAACGGCACGGTAATTTCCATACGTATTACTTTTGGCCGTATGGCCTCCCTGAAACAAAAGATCGGTGTGGAGACCTGAGGGCGCTTCCCTGAGCTCCATATTCACCGTCCCGCCAATGGAATTGGCGTTCATGTCGGGTGTTAACGATTTATAAACCGCAATCGTCCTGATCATGTAGGGCGATACCATGGTGAGGTCCACACTTCGGTCATTACTGATGTTTTGTGCGGCAATTTCAGGATTTGAAGACAGCCCGATTTGCGAACTTCCGGTCGCTGAAAGTGTCACGCCTTCAACTTCGATAGAATTATACTGAGGCGCCAGCCCACGAATGACGACCTTATTATCTTCACCAGAACTTTGTGTCGTTGAAATCCCCGGTAAGCGGCTTATAGCCTGTGCGGCATTGAAGTCCGGCAGTTCTTGAATCCTTTGCTCAGAAACAACATTTGCAATTTTATCGGAAGCAAGCTGGAGATTGATTGCTCCCAATTGTCCTTCCGCCTGCGCAGTGACCACGATTTCTTTACCCTGAATAATCTCAGAACTGAGATTAATAACTTGCTTAAGCTCCTGGCCGTCTTCAACAGTAATATCAATCCTCTTACTCTGATAACCGATGTAGGTTATCCTCAGTTTATAATTCCCAACCGGCACGCTGGGAATGACAAATCGGCCATTTAAGTCGGTAGAGGACCCCAATTTGGTGCCCTCAAGAAAAACGTTTGCTCCCGGAAGCGGCTCCCCCGTGTCTGCCGCTTTCACTTGACCAGTTATCTTGCCGGAAGATGCTGAATACAAGGAAGGAGTAATAAGCAGCACCATGAGCACCGAGAGTACTTTCGTCATGATCTTCATTTGTAATCTCCCTCTTGAAGAAAGAAATCTCTTAACACGAGGCTAGACAGGCTACAAGATTGGGTACGTCGCTCAGATTTCAACAACCAATGGACGTTCGAAATCATGCGATAAACCTGCGGGATTTGATTCAAACGATTCGTAGATGACTTTGAAGCGCTTACAGAAACCAACGAAGGAATCGATATTCTGAATGCATATCACCTTCACTAGGCGCTGCGGCGAGCCTGTTCAAATCGGGTACAGGCAAGAGAATGATTTTTTACTAGCTTACTTTTGGTTCGGAGAGAAGAAAAGGTCTTAGAAACGGCAATTACGCGCTTCGTCGTTATCACGGTTATTACGTCTATGCTATAGTTGCTTGATTCGATTATGAAAATCAAAGAAACAATTCTGCAAAAACGTTTATCGCGATGCGGCAAGAACTACGGTTGAGATTAAGTGGTTGCTCTTCCAATAAAACTTTTGAATCGGTTCAATTTTCTTAAAAAAAATAACCAATTATTACGGTAATGTCAAGCAAATAATTTCATGAAAAGCGAAAATTCGATTTTCACCAGGCTTTACTGTACGGGATTATGCTTAAAAAATAAACACTTGATGTGATTTCAAAATCAGACAAAATTGATGATAGAATTCCAAACTTTACGATACCCACATGAGCTTGGGCTTGGTGCTGTGAGGAACCGTTGCAGGAATTTCACTACGCTTACGAACAAAAACATAACTGAAAGGAGGTTTTAAAGGCATCATTTTTTAACGGTGAATTTATAAACGGTGAGAGACTCATATTTTTCACCGGGCTGCAAAATGGTACTCGGAAACTTGGGCTGATTCGGCGAATCGGGAAAATGCTGCGTTTCCAGACAAAAACCCGACCGATAATCATGCCGCTTGCCGCTCTTGCCGGTGAGATGCCCGTCGAGAAAATTACCACTGTAGAATTGCAATCCCGGTTCCGTTGTCCAAACCTCCAGCACGCGACCGGAAGACGGCTCATAAACACGAGCGGCCAACTCCAAAGCGCCAGGGCTCTTTTTCAAAACCCAGTTGTGATCATAGCCCAAACCGTATTGCACTTGCTGATGCTTCTCTGCAATGCGCGCGCCGATGGCCGTGGGCTGCGAAAAATCAAACGGCGTTCCCTTCACTTCGGCAAGCTCGCCGGTCGGTATCAAGCCCGCATTGACCGGCGTGTATTTTTCTGCGTTAATCATCAGAACGTGATCTAAAATATCGCCGCTGCCCTCGCCTTTGAGATTGAAGTAAGAATGATGCGTCAAGTTCACCGGCGTGGGCTGATCCGTGGTCGCGCGATATTCGATCTTCAGCTCATTCTCGTTCGTCCACCAATAGTAAACCTCCACCGCAAGATTGCCGGGGTAACCCTCCTCTCCATCGCGGCTCAAGTAAGTGAGCTTGAGCCCCGCGGTTTTGTTTTCAATCAACGGCGTGGCGTTCCACACGACTTTATCAAATCCCACATTGCCGCCGTGCAGATGACACGGCATGCCGCCAGGCTCGTTGTTTTTTGCCAACTCGTATTTTTTTTGATTCAAAACAAATTGCCCGTTGGCAATGCGATTGCCATAACGGCCGACGAGGCAACCGAAGTACGGCGAGTCTTTCAAATACTCTTCCAGCGTGTTGAAACCCAGCACGACGTCGCTCGATTTGCCGTTGCGATCAGGCACGAGCAGACGCGTGATGATGCCGCCATAGTTTGTGACTTCCAAGATATTCTCGTTCGCATTAGTGAGCGAGTAAAGCATGACTGCCTGGCCGCCGGCCGTTTCGCCAAACTGGCGCATGCCGATGCGCGGCAATTCCTCGGAATGAGTGAGATTGGTTTGCATAAGAAAAAAGAGGCCCATTAAAATGAGTAGTGTGTGATTGGATTTCATGACGCTGCCTTTATTTGAAATTGTCATCCCAACAAAATGACGAACCCCAAAGCTTTTCTCCGCGGACAGAAACAACCCGACGGATGAAAAGGCTCTTCTAGATCCGCTGAGTTGCTTCTATGCGTTGACGCTTTTTATTGATTTGAAACTTGACTTCACGACGAATGTCGCAATACGACATGGCCGAAATCATCAGCGCCCATCGACGAGCCGGAAAAAATTTGGGGATCATGCTTCGCTTCTTCTGCGTATCGTTCACAGATCTCAGCGATCGCGTGCTCGGCATTAGCCGCGCTCAATACTGCGACCGTGCCGCCGCTTCCTCCGCCGGTGATTTTAGCGCCATATATTTTTTTTCCGATACCGGCTTCTCTTGCCAACTCAACCAAACTGTCTGTGCCGCGAGAACCCAAGCCGCAAGCGGAATAGCTGCTGTGCGATTGATACATCAATTCGCCGAGTTGCTGCATTGCCATTTGGCTTTTTGAATTATGCAGCAACGCCGCAAAAGTGCGCACGCGAAAATTTTCATAAATGGGATGAGCCGTTGGCCGCGCAAGGCGGTAGACTCTTTCCGGATTGATTTCCGTAACCTCGTCCGTGGTGCCATAATAGCGTTCGATGAAATCGCTGCCTTTGATTTCATCCGGCACATGCGCGGCATAATCGTGTTCATAAACCGAAGGCGTGAGATTCGCCAAATACCCCTGCCAACGGGCATCGTCAACATGAACATGGCGCCGCCTGCCTGCGGACGAAACGCGGCAGCCCGCCAACTCTGCGATGATTCGGTATCCCATAAACGCGCCGACGCGCACCGAAGTATAGTCCGCGCCGGAGACGGAATGCGCCACGCCGGAATCAATTCCCCAGAAAGCGAGATGCTCCGGAATCTCAACCGGTTCTTGCAGAATGGCGGGCTGGCACAGCAGCGACAAAAGCTGATGCGCTTTGCCGCACGCCGAAGTCATTTGATCCATGATGCCGCAGGGCGCGCCGACGATGAGGTTTTCAACCTTCTGGCAGAGCCGCGCCAAGTCCTGTGAATAGATTTCAATGTTGAAGCCAGCGGCCACGGCCTTCATTACCGCGACTTCAAGCGCCGCGGAGGAGCTTATGCCTTTTCCTTCGGGGACTTCTGAATAAATCAAAATGCGCGCGCCGGTTTTGAATGTCGCGCTTCGTTCTTTCATCAAAACGAGAAATGCGCCGGCGGCATATGCCGCCCATTGCGTTGCGGGATTTTTGCGGAAATATTTTTGCGCAGCGAGATAATCAATCGCATTGCCGTTCTCTTCAAAATCATCGAGGTTCATTTCAAAATAGGGCAAACGCCCCTCTGCTTTCTCACCCAAGCTGAATATGCGCAGAGTTCTATCAGAAGCCAATTGCAGCGCGGCGCAAGTTGCCTCTGCCAACGGCAATTGCAAAACCAATGAGCCGGAATAATCGGCAATGCCGCCCATCACATCAAGCCGCCCGGGCGCGCGGGTAACAATAATCTCTTTCTTCGGATCGAATAACGTTTGCGCTTCCGCGGCCCGGTTGTGCGCCAGGGTATTGAGGACCTCAACAAAACGAGAGACGTCTTGCAAGCCGTGCGCAGTGCCTTGAACGATGCGATACATAATGAATTCGTTTTATGAAAGAATGATTGCACGGCGGGATAATTTTTGAAACCAACCATTTTGCCGGCAAATCATTCCGCCCATCATTGGTTCTTATTTCGATAGTTGTTTGTAATGCCCATCCGCCTGGCTGCGCAGCTCCTCCGCTTTTTCTTCGGGCGAAGTGTCGCTCAAAAAATTGCCGCCGCCGATTTCCGGGCCGGCGAGATACTTCAACAAATTCGGCTTGCGCAAGGGCGGATGAAATTCAATATGAAAATGAAAACTGCCGTGCTCCTTGCCGTCCGTCGGCGCTTGATGCAACGGCATGACGTAAGGAAACGGCATGCGCCAGAGATTATCGAATTTGATCAACACCTGCTGCAGCACCGCGGCAAAATCTTTCAATTCTGCGCGCGATAAATCCGCCAAACTCGGGTGCGTCTCTTTCGGCGCAACATAAACTTCATAAGCGTACCGCGCAAAGTGCGGCATGAATGCGATGGCCGAGTCGTTCTCGCAAAGCACGCGCCTGCCGTCGTTTTTCTCCTCTTTTAATATCTCTTGAAAAAGCGGCCGGCGGTTTTTCAAAAAATATTCGCGTGAGACGCGCGCTTCGGTTTCAATGAATTTGAAAACAAAATTGGTGGCGTATATTTGACAATGCGGATGTGGATTCGACACGCCCACGACTTCGCCTTTGTTCTCGAAGATCAGAACATGATTAATCTCGGGATGGCTGCCCAGTTCGCGATACTGCTCTTGCCAAACGTTGAGCAGCGTGATGATTTCGGGCAGCTCAAGCTCGGCCAGAGTGAGATTGTGTTTGGGACTGTAACAGACGACGCGTGCTACGCCGCGTGCCGGAGCGGTTTTATAAACTTCCGTTTCTTTTTGCATGATTGCAGGCGCGGCCCAACTCACACATGCATGATCGTTATCAAAAACGAAGGTTTGCTGATACTGCGGGTTTTGCGCGCCGCTCACGCGCTTGTTGCCGGGACAGAGATAGCATGCGGGATCGTATTCCGGCAATTCGGTTTTCGCATTGCCGATGGTTTCACCAATCCACGGGCGATTTTGTCGATGCGCGGCAATGATGACCCATTCTTCGCGCAGCGGATGCCATCGTTGTTCCCAAACCACGGCTATCTCCATTTTGGAAAATCAGTATGGCAGCATGATAAATCGACAGAATAATCAACCCAAACGTCATTCTGCCGTTTGACTATCTGCCAGATGATTCGAAAACCTATTTCACTTTCCATTCGTGAATGCCGCCGGCCCAGCCCTCTTGCGATTTCACTTCCAAACGCAGCGAAGTGGTGCGCACGGTTTCGAATACGACTTCATTGAATTGATCTTTTTGAATGCCGTACGTGCCCGGCGTGTAAACCGGCCGCCATTCGCCGTTCTCAAAATAAAGAATACGCCACGATTGGGGAACACGGCATTCGCCCGTGCCGGTGTCATCATACCAATACACCTCCACCGTCGAGACCTCTTCGGGCTTGTTGAAATCGTATTGAATCCATTCGGTCGTGCCTTTGTTCGGCCACCAGTGGAAATAGGGCGCTTCACGATCACCGGAACCTGCCGGTTGCAAAAGATCATTAACTGCTTGCGGATTTTTTCCGAATGAGGCTTGCACTTGACTGGTTGAAGCCAGAGTCGGAAGGCCAATCGGCTGTATGGCAACTTCATCACGCGCAAACCAAACCGTCATCTCACCCTTGCCGCGATGCGCCCAGGCGTAATAGGGAATGGCGAGCAACTCCTGCTCACGCTTTTCCAGCGCTTCGTTTTTGCCGACGTAGTATCCTGCAACTTTGCCGCGCAGCACTTGAATACCGTTCAATCGATCAGAAAAAAATTCCGTTGTCACGCCGGCATCATCCGCCAAAAACAAATTTCTCACATGGCCGCCATCGTGATCCGGCCATTCTGCGCAGAAAACAAGAGGGCCGCGCTCCAGCGCAACGCGTCCGATATCGGCTTTCACGCTATCATGCGCCACCACCCGGCGAATGAGCATGGGAAGGTCAAGCTCAACCACGTCGTTCGCGCGCCACGCGCGTCGAATTTGCGCAAAGCCATTGTTCATCTTCAGAGGAACTGTCTCGCCATTCACCCTCACAATGATATTGGCGGCTTCATTGTTGAGATAGCGATAGAGATCGCTGGCCAGCGGACGGCCCTGCGCCCAGCCGGGAATGCGGAGATTGAGCGTCATGTGCAATTCGTCCGCTTCCGGTTGCAACGTCAATCGAATTGCGCCATTCCAGGGATATTCGGTTTCCTGCGTGACGCGCATTTTTTTATTGTTGATCTCAAGCTGCGCTTCGTTCGAAGCATAAAGATTGACAAACAAATCTTCAGCGCGAACGGCATAAACATAGCCCGGCACGGACGCGATGAAGCGCGTCACATTGCCCGGACAGCAGGCGCAGCCAAACCATTCCGCGCGCTCATGCTGGCCCACGGATTCGAGCGGATTGGGATAGAAGAAGCGCGTTCCTTCCAATGAAATTCCGGAAAGCAGCGCGTTGTACAAAGTCCTTTCCATGAGATCCAAATATTTCGCGTCGCCGTGCAGCAGGAACTGGCGATGGTTCCAATAAACATTGGCAATCGAGGCGCAAGTTTCATTATACGCGCTCATGTTGGGCAATTCATAGTTGCCAGCAAAGCCTTCATTGGAACCCATCGCGCCAATGCCGCCAGTGAGATACAACTTTTTTCCCGCAACGTTTTCCCACAAGCGATCAATTGCTTTGAGGTACGAATCATCATTGGTTAAAGCGGCGACATCGGCCATGCCGGCATACATGTAGCCTGCGCGCACGGCGTGTCCCACGGCTTCATCTTGTTCGAGCACAGGCTTGTGATCCTGGTTGTACTCGCCGCGAAGTTTTCTCCCATCCAGCGGCTTGCCGCGCACCTCGAGAAAAAATTTCGCCAGATTGAGATACCGTTCCTCGCCGGTGATGCGATAGAGTTTCACCAATCCCATTTCGATGACTTGATGGCCCGGCGGCTTTTGCAATTTGCCGGGGCCGAAAGTCTTGTCGATCAAATCCGCGAATTTCAACGCGACTTCCAACAGGTTGCGCTTGCCCGTGGCTTGATAGTGCGCAACCGCGGCCTCGATAAGATGGCCGGCGTTGTACAGCTCGTGGCTGCCGTCGAGTTTCTCCCAACGCTCATTTCCAAACCAATTCCTGAGCCGCTCCGCTTTATTCGTTCTCGCGGTGTAGAGATAGCCATCATCTTCCTGCGCCGCGGCAACAATGGCGATGACGCTGTCGAGATAAGCTTCTAGCGCGGGGTCGGGATCAACCATCAACGCATAGGAAGCGCCTTCGAGAGTTTTGTACAAGTCGGTATCATCAAACGGATAAAGGCCTGCTTGTTCGCCTTTAATCATTCCCGCGGCAATGGCGAAATTATCCACGCGGCCGGTTTCTTCACACTTTTGAAAAGCATGCGGTATGGTAATCGCGCGATTCGTCTCCATACGTGGCCGCCAAAAATGATCGGTCATCTTTACTTCGGTGAAAGGCACGGGGCGAAGCGGATAATCCTTCGAGCCGGATTGGCTGCAGGCGAATACAAAGGCCATCACCATTAAAAAAGAGAGGCTCGATCGCAATGCTTTTGCAAGATTGTTGTTCATATTTTTCTTCTTTGCCCGGACCAGCCGATGCCATTTTAAACGCCACAAAGTTGTTCCAACGGATAGAAACAACTTGACGGATACAAAGCTTTCACCTATTGGATTGTTTCTATCCGTTGGGGAATTTTTCTTACGCTCATCCCGTGAAATAGAGATACGCCATCATAATCAGCGCCAATACGATTCCCGAGGCAATCACATCGCCTTTGCTCCAACTCGCACGGGAGGCCTGGCGATCTTCGTGCGAAGTCGTCGCATAGGTGAGGCCGTTGATTTTTGAATAGGCCGGCTCTTCCGTCATGTAGCTCACCACTACCATAACGATCACGCACACAACGAAAATGAGTAAGCTGTAGTACTGGAAGAAAATGTTGTTGATAATCCAAAAAAAGGAGCCTGGGTTATAGGCAAAATTTTCTACGAGCTTGACCGGCGTATCAACCGCCAGACGGAAGAGTCCCAAAGCAAAACCGGTGACCAACGCTGCGAGACAGCCCTTGGCATTCAATCGTTTGTTGAAGACGCCGAGGAAGAAAACGACAAAAATGGGCGGAGCAAGATACGCCTGCACGCCTTGGAGATAATCATAAAGACCCTTGCCGCCTCGAATCACCGGAATCCAAAGCAGGCCGATGAAAACCATTACCGCCGTTGCCACACGCCCCATCCACACCAATTGATGCTGCGTGGCTTGCGGCCGCAGCCTGGAATAAAAATCCATCGTGAACAGCGTGGAGGAGGCATTGAAAACGCCGGCGAGCGAGCTCATCAACGCCGCCAATAGGCCCGCCACCACCAGCCCGCGAATGCCGATGGGCATGACATGCGCCACGAGCAAAGGAAACGCCTGCTGGGCATTGTCCCGCAACAACTCGCCTTCGGTGTTGAACAAGTGTTCGCGCAACGCCGGAACTTTGCCGCTTTGCGCCAATGCAAAACAGATGAGACCCGGGATGATAAAAATGAACACGGGCAGGAGTTTCAAAAACGCTGCGGCAATGGCGCCGCGCCGGGCTTCGGTTTCATTGGGAGCGCCCAAGGCGCGTTGCACGATGTATTGATCCGTGGTCCAATACCAAAGGCCGATGATCGGCGCGCAGAACAGCATGCCAAGCCAGGGATAATTGTCGTTGAAATACCAGGCCATGCGGCCGGTCTCTCGCACCGGCGCCCAGGTACTTTCTATGCCTGCGGGCACCAACGGTTTCCAAAGATTAAGCATCTCCGGCCCGACAATGGCGCGCAACTCACTCCATCCTCCCAACGCTTTCAGGCCGAAGAAAGTGACCAACGCCGAGCCAATGATGAGTATGATCGTTTGCAATGCCTCGGTGTAGGCCACGGCGCGCATGCCGCCGAATATCGTATAAAGCCCGGTGAGCACGATCACCAAAATCGATCCGGCCCAAAAGCTATCGAGACCGAGGAAATTGAGATCGGGCAGCAGCACGCTGAAAACGACGCCGCCGGCAAAAATTCCCACGGCAATTTTGGTAAGCACGTACGCCACAAGGGAGATAATCGAGAGCACGGTGCGCGCTGTCGGTGAGAAGCGCCGCTCCAAAAATTCGGGCATGGTGAAGACTTTGGAGCGCATGTAAAAAGGAATCATGACCCAGCCCAACACGAGCAAACACCACGCATGCAACTCGTAGTGCGCCATCACGACACCGTCAGTCGCGCCTGTGCCGGCCAGACCGACGAGGTGCTCGGAGCCGATGTTGGAGGCAAAGATGGAGGCGCCAATCACAAACCAGCCGAGATGGCGCCCGGCGAGAAAATAATCGGTCGACGTTTCTTGCCTTTGTTTGATCACCCACCACGCCAATCCCAAAATCATGGCGAAATACGCCGCAATGACGAACCAATCTAAAGCGTGCAGTGCCACGTTTGCTCCTCCTCTCTCAGGTTCACAGCTCACGTTTTTTGATGGAACGCCTCGATTTTTATCAGCACGTCGATTGAAAAAAATTTCCAATGAATGACAACGGACAGGGATAGCAGCACAAATGCTTTGTTACCTTAAATACGAATTATCAACAGCCTTGTCATCCAGCAGGGCCCTTGTGAAGTATCAAACACAGTGCTGTGTACTTCACAAGGTCCCTTCCATTTAGATTGGACGAGAATGGATAATTTTTTTCAAGGCAACTGTTCGCTAGCTGGCCTTGATCACACTCACCAAATACTGATTGATAATGTTCTCGAGTTTTTCCTGCTGGCCCGAGCGCATTTCCGGCTCACCGCTTTGCAGCGCATGCTTTTCAAGTTCTGCCAGGGAGGTTTGGCGTTTTTCGATCTTTGCGCCGATACCGGAATCATAGCCTGCGTATCTCTGCCGGAGATGATTTTGCAGAACACCATCCGCCTGCATACGATGCGCGACTTTCAACGCCAACGCAAAAGCATCCATGCCGCCGATATGCGCATGAAACAAATCTGCAAGATCGGTGCTGGTGCGCCGCACTTTCGCATCGAAGTTCAGTCCGCCGGGCGCCAATCCGCCTTGCTGGAGAATAACCAGCATCGCAGAAACCGTTTCGTAAATGTCCGTGGGAAACTGGTCGGTATCCCATCCCAACAACAAATCGCCGCGATTGGCATCCACGCTGCCGAGCAGGCCGTGTACGGAAGCCAGCGCCAGTTCATGCTGAAAACTATGACCCGCGAGGGTGGCATGATTGGCTTCGATATTCAATTTGAATTTATCGGCCAGATCATGGGTTTTCAAGAATCCGATCACCGTTGCCACGTCAAAATCATATTGATGTTTGGTCGGCTCTTTGGGCTTCGGTTCGATGAGCATTTGTCCGGTGAAGCCGATTTCTTTGGCATAATCAACCGCCAGGTGCAGAAACGCGGCGAAATGTTCCTGCTCGCGCTTCATGTCGGTGTTGAGCAAGGTTTCATAGCCTTCGCGGCCGCCCCAAAAAACATAATTCTCGCCGCCCAGCATGTGGGTCATCTCGATCATCTTTTTCACCTGCGCGGCGGCGTAAGCAAACACCTGCGGATCGGGATTGGTGGCGGCGCCACACATGTAACGCGGATGCGAAAACAGATTGGCGGTGCCCCACAGCAATTTAACGCCGGTATCCTTCTGCATCTGCAGCGCCTGCTTGCACATTTTTTCCAAATTCGCATGACTCTCTGACAGCGATTTGCCCTCGGGCGCGAGATCACGATCATGAAAACAATAATACGGCGCGCCGATTTTGGTGATGAATTCGAATGCCGCTTGCAACTTTTGTTCGGCAGCCGCCATCGCAGAGGAAGCTTGCAGCCAGGGCCGGCGCAGCGTGGGCTGGCCAAAGGGATCGAGCCCCTCGCCACAGAACGAATGCCAATACGCTATCGAAAAACGCAGATGCTCGGCCATCGTGGCCGCGCCGACTTTTTCTGACGGGTTATACTGCTTGAAAGACAAAGCATTTCTTGAATCCGGGCCTTCGTAGCGAATCGGCGCAATTTCTGCAAAAAATTTGTTCATGGCAACCTCACATTAAATTATTCTTATCGGAGTTGATTCGTCGCGCTTCAGCAAACATTGCAATCGACGGGAATAATCATTTAACGGAACAACGGACGAAGCTGCTCATCAAGTTTCAGATAGCGGGCATAGATTTCGTTGTAAGCGCTCACGTTTTGCGCCTGCGGCGCGGCAGCGGTGGAGGCATCCAGCGATACAAATTCATCTGTAATCGCTTTCAGGCTAAGTTTTTCGTCTTGCGCGTGAGAATAGCACCACAAGGCTTGCAATGCCGCGCCGAGCGCGCCGGCTTCCTGCGTAACCGGGCAAACCACCGGACAGCCAAAAACATCGGCAACCATTTGCCGCCAAACCTTGCTCTTCGCGCCACCGCCCACCAGGCGAATCTCACCGGGCGTAATGCCGTTGCGCGCCAGCACGTCAAGGCCATAGCGCAATCCAAAGGTCGCGCCTTCCATGGCAGCGCGGCACACGTTTGCGCGCTTATAATTCGTGCTGCTGATGCCAAACAGCGTCGCGCGGCCGTGCGGCAGCGGCGGTGTGCGCTCGCCGTTGAAATACGGCAGTAGCAACAATCCCTCGGCGCCCACGGCAGCCTGCGCAACCTCTCGGTTCAACGCTGCAATATCGAGATTGAACAACTCACGCGTCAGCTCGGTGGCAACCGTGACGTTCATCGTGCAAACCAAGGGCAGCCAATGGCCGTCGCTGGAACAAAATGCCGCAAGCTCGCCTTGCGGATCGACCACCGGCCTTTCGGCAAAAGAATAAATGGTTCCCGATGTTCCCAGCGAGGCGGTCACGACTCCGGCGGAGACATTGCCCGTGCCAATCGCCGCCATCATATTATCCCCGCCGCCGGAAGAAACCAAAACCGATTCATCGAAACCGAATTGCTGCGCAATTTCAGCACGAATTCTTCCCACTGGGGCATCTGCGGGCACCAACTCCGGCAGACATTCTTCCAATTTGCCGCTCGCGTCAATGGCGCGCAGAATTTCTTTTGACCATTTGCGTTGGCGCACATCATAATAAGCAGTTCCCGAGGCATCGCCATGTTCAGTTTTTCGTTCACCGGTGAGCCAGAAATTAATGTAGTCATGCGGCAACAGCAGCGTCACCAATCTCGCATAGTTCGCCGGTTCATGCTGCTTTAACCATTCGATTTTGGAGGCAGTGAATCCCACGGCAATGGAGTTGCCGATGAGATCAACGACTTTGGCCTCACCGCCCAGGCGTTGCGTAATGGCCTCGGCTTCAGCGGCCGTGGCCGTGTCGCACCACAATTTGGCTGGTCGAATCACCTCGCCATTTTTGTCGAGCGGCACAAAGCCATGTTGCTGGCCGGAAACACCAATCGCCCGAATGTCTTTGGGATTGAGTTTCGCGCTTTGCAGAGCGGTTTTGATCGCGGTTGCAATGGCGGCAATCCACCACCGCGGTTCCTGCTCGCGCGTGCCGAGGTTGTCTTCAATCAACTCATGGGCCGCGTAAGCCTCCGCGACAATCGCGCGCTTGCCGCGATCAACGATCAAGACTTTCGAGCCTTGCGTACCGCAGTCGATTCCGAGAAAGAGATCGCTCATTGTTGCTCCCATATGATTTGTATTGAACTCTCAAACGGTTGTGCATCATCAACCTTGCAAAAAGTGCCACGGCAAAACTCACGGTAGGAGAAATTTCAAACTCGCGTTTGTTTGCAGAGAAGCGCCGCGTATATGCGTTGCTCATCTCATGAAACCACTCATCAACGCGAATCCGTTTGAATTCATGCTGATGAGCGGCCATTCGCGCTTCAGATCTGGGAAAGTTATTTTATTACTGAACCTAAACAGCAAAACCCAAAACAAAAGACTGGGTCACCCGCGCATGCGCTTCTTCCAAGTTTGAACTTTTTTCAAAATCATTTAACCGATTCAAAATACTGCTCAAAAAAATCGTCATCACTATTTTCATTCTGAAACGATTGATCAATTCTGAAATTGGCGTTAAGATGGCAAAATTTGAAACACGGGACAAGCAAAAAAACACGCGGCAAGTTGCGCAGCTGGTTTTTAGTTTGACCATGTCACACTCCCAAAACCACGACAGAGTCACGAAGTTCGCAGAGTAAGATTGCGTGAATTCTCAGCGCACGCTGCGTCTCCGCGGTGAATCTGACATAGTCAAGTTAGATGACCGGCGCTCATGCGAAAATTTGGCGTCCGGGAAGCCCGTTTTCTCAACAAAATCGCGCAGATTGTCCGGAGTGAACTGTCATACTCGCGCGGCCGCCATGACCTGTCCGAGCGCAATACCGCCGTCATTTGGCGGCACGCGTTGATGCCAATATGGTTTAAAGCCCTCCTCCCCTAGCCGCACAACGGCGCGTTCAGTAAGATATTTGTTTTGGAAACATCCGCCCGACAATACAATCTTCTGTTCGCAAACCGCACGCGCGACGGCAATGACAATCTCCACCAGCGTATTGTGAAATTTTGCCGAAGTCAATCCCACCTCCTGCCCGCGTAGCGTGTCTTGCACAATTTCCAATATCATCGGCTGCCAATCGATGACGATTGCGGATTGGGGATGGTGAATTGTAAATCGGGATTCTGGGCTTGAAGTCGGTGCAGTCAATGTCTTAAAATCATCAAACGGCAACGCCATATCATCAATCCGAAATGGGTAGGTTTCCACGGTGTGTTCTTCGCCAATCGCAAACTCCAATTCCATCGCGGCCTGGCCTTCGAAGGCAGTGTGTTGGCGCAAACCAACTAGCGCAGCAACGGCGTCAAATAATCTTCCTGCGCTGGTAGTGATCGGCGCGTTCAGGTCTTTTTCCAACATCTGCTGCAGCAAACGCAATTCACTTTGAGAAAAACTTTGGACCGGCATCAAATCATCTCGCTCAAACACGGCGGTTCCGAAAATTTCATATAAAACACCCAGCGCTGCACGCCGCGGCTGCTTGATCGCGGCCTCACCGCCGGGCAACTTGAAGGGACGCAAATGGGCAACGCGCTCAAAGCTTACTTCCTGCACGCGCAAAAACTCGCCGCCCCAAATTGTGCCGTCAAGGCCGAAGCCGGTTCCATCCCAGGCAATCCCGAGCACCGGCGGCTGCACTTCGTTTTCTGCCATGCAGGCCAGGACGTGGGCATAATGATGCTGCGCGGCGATAACAGGAATCTGCAACGCACGCGCGTATCGCGAGGAAAGATAATCCGGGTGCAGATCGCAGACAACGGATTCCGGCGTGCTCTCATACAAACGTTGAAAATCCGCAATCACCTTTTGAAAAGCCATATGCGCTTCTTTTGTCTCAAGATCGCCGATGTGCTGGCTCACAAAAACGTTATTTGCAACGCTCAACGCAATCGTATTTTTGAGATGTGCTCCGACCGCCAAAATCTTGGGCAGCGATTCATTCAGGTGAAGCGGCAGCGGCGCATAGCCGCGGCTGCGCCGCAGAATCAACTCGCGTCCGAGCGTAACGCGCGCCACGGAATCATCGACGTGCCGGACGATGGGGCGGTCGTGAACGAGAAACGCATCGGCAATGGCGCCGAGCCGCGCCAGGGCCTCGTGCTCGTCGATGCAAATGGGTTCATCGCTCAGGTTGCCGCTGGTCGCAACCACAGGAAAGCCCAACTCGCGCAGCAGCAGATGATGCAACGGTGAGTAGGGCAGCATCACGCCGAGATGGGGATTATTGGGCGCGATGGCGGATTGCAGATTGTGGATTGACGGCTTACGCGCGAGCAGAACAATGGGTGACTCGGGAGATTGCAGCAAGCGTTCCTCAAGCGCGGAGACGTGGCAATCGGCTTTGATGGCGCTGAGTGAAGGATACATTACAGCAAAAGGTTTTTCTTCGCGCTGTTTGCGTGCGCGCAAACGCATAACCGCCTCATGATTGCGCGCATCAACCATCAACAGAAAACCGCCAATGCCCTTGAGCGCCAAAATTTTTCCCTCGCGCACAATGCTGGCGGATTGCTGCAGAGCTTCATGATTCCTTGCCAGAATCTTTCCCGTTGTCTCCCACAATTCAAGATGCGGGCCGCACTGCGGACAAGCGTTGGGCTGGGCATGAAAGCGGCGATCACGAGGATCATCGTATTCCTTCTGGCATGCGGGGCACATCGCGAATTTTTTCATCGCGGTGTTGGGGCGATCATACGGCAGCGCTGCGATAATCGTAAAACGCGGGCCGCAATTGGTGCAATTGGTGAAGGGGTAAAGATAGCGCCGGTCGCGGGGATCAAAGATTTCGCGCAGGCACTCCGGGCAGGTGGCAATATCCGGCATGATCACGGCCGTCTTTTTTCCGGATTTTTCGCTTTGGCGAATTTCGAAATGCGCATAGCCGCGCGGATCGAGAAAGGAAAACTCCAGGCTCTGCACAACAGCGGCCGGCGGTTTTTCTTTGTCGAGTCGAAGCAAAAATTCTTCAAGTGTCGCCCGCATGCCTTCCGCTTCGATGAACAAGCCCTGCGCGGAATTCAACACCCAGCCGGTAAGGCTCATTTCTGTCGCCAAACGATAAACGAACGGACGAAATCCCACGCCTTGCACCGCGCCCCGCAGAATTATTTTTACACGCTCAGCAGTCATTGTTGTGGAATGCAAGAATAAATTTCAACGCGCCGCGTGTGACGCTCAATCTCAGACAAGCCCTCGGCTATTGCGTGAAGAGTCCTTCCACAAAGCCAATACGGTAGGCGAGAAACAAGCCAAAAATCACACTCAACACGCCGGAAGCCACGGCGAGATGGCGATTGGCATTGATAAAACGGCCGGCGGAATAGGCAAATGGTAATGCCAGAACTGCGGTAATCAGCATCATTCCCGCGATCGTGCCGAGGCCATAGACCAAAAGATACGCCAACGCAGTCAAAGGCTCCGAGATGGTGGTCAACACGAGCAGCGCCAATGCGGCTGAGCCGGCGAGTCCATGAACGATGCCGACAACAACAGGCCGAAAAATTTGATAAAGTGGCATTTTGCCGAACACGCGATCCAGCCAAGCCGGCGTTGTTGCATTCTCCTGGTGTCCATGAATTTCCGGCGCATGGCGGTGAGGATGACTATGAATATAATCGCCGTGTTGATGCGGGTGATCATGAATACCGTGCCCGTGTTGATGGTCTGCGGTCACATTGCCGTGGATCCAACGCATAAGGCCGGTCAGATTCATGCTTCCCAGGATGATTAACATCAGGGCAACGGAAAATTCCATGGCAAGGCCAAGGCGCGGCGGGATGACGATGCCAAAGAGAATAATTGTGCCGCCGACAAAAAATATTGTGAGGCTGTGCCCAAGTCCCCAAAACAGACCGAGCAAAGCCGCGCTGCCAATCTTGCGCTCGCGACTCACGATAGTCGAAACGGCAATAACGTGATCCGCATCCGTCGCGTGTCTCATGCCCAGAAAAAAACCAAAGAACATAAACGAGATTAAAGTGATCATTCGGTTGTTCGCAGGTGAAATCCAAAACAAAAGAACAAGCGTACACGCAAGCCTGATGAGTTTTGACCTTCGCCTCCGGCCATGTTCAGCCAGTCGTTTCTTTCGTCCATTGCAGCCGCTGCAAATAGGCCTGCCGCGCGATTTGCACATCAGCGAGAAAATGAGGGAGTTCCTCCAGCAGCAGCGCCTGCGGCCCGTCCACCAGCGCATGGGGCGGATCGGGATGAAAATCCACCAAGACCATGTTCGCGCCCGCAATCACGCCCTGGGCAGTGGCATGAAAAATGTCAAGCAGGCCGTCAGGCGCGCGCTCGCGCGATCCCACAGAATGTGAAGGATCAATGCACACCGGCATGCGTGTCAAGCGCTTCACCACCGGCACATGCGAAAAATCCACCATGTTGCGATGCGGCTCGGCAAACGAATTCTTCATGCCGCGCAAACAAAAAATCACGTTGCTGTTGCCCTCACTCGCGACATATTCCGCCGCATTGAGCGACTCTGCCAGCGAGATGCCGAAACCGCGTTTCAACAACACCGGATACTTCTTTTGTCTCCCAATCGCTTTGAGCAGCTCAAAATTCTGCGTGTTGCGCGTGCCGATTTGCAGCAGCACACCCGTGGGATTCCCGGCCTGCGTCAAGCAATCATCGATTTCTTCCACGTGATCTTCGTGCGTGATTTCCATGGCAATGATCTTGATGCCGTATTTGCCCGCCAATTCGAACACATAGGGCAAGCAGCTTTTGCCATGCCCTTGAAAGGAATAAGGGTTGGTGCGCGGTTTATAAGCGCCCATGCGCGTGCAGGTTTGTCCGTTATCGCGCAATGCCCGCATCATACTCTCAACGTGTGCGCGATGGTCAACCGCACACAGGCCGGCAAAAACGATGAGAGTATTTTGATCGAAATGAATGCCGTTATAAGTGAATCCGGTGGCGCGGTTGTCATCTTTATGGCGCCCGAGAATGCGGTATTCTTCGGAGATGCGTATCACCCGCTCGACAGCGGGCAACGCTGCAATGGTTTCCATGCTCAGCTTCTTGGTGTCGCCGATCAAATAAATCTCTGTGAGCTTCTGCTGCTGGCCCTGCACCTCGTGTTTTTGAATGCGGATTTGCGGCAAGTTCTTGAGGTAGGTTAAAGTCGTCTGAAACGATTGCGAGTTTTCGTCGATGTTGGGGTGAAGAATAACGAGCATATTGAGCTTTCGCGTGTAATTTTTCCTGCTCCGGCGCCCAATCGTTGCTGTCCGCCCGGCAAAATTTTCACGGAACCGGCGCCTTGAATTTTTATCTCGGGCATCTGTCTATACCCATTTTGAAAATAGCATATTAATTTTCCGGATACAAGAGGCAGAGGCGGCGAAAGCAGGTTCTGCACATTGCAGGCACGGCAAAGAAACTGCTGGTTGAAAGCGTGAATTCCCGGCCTAAAATTCCAACGCCGCACACTTCGCGCACAGCCTAAGAAAAAAGCCTTTAAAATCGCCGGGGTGATGATTATATTGAACCCGTCGCCCACAAATATGTTTGCCATAAATTCCAAGCCATTTTGCTCGCGACTATTCAAAAGAAAATGTTGCAATCTCACCTCGAAGCCTTTACCATCGGTTCATGACACAAAACGATGCTTCTCCAACCCTGCCTCGCCTGGCATATGCCTGGTATGTCGTCGCAATTCTCACCCTCGCGTCGATTTCGGCTTACATCGATCGCCTCATCCTCAGCCTGTTGGTCACGCCCATCAAACGCGATTTTATCATCAGCGACACGGAGATGAGCCTGCTAATGGGTTTCAGCTTTGCGCTGTTTTACACCGTACTCGGCTTGCCCATTGGCCGGCTGGCGGATACCTACAGCCGGCAAAAAATCATCATCATCGGCATTACGCTCTGGAGTTTAATGACGGCGCTCAGCGGCATCGCCCAAAACTATGGCCATCTCTTTCTCGCGCGCATGGGCGTGGGGGTGGGCGAGGCCGCGCTCTTCCCGGCCGCTTATTCGATGATCGCCGACTATTTTCCCAAGCAGCGCCTGGCCATGGCTCTGAGTGTGTTCGGCATGGGAATTTTCATCGGCTCAGGGCTGGCCATGTTCATCAACGGCATGGTCGTGGGATTAACTTCGCAACAAACAATTATCGCATTGCCGTATGTCGGCACAGTCTTCCCCTGGCAGAAAATTTTCTTTGTGATTGGTTTGCCGGGCTTGCTCATCGCTGCCTTGATGTTTACCGTGAAAGAACCGCTCCGGCGCGGCGGGTTAGCTTCGGCGGGCTCTGGCCAAACGCACTATCCCATGCGCGAAGTCTTCGCTCACATTCGCGCAAATAAAATGACGTTCTTCTGCCACAATTTTGGTTTTGCGTTGTTTGCCCTGCACAACTATGCCGCGAACGCCTGGATTCCTCCATTCTTTACGCGTACGTACGGCTGGGAGGCCTCAAAAGTCGGAATTGTTTACGGTCCGATCATTGTCGTTTTCGGCACAATCGGCATCTTGCTGGGAGGCGGCCTCACGGATTGGCTGGCCAGGCGTGGCTATGTTGATGCCAAGCTGCGCACCGGCCTGATTGCGGCAATGGCGCTTACGCCTGCCATCATTCTCTATCCGCTGATGCCGAACGGCGAAGCCGCGCTGTTGGCGTTGGTTCCGGTGAATATCTTCGCGAGTTTTGCTTTTGGCGCTGCGGCTGCAGCAATTCAAGAGGTAACGCCGAATCAAATGCGCGCGCAGATTTCAGCGCTGTATTTGTTTCTGATCAATCTCATCGGCCTGGGGTTTGGCCCCACGGCCGTGGCCTTGACCACGGATTTTGTTTTTGGCGATGAAAACGCCGTTCGCTATTCGTTGATCGTCGTCGGTTCCGTTGCGCTGCTGCTTGCCGCGCTGTTATTCTGGCTGGGACTCAAGCCGTATCGCCGCAGTTTGGCGAATTTGAACGAACAGACAGCAACAAGCTCTTGAATCGAATACCATCTTGCATCTCGCAGTCCGGCAAGCTATATTTCCGCCATGTTGGAAATGCGTTCATACATTGAAGTCGGATTCCGTTCGAAACATACAAATATCGAGCGGAGATTATTGAAAAAGGCCGGATTCTAGGTGAATTCAATCGAGAGCTTTGATGCTTGAATCCATAAAAAATCCCAAAGCTCTTCATCACTAAACATTCAGGAAGAATCACTGATATGGAAGACAAAATTGCCGTCTTTATCGATCTCGAAAATCTAGTCTTGGGCGACAGGCAGCCGATCGTCGGATTCAACATCCAAAAGATTCTCGAGCGCTTGCTGGAAAAAGGTAAGATTGTGGCAAAGCGGGCGTATTGCGATTGGGAGAAATATCCCAAGGAAAAGCTGGCCTTGCACGGCGCGGCCATCGATCTCATCGAGATTCCGCATCGCGGTATGACGGGCAAAAACTCGGCGGACATTCGCCTGGTCGTCGATGCGCTCGATATGTGTTTCTCGAAAGAGCATATCACCATTTTCGTCATCGTTTCCGGCGACTCGGATTTCAGCCCGCTGGTTTCCAAGCTCAAGGAGAACGGCAAAACCGTGATCGGCGTGGGCCGCAAGCAGGCTTCTTCGGAATTGCTGATCAGCAACTGCGACGAGTTTATTTTTTATGAAGATTTATTGCGGCCCGTGGGCGAACCGCCCAAAATCAAAGGCCTGCCGCGCAAAAAAGCGCAAGTAATGTACTGGCTGATCGACGCCATTCAGGCTTTGATGCGCGAGAACAAAGAGGTGTTGCTGGCCTCGACAATCAAGCAAACCATCAAGCGCAAACGGCCGTTCTTCGATGAAGGCGAATTTGGTTATGATTCCTTCTCGGAACTTTTGGAAGATGCGCAAGCCAACGGCATCATCAAGCTCGACCGCCATTCCAAAAGCGGCACATACGTCGTGACCGGGTATGGATCGAAGGAAGAAAAACCCGGGAAAGCAAGAACCTAGCGAGACTATCATGACGGCGAAAATTTTTATGACCCGCCTTGCCAACGGACAAGTCGACGTGGTGCAGCAATTTCTCGATCTCATGAATGATTTGAAGATTGATTATTGCGTCATCGGCGGCCTAGCCGTGAACGCCTACGCCGAGCCAGTGGTCAGCTTGGATCTAGACTTGGTTATTACCGTAGACGCCCTTGATCGGCTCCTCAATGCCGCCGGAAAATATTTTAAAATTAAAAACTTCCCGCACCGTGTGAACTTGAAAAGTTCCCAATCCGAGCTTCGCATTCAGCTTCAAACCGATGCCCGCTATCAGGCATTTATTTCAAACGCTTCACTCAAAAACGTCTTGGGATATCAGATGAAAGTTGCAGCTTTGGAGGATATATTGCAAGGCAAGATTTGGGCATATGCGGATCTAGAGCGCCGAAAAAGTAAACGCCAGAAAGACCTCGCGGATATCCTTCGTTTGATTGAAGCTTATCCACAGCTTGAGGAAAAACTGCCGGATTCAATCAAAAACCAAATACGCGACTGAAGGCATTCTGCCAAAACAAACTCACGACAAAGTATTTGTCGTTTTGCTTAATTGACGACTGGTTTTGATAGTTGTTATAATGTGAAAACATGGTGAGGAAGGAAACCGCGAGATTTGCGGTGGGATGCCAGCGCGCCTGCCAGCGGAGATGCAAGCTGCGCTCGACGGTTCCGGAGGGGAATTCTTCGTGGTAAGATTGTCCAGCGGGAACAACCAGCCAGGGCTGATCAAAAGCCGTGGCAATGCGGCCTTCGCCGCGACGGCGATACTCAAAAACCAACTGTGTCCAAACTTGCCGGCCGGTATAGGCGCTGGCATGCGCCAGCCAGCGATCAAAATCATTGCCGAGAAAATGCGCGAGCGGCTGCCGGCGATGCAAAAACTTCTCCCAATCGCGCTTGGTTTTATAGGTTCGATTGGCGACGCGCGTGTATTCCACACCGATGGTTGTGCCGTTGAGGCCGAACGGCTCTGCAACCCGCCCGCCAAGCAACATCCCCCATTCATTCGGTTCCAAATCCGTGCTGTCAATGTTTTCGATTTGAAAATCGTCGGTCAGCCATTGGCCGTAAATCTCGACGCCGGCTTTGGGCATGAACATCGCATCAAAGGCAATGGCGGTATTGGCATTGAGATCGCCATTGAGCTGCTCGCCATGATACAACAACAGCGGATTGAGCATGATCCATTCGAAACGGCGATGCGGGCCGCCATAAAGCACCATTTGTGAAAACGCCAAACGCAACCGCTGCGGCAAAATTTCCGCTTCCAGACGCCCCGCCGTCAAATAGCGGGGGGCGAATTGCGTGCGCAAAATCTGTGCGAGCGAATCCGGCAAGCGCAAAGGATCGAGCTTGGCCGCGAGATAGACGAACCGCAAGCGCTGCAAATCAAATTGAAAATGGATGTGATCGAGGGCGCGACTGTAATCGGAAAGCAGCAACGACGAATCAAAACCTCTCCCCCACTTCACATAATCTCGCCCGAATTTCAAACGGTATTGACCCTTGTCATAATTCACATAAGCTTGTTCCGTCAAGCCGGTAATGTCGCGCCAGCGCTTGCCGAGATATTCCGGTTCGTCAGCAACGCCGCGATCCACGCGCATGACATTGACAAAAGATAATGCCGGCGAGAGGAAAATGCCTAGAAAACTACGCACGCCAACTTGGGAATGTGCTTCTATGAAATTGCCTGCAATCCCAAAATCCGGCGGCAAGGTTTGTGAGCGGCCGTAAAAACCGAGTTGCGCCGCCGCAAATGGCTGGTGAGATGAATCTTGAAAAACCGCCGGTGATGATAATTTGCTGAACAAAAAATCTTTAGAGCGATCGTCTTGGCTGTGCTTGAAATACTCCTCAAGCCCAACATTTCTGCGCAACGGCAAAGACATTTGCGAGAAGGCAACACCGGGATGGCGCAGGTTGAGTTGATCAAGATAATCATTCGCCCAATGCCAGCTCGGCCGCGGCCAGAACGGGCTTTGTGCGTTGCCGGCCAAGGGGGAGACCAGCAAAAAGATTAGGATTATTTTGGGGAGGTGATGTCGAACCATGAGCCTACATCCACACGTAAAAGCCCTGGCCAAGCCAAGGCTCGTCGTAACTCCTGCCCTATTAGGCAACGGCCAAGCCGTTGCGGAACATTCGCCTACTTCTGCAATCTGATCACACGCGCCGGCACGCCCGCAACTACGGCATTTGCCGGAACGTCTTTCGTGACCACACTGCCGGCGCCGACGATGGCGTTTTCGCCGATGGTAACGCCGCACAGAATCGTCGAGCCGGTGCCGATGCTTGCGCCTTTTTTCACCACGGTGGGGATGACATTCCAATCGGCTTCGGTTTGCAATTGTCCTCCCTCACGCGTAGCGCGAGGATACTTGTCGTTGATGAAGGAAACATTGTGGCCGATGAAAACTTCATCTTCAATCGTTACACCTTCGCAGATAAACGTATGGCTCGAAACTTTGACGGCCCGGCCGATGCGGGCATTCTTCTGAATCTCCACGAACGAGCCGATCTTGGAATCATCGCCAATCGTGCAGCCGTAGAGATTTACAAACGCGAATATTCGGACATTTTCGCCGAGCTCGACATCTGCTGAAATTCGTTGATAGTCTTCCATGAGAATTCCTTGCGTGAATGCGCGGACAATTGCACGGCCCGTCCGCCGGCATGCAATGATTTATCCGCCGCTTCCAAAATGCGCACGACGTTGTAACCAGCTTTGCCGTCGGTGAGCGGCTTGCGCCCGGTGCGAATACAATCCACAAATTCCGCGACCAGCCGGTTGAGCGCTTCGGTTTGATCGATCTTCGGCGCGTACATGTCGCCCATGCGATATTGCACCAGCGTTTGATATACCGATTCTTTTTCCGTGATCTCGACGCCGCGGTTAAAAACCTTCACCTTTTCACTGGGCTCCATATCGTCATAAACCACCATATGCTTGCTGCCGCCCAGCAGAATGCGGCGCACCTTCACCGGCGAAAGCCAATTCACATGAAAATGCGCGATCAGCTTGTCGGCAAAATGCACGGTGAGATAGGCCACGTCCTCCAGACAATTGTAGTGACTTACGCCCACCGCCGATACCGAAACTGGCTCGCGATCAATCAGATAGTCCATGATGGAAATATCGTGCGGCGCCAAATCCCAGATCACGTTGGTATCGTGTTGAAACAAGCCGAGATTGACGCGCACGGAATCAAAATATAAAATATCGCCGATTTCGCCCTGCTGGATCATTTCCTTGATTTTGCGCACCGCCCCGGTGTAAACAAAGGTGTGATCGACCATCAACGCGAGTCCACGCTCCGCGGCGCATTCCATCAATTCGCGCGCATGCTCGACTTTGGTGGTCATGGGTTTCTCCAGCAACACATGCTTGCCGGCGCGCAGCGCGCGCATGCCCAGAGAATGGTGCGTGGACACCGGCGTGGCAATCGCGATCGCGCCGACCTCCTCGCGATGCAGCAAGCTTTCAAAAGAATTCGTCGTTTCCGCATGCGGAAAGCTTTTTTTGATTTTTTGCAAACGGGATTCCTGCACATCACAACACACCACGCCGTGCACGCCCTCGGCGGCAAAAAAATTCCGCACCAAATTCGGCCCCCAATAGCCCAAACCGACGACGCCGATTTTCATATCATTTCCTCTCATTAATCATTTCGCGCCTTTTCCGAATAGCATCACGGGGATGGTTTTCAGAATCAACGGCAAGTCCAACAGCAACGAGGCATTTTGAATGTAATACAAATCGAGAATGACCATGTCGTCAAACCCAACCAAACTGCGCCCGCTCACCTGCCAGACTCCCGTACAGCCGGGCGTCACACTCAACCGCTTCTTGTGCCAATCTTCATAATTCTCCCATTCATAAGGCAAACAGGGCCGCGGCCCCACCAGGCTCATGTTGCCCTGCAATACATTGAACAATTGCGGCAATTCATCCAGGCTGGTTTTGCGAATAAACTTGCCGACGCGCGTGATGCGCGCTTCATTGACGATTTTCGTCGAACCGTTCCGCGAGGTTGCGCCATTTTGCCCGCGGATGAAATTCAACATGCTGCGCTTGCGCGCCTCGTCGTTGTCGCTGCCCGCGACCATCGAACGGAATTTGTAAAAGTGAAACGGCTTGCCGTCTTTGCCGATGCGTATTTGGCGAAAAAGCACCGCACCCGGCGAATCCAGCTTGATCGCCAGCGCGATTACGGCCATCACCGGCGCCAGCACGATCAGGCCGAGACTTGCCAGCGCCAGATCGAATATCCGTTTCAAAAATTTTTGCAGGGATCGCGGCCGGGTCATGGTGAAACCGACAACCGGTATGTTGCCGTACCGCTCCGTGGAAATGCGCTCCGGCACAACTTCATACAACGGCGAGGCGATCTTGACGGCTGCCGAAGTTTTTGCGCAGCGATCAAGCACGTCGAGCAAGTGTTGCGGCGTGACATCATCCAGGCACACCAAAATCTCTTCGACATGGCGCTGCGCGACAACGCGCTCCAGTTCGTCGATACCGCCAAGCACTCTGAGCTGTTCAAAAACGCGCGTACCTGGAGATAACCCGTCTTCGAGAAATCCAATCACCTGCAAGCCATACGGATTTTGCATGCGTACATTCGCGGCCATCATTCTGCCGGTGGCGCGTCCGCCGAGAATCAAAACGGAGCGGCGATAGAGATTGTTTTTTGTCAAAAAAAGGAACAGGGTGCGAAAGAGCACGATGCGCGCGAAAATCAACAACGCAAAACTAATCAAGACAAAACTGAACGGAGCAAACCGGCTGGCGAGGATGACCTGGGCATTTTTGATAAAGGAAAACAACGTCAGCCCCAAAACCGCCGCAAAAATGCCGTTGCCGATGCGCACAGCATGATCGGCGATCGACAAAAACACATTCATCTTGTACATCTCATAATGCTGAAAGATCAAGATCACCACAGCGCCATAAAACACGCAAAAAAGAATTTCCGGTTTGTGGGCCGAAAACACGGAGGCGAAGGAGTGCAATTGAGGCTCAGCGCCGAAAGCGAGAGCCAAAATGAAAGAGGTGTTAATCGCCGCCCAATCCAAAAAGCCGAGAATATATTTGTAGCGCGCGTGTTTCAGTGCCGTTAACATGACCAGCGCCTCGCTTTTCCCTTTTGCATCAAGTCCACGAAAAGGTCCGTGATCTGCGCCGCCAGTTGGCGATTGCTCGGCTGGAAAGAGCCGTTGGCCGTACGCTTCGCAAGGGGAATGTTTTCGATTTGCCGGACGTCATCGATGAACGCGAGCCGGCCTTGTTCGTGCAAGTATTCATCGAGATAGGGCCGGCGCCCGGTAAAAATGCTGTAGGTGGGCACGCCCAGCAGAGCCGCCTCGCGATTCATGGTGCCGCCGCCGCTCACCACGATATCCGAGGCCCACAGCAATTGCAAACCGTCGACCGGCCGGCTGAGAAACGAAATATTTTTTTTCTCGAGCAAACCGTTGTTCAGCAGCTTGCGCTCGGCGTGGGTGCGATTGACGATGAGGCAGTGTGTATTCTTGTAGGCGGAAAAACAATCGAGGCACGCGCGAAAAAGCGCCTCGCTTTTTTCGTCGTGATAATTGCCCAGCAGGCTCGGCGGGCGCAGGGTGATGAGAATCGTCCCGGGATCGATTGGCAGGGATTTGCGAAAGCCTGCATCGGGAACGAAGTCGTGCATATATATTTCTTCCTTGAAACCGGTGTAGCGAACGACTTTCTGCAGCTTAAAGCCGGTCTCCGACAAACGCCGCTCGGGTATGAATGCCGGCATCAACAGGTACGAAGCGAGCGTGTTGAAAATTCTCGCTTCGGTGTACTCATAATCTAGCATCAAAACCGCCGGAATGCCGAGCCGTTTCGCCGCAACCAGTTGCGTGCGCGAGCCATGACTGACGGCAAGGTTGACAGGTTTGCCTTGCACCGCACGCGTTAAAGCCTGCGCCCGCTGAAACAGATTGACGATCTTCCCCAGCTTCCCCTTGCCGCCATGTTTGCCGAGCAGAGCGTGCGAAATATTCCACAGCGTTAACAAATCTTTGGTTTGGGCAAAGTCACGCGCCGTGATGAAATACGCCTTGTTTCGTTTTTGCAGCTCGGCAAAAATCGGGCGAAACAGAGGAACGTGAGGGGAGTTGTCGAGATCAAACCAGAACATGTGGTTTCTGGATGCTGGTTGCGGGAAGTTGGTTACTCGTTGCCGGCCGCTGGCTGCACGTTGAGAGATTGTCGAAATTCAGCACGCCTCCCTTCACGCGCGTAGGTCCGCGCCAGCGCGACAAACATCCACGCTTGCGTCCAACGCATGAAGGAAGTTTTGATGGTGAAGAATCGTTGGCGGCGATAATAAAAAAAACCCGAGGGATCCCAGAAAAGCTTCAGGCATGCTTGCAAAACCCGGCGCGAGAGTTCGCCCGCATCTTCGATCAAATCGTGCAGCTCATTTAACGCAATCAGCGCGTGAGCAAAGGCATGGCATTCGAGCGGATAAATTTTATTGTGATAATACTTCACCCAGCCATCAGCATAAAAAAAATTTTGTCGATAGAAACGCGTACCGCGTACAAGTGCTTCGCGGCCCATGTCATCTTGCCGGACTTCTATAAACTGCTTAAGCGCAACCAGGCTGTAGCCGGTGTGAAAGCTGTCGATCCAACGGTTGTACCACGCCTCGCCATAGAGCCAGGCGCCGTCCGGCTGTTGGCGATTGAGCGAATAGCACATGCTGCGCTCGGCCAGTTCGAAGTAGGAAGAGTCATTTGTGAGCGCGGCCACCCGCGCGAGCAACGAAGCGGCGAGCATGTTGGCATTATGAATGCAAAACTCGTCGAGCGGCGTATAGCTGAACGAAAAGGTTGTACCGTCAACAATGCGATTCAAACCGCGGCAAATGAAATCACAGGCAGATTTGGCCAGGTGCAGCCAGCGGGCATGATTCGTGAGTTGATAGAATTCCAGCAGCGCGTGGCCGACAAACGAGGTGGTCACGACGTTGGGCGTGTGGCGCGGCGCATAGAAGTGGCGGTTGGCCCAGGGAAAATCGTAGCCCCAGCAGACGCCGGGATAACCGCGAATGCTGTTCTCATCGAGCCAGCGCGCAAAGGCCTCTGCGCGTTGCCGATAGCGTTGCTCGCCGCTTGCCGCAAAAAGCCGGGCATAGGCTTCGAGAAACAATCCCATGCCCTTGGCATTGCAAGCGGGTTTAATGCCAAACAACGGGCGCAGATTGACCGGCGAGCGTTTGAGCAGTTGCAACATTACCAAACCCAGCACGCGCGAGCGCCCGGTGATGATTTCAAGCAACGGACTATTCAGGGCATCATGCGGATCATAGCCGCGATAATCCTGCGCCGCGAGCCATGATTCGAATGTCGCCAGAATCGCTTCGAGATCGCATGCGGCTTTATTCGGCAACGCCGTGGTGGTTGGAACGAGCAATGACATCTTTTGCAAATTCTTGGCGGGGTCACTCAAACGCTAAATGAGCCGGTTCGATGCTGGCAGAACGAGTCCGCAGCGATTCCAGAATTTCGAAGGTTATGATGGACGGAGAAAAGAGATCACGGGCTTCGCGAACTTTGCCGTCAAAAAAAGCCTGAATCTCCTCGGCATATCCCTTGCCCGGCAGCTTGAGTTGCTGCTTTTTAGCGGAATCAAAAAATGTCGCCGAGACGAAATTATCGATGGTCGCGCACATGCCGCCGCCGAAAATCTCGATATATTCCTTCGACATGCGGCTGCTGCCGTTGGCGAGATAGGTGATCATCGCCAGGCCGCCGTTTTTGAAGCGGATCGTCGCAATGACATTATCCGGCAAAGTTGCCTCGCCATTGCTGGAGGCAAAGCCTTCGGCATAAACCGAAACCGGTTCTGCGCCGATAAAAAACTGCGCAAGATCGATGAAGTGACACGCCTCGCCGATGATGCGCCCGCCCCCCATTTGCGGATGATGCAGCCAATGGCCGGCCTCCAGAAAGCCGGCATTCACGCGATAGTTAACCACGAGCGGGGCAGTCACACGCGCAAAACGCCGCTTGATTTCAAGCGACGCCGGCGCAAACCGGCGATTATATCCCACCGCGAGTTTGACGGATTTTTTTTCCCGGGCCTCGGCATACGCTTGCGTCAGGGCATGCAATTCTTCAAATGTGAGCGCCGGCGGTTTTTCGACAAACACGCTTTTGCCCGCTTGCAACGCAGCAATGGCAAGGGGCGCGTGCAAATCGTGGCGCGTGGCGATAAACACGGCGTCAATATTCGGATCCGAGATAATGTCGCGATGATCCGTGGTGCAATAACGAAACCCGAATTTATCGCTTACACTTTTTGCGCTGGGGCCATTCAGGTTGGCAACACCCACGAATGCCAGATCCGGAATACGTTTCAATTGCGGCAGCAAATAAGCTTGCGCGAAGTTGCCCGCGCCAATAAAGCCGATGCGCCGGCCCACTGCGGTCGCCGGGATTTCAGCCTCGGGGGCGCGGGATACTTTGCGCGTGAGCTTGCCGTTGTTTGCAGCATATTCCAGCAATACGCCTAAATATTTTTCCTGGGTTCTGCCGAGGATGAGTTGATAGGCGTCTACTGCTTGCGTGATGGGAAAGCGATGTGTCGTCAAGCTGCTGACCTTCACTTTGCCTTTGGCCACCAATTGCAAGAAAGCAGCGAGATTACGGTTTTCCGTCCAGCGCACATACGCATAAGGATAGTCAATGCCCCCGGCCTCGTAACGCGCGTCATAGCGTCCCGGGCCGTAGCTGCACGACATGCGCACCTCAAGTTCTTTCTCGTAAAACGGGCTGCGCGGAATATCGAGATTCACCAAGCCGACGATTACGATCTTCCCCTTTTTGCGCGCCAGGCGGCCGCCCAATTCAATTGGGTCATTGCTTTTGGTGGCCGCGGTGATCACGCAAGCGTCGAAGCCATGCCCGGCGGTGAGGTCGCGCAGCTTTTCTTCAAGATTTACCGTGTGCCGCTGAAAAGCCGCGGTTGCGCCGGAGAGCAACGCGCGTTCGACATGCTCGGCGCTGAGATCAATGCCGACGACATTGCAACCATTCGCTTCCAAAATTTGCACGGTGAGCTGGCCGAGCAATCCCAATCCCAGCACCAAGATCCAATCGCCAATTTGCGGATCTGCTTGGCGCACACCCTGCAAGGCAATGGCGCCGAGCGTGGTGTAAGCCGCTTCTTCATAACTGACATTGTCGGGAATCGGCGTGCAAAGATTTTTGGGGACGAAGACGTATTCCGCATGATGCGCAAATTCACCGCCGGCGCACGCGACACGATCACCCGCCTGAAAAAGCTCGGGGCAATCGCTTTCCACCACTTCACCGGCGCTGGAGTAGCCTAGTGTCTTCAACGTTGACAACCGATTCATCACTTTTTCATAGGTTGCACGCACGCCGTCGCGCCGTACATTGTCGAGAGTCTGGCGCACGAGATCCGGACGCTTTTGCGCCTTGCCCAGCAAGCTGCTTTGCGCGACTTCGACAGTCGAGCGCTCGGTGCCGGCGCTGATCAAGGAAAACCGCGTGCGCACCAGCACACCATCCGGCCGCAGCATCGGCGCGGGCAAGTCTTCGACTTTCAATTCACCGGTTTTGAAGTTTTGGAGGATTTGTTTCATGATCCACAAAAATTTGAAACCACATTTCCAGAGTCAACAGCGCCCAGATGCGATGCGCGTTATCCTGCCGCCCGGCGCGGTCGTCTGCAATAACCTTTTGAACGTAGGCAGAATTGAGATAGCCCCGGCGTTTGATCCGCTCCTCACTCAGCAAATCCCGCATCAACACCTCCAACCCGTTCTTGACCCATGCCCGCAGCGGCGCGCCAAAGGGTGCTTTCGGCCGGTAGATCACTTCGCGCGGCAGCAATGTTTCCATCGCTTTTTTGAACACATACTTCGAATGCAGCCCGCGAATCTTATACTTGGCTGGAATGCTGAAGGCGAATTCGACGACTTTGTGATCCACCAGCGGCGGCCGGCTTTCGACTCCAGCAGCCATGGTGGCCTTGTCGGAATACATCAGATTCAAACCGGGCAAAAACATCTTGCTGTCCACAAAGCACATTTGATTGAGATATTCCAGCTCGCCCGCTTGATCAAAGTAATCAAAATGCCGGCGTAAAGCATACGTCTGCGCGCGCGGCACGTAAAATTCCGGCTCCAGCAGTTGCTGAAACTCCGCTTCGTCATAGTAAGAATAACTGCCAATAAAGCTGTTGGCCGGATCGCGACCCGCATTTTTGATGAACCGCTTGGCCCAGCGCACCGTGCGCCAACCGCGCTGCGAAAACGCCACCGGCGCGAAGTGTACAAAGCTTTCAACCAGGGCTTTGCGCAGAAACTGCGGAATGCGGCGATAGGTGATCGCCAGCATCGAAGCGAGATGTTTGCGATACCCGGCAAAGATTTCATCTCCGCCCATGCCGTTGAGCAACACTGTTGTGCCGGATTCTTTTGCCGCCGTGGCAATCAAGTAGGTGTTGATCGCGGCCGGGTCTGCGATCGGCTCATCGAGATGCCATAAAATCTTCGGCAGCAAATCCACGAGATTCGGCGCGATGGCAATTTCATGATGTTCCGTGCCGAACTGCCGCGCGATGAGGCGGGCATATTTGGCGTCGTCGGGCATGGCCTCCAGCCGGCTATCCTCTGCGCTGAATTTGATGGTATACGTCGAGAAGTTTCCATTACACTGGCCGCGCGCCAGGCTGACAATGGCGCTCGAATCCAAACCGCCGCTCAGAAACGCGCCCACCGGCACATCGCTGATCATCTGCCGCTGCACAGCCTGTTGCAATTGTTCGCGCAAACCCTCGACGTAGTAGCTCTCCGGCCGGGAGTCTGTGTGGGCCGTGGGGATTTCCCAGTAACGTTCGAGTTTAAGTTTGCCCTGAGAATATTCCAGGTAATGGCCGGCCGGCAATTTCAACACGTTTTGAAAGATCGTTTTGGGATCGGGAATCCAGAGAAACAAGAGAATGCTGTGAATCGCGTCAACGTCGATCTCCCGTTGCAATCCCGGCACATGCAAAAGCGCCTTTAGCTCCGAGGCAAAAACAAATCTGCCGTTGGTGAGGGCATAGTAAAACGGTTTGACGCCGAGCTGATCGCGCGCAGCAAAAAGAGTTTTGTTTCTGGCATCCCAAATTGCAAAAGCAAACATGCCGATGAGCTTGTTCAGGCATCCTGCGCCCCAGGCTTCATAGGCGCACAAAAGGACTTCCGTATCAGAGTTGGAACGAAAAGCATAGCCCTTCTGCTCCAATTCTGCACGCAGCTCGCGAAAATTGTAAACTTCGCCGTTATAAACGATGGTGAGATGGCCGGCGGCATTCGTCATGGGTTGATGGCCGGCCGCGCTGAGATCGATGATGCTCAAGCGCCGGTGGCCCAGCGCCACGCCGTCCTCCGCCAGCACATGCACTCCGGAATCATCCGGGCCGCGATGCGCCAATGCGGCCGTCATATTATAAATGAGTTGTTGATCAGCTTGACCAACAATGCCGGCAATGCCACACATAATCTAAAATTGTTTGAAGGGATTGATGGATCGTTGGATTGTTGGCCCCAGAAATCCAACGATCTACGCGTTTAATTCATGCTCTCGGCATTTGCCGCGACCGCCGGCAGCGCGACAGGTTCAATATGCCCCTCACCCTCAAGCTCATTGCGCTTCACCTGCACACCCGCGCTGGTGCCCCAAAACAACAGCCACACCGGCAGCGTGGCGCGCGACATTTCCCAATAGTTGTCGAGAAAGGCCAGGCCAAACAAATAAACCGAGCCGGCAACCAATGCCGTTGCCAACGGCAAAAACTCGGGCGCGATCTCTTTGGCTTGCCGCAAAAGCTTGAACGATTTAATCACCATAAAGAGGTAAACTCCGATGATGATCATGCCCCCTGGCACGCCGATCTCAGCAATGGGCGCCAAAAAACTGGAGTGCGGATTGGAGAGCTGATAGCTGCCCAAAACTGCCTGACTGCGAAAATGTCCGACATAAGTCTCGCTGACTTTCGTAAAGCGCGGGCCGGATAAGCCAAAAAGCCGCTCGATCAAATCTCCCACGCCCTTGCCTTTGCTTCCGGCCAACTCATAGCTGAACGTGTAATAAGCCCGGCTCAAATAATTTCCCGGCCCGACGCCCGCCAGCGCTGACATGGGCCGATCATCGAACAACTGGAACGTCTGGGTATAGGATTGAAACTTTCCATATTGCAGGAATGCGGTGGGATTCGCCACAATTTTTTCCCAATCGCCATACTTGAGATTGGTTTCGTCCTGCGCTTGCACCAAAATATAAGATATGGTGGTCGCAGAGATGGCAATAATAAACACGCTGGTGATCAACACTTTCAGCACCGGCTTGCCGTAGAGGGCGCCCAGCATCACGATGATCGCCAACAAAAAAATGGGCACGGCCGCCCGATATTGCAGCAGATAGAAAATAACCAGCACTGCTGTTTGCCCAATAATCAAGCGCAGCTTGCCGCGCTTGCGAAACTCTTCCTCGCCCAACAGCAGACCGCCACAGATGACCAGCAACGTCGAAAATTGATACGCATTGAGGCCATAGGTACCCGAAACCACATCGGGATTTTGTGTGGCGATGAACTGCGGCACGTTGATGAAAACGACCACGGCGATATTGATGGCCAGCAAAACCAGAAAAAGCTGCCGCACCTGCTGCGCCAGAATGCCGACGTCTTCCACGATCTTGTTGAGCGCAATAAAGAGTATGGGACCCTGCAGAAAACCAATAGCAAACAAAACCGCTGCCGGCGCCAGTAAATCCTGCGAATTAATAAAAGCAGAGACCAGTATGATCAAGGTCACAGCAAAGATGGCGCGCACCAGAAAGCGGTGGGTTGTCAGATCAATCTCCGGATGGGCATAACGCAGCAGCCCGACAATACTGAGGAAAACGATGAAAGGAAGATCGAGGACATCAACCCATTTGGGCAAAATGCCCAGAACTTCTGAAAAAAAACGGCTGGTCAGAAATAAGGCAAAGAAAGCTATAACGAAACGCTGCAGCATGATTGTCTCAAAAAGAATAGCGGCGAGCAAAGCTCCCATTTCACACTTGTCACCCCATCACTCCACCATTCTAATTCTGCCTCTACACCCGCCACAAAATCTCCTCGAATTGCCGCGCAACACATGTGATGTTAAAGCGTTCCGCGGCATATTTGGCATTTTGGGCGCCCATTGCCCGCGCTTTGCCGCGATCGCGAATGAGCATATCGAGTTTTTTCGCCAAATCCTCGCTGTTTCCCGGTTGCACGAAAATGCCGTTCGAGCCTTCTGTGATTACCTCCGGCAGGGCGCCCACCGGCGTCACCACCACCGGAAGGCCATGTGCCATGGCTTCCAACACGGACATGGAAAAACCCTCGGTGTAAGACGGCAGCACAAAAACATCGGCTTCGGCAAAAGCGCGCGTTTTTGCCTCGCCGGAGATGACGCCCAGGTATTCGGCGTTGTGTTGTTCGGGCTGCTCGACAAAATCCGAAATAACGCGTTCGATATATTCCGAGTTTTCATCAAAAAACGTTCGCGCCGGACCGGATAAAAATGCACTAATGGCTTTCCGCCGATCTCCGGTAAAGCGTTTCTCGCCGGCAAACAGCAGCCGCACCGGGTGGCGTTGGCGCAATTGCTGATACGCCAGCACCAATTCATAAAACCCCTTGGAAAAAGCCACGTGCCCCATGAACAAAAGTGTAAACGGCTTTTGCGCAGATGCATGCGGGCTGTAATAACCGTTTAACGGCAAACCATTATACAACACATGCAAGCGCTCCCGGGGAACCAAGCCCGCAAAAAGATTTTTGAGAATTTCCGCCTGCACGATCACGGCATCCACGCGTTTCAACGCATGGCGAATCAGCCAGCAAAAATGCTTGCCGTACTGCTCATACAAGCTGCGAAAGCTGCCGCCGCGATAATGCGCGATGGCGCGTTTGCTCAAAAGTTTCGCGGTGAAAATAATGACCGTGTCGCGCAGCAATCCTACTTTGCCGGAGGACAGCAAAAAATAGATTTTATCCGGCCGGGTGCGCCACAACGCGCGTAAAAAATCCACATAGACTTTCAAAAAACCGATAATACCCTCGAGATCGAATATCCCTTTCCTGCCGTTTTCCGCGCGAATATTGCTGCGCACATGCGTCACCCGGATGTGTTCGCCGGTGATCGCTTCCAGCAAAAGGCTGGTCGCCACTTCCGGTCCGGCATACGGCGGCGGCGTGGGCGCGTAAATGAGAATGTGGGGTTTGAGAGACTTAGTCATTCGTGGATAACATCTAAACTTGACACCCAGGATTATGCCCGGAGCCAAACCATTTTGCTTCTTCGGAGCATCGGTGGCAGGCTGAGATTCTGAAGAGAGCGAAAGCCCGTTGGCGCTTGTGTTTCACATCAGCACCAGAGTTAGTTTGACACGTATGCCCCTTGAGGGATTCGATCAAGAAGTCTAATCGCTTATCCCAAAACCTTTGTGCTGTCATGGCCGTGTCCATCAATCGGACATCCACTTTCAATGCTGCCAGGTTTTGGGTTAGATGCCAATGCGCTGATCGATGAGGCAGAAACCTGCGTTACGGCATCTCCCGGCAGGCAACTCAAAATCGCCTGCGCGAAATTTTGCGCACTATTCTGAATGTTAACGGACTCTTTGATTTTAACCAACGACTGTTCGCCCATGCCTTGGCGCTTGGCCGGATTCTGCGCAAGTTCCTTAATGTATTCGGCTAAATTATCAACATTGGTGGGATCGACGAGAAAGCCGTTCTTCCCATGTTCCACAACATCGCTCGCTCCGCCCGCAAATTCCGAAGCGATAATGGGCAAGCCCGCGGCTGCCGCTTCCACCATGACGAGTCCAAAAATTTCCTGCAATGAAGGAAACACAAAGACATCTGCGGCAGCATAGTGTTTTGGCAAATCATCTTTTTGCTTAAAGCCGTGAAACGTTACATGACTCAAATGAAGTCTAGCCGCCAGTTGCTCGCAGGAATCACGTTCCGGGCCGTCGCCGACAACGTCCAGGCTTATATTTTGCGCCTGGCATTTCGCCAACGCTTGCAGTAAAAACTCCAAACCTTTGCGGCGCTGTAAATGGCCAACAAACAACAGACGTGTTTGAGCATCATTAGAAGCTTGAATTTGCCGGCGGCAGACGGAAACACGCTGCTGAAAAAAATCAGTATCAACACAATTGATTGCAATCTCGATTTTGCTTTGAGCTGCCCCTAATGCCCGCAAATACTCTCGCGCCTGGGAACCATAAGCAATGAAACCGGCAGCGTGCTGCATCAAAGGCCGCCGTAACCAGGTACGCAACCGCCGGCCGCGACGCCGAGCAGCCTCGCGCTTCGTTTCGCCGGACCAAATGAGATAAGGAATATGATGGCGCAATGCATATCGGGCGCCCAACATGGCCATTAAATTGAATCCCCCCACCACCAGACAGTCCGCGCGCAACTCGTTCAGTTTTTTTGAGAGGCCCTGCGGTATCGCTACAACATGTTCTTGGCTAAACGGAACAGCCGGCAAGTTCATTACCGAATGTTCAAACTCCGCCTCGGCCAGCACGTTTTCCCAATGCCGGCGATGATACGTCGGCATGGCGAATAGAACGTGCAGCCGTTGTTGCTGCGCCGCAAGCTCAACAGCAACTCGATTAAACAGCGGAATGCGATACGGCGTGGGAATGTTGGTGAGAATGACGACCATTGGTGGCTGGTTTAAAGCAAAAGTAGAGTTCTTCGTCGTTGCCGCCGCAGCGCTGCAATTCTTCCGCATTCGTCCAAGGGTTTACCGGCTTCACCGTAAAACCTGCGGCGTGCAAACGCTCGCGATAATCCTTGCCGTAACGGCGGACATGATCGCTTTCTGCGGGATTGGGAGCGTCGTACTCAATCGTTTGAGCCAACTTGTGATCCATGGGCACTTGCAGCAAGGCCTGTCCGTTGTCGCGCAGCACGCGATGCAATTCACGCATGGCTTGTCCATCTTCCTTCACATGTTCCAACACGTGCGAGCACAGCACAAAATCGAATGATTGGTCGGCAAAGGCCAGCCAAACCAAATCGGTTTTGACTTTGGCAGTGCGGTACTCGAGATCGGCCGGCACATAGAAACGATTGGGCAGATGCGCAAACAATCGCTCGGAATACTCGGTGCCGGCCACTTCCAAAATGCGCATCGGTTTGCCGGAGGCCGGCAGCCAGCGTTGCAAGGCTGCGGCATATGTGCGATAGCGTTTGTCGCTTGAACATTTGGGACAGGTATGACCTGAAATGATTTTCCAGTCCGTTCCCAGCTTGGGAAGAAGATGCGCCCCGCGCCAGCCGCAGAGCGGACAACGCTTGCGTGCCGGGCGTAACAACAAAACCACATGAGGCAGCACCAGAAAAAAATTCAATAGGGCGCGCCCCGCTTCACGGATTTCTGCTTTTAGCATCTGCGAAACCGCACGGCGCAAATATTTGAGCGCCAACATCAGAACGTATATCATGCTTCAGTTAAACCAACGTTCATACCATGTTGCCAGCGTATACAAATTCCAGCTTAGAAGGCTCTGCTCCTCCGTTTCATACAAGCGTGTGCGCATCTCATTCAAAAAGCCCGAACTCAACACGCCCCAATCGGATTGCAGGCGGGGCAGCACCGTGAAAATTTTGTCGTGCATCATGCCGCCGGCCCATTCCCGTATCGGCACGCAAAAGCCTTGTTTTTTGCGGTACAGGAAATCCTCCGGCACTGTGCCGGCGAGCGCTTGTTTGAGAATGTATTTTTTCTCGCCGTTTTTGTATTTGAGCTGCTGCGGCATTTGCAGGGCAAACTCCACCAGATGGTGATCAAGAAACGGCACGCGAATCTCAATGGAATTCGCCATGCCCATGCGATCGGCGCGATACAAAAAAACATGCTCGACTTCCGAGCGCAGGCCCCAATACGACAGCCATTCGCAATAATCCGTGCTGCGGCGTTCGGCCTCAAACATTTTGCGCCCGTCTTCAACTGCGCGATAAACCTCCGCCTTGCCGTTCAAGATTTCTTGAAATGCCGGCGTGCCTTTGAGCGCGCCGGTCGCGCCGATGTAAAGCTCGATTTCGCGGGAAGCGCGCGCCAGCATGTCCCCGGCAGCGCCGTTCACGCCCATGCGTTGGCCCGCCTGCGCCACCGCTGTCTTGATGAACCGCGGCAGGCCATTGAATCCGCGCCAATAGGGGTGCAGCCGCAGATACTGCATGTATTTGTTGTAGCCGCAAAACAACTCATCGCTGCCGTCGCCGTTGAGAATCACAATTGCGCCGTTGCGCCGCGCCAGTTGCGAAACAAAATATATCGGAATGGTGGTGGCATCTGCGACCGGCTCATCAAGATAAAATGCCAGCTCCGGCAGCACCTCCAAGAGATGGCGCGGCGTAATCTCGATCTCATGATGCTCGGTTTTGAAATACTGGGCGGCCGCACGGGCGTGACTGCGTTCGTCATAGGCTTCCTGCCCTTGAAAACCGGCGGTGAATGTGTGCACCTTGCTTCCATGCACGCGTGACATTAACGCAACATTTGCCGTGGAGTCTACTCCGCCGCTCAAAAACACCCCCACTGGAACATCGCTGCGCATGCGCAGCCGCACCGATTCCTGCAGCAGATTAAACAGAGTCTCGCGATATTCATTCTCATTTGACGCGGGCGCCAGCGGGAAACGCCTCTGATAAGGCGACCAATAACGCTGCATCAGGGTTTCACCGGAATTCTTGATCAACATATAATGCGCGGCCGGCAATTTCATAATGCCGCGAAACATGGTTTTGGGGGTATAGACTTTACCAAAGGCCAGATACTCACGCAGCGCTTGCGGATCAAGCTGCTTCTCGACTCCCGGCATTGCCAAAAGCGATTTGATTTCCGAAGCGAACAAGAACGTATCGCCGTTCGTCGTGTGATACAACGGCTTGATGCCGACGCGATCGCGCGCAAGTAGAAGTTGCTGCCGGCGGCAATCATAAAGGGCGAACGCAAACATGCCGCGCAAGCGGGAAATAATATCGACGCCGTACTCTTCGTAGCCATGTATGATGACTTCGGTATCCGTATGCGACCGAAAACGATGCCCGCGCGCTTGAAGCTCGGCGCACAGCTCCGGATAGTTGTAGACTTCGCCATTATAAACCAGCCAGATGGTTTCGTCTTCGTTGCACATCGGTTGGTGCCCGGCGGGGGAAAGATCAATGATGCTCAACCGGCGATGGCCGAGCGCGCAGGTGCCTTGCGGAACGGCCCAAAGCCCGCAATCATCCGGTCCGCGATGCAGCAACAAGTCGCGGGCGCGCTCCAAATCATGTTCAGTCGCACTCACAGAGTTTTTTCGAGGCGCCATCGCTCCGACTATGCCGCACATGCTTCTGGATCTTTGCTTAAGGTCGTAATGTAGCCCACTGTGGTATAACTCAGTTTCCGATAAAGTTTTTTTCCAAAAGTTTCTTTAGTGCTTCGATTTATGTGTCGCCAATACATGAGATAAAGCAACTGCGGTAACACAATAGTTAAAAAAACGAGAGGGTTATATGGATGATACAAACTTACATGCAATAAGCGTGACAACGCCTGCCAAAACTTGGTAAAAGGATATTGCAGGCTTAACAAAACTACGGCAAAATAGTCGCCTTTGGAGTGAATAGAATTCACGGTTAATGCCGCGCGGGCAGACATTGAATGTAATGCGGAAGGAGTATAGCGGAAAAAATCGTAAGGCATTTCGTGCAGAGGTACCAGAAAAGGGGTCGTCAAAAAGACGCGCCCACCAGTTTTCAAAACACGACGAAATTCTTTAAGAACAGCAACCGGCTCTGGCACATGCTCAAGCACTTCGGTACAAATAATGCAATCAAAGGTCTCATTTTGAAAGGGCAATTCACCGCAGGAAGCAATCAAATCAATAGAAGCAATATTATGTTCGGAATGAAAGGTGTCGAAGCTAACACAAGAGGAAAAATATCTCTCATAAAGAATGGCGTAAGGTCTTGTGCCGGCTCCCGCATCAAGAACACATAGCGCTGATTGTTCCGGAAAATTTATTTTCAGGAACCTGATTAATTCGTTCAGGATGATTTCATTCGTCAAAATACTCCCGAGCTTCTTGCCGCGATCGATATAAAACTTGCCACGCCTATTCCGAACAAAGCCGTCATAAGGTTTTCGAGGTTTTGAAATCTTGTCGCGATTTAATTCCGAGAACAGCATCACTCAAACTTTCCATCGAAATCAGATAATACAACCAAAAGACATGCAACCTATGAACGTATCCCTTTAATCGCTAAATCCGTCGATCCGCGCCACCAATGCGTCTTATCCCAGTTTGTTCGGCGTACAACTTCAGTATGCTTGGTTTCTATAAACCATCTCTTGACTTCCTCTTCCGTATGCTCTCGTGCATAAATCGGCGTATACTTGTCGCGCATGCTCACCAAAAATTGACTTAGCGTTTTGTATTGTACCTTTTCCATACCAAGATGCCGCTTTACAAATCGCACGGACAAATGGATAAACGTCATAACATAAACCATAGCGGTCTGAGGGGTTTTGGGCAAGCGTGAAATAATTGTCCTGGCACTACGGATAAAAACAAATCGAAACCGGTTCCACCCCTTCTTTTTACCATAAAGCCAGACATAAAGCATGCCTCCGGGTTTGGTCAATTTTGCAATCGCATCAAATGCCTTGCGGGTGTCGTAAGTATGGTGTAGAACACCATGCGAATAGGTCAAATCTGCAATCGCGGGAGCCAACGGAGGCGCCAACACGGAGGTTTGCACAAAATGGCATAAATTCGATTGATTCAACTGGAATGCTTTATTGACAATAAAGGCCATATCCAGTGCAATGATCTCAATTTGAAAGCGTTTCGACAGATTCATAGATAGAATACCAGATCCGCAGCCCGCATCTATCATCACCTTACCCGTGATTTCTTTCGGCGAGGCAATGCCGACTTCCTCACAAAAAGTGTCGATGCGCTGGTCAACGGTCCACAACCAGATAGTCTGATCGTCGTAATTCAGTTCCTCCCATTCCTGAGAAAACGAAGCTTGCACCTTCTTTTCGTCTTGATTGGCCTTGGCTTTTTCGGTCGAAATGTCCTTGTGCAAAATCGGAAAGTCTTTTTCTGCTCCTTGATACATTCGTGGAATACCGCCGCTAATAGGGTAAGCCACACCGCAGCGGCAGCTCAGCACGCCGCTGACGATTTCACTGGTATACTCGGAAATATTTCTACCGGTTTGCAGAATTACAGTTTTCTCATCTGCTGTCAAAATAACATTATGTTGCTCGAGAGCTTCGAGCTCCAGTGTGCCAGCGCAACTCGTGCACCTAAGATACTTCAACAAGACTGGTTTCATTTCATTTGCACCTTGCTAGAGAAAAATATCGAGTCATATAACTGATCGTAAGCCGCGATCATGGCGGTTGTGGTGTAGCGTTGTGTCACATACCTCTGCGCTTGCCTTCCCATTTCAGTCCGCCGTCCGGGGTTCTCGATAAAATTTTGAAGTCGCTCAGCTAACTCACCTACGGAAGCGACGACAAAACCGTTGACGCCGTCTTGCACATGCTCGAGCAAGCCTCCGCCATCTTCAAAAACAATCGCCGGAATGGCTTGGGACATTGCTTCAACCACAGCATTGCCAAAGGACTCCAGCCCAACCGAGGGTAAAACAAAAACGTCGATTAAGCTAAGATAGTCTCCGACTCTTTCCTTTAACCCTGTGAAGATTGTCCGAGATGAAATTCCTAGCCGTTTTGCAAGCTTTTCAAGGCCACTTTTAGCAGGACCATCGCCAATGATCAACAAATAAAATGATCGCGACCGCAATTGCGAACACGCTCGCAATAACAAGTCTATGCGTTTCCAATCACGCAATTGCGCCGAAGTTCCAATGACTACCTCATTCTGTAATGACAACTGTAACTCACGCGTGACCTCGCGACGAGACCGTCTAGGCGTCAATAACGAAAAATCAATGCCATTATAAGTCGTATGCCAAATCTGTCCATTTGTATTGAATAATTTTTTGCCGCACTCTGAGGCATGCTGTGTATTGCCGGAAAGACCGTGAAAAGAGCGACGTAAAAACTGGCCGGCAATAAGATAGCGTAACCTTCGTTTGCCCTGATAATCAATAATTCCTCCACGATGTGTATAAATCCGCATGGCATGCGGGCTAAAAATACTTGCAAGCATCGAGGTAATTTCAGCCGAATGAAAATGGTGAATCGGATAACGCTCGAATATCTTTTTAAGCCTCCACGCTCGATGGATGTGCTTATCTGAAGCCAATTCTAGATTAATGACTTCGCACCCAAGTTGCCGTGCTTCCTGCGCATAGAATCCCGAATCTTGTGCAAAAGCCAGAACCGGCGAATATCTCGACAATTGAACTTGGGAACGCACCAGTTGAAAAACCGCACGCGTCGCTCCTCCGATATTGCCAGACCACAATATGTGCAAAACTTGGGGCTTCATTACTTTCTTCGAACAACTACGCTCATAATGTGAGTCGAAGTCAACCAATAGGAATTCAACAGCGGCAACTCATTAACAAAATCATCAACCCAAACAATAAATTTTGTCCAAAACAAACTTTTGACTTTTTGCTTTGCCAGGAGTCGCGCCAGAGCGTATCGTATGATGGACATGCGCTCTTTCAGCGAAATGATGTCAGAGCCATTTCTGAGATAAGCTAATGCCGTGTGCTTGTCGATAGACTCATTCATTGGTGACGTTTTTTTATCTGGCTCAAGCCAGGTTTTTATTCGACGGGCCAAGCGATTAGGCTTGCGACGGTCTCGCACAACTTCCGTAAAGCCCAACATGCCATTAGGCTTGAGGTATGAAAGTAATCTAGGCAAAGCATTTTCTTGCTGGGCTTGATGATGAAGCGCACCTTTAATGAAGATTATATCAAAAATCTCGTTCTCAAAATTTAAGTCGTCGCTATCGACTTGTATAAATTGTCCGCCCGGAATAGTTTTTGTCCCACACATCAACCCCCAATAAGAAATTTCTGTACCGACAAAAACATAGCGATTTTGCTCTGGCGAAAAAACGCTTGGAAACGCGGCAAAATGTCCCCCAGCAATTTCTAAGATGCGCGCCTCCGGCTTCACGCACGAGCGCATGTGATTTAAGACATCGCGGACGGCGGTATACCAATGATCTCCATAACGTGTTTGAAGATGACTGTCCTGCTGATAAATCGCGTGATACATTTTTTCATAAAACGCGAGTTCTTGCATCTTTTCGTCCATCCGCCCGATTTGCATTCTTTTAGCATAATCGCGGCATGCCTGTTCATATTCAGGGTGCTTCTCGACAAGCCATGCAAGCAAATTCCTAATAAGTATGCACTCCTGGTGAACATGTATACGCTCCGGGGGCAACAACACCAAAATGCCATTAATAATCGGAAACAGAGACATCCTCTGCTCACAATTCATGCATACAACCGCACCAGTTTTAATGAAACCGCATGAGTGCTCTTTGGTTACGATTGTTTTTTTTCGATCCTTATTTATACCAGGAAACAGAATGAGTTTGATCAATTCTGGTGTCATGATCTTATCAAGCTTCTTGTTCGAATAATGGTTTGAAATTTACATTATTAGATTTTATGGGCACGTACAATCAAAGTCAAAGCAAGGGGAGAAGCGAAAAGCCTCGGGATTCGAATATGTCGTCGCGGCTGCTTTAAAAGCCTGTTCAGTACATAGTTTATGCCAAATGCCGGCATACTGTGCGCAGTTCTGTCGATAGACAAACCCACTGCCTGCAAACGTCCAGCGAGTACACTCGGTGTAAAGAAACGATAATGATACCCCTCATCGTGGCTGAGTTTACCCATCAGAACACGGAAACGATTCAAAAAAAAAGCGAAATTAGGTGTGCTCAAAATCACGAATCCGCCTGGCTTCAAAACTCGACTGACCTCCGAAAGCAGAAACTCAACTGCAACAACATGTTCAATAATCTCCAACATGACCACGCCGTCGAATTGTTCGTTGTTAAAAATAGGCAGCCCGCAATTGAGATCAAGCTTATGAGCCACAAAACCCAGAGTTTTTGCTCTGCGAATGTTACTTTCGCTCAAGTCGACAAACGTTACTTTCATACCCCGTTTCTGCAGACGGCGTGATAATTCAGCAATGCCGCCCCCAAGTTCGAGCACGGAAAGTCCAACTGTCCGGGCTGGCAACAATTCCTCGGCAATTCGATAACGAGGCAGCTCTAAACCGTGTCTTCGCTCGTTATGTACATCCTGTCGCGGGTCAGCGATATTGATGGTCGAAAACTGTCTTTGCACCTCCAACATCAACAGGCAGCCTCTCAATAAATTTGTTCATGTTAACTAATCGATACGACGAATCGATACCTGTGCCTTAATCATTTGGATCGGGTGCTTCCACATAATCATGTTTCGAGTAAGTGGCCTTTATGCTCACAGTTACCAATGTTCGGGCACGAGATTCAACGCAAACGCTATTGACTTCCTAAAGTATTATTGGATATTGCAGGTTTTGTTCGATACGCAATGGATGCTTTTGTTGCATGAATTGCCGCATACTGAATCTGCCGAGACTGTTCATAACGTCTCAGCGCGTAGATTGATAAAGCAGGGGTAATCAAGTAACTCAACATAAACGCGAATGCGGCTCCCTGTCCGCCAAAGTGAGGTACAAAGAAGAAAAGAGAAATCAATTGTACAATTAGGCTGATCACAGCGATGGTCAACAGCTTTCCAGTTTGAGAATATACCAGAAGCATTGGTCTCACCCAGAAAAAAATCATCGAAAAGGCAGTACCTACCAGCATGATGATCATGTTCGGATATGCTTCCAGAAATTCTCGTCCGATAAAGTTTACAAGTAGCCACTTACCCGTGAGGGCAAATGCGGTTATTGCCAATAGCGCAAAGAGTGATAAGGTGATGGTCAAGGTCCTTAACACTCGTCGAAGCGCACTTAGTGCGTTTGTTGCGTGAAGTTTAGAAAGCTCCGGATAAACAGCCGAGATCATTGGATCAGAGAACAATAAAACTGTGCCGGCCATACGACTAGCAATCTTGTATAGCGCAACGATAGAAGGTGAGGACAGGGCAGCTAGGATAAAAACATCCAATTTCGTCGACAGAATACGAACTGTACTGGCGAGGTTCGTATTAAACAAAAAGGCAATGACAGATTTGCGTTGTTTTTTTAAAAACCGGGGCCTTGCTGTCAAGGGGTGAATACCATGCTTGCGAAAGGATACCATTGCAGCGATTCCTAGCAGCAAGAAAAACATAAACTCACTCATGGCTATTGCAACGCTTGCTGTAAAAATATCAGGAACGTTGATTACTATGATCGCAACTGTCACTATGCGAAAAAGTGTAGCAGCTATACCAAGCATGGTTGCCAATGGGAATGCATTTGATACTCTGAGATAAGAACCAACGCTTCGAACCAAAGCCTTGCTTGCCCCTCCCATTCCGAGGATTATTAAGGGCCAAGTATAACCACTAGAAAAGGATAGGATGGCGGGCGGGGCCCATGCTAACAAGAAAATAATCAGTAATCCTAAGCCAGCCACTATGAAGTCAATGCCAAAAATCAGAAGCAAAAGCTCTGAAACTCCAATAATGCCGTGTTTCCTCTTAAACTCCGGCAGAAATTTAGTAACCGCTTCACCCGTACGAAAATCCAACAAGCCAAAAACCAAATCAGCGGTGGACATAAGCAAAATGAAAACACCGAATTTTTCGACACCAAGAAAACGCGCGAGCAATAGCGTTTCTCCGAACATTGCAAATGCGTTGGTTGCTTGAGCGCACATCACCCAGCCACTATTCTTTAAAACTGAGCGCATAATCGCATCTGTTCTTGCGCGCACGAATTGACGAACTCGAAAGTATAGCATTCGTAAGTCGTTAATAAAGCAGGTTGGTCAACGTTCAAAAGGAGTCAAACGTTTCATCTGCTAAAAGCGAGGCTCTATTATTTTGCCAAGAGGCGAATCGGTCGCATCACAGGATATAAGAAAGAAAGTGTCGGCGGCAGTGAGGCAAAAACCAAGTCACTAAAAGTTGGCGTGAACACACGAGCTAAACTAAAACTCACGCGATCGCGCTAGCGCTCTCTGGCGCTGAGCAAAAATGAAAACTTGGCTGAGGCGCTGGGTTCCCATTCTGCTTCTGGAAAAAGTGCCGCATAAACGCGGGCGGCGTGGCCGGGAATGCGGGGTTCAGCGCTGAGATCTGCAGCGGCGGGCAGTTATCATAAAGTGTTGGCTTTAGAATATCCGCTTCCTGAGATATATTGAAGCGGTATCCTTTGGCGCTGCAAATCTGCCCGATTTAGAGATTTTATTTACCCGCCCCAAATCAATCTTGATCGCCACCGACTGCCCAATCCCCTCGAAGGCGATAACGAACCGCTGCCGGCCTTGAATCGAGCATAACACGCCGCGCATACCCGCCAGCGGGCCGCTGGTGATCTCCAGCAAATCGCCCGGCACAACGCGCGGAATCGGCTCGGGATCGAAGTCGTGCGCCAGCATGTTCTTGACTGCGGTAATTTCGAATTCCGGGATGATCGAGGGTTGGCCGTGATGTCCCAGCATTCTCACCACCCCGTCCGGTGTCAACGCGAGCAAGCGTTCTCGGGCATCTGCCTTCACAAAAACATAGCAGGAGAACAAGGGCGCTTCGATCCACTTTTTGCGATCACTCCATTGCCGCAAGGTGGCGCGCAGGGGCAAATACGGCTGCACGCCCATTTTTTGCAGCTCTTGCTCAACACGCTTTTCAAAATTGGGGCGCGTGTAGAGAGCGTACCAGTGGCGGGTAGTTTCTTGTGGAATTGTTGTTTGCATGTTGCATGTTGATCGTTGGTCGCTGGTCATTGGTCGGTGGTCGTTGAACATTAGCAATTAGTCATTAATTATTGGACAACGACAAACAACGAACGACCAACAACCAACGACAATTTTCATCCCCATGGCCAGGAGAGCAGTTTCCGCTGCGTTTTTGGCAGCTTGCCGTTGCTGTTGTTGGCGTAGTAATGATAATGATAGTAATAATAGTAACTGCCGTACATGCTCTCGATTTTAACGGAGTTCAGCAGAGTGCCCAGAACTTTGGCTCGGGCCTGATTGAGCAACGTGTACGAACGAAATGCCGCTTCTTTGCTGGTGTGTCCGGATTTTACCACCAGAAACACGCCGTCGACATATCGCGCCAGCACCGCGGCATCGGTCACGGCGATGACCGGAGGACTGTCGAACAACACGGTTTCGTATTCGCGCTTCAGCCCTTCCAGCGTTTGCTGCATGGCGCTGCTGCCCAACAGCTCCGAAGGGTTCGGCGGCAATGTGCCGCACGGCATGACATGGAGATTGTCGATTTCCGTGGGGGAAATCGCTTCGGCAATCTCCGCGCGCCCGGCCAGCACGTTCGACAGGCCGATACGGCGATCCAGCTTGAAAACGGTATGCAGCACCGGCCGCCGCAAATCCGCATCAATCAATAGAACCTTGCTGCCCATTTGCGCCATCACAATGGCGAGATTCGCCACGGAAGTCGATTTGCCATCACCCGGGCCGGGACTGGTCACCAGCAGCGTGCGCAACGGCTTGTCGATATGGGTGTACTGGATATTCGTGCGCAGTGTGCGGTAGGCTTCGGATACCGGCGATTTCGGCGCAAAGTGTGTGATAAGGCGCGCGGCGGTGCGCCCAAACTCCGCGCTCTCGTTTTTTGCTATCGCCGCGCCGTTCGTGCCGTTGTGCGAAGCGCCGTTGAGTGCGCCGTTGGCGGAATGCCTCAAGCGCGCGATGGCGCCGTTTTCATTGATCAGGGGAATCGATCCTAATACCGGCTGGCCCAGGCGTTCCAAATCTTCGATGGCGTGCACGGAATTGTCGAGCATGTCGCGCAGAAAAGCCAGGCCCACGCCCACGCCCACGCCCAGCATCATGCCCAGGATCAAATTCAATTTCTTGTTCGGGCCAAGCGGCACCTCGGGGCGCTCGGCCGGCTCGATGATGCGCACGTCGCCGAGTTGGCCGACTTCAGTGATGCGCAGCTCCTCATACTTCTCCTTCATCATCAAATAGATTTTCTCATCGACCTGGGCCGAGCGCTGCAGCCGGGCGAGCATGAGTTTTTTCTCCGGCAAACTTTCCAGCTTTTGCGCATAGTCCTTGACGATCTTTTCCAGCGCCGCCACTTTCGGCTTGAGCGATTCGATATTCGCTTCCACCTCGAACTTGCGGGTGATGATTTCGTCCTGCAGGGCTTCCGGGGCAAGCAAATCCTGCGTCGCCGCCTGGGCCAGCTCGGTTTTGTACTTTTGTGTCAGCCGGGCGATCTGGCCGTCCAATTCCTGCAACCGGGAGTTTTTTTCCTCATAGCTGCCGTTGTTGATGAGATAGGCCGCGTGCAAGGCGCGTTCTTGCTGCAGCCGGGCCATTTCCGTTTTCAACACCTCCAAATACGAAGTGGCCGAAACAGCCTCAATGTCGATCCGGCGTCCCAGTTGTCGGTCGATGAACGCCAGGCGCTCGTATGAAGACGCCAGCTCGGTCAGGGCTTCCTGATGCAGAGACTCGAATTCCACCAGCTTCGAGACGATGCCATTGCCTTCGTCGGTGAGGGTGAGCGTCGAGGCCTCGCGCGAATAGTCTTTCAGCGCGATCTCGGATTCGGCGAGTTGTTGCTGGATAAGGTTGAGCTGATTCTCCAGAAAAATTTTCACCTGGCGCACTTCCGCCTGGCTCATGGCGCGATTCAGCTCGCTGTAGGCTTCGACGTAAGCGTTGGCGATGGCCATTGCTTCTTGCGGATCTTTCGAAGTGACGCTGATCAAAATCATGTCGGTGCTGCGGATCGGCGTCACCTCGAGAAGCCGTGGCAGATGGCGCGCGACAGCTTCTATCTCCCGCAAGCGAACCGGGGCTGCGGGTCTGGCAGAATCGCCTTCTGCTTCATCCCCGGAGAACGCGGCCATGATGCGGGACAGCCGGCTGCCCTGATGTTCGGCATGCGCCGGCGCGCCAAGAAGAATGGGCAATTGGCGCGCATGCTCGGAGTCGAGCAAACGCTGGGCGACGGCTTTCGCCAACGCGCGTCCCTTGATGATCTCGACCTGATTGCTGATCGTCGTTTCCATTTGCCAGGCGCTGCCGCCGAAGATCGGCAGGGCCATGTTGGATTCCATTTTGACCATCACCTTGGCGTTCGCCTGATAAAGCGGCACCGCCGTAAGGTTCAAATACAATGTTATGAACATGACCCCGAAGAAAGACGCCAGGATCAGCCAGCGGCTGCGATACAAAATCCGTACATAGTCCGCAATCGGGGTTCGGCGTATTATTTTTTCTTTCATAAAAATACAGGCTCGCAATAAATGGCGATGTTGCTTCCGGGTATCAGTGAGGCCGTGATCATGCGCACCATCTTAGACTTTCCAGGGCAACGCTAGTCTCGGGCACAGCTCCGCCATGTCAGTCCCATTTTGTTCAATGGGCATCACAGCCAAACCTCGCTACTTCACTTCGTCTCAGAAAAGGCCAGACACACAATGCCGGCCGTTGCAACTCCACTTCACCAATGGCAAAGCCAGTGCCACATTACGGTACCATCGTTTGATGGCAAACTAACGCAGCCAAGATTCTAAGATGATTGTGTCTCGCTCGGAAACAGCCGGACACAATCCCGGCAGCGTCGAGCGCTTCTGGGAATGCTTTGCACGATGAGTGTTAAAAATTTTCACAATATTTGCGTCTCCCGCTGCCATTGGCGCAACGAAAGCATCTAAGTTCCTGGTCACAAATTCTTTGCGGGAGAAATGATTGGGCAAGAAGACAGAAATGGCAAAACCTCGTGAGACGTCCGCAGGAAATCTCCCGAGCTTCATAAAACAGCGGTGGCTGCGGCCCCAATGCCGCGCGTTGCGTGCATGCGCGAACATCATGGGGCGAACGGGATCAAGCAAACATGAAACTTTGCTGGCGATAACCAAAAGCGATACACGCATATGGCTTAGCAATCCTTGCTGAACTGTATTCACGGGTCTGCTCCCTGCATAGCCGCGCGTCGTAAGTCGCCCTAGCATTCCCTTGCTAGACCTGCTACGCGCCGTGGCTTTTCGTTTTTGCAACGAAATCACATGGCATTGTTTCGCACCCGCGGTGGCGTCTATTACCCGCGCTTCATTTAGGCAGGCGCAGGCACAAGAGTTTAAGCTTGTGCTCAACCGGCGGTTTTAACGGCCAATGCAAATGTTTACATCGTATAATACCACCGGATCAGATGAAATGCTGAAATTGGGAGGAAAAACTTTCAGATGGGGGCAAAAAATTTCAATTCTATCATTTCTCTAACAAAACGTAAAAAGCCCGGACACGCCGGGATGCGCGACACAGGCTTTTTAAACAAAGGCGGAAAGTTAGCAAAAATTAATAATCCCAGCGCAAACCCGCAGAAAAATTGCGCACTTCGTTGATGTTCCGCTCGACTTGATAGTAATTGTAACGCAGCAAGTTGCGCACGCCAAGCTGGGCTGTTACATTGTTCCAGGAATAAAGCACACGCACATCCAATTGCTTTTTGGCCACACGCTGGTCGTCTTTAAAAATCTGCACCTGTTCACGCAACAATTTCGAAGCGATACTGTAATCCGCTTCGAGTGAAACCGGGCCAAGCGTGATAAACGGCGAAAGATAAGCCACGACGCGCGGGCGATAACTCAGCAAATCGCCCTCTTGAAAAGTGACGGGAATGTCGCTGTCGGGATCGACCTGCGTGATGACGGGATTCGTCCAGGTCGCGTTCGCGTCAAAGCCCAGGCGATTTTGCCAAAAGCGGAAGCGGCCGGACGCTTCTACCCCCTCGACTTTCGCATGCGGGATGTTCACGAGAATGGCGTAAAAATTGGCGCCTTCGGGCACGAACACAGGCTCGATCAAATCCGCATAGCGATTCGAAAACGCGGTCACTTCGACATTCGCGTAATCGCCAAAGCGCTGGCGCATGCCCACTTCCACCGAAAAAGATTTCTCCGTCGCGATGTTGGCATTGGGCCGGAATGGAATGGGAATGTTGAATTGCAGGAAACGCTCGCCCAACACCGGAATGCGAATGCCGCGTCCAAACGAGGCATGCACCACGGTCGAGGAAGTCAGTTCATAGCTCGTGCCAAGTTGCGGACTCAAATACTGCTGCTCCAGACCTTCTGGCAAAGGGTTCTGAAGCGTGATCATCTCGATTCTATCTTTGATGGGATTGTACACGGTTTTGGTGTAAACTTTCGGCCCGGGCATCAAATAATACTGATCATACCGCAGCCCGAGATTGATTTGCCAAGCGGGCGTGGGTTGCCAATTCTGTTGAAAATACGGGGAGAGCGTGTAGGCAAAATGGCGGCCGATTTGGCGTTGCTCGGCGAAATCGTAATGATACTCGAGGCCGAGCGTGAAGCTCACCGTGCTGTCGATTTGACTGCGAATCTGGAAATCCGCGCCCGGGCCCTGCGCCGGCGCGAAATCTCCGGCAATTCGAAATTGGTTGCCGGTCAACTGACGCACAAACGAAGCGCGCCATTTGAATTCCAGCCAGTCATTCAAGCGCTGGCGAAATTGGCCATACAGCGTGTAGGCATCGACTTTCAGGCGATACTCGGCAAAATCCTCGGGCTTGCCGCCGGTGGAATTCGGCACGAGATAAGGATTGCCGAGATCAGACCAAACGAATTCACCGCGGCGGTCACGCGCATACGCGCCGAACAGCGTAAACTCCGAATTTGTGGCAAAGCCCCAAACCAGTTTGGTCGTGGCATTCCAGCGGTGAAAATGGCGGTTCTGGCGATCACCGGAAGATTCCGAACGCCCAACGGAAAATCGAAACCCGAGCTTGCCGATTTGCTTCGAATAACTCACATCCTGCCGGTTGAAGTTGAGCGTACGATCGGTCCATTGCCATTCGGGATAATAAGGTTCATCGTAAAACCCGGCGCTGGTGCGCACGCTTAATTTGCCTTGCGGCGCCGGCGCTTTGGTGATAATGTTGATCACGCCGCCGAGCGCGAACGAGCCGTAGAGCGCGGAAGACGGGCCTTTGATGACTTCAACGCGCTCGAAATCCGTGACCGGCAGAATATCCCAATTCATGTTGCCGAAGTCCGTGGGCAGCGCGGGCACACCGTCAATCAAAATCAACACGCGGCTGCCCAGGCCGCGATTGTAGCCCGAACTGTTGCGCACATTGACGTTTTGTTCCACAAGGCTCACGCCCGGAATGCTTTCCAGCGCGGCATCCATGCGCAGGGCATTGCGGCGCAACGCAGCTTCACCGCTAAGCGCGCTGATGCTGACCACTGCGGTTTGAATCTCTTCCGGCTGGCGGCTGGCCGTGACCACGACTTCATTCATTTCCAACGTGCTGCTGTTGAGGGCAAATTCAACGCGACTCACCGACTCGGCTTGCACGGTGACATCAAGCCGCGCAACTTGATAACCGATGAGGCTCGCACGCAACGTGTATGTTCCCGGCGGCACACGCTTGATCACAAATGCGCCTTTGCCATCAGCGCCCGCCCCCAACAACGATCCGAGAATTTGTACATTCGTGCCCGGCAACACCTCGCCGGTTTGCGCATCGACCACGCGACCTTGAATTTCGCCCAACATTTGCGCGTGCAAAAGAGCGCGGCCGTTCCCGGCAAACATGATTATCGCGTATACAAAAAAGCCCCAAACGCGAGGGGCAAACTTGATTCGTTTCACAAAAACCCTCCGAGTAAGCGCCTATAAATTATTTCTCGAACCTCTGGGAAGTCATCCGGCATGGGCGGACTTTCGTGAACGTTCAGCCGTGACGGATATTTCTCAGAATTCCTTACTGGATGACAGGGGGAGTCAATGTTGCATGAGCTTTACCCTGAATTATTCATACAGACTCCGCCACGAAGACACACAGGCACGAAGAACAAAAGCTTGCTAAACTTTGGTACAAAAAACTTTTTTTACACAAGGATTCACTTTTTAAGAAATCAAAGCTTTGTGTCCCGTGGTTGAGAATAGTTCAGGTTACGGACAGGGCGGGCAGGTTTTGCAATAATTGATGCCCGCCGGCAGCGATGAAAAAGTCACTTCAAAATCGACATTGGTGATGATCGAATCTTTAACAGCGATCACAGACTTCGGCACAAGCTGGCCCTGGCTTTCGCCGCAATGATACAAACCCACCGCGCGAATATCGAGGAACTGGCCCTTGCCGTACCAAAACAGGGAGATAAATTTGACCTCACCGCTGTTGACCGCAATGCGATATTCATCTTCGGCTTTGAAAAGGCCCAGCGTAAAATTCAAGCCTTTCAAATTGCCCAACACCGTCGGCAAAAACGCCGGGCCGCCAGGCGGAATCACGCCGATGGCGGCGACAGCCACGGCTTGCGAATTTGCCGGCCAGGGATCTTTGTAAATGATCTTGCCGCTGATAATTGCATCGCGATTGGCGAATTCCCAATTCGCGAAAATGTTCACGCTGTCGGCCACCGGCTCGTCTTCGCGCACCACGACTTCTTGCAGCGCAAAAACTTCACCGGGCGCAAGGTGTACGCCCAGAATATTCGCAATGTCCCACGGCGCGCCGGATTTACGCCACAACACGCCGGCCGCGGTATAAACACCCGGATCGGCAAATAATTCGTAATGCAGCGTATCGTCTTGCAGCGGGGTTTTATCGCGATTGAACGCCAACGGCGGGCTGTAAATCACCTCAGAGAGAAGGTTTTCTGGAGGAAGTCTTTTCACCAAAACCACCACGGCTTCAGCAACATAATCCGGCGGCTTTGGCCCGGTGAATATAATATCGCCGGATACTTTGGTGCGCACCGGCTCGACGCCATGATCAGAGCTGCAACTCATCGAAAAAAAGGCGGCGGCGATCAAAAAAAACAACAACGGCTTCCGGCGTGCGATGCAACGGCGCAAAAAACAATTTTGCCTCATGATTCCTGCAATCTTAAAAAATGAAAGTCGTTCGAGTTTTGAAAAACAGATTTCACAACAAGACACACCTTTACAGCGTTCATTCACAGCAAATTTTACGAAAAAAAAACAAGCTTCGCAATGAACATTCTCGCAGAGCATCGTCTTGCGGTACGATCAACTCCTTGCCCCTTTGTTTTTTCCTTCATCTCTCCGGCAATAAATTTTTGTTATGTGCCAAGCTTGACATTGTAACATTGATGTGACAAATTTAATTCATGCATCTCGTTCCAAACATTTTATCCGATCTACCCCTTGGCATTGAAAGTGAAACCACGTTCATCGTGATCATCGCGCAACTCGCGCTGGCGTTGTGGGCGATATTCCTTTTGCTTGCCGGCAATATCTTTGACCGCGCTGCAGTGGGAACTTTTTTCATGGCAGTCGGCCTGCTCCTCGGGTGGTTCACGGCTGCCGCGTTCAGCTTGTGGCTGATGCTGTTGCTGGCTTTTGTAATTTTGGCTGCCGGCTTGGCGCTTTATTTTTATTCGCCGCGCGTTGCCGTGGCAATCGCCATGTTCTGGCCGCTGCCTGCGATTTATTTCGCACACTTGTATTTCACCGGTTCCTTTAGCGGCAATCCCCGGGTGGGACTTGGTTTGTTGGCAGCAGGCGTTCTATGCAGCGTCCGGTTTATGCGCGCGAGCCTTTCGATCATTTCTTGTGCTTTCGGGACGCTCTTCTTCGCCTGGTTGTGGCCGAATCAAATCCAATTTGCAGGCAGTATCGCAATTTTTATAACCGGCATGATTTGGCAAATGCTGGTGCAACCGCGTTTGCCGTTTTTCAAGGAGAGGGCGGATGCCGCGCTCGCTGTTTCGGCGCATGATCGTAAAACACAATACTGGCATGCTTTGCGTATCGCCGCTGCGCTGTTGCTTGCCGGCCTGTTCAGCGTGGCGTTCCTGGCCCCGCAACCGTCGCCCTCCTCCCCTGTTCATGAAGATCGCCTGCACGCGTTTCAACAAAACGGCGGACTTGACCGTCCCGCTTTGATTTTCTCCAGCGCGAATGTTTTTTATCTCACAGGCCGCGCCCTGCCGATCGCAATCCTTGCGGAAAAACAGAACTGGTGGAATCGTCTCAGGCTGATCATCGCGGGGAAATCGTCCGCCGCTGCGATTCACCGGTTACGCGCGCATAAAGATGAAGACGAATTGGAGAAATTGCGGCGCGCGGCGGCCATCACGTCGCGCGCCTTCGAACACATTGCGCCGCTGATTAAACCCGGCCGTAATGAAAACGAGATTGCCCAAGAAATTCTAAAATTTTTTCGGGAAAATGGCGCAACCGGCCTGGCTTTTCCGTTGATTGTCGGCGCCGGCGCCAACGCAACACGGCCGCACTACAGCGCCAACAATGCCGTCATGAATGAAGGTCTGGTGGTGATCGATATTGGCTGCAGCGTCGAGAATTATGCCAGCGACATGACGCGAACCTTTGCGGTCAATGGCCGCTTCTCCGCAGCAGAGCGCGAGTTGATGGACATTGTTATTGCTGCCGGCGACAGCGCCCGCGCGCATTTGAAGCCTGGCGCAACCATGCAAGGCTTGCACGAACGCGCGACGCGGGTCATCACTGCGGCGGGCTTTGGCCGATATTTTACGCATAGGCTCGGCCATCATGTCGGGCTGGAAGTGCATGACCCGCAAGTTAATATGCTGACTGCCGGTATGGTGATTACGATTGAACCCGGCATTTACATTCCTGCGGGCGCGGCCGTCGATTCCGTTTATTGGAATCTCGGCGTGCGCATCGAAGATACTTACATTGTGACGGAAAACGGCTTCGAACAAATAACGCATTTTCCGCATATCTGGCCGGCGCGCGAAGATGCTCTCCCGGCGCGTTTCGATCCATAAAAACTTGAGCGCAGCGAGGTTTTGCGTAAAGTTGCTGCGTGTGGCCTCAAAATTAGGGTTGCAAAATAGAGATTATTTGTTACATTGAACGAATTTTCGCAAATACGCAAAACATCTCATTCAACATACTGGAGGCATATTGTGGCTGTTATGCATGCTGTTTCTCGCAGCGCAGAAGCGCCCAGCATTAATGCACAAACGGCGCGTGAATGGTATCGTTTGATGCACACCGCCCGGTTGATCGATGACCGGGCCTGGATTCTCTTCAAGCAAGGCAAGGGTTGGAGCTATCTCGCCACCTGCTCGGGACACGAGCCGATTCAGTTGGCGCTGGGCCTGTCCTTTCGCCCGAACAAGGACTATCTCTTTCCCTATTACCGCGATCAATTGACCTGTCTGGCCGCCGGACTTACGCTCGACGAAATCATGTTGAACGGTTTGAGCCGGCGTGATGATGTTGCCGCAGGCGGCCGTCACATGTCGAATCACTTTTCCAAACCGGAAATCGGTATTCAAAACACCTCGAGCTGCGTCTCGAATCACGCGTTGCATGCCGTGGGTTTGGCGCGCGCGGTGAAGTATTACAAATCCGACGCCCTCACATTTTGCAGTTTCGGAGAAGCCTCGGCTTCGGAAGGCTACGTTTTCGAAGCATTCAACGGCGCAAGCCGGGAACAGTTGCCCGTGATTTTCGTCATTCAAAACAACAAATACGGCATCAGCGTGCCGGTGCACGAACAAACCGCGAACGAAATTGTTGCAGACAATTTCGTCGGCTTGAAGCATCTGCACATCATTCGTTGCGACGGCACGGATCCGATCGACAGCCGCTTGGCGATGGATGAGGCGATGGATTATGTGCGCACCGGCAAGGGCCCGGCGTTGGTGCATGCGCAATGCGTACGCATCGGCCCGCACTCCAACAGCGACAAGCAGGAATCCTATCGTTCCGACCAGGAAATCTCCGAAGTTGCCGCGCAAGACCCGCTGCCGCGTTTTCGCGCCTATATTCTTGAAAAAGGGTTGCTGAGCGAAAAGGAACTGAGTGAGATTGAGGCGGAAAACAAGCGCCTCGTAAACGAAGCCGCCGCCCGCGGCGAGGCCGCGCCGACGCCGGATCCCAAATCGATTTATGATTTTGCCGTGGCCCCGGTGTATGAAGTCGAGGAAACGCCCACGCCGGACAGCGATGAAAAAGAAAAAATGCGCGAGTCCATCAACCGCACGCTGCACGAAGAGTTCAAACGCAACCCGCACACGTTTTTGTGGGGCCAGGATGTGGCCTCGAAGGACAAAGGCGGCGTGTTCAACGTCACCAATGGCTTGCAGCAGGCGTTCGGCAAAAGCCGTGTGTTCAACGCGCCGATTGCGGAGGATTTCATTGTGGGCACGGCCAACGGCATGGCGCGTTTCCGGGAGGATATGTGGGTGGTGGTGGAAGCTGCGCAATTCACCGATTATGTTTGGCCCTCAATGGAGCAGATGGTCGAATTAAGCCATGAATATTGGCGCACCGTCGGCAAGTTTCTGCCCAACATCATCGTGCGGCTGTCGTGCGGCGGTTACATCGGCGGCGGGCTGTATCATTCGCAAAGCGCAGAAGGCGTGTTCGCGAATTTCCCGGGCTTTCGCATTATCATGCCGTCGTTCGCAGACGATGCGGCCGGCTTGTTGCGCACCTCTATGCGCTCGCGCGGGGTGACGATTATGTTCGAGCCCAAATTTCTCTACAATCACCCGATGGCGCAAGCATCCAAAACCGGACCGAACCACTTTGTGCCTTTTGGCAAAGCGCGCATTCGCCGGCCCGGCAAGGATTTGACCATCGTCACTTACGGCAATGCCGTACATTGGTCGCTGAAAGCCGCGGAACGACTGGCCGAGGAAGGCCACGATGTCGAAGTCATCGACCTGCGTTCACTGGTGCCGTATGACATGGAAACGGTGCGTGCTTCGGTGCAAAAAACCAATCGCGTCATCGTTGCCAGTGAAGATCACAAAACCGGCGGTTTTGGCGGCGAAGTGCTGGCGAGCGTCAGCGAGGAATGCTTCAAATTCCTCGATGCCCCGCCGCGGCGCGTGTGCACCAAAGACACGCCCATCGGCTTCAGCCGCATTCTCGAAGCCGCAATTCTGATCAGCGAAGAGGATATTTATCAAGCCGCGCAGGAGGTATTGAAATACTGAGCGCCGGCTGTTCGTTTTGAGAAAAAGGGCGACCGAAGCTGGTCGCCCTTTTTTTTGGAGAAGGTCAGCGACTGGGTTAAGGGATCATCTGCAATGCGCGAGAGAAGGCCTTTGAGATAATCGCAGGGTTCCACATGATGCAGGCTACCAGGGTGTAAACGAAGGCCGCGCTTGGCGCCTTCATGGGAGGCAGCGAAAAGATAATTCTTGCCGCACAAGGCAACCAGACGCATGGCGTTCTCCACCGGGTTATTGTTGATCTCCAAACGCCCGTCGCTAACATACTTCTCCAGCTTCGGCCACTGCTCCAGCGTGTAGGCGATTGCTTTGCCAGGGGAAACCCTACCGTGCAGAAAGCGGCAGCCGCAATTGAACGCGCAGGGAAAAAAAATTTGAGATTGTGGCAGATGAACGTGGCGAACCAGGCTGGGCGGCGCGGTTTTTCCGCAACCAGGGAGAAACGCGGGGGGAAACCAGTTCTTCGCTCTGACAAAATGCTTTCTGAGTCAGATTGCTGGCAAGGTATTTTCGAACAAGGGCAATTCAGGTTGCCGTTGGACGCTGTTGCCGTCGGCGAAATGACATAAAACTCCTTCATTTGGATTTTTTGCCAGGCTGCCATTAGATTCAGTTGGAGGAAAGAGATACTTAACCGAGGGATGCAAATGAATTGCGGAAATCAGCAAATAAATAGATGAGGGATATGATACTGGAAAACTATTTAGAAATGCGAATGCCGGACATTTTGTTTTGTTGAAAAAGCAAAGCCCTCTCAACCTCACATCACCTCAGCGATTCCCTTCCGTTTCTCTGCAAATCCGGCTTCGCCGTTTCCCGAAGCATGCAGCGGCAGCGTGAGACGCAGTTGTGTGCCGCCATTCGGCAGAGCCACGACTTCCGCAGCGCCGCCGCATTGCTTGATCACTTGATACAATTTCCACAAGCCCAGGCCCGAATGCGGCGTGCTTTTGGTTTTGAAAAAAGGCAGGAAAACTTTGGTGATATTCTCCGGCGAGATGCCGCGACCGTTGTCCGTCATCAGCACGCGCACGCGCGACACTGCCGGCAAGGTCTCGACCTCGATGTTGATTTGCGTGGCTTCGGCTTCAATCGCATTCAGCACCGCCTCATCCAGCCCATTGCGAAATTTGGAAATCACCTCGACCGGAATGGGCGAAGGCATGGGCGTAATGCGAAATTTGATTTTGTCGCTCCAATACTGTTCCAGGCGGCGCAGCTCCTGGCGCAAATCCGTGGCCACCACCGCCTGCTTGACGAGGTAGGCGCTGCAATCGATCAACTGGCGGATGACTTTGCTCATGTCGTGAATCGAGCCTTGCACCCAGGCAATCGCGCGCGCGGATTCCTGATTCGCGAGCGAAGCCAGCTCGGTTTTCAAAATGTCGATATAACCTTGAATGCCGGAAAGCTTGTTGTTCAGCACATCGCCCATGCCCGCCATCAAATCCACCATGGCGAGCTGCTTCTCGTTTTCAATGAGTTTCGCTTCCAGTTGCTTGCGCTCGTCGATATTTTCGCAGGTCAAAATCAAGAATTGCAGCTTGCCGTCGCCATTGCTGACATGATCCGAATGAATCTCACAAACAAAGCGATGACCGTCCTTTTTCATGCCGACGAGATCGATGTCGGCTTTTTGATCGGCCAGGGCATGCCACACCGCGTCGCGCTGCAGCAACGGGGTGGAGATCAGCGTGTGCAACTCACGGCCGCGCAATTCTTCCGGCGAAAATCCGAACAGCTCTTGCGCTGCGCGGTTGTTATCGACGATGATGCCTTTTGCGTCCAGGACCAGCAGACCGATGGGCAGGGATTCTTTCACCGTTGCCAGAAACGAATGGGTTTCCTGTAAGCGCTCGGTTTTTTCGGCAACGGCTTTTTCCAATTCCCGCTCGCGCGCCCGCGCTTGCCGCATGCGCAGGCGAAAGATGCCGTATCCCAGACCCAGCAAAAGCAGGGCGCAGCCGGCATAGAACCAGGCGGTTTGATAAAATGCCGGCAGAACTTCGAACGAAACCTTGGCGGTGTCGGAAGAGGCCTGGCCATAAGCATTCACCCCGCGCACCCACAAGGTGTAGGATTTGGGCGCGAGATTGGTGTAACGAATTTCGTGTTCGGCGCCGAGGTTCTTCCACTCGTCGTCAAAGCCTTCGAGCCTCACCAGGTTGGTGTTGGCGTTTTCGTTGATGAAGGAGAGCGCGCCGAATTTGAACTTGATCTCGTTCGCGACGTTTGCCGGCAAGGCCAGATTGGCAAAGCTGCGATAGCGGTGGCGTTTGGTTTCAAGCGCAAGTATGTCAACGCGCGGCGGCACGGAGGCAAACGGCACCGACGCAACGTTCACGCGCGAAGCCCCGCCAATGGTGCCGAACCACATCCAACCCTGACGATCGAGCAGCACGGCGCGCGTGTTGCATTCATTGTCCGCCAATCCCGCTGCCGCATTAAAATAGGAAAATTGGGCCTCGTGATAATAAGCCACGCCGTCATTGGTGCCCAGCCACAACCGTTGCTGCTGGTCTTCGGCAATGAAGTAAATCGTCTTGCTCGGCAAGCCGTCATTAGCGTCAAAGACTTCAAAATGATTATTTTCATATTGCAGCGCGCCGCCGAAGCGTGTGCCGAACCATAACGCGCCGTTACGATCTTCGAAAATGCAATAAATCGCCGGAGATTTCAGGTTTTCTATGTGATCAAAAACATGCGCGCGCTGGTTTTGATCGCGCATGTATAAGCCGCCATCCGTGGCAATCCAAAGCCGGCCCTGGCCGTCCTGGTAAATTTGCGACACGGAAGTATGCGGCAGACCGTCGCTCATCGTCATCGCTTCGAAGCGATGGTTGCGATAAATAATGGCGCCGCCGTTGAACGTGCCGAACCAAACCTCGCCATTGGGCGCGCAGAAAACACTGCGCAGGTTTTCACTCGGCAATCCGTCGCGCGCCGTAAAATGTTGCCAGCGCCCGTTGCGCAGTCGTGCAGCGCCGCCGTTGGTGGCAACCCAAATATCACCGGATTGGGATTCAGCGAGACCATGCACGAAGTTGTCCGGCAGGGCATTATCGGAGTTCAATATCTCAATCGCGTTGCCCTGCACGATGGCCAGGCCCCCGCCGCTGGTGCCGATCCACATCCGCCCGGCGCGATCTTGCAAAAAACTGAAAACGACGTTTGACGGCAGACCCTGTTGCCGCGTGTAATTTTGAACATTCCACCCAAAAATTTTTGCCGCGCCCGCGCCGAGCGTTCCAATCCAGATATTGTTTTCATAATCAACACACAACGCGCGCACGAAATTGCTCGGCAAGCCGTCATGTGTATCGAATGTTGCCAGGCTCTCACCGTCATACTTCATCAAACCGGAGCGCGTGCCGATCCAGAGATGGCCGTCGCGATCTTCGGCGAGAGCATAAATGTTTTGATCGGCAAGGCCGATCCTTTGAGAAAACAGTGAGAGCTGGCCATCGGCGAGATGGTACAAACCGTCGGTTGTGCCAATCCACAAAACCTGATTCTGGGTGTAAAACAATCTTCGGATAAAATGATTCTGCAATTTTTCAAATTCGGTTGGAACAGTGAGGCTGTCGCCGTCCACACGGTAAAGCCCGTCATCGGTGCCGGCCAAAATTTGCTGTTCGCGAGATACGGCAATCGTCCGAATAATTTTACTCTTGCGCGTATTATCAAAAACTGTGAACGCGAGCTTCTGGTCTGATGAAATCGTTTGGGGCAGCGCGCTGCGACACAAGCCTGCGCCTGTGCCGATCCAAAGATTTCCGGCAATGTCTTCGGCGAGACTGAAAATTTCATCAGAAGGAAGGCCACTTTGCATGTTATAATTGAAAACGGTTTCATCCGGTGTTATGCAAGCAAGGCCATTTTCTGTGGCAATCCAGATATTCTCGAAACGATCTTGCAGAATGTCCCGAATGGAGGCGTGCCCCAGGCCTTCGTTCACGGAGAAGCGTTTCATCTCGCGGCCGTCGTAACGCGCGGCGCCGTTTTCATAGGTGCCGAACCAGAGATAGCCCTGGCGATCTTGGTAGACTTCGATGATCTCGCTTTGCGGCAGGCCCTGCGCCGTGCCATAATGGCGGATTTGAAAAGTTTGCGCGAGGCTGGATGACGGCGGCCAGCACAGGAGAAAGAAGAGGGCAAGTGGAATCGTTCTGGCGTTCATTGGATTTCCTTAAAAATCTCTACGCGGGTTCCACCGAAAAAACTCTCGCAAAAGGGTGAGAGCTTTGTTGCTGCGTCTAGTACTCCCTGGAGGCGTGGCCGGAAAACCGAGGTTTCTCGAAACCGCCGTCAGCAAGTGCCAGTTTTCGGAAACCACTTCTTGACAAGAAAGACTTTCTGGCTACGCCTGTAGAAATGTCATTCAGACGAAACTTGTGAAGTACTCGGTGTTACGCCTGCAACTGCACAAGCTCCATATTGGATGACAGCCAGGAATGGATAAATTTTTCAAAGTAACAGTGTACCAGCGGCGTTGACGTGTTTGCTTGAAGCAATAGCGTTGAGCGGTTACTTCGCCGGTGCTGCGGCAGACTCAGGCCCAACCAGCGTTGCGAAAAGATGCCGTGCGAGGGCGGCAATCGTGGCGCGCGCCTGTTCATGATTTGCAATTTTGCGCGTCAGAATCGCCAGCACGATCGGCTTGCGGTTGGGATGCAGTATGATCGCAGCATCGTGGTCGATCGCTGTAATCGAGCCGGTTTTATTGGCGGCAACGAATCCCCCCGGCAGGCGTGCCGGAATGCTGTCGCGGAATTTTTGATCTTTGAGAATCGCAATCATTGCTTGACAGGCAGCCGGGCTGGCAGCGCGCTGTTCGGCGATAGCTTGCAAACAGAGCATGAGATCGAGGGCGTTGGTGCGGTTGTTCCGGTCCAGTTGATACGCCTTGCCGTCTTCGACGCCGCGCAGCACTTGCATGTCGTGAATGCCGAGTTGCTCCAGCGTCGCCATTACATTTTTTGCATCAACCAGCTCGATCAACAAATTCGTGGCGAGATTGCTGCTCACCGTGATCATCTGATAGACGAGAGCGCGGATGCTCATCTTCTCGCCGATCATCTTATAAATCGCCTCATCGCTGTCCTCCCCGAGATCGAGACTGTAAAGCGAGCCATCCACGATGCTCGCAAATTGATTTCGCACCAACACCGAATCTTCCAGCCGGAACTTCCCGGCTTCCGCCTGGCGAAACACTTCGATCATCACCGGCACTTTCATGGTGCTGGCGGCATGCATCATGCTTTTTTCATTGAAAAAATATTCATGCCCGGTTTCCAAGTCGCGAAAGGCGACGCCGATTTCTGCCTGCAAACTGTCCGTGAGATGTTTGAGATAATGATCGAGGGCGGCGTGCGTTGAGGTGAGGAGGATGGGCTTTGAACTTGAGAAAGACGCGGTGCCAGCGGCAGAGGCGCCGGGGTCGGGCCGCCAATGCGCGGCCATCAAGAGCATCATAAAAATTTTGAGGTGCATGACTTCAGCGGGAATGTCTCAACGATGGCCGGCAAGCCTCCGGCGAGTCTCGAGACTTGTTTATTTCAGCTTATCGAGAATTTCCTGAATTTGCGGAAAACGGCCGGTTTGATGCTTGGAATAAATCAACTGCCCGTCTTTTTTTACATCGAAAATGCCCTTGCTGCCTTCGATTAGATCGATTTCGGCATGCGGCAATCGTTTTTTAAGTTCACGCTCCAAACTGGAGGCTTGCGGCCAGTAGTTTCATTGCACACAATATTGAATGGAAATCTTCATGTTTCCGCTTTCCCTCACGATGATTCGCTGGTCTTTGCTCCGCATGCTTGCTTGTATATATGCCCCAATCTTTGACTCCAACTCTGTGTTGTGCAACAGCGAGCTGGAGTCAAAGCGGGAACAGGGGTTCAGGCCAGTGTTTTAAGCGTACACTTCTTCCAACGGCTCGTCTTCTGCAATGCGATAGTGCGGCTGGCGGCCGTTGCTGCCGCTGATGAGATTCTCGGGATTGAGCGCGAGCAATTCCGGAATCACAAATTTGCCGTCGCGGCGCACCAGCACGTCGTCGCAATAGATTTGGCCGCCGCCGTATTCGGGCGTTTGAATCATCACCAAATCCCAATGCACCTGACTGCGATTGCCGTTGTCGGCCTGCTCGTAAGCATTGCCGGGCGTGAAATGAAACGAACCGGCAATCTTTTCATCGAACAGAATATCGAGCATCGGTTTTTTGATGTAGGGATTGAAGCCGAATGAAAATTCGCCGACATAGCGCGCGCCTTCATCGGTGTCGAGAATTTCGTTCAAGCGCGCGGTTTTATCCGCCGTGGCTTTGACAATCTTGCCGTCTTTGAACGTGAATTCAATATCGGAAAACGTGACGCCCTGATAAATCGTCGGCGTGTTGAAGTGAATATAGCCGTTCACCGAATCCCGCACCGGCGCGGTGAAGCATTCGCCGTCGGGAATGTTGAATTCGCCGCCGCACGGCACCGCCGGAATGCCCTTGATGCTGAATTCCAGATCCGTGCCGGGCCCAACGATTCGCACGCGGTCGGTGCGTTCCATGAATTCTTTCAGTGCCTGCATGGCATGCGACATGCGGCCGTAATCCATGGTGCAGACATCAAAATAAAAATTCTCGAAGGCTTCGGTGCTCATGCCCGCCTGTTGCGCCATGGAAGAATTGGGATAGCGCAACACCACCCATTTCGTCTTCAAGCGAATATCGTGATGCACCGGCTGAAAAATGTGTTTCTGCAAATGCCGCATGTTGAGCGCCGGCACGTCGGACATCTCGCAGATGTTGTGACTGCCGCGCACGCCGATGTAGGCGTCCATTTTGGACATACGGTATTTTTCGATATCACCCAACAGCTTGAATGCGTCTTCGCCATATTTGCGATACATCTGGCGCAAAACCTGATTGTGCTTGGTTTCGACAATCGGGAGGGCGCCGCAACGAACCGCCGCTTCGATCAGCTCGGCGACGAATATTTCGGGCACATCGTAAGCTTCAATCAAAACGCGCTCGCCTTTTTGCAAACGCGTGGAGTGTCGGGTTAATACCTCCGCTAAACGGGTTAATCGTGTGTCTCTCATAGCATTCCGCCAAAGTTGAAGTTCGTGATGCCAGTCGCGCAATGCCCCGTCATTGAATTAAAGGCATCTGGCAGAACGACCGGCAAATATATTAAATGATTACTCGATTGTCAACAACGCGACTGCTAAGCGGCGCCCGCCGCAATGCAACATTCTTTATCGGCGGTCGACGAGGTCGAGCTATTAGTATCTCCTCGACGGCGATCCTGCGAACGATTTATCGACTATATTTCATCGAAAATGTATTTTCTGGCAGAACGTGAGGATTGGCAATGCCAGGTGAAGAAGCCAAAAAAGTGAAGCCAAGATGATTCTCACCGCCAGCGAACTTTTTAATGATTAAATTGTACAGTCACCCTGACAACTTGCGGAAACAGCAAATAAATTTTTGTTACTTATTTTCAAGAGAACAAATGTACGCATATCAAGTTCTTGAAAATTATTATCGAAAAGCCTGTCATACATATTAACCAACAAAAAAATCATGCTTTCACCGATTCGCACAAAAAGCATAATCTTGCTTTGTAAGGACCGCAGGCGCTTTTGCCTAAAACCATCATCTCGCGCCGTGTCGGCAAGAGCATAAGTTAGATGCTAAAGTATAGACGATGATTTGCGCTGTTGGCTCTCAATAAAGCTTTGTTGTACGGCATAATGCCCAATCCACAACTCTTTAAGGATGAAGAGGAGATTCTTATGCCCGTTGCCTGCACATGTGTTTGTCCGCCTCGCCGCAATTTTTTTGGCGGCGTGAACGTTTTTGGTTGCCCGCAAGTAGCTTGGCTGCGTTTCAGTGTGATTATGCTGCTTCTGCTCACACCGCAATTTTTGCCCGCGCAATCGGCGTCGCCGCGTTATAATGCACGCATTTTGGTGGATGATATTCTGCGTTATCGCCTGGTCTCGGGCCAGCGAGTTTTTGGGGAGGCCATCATCACCATCGTGCATGACAGCACCGCCAACCTGATTCACATTGCCGAGTCAACCACCGGCTTGTTCGAACGTTCCAGCAAATTCACGCTCAAGGCAGACTCCACGCTGCGGCCGCTGTTACAACATACGATGGTTTCCGAACACGATTTCTTGCAAGAATGCCGGCTGGAATATCATGACCGCACCGTGACCGGCGAAGTCAAGCGCCCCGAAGGCTTCGGCGGAAGCTTTGCCATCAACAAACGGCTCAATCGCGACGCCGCAGACATTTACGCCGTGCAGCATCTCGTGCGCGCCAGCCATTTATCCGTCGGCCGCATGCTCACTTTTCCGATCTACAATGGCTTTGACAACGAAGAAAGCCTGGCCCGCGGCTGGATTTCCAAAACCGAAAACGTGACCGTGCCGGCCGGTGCGTTTCAATGCTTTCGCGTCGAGGGGTTCTCCGGCAAAGCGCGCTGGATTCTGCTGCTCGACACGGCCTATCCTCACCGCATCATCAAACAAATCTATCCTTCCGCACATTTAAGTCTGGAACTTGTCGAAGTCGCCGCCACGTTCTGATCAAAGCCCTTGACATCGTGAAGGGAGATGATTACCTTTTTGCCGGTTTTTGAGAACGAACGTGGTCGGATCTTTCCATGCTATTTACCGGCGATACAAAACGAAACGGCATTCCGCGGGCGCGGCAGAAAAAAGCCGCCCCCATTGAAACAAATTTTCTTTTTGTGTATGGCTTGATGATGCGCGGTTTGGAACGCGCTGATTTTCTGAATAATCCTGACAAGGCGAGCTTTATCGGCAAGGCGGAAGCTGCCGGTGTTTTGTACGATGTCGGCTCTTTTCCCGGCATGGTTGCCAGCCAAAACGGCGGCGTGGTCTACGGCGAATTGTACGAGTTGCACGACCCCGAGATTTTTTTTGAGACGCTCGATCTCATCGAGGGCTACTGGCCCGATCAACCCGAGCGCAGTTTGTCGATTCGAAAAATCATATCCGTTGCCACCGATTCCGGCCCGATCAACGCCTGGGCTTACCTCTTGAATTTGCCGAGTGAGAGTTTGCCGCAAATCCCTTCGGGAAATTTTCGCGCCTATCAACCGGTTACCGACTGGCTTGACGAATAATGACGCGCATACAACTATCTTGACTCCCGCAGAAACCATGAATTCGCGTCTGTGGGAGTTTTTGTTTTGGGGACGAGGTTCGTATCGACGGTTTATTTGAGTCTGTTGGCGTCTCTGCCGTTTTACAGTCAAACTGAAGATTGAAACTTCTTGAGCAGCTTTAAACTCCGCCCATAGAAATGAAATCCCGCAAAAAAGCAAAGGCCTTTTCTGTGGGATTTCATTTCCGTGGGCGAGACACTTTCAGAATTTTATTCCACCTTTGAGAAGTTAATCGCCAAACGCGCCTGATGCCCGAACTACTGATTTCGAACACAACTTCTGCCGGCATCGCCTTTGGGATTGCCGCATTCCTCGCAATCTTTGCCGCTTTGTTTGCGCTGCATGTTTATCGCGCCCAGAGCTTTGCGGTGTTTGCCGGCCTGTTTGCCGCAGAGGTGATCACGCTGTTTTACCTGCTTACACTGCTGGGGCACACGAATCCGGCGTGGGCCTGGACCGGCCCGGCCAGTGTTGAGTTTATTGCGCGCGCTTTTTTGCTCATACTCAGCGCATTTTGGCTGTTTTTTTCCTTTCTTGCTTTTCATCATTCCTCACCCGCGGAAAAGTCTCACCTGTTGCACTGGTCGATTTATGCGGTGGTGGCGCTCGCTTTGATTTTTGGCCTGACCCTCGGGCATCAATCCCTCCTGCAAACGATAACCCTGACGCCTTCGGCGCAAGACTTGATCCGTCAACTCGCCGCGGGCGTATGCGCCGGATGTTTTTTGCTGGCGAGTGTGAGCGCCGGCATGCGTTGGTGGCGGAGCCGCAATGCGCTGTGGCTTTGGCTGGTATTGGCCGCATTGACGCTGGCAGCGACCACCGCGCTGCAATTTCTCCTGCCGTTTTCAGCGGTTTCGGTTATAGCCTTGCTTGGCCTCTCAAGTTTGCTGGTCGCAATTGGTTTGTTTGCCGATCGCGCGCGTTTCTTGCGTTTCGAAGCCGAGCTGCGCAAGAGCCTGTTGGAGAACAGCATCAAACTGGAGGAACAGCTTCGCAGCCAAAGCGCGGCCATGGCGCTGACGCATGAAGCGATTGCGCATTTGGATTTGCACGACAAGATCATCTTTGTGAATGAGAATTTTCTGCAATTGATCGGCTATCACGGCGATCCGCCGGTGGGCCGGAGTCTGAAAGAGATTGTGTCCAAGGAAATACATGAGGCGTTTCAACCCTTGCTGCGCGAAGCGCGGCGCGAGCGATCGGCGCAGGTGGAGATTGCCGTGCCTCTATCCGCCGGGCAACGCCTCATGCAAGCTTCGTACGCGCCAATTCGCCAGGATCATCAACGAATCGAAGGGCTGCATCTTGGTTTGATGGATGTCACCGAATATCGCCGCGCGGAAAAATCGCTGCAGGCAGTGGCCGACCGTCACCGGGAAAATTTCAATATTTTTTATCAAGCTCAGGCCAATGCCTCGGATGCCATGATCGTTACCGATTTACAGTACAAAATTTGCGAAGCCAACCCTGCCTTCGAACGCGCCTTTGGCTTCTCAAAGCAGGAAATCATGGCGCACGAGATCGGCGAGTGTTTTGCATCAGAATCATTTCCGCTGGCGGATATCCAACGCCGGCTGGCGCAGCACAAGCCCTGGCGCGGAGAGGTGTTGAGCAGCGGCAAAGACGGCCGCACGTTTATCAGCGATCTCGCCGTGCTTCCACTGACGTCGGATGAGCAACGCATTGTGCGTTATTTGTGGATCGCACACGATCTCACCGAACAGCGCCATCTGGAAAACGAGTTGGCGCACCGCGCGCAAGCCGTGCAAGCCAAGCAAGATGAAATCGCGGCGACGCGCCAGTACTTTGAATCTTTACTCGATACCTTAAATGATATTTTCATCGTCGTCGACACTGCCGGGCGATGCCTCTATTTGAATGCGCAAGCGCGCGAGCGCCTGGGCTTCTCGGCGGAAGAGTTGACGGCAAAGAAATTGCCGGTTTTTTTGCAGGAAGTGCAGCGTCTCGGCGGTTACGGCGACGCCGTGAAAATCGAGTTTCGTGAATATGAGGCCGCCATGCAAACGCGCTCGGGCGAAACCATAACCTGCCTGTGGAGTGCACGGCCGCTGTTCAATGCCAAAAAAGAATGGCTCGGCACGCTGGCAATCGGCCGCGAGATGGATGAATTAAAGCGCTTGCGCACCTCTGCCGACACCTTGGAGCTGGAACAGAAAATTCAACAGCGCACGGCCGAGCTGCAGCGCCGCATCGATCAACTCGCCAAAATGATGGAGATTGGCGAAGATATTCGCCTCAATGTCAGTCTCGATGTCATCATGCAGGCGGTGGCCAATGCCATTTCCGCGCTGGGCTGGCAACGCGTCGGCGTATTTCATCGCCGCCCGGATGAAACCTACGAATTGGTGGCCAGCGCGGGATTTGATGAACGCCGGGCGAGCTTGCCGCGCAAATTCTTGAAGATTTCATATCCCGATCTTGCGCCGTATTTGCTTGAGCGCTGGCGCATCAGCCAATCCTTTTACCTTGATGCGCGGCAATTGCAAGGCAAGCGCCCGGCATTTCTTCCGGCCTCACTCGACATTTTTGCAGTGGGCGATTGGCATGAACATGATTGTTTGCTCGTGCCGATTCGCGGCCGCGACAAAACTATCGGCATGATTATGGTCTTCAGTCCCGGCGACGGCCACCGGCCTGAGGCTTCGCAAGTTCATGATCTCGAACTGTTGGCCGATGATGCGGGCCTTGCAATTGCGAACAGCGAATTACTTGCCTCTCATGCTGCCAGCGAACGCCAGGCCCGGCTGCTCGCGCATATCGGTAACGCTTTTCAAGCCGCGTCGACATTGGAGGAAGTCGTGATCGATATTGCCGGCTTGATGGCGCAAGCGTTATCGTGTCCGCTGGTGATTGCGGTGCGCGCCGATGCCGTGGCTTCTGCCGGCGTCAATGGCGGTTTAATCTCTCCCAAATGGGTGGCGGCTGCAGGCCAGCCTGCGCGCGCTGAAAAAGGCCGCGGGCGCCGCCTGACAAATGACGATGTTCCTGAAACCCTGCTCAAACAATTGTTCGAACAAACCGGCCGTGAACGTGAACGCCTCGTGGAACTTGATCCCGCACCCTGGCGCGATTGGGTTGCGAGGGATGATTCTGCCTCCGCTGTTTCTGCCCGGTTGCTCGCATTGCGCTCGCGCGGCCGGAGTTTCGGTTTTGTGCTGTGCTTTGAGGCCGAGGCCGCGGCAGCCTCGCCTGCGATTCCCGCAACATTTTTATCCGATTTGATCGCGCAAGCGACGTTGACCATTGACAACGCGCGCCTCTTTCATCAAACCGAAGAAAAAGCGCATGAACTGGCGCACGCCAATCAGCATATTTCAGAGTTCCTCGCCAGCACTTCGCACGAGCTGCGCACGCCCCTGCACGCCATTTTACAATTCTCGGAAATTTTGCTGGAGGATGAGTCAAAAAAATTGCATCCGGAACAGCGCCATCACCTGGAAATTGTGCAGCGCAGCGGCAAGAACCTGCTCACTCTCATCAATGACATTTTGGATTTGAGCAAGATCGCCGCAGGCAAAATGGAAGCCCTCGTGGAGGATTTCGATCCACGCCTGATGATTTCGGAAATTGCAGAAACCGTGCGGCCGCTGTGTGAGAAGAAAAAATTGAAACTGCAAATCAATCTGGCGGATTCGCTGCCGGCGTTGATCAACAGCGACCGCAACATGCTCACCCGCGCGCTCACCAATTTGCTCGGCAATGCCGTCAAATTTACCGAAGACGGTTACATCGATGTTTCCGCGCATTATCGCGCGCCGGAGCTGACGGTGGCGGTGCGCGATACCGGCATCGGCATTCCCGCAAACCGCCTGAAAGAAATTTTCGAGCCGTTCCGGCAACTGGAGATGAGTGAGACCCGGCGCCACAGCGGCACGGGCTTGGGTTTGGCCATCTCACAAAATATGCTGGCGATTTTGGGCGGCCGCATCGCGGTGGAGAGTAAAGTGGGCAGCGGCTCGACGTTCACGATTCATGTGCCGGTAAAAATTCCGTCGCCGGCAGAAACAAAACGCGCCACCGGCGTTGCCCGCAAACCGGCGCCGGCGCAAGCCTCTGCTTCCAAAAAACGCCGCCGTCCCAGCGGGCATATTCTCGTGGTTGAAGATGACGAAAACACGCGTTACGCCATGCAATTTATCCTGGAAAATGAAGGCTATCGCGTCAGCTTCGCGGAAGGCGAGCAGGCGATTTTATCGGCGCAGCACGAACGGCCCAACATGATTCTCATGGATATCATGATGCCCAAAATGGATGGCTATCAAGTGGCGCGCACGCTGAAAGCGCAGAAGCAACTCGCGCACATTCCGGTGGTGGCGCTCACGGCGCGCGCCATGAAAGGTGATCGCGAAAAAGCGCTGGCCGCTGGCTGCGACGATTATCTCACCAAGCCATTTGAAAAAAAAGATATTTTAGGAATGATTGCAAAGTGGCTGGAATAGGAGGAAGATGGTTTTTCGTGAAATTTTTTTGGTGGATAAAATCAATCCGGGAAAAAATATGCCCTCATCCAACGACCCGCGCGCGGTTCTGGCCAAACTCGCGCATGATCTGCGCAATCCGGTGAACACTGCGCAATTGAATTTGGAAGCCGCGGAAATGCTGGCGGCAAAATCAAAAGATGCCAATGCCCAACGCCTGGCCAAGCATTTGCGCATCGCCGCGAGTGAAATGCAAAAATTGAAAGAACTCGTGGTTAAAGCAACGGAGCAGTTGTGAGCGACGAGCGCGACAAAATTTTGCTGGCAGACGACGAACCGGAAGGCGTTTTTGGCCTTGAAACGTTGCTGGGTGATACCTACCGAATTTTTACCGCTGCCACCGGCGAACAAGCCTGGGCGATTCTGCAGGAGGAGGATATTGCCGTGGCGCTGGTCGATTTGACTCTGGCTGATCTCGACGGCTTGCAGCTTTTGCAGCGCATGCAAAAAAAAATGCTGGGCACGGAATTGATCATGGTCACCGGCTATGCCAGCATTGATACGGCTGTTGATGCCATGCGATTGGGCGCCTACGATTATCTCCCCAAACCGATTGAAGGCAAACGTCTGCTGCCAATCGTTGCCAAAGCTGCCGAGAAATACCGTCTCTGGCGCTCGCATCGCGCCATGACCGTGCAATTGCGCGAGTTGATGCGCTATGAAGAGTTGCTCGGTCAAAGCGAAGGTATGCGCGAAATTTATCGCCTCATCGAGACCGTCGCGAAAACGGATGCTACGGTTTTAATCACCGGCGAAAGCGGAACCGGCAAAGAACTCGTCGCGCGCGCGATTCATCGCCGCAGCGAGCGCAGCGCGGCTCCGTTTGTCGCGATGAATTGCTCGGCGTTGCCCGCGGAGATTCTCGAGAATGAATTGTTCGGCCATGAAAAAGGCGCCTTCACCGGCGCGTTGGCGGAAAAACACGGTTGTTTTGAACTGGCCGACGGCGGAACGTTATTTTTTGACGAAATCGGCGAAATGCCGTTTGAATTGCAGGCGAAATTGTTGCGCGCGCTCGAAGAACGCACGTTTCGCCGGCTCGGCGGCCGCGAGGAAATCAGCGTCGATGTGCGCCTCGTCTCCGCCACGAATCGCGACGTGCGTGCGGCCGTGCGTGAGAAGAATTTGCGTGAAGATTTGTTTTATCGCCTTGCCGTCGTTGAAATTGAATTGCCGCCGCTGCGCGAACGCTTGAACGATTTGCCGTTGCTGGTGGAGGATTTCATCGCGCGTTTTTCGGAGAAAAATGCCAAAAAAGTCTCAGGACTCACCCGCGAAACGCTCGATATTTTGCTGCGCCATGCCTGGCCCGGCAATGTGCGCGAGTTGCGCAATGTCATCGAACGCGCCGTCATTCTCTGCCAGGGCCGTCACCTTACACCCGCGGATTTGCCCAAGCACATGCTGTCGGCAGAAAACTCCAATGCCCTCACGATTCCGATTGGAACCACCGTTGACGAAGCGGAACGCATGCTGATTCTCAAAACACTCGATCTGCATCAAAATAATAAAACCAAAGCGGCGGAAGTGTTGGGGATTAGCTTGAAAACCTTGCACAATAAACTGGGACGCTATCGGCTCGAGCCTTAACATGTAAAAATTACCCCCTCGTTGCTTTCTTCTCGGCAGTCTTTACACGTTTTCTGAAGATGTTTTTATCCGCGCATTCGTATCCAATTTTCTTCTCGCCGCTTTCTCCCTTCTAAATCCTTGATTCCACGACTCACAAAATATTCTCGCTGTTGCTGCCCAGCATGCAACAAGTTTGGCAATCGTTTTGCGTTGATCATGGGCAATTGTTGTCGCGTCAGATTTTGTATTCACCTCAAAAGATGATCAATCATGCTGGAAGAAAACCTGCATTCCGCGACGGAATGGCAAGCAAGGTTTTAAAACCGCCTCGGAGGATTGAACATGGCGCTTTTGCCTATTTTGTTTTCATGCTTGTTTGGCTGGGTCTTGGGCCACGTCTTTGCCTTGTGTGATCGTGCAAATGAACGCGGGCGCGCGATGAATTATGCCGTCGGCATGATCGGCGCGGCCACCGGCACACTTGTCAGCCAAACCGTGCCGGCCTTGTACAATAAATTTTTGGCAATCAGCATTTTGTCGGCGTGCGTCGCGCTGGTTTTATTCCGCAGCCTGCGCCGCTTCGGCGCGCGTCTCGGTTGGAAGATTTCGATGTGAAGCCAATTTCTACCCCAACTTTTTTGGAGGATGTTATGAAGAAAGTTATGCTGATGGCTTTTTGCGGCGTCGTCATGCTGCTCGTCATGGCGCATGACAACCTGCTCTTGAGCCGTCTGCGCTGGCTCGAATCGCCGCAGGTTCACAACGTGCAAAAAGGCGAATCGCTCAGCAAGCTCGCCAAGGAACATTACGGCGACACGGATTATTGGCGCGAGTTGGCGTTGGTGAACCGCGCGCCGAATCCCAATCATATCGAGCCGGACGAAAAAATCTTGCTGCCGGCTGCCAATGTCATGCAAGAGTTGCGCAAGGCGCGCACGATTTCGAGCGTTAATTCGTTGGTGAATCAGCAGCAAACGGCGGCAAAAGCTTCGCCGGACCATGGTTCGTATTCCCGCTCCGAGCCCAGTGTGGTTTCAACCGGCAATCCGAATGCTACACCGGTAGCCGGCGTTGACTCGCCGCCGTCGAGTTCGCCGAATGCCTCGGCGCAAGAAACAACGCAACCGCAGCCGCTGGCTTCGCAACCGCGCCCGGAATCTTCTGGCGGCCTGTCCTGGTTCTGGTTGATTTTGGGATTGGTTTTGATCGGCGGCGTGATTGCGTTTGTGCTTTATCGCCGGCGTCAGGAAGAATTGGCGCAGGCGCAGGACGAGGACAACAACTTCTATCGCCGTCGCGAAGCTGAGCAGAGCAAATCGAAGGAGGATGACAAACGCCAAAATTTTCCTCACGATCGCCGGTCCATCATCTTGAGAAAAAACGCGGAAGCGGAAACGCGCGCGTGAACTTGTGGCAGCGCATGAAAGCCTTGCGCTTTGCCCGGCTCAAACCGGATTGGCGATCGGCCCTCGCAAAAGTCACGCGGCGCGCAACCACGCATTACAATCGCCGGCCACGATCGCAAACGTACCGTTAATTTGACAATGTCACATTCCAAAAACCACCACAGAGTCGCGGAGTTCCCAGAGCAAGATTGCGTGAATTCTCAGCGAACGCTGCGTCTCCGCGGTGAATCTGACGTAGACAGGTTAAAAGCAAATTGCAGATTGTCGCATTACCCCAATGCCCTTCCCCCTAAACCTCATGTCGGCTTGCGCTGAACATCTCCTGGCAGCGGGAGCCGATTCCTCCGTAGAGCACGACAGGGAATCTGTCGTGCTCTCCTTTTCTGAAATTTAACTTGTGGCTTTTAAGCATTTCGCCTATTTTGGGGCATGAATTTGAAGAGGCGGAAATTTTGTTCCTATCTCGCTTATGCGACGTTGGCGGGCCAATTACTTGGGCTGGTCTTCTGCGGCGATGTGGATTGCCTGCAAGGCGGTTCCGATGAAAACTGCGCGACGGTATTATGCGGCCTGCTTGCCAAGCATTCATCGCCGCCGGCAGCGGCCGGCGGCGTGAATAATTCTTGCCAATGTTTTTGCCACCTATTGATCAATTTCCCTCAGATAAATATGCAAGCCGCGATGTTGAATAGCGCACCGCTTCACATGTTTGAAGCGGTGCATTTCTTTGCTATGCCCTCCCGCGAGATCGATCATCCCCCCTGCGTTTAATCTCCCTCGTTTAGTTTTCTCAATTTTATTTCGATTCTGAAAACTCCTCGCGTCTTTTAGAAAGGACCCGGAACGTGTTTCCATTTTTGCGTTCCTGCGCAGCCGTGCTGTTTTCCTTTTTGTTTTTGATTGAAAACAGCTACGCACAGGAAGAATTATCTTTGCAACAAGCTATCGATTTGGCGTTGCGTCAAAACCTCCAGCTTGTAATCGCACAGCAAGAAATGGCTGCCGCACAAGGGCGGAACACGCTTGCTGCTGCGTTGCCGCCCGCGGAAATCTTTTCCCGCTTCAATGAGGTGAGTTTTGATTTTGCCGCCGTTAATGAAATCGAAATCGGCCTCAGCCAGGATTTTGAATTTCCCGGCAAGCGCAGCAGCCGCCAGGCGGTGACACATGCCGGCCGCCAAATTGCCGAATTGCAACTGGCGCGTTTGCGCGTTTTGCTCGCGGCGGAAGTCAAGAAAAGCTACTATGAAAATCTGCTGGCAAATGAAAACTTCGCGAGCCAGCAATTCGCCGTGCAACTGCTCGACGACTTGCAACGCTTGCTTGCCGAGCGCTATCAAAGCGGCGCGGCAAGCTACGTCGATGTCGTGCGCAGCCGAATCGAGCTTGGGCGTGGCCGCAGCGAATTGGCCGCCGCGCAGCAGGAACAAATCGCGGCAATGGCAAGGTTCAATCTCCTGCTCGGCCGCCAAACTTCTCAGCCGCTGCAGTTGAGTGATTCATTGACGTATGCGCCTTTGGCGTTGCCGCGCGATTCGGTGTCTGCATTCGTCGCACGGCAATCCAACTTGCGCCAAATTTTTATCGCCGCAGTTGAGCGCCAGCGCCGTGCCTTGCGATTGGCGCAGCTCGCCAATCGTCCGGATTTTTCCTTCGGCGCGTCGTTTCAACGTGTCGCAGAAAATCCACCATTCACTGCCGCGCAACCGGATGGTGAAACCGTGAATGCTTTTGGCATCGAAGCTAGCGTAAGCCTGCCGCTGTTCAATCGAGCTGCGCCAAAAGGCGAAGTCCAAATTGCTCGAGCTGAATTAACGGCTGCAGAAGCGCGGCTGGCTAATTTTGAACAACAGTTGCGTCGCGATTTTGAAGTGGCCTTCGCTGCCGTCGAAGCGGCAGAAAAGCAGGTTTTGGAATTTCGCGACGTCGTGCTGCCGGAATCCCAAAACGCCGTGAATGCGGCAGCCGCGGCCTATCAATCCGGCCAACTGTCGCTCACGGATTTGCTCGATATCTATCGCACCGTGCGGCAAGCGCGCTTGGAAAAAAGCCGCGTCGTTTTCAATTATCTCTCCGCCCGCGCGGATTTGGAAGCGGTTGGCGAAAACGAATGAAGCTCGTGGTAGTGCCTTTAGGCACACATGGTTCAACACATCCTTTGACCCTGATGAAATTTGACGATCAAAATCGGTAGTCCTGCCCCCTTGTGGGGCATTGCAGCGTGCATGAACAGCGGCCCACAAGGGGCCGTGACTACGACGATTACCGAATTTGATCATCAAAAACTCATAAGGGTCTACTACAAAACCATTCTCGAAGGAATATATCATGAACAGATATATTTTGCTCTTGTTTGCGGTCACGCTTGCCGCTTGCGCGAAACAAAAAACCGACGAGCACCTGCATGAAGCCGCTGAGAATCACGAGGCCAATGCCACCGTCGTGACTTTGACCAAGCACCAACTTTTTCACATCCATCTCGAAACCGCGGAAGTTACAGAAAGCTCCGTGCCGATTCCTTTGACCTTGACTGGAAAAGTAATGCTCAATGAGCGCCGCCGCGCGGCAATCACCGCGCGTCTCGCCGGCCGCGTGGAAAAAGTGACGGCGTTTGCGGGCGATCGCGTGAGCGCCGGACAAGCTCTCGCCGAAGTTTTCAGCCAGGATTTTCTCTCGCTGCAGATGGAATATTTGCAGGCCATCGAACGCACGCAACGCTTCGGCAATGAAAGCGCCGATCAATCGACGGCAAAAACCATTTTGCTCTCGGCGCGCAGAAAATTGGAAGTCGCCGGATTGAGCGAGGCCGATTTGCGCCAATTGGAAACCGCTAAAGAGCCGCTGAGCCATTTGCACGTGTACGCGCCATTCAGCGGCGCGGTGCTCTCGGCGGAAGTGGTGCAAGGCCAATTCGTCGAGCTGGGCGCGCATTTGTTTGAAATTGCCGATCTCTCGACGTTGTGGATTCTCGCTGATATTTACGAGCAAGATTTGCCGCGCGTCCACAAAGGCATGAAGGCGCAAATCGAAGTCACGCCCTATCCGCGCGAAATGTTTGCCGCCACGTTGACGGAAATTTTTGGCGTCGTCGATGCGCAAACCCGCACGGTGAAGGCGCGGCTTGAAGTCAAAAATCCGAACGGCAAGCTCAAGCCGGAAATGTTTGCGAGTGTGCATCTCACCACTGAGCTGGGCGGCAGCACGATCAAAGTTCCGGCCAGCGCCATGCTCGGTGAAACCGAAAAGCATTTCGTTTTCGTCGCGCTCAATGATTCAACTTTTGAAAAGCGCGAAGTGCGCACCGGCGCGGAGACGCGCGAGATTGTCGAAGTGCTCGACGGCCTCGCGACGGGCGAACGCATCGTGACGCGCGGCGGTTTCTTTTTGAAATCCGAGCTGGCCAAAGAAACGTTTGGAGAAGAACATCATTGAGGTGAATATGGACGCAACTCTGAGATACGTGCTTCCAATTTATCTGATCGTCTATCTCACGTTCGCGTTTTTCTGGCGCTCGTTTTTAGTTTGGAAAAGAACCGGCGTCAATCCCTACGTGCTCGGCAAAGCCGATAACGCGCATGATTTTGTCGGCATGCTGTTTCGAGTCACGTTGATTGCCGTCGTCGCCATCGTCATTCTCCACGCGGTCTCGAGCCAAGCGTATCAATATTTGACGCCGATCTTGTGGCTCGAACGGCAGGCATTACAGCTCGCCGGTTTATTTCTGCTCGCAGCTTCCTTCATTTGGACATTGTTCGCGCAAGCGCAAATGGGAAACTCCTGGCGCATCGGCATCGACACGAACACCAAAACCGCGTTGATCACGCACGGCATTTTTGGAATCTCACGCAACCCGATTTTTCTGGGCATGCGCGTAACGTTGTTCGGTTTCTTTTTGATCTTGCCCAATGCCGTGACTTTGACAACGCTTGTCCTCGGTGAAGCGCTAATGCAAATCCAAGTTCGGCTCGAAGAAGAATATCTGCGCCGAACACACGGCGAAGACTATCGAAAATATTGTCAGCGAACGCGCCGCTGGCTTTGATTTTAAACTCCGCTAGGAGTGAAATGTTTATAGTTAATATTCAAGATGGGCCGGAACTCCGTAGGAGTGGCATGTTTGTGTTTATGTTTAAAATGGTGCATTAATTTTCAATGGCTTCTCAATCCGAAATCGTTATATCGCAAAGCACATGTCGCTCCTACGGAGCTTTGATTTCACGGTATCAATAGGGTTATAAACATTTGACTCCTAACGGAGTCAGAAAAATTCAACATAACAGATTTTCTTATGATAAATCGCCTGATTTCATTCTCCCTCAAGCAGCCGATGCTCATCTTCTGCCTCGTCATTCTCATGGCCGGCCTCGGCTACTGGTCGCTCACGCACATTCCCATCGACGCGTTTCCCGATGTGACCAACGTGCAGGTGCAGATTCTCGCCGAGGCCCCCGGACTTTCGCCGGTGGAGGTCGAGCAGCTCGTCACCTTTCCGATTGAAGTGGCGATGAACGGCCTGCCGCAACTCACGGAAGTGCGCTCCATTTCCAAATTCGGCTTGAGCGTCATCACCGTCGTGTTCGAAGATGATGTTGACATTTATTTCGCGCGTCAGCTCGTGCTCGAACGCTTGCAAAGCGCGCGCGAGTCGCTGCCGCCCAACATGCCGGAGCCGGAGATGGGACCGGTCACAACTGGGATGGGCGAAATCTATCAATACTTTCTCGAAAGCGACAGCCTCGATTTGATGGAGCTGCGCAGCATTCAAGACTGGGTGATCAAGCCGCAACTGCGCACCGTCGCGGGCGTCACCGAAGTCAACAGCTTCGGCGGCTTGGTGAAGCAATATCAAATTCTCGTTTCACCGGAAAAGTTGTTGAGCTACGGCCTCTCGCTCGCCGACGTGTTTGCAGCGGTTGAAAACAACAACAGCGTGGTGGGCGGCAATTTCATCGAACATGCTTCGGAGCAGTACATCATTCGCGGCGTCGGTCGCGCGCAGACGATGAGCGATTTGGAAAACATCGTCGTCAAAACCATGAACGCTACGCCGATTTACGTGAAGAACGTCGCTGAAGTCACCACCGGGCCGGAAGTGCGGCAGGGCGCGGTGGTGATGCAAGGACGCGGCGAAGTCGCCGCCGCGATTGTCATGATGCTCAAAGGCGAAAACAGCCGCGAAGTGATCGCGCGGGTCAAAACCAAAATCGAAGAGATCAACAAAACACTGCCGCGCCATGTGAAGATTCATCCGTATTACGATCAAACCGATTTGATCGAGAAAACGATTAAAACCGTGCGCACGAATCTCATCGAAGGCGGCTTGCTCGTCATTGCCGTGCTCTTTGTTTTTCTCGGCAACATGCGCGCGGCGCTGCTCGTGGCCTCGGTGATTCCGCTGTCGATGCTGTTCGCCTTCATCGGCATGAAGTGGCGCGGCCTCTCCGCCAACCTCATGAGCCTCGGCGCGATTGATTTCGGCATGATCGTGGACGGCGCGGTGGTGATGGTTGAAAATATCATGCGGCGGCTCAGCCATGCCAATCCCGACGACAAGCGCGAACACGTTATCGAAAGCGCGGCGAAAGAAGTGGCGCGGCCCGTGCTGTTCGGCGTGCTCATCATCATCGCGGTTTACATGCCCATTCTCACGCTGCAAGGCATCGAAGGCAAGATGTTCACGCCCATGGCGATGACCGTTGGCTTCGCGCTGCTCGGCTCGCTCTTTCTCGCGCTCACGTTCATGCCCGCTGCGGCACGTTTTATTCTCGCTAGTACAATCAAGCCTCAACCTAAAAACTTTTCCCCAACGGATAGATTAAGACCAACGGATAAAGCTCATCCGTTGGCGTTCATCTATCCGTTGGGGATTTTATTGCAGCGATTCAAGTTTTTAAAGAGGGAGAAAGTTGAGTATGAAGAAGTTTTTCTGGTGCGGTGGTTGAAAAAATATTATACACCAGCGTTGGAGAAAGCATTGCACCACAAAGGCAAAATGCTCGTTGCCGCCATTGTCATTTTATTCGGTTCTTTCGCCCTTGTGCCGTTGCTCGGCACGGAGTTCATTCCCGAGTTGGATGAAGGCGCAATTTTGGTGCAGCCGATTCGCATGCCGAGCATCAGCCTCACCGAGTCCATCGAGATCGACAAGCAGGTGCAGAAGATCATTATGCAATTTCCCGAGGTCGAGTTTGCCGTTGGCCGCCTCGGCCGTCCCGACATTGCCACGGACCCGATGGGCGTGAATCTCAGCGACATTTACGTGACGCTCAAGCCGCACAGCGAATGGAAAACGGCAAAAACCAAAGAAGAGCTTGTCGATAAAATGGTGGAAGAACTGCAGCAGATTCCCGGCGTCAATTACAACATGACGCAGCCGATTGCCATGCGCGTCGATGAGCTGGTCTCCGGCGTCAAGTCCGATCTCGCGATCAAACTTTTCGGCGACGATCTCGCCTTACTCAAAAAGAAAGCTGATGAGATTGCTAACGTCTTGCGCGAAATTTCTGGCGCGGAAGATGTCTCGGTCGAGCAAATCGCCGGACAAACGTATCTCAATATTTATGTTGACCGCGCCGCTATAGCCCGCTACGGCCTCAACGTTGCTGACGTGCAGCAGGTCATCGAGATCGCCATCGGCGGCAAAGTTGCTTCAGAAATTTTTGAAGGCAACAAACGCTTTGCCGTCGTCGTGCGTTATCCCGAAAACAAACGCAACGACATCGCGCCCATCGAACGCTCGCTCGTGCATTTGCCAAACGGCGGTGCCATTCCGCTTTCGCAAATCGCGCGCGTCGTCGCCGAAGAAGGGCCGGTGCAAGTGAGCCGCGAGTTTGGCCAGCGCCGCATCGCGGTGGAATGCAACGTGCGTGGCCGCGATATCGGCAGTTTCGTTGGAGAGGCGCAGCGTCGAATTGCCGAAGAAGTGCAACTGCCTTCCGGCTATTATCTCACCTGGGGCGGACAATTCGAGAACCAACAGTCTGCGACACGCCGGCTCATGGTCGTGCTGCCGCTTTCGATCTTCATCATCTTCGCGCTGCTCTACACCACGTTCGGCAATTTTCGCCATTCACTTTTGATTCTTGCCAACTTGCCGTTTGCGCTCAGCGGCGGCATATTCGCGCTGTTGATTCGCGGCTTGCACATTAGCGTCTCCGCGAGCATCGGTTTCATCGCGTTGTTCGGCGTCGCGGTGCTCAACGGCGTCGTGCTGGTGACGTACATGAATCAACTGCGAGCGCAAGGCATTTCCGTGCATCTCGCCGTTGTGCGCGGCGCTTCGGAGAGATTGCGTCCGGTGTTGATGACCGCGCTCGTCGCGATGCTCGGCTTCATTCCGATGGCGCTCTCGCACGGCACCGGAGCGGAAGTGCAGCGCCCGCTGGCCACGGTCGTCATCGGCGGTTTGGTGACTTCGACGCTGTTGACCCTGTTCATTTTGCCGGTGGTGTATCAGTGGATGGAAGCGCGGCGGGAAACCATGCGGATGCAACCAGCAAACTGAAGAAGATGCGCGCAGCGGATTTATTTTAGGAATCCTAAATTTATTCTTGATTTCACATTTTCCCCGTTGTATATTGATTAGGATTCCAAAGTAATTCCGTTTCGGTTTATTCATCCCAACCACAAAGGAGATGCGCATGAAGAAAAAGACCGTTTTTGCCGTGATGGGCAGCCTTGCCGTAACCGCGCTTTCTCTGGGCATGATCGCACTGGCGGATGGCAACGCCAACAAGGTCGATTACCCCGAAGGTTACCGGCAGTGGCCGCACGTGAAATCCATGGTTCTGCAAGAGGGTCATCCGCTGTACGAGTCCTTCGGCGGCATTCACCACGTTTACGCCAATGCCAAGGCGCTGGCGGCGATGAAGGCGGGCAAGCCGCATCCGGACGGCGCCGTGTTGGTGTTCGATCTGCTCGAAGCCAAGTCCGAAAACAATGCCATCGTCGAAGGCAGCCGCAAAGTCGTCGGCGTCATGCAAAAGGATTCCAAAAAGTTTGCCGAGACCGGCGGCTGGGGCTTCGAGGGTTTCAAAGGCGATACGAAAGAGCGGGTGGTGACCGATGCGAAAAGCGCCTGCTTTGCCTGCCATACGGGCCAGAAAGCGCAGGATTACGTTTTTTCCGCCTATCGGCAATGACGCGGTAAGCCAAGAATTCGGAGTGCAACGGCAAATCCGTTGCACTCCGGTTTTACTTTGGAATTCTCATGATGAGCTGGAAAATTTTTGTAGTACTGGTTTCAGTGTTGGCGGCAGCGGCAATTGTTTATCAGCAAAAGCAGCCTGCGCCGGCTTCTTTTAGCGTTTCCAAAGGGGAAGATCGGGTTGAAGCCAGCAAGGCGGGGCAAATCTATCGGGAATGGGGATGTGGAACTTGCCACGGTGAGGATGCGACCGGCAGTCCGAAAGGCCCTTCGTTACTCGGACTCTCAACGCATTGGCGCCGCGAGATGCTCATTCGCTACCTGAAAGATCCAGCTTCCGCACGCGCGGCTGATGAACGCCTCGAACAATTGTCCAAACGCTATTCTCCGATTTCGATGCCGTCGTTCGACGGCTTGGATGAGACGCAGATAGAAATCCTTGCAGATTATCTTTTGGAACGGCATTAGAATCGGAGGATAACGCTCTACACCGGCTTTTCAGGCAAGCTGAAAACTGGAGCCCTTCGGGCAGCAATTCCAAAATAGTTTTTTCCAGCGGATAGAAGAACCCAACCGATAAAAAAATCCGTTGGGTTTTTCTATCCGCTGGAGAAAAAATTGGAATTTTATTCTGCGTTTCAAAAGTTAAGCGCTTAACGTTGTGCCCTCCGATTCCAACTTTTCACGGGCGGTAACCATGCACTCAATTTTTGACGTTACGCACCAGCATCAAGACGTCGATAGTAAAATCGCCGCTGCTTTAGAACGGCTTTCCCAGGCTTTTCGGGTTTTGCTTTGGGAAAAAAATAAAACTTGCAATCTCAGCCCGATTCAGATTCAATTTTTGGTTTATTTGCTCTATCACGCGGCGGAGCAATGTACGGTCGGCCAGTTAGCCAAAGAGTTCACGCTGACGCCGGCAACGGTGAGCGATGCGATCACCACGTTAGAAGAAAAAAAATTGGTTGCACGTGAGCGGCAGGAGGCCGACCGCCGGGTGGCATGGGTTTCATTGACGGCGGAGGGCAAAAAAACCGCGCGCCGGCTTTCCACCTGGGCAAACGTCATTCAAAAAAACATTGCCCAATTCGATGCACAGGAAAAAGTGGCGGTGATGAAATTTTTGATGCGGCTCATTGAGTCCTTGCAGCAGGCCGGCGTGATCACCATTGCCAGAATGTGCATCACCTGCAAGTTTTTTCAACCCGACGCGCATCCGCATGCGAAGGCGCCGCATCATTGCCGGTTGTTGGATAAGCCTCTGGCGAATTCCGAATTGCGGCTGGACTGCCCGGAGCATGAGATGATGAGCGCATGATGTTCGGAAGGCAACACTTCAGCGTTGCCGGGCACGGGTCGGCAGGCGATGCTGAAGCATTGCACTCCGAATCTCGGTGGGCTAAAACCATGTCACGTATCACTCTCAAGTTCTCCCAGTTCCTACAGGGCAACTTCGCGCCCGGGCGCGTGAATGTGATGCTCACCTTCCAGGTCAATTGTCCGGGATGTTTTCTGCACGCCCTGCCCACCCTGCTGCGCCTGCATGCCGCCTGCTCCGACCGCGTGAATTTTCTTTTGCTGTCCACCGCTTTCGAAGATTTCGAGTTGAATACGTTGGAGAACACCCGAAAGCTTTTGGCGAGCGGCGAAGTCATTGGCGAAACGCGAAAAGCCCTGGCGCGTTTCGGCCTTTCTCAATTTCCTGATCGTATTCCCTGCGCCGTGGCCTTTGACAGCATCGAGCCGCCCGCCGCTTTTTTGACCGGCGAGCTGCTCGAACGCATGAGCCGGCGGCTTCCGCAATTTGCCGGCGCCAGCGCGGCCGCGCGCGCGGAAATGACCAACAACCTGCGCGACTATTTTCTGCGCCATTACGAACGCATCGGTTATACCTTTGCCGCCAATTTGATGCAAGGCACGCCAACGTGGAGCATTTTTGACGAGGCGTTGAACCTTCATCAACAGGAATTCGGACATTACCGCGAGGAGAGTCTGCAACGCGTGATCGAAAAGCAGTTGTTCCAATATACGCGTTTCGGTTTTTATTGAGCCGGAGTGCGACGGTTCACCGTCGACAGGAGGCACGGGCTGCAACAAATGCTGAGTATTTGACGCCGAATCGTCCTCACATTATATTGTTACAAACAACCAGCACCGCAAACGCTAAAGCGTTTGACTCCGAATTTATACACACCAGGAAAAACCAAAATGGAACCATTAATACTTGCCGCAATCTTCATTCCGGTGCATCTCATCATCATTGCTTTGGGCTATCTGATTAAATACAAAAAGCAGATGGGACTCATTGCCGGATACTCTCCCCAAAGAGTCGGGGACAAAGAGGGCTTGGCGAATTGGGTCGGCTCGGGGACGATGCTGTTGGGAGGGTTCGGCATCGTGATTGGATTATCATACGTGGCGCTACCCAAGCACATATTGGGGTTGCTGCTCGTCTACTTCGCTGCATTTTTGACGGGCTGCTTGCTCATGGTTCAAGGCTGCCGGAGATTCACCAATAAAGTCGCTGAAAATTGAACGCCGTTTATGCGCAGACACAACGCTGAAGTCCATGGCCATAGGCACTGTGCCCAAAAACGTTTATTTTGCAACAAACCAAGACTGGCCAAGGTCACGGCGCTCAACGGCTTCGTGTTGGTGACATGCATGAATCAACCGGGTGCAAGGCATTTTCGCGCCTCTCGCCGTCGTGCGCGGGGCTTCGGAAAGATTGCGCCCGGTGCTGATGACCGCGTTCGTCGCCATGCTCGGCTTCATGCCGATGTCCCGCTTTGCGGGAATCCCGCCTTTGGCGGGACGGAGGTGCAGCGCCCGCTCGCGACGGTGGTGATTGGCGGATTGATGACGTCGACGCTGTTGACGCTGTTCATTTTGCCGGTGGTGTATCAATGGATGGAAGCGCGGCGGGAAAGGAAAATGTAATGGAAGGACAAAACTTGATTTTCGAAAGAATGTGTGTATCTTTATTACAGGAAGAAAGAGTAAACGATAACCGCGTCATTTAACCGCCTGCAGCCGATGAATCCCTCACCCGGCATTTGCTTATCTCTGCTCGGGAGATTTTGCCTTTATCTGGGAGAGCGGGAAATACCCGAAGCGGCCTTCAAGAGCAGAAAGGCGCTGAGCCTGCTGAAGCTGCTCGCCATCAAGCCAAAGCATCAATTGCATCGCGATCAGGCGATTGACGCGCTTTGGCCGGAGCTGGATCCCGCCGCGGCGGCAGCGCAGATGTACAAATCCATCCACTACATTCGAAAAGCTTTCGAGGCCACGACGGCTGATCTTGCTCCCGAGGCGCTGCTCGTTTATAAAGACGAAACCCTGAACTCGTTTATAAAGACGAAACCCTGAAATTGACCGCGCCGGCAGAAGTACACACCGACCTCGACGCCTTCCACCATCTGGCGCAGGAAGCCCGCCGCCATAAAACACTCTCTTTATATCAACGCGCCGCCGCATGTTATGCCGGAGATTTGTTGCCTTCTGATATTTACGAAAGCTGGGCCGATGAGCCGCGCGAATCGGCACGCGTGCAGTTTGTGGAATTGCTCATCGCCCTCGGGCAGAAGCATATCGACGCCGGCGATTTTGCCGATGCCGCGGAGGCCTTTCGCCGCGTTCTCGGCATCGACCCGCTCGATGAAAGCGCGCACCAAGGCTTGATGCGCGCCTTTGCGCAGCAGGGCAATCGCTCACAGGCTTTGCATCAATATAAGCGCTGCGAGGAAATTCTCGCGAAGGAGCTCGAGGCCAAGCCTTCGGCGGAAACCATCGCGCTCTTGAAAGCCATTCGCGAGGGCAAGATTCAACCGGCGCCGCAAGCCGCGCCGAAAAAAGCTGTTGCTGCAAAACCAGCCTCGGCGCTGCACAAGCGCAGTCCATTGGTGGGACGCCAAAACGAGCTGAAGCGGATCACAACGCTTTTTGATAATCTCGCGCAGGGCAAAGGCGGGGTGTCGTTGCTGCAAGGTGCGGCCGGCATCGGCAAGACGCGATTGGCGCAAGAAATTTTTTATCTGGCTGAGTTGCGCGGTTATCAGCCGCTGGTGGGCAGCGCTTACGAGCAGGAAAAGGAATTGCCCTACAGCCCGTTTGTTGAAGCTTTACGCATGGCCATCAACGCTTCGCCGCGCCGCCCCTGTGGCGATTCATTACTGGCAACGATTTCTGCTTTTTTACCCCCTGCCCCTCGCCCCCTGCTCCGTTTCAATGCACTTCGTGCTTTGGGGTACTTCTCAACTCAAATGATTTCCCTCCCTCCTTTCTCCACGATTTGTTTCAATGCACTTCGTGCTTTGGGGTACTTCTCAACCATTTTGACGGTCGCTTGCAGCAAGTCGGACAACATGTTTCAATGCACTTCGTGCTTTGGGGTACTTCTCAACTTTGCACTCGGCGTTTTTGTCGGTGGGGAAGTGGTTGTTTCAATGCACTTCGTGCTTTGGGGTACTTCTCAACGCGACAGTGGCCCCCCGCCGGGCGGTTCCCAGGACACGTTTCAATGCACTTCGTGCTTTGGGGTACTTCTCAACAGGAGTTCTTCACCCAAGAGGAGAGGGAGGAGATTAGTTTCAATGCACTTCGTGCTTTGGGGTACTTCTCAACCCCCGCACCCTGATTTGTCTCACAAGAACAAACAGGTTTCAATGCACTTCGTGCTTTGGGGTACTTCTCAACGAGGTAAGACGAGCTCGTCGTCGCTCTCTGTTCTGTTTCAATGCACTTCGTGCTTTGGGGTACTTCTCAACTCGACGGTGGGCTTGGATAATGGCAACTTTTTAACCGTTTCAATGCACTTCGTGCTTTGGGGTACTTCTCAACGAAGCCGGATACCACGAAGAAAATTACGGCGACGAACGTTTCAATGCACTTCGTGCTTTGGGGTACTTCTCAACCTGTTCGACTTGAGCGCGCCCTCAACGAGCCGATGTTTCAATGCACTTCGTGCTTTGGGGTACTTCTCAACATGATAGCCAGGGAGTTGGCACGTCGGCGATTTGGATGTTTCAATGCACTTCGTGCTTTGGGGTACTTCTCAACCCGCATCTACCAGGTTAATGCGGGTTCAGGGTGCCAGTTTCAATGCACTTCGTGCTTTGGGGTACTTCTCAACGTGTGGGAGGGTTTGAAGGTACCGGCGGTTAAAGTTTCAATGCACTTCGTGCTTTGGGGTACTTCTCAACATTGACGGGTTGCGATAAGGCCAAACCCCTTGGACCTAGTTTCAATGCACTTCGTGCTTTGGGGTACTTCTCAACCGACTTCCGGCAACACCCCGCTGACGGTTACCGTTTCAATGCACTTCGTGCTTTGGGGTACTTCTCAACGTGGCGGGAGTTGGCAAAGAAGCTCAATGAGTTTCTGTTTCAATGCACTTCGTGCTTTGGGGTACTTCTCAACGAAGAAGCCGGGACCTCCTCGCAATGACATAAAACGTTTCAATGCACTTCGTGCTTTGGGGTACTTCTCAACTTGGACTTCTCACCGGATTACTGCTCGCCGAATATGTTTCAATGCACTTCGTGCTTTGGGGTACTTCTCAACATATCCTCGCCTTCATCGGGACGATGGAAATGTGTTTCAATGCACTTCGTGCTTTGGGGTACTTCTCAACCCAATAGGAGGAGATTTGACGGAGGTTTAATATCCGGTTTCAATGCACTTCGTGCTTTGGGGTACTTCTCAACCGCAAAAAATGGCAAAGCTGGAAAAAAAGAGAAAGGTTTCAATGCACTTCGTGCTTTGGGGTACTTCTCAACTGCAATGAGCTCCTTTAGACAAGTTCCATCGTTCGTTTCAATGCACTTCGTGCTTTGGGGTACTTCTCAACACCGCTTCGACTTCCAGGAATCTACCCGGAACACAGTTTCAATGCACTTCGTGCTTTGGGGTACTTCTCAACTTTACTGCAAGCATTGTATTGTCAGTTATATTTGTTTCAATGCACTTCGTGCTTTGGGGTACTTCTCAACGAAACTAGCCAACCGATTAACTTTTGTTCCACGTTTCAATGCACTTCGTGCTTTGGGGTACTTCTCAACGCCTATATCAGATGACGATTGGATGCGCGGCAATAAGTTTCAATGCACTTCGTGCTTTGGGGTACTTCTCAACATTGAACACGTGCAGTTCCTCGATGACGAGTGTCTGTTTCAATGCACTTCGTGCTTTGGGGTACTTCTCAACAAATAATGCCGCTATCAATGGACAGCGGCACATCACGTTTCAATGCACTTCGTGCTTTGGGGTACTTCTCAACAGTCCTGCGGGTGCTACCCCTTGGGAATGGTTCAGTTTCAATGCACTTCGTGCTTTGGGGTACTTCTCAACAATCGAAATAAGGCATGGTAACCCCACGCGATAATGTTTCAATGCACTTCGTGCTTTGGGGTACTTCTCAACCCGCCGACTCGGACACGAACCTCGGTGAGGGTTATGTTTCAATGCACTTCGTGCTTTGGGGTACTTCTCAACCCTCGACGCAAGCATCTTCTGGATAGGAAGTATGTTTCAATGCACTTCGTGCTTTGGGGTACTTCTCAACAGATTATCAATCTTGGTGCGGTACGCTCTGCTCATGTTTCAATGCACTTCGTGCTTTGGGGTACTTCTCAACATGATCGGTTCTGCCAGGCAGTTAAAATCAATAAAAGTTTCAATGCACTTCGTGCTTTGGGGTACTTCTCAACACATTGGACAACTCCTTGAAATGCCAAGGCGTCAGCGTTTCAATGCACTTCGTGCTTTGGGGTACTTCTCAACGGGTTCCCACATACCGGACCGATGGGGTCGGTCTGGGTTTCAATGCACTTCGTGCTTTGGGGTACTTCTCAACGCAGAGCATGGTTAAGGTGCAGTACAAGCGCACCCTGTTTCAATGCACTTCGTGCTTTGGGGTACTTCTCAACACACTGTGGCAAACACTTACACTGTCCGGCTTGAGGGTTTCAATGCACTTCGTGCTTTGGGGTACTTCTCAACTTGGGAAAGGGATGGTCTTGCCAACCCTCCCATCATGTTTCAATGCACTTCGTGCTTTGGGGTACTTCTCAACTCAGCCTTCCAACCGACGCCGCCGACATTCAAATGTTTCAATGCACTTCGTGCTTTGGGGTACTTCTCAACCCACTAACCCCAGACGGACGGCTAGGGATGTTTTTGTTTCAATGCACTTCGTGCTTTGGGGTACTTCTCAACCCTCACTCGCCTTACCTCCAATACGACAATTTTTAGTTTCAATGCACTTCGTGCTTTGGGGTACTTCTCAACTTCAAGGACTTTGATCGAGGCCGGGACTTGGTTGCTGTTTCAATGCACTTCGTGCTTTGGGGTACTTCTCAACGTTCGCACCAGCCAAGGATGGCGCGGACGGAAAATGTTTCAATGCACTTCGTGCTTTGGGGTACTTCTCAACCGCTCGCCGGAGTGTTCAATGTTGCTGTTTCGTATAAGTTTCAATGCACTTCGTGCTTTGGGGTACTTCTCAACAATTTGGCCACGACATCCGCCCCCCAGCAATTTGTGTTTCAATGCACTTCGTGCTTTGGGGTACTTCTCAACGCGTGGACACCGAACGGTTATGGAGTCCAACAGGATGTTTCAATGCACTTCGTGCTTTGGGGTACTTCTCAACTCGTGGCGGACAATTCCGCCCAATAGAGAAGTACAGTTTCAATGCACTTCGTGCTTTGGGGTACTTCTCAACAAAGTTCGCGGATCGTATTCATAATCTGCGAGATATCCGTTTCAATGCACTTCGTGCTTTGGGGTACTTCTCAACCGGTACATCAATTGGCGAAAAAAAGATATGAGTATGTTTCAATGCACTTCGTGCTTTGGGGTACTTCTCAACCGCGGTCGATTTCCGCCACCTTAATTCACTGTTTCTATTAGGGCATTTTTGCCCATTTCCGACACCCCACGTTTTTACCCCACTTAAAATTGTTAAGAGCAAGGTTTTCATGATACAATTACAACATCTTCAATAACTTGACAGCAAAAAACGACTTAATGCCTTTCAATTCATTATCTTAACTTATGAAAAATGGCTGTTACAAAAATATCATAAACACCTGTTTGAACATTTTTGTGCGGCTTTTTATTGGTCTTTAATGATGTTTAATTTAAAATTAAGCGGCTAAATCAATTTTGGAGACACACCAAATGAATGGCGATTCAGTCAAGCAAAAATTTTTACAGATTTAATCATTAAAAATAATAATCTTAATCAGGTATCATTTTTGATCATCGCCGAGGAAAATGTCAACAAGTAAACAAAGGTCATCTTGTCACATCAATTTATTTATCAATATTTTGGAGTTCATTTTTAAAACAGCGGCAGCGTTTTTTTGTCAGCAGAGCGCCGCAGTGGACGCAAGCAGATCAATAATACTGTTTAAATCATTAATGGTCATATTGATATTGGTATTCATCGTGAGCTTAATTTTTTAAACCGATGAAAAAAATTCGGCATTTTTTAGACACTTGTATTTTACCAGCGGGTTATTTTTTGGCACTTCCGGTCAAACCGAATGAGCCGCATAACCGTGTGAAAAGACGGGGCAATAAAACGATTTTTTTGTAAAAATGCAAGGGTCTGAAAAAATTTTTCACGCAACCGCAGGTTGGGATGAGTTGCAGGAGATGAAAGCGGCGAAGCAATCCCCGGCTTTTGGGCCAGGGCTTGCTTCGCCAGACAGCTCACCGTGACCGGCATTTCAACGGCGCGCTCACGGCAGCAGCGGCCGCAGGATGATGGCGGTCAGGATGATCACAACTGCCGAAGCCAGCCACAGGCGCGGCAGGGTGAGCAGCTTGCTGCCGCTTGCGTCATCCTGATGCAGGTTGTTGAGCTGCAGCGGCGGTACGGTGCGGGGCATGGCGTCTTCGCCGCCGAACGGTTGGGAGAGGGCGTCGCGCAAGAGCCTCGCCAGCCGGGTGATTTGGCGCTTGCGTTGCGGCCAGTCGACCAGAAGCGCGAGGACGACGGCGGCCACGGCAAGCAGGACATGGATGGTACGGCGCATGAGGGCCTCCTTTGTTGGTTGTGGGTTATTGGCGCTGCCTAAGCTTGTCGAAGGCAGCTTGTCTTGGTGCGAATGGTTAATGGTGAATGAATGATGAAACGAGCCTTCAATACATTCCCTGCGGATCTTGGGCGCGCCAGTCGGTTTCGGGGTTTTGCTCGGGCTCTGGCGGTTTTGCTGGCGTTTGCGGAAGTGGTTTCGTTGAGGGCAAACAAGCACGCAGGTAGGGCCGGAGAAAGAAGCGCAGGGTTTCGGCCCAGAGGCCGCCGATGACGAGTCCGGCAATGGCAGGCGCGAGGCCGGCCTGCAGCCGGGCGTGCAGTTGTTGAGACAGCCCGGCATCGCCGGCCGCTTGCGCCCAACGGCCCAGCGCGGGCAGAATGTCAAAGAACGCCAGGCAGGCGCCGAGCATGCCGCCAATGAGGGCGAGGCTGCCGAACATGTCAACGGCATCGTGCAGGCGCTGCAGGAAGCGGTGCTCGCGCGCGGTGAAGGCGCGCGTGAGGCCGCGGCTGCGCGCGAACAGGAGAAAGCCGGTGGTGGCGGCCATAAACAGGGCGGCAAAGAGCATGAACGGCCACACGGGGCCGAGGGCGGCGCGGGTGAAGCAGGTTTGGAGCATAATGGTTCCTCGTTGCTGGTTGTTGATTGCTGTTGTTGGCGAAGGCAGAGGTGTTGTGAGTTCCTTTAGCGTGAACTCTTTGCAAAAGAGCAAAAACTTCAGGACGCCGATTTTCGCAGATAAACGCAGATTCTGAAAGTTACACTGCTGCGTCAGGCGAACACCACGGGCGCATCCTGGCGGGCGATGGTGTCGGTGGCTTGGATGCGCTGGCGGCAGCTTTCACAGAGCTGGTAGTAGCGAATGCGGTCGCCTTGTTTGGGTTTGATATAGGGCTGCACGGCTTTTTGCATTTCTTTGAATTGCTCGGGTGTGAGCAGGCATTCGAACACCGAGTATTGCACGGCCAGGCCGAATTTCTTGAGCCGCTTATGCAACCGGGCGCGGCGGCGGTCATCGCTGATGTCGTAGGCGGCGACGATAAAGGTTTTCATGCTGGATGTTTGCTCCCTGCTCCCTGCAGTCACGCTTTCACCGCCACATATTCTTTCTGCTTGCCGAGCAGCACGCGAATGAGCTGCCGCACCTGGCCTTCCAGGCCGCCAATGGGGTCGTCTGAATCCTGCACGGCATTCAATTTTTGACATTCCTGCAAGCGCTGCTCAAAAGCCGCGATGAACTTGTGCAAAGCGGGCTTCGACATGCGACATTGTCTTTTGATGATCTGAAAGTCCGCCGGTGTGATTTGCTTGTTGTTAATCATTCGGAGCATGACGGTGTCAACCACCGGGCAACGCCACTCTTCGATCATATCCGAGGCCAGGGCGGCGTGGCCGCGTTTGGGTTCATGAAAGAATCCAAGGTACGGATCCAAACCGTGCATTTGCAGCAAGCCGGACATGCGGGAATAGAGCAGGGTATAGCCCAGGCTGAGCATGGCATTGACCGGATCCGTGGGCGGATGGGCCTGGCGCTGGTGAAAACGCCACTCGCCCTGCAAGGCATCGCGCAAGATGCGGAAATGCGCCGCGGAGGCTGAGCCTTCCAAACCGAGCAATTTTTCCGGCGCCGAGGCGCGCGGAAGGCGGTCACGAATTTTTTGCAGGGTTTCCAGTTCCTTGCGCCAATCGTTGTTACGCCGCTGGCGCTGCCAAAGGGAGATCATGTTGCCGGCCTTGCCGGCGATAAACGCTTTGGCTAATTGCAGCCGGAAAGCGGCATCATGAAAATGGCGGAATTGCGCGAGACGCTGTTCGACAAACTTGCCGTCGCCGCGGGTGAACTGGCCGTAAAACGTGCCGTTGGGCGAGAGGTAGGCGATGTCGATGCCGCGTTCCATCAAAAAGCGCACAGCCGGCAACGTAACGTTGACGGGTGTCATGAGCACCACGCGCTCGAGGTGCAGGGCCGGCATTTCCTGCACGACTTTGCCCTTGCGCCGCACTTGCAGACGGTCATTGACCACGCCGAGCGTGGCGCCGTACTCGTTGATGTAGAGGGAGGACATGGGTCTCTGGAAGATTGGAGTTTTGGATTGTTGATTGCTTGTTGCTGGTTGTTGTCTGAGCTTGTCGGGCTTCGACAGGCTCAGCCCACGCGTGACCGCTGCCTGAGCTTGTCGAAGGCAGCTTGTCAAAGGCAGCTTGTCAAAGGCAGCTTGTTGGTCGATGGCTGTAAATTTTTGATTGTTAATGGTTAACGGTTAATGGTTAATGACTAATGATTAATGTCTAGCGGTCAAAGCGATCCCGTCAGGTCTTCTCCCGCTCGCGCCATTTTTTCCACATCAGCCACTCTCCCAAATAAGGAAAACCCTTAACTACGTGGTGCAGCTTGGTTTTCTCGCGATTGATGGGCAGATGCATTTTCTCCAAAACGCGCACGGCAGCCTCCCGCGCTGCTTCGGCCTCCGGCCGCGTGGCTGAGAAGATGGCAATATCATCGCCGTAGCGCACGAAACGCAAGTCGCGGCGCCGCATTTCCTGGTCGAAAATATCGAGATAAATGTTGGCGAGCAGAGGCGAGAGCGGACTGCCCTGCAACACGCCTTGTTTCGGTTTGCTCGCCTGGCGCAAGCCGCTGCGCGATTGTGTGATGACTTCCACGGCAAGAAATTTCTTGAGCAGCTTGCGCACGGCGGAATCTTTGACGCGGCGATAAACGCAGCGCAGCAGGGGACGGTGCGGCACATTGCCAAAGCAATCGCGCAAATCGATTTTGATCACCCAGAAACGGCCGTCGCGGGCATAGTCGCGCGCCTGCGCCAGCGCGGATTGCACCGAGCGGCCGGTGCGGTAAGCGTGGCTGCACTCGTCGAAATGCGGCTCGAAAACCGGAATCAACACCTGCACCAGCGCGCGCATGACGATGCGGTCAAGGAACGTGGGGATGCCCAACGGCCGCGGCGGCCCGACTTCGCGCTTCATGAAAATGCGCTTGACCGGTTGGGGCTGGTATTTGAAGCGCCGCAGCTCTTCCTGCAATTTTTTGAGCAGGATGAAGGAGCGTGCTTCAAACATCGCGGCGGTCATGCCGTCAAGGCCCGGGGCCTCGCTGTGGCGGCGCACGGCGCGCCAGGCGCGATGCAGGTTTTCGTCGGAACAGAGTTGGGCATACAGCGGATGAAAAAACATGGGCGCACCGAACAGTGTTGTGTTACAAGTCAAATCTTTGCGGAAAACAAGGGCTTTTTCCCGTGGTTATGAACTTTCCAGATTTCAACTGGTGGAAGAATCCAGTTGGCAAAAATTTTGCGCGAGAGCTTGCTGACAACTCCGAAGGAGTCATGCGCACACACCGTTCCTACAAACGCCGATAGGAGTGGCATATTGGGTTTTCACGATAAAGCCCGCGCCACGTCCATGAAATCTACATGTCACTCCTTCGGAGTTGAGGGCCGTTCCTGCGCACCGCTTCTATAAACATTCCAGTCCTCGCGGAGTTGTGTGCGACGGGCCGTCGAGTTTTGACGAATGGCAACCATCGTGCAAAATTCAGGTACGAAGCCGAGGAAAACGACAGGAATAGCGTGCCGCCGCATCACTTCACAGGATTCCTTCAAATGACGGGACTGGAGCATAATTGAGTTGGCGTTGTAGTATCAGTTGTCGCTGAGTTCAATTTGAAAGACGCCGAGGCGGGTGAAATCAAAATGGGATGGACGTGTTGTTCGTAGTCCTGGCCCCTGGTGGGCCGCTGTTGGAGGCAGGTAGGTTCAAAATACTGGAAAAAAACCTGCGAAGGCGTCAGACCTTCGCAGGAGTGGTGGGATTGGCGCAGCAGGCGCGGCGGTCAAAGCCAGCCCAAGCTTGGCGTTCCGGGCAATCTTGGCCAAGTCGGCGGATTTGTGCAAACAGGCCGGGGTAGCGTTTCTGCAAGAGAATTTCGCCGGCGGTGCAGCCTTGCGCACGCAACGCCACGAGCAAGGCGAGCAAAAAGCTTCGTTCCTGAGTTTCAAGCGGATCGATATCAGCAAGCAGCTCAAATAGAGCAGGGTATTCTCCGGCAACGACAGTTGGCGCCATCGTTCTCGCCGGCCATGTTCCTCGAAATGCAACCAGGCCGGGCAGTTTTGCTGTGCACCCGGACCAGTAGAGAAAATCTCTGAGACGTGAGGCCTGCATCATTTGAATCAGTTTCACTTCCTCTAATGCAAGATGCCGCGCCAACAAACGGACCGGCAGGGCAACTTCTGCGATGCCGGCTTCGACCAGAATTTGTTCCCAATGTGAAAGCGAGATTGCGGCGGGCAATTTTTCTCCAAGAGATTTGACCAAGGCCTCCAGGATCTGGTGCTCACCATAATCTTGCGCCACCTCCGGAACAATGACGGGCGTGCAGCGCAGCTCTTCCAACAGCGAGGCCGACTCGGCTTCGGCAACGGTCAGCACGATACGGCAAGACGATCGCGCTCGGGCTTCCTGCAGCCATTCCCTCCAATTCACAAAACGGCCGGCGCGATGAATGAGATACAAACTCTCACAGCGCGGCGGCGGGGAGGTTAGCCAGGGATCAGAGTCCGGGGCAACCAGATAGACGAGGGCGTGCGGCGCTTCGGTGCGCGCAATGCGCGCCAGCGTGTTCAAAGCGCGAATCGCGGCAGGCTCGGCTGTGGGGCTGTATTGCAGCACGATGGGCGCGGCAAAAGCCGTGGGACGAAACTGGTCGCGATCGGCAGGCTCTCGACTCGAGGCGTTGCGATGCAACTGTTGCCAAATACCCTCCGCCCAGGCGCGTTGTTGCAAGGGATCCAGCGCTTCCACGCCCCAAACTCGCTCCGCTTCCAAGCTTTGTTGGGTTGATTGAGTTCGCATGGCATCACCCTTTCGAAAATGGTTCGTCCTGGAGCCGGGTTCGCGCTTCGGTTTGTTGGGCAGGATTCCGCGTCTGGCTTCGGTGTTCGCACAAACTTTGTTGAACAGGGCGATTGCCAGAAAGCAGACCAGGATTGCAGTTCTCATGTGACACTCGCTTTCATATTGATCTGTTACACGTGTTATGTTTGCAAAACCAGCAAAGTTTTTCTGACCACCAAGGCGCAAGCCGCAAAGAAAAAAACTTGGTGTCTGTGTGTCTTAGTGGTGATATTTGGTTGCGGCTTGCCCGCATTGCGCCATTAAGCTGCAAAAGGCCGGTTTAAGGCCGGCCTTTGGTGTGAACAACAACAAATCAATCTATAACGTCAAAAGGAAATTTGCGAAAGCACGCCGGAGAAACCCCAACCGGCTGTTGATGACTTTGTATTCCACCTGCGGCAAACGTGCCTGCAAGTAACCGCGCGCAAACGCGGGCAAATGCCCTTTTTTCCGGCGTAAAACCCGCCACACATACCAATATCCTGGAAAGCCTCTCCTGCGTCCCAAGCGCCTTCCCAGGCGGTGCAGCAAAGCCAGCAACTGGCGCATTTTTTTCTTCGACCGCAGCCGCTGATTGAAACGCGGCATCACCTCACACGCCAAAACAAATTCATCTTCGAGACTGGGGTAATTCGAAAAGCCCGCCTCGCCGGGCAATATCGTCAAACTTACAGGGGTTGCTTGCAGGCGGGGGACGCGACTCCACCGCTGCCCCGAGTAATTGTCCAGGCTTTCCAAGCGGTTTGCTTTAATATCTCGCCGCAAATCAACCCGCAAATTTTTGGCAATTCGTCGAATACGCCATTCCAACTTGACATCCGTGAAATGGGGTTGCAGCAACATTGGCGCGTTGGCCTTGGCCCATAAGAAAACGCGCTCAATGCAATCATCGACGAATTGCGGCATGGTCATGCCTCCGTGTTGGTTCAAGCTTCCCCAATAATAAGGCTTGATCAACTCACGCGCCCAGGGTATAAATTCCCGTAAAGGATTATTCCATGGGGTACTTTTACTTGCCGGTCCATCACGCGCCCAGTCGGCGAGCGGTTGCACATAGCGTCGTAGGAAGTCTGATGAAGACATACATGGCTCCTTTCGGCACATTTTGCAACAGGTGAGTAGATAAGTGCTGACAATACACCAGCCGTTTTCCCTCCTCCTGTCTGGCTCGGTGTAAAGCTCTGCTCTGCCATGCGTTACGCGGGCGGAGCGTTAAATTTGTGAAGGGTTTGCCAGCAGTGTTGCAAAATGAGCCTTCCGGAGACGACACCCTGCCCCCCGCCTTCTCTCACAGACGCATGTCGGGCTCGCAAGCTTGGAATACCGAATCGCTAAAAGCACAATATCCCAGGCGGTGATTCTCCCAAATGACCTCTTGATCTCAAAGACGCGGCTCTCATCGAAATCGTAATGAAAACTGGAATTTTTTTGAAACGGTGGGATGGTGAGAAGGCTGAATTCGAGGTCGCGTGCGGCAGAGGATGTCAGGAAAACTCGCGAAAGAAGTCAAAGGCGGAGTGGAATCACAGCCCATCCCATTCTAATTTCAATCACATGTTCACGCGGATTTTATTTCACAAACGTTTGGTGACAAGCAAGAGTTCCGCATGGCGCAGGCGGCAAATGGCAGATAGAAACTTGCCCCTTGCCCCCTGCTACTTGCCCCCTGCTAC
>CAYWGH010000018.1:0-4041 GCA_964457925.1 uncultured Cytophagia bacterium
AGAACATCCGCCCCCCGTTTGTCAAGGGAGCGTAGAGGCCAAATGACCTTATTTCGTCAAAACCATTTTCTTCATCGCCGTGAACTTGGAGGTTTCCAGACGATAGAAGTAGATGCCGGAAGGCAGTTGATTACCCGCTTCATCCCGTCCATCCCACACCACGGTATGATAAGCCGCGGATTGGGAGCAATCAACCAAGCGCCGCACTTCCTGGCCGAGCGCGGAGAAAATCACCAGCCGCACATGATCAGGCGAAGGCAATTGATAATTGATCGTGGTTTCGGGATTGAACGGATTGGGATAATTCTGCTGCAGCGCAAATTCTGTCGGCACACCGCTGCCGCGTTCTCCCACCGTGGTTACGGCAACCGGCAATTCCGCGGAGAACTGGCTTTGATTTCCGGCGAAATCATAAGCCGACAAGCGATAATAGTACGTCGTGCCGCGCACGACGTCTGTGTCAACATAGCTGTTGTCGACCAGCGTCGCCAGCGGCGTCATGCCGGCGGGATTGAATCCTGCAGTGGTGCTGCGGTAGATCGCAAAATATTTGAAATCCGCATCAACCGGTTCGTCCCATTGCAACGCGACGGTATTCACCACCTGGCTGCCCACCACATTGCTGGGAGCAAAGGGTGCCAGGTTATCAACCGAGTAGCCGCTGTCGGGCGCGGTTTCATAAACCACACCGCGCGACTGGCCGGAAATGAAGAACACGGACCAGTGCATGCCGTCTGCGGTGCTGTCATAAACCGTCGGTACCACCGTGCTATAAACTTCATAGCCTGAGGCCGGCAACCAACCCACAAAATCCCAGGTTCCGGCTTGATTGACGACGTAGCGTTTGCCCACGTTGGCTTGCACACCTGCGGCAATCAAATCAGCTTTGGAGCCCAACTTGATGCCCGTGGAGTTGGCGGCATCGTCAACCCGGCGCCAAATCGAGTAACCCGTCACCGCGTTGGTGGCTGCCGGGCTGTCGGCTGCGAATTTCGACCACATGATGCGAACTTGCTTGCCTTGATCATCAGGCACGTCTTTGATCATGCTGATGGCGCCTGCGCCAATATCGCCCGTAGTCAGCGTCGCAATGGAACGGCGCAACAAGGCAATGGCATAACCGGCATTGTGCGCGCCCAGGCTGCGATCTTCTTCAACGAAGAGGAAATTGTACCACGCCTTGGCCAGCGTCTGGCGGCGCGCGATTTCCTGCGGCGTCATGCTCGCGTCCCATTTGTAGTTTGCATTGACTTGCGCCGTAGTGGCACGCGGGGGCAGCAACTCGTCAAGATGATGCAGCAAGCCTTCGATCTCGTGGCGAGTGCTTTCAATAGTGCCGTCTTCGTCATAGTCGGCCTTGGCCATGATATCGTTGAACGACTTGATCGGACCGTGGCAGGTCTGGCATGCTTTGACATTCTCAATATCATCATTCGGATTATCGGGTGTGCCATTGTCATCTCTCATGGACCAGGTATGGCCGCCAATCTTGTCATGCCCCGGCTGGCCGGCTGCAGGTGTTTCCGACATATGGCAGGTCACGCAGGCGTCAACCACGGCATACTTGTGCCCCGAACTGCCGATGGGCACGCCATATTCCACCGCATTTGAGCCGTCAACCATGTCGGCTTGATTGCTGTAATGCGGGCCAAAATGCGTGCTCAGATTGTTCGGGTTTTGGACGTAATCGGCAGCATCACGGCGGCTGATATGGCATTGCATACAGACTTTGCCCATGCCGCCGTAGTTGACCACGGTCAGCGTATCGCCCAACTGTACATTATCCAACGAGCGTACCATGTTCGGCAACTGTTCCGAACGGTGCGGATCATGGCAGACCGCGCAACTAATCTGCGAAAAGCCATTTGTCGGGCGGCTGTCAGGCGTTTTGGGATCGATTCTGCGAATAAATCCCCAACCGGAATGGCATTTGGCGCAGCCCGAAGAAGCCGGACGATTCGCCACGGATTCAAATTCGGGACTCAAGATACCATGCACGGAGTTTTTCCACTGTGAGCTGATGCGGTGATAAGGTTCTTCTTCATGGCAAACGCCACAAGCCGATTCATCCAGGCTCATCGCAATGCTGCTCTTAACGCCTTTGTGCTCGCTGCCCGGGCCGTGGCAGTTTTCGCATTGAATATTCGCACGCGCCGCCAACTTGGGATTGGTCGCCACCAAATTAGCATAGTTTCCCGGTTGCAACACCGCCGGGAACGTCCAACCCGTTTCGCGCGCGACGTCATCGAAACCATCGTTCACTGCCGAGGGGCTGTTATCAAAACCAACGGTATGGCATTCAATGCAGGATTCGTTGTAGTGAGCGCTAGCCAGGCCGTCGATCGCATTCTTGAACATAGTGGAATGCCCGGTTTTGGTCCACGCGTTGAAATTGGCAAAGTGACACAAACTACATTGCCCTTCCGCGGGATTGGAGGGTAGGCCGTCCATGCCGCCAACGCCGACAAATTTTGCGGAGGTTATGGTCACGGAACGGGGCGCACTTGTGCCCGCGGCAGTGGTAATCACCAACTGCACCGTAAATTTTCCGACCATGTCCGGTTTAAACGTCGTCTGCTTTTTGTTTGAACTGTCCAAAGCGGCAGTTGAGCCGGCCGGTCTCGCAGTCATCGTCCAGGCATAACTGGTGACAGCTGCGTTCAGGGAATCTCTTCCAACGAGATAAACCACTTGCCCCACGCCCACCACAGACAGACCCGTGGAACGCGGGGAGGTCCAACCCAAGTCGTGAATCTCTTGTGGGCTGTAGCCTTCGATCTTGATGCTGGCGGTTTGCGCCCAAGCCGAGCCTGTGGCCAAGACCAGCATCACGACAACCGAGATGAAAATGTTTAATCCTAACAATCTCTTCATAAACACCTCCGATGCAACTTCTTAACAAGTCAGCAGCAAGCCAAACAAACATTAATGACCAACCACACTTTTTGCTTCGCCACCTCCCTTCCTGCTCGTTTGTTTTTCATTTTGGAATTTTTGAGACAAACACAGGCAACTGTTATACCTAAAAAATCACCATCCAAAGCCTTCTAAATCATTGGTTTTGTGTGTGCTTTTTTGAAGAAATCGGGCATTTTTTTCAGATTTGCGAAACCGTTGTGGATTTTTCTCAAATTGCAGAAAGTGCAAGCATCGCAGGCTGAACCTCTCGCAGGCTGTACCTCTCGCAGGCTAAACCTCTCGCTGGCTAAACCTCTCGCTGGCTGAGCTTGTCGAAGCCTGCTTCACTTACCCGATTGCAGAGCCGCCTGCAACACCTCACGCAACACTTGCGGGTCAATCGGGCGTTGGCAAAAGTAAAACACTCTTTGCTCACAGAACTTCGCGCCGGTGGCGTGATCAATAGAACCATCGTGCAGCACGATCAACGGAACTTTGGGGCGCAACTGGCGCACAAGCTGAATCCAGACCAGGTTGTCGGGATCTTCCCGGTCCCAATCAAAAATGGCGACAGCCACTTCTTCGTTCAGCAATTCCAACAACCAGCTAGCCGCCCGGCTCTGCGCATGCGGCACAAGACGGAGCGCGTTGCCGAGTTGTTTGCAGGAATCAATCAAACTGCCATCACTGCTTTTGACCATTGCAACTGCTTCATGCATGGCATTGCCCTCGGCCACACTAAGTATTGGAACTAGTAAAAATCATTTCAAATAGTGTTCCGCCCTTGAATGGATTTTAGTTCACACGTATTGTGGCGATTTAAGCTATTGATTATAAATGCGCCGACAGAAAAGTTGAGAGATGAGGTCGAGATCGACGGAAACATCTACTGAGACGTTGAAGTCTCATCCAATTCATTTTGCTTTGACTAAAGCTTCTATTAATCAAACTATTTCGTCTTGTTTCAAAAAACAGGGGAGTGAGAAATCAATGTCTCAATCGGAGAGAAAATTGCGGAGAGAGGTCGGAACTGGCGTTCAGGCAGCCAGCACAAAAAACGATTCGTTCATCGCATGCTGAGCCTCTCGCTGGCTGAACTTGCCGAAGGCTGAGCCTGTCTCTGGCTGAACTTGCCGAAGGCTG
>CAYWGH010000018.1:4141-134480 GCA_964457925.1 uncultured Cytophagia bacterium
CTCTGGCTGAACTTGCCGAAGGCTGAGCCTGTCTCTGGCTGAACTTGCCGAAGGCTGAGCCTGCCTCTGGCTGAACTTGCCGAAGGCTGAGCCTGCCTCTGGCTGAACTTGCCGAAGGCTGAGCCTGTCTCTGGCTGAACTTGCCGAAGGCTGAGCCTGTCTCTGGCTGAACTTGCCGAAGGCTGAGCCTGTCGAAGCCAGCGCGTCACGATAGGCGCTAACGCGAAGGCTTCACGCGGTTTCAGAAGTGTCGCGCCATTCATGCGCTTTTAAGCAGTGGCGATTCAGCAAGCGATGCAAATTGCGCCGGGTCATGCCCGATTCTGCGGCGATCTTGGTGACATTGCCCTGATGCTTCACCAGCATTTCCAACAGATATTGGCGTTCGATCTGTTGAATAGCCATTTGCTTCGCCTCCACCAGCGAGAGCTTGCCGTTGTGCGTTTCCTGCATGTTTTGATGCAGATGAGCCGGGAGATCAGCCAGGGTAATCAAATCGCTGTGCGCCAGGGTAATCGCGCGTTGCACGACATTTTCAAGCTCGCGGATGTTGCCTGGCCAGCGATAATGCTCGAAGCATTGCATCACGTCGTGATTAAAGCCGCGAATCCGTTTGGGGGAAAATTTCAAGGTTTCCTGCAAAAAATGGGTGGCCAGAGGCAGGATGTCTTCGCGCCGCTCGCGCAACGGTTGCAGATGAATGTTGATGACGTTCAAACGATAGTAAAAATCATCGCGCAATGCGCCGTTGGCGCGTGCGACTTCGGGATCGCGATTCGAAGCGGAAATCAAGCGCACATCGACTTGCACCAACTCATTGCCGCCGAGATGGCGAAGTTGTCTATCTTGCAAAACGCGCAACAGCTTTGCTTGCAATGAAACCGGCAGCTCGCAAACTTCATCGAGGAAAAACGTGCCGCCGTTGGCAAACTCCAGCAAACCCGGCTTGCGCTGCGTTGCGCCGGTGAACGCGCCTTTTTCATAGCCGAACAACTCGGCCTCGAACAGGGTTTCCGGAAAAGCGCTGCAATTCACCGGCACAAAAGCCTGCGACCGGCGTGCGCTGTGATTGTGAATGCTGCGCGCAATCAACTCTTTGCCGGTGCCGCTCTCACCGGTGATCAAAACATTGATATCGGTCGCGGCGACATTCTCGATTAGCTCAAAAACCCGCTGCATGGCCGCGCTTGCGCCGATAATCGTATCAAAGCGAGTTCTGCTCATGGAACACGAAACGCTGGTTGACTGACATGACACCCATATGATTTTTGTGCCGATGGCGCAAAGGAAGTGCCATTGACGGGAAAAATCATTCGGGGCTTTGCCATCGCATTATCAAATAGTTACGCTGCGCTTGGGCGGTCGGAATTTGCGCAGCATTCTCAGAAGCGGAAATCATGCCCCGTGTCATTCTCAGATTCGATAAATCAGGATTTTACGACACAGGTTCGACAAGCTGAAAACCTGAACCATCATAATCAGGCAGCATCAACCCTTAAAATTTTCAACCGATAGAAAAACGCCAGCAGATCAAAAAATGCTGGGTTCTCGCATCCATTGGAAATTGAAAAACCACGAGGAATAACTAATATTCTTTTGTTTCCACCACTTCGACGACGCGGACCTGAGGGCGCATCATGATCTTGCCCTCAACACGGCCCCACACGGTTCGCATGGCGGCGAGCAACGCCTCGGCTTGTTCCGCGGTATCGAATTCAAGATCGATCATCACGTAATTTGCCTCGTCTCGCGGCCGCAAGATCCGATAGCGGCGCACGCCCATTTTCTCCCGGCCCACCGGATCGCTGTCAAAAGCCTTCTTCCAACCCTCGAAGCTGGAAATGGCGTGTTCGATGCGCAGCATGAACATTGTCGTTTGTCCACCTTTGAATAAATTCCAAACACTCAACTCGTTCGAGGAGGTCAGATGCTTCACCGAGCCTGCGAGACGCGCGAAATATGCCAAACGCTCTTGGTGTTTCGTTTGTGCAAAACCGATCTCAGGTTTGGGCGCCGACTCGTACGGATACTCGATGGCAACCTTACAGCTAGATTCCGGCAGCCACGCCATGGCATTCATGGCAACTGGTTTCTTTCCAGGCCTCGCCGATGTCGATGGGATGAATGAATTCCAAACCGCGCAAATTGGATTCTTGCACTGTGGCATTATCGCCCTGCTCGATGATCAAGTGGCAGGCGTTGCAATCGCGCGTAATGGTTTTGCCCTCCGCGCTTTGGTGCAAACCGTCGTGGCAGCGGTAGCAGCCCGGGCTGAGGTAATGGCCAATGTGATCGGGATACGCGCGCCAACTCGATTTCATGTAGGGAAAATTGTTTTTGGCATAGACTTCTTGCACGCGCTGCACGGCATTGTCGATGGCCGCGCGTTTTTCCGCGGCGATTTCGGGATAATTAGTGTCATAAAAAGCGCGAATGGTGGAATCGATTGCGGCCAGCGCCGCTTCTTTGGTGGGATATTCGGGCGTAAGCGCTTCAACCGCGGTGGCCTTGATCGAGGGCAATGTCATGTCGATCAAGCCGTTGTTCATAATGGTATTCAGAGCAATGTTGGGCGCCTGAAAAATGTGCGAGGGCCGGTTATGGCAATCAATGCAATCCATCACGCGAATTTTTTTCGGGTCAAGGGCTGCTTCATCGAACGAGGGATCAGAGCTGTACACCGTCACTTCGCCGTTGGCGTTGGTGGAGCGCACCCACGGAATGGTTTCGCGCGATTGGTCTGAGGCATAATACTCGATTTTGTTGCTGATATTCATGTGCCAATGAATGCCCGAAGTATGCCCTTCCTCCGGATTGCCGCCGCCGATTTTGATCAAGAGGTTGTAGGCCCAGCGCGTGTTTCGTTCGTCTTTCATGAAATGCACGCGCTCGTCCTGCTTGTTGCCGAAAAATGCCTGCGGCCAGTGGCATTGCTCGCAGGTTTCGCGCGCCGGACGCAGGTTTTCGATGGGCGTGGCAATCGGCTTCGAATACTTCTTGAACAGCACGGAATAAACCTGATAAGCGCCGGAGAGTTTGGATTGCACATACCAGCCTGCGCCCGGGCCGACGTGACAACCCGTGCAGGTCACACGCGCGTGCGGCGAGTTTTGATAGGCGGTGTATTCCGGCTCCATAACCACGTGGCACGTGGTGCCGCAGAACTCCGTCGATTCGCTGAACTCGTAGGCTTGATAACTGCCCACGCCGGTGAAGAGCAGAAACAGGGTTGTGACCACGCCGACGATCATGGCCATGCGGCGATGGCGGGGCAGATTAAGATCGAAATGAGGCAGCGCCGGCGCTTGATCCGAATGCGCGCGCCGGCGATGTTCGCGCCACATGCCGATTGGAATGAGCAGCAATCCCAAAATCAGAAATGCCGGCAGAACGATATAGGTGAGAATGCCGAGATACGGAGAGGTGGTTTCGGCAAAAAAATCGAGCAAAAAGAAAAACAAAATACAGCCAAACGCCACGGCAGCGAGGCCCGCGCCGGCTATGCTGATCGTGTTGTAAAATGAGCTGGGAAGTTTGCCGCTGTTCTCGCGGAGGTTTGCCATATTCATTTTCCTTTCGAACCATCACTCGCTTTGCTTGCAGGCGGCGCCGCTCATGTCCTGGGTCATTTAGTCCTGGTTTCTTCGGATGCCTCTTCGGCTTCAGCTTGCGCACGCAGCCGCGCCAACTCACGCCCGTGTTCCCGTTCCATCTCGTGCTCCGACATCATGCCGTCGATCATGCTTTGGTTGAGCGGATACACTTCGGGATTGAAAATCACCCAATAAAAATGCCAGACAAATATCGCCAGGGTCGCCAGCCAGGCTTCATAAAGATGAATCACGGTGAACACTTCCATCATCCACAAAGGAAAGATGCTGAGCGCAAAGGTTTCAAACCAGAGCAAGAATCCCGTCACCGCCATCACAATCGTGCCCCAGACCAGCGCCCAATACTCGAGTTTTTCCATGTATGAGAAGTGATCAAACTCCGGCGGCGCGTGGCGCTTGCCGCGCAGAAACTGTATATTCTGCCAGAAATCACGAAAATCCTGGCGTGTCGGCGACAATGCTTTGAGTTGGCTGCGCCCGCGCGCGCTAAAAAGGAGATACCCGGCATGAAAAAAACTCAACCCGGTAAACACCAATGCTGCCGCGCGATGCAACCAGCCGCGAAACCCGAAATACTCTTCGAACACCAAAAACGGCCGCAGCCACGGGGCATCCGGGTACTTCAGCGCAAAGCCGGTGACGGCTAAAATGCTGAAGGAAATGGCAAGGATCCAATGTTGCCAGCGTTCGACGCGCGTCCAGCGTAAATAATACTCTTTGTTGTTAGTGTTGCTCATAAAGATGGATGGTTGGAATTCTGGATTGCGGATTGTTGGATTATTCACTTACGGCATGCAGGGTTCACAGCGCTTGCCGTGAAACCAAGCCCGGGCGCTGCAACAATCCAATTATCCCATCCCAAACCGCAATCATTCGGGCATTCGGGCCTTACTCTCGGCGCAAGAGGTGTTTGCTTTTGCGAATAAAATCCATGCCGTTGTGCAGCACCATGCCGCCGATGAGAAGAACGATCAATGCAATATAAATCGAGCGGACAACGGCCACGGCCCGGCCTTCGCTTTCTTCTTCGGTCAAATGCACGCGGCCACGCGCAAAATTTTCTCCGGCGTTGGGATGACATGTGCCGCAGGTTTTCACCAAATTGGCCGGATGAATCATCGAGCGCTCGTCGCTCGACGGCAAAATGTTGTGTATGCCGTGGCAACTGCCGCAGTTCGCAGCCGACAATCGGCCGGAACGCAACGCCAAACCGTGATAGCTGTCGGCAAACGTCGCGAGGCGCTGGCCGCGCATGCCGTATTTTTCAACCAATCGTGTCGACGCATGACAACGGCCGCAGGTTTCAACCGCGAGATTTTGCGGCGAGGTCGGCGCCGAGGCTACTTGCGATGATTCAATGGCGTGCTCGCTATGGCAATCGGTGCACACCGGCGCATCACGCGAACCGCGCTCGACGGCCACGCCATGCACGCTTTGCGCAAATTCCTCGGTGACTTTGCTGTGGCATTGGCCGCAGGTTTGCGGAATATTGAAATGAAAAACCGGGGAGACGGGATTGTTGGCGGCGAAAATTTTATGGCTGCCGTGACAACTGCTGCAGGTGGCGGCGCTATCCACTCCCGCCAAGGCCAAACGCCCATGCACACTGCGGCTGTATGCCGTTATCGGATCCTTGATCGGGATATGATGCTTTTTTACCAATTCGGGATTGGCATGGCAGCGGCCGCAGGTGAAAGCAAGCTGGCGCGGATTGACAAACGAGAGAGAGTCCGCGTGTGCGCGAATATCGTGGCTGCCGTGGCAATCGCCACAGGTGGGCGCATCAGAAGCAAAAGCGCCAGTGGCTTGGGCATGCACACTCTCTCCCACCTCAGCCAAGGCCTCGGTGTGGCAGTCGCCGCAAGCCGCTGGCGCAAGTTTTTCCGCGTGTGGAATTTCTTTCACATCGGCATGACACGTCACGCAATCAAACCCGGCGTGTACCGAGTTTTCCATCTTCGCAAGATCGACGTACAGCGAACGTTCCACGCCCGCACTATCGGTTACAGCCAATCCCGCATCGCCATGGCAGGAAAGGCAGTCGCTCGACTCTTGCGCCAAGACCGGCGCAACAAAGCCACAACTCAAAAATAAAAGCCAGCGGCATTTTACAATAAAACTCCCGGTGAATCGCGCGGCGGCCGCGTTGCTCCGCCGGCCGCCGTTCGTCACTGGAAATTGAGATAATTCGGTTTGAGAAAAAAATGCTTGCAACAACCCAGCACGCCGATGCTCCATCAAGCCACCGCTCCAGTTGTTTGGGGTTATTGTTTGGGCGTCGGATGCGCGATTTTCTTGCTATACTCGGCATAGTTGAAGCCCTTGAACGTCGGGCTTTCGGAATTGTGACAGGTCACACAAAACTTCTCGTCACCGCCTTTTTTGAAACCAACCGTCTCGCCCTTGGTCTTTCCGCTGTCAAGATCCTTCATCACTTGCATCGACTTGTAATCCGAACCGGGGCCGTGACAGACTTCGCAGCCCACGCCCTCGCCGCCTTTGAATGTCGCAGCCAATTGCGCCGCAGGAACACCCGCTGCTGTTTCATGGCATTTTAAGCAGCTCGCATCTTTTTGAGGATCGGCAATACCCTTTTTCTTGGCAATATCCAAGGCCGCGGGCGTCGCCAGGGTTGCAAATGCTTTCGCATGTGCGCTTTTTTGCCAAATGGTGAATGCCGCGCCGCTTTTCGGCGTGAGATGGCACGCTTTGCAGGCATTCGCGCCGACATATTTAAATTTACTTTGCGCTGAAAGCGCGGCGGGCAACAACATCAAAACAAAAACTGCCAAAATCATGCGTTTCATCATGCTCGACCTCTTTCCATTTAGATTCATGAAATGATGTGCAACAAAACGTTTACGTTCAACACAAATTTGTCACCGCTAAAAAAACAAGATATTCGTAAAAAGCAAGTCTTCTCAATGAATTTCATCCCCTTGTCGTTCCTGATCCTGGCCAACAGGCCATTCGCACCCGTTCAAAACGCCAGACTCTGATGTGCTTCCGGTTTGTAGCTTTGCAGGGCCTTCATGTATTGCGCCCGTTCAAAGGCGGAGGGATCGGCGCTATTCTTTTGGCTCATGCTGCCCTGCATTTGCTGCACGGATTCGTATTCGTGCTCTTCCATCCAGGCCTGCAAGTTTTGTTCAACGCGGCGCAAATGCTCGATGCCGTAACGCAACAGCGCCGCGGCCATCATAGTGACGTTGGCGCCCACCATCAGCATTTTGACGACATCCGTGGCGTCGTGCACGCCGCTGGTGGCGGCCAAATCCGCCCGCAGGCGGCCATAGAGAATGCCGATCCACGTCAACGGCAAGCGCAACGCTTGCGGCGTGCTGAGCAAAACATTCGGGCGTACTTCCAGCGTTTCGAGATCGATATCCGGCTGATAAAAACGATTGAACAACACCAGCCCGTTCGCGCCGGCATCGTCAAACCGCTTGGCCATGTTGGCGAAGTTGCTGAAAAATGGACTGAGCTTGATCGCCACGGGAATTTTCACCGCGGCTTTTACAGCTTTGAGAACCTCGACATAACGTTGCTCGATCTCCGCGCCGCTGATCGACATGTCGCTGGGAATGTGATAGACATTCAGTTCCAGGGCATCAGCTCCGGCCTCTTCGATCAAGCGCGCGAAATCAATCCAACCGCCGACGGTCGAGCCGTTAAGGCTGGCGATGATGGGAATATCCACGGCTTGCTTGGCGCGCCGGATATGATTGAGATAGCCTTCCGGCCCGAGATGGAATTCCTGCGGTTGCGGAAAATACGTCAGCGCCTCGGGAAAACTCTCGGTGCCGTAGGTGAGGTGATGATTCAATTCATAGGTTTCGAGCCGCAATTGTTCCTCGAACAGCGAATACAACACCACGGCAGCCGCGCCGGCATCTTCCATGCGTTTGATATTGCCGATTTCCTCGGAAAGCGGCGAAGCCGAAGGCACCAATGGCGTGCGCAGCTTCATGCCGAGATAGGTTGTCTCCAGATTCATTCTAAGTTCTCCGTAGCATTTTCGTAAATCGGGACCAGTTGATTTCTGTGCGTTGGGCGTCTGTGCAACAACTCACGGGTCAACTTTCAGTCTTCGATTTGCGGCTTTCCACCCCGCGTGCGGCCATATGCTCATAAAGCTTCCAGCGCATGTTCACATCTTCCTGTGCTTCCTTCAGCATGCGCTTGGCGTCTTCCGGCCGGCTTTTGGTGAGCATTTTGAAACGATTTTCCATGTAGAGGTATTTCTCCAACGGCAACTTGGGCGCGGACGAATCGAGTTGCAGGGCGTTTTCGCCGTGCTTGGCGCGCTCGGGATGATAACGATAGAGCAGCCATTGGCCCGAATCCACCGCGGCTTTTTGATTTTGCATGGCCGTGGCCATGTTGATGCCGTGCGCAATGCAGTGGCTGTAAGCGATGATCAATGACGGACCTTCGTAAGCCTCCGCTTCGAGAAAAGCCTTGAGCGTGTGCTCATCTTTTGCGCCCATGGCGACGCGCGCCACGTAAACATTGCCGTACGTCATCGCAATCAAGCCCAGGTCTTTTTTCGCGGCCGGCTTGCCGCCGGCGGCAAATTTCGCCACGGCGCCGCGCGGCGTGGCCTTGGACATTTGCCCGCCGGTGTTGGAATAAACTTCGGTATCCAGCACCAGGACATTCACATCACGGCCGCTGGCCAGCACGTGATCGAGGCCGCCAAAGCCGATGTCATACGCCCAGCCGTCTCCGCCGATAATCCACACACTTTTCTTCACCAGCATATCGGCGAGGCCCAACAGCTTTTTGGCCTCTGCCGCGTCCAAGCGTTGCAATTTTTTCTTGAGCAAATCCACGCGCAGGCGCTGCTCGTAAATATCGGCTTCGTCTTTTTGCGGCGCGGCGAGAATCGCGTTGACCAAATCCTCGCCGATCATATTCGAAAAATTGTGCAGCAACTGCGCGGCCATATCGCGTTGCTTGTCGATCGCCAAACGAAACCCCAAACCGAACTCGGCATTGTCTTCAAACAGGGAATTTGACCACGCCGGGCCGCGGCCTTCGGCATTCGCCGTCCACGGCGTCGTCGGCAGATTGCCGCCATAAATCGACGAACAACCCGTGGCATTGGCCACGATCGCGCGATCGCCGAACAGTTGCGTGACCAGCTTGATATAGGGCGTTTCGCCGCAACCGGCGCATGCGCCCGAGAACTCGAACAGCGGCTCCTGCACTTGCTGCTGGCGGATGCTGTTCACTTTGATCTGGCGGCGATCCAGTTCCGGAATGGTCAGGAAGAAATCCCAATTCTCGCGTTCCTGCTCGCGCAACGGCGGTTGCGGCCGCATGTTGATCGCTTTGATGCGTGTTTCGGACTTTTTCTTGGCGGGGCAAACATCGACGCACAGCGCGCAGCCGGTGCAGTCTTCAGGCGCCACTTGAATGGTATATTTCATGCCCTGCCATTCGCGGTCGCGCGCCTCGCAGGCTTTGAACGTCGCCGGCGCGCCCGCGAGATGCTTCTCGTCATACGCTTTGATGCGAATCACGGCATGCGGACACACCATGGCGCATTTGCCGCACTGAATGCAAATATCCGGCTCCCACACCGGAATTTCGAGGGCGAGATTGCGTTTTTCCCATTTCGCGGTGCCAGTCGGGAACGTGCCGTCGATCGGCATGGCGCTCACCGGCAGTTCATCGCCTTTGCCTGAAATAATTTTGCCCAACACATCGCGCACAAACGGCGCAGCATGCGTCGTGGGCGGGGGCGGCACGGCAAGGTAACCGTTCAACCGGTCCGGAACTTTCACCTCAAACAAATGCGCCAGCGTATGATCGACGGCGGCGAGATTGATACGTACAATCTCCTCGCCTTTTTTACCGTAGGTTTCCCGAATCGATTCTTTAATCGCAGCTATCGCCTCCTCTTTCGGCAAGACCTTCGACAGGGCGAAAAAGCACACTTGCATCACGGTATTGATGCGGCCGCCCATGCCGCTTTCACGCGCCACTTTGGTGGCGTCGATCACATAAAACTTCAACCTTTTCTTGAGAATGTGTTCCTGCAGGCCGCGCGGCAAATGCTGCCAGGCCTCCTCCGGACCGTAAGCGCTATTCAACAAAAACGTGCCGCCTTCCACCATGCCGTCGAGCATATCATAGCGTTCGAGAAAAACCGGCTGATGGCAGGCAACGAAATTCGGCCGCGTCACCAAATACGTCGAGCGGATCGGCTGGGGCCCGAAACGCAAATGCGAAACCGTGACCGCGCCGGCTTTTTTAGAATCATAAACAAAATACCCCTGCGCATAGTTATCCGTGTTTTCGCCGATGATTTTGATGGAATTTTTGTTCGCGCCTACGGTGCCGTCCGAGCCCAGGCCGTAGAACAACGCGCGAATCACGCTCTCCGGTTCGGTCGAAAATTCCGCATCATACGGCAGGCTGGTGTGCGTCACGTCATCGTTAATGCCGATAGTAAAGTGATTTTTGAGCGTATTCCCGGCAAGATGGTCAAAAATGCCCTTGACCATGGCCGGCGTGAATTCCTTGGAGGATAAACCATAACGCCCGCCAATGACTTTCGGAAGATTTTTGATCCAGCCGTTGTTCATGCCTTCGTGCAGGGCGTTGATGCAATCAAGATAAAGCGGCTCTCCCAAGCTGCCCGGCTCTTTTGTGCGGTCGAGCACAGCCATGGTTTTCACCGTCGCCGGCAACGCGGCGAGAAAACGTTTGAGGTCGAACGGGCGATATAACCGCACTTTAAGCACGCCGACATTTTCGCCGCGCTGATTGAGGTAATCGACGGTTTCATGCACGGTTTCGCAGCCCGAGCCCATCAACACGATGACACGTTCCGCCTGCGGCGCGCCATAATATTCGAACAATTGATAACGTCGTCCCACAAGACGCGCAAACTCATCCATGGTTTCGTGCACAAGATCCGGACAGGCAAGATAATAGGGATTCACGGTTTCACGCGCTTGAAAATAGACGTCAGGATTTTGCGCGGTGCCGCGCAACACCGGATGATCCGGCGACAATGCGCGGCGGCGATGCGCCGCCACCAGGCCTTCATCGATCATCGCGCGCATTTGCTCATCGGAAAGCATGTCGATTTTCGAAACCTCGTGCGAAGTGCGGAAGCCGTCGAAAAAGTGTATAAAGGGAATCCGCGATTTGAGCGTCGCCGCTTGCGCGATCAACGCAAAATCCATCGCCTCCTGCACCGAAGCCGAGGAGAGCAAGGCGAAACCCGTGGCGCGCGTCGCCATCACATCGCTGTGATCGCCAAAGATTGAAAGCGCCTGCGCGGCAAGCGAGCGCGCTGCCACGTGAAATACCGTGGCGGTCAGCTCGCCCGCAATTTTATACATGTTGGGAATCATCAGCAGAAGCCCCTGCGACGAGGTGAACGTCGTCGTCAAAGCGCCGGCTTGCAAGGAACCGTGTACCGCGCCGGCGGCGCCCGCTTCACTTTGCATTTCCACAACAGAGGGAACGATACCCCACAAATTCGGATTGTGTTCCGAGGCCCAGGCATCCGCCCATTCGCCCATCGGCGAAGACGGGGTGATCGGATAAATCGCGATGACTTCATTCACGCGGAACGCCACGTGTGCAACGGCTTCATTACCGTCGATGGTTTGAAAATTTTTCGTTTTCATGTTTACGCTTCAAGAGCCGTGGAATATTGAGACACCTGGTAATTTTTGGCGGAAGCATTGCATCTTAAATGCCAAACAGAGTTTACCCCAAAAAATCCGGCTTAGAAGCCTGTAATTTCATGGATTGAGTCATCTCTGTCCCAGTGGCGTAATCGTAGATAATTCTTTAGTTTGGGAAAAGAGGTGAGAGGTTTTCTCAAATTTGATAGGATAACAGGAGAGTAGATTCTGCTTTCGGCGGTGAAGGAAAATCGGAAGGTTACGAAGCGGCGAGTATAGAAGTGAGTTTTGCCTCAACAGGCATCTCTGTGGCGCACCTTCAGAATGCAATGACTCAAAAATTTCTTCTGAATGTCTTGATCATTTCTCGAGTACCGCGAATAAACGCGAATACGCACGAACTCTTAATTCGCGTTTATTCGCGGTTTGAGATATGGAGATCGTTTCTCGCGGACGCACCAATTCACAGTAACAACGCCAGCAACACTTGCGCGAAGACAATCTTGGCAATCATTGCCATCGGATAAACCGAGGCGTAGCCGATATTGGGAATATCGTTGCGCGTTTGTTCCAGCGCAAAGCCCAGCACCGCGGGTTGCGTTTGCAGGCCGGAGAGCACGCCGATGAGCAGGCTCATGGGAATTTTCAACAAGCGATGACCGAGCCACAACGTCGCGAGCGCCACAGCAATAGTAATACTCGCGCCCGCCAGAAAAATAGCCAGGCCATTGCCCTGCGTCAACGTGGAGAAAAAAGCATAGCCCGAACGTGTGCCAATGCCGGCAAGAAAAAGAATCAAACCGATTTGGCGCAAGGTGAGATTGGCGCTATACGGCATGCTCCACACCAACGGCCCGGTGCGCCGCAACGTTCCCAAAATCATTGCCACGACCAAAGGGCCGCCGGCGAACCCGAGTTTGATAATCACGCCTCCCGGCAGCGGAATCGGCACGAGTCCCAGCAACAAGCCCAGCGCCAACCCGAGACTGAAAGTCAGAATATCGATCTCGCTCAACGCGCGATACGAATCTCCGAAAAACGCGCTAACGGCCTGCATGTGATTGCGGCGAGTGAGAACGCGGATGCGGTCGCCCAATTCCAACACCGTATCGCCGTGCGGCAAAAATTCGAGATCGCCGCGGCGCACGCGCGTGATAATCGCGCCGTATTGCTGCGGCAAATTGAGGTCGCGTAAACGATGCCCGGCAATTTGAGGATTGGATACGAAAATACGTCGATAATCAAGCTGCGTGCGGTCGAGGTCGATGCGTTCGTTGCTCACCTCGCCCAACTGCGCCGTCACCCGCTCCAAATCTTCAAGCGTGCCGACCGCGCTGACGAGATCACCCACTTGAAATTGCGTCTCATCATTCGCCAATGAGAGTTGGCCGTCTCTTTGCATCCGGCCAAAAACAACTTTCCATTGCTGCTGCGCGCGCAGTTTATCGAGCGGCAATCCGGAAACGCGAGGGTTGGTCACGCGAATCGTGCGGTTTTGCAACCAGGCTGTGCCGGCGCCCAACTCGCGCAAGCTCTTGGCTTCACCAGCATAGTCTATTCGCCACAGGCGCTGCGCCAGGTAAATCGCCAAAATCATTCCCACCACGCCCACCGGATAGGCGATGGAGTAACCGACCACCGGCTCTGTGAGCATACTTTGACTCTGGCCGCTGCCTTTGACATAATCCAACACACCCGCAAGCGCCGGCGTGTTCGTCAAGCTGCCGGCGTAGAGTCCCGCGGTCAACGCCGGTGACAAATTAAGCAGATGATGCGTCAGCAGCGTCAACAACATGGCCAAGACGAGCATGCCGAGAACCAGCAGATTATCTCGCACGCCGCTGCGCCGGAAAGAGGCAAAAAATCCCGGCCCGCTGCTCATGCCAATGGTATAAACGAAAAGCACCAGGCCGAGCAGGTAAATGATTTCAGGAAGCTTGAGATCGGGATGCAGCGCGCCAAAGGCCAGGCCGACAAACAACACCGCCGCCACGCCCAGGCTGCTGCCGCGAATTTTGACATGCCCCAGCGGAAAACCGATGGCAGCCACGAGAAAAAGCAATAGCAACGGCTGCTCGCGCAGAAGTTCGATAAGTTCATTCATAATCTATTTGGCGCGCGGTGGGCAGAGATTTCAAGATATGAAGTTTGAATGAGGTTGGGCCGGTTTGAAAAACACTGCCATTGAGCAACATCAATACCGAATGCCGTGTTCAACATGGAACTTCAACAGCGTAAGCGCCTCGCCCCAGCCGGCGGCGCAATTCAACATGGCGCGCAGCCCGCTGGCAGTATCGTGATAGCCGAACTCGCGCAGCCGGATGATGGTTCCGCCCGCTGTTGGTTCGAAGTTTATCTCGACCGTCGTTGCATAAGTCGCGTTATCCGGTCGCCACTGAAAGACAAAGCGTTCCGGGCGCTTGGCTTCGAGAATCGTACCGCCGTCTTCGCCTGAGATTCTATCGGGTCCCCAATCTTGCCAGCGAAAGCGAATCTCGCCGCCGGGCCAGGAATCGACCGTCGCGCCGGCAGTGAACCAAGCATCAAGGCCCTGCGCGGTGGCAATGGCATCGTACACGCGCTCCGGACTCGCACGCACGAAGGCGGCGTGATGGATTTCATCATTGAGGAGGGCGGGCATATTTTTCTGTGAAAATTATTACTGTAACGTTACGTTGAAAATCGATGGCCGCCTGCTACGGTCGTGAAAGTCCTATAGAGAAAAAGCGAACATGGCCCCGCGATTGATCGCGGGGAATAAAGGCAAATGTTCTCAGAAGTCCCGCAGGGACGATTGAAAATGTGTATTCCAGGGTTGTTATATTCAATCGTCCCTGGCTGGACTTAAGCTGATTAGCAATTTCAACATGTGAATTATTCCTCTGAAGTCTATTCCAGATGATTCTCTTCACGGAGGAAATCTCTTCAATCGTATAGTCGTCAAGGCCTACTTTGAACAGTTTATCCAGAAGCTCTTTGTCAGAAAGTGTATTCAAATATCTCATCACACAGATTCCCAACGAGCCGTAACCAAAAAGAAAACCTCCAGCAGATAAAAGAACCCAACGGATGCGGAAGGCTTTATCAGTTGCTTTTTAACTTGACTATGTCAGATTCACCGCGGAGACGCAGCATTCGCTGAGAATTCACGCAATCTCACTCTGCCAACTCCGCGACTCTGTGGTGGTTTTTGGAATGTGACATAGTCAAATTAAATCAGTTGGAAAATTCTTTGCTTTTTGACGGCCATAGTTTCGGAGAACAAAGAACACGTAATCGAAAGCTTCTGAAACTATTCTGAAAATTGATAGCCCCCCGAAACACCACCGCCCGGACGGTTTCTCGCCAACAACAAGCAAAACCGCAACAGCTTTATGCCATCGAATGTTTCAAGCAAACATCTGTTGAGGGCGACGCGCGGGAATGCCGTACAGCATGCCTTTGGCGCTAATATCTTCGTCGATTTCCGGCCAATGCACACCCTGACCATCACCGATAAGCTCCCATTTGTCTCGCTGTTCGGGTGTTGCCTCTGACAAGCGCCACGACCACGCGAGCGGCACGCTGATCACGCGGCCATCGATGAGATGCGCGGTAATCGAATCTTCAGTCACTTCGATTTGCTTGATACGGGGTTCCAGGGTATTAGCCACAGTGTTCATGCCAGGCCTCAATAATTTTGGCGATATTGACTTGAATGATTTGACGAATACGATTCAATTCTTTTGCTGAAAAACCATGATTCTCGCTCAAAGTAATAGGTTCAAGCCAAAATTTACAAATCATTTTTTCATGCCGGATATGGACATGCATGGGTTCGTTGCAATCAAAACTATAAAAGAAGAGTCGATACGGGCCAGAAATGTTTTGAATGGTTGGCATTGCAAAACCAGTTATTGATGAGGATTGTTGCAATTCTACATGACGACTCTAAATATAACACAATGCCCACACGATGCAACTTGTTTTCTAAATCAATTAAGTCATCATGAAATCTGCATCCTACACCGTCTTCCCCAAATTAACCGTCAGACACAAAACCGCAACCAACGCGAAGATGCCTGACAGGCCGAAGGCCGCTTGCGTGACGACGATCGTCGCCGGAAAAAGGTCGAACACGGCCATCGGCAAGAGCAGCGGCATAATGCGAAAAATCGCGGCGAGATTGCCCAGCCAAAACGTCGCGCCCACCAGTTTGGGACTCCACACTTTTTTCTGCTGCATGAAGCCGGGAATCATGCGCACCGCCATGCCGAAGATCAGCAGCGTGATGAAACCCAGCAAATAAACGTGGCGAATCGCGTCGCTGCTGTGCGTGAGTGAAAAATCGAAAAGAATGCCGCCGCCGGAAAGCATTTCCAAGATCGCAGCGAGCACAAGCCAGAAATAGGCAGAATAAACCAATCGCTCAAAACTGCCGAACTCGCCGTAATCAGGCAAACCAGGCCGCGTTGGTGTGCGCTCGGGGCCGGGCTGAAAAACGCGGTTGACGGTCCACGGCAAACGCCGGCGGGTGAGCAAGTCCAATTTCCAAACAAAAAATAAAATCACCGCGCCTTTCAGCAGCATGCCGAGTCCGGAAAGCAGGCGCGGCCACGAGGAGGACAGACTCGCGATCAACGGCAGATTGGGCAATGTTTGCAGACTGAAGGCAAAAATGTAGGCGTAAGCCAATTTTCGAACCGGCCAGTCGATCGCCGGCAGCCGCAGATAGAGCGGAAACATACGCACAGAAAAGGCAAACGCAACCGGCAGCAACACCAAGCCGAGGAATGCTTGCAGCGCAAACTCGTTCCAGGCTTGATGCACGACCACGGTTTGCTGCAACGCCATTTGGATCAACAAAACGAAATTGATTGCAGCATAAATATTCCAACCCGCCAGCATCATCAGAAAAAACGGCGCGACTTGAAAAAGCCCCGGACGCTGGTTCAAACTCTCTACCCGGCGAAATGCGCCCAAGAGCAAAGAGGTATACAACATGATAGCGAGCCATTCCAGCAAACCGGAAACAGCCGTCAGCCATGCCGCCGGCGCCGCGGCTGCGCTGTTTATGATGTAGGGCAACACGCATTGACCGAGGCTGCGCAAACTCAAGCCGGCGGCGAGAAACCACAAAATCCATAAAATGCGTTGGGGTTGCGCGAGCGGAACGCCGGCGAGACGCGGGATGAAATGCAGACTGATGCTGATGATGAACAATCCCACCCACGCCACAAGCTGCACGTGGCCGTGAACTTGAATGAAGCTGTAGAATCCCGGTCCAAGCGGAAAATCAAAACCGATGATGCTGGCCACATGCGCGCCAATGGCAAAGCCGAGAAACAATGACGCGGCCAGCGCCACCCAGATAAAGTCGATGTGAAATTCAGCGTGTTGATTTGGCGGGGAGGATTGCGATTGTTTCATGATCATCGCGGCAGCGGTTCGTGGTTCGCAGCGATTTAGATTACTGTCCGGGCGCTTTTGCTTTTCCAAAGCTGGAGGCATGAATGCAAAACGATTTTGTTTGACAGGATCGCGAGCAGCGCCCGGGCGGTATTCCCCCACGGAGGTTTTGTTCAATATCCCTCCCCTTCTGCCGGCAATTTTACTTTCCCGCGAAATGAATAAAAAATGTAGGTGAAATAGGCAAGGGCGATGAACATGCCGATGCTCCACCACACCATGCCGACGCCGAGGCCGTAAGCTGAGGCGGCGGTGTTATAAACGGTGAGATTGTAAAGCGTGCTGGTGGAAGCGGGCAACAAATTGGGGAACAAGCCGAAGGCCGTGCTGGCGGCCATACCAGCGATGAAAAAACTCGAGGCCAGAAAGGCGCGGCTGTCCTGCTGTTTGGTTTGAAAGTAAACCCCCGCGATCCAACTGCCCAAACCCGCGAGTGGAAAAACAAATCCGAGCGGCGCATGCAGATAATTTTGCCAAATTTCGGGATGAATCTGCGAGGTTGCCAGCAGCGCCAAAATTGAGACGGCGAGCGCCGCCCACCAGGTTCGTTGCGCCAGAATGCGCGCGCGCCGTTGCAAGTGGTGACTCGTTTTCATGGCGATGTAATTTGCGCCGTGAGCAGTCACGGTGAACAATGCCACCAATCCCATCAACACGGTAAACCAATCAAGAATGCCGGCCTCTGGCACGACGGTGAACGTGGTCCAGAGGGGCGCGAAAAAGTAGCCTTCGGCGTTGAGCGGCACGCCGCGCACCACGTTGCCGAGCGCCGCGCCGAAGAAAATCGTCAACAAAATGCTGGCGCCGGAAAACACCACATCCCAAAAGCTTTTCCACATGGGATGATGGATATGATGGCGAAACTCGATGCCGATGGCGCGCAGCATGAGCAGCCAGAGCACGATCATCAAAGGCAAATAAAAGCCGCTGAAGCTGGAGGCGTAGACTTTGGGAAAGGCAAAATACAACGTGCCGCCGGCGGCGAGCAGCCAGACTTCATTGCCGTCCCAAACCGGCCCAATCGCGTTGAGAATCGTGCGGCGCTCGTCATTCGTTCTGGCGGCAACGAGATGAATGATGCCCGCGCCGAGATCGAAGCCATCGAGAATGACATACATGGTGAGCATGAAGCCGACTGCTGCGAACCAAAAGATTTCCATGTTATTTCGTCTCCATCGGATTTGCCAAAACGCAAGGACGAGGATCAAGAGTCGAGAATGGAAGATGGAAAATCACAAAAACTTCACGGCCTTGATACTAACATGTTCAATTATCATATTTTTTTCTCCATCCCCGGGCCGTGCAAAACCTCCCGCATCACCAAAAACAAAAATAGCAGCCCGAGCAGCGTGTACATGCCCATGAATCCGATCAGCGTGAACAGTCCGTTGCCTGCAGACACTGTCGGTGAAACGCCCTCGGCCGTGCGCATCAGGCCGTAAACCAGCCAGGGCTGGCGGCCCAGCTCGGCCGTCATCCAGCCGGTGGTGTTGGCGATGTAGGGAAACGGAAAACTGAGCATCACAATCCACAACAGCCAGCGCGCGGAATAAAGCTTGTCCTTCCACAAGAGAAAACCCGCGGCGGCCATGATGGCGATGAAGATCGTGCCCAATCCGACCATGATGTGATAGCTGTAATACAACAGCGGAATGTTGGTGGGCCAGTCTTCGCGCGGGAAGGCATCCAGGCCTTTGACTTCCGCCATCCAGCGATTGTAGGTGAGAAAGCTCAACAAGCGGGGAACGTGAATCGGGTTGTCGATTTTCAGTTTTTCCATATCGGGTTGGCCGATGAGGATCAACTCCGCGCCTTCCTTGGTTTCGAACAATCCTTCCATCGCGGCAAAGGTCACAGGCTGATGCTCGGCGACATTTTTGACCTGGGCGTCACCGGTGGGAAACGCGACCAGCACCGCAGCCAGCAATCCGGAAATGACGCCGAGACGCAGAAAAATTTTGCCGTATTCCGCGTCGCGATTGGCTAAAACGTAAAATGCGCCTACTGCCGACATGACGAATGCGGCAGTGACGACCGAGCCGATCATGGTATGCGCATATTGCCAGCCGACCCAAGGGTTGGTGAGCAGGCCCCAAAAGCTCGCCAATTGCACGGAGCCATCAGCCGCGGTAGTGAAGGCTACAGGATGCTGCATCCAGGCGTTGGTGGCGATGATGAAAAAGCCGGAAACCCACGAGCCGAGAAATACCATGAATGCCGCAAAAAAATGGCCGATTTGCCCGAGCTTTTTTTCGCCGAAGATAAACAGGCCGAGAAAGCTGGATTCGAGAAAAAACGCAAACACGCCTTCCATCGCGAGCGTCTGGCCGATGACGCCGCCGGCAAACGTTGAAAACTTGGCCCAGTTCGTGCCGAATTGAAATTCCATGGGAATGCCGGTGACCACGCCCATGGCAAAATTAACGGCAAAGATCTTGGCCCAGAAACGCGCGCTGCGATTATACCGTTCATCTTGAGTGCGAATCGCGAGGCCTTTGAGGATGACGATCAGCAGGCCCAACCCCATGGTCAACTGCGGAAAGAGATAATGAAACATGATGGTGAAAGCAAACTGCAAACGATGCACGAGCAAAGCATCTTCCATCCCTGGCTCCCGATGTGATTAAGGCAATTTGATATCAAAAAAAGCTTTGGACGCGGATTTTACAGATTCCCGTCGTTAAAATTCTGCCCAAAGCCATGTTGCTTCGCATCCGAAATGAATGTTTTAATGGAGTTGCCCGGTTCCTTCATCGCGATACAATTCCTGGCCTTGCGGGTTGGTCACGACGACGCTGACGGTAATCCCCTGGCGCACGCTTGCAGTAACGACGCAGAAGTCCTCAAACAATTCCAAACAGCGGACGATACGTTGCTGTTCTTCGGCGATGTCAACCGTGATCCGCACATCGAGCCTGCCGATGCGCAGCCGGCCTTTTTCATTGCGCACCAGGGTGCCGGAAACGTCCGTCACGACGTTTTTCACTTCGATTTTAGCTCTCTGCAAGCAAAAAAGCAAGCTCGCACTCAAACAATCTCCCACTGCCGCCGCCAACAGGCGCGAAGGATTCGGGCCTTTGTTGTGACCGAGCGGTGGAGGCTCATCAAGAATAATGGGCGCGAGATGCTCTTGATCGAACACTGCCTTGAACTGATAATTCTCCACACGTTCGAGGCGCAATGCAAAGACTCCATTTTCCGCCATGATCGATCCTTGATTGTTTAATCGGGGATGAGTTTTAATTTGGCCGCGCCGCTTGCGCTTCCTGCAACACAAAATTAATCGGTATTGCCATCCACACGGCGACCGGCTGATCTTGTGAAATAGCGGGCTTGAACACCCATTGTTCTACCGCGGCAACCGCGGCATCATAAAAAATCTCCGGGCCTTGCATCGGCACGACTTTTTTCACCTTGCCCTGCTTATCGATCAAGGCTTTCACGAAAACCTTGCCCTGCACACCGGCCTTGCGCGCCAGCTCCGGATACACCGGTTGCACGCGCTTGATGATTTCCGGCGGCGTTTGAAAAGGAACGAACTCATCGATCTCCGGCTCGTCATCACCGAAAAGCAAAGCATCATCGCCGATCACCAGCGAATCGCCGCCGCCCGTGCCCTCGCCGGTTGTAATCGGCGCTTGAATCTGAGACATTTCTTCCTGGGTGGCAATCGTGGCCTCCGGCGTGATTTGCGCGTCAGGCACCGGCACCGGCACACCCACGGAAGGCCGCGCTACCGGCGCCGAGACGGCAATCGCGGGCGCCGCGGAGGACGAAATGGAAGGCGGCGGACCCAGCTCGGCTATATCTTTTATGATGCGCATGCGCACCAACCGGGGTTCTTCCTCTTTCGTTAAGGCGCGCCCACCGATCCAGCTTGCCAGCCCCAAGACCATAAAAAAGACCGCGACTGCCAAAGCCCAGGTCAGGTAGCGGTTATAAACCTCTTTCAGCTCCGGCGCGCCGTAAGGAAAAAGTTGATAAAGTTTTATTGATTGGACTGTCATATCAGATCTCCTTTCCCACTCGGGGAAATGCGCTAACCGGCGTTGCCTTGAACTTTTTGTACGGCTTCAATGTCCTTGGGCGACATCGGCGCCAAGCTGAAGCGATTGACGTGGGCCAGCTCCAACTCATCCATCACGTCAACCATGTGATGATACTTGGCTTTGGGATCGACCTTGATCAGCGTGATCAACTTGCTGTTGGTACGGTTGCGCTCATCCAGGAACTGGCGAAGATCTTTGAACGCGATTGGCTCCGGCGCTTCCATTCCCATGTTCCAAAAGATGCCGCCGTCTTGCATCACTCGTAAAGTCAGCAGATTGGATTCGGCAACTTCCACCGGGATATCCGAGGGCGGCAAATTGATTTCCATTGTTTGCGGCCGGCTGAACACGCTCGTCAGCATGAAAAACGTCAGGAGCAGAAAAGCAATATCCACCATCGGCGTCATGTCGATATGAATACCGACGCGGTTCATCTTGCGTGGCCGGCTTTCATCTTCCGGGCCCTTTTTCGGGGCCTTTTCACCAAAATTAGCAGCCATGTTTTATTCTCCCGCAGGGATCCCTTCTCACTCATTCTGCGGCATTTTTGCAATGGCCGCAACGGAAACACGGCGCTGCAAAGACGCGTTCAGATTGCGAGACGAAGGGAGTGTACAAGCAAACGCTTCGGCTTCAATCACCGCGTTCGAGGTTGGTCACCAGATTGAAGCGCGTCAAATTCACTTTTTGCAAAATATCCATCACCTGCATAACCACGCCGTATTCCGTATCTCGGTCGCTCTTGAGCACCGCGCGCAAGCGCGGATTGGCAATGCGCGCCTGCAGCAATTTCTGCGCGAGCGCATCCATTGCGACCGGAACATCGGTTTTGAGCATGAACTCCTCGCCAAAGAGGTTCTTTCGCAGATACTGCGAATCAACGCCCAGGTACAAATCGCCTTCTTTGGCGATTGTGATGGTCAACACATCCGATTCCGGCAGCTTGATTTCCGAATGCGAGTCGGGCAGCATAACTTCCACTTCGGCGGGCGGTCGAAATTGCGTGGTCAGCATAAAAAACGTCAGCAATAAAAAGGCAATATCGACCATGGGCGTCATATCCAAACGAATGCCTGTGCGATGCGCAGCCATAATGACACCTCTCGGGTTTAGCGCGACTCTTGCGGCTTGCCCGTCAAAATCTCCACGACGGAGTAGCTCGCTTCATCGATCATGTAAGTGAACCGGTCGACTTTGTTGACAAAGTAATTGTAGAAGACGATGCCGATAATCGCCCCGACCAAGCCGCCGGCGGTGTTAATCAATGCTTCCGAAATACCGATGGAGAGTTGTACCGCGTCCGGCGCGCCCGCGTGCGCCAATGCGCGAAACGCGCGAATCATCCCGATGGTCGTGCCGAGCAGGCCCACCATGGTTGCGATGGAGGCGATCGTCGCCAGCGCCAACAGGTTCTTCTCCAGCAGTGGAATTTCGAGTTTCGTGGCGATATCGATGGCGCGCTGCGTTTCTTTCGCCACTTTGTCCATATCGCTTTCCGGTTTTTGGTTGACGCGCTGGTAGCGTTCCAGGCCGGCGCGAATGATGTTTGCCATCGAGCCGCGCTGTTCGTTGCAGGCATTGAGGGCGGTATCAACGTCGCCGTCCATCAAGCTGCGCTGCACTTTGTGCAGGAAATTGACCACGGTGCCGCGGCCTTGCGCCTTGTTGAGCGACAGCCCGCGCTCGACAATAAACGTAATGTCCAGCATGATCAGCAGCATGAGCAGAATCACCAGCGGACCGCCTTTGTAGATGAATTCGAGGCCATAGCGATCATTGGGTGCGCCAAAAATGCCGTAATAAATGTAGGTCGCCACCGCCAGCTCAATCGCGATAACGACTAACAGAAAAATATTCCGCTTCATAACTCGCCTCCGAGAATGTTTGAATTACGCTTTCGCCATGCTGGCGAGCGCTTCTTCTTGGTTGGGATAAACTTCAAAAACTTGTGACAACTTGGTGATCACCAAAACATTGTCCACGCTGTCGCGCAACCCGCACAGACACAGCCTGCCGCCGCGGCGCTCGTAATCGCTGTGCGCCGACACCAAAATGCCGATGCCCGTGCTGTTAAGATAAGGCACTCTGTTCAAGTTGATGACGGCCAGCGTGTTGCCCTCGTCACGCAGGCGATGCAAGGTGTCGCGCAACGCGAATGTCTCGTCATTTCCAATCAACGAGGTTTTCGGTTCGATAATCACCACCTTGCCGCCGGCTAAGCGTTCTACTTTCATAGAAAACTCCCTACAGTTTTACGGATCTTTGGATTCTGGGCACTGCGGCGAAATGGCCGTAAAAACCCATGCATCCCTCACTCCAGCAGCGACAAGCCCTTTTGCGCATCGGCATTTTGGGGGTTGAGCTGCAACACTTTGCGATATGCCGTTTTGGCTTCTTCGTATTGCCGGTTGAGTGCCAGCCCCTGCGCCAGCCACAGCCAGCCATATTCGCTTTTCGGTTCCAGGTCCACGTGCTTGCGCAGCATCTGCGTGGCCTTGGTGTAATTCTTCTTCAATAAATTATAAAAACCGACTTGTTTCAACGCTTCCGAGTTTTTCGGATCCAACCCGATCACCGCCTCATATTCCGCCTCTGCTTGTGCTTGCGAATCCACTTGCGCATAGGTTCGCGCCAGCGAAAGCCTGGATTCCAGATGGTCCGGCCGCAGCCGAACGCTCTGTTTCAGGGGCGGGATGGCTGCCAGCCAGTTCTCCAATCCGATATAGGCAATGCCTTGATTGAAATAAGCGCCGGCTGCTGTGGGGTCGGCCTCGATTTTTTTCGCAAAGCACGGAATCGCTTCGGCGTAGCGCTTCTCGATCACCAGCAAGGTGCCAAGATCGAAGGACACGTCGGCCAGCGTCGAATCCAGGGCCAAGGCGTGTTGGAATTGCGTTATCGCTTCAGCATAGCGTTTGGCGCGCGTCAAGCTCCGGCCCCACTTGACATAGTCCTCCATTTGCAGTTCGCCATTGATGGCGATCTTCGAGAGTTGTTCATACGCCACAGCCGAACTGTCATAGGCGCGCGTGTCATAATAAAGATTGGCCAGCAGCCGCTGCGCCTCCACCGACGCCGCATTCAACTCGACGGCCCGCTCGGCGCGCGGCAGGGCTGCGGCCGGCTGGCGTGAGGCATAAAGCGCTTTCGCCAGCAAGAAATGCCCGGGGTAAGAATCCGGCCGGCGGGCGACAAATGTTTCGAGCACAGTCGTGGCCTCGCCATACTTGCGCCCGGCGAAATAGAGATTCCCCAAATCAAAATAAGCTTCGGAATAATTCGGGTCGAGGCGCACCACTTCCTGAAATTCGGTTAAAGCCTCGTTAAAATTTTTCTCTTTGATCAACAACTTGCCCAACGCGTAATGAACCTCCACCCAGTCCGGCCGCAATTTGAGTGCGCCACGATAATGCTCGATCGCCAGCGAGGGCACATTGTGCCGGGTGTAAGCTTCTCCCAGGGCGCGAAAGATTTCAGCATCCTGCGGGGCGGCCTCGCGCGCTTTCAACAGGGCGATCAACGCCTGATTCAGGGAGTCCTCGGCCAGATGAACCAAGCCCAGGCCATGCCAAAAGCGGCCCTTATTCTCTTTCAATTTTAGCCCGCTTATAAATGCAGCCTTGGCCTCCGCAAGTTTTTTCAGCTCCAAACTCACTGTGCCCAAGGCGTGCAGATAATCGCCTCGTTTTGCCTCCAGATCACACGCGCGCTGCAATTCGGCACAGGCTTCCTCGCGCTGGCCCGCCTGCCATAGCGACATTCCCAGATAATAATGCGCCTCATGCGAGTTCGGATTACGCTGCACCTCGTCGCGTAAGAGCGTAATGGCTTCCGCAAATTTCTTGTTTTGGAATGCACTCCGCCCCGCTTCGAGTTGTTGCGCGCTGACGGCCACGGCACCCAACACCAGGCTGAGCAACAACAGCTTTTGAATTCGCATTTGCATGACTCCCTCAACCGCGTCAAATTCGACTAGATATCCCGTATGACTTTAAGCAAATCCATCGTCGTGATGATGCCGACGACCTTGTCCTTGTGCGTGACCATTAACCGGTGCACCCGCCCGCCGATCATGGTGTCCGCCACCTCTTGAATCGAGGTGTTTTCATCGACTTTAAAAACGAACGGCGTCATGATTTCACGCACCGTGACCAGCGGTTTTTCTTCGATGTGAAACGAGGAAATTTCCTCCGGCGATAGGCGATCTTCCCAGCCGTGCATGTAGTAATCATGCGGTTCATTCGCATGCGCGCGCATTTCGGCAAGGCTGTCGTGTTGCACAATATCCGTCAACGAAACGACGCCGATCAATTTGCCGTGTTCGTCCGCCACCGGCGCGCCGGTAATCGCCTTGTCGATGAGAAATTGCGCCAATTCTTCGATCGTCCAATCTTCGGGAACCGAGATAACATGAGGATTCATGACATCCTTTGCTGTAAGCTTTTTCATGACGATCTCCTCAGGGCTGCACGTCGTGATTGATTCACCTAACCACCTGTGGAATTAGCAGCAATAATGCCAAGATTTACCCCTGCGAGGCATAACATTTATGTTTTTGAATGTTCATCAATTAGATCAACTGGCGTACCAGCATAAAATTGAGGGAAATTCTTCCTTCTCGGAAAATGGTAGGGGCGTTTCTCAAACTTAGGAAAAGCGCGACCTCACGCCGTCGGGCGCTCAGGATCCATTACTGGAGGCGAATAACTATTGATGAAGACGAGTGCAGGGTCTGGAAGGGTATCGACATCAGTTACCCCATTGATTTGCAGAAAAATAATTGCCGGCCGGCGAGCCATTTCGCCAGCATTCCACCGCCGGCCACAAAAGCTGCCAGCGCCACGAGCGCAAGCCAATATGGCTTTTTCATCTTTGTTGCTTCGTTCTCGTATAAACGGCTTTGAGTTGTTTGAGAATCAACAAACAGCCGTGACACTCTTCTTTGAATTCCTCCAGCGCCACGGCTTCCACGCGCACCTCCTGCCCCAACTCTTCATGCATCTCGATGGCGTCCTGCACGCGGTTCGCATCGGCAATGAAGCGCCGCTTCCAGCCTTCCGCCGCCAATTGCGGATCGGGCGGCGATACACAGCCTGGGATATTGCTGTGATCAGTTTGACAATTGTTGTTCATTACTAGTTTCTCTGTTTTCTCCGTGTCAATCTTTTTGGTTCCGGCTTGTCCGGGTTGGGATTGGTTTGCAGACTGGCAGTCTGCGTTACGCTTTGCTTTTACGCTATGCCGTACGCCACGTGTTTCCCGCTTTGCTCAAGCAGTTTTCTCAACCGAATTTGCCCCAAAATCGCGCAGCCCAGCGCCGCGGTGAATTGCGGCAGGTCGCCTGCGGGCACGTTCACATTTTCTCCCAATCATTCGCGGAGAACTTTCGCCACCACCTCCCAGCGCAGGATGCCGCCGACCAGCGTGTACTCCGGCTCCAGTTTATTGCGCTTCATCAATTGCAGCGAGCGGTCGGTGAGCGAGATGATGGCGCCGAACATAATATCCTCAGGCGGCACGCCTTCGGAAAGATGGCTGATAACGCCGGCGTCAGGGGCGGCTGCGCGAACGAGGCTCAAAACGAGTACAGACTTTCTATTCTTGCACAATTGAAATTCGTGGCTCCGGCGCAGCCGTCCCCTGCACGCACAAGTTAGAACACAGAACGTACTATTTCACTGTGTTTTCGCTATCAAGATCAAGCTACCTTCTTCTTCAGCGGGCTGATTTGGGCATATTCAGTTTTATTCGATTGAAGTGTTTCCCACATATCATAATTGGTCTGAAGCCCCATCCAAAAATCCGCTGTCGTATTAAAGAATTTTGCCAGCCGAAATGCCGTATCTGGCGTCACAGATCGTTTCCCAAGAATAATTTCATTGACACGTACTCGAGTAACTCCGATTGCGTCCGCAAGTTGTTGTTGTGTGAGCTTTAATGGTTCGAGAAACTCGTAGCGAATTATCTCACCAGGATGCGTCGGTTGTCGATATTTAGGTAACATTGCATTCATCCCTTATTAATGATACTGCACCAACTCAAGGTTAAAAATATCTCCCTTTTCGAACTTGAAACATAATCGCCAAGGACCGTTGACTGAAATCGCCCATTGTCCCTCACGGTCGCCGTGCAACTGGTGAAGATTGTTTGAAGGAGGAGAGCTCAAATCGTGCAATTCCCGCGCAACATTTAGCATATCCAGTTTTCGAATCAATCTGCTTTTCAAATGATCGGGAACACGTTTGTGTCTTCCGGTATTCCAAAAATCTTCGAGCCAGGGCTGCTTGAAACTCTTGATCATGGCGGAAGATAATATGCAACGATGTTCGTTGCAAGCAAAATTATGTTGAGATACTATCTGAAGATGTTCATGGGTGTTCTAACTTCGGATTCGGCAAAAACCGCGCACACGCCGGAGATCGGCACTTTCTCTTTCAATAGCGACGGTCACGCTCAAAATCCGGATCGCCAGGCCATGATTGCGTGCCCGCGGCGCGGGTGACGGGAATATCGATGGTGAAGATCGGAACGTGATACATGCGCTCCCAAATCTCCGCCCATTTGATGTACGTGTTGCAAGCATTGGTGAGCACCGCGAAACGCGGCTTGGGAATTTTGCCCATGGGATGCTGTCCGCCTTTGAGTTGCACCGCGACATCGGCTTTGACATAGCCGCAAATATCCAGCGAGTAACCGTGCTCTTCCGCGACGTTGAGAAATTCCGGCGCCACTTTGCGCACCGCGGTTTGCAGCGAATTGATCTCGGGAAAGACAACGGGAAGATCGAAAGTCTTGAGAATCTCATTGAGACTTCCCATCACGAACACATACGCCGCGCCTTCCCCGCATTCGCTGCATTCGTTCAACTCCGTGAACCACTCGCGAAACAACCGCGCACCATCGCGATGGCCGCGGCCAACCATTCCGTCATTATTATCAGTTGGCATTTGTTTGCTTTCCAGTTACCTTAATTTGCCCACGAAACACGCGACAAGACATCAATGGAATTTTTGATTGCAGATCGTTGGATTACTGGATTAATGGTTTTCCAAATAATGGAATACTTGTCATTCCATTAATCCATTAATCCACTAATCCAGCAATCCATTTGTTTGGCTATAATAAGATCCTGCCAGATCTGCGCTGACTTCTTCCCATCGCGATCGCCGGCGTGACCATTCCACACTGCAAACGCAACTCGCACCCTTTGATTGGCATGAAATCAAAGCTATTTTTCAAACTACCTTGTAAAACTATATTTTATCATTTATATTTACCTTGTAATTTTAAATTCGCCCTTATAATCAGGTAGATTTGCAACCATGGATCGTTTTATCTCAAAAAGGCTGCTTGACTGGAAGAATCGGCCCAACCGCAAGCCACTCATTCTTCGAGGCGCACGCCAGGTTGGCAAAACCCATACGGTGTTGGATTTTGGCCGAAATTATTTTAAAGGCAAAGTGCATCTCGTCGATCTCGAAAAACATCCGGACTGGCATCATGTTTTCGAAAAAGATTTGGTTGCCAAAAGAATTTTATCCGAGCTGGAAATTCTCGTGAACGCTCGCATCACTCCGGGCACGGATTTGCTTTTCATCGATGAAATCCAGACTTGTCCTCGCGCCATCATGGCGCTGCGATATTTCTACGAAGAAATTCCCGCGCTCGATGTCATCGCCGCCGGCTCATTGCTTGAATTTGCCATGAAGAATATCTCTTTTCCGGTGGGCCGCGTTCAGATTTTGAATATGTTTCCGATGAGTTTTCCAGAATTTCTGCATGCCACCGGCAAAACCACGGCGGCGGAAACCGTGCTCGCTTCCACAACCGTGCAACCCGAGGCGATCCACAATATGCTGCTTGAAGAGCTGCGCCGCTATTTTTTTATTGGCGGCATGCCGGAATGTGTCAAGACCTTCGTGCAAACCGGCAAAATCAGGGATGCCTTTGAAGTGCAGGCGGAGTTGGTCAACACCTTTCGCCAGGATTTTTCAAAATACGCGCCTTATTCCGATGCGCGTTGTCTGAACTCGGTTTTAACTGCAACCGCAAAACATGTCGGGCGCCAAATTAAGTATTCCCAGTTGGCAGAGGGTTTCACCAATCCAACCATCAAGAAGGCGTTTGATCTGCTCTGCCTGGCCCAGGTCATCCGCAAGGTGCCGGCAACTTCTCCTGCGGGTTTGCCTCTTGGCGCCGCGGCCTCGGAACGAAAGTTCAAAGCATTGATGCTCGATGTTGGACTCATGCAACATTTGTGCGGCCTGCCTGTGGACGTGGAATTTGCGAAAACCGATTTATTGAGCATCCATCAAGGCGCTTTGGCCGAACAGTTCGTCGGCCAGGAGCTGCTTGCTGCCGGGCAAAGCGAGCTTTACTATTGGGCGCGCGAGGCCAAGAGCAGCAGCGCCGAAATCGATTATTTGATCGTGAAAGACGGCAACATTCATCCGATTGAAGTCAAAAGCGGCGCTTCCGGAAAATTAAAAAGCCTGCATCTGCTGCTGCAGAGTTATCCCCATTGCCCTGCCGGCTACGTTTTCTCCTCAGCCAATTATGCCGAGCTTCCTGAACAGAAGCTCGTCTTCCTGCCGTTGTATTATGCTTTTCAACAAGGTCGTTTGGATTAGTTGCATTATCCCAAAACCTACCTCGCAATCACCAAATCCTGCCAGATCGTCACCGATTTCTTGCCGTCGCGATCGCCGGCGTGACCGTTCCACACTGCAAAGGAAACACGAACAGTTTGTCCAGGCAGAAAATTCAGCATACTCTTCGCGGTTTTCGGGTCTTTTGGGGTGACTTTAAAGGCACGGCGAAAGATCACACGATACGTGCCGATATCATAAGCGCCTTTGGCGGTCACGGTTTGATCCGGAATCGGATGCGCTTTCAGCGTGCCGAAACCCTGCGCGTAGAGCGCTTCTGCGGCGCTTTCGCGCGTGGGATCGGAAACGATATTACCCGCGCCCCAACCGGTGATGAACGTCGGATCGGACTCCATCGTGAGCGCGTGCCGCGTCGGTTGCTCCAGCGCGGAGCGCATCAAATTCGGGTAAGAGTCGATGCCGATATTCGGATAAACTTTGTCGAGGTCTTGAAACGCCGCTTCCATATCGGCCTGGCGCTCGGCTTTCCACATCCAAATGTTGACGAACCGGCCTTTCTCGCCCATGCCGAAAAACGGCGGATCAGGATCGAGCGTAAATGACACCGCAGCAGCATCACGAAAATCCTGTACGCGCATCGCGGTTTTGTCATTGGTGTCATCGTACCACATCAGGCGCAGCGCCAGCTCTTTGCCATCGTGAACGGCTTGCACGGTTAAAATTTCCGGACGATCATTGCGCCACCACAGCGGCATCATGTGCAGGTTCACGCTTGGCACATCGCGCCAGACGCTGGCATCGGGATGGTCGGGAATCTGCGCCACGCGTTTGGCCACAATTAAGAACTTTTTCATCTCCACGCGTTCGCGTTGTTCGGGACTCGACATCGACAAAACAAAATGCGTCAAGTCCCACGCCTCCGTGCCATACGCCCAATCGCTCATCGGCATCGGCGTGCCGGGCAAGCCGGCGACGATGCGGCGATAAATTTCCTGCGGCTCGGGAATGCCTTTGAAAACGCCCATCGTCAAATCGCGCGGCCGCGTCGGATAACCGGCGTCATCAAATTGCTCTTGCACGCCATCACCCTTGCCGGTTTCTCCGTGACACGAGGCGCAGGCATCGCGAAAAAATTCCCGCGCGCGCGCCGCAGCTTCGGCAGTATAGGGCGGCTCCGGCGGAACTTTGATGATGCCGGTGCCGCCCTCACTCTCGTCGGTATTCGGTTGAATGGGATTTTGCGCAAAAGTTTTGATATAATGCACGAGCCCCCAGCGCGTTTGTTCCGGCAAATGCGCCCACGAGGGCATGGCCGAACCGGGAATGCCGCGCGAGATCGTCGTGTACAAATCAACATCGGTCGGCTGCCGCTCCCACGTGGAGACGAGCCGATACTGCGCCGTCACAAAATCGCGCGGCTTGGGATAGAGCAAATACGCCGCCTCACCCTGGCCGCGGCCATCAACGCCGTGGCACGGCGCGCATTGTTGCGCGTAAATTTTTTTGCCTTCCGCCAAAAGCGCGGGCGTGCTGGGCATTTTTGGGGTGGGGTGATAGGCGAAATTTATTATACCAGATTGTGGATCATCGGCAACCCACGCGGATGTAAAACCCAGCAAGCCGAGTCCGACCATGCCGGACAATTATACACATACGGCAATGCAAGGAGAGGATAAAATCTTCATGGCGGGTCCTTTCCGTTGAGAAAGGTGAGTCAGGCGCAGAGCAAGGTGACCGCGGCCCAATTTTAAGAAATTTTTATCCTGTTTTTGGATAAAACAAAGCTTTCCGGATTAGTGTCAAGAGATTTTTCGGATTTTTTTATCCTGAATTATTGCATCTCACTGGCGCGCCGACTATATTGGCGGTATGTAGAGCTTATGAGTTCTTCCCAGACGTTCAGCAATACCCAGCCACACCGTGACTGTGATTGAACAAATATGTACGCAAACTTGGAGGTGTCAAGAGCCTCCCAGCCGTGCTTGCCATCATAAAACGACAAAGGAAATGTCATGCCTGTCATCTTCAGTCGTGCTTGCGAATATGCCTTGCGCGCCTTGTTGGAAATGGCGCAACATCCTGAGCAGGAATCATGGGCCGTGCCAGAACTGTCGGCCCGTACTGACACGCCCGCGCCTTTTCTCGCGAAAACGTTTCAATCCCTGGTCAAGGGTGGAATTTTATATTCCATTAAAGGCCGCAGAGGGGGGTTCACGTTTGCGCGCCCGCCGGGTAAAATTTCTCTCATGGAAATCGTCGAAATCATCGACGGCGATGCCCTCACCAAAAATTGCGCGCTCGGTCTGCCCGCGTGCAGCGACGTCAATCCCTGCCCCTTTCATTTTCACTGGAAAGGCGTTCGCAATACTATTACAAAAGCCCTGCGCGATGGCACTTTGTTGCGCATGGCGCAAGACAATTTATCGGCAACCGGCAAGCGCAAAGCCGCCAAACCGCACCCTCTCGACCGCGGCTCCTCGTGACGGATCCTACGGCAACATGCGTGCAACGATGCGGAATCCAATATCCTGGCTGCTGTGCTCCGGTTGAAACGCATCTCGATAAGCAACCTGCAGCAACGCCACGCTTGCACTGTACCAAGAGCCGCCGCGCGCGACGCGCAAACCCGCGGTATCGTCATGGTTGCGCTCATCATCCACATAAGGATGCTCTTTGTTAAAGGGCCGGTTGAGGGATTGCGTCCATTCCACGGCATTGCCGGTGAGATGATAAATGCCAAACCGATTCGGGCGATAGTTGGAGTAGGAATCTTCTATTCCGACAACAGTAACAACCGCGTCGGGATTTTTTTTCCAATTGTAAAATGGGGTTTCATCGTCGCTGATGAACATGCTCAGGCCATAATCCAAATTGTCCGGCCCGCGTGCGGCTTTCTCCCACTCTGCTTCGGTGGGCAGAACAAACAGCCAGCGCCCGTTGCCGATTTTTTTCGTCAGCCACTTGCAATACGCATTGGCTTCAAACCAATTCACCCACACCACCGGCTGATCGGGCTGTCCGAAACGTTTATAATCAGCATCATCAGGTTGCAAAAGCGCCGTCACTTGCGAAGGCTTTTCGGCCTTCCAGCGTTTTCCCGCTTCGGTCCAATTTGCAGCATCGGCGTAGCCCGCGGGATCGTAGAGAAATTCACGAAACTCCGCGTTCGTCACTTCAAAGGGATTGATAAAATAGCCGGTGAGCCAGAGGTAATGCGGCTCGCGCGGATTCGAACGATCGCCAAAAAGAAAACTGCCGCTGGGAATGTAAACAAATTCCGGTGAGTTGGAGAGAAGGCGCGGCGGATAGATTTGGGGCAGCGGGCGGAGCGTCACGATGAACGCGCCGCCGTCATCCGGGCCAGAGCGGTAGCCCAGGATTGGCGCGGGCATGAAAAAGTATTTCCCACCATGCTCGGCGCGCAGGAAATAATTGCCGCGGGATAGCCAGATTCGTTCGCCGTTGAATGCGATGACTCGCGTGGTGTCCGCAAGATTTCTTCCCGCTTTGAAAAGAGCAACGCGCGCGCCCATAAGATTGGAAACGATCAGCTCGGTTTCTTCCCGCTGGTAATGAAGTTGTTCGTTCCGTTCGCGCTCGGTTTGCCATTTTGCCAATAACAACCCGGTAACGGCCAACACGGTGATCGCGAATCCGGCAGCGATAAAGATTCTTTTCTCCACCACTTTGCCTCAAAAAAATGAAGCCCGGATCGGACTCAATAAGCTTTGATACCATCTTTAGCCATTGCGTCCAAGCCTGACTTCGTCTTTTCCGGTTTTCAAATATCCTGGCGATTGAGCAAACGTTGCGAAATAAAAAGCGGAACAGCAACCCAAACCGTCAATCCGACCGCGAGCAGCAACACACTCGACATCTTTCCGCCGAGAAAACGCAGCAGCGCCGCGCCTGCCGCGCCGAAAATGGTGACGCCATCGAGCACGAGCAGCGAGGCCACGCGCACCATATCAACCGGATTGCCGAATAATGACAGGAACAAAAACGCATTTGCGGATTTGCCTTTCAGCATGAGTGTGCCGCCGACCGCGAGCAAATCGTAAAATAGCACGAAGAAGAACCACAAGAACAGCGAGACGCCAAACGCGCGGGCTTTGCGCTGATTGGCCGTGGCAACCAAAACCGCGAGACATAAGAAAACCAACGCCAAGGCCAGGGAAAGCGCAACGAACATCGCATAGCGCAGCAACTCGCCGGGGCCGTGCGCCGCAATCATCATCGCGCCGGCAACGCTGAAACCAGTCAACGTCGAGATCGCGATGGAGCCAAACACGCCAAGCAGCTTGCCGAGCTGCACCTCGCTGCGCAACACCGGCTGCGAATAGAGCAGTTCCGTCGCGCCTTTGTCGCCCGTGAAACTCAGGGTGCCCATGATGAGCGCCACCAGCGGCATAAGATAGAGCACAAGATTGAGAATGCTCGCCGAGGTGCGCGTAAAATTCTGCACGCCGTCAAAGCCTTCCGCCCGCATGCCGAAATACGAAATACTCACCACCAGCGCGCCGAACACGACGGCAAAGATGAGCGTCCATTTGTTGCGAATATTGATGATCAGCTCTTGTTTGGCGATATCAAAAATGGTCTTCTTGTCCATCGTTACGCTTCCTCCTGCGCATGCATTTTGATTTCAAGGATGGCGCCGACACAGCCGCTTTCACACACCCAAGGCCTTTGCTGCGGCTCCGTATTCATCCGGGCGAACGTAGATAATATAACCAAAACTTCCCCTGCCGTCTGAGACGCCGCTGGAAGCGTAGACGTTGACATTGGCTTCAGAGAGCTTCATGTGAATGCCGGCCAGCGCTCCCAGCTCATCGTCGCCCTGCACCAAAAGCGCCGGGTGCGGTCCGTCTAAGACTAAGCCAGCTTTGTTCGCGGCGCTCTTCATCTTCAAAGTGTCCTCCGGAAAAAGTGTGAGTTGCGTGCGCATCGGCCCCATCGGCACACCTGAAAAAGCGAGCAGATTGATGCCAAGCTCTGCCAGTTGTGCAAGCAGTTTGTAGGCTTCGCCGGATTGATCTTTGATGGTCGCGTAAAAGTAATCGACCCGGCGTATCTTGAATGACATGACGTCCTCCTTCTTGCTGCAGCGGCCATTTAAAAACGTGCTGTGCAAGTAATGAAACATGTAGTTTTGGCATGCCGCAATTAAAAATCATTCTCTTGTTGGGAATTTGGCGAGATGCTTTCGAGCTTGCGCGGAATCCGCAAATGCGGCCATGCCTGAGCCCATCGGTGTTTGCAGACCTGTTAGTATGATTGTGCTGTGCTCATATGGCAGCCAGTTTTTCGTCTCGTAATCCTTCACAAATGTCGCCGCGATTTTGAGCGCGCCGGACTTTTCCTTGAATTTCGCCATGCAGCCGAGATCGTCGAATTTAAAAACTTCGCCGTCAGTTGTGATGATCTCCGAGGCAAACGCCGGCTCTGAGATTGCCATGCGGCATTGGCTGCATATGTCTTCGGGATAAATGTCAACGGGTCTGATTTCGGAGGGGCCACAGGCAAATAAATAAACAGCGCACGCAGAGACGCCAAGTCGCATAGAATTCGCAAAGCTTTTTCTTTGCGTGCCCTTTGCGTCTCTGCGTCTTTGCGTGAGGGTTTTCTCGCGTCTCATTTTTCCAATCCCACATAATGCAAATACATATCTTCAATCGTGCCGTTGGCTAAAAACGTTTGGCGCAAATTTTCGATCGACTCCTGAGCGACAAGCTTGCCGTTCACAAAAATACCGACGCGGTCGGCGAGCTGTTCCGCTTCGGCAAGCAAATGCGTGGAGAAGATGATGGTTTTACCACGCGCCTTTTGTTCCAACACGAATTCGCGAAATCGCTTCACGCCAGCCGGGTCGAGGTTTGCCGTAGGCTCATCGAGCAACAAAATCGGCGCATCGGGCAACGCGGCCACCGCCAGCCCCAGGCGCTGCACCATGCCGCCGGAGAACTCGCTCACCGGCTTGCCGGAAAACCCGTTGAAGTTTGCGGCAGCGAGCGCTTCTTCCGCCAGGGCTTTGGGCAATTTGCGCACACGATCATAAAAGCACATGATTTCGCGCGCCGTAAGATTTTCGGGAAACACCACGCGCTGCGGCAAATAACTGAGCAAACGCTTCGCCGCCTTGGGATGCTCGCGCACGTCGAAGCCGTTCACCAGCACGCGCCCGGAAGTCGGCACATTCAAGCCCACGATGCTTTTCATGGTCGTGGTTTTGCCGCTGCCATTCGGGCCGAGGAACGCAAAGACTTCGCCCGCGCTCACGCGGAACGAAATATCATCGACCGCGGTGAATTTGCCGTAGCGTTTGGTGAGATGATCGACTTGAATCATGTTTTATTCCACTCATGCTCTTGCAGCGAGAAGCCTGCCATTCAATGTCATTGGAGAAACCCTTCACAAGGACGAGCCGCAACCAAAAGCTTTGTGCAAGCGGATACTGCATTTGCTTTATCCGTTTACACAAAAATCCTTGCTTTTAAAGCAATGTTTGGCGTAAGCCTTCCAAAAATCTAGTGAAGCTTCAGCATCACCGGCCGCATCAGCGGGTGCTCATCCGTTTCTTTATTGATGTCGATGATCGGAAACGCTTTCGTCGCTGCGGCCAATGCTTGCGAGGCGGGGCTGTAAAGGTACAAGCGCAAATTGGGCGAGCGGCCTTCAAGATAATCAAATACGTTTTGAATCTTCATGGGAACATCGCCGATCCCGTCGTAATCGAGATCGTAGCCTTCATAGGCGCTCCAATAATTGCCGCGGCCGTTATGGCTCCACTGCGTCTCCGTGCGTTTGCCCACCAGCGTCAGCGGACTTAAATTACCGATGAAATTGTTTTCCGAAAAAATATTCTGCACGGAGTTTTGATACATTTGCAGCGCCACGTCGTTTTGCGCAATCACGTTGCGGTGAAACTGATTGCCCGTTGAGGCTTCGAAGAACATGCCCACGGCATTATCCACGATCACATTCGAATCTGCAAGCGCTCCGTGGCAATCCTGAAATAAAATGCCGAAGGAGGAGAACCCGCGATTGTGCGCAAACAAGTTGTGGCGCATGAAAATGCCGCGTGAGTACATGATGGCCGCGCCCGCAACGTTGCGTTGAAACTTGTTTTGCAGGAAAACATTTGAATCGGCATACATGTAATGCAAGCCGTAGCGCACGCCAAAAACGTCATTGCGCGCAATGAATGTATGATTGGCATTTTGAATATAGAAACCGTCGCGCACATCGGTGATGACGTTGCCGATCAACCGGTTCCAGCGCGAATTCCACAAATGAATGCCGCTGCCGCGCTCGCCCAGCTCGAGTTGCTTGCGGCCAACGATATGATTTTCCGCAATAGTATTCTGATCGGCTTGAAAGAGATAAATGCCGAAAAGTATGTCGCGCAATTGATTGCCTGCGATGACATTACCGTGCGACTTAATCAGAATGCCGGCATCTTCCTCCACCAACATGTTGCCGCAGCTCGTCACGACAAAACCCGTGACCGTGCATGAATCCGCGGTGATGGTGAGGCAACTGCCTTTGCCTCGGGCGTTCAACACCGGCCAATCGCGGCCGATCAACGTGAGCTTCTTGTCAATGATGAAATTGCCTTCATAAACGCCGGCGGGAACGAAAATCGTGTCGCCGCGCTGCGCGTCGCGCAAAGCGGCGTGCAGATCGAACGAAGATCGCGCCTCATTTGTATCGGCTGGCCGCGCCTCACTCTTGATCTGCAAAAAGGCAATCATCAATACAAGCGCGCCGATGCCCAGGCCAATGGTTGTCCCGAAAGGCGCAGCGCGAAAATGCCGCAGCATTTGATTCGCGTGATGTTCCTTCGAAAGAAGTGGAGGCCATTTCTTCATAGCGGCAGCATTGATATTCAAGATGCTGTTCTTTGCTTCTGCCAGGCTTTGCGTGACAACCACATGGCCGCGAGCAGCAACAGCGGCATGACGGCCATGAAATAAGAACCGACATTCGGATAGCTATACACTTCAAAATTTGCCAGAGTCTGATGGCCGATTAATGGCGGCGTGAATGGCGCAACTTTCACAGCCGCGGTGGGGTCAAGCTCATGGCCGTAAACGTAAAGCTTGTGATAAAAACTCCACAGCGAAAACAGGCCGAAATAGGAAAACATCACAAACACGTCAACCAGCTTCGACATTTTGCCCAGCACCACCACGCGCAGCGCCAGCAGCATGACGCCGCCGATGACAAAGGGAATCCATTTGAATTCCGTAAACTCCTCCTCTTTCAATTCGCGCATGCCGATGTAATGATTGAGCGCATTGATTTCTTTCAAGTCGTCGCGATAGGCGCTCTGGCCGCCCTCTAATTTGTACGAATAAATCTTGAGCACCAATCCTTCCGGAAACTGATTCGAATACAGTTTCAAATTCCACAGCGGGAAAAAATACGTGGGCAGCAAAAACAACGCAGCGATGATGATCAACACCCGGCTGCGCAAATCAATCGGCGTTTCAAAAAAAGAGGTGGCTTTGTCGATGTATTTTTGCATCACATTCTCCAATACCGTAACCGCCCGGACGCTTTGAGCGCCCGGGCGGTTATAACATTAAGGCTTCACCAGCAAATATCCCTGCATCTCCTGATGCAGCGCGGAGCAGAAGTTCGTGCAATAAAACGGGAACACCCCCGCTTTGTCCGCCGTGAATTCGATGACTTTAGTTTCGCCCGGATCCGCGACAATGTTGAGATTGTACTCATTCAGCCCGAACCCGTGCAACTCATCCGTGGTCTGCTCGATGTTGGTCATGTAGATGGTGACGTTGTCGCCTTTGTTGACCTCGAAATTCCAGGGCTCAAAACTGCTGCGCACGGCGACCATATAAACTTCGACGTTCTTGCCGTTGCGCTCCACGCGCGCATCCTTCACGTCCCAAATCGCTTTGGGGTGCTTGTTTTCTTCCTTGGGATAAACTTCAATCGGGTTAAGCTTGTCGGCCTTGATGATTTGCGCGTAATGCGGCTCCGGCTCGGTGAAGGCGTCATACAGCAACGACATCTTTTCACCGCTAATATCAATCAATTGCGAAGACTCGGGTTGCGAAGGCCCGACGCTCAAATGCCGGCCGTGCGAGAGTTTGTTAAGTGCGACCAAGTATTTGCCGTCCGGGCTTTTGGTGTCGCCTTCGGCCGCAGTCAAATGGCCGATGTTGTACGACACCGGAATTTTATCCACGACTTCCCACGTGCCAAGCTGCCACTTCGCCACGGCGCTTTCAACGAACAACGAGGTATAGGCAAAGCCCTTGTCGTCGAATTGTGTGTGCAACGGGCCGAGGCCGACGTTCACTTCCGCATCTTTGACGCTGTCATAATTCAACACCGGCACGCCGTCTTCATTGCCGGTGAAATCTTTGTTTTGAATCGCGGTCAAAACTTTTTCGATGTTGAACACCGTGGTGATGCTTTGCAATTTGCCGCTGGCGATGATGTATTTGCCGTCCGGGCTGACATCCACGCCGTGCGGAGATTTTGCCGCTGGCAGCAGAAAAACCACGCCCTCGGTATCCTTGGGATCGATCACCTTTGCGCCGCCGATCATTTTGAATTTGCCTTCGGCTATCGCCTTTTCCGCATTTTTCCAATTCACGGCCACGACATAGTCACGATCGTTCTGCGAAGCCGTCACTTCGAGCTTGCCGGTGGCGCGCTCGCTGTTGTAGCATGTCCAAAAACCCCAATCCGCGCTCGGGCCTTTGCCGGCGTCGCCCAAATCATAGTTGAACGGCGGCATCAACACTTCCCAGCCCAGCGACATGTCGCCGGTGTTTTTATCAACCGCAATGCCCGCCACGACGCCTTTAAATTTCGTCGCATAGTCTTCGATTTTTTCATACGTGCCGCGCGGCAGAGGAATTGAAAAGCGTGAGCCGGCAAGCACGTATTCCGTATTCTCCGTCACGAAGGAGGAGCAGTGATTCCCGGAGACGTTTGCAATCGGCCCGAAAACCTGTTTGGTTTTGAAATCGCGCAGATCGATGCGCGCCATGCGGTTGTTGGCATTGTCGGAAATAAACAGCCAGCGGCCGTCGTAATCGCCGTTGGTTTCACTCAACGAGGGGTGATGCGCATCGCCCCAGGTGAAGCCGCCGAGCATATCCTTTGTTTCTTTGTCGAAGCCATAACCGGTGGCGGGATAGGGCGTGAATACCGGAATCGTGGCGATGTGGCGCATCGAGGGAATGCCGTAAATATAGACCTGCCCGGAATGACCGCCGGATTTGAAAATGTAATACTCATCCAAATCGCCGGGCGCGATGTACGTTTTCAGCGCTGCTTCTTGCACATCCGAGCGCACGCCGGCGCGGCCGGCTTTTTTCTCGCCGCCGCAACCCATGCCAATAATGACGCCGATGAGAAGAGTCAGGCCGATCCACAGAACAATCTTTGAGCGCATGTGCTTCCTCCTTGTGGGAACGTTGGGTTTGTTCTAAAACATGTTTTATGAATGATGAATGATTACTTATTACTTTCCGCTTGTTGCAATTTTCGTTGCTCATACGCAAACCGCATCTTGGCGATGGCTTCCTGGCGCTCTTCCGGCGTCAATGGAATCATTGTCGCCAACACCACGTCCATCGTGCCCGTGGGCCGCATAAAAAAATCATCCAGCGTGCGACCGAAGCGCGATTGCACATCTTCAACAGCCAGCGACAAATCCGGCCCGATTTGCGCCGCGGCCTCCACGCCCAGCGAGGAAACCGAGTGGCAAACAAAGCAATTCTTCTTCACAAAAAAGGATCCCGGGCCTTCACTCATGCGCTTCTCTTTCTCGATCTCCTCCAGCGTGGGAATATCGCGCACGTTGTGATTGGGAAAATATTCAACCGGCAGATGGGTTTTCTTCCAACTCATCACCAGCATCGTAAGCGCTTGCGCATCCATGCTGGAGAAATTAAAATTCGGCATTACGGTTTCGGGCACCAGCTCTTTGGGGTTTTTGAAATGCGCCGCCTGCCAGGTGAATTCCGAATGAAAGCCTTTGATGCGTTCATAGTTAAATTGCTCGGGAGATTTATCGCCTTCCCACGTTAAATCCGGCCCGACCGTGCCGCCGCGGCCGTTAATGACGTGGCACGCGCGGCAGCCCTTGTCATGCACCAATTGCTTGGCGCGATTGATGTAACCCGCGCCTTTGGTTTCTTTATCATAGCGATGGCAAATGTTGCAATTCATTTGCATCAGCGCTTTCTTGTCGCTCAGCACATAAAAATCGCCCAGTTCCTTGCCCAGCAATGGCTTTTCCCAATGCTCGACCAGGCCGTGCGCGGCTTGCATCTCCGTGGCGAAACCTTGCCCGCCATGACAACTCGTGCAGCCGTATTTGGAAACGGGATGTTTTTGCAAAATTTCTTTCGGATGCGTGCGGAATGGCTCAGGCGCGTTTTCCAGGCCTTTCCATTCGATGCCCTGATGGCAGGTGACGCAGCGATCGGCCGTGTTCAACTCCTTCACAAAAATCTGTTGCAACCCTGCAGGCACCGAGGCGGCGCGCTCCGGGCCGAGCTTCTCCGCAACAAGATCACGGAACTCCGCTTGATAGGTTTTCCATTCCGGCGTGAGGTAATCATAGAAGCCGTATCCGCTCAACGCCAGCACCATGAGCCCCAGCAGGCTCACAAGGAGTTTGTCTTTTTTCACGAAAGTGAGTTTTTCTTTGATGGTTTTGTGATCCATGGCTTCCCTTGATTGGATTGCTGGAGTGGTGGATTATTGGATTAATGGATTCCAAAACTCCATCATTCCCAAAATCCATCAATCCAAGTTTAGAACTTCACCGGCATCTCCGGCCATGCTTCCCACGGCCAGTAGAAATTCCAATAGGGCCCGCGCAAAAACGTGCCGATAATCATGAACACGATGATCATTGCGCAGATGCCGATAAAAACCCAATTCTGCACGCTTCGCTCTTTCGCAAACCACACACCCACAGCTTTGAGGCTCGAGCGGTCGCGATACGGCCACCACACCGCCAGCGCCAGCAAGATGCCCGGCAACAAAATGCCGCCGATCAGCGCGCCGTTGATCGTGAACGAACCGATCTTGACGGTGGTGATGGTGACGATTTCTTGCAGCCAGAGAAAATACCACGGCGCTTTGGCTGGATTGGGCGTGACTGCGGGATTGGCGGGCGCTTCCAAAGGCGCGCGGAAGAGGATCGCCAGCGCGGTGGTCGCCACGAAGGTCAGCAACATCACCAGCCAAATGCGGCGCAACAAATGCGGCGCAGAAGCAACGGTGTTTTTTTCCTCATCGATCATCGTGTTTTGCACATGTACCGTGGCGCCGTTGGTAATGCCCAGCAGCGAATAGGTTTTGCTTTTCACCGGCGCGATTTGTTCCGGCTTTTGCTCGAGCGCTTCACGATCAGCAATGGCCAGGCCGCCGTCCTTGCGCACACGCCACATGTGATAAGAGAACAGCAGCAGCACGATCATGGGCAAAAAGAAAACATGCAGCACATAAAACCGCAGTAGCGTGTTTTGCTCAATGGTGTTGCCGCCCAGCAGGAAAAAGCGCATGGCTTCGCCCACCAGCGGCGCGGAGCTGGCGATGTTGGTGCCGACGGTGATGGCCCAATACGCCAGTTGATCCCACGGCAGCAAATAACCCGTAAACGAAAGCAAAAGCGTCGTAATCAATAAGATGAGGCCGACAATCCAATTCAGCGGGCGATTAGCGCCGGCCGCGCCGCCGTTTTTGTAAGCGCCGGTGAGAAACACGCGCACCATGTGCAGAAACACCACGGCCACCATCAAATGCGCGGCAATGCGATGCATGGCGCGCATGAGCCAGCCGAACGACACGACAAACTCGATATCCTTCACCGAGGCATAGGCGCGTTCCACCGAGGGCACGTAGAGAAACATCAGAATCACGCCGGTGAACACCAGAATCAAAAACAGCGCGAATGAGATCGTGCCCAGCCACAGCGAGTAATTCCACGACAGGCTGGCTTTGCTGATTTTGTTGGGAAACCAATGCAGCAGCAGATTTTTGACGATGGCGTCCCCCGCTTCTTTCTCGCTGCCGGGTTTCCATGTCCAGGTGAGTCTATCGTAGAGCTTCTTTGTTGATGCTGTTACAGGCATTCATCCACTCCCTTGTGTGTCGCCGCCCCTTGCGAGGCGAAAAATTCAGAGGGTTGGGGTGTTGAAGTAATGGAGTATTGGCAAGTTCAAACCATCGTCAATTCTTCAAACCTTCCATATTATCATTATCTTCGTGCCAACTATTCATCAATCCAATACTCCACTACTCCATCACTCCATTTTTTTCTTACACCGTCAATCTAAAATTCTGTTCGACTTCGCTGTCGAGATCAACCACGAGCTGGCCGTCATCCGGAGAAACTTCGAGCTTGTACCAATGCAGCGGTTCCGGCGCCGGGCCGGCGTAGTGCGTGCCGTCCGCATAAAATTTTGAACCGTGACAAGGACAGTGAAACTCAAATGGTATCGTCTTCTTTTCGCCGCCCAACTCGACTTGTTTGGGCTGATTGAGCTTGGTGTATTTCACGGTGCAGCCGAGATGCGTGCATGCTCCGGAAATCGCATAAAACGACCGCCCTTCCTTGAAAACATAAAGCCGCTTGTCTTCGAGAAACGTCACGCCATCGGCAAGATTGGCCGGCATGCCGATTTTGAACTTTTGCGGCGGCTCATAAAGCACGTTGGGAATCAGCGCGCGAAACGATTGCCAGCCCAAACCGGCAAAGCCGGCGAGCATGCCGCCCAGGCCGAGCTTCTGCAGAAAGGAACGGCGCGTTTCGGTTTGCACTTCGTTATTTGTTGAAGTCGAGCCATTTTTTTTGAAGAGATCCATGTTCGCCACACCTTACCGTTGATTCGCGCTTTTATCAGTTGGGTTGTTTCAATCCGTTCGGAAAATTGTCAACGCTTTGATTTAAAAATCAGGTCGGCAGCTTGAGTCGCGATTCTTTTTCCTCATAATAAAACACCTCCATCGTCATCGCATCCGTCGGGCAGCGAACGGCGCACAACCCGCAGCGAATGCAGGTGTCGTCGTCTTTCAACATCGCCGAGGCCGGTTGAAACGGATCGAGGTGATATTGCTCGCGCAGCCTTTCCTTAGTCGCTTCATCAAAATCCAATTGCTCGAAAGGCACAAGCTTCAAACAATACTCCGGGCAAATATCGACGCAGCGGTTGCACATCACACATTTTTCCGCGTCGTAAATGGTTTGAATGTGGCACGACAAACAACGTTCGGCTTGCCGGCGCGCTTGTGCTTCGTTATAGCCTTCTTCGACTTCGGAGATGCCGGTGCGGCGCTGCAAATCGATGGTCGGCGGCGCCTGCCGTTCCAACTGCTCAAAATCCTCCGGCCGTGTAAATTGGCGCGTGGGAATTTTTTCAATAAGCAGATTGTAAAACGCCTGCGGCTTCACGTCGCGCAAGTATTCATCAATCGAAAGCGCGGCTCTTTTGCCATTGGCTACCGCGTCGATAATGTTGCGGGGACCAAAGGCCACATCGCCGCCCGCGAAAATTCCAGGCGCGGTGGTGGCCAGAGTTGCTGGATTAATTTTGATGAGCTTGTTGGGCGTCAACTCAACGCCATCAGAAGTTTTAATGAAAGAAAGATCGGTTTGCTGGCCAATGGCAAGAATCACGGAATCCGTTTCAAAAATTTCCGAGTAGCCGGCGTCATATTGCGGATTGAAGCGGCCGTTTTCATCATAGGTGCGCGTGACGCCGATGAACTCCACGGCCTTGACTTTGCCGTTGTCGCTCAGGAACCGTTTCGGGCCGCGCTGCGGGTGAAACACGATGCCTTCGCGCTGCGCTTCTTCGAACTCCTCATGTCCCTGCGCCGTGCGCAACACCGGCATTTCCGCAAACGATTCCAGGCTGGCAATGTGTACTTCCGCGGCGCCGGCGCGCATGGCCACACGCGCCGCGTCCACCGCTTCGTGTATGCTGGGAGACTCTGCCTCCGGGCCGCCGCGTAAGGCCATGCGCGCGGCGTCAAAAGCAACAAACCCGCCGCCGATCACCAAAACTTTTTTGCCGAGATTGACGCGATAACCATTGTTGATGTTAATCAAGTAGTCAATAGCCTTGATCACGCCGTCGAGCTGCGCGCCCTCGATATTCAAATCGCGGCCGCGCTGCGTGCCCACGGAAATGAAGACGGCCTCATAACCTTGCTGCTTGAGTTCGCTGAGGCCAAACTTTTCGTTTAACGGCGTGTTGTAACGGATTTCTGCGCCCAGGTTTTTGATTTTATCAATCTCTTTGTCGATCAAGCTGCGCGAGAGCCGGTATTCCGGAATGCCGTGGCGTAACATGCCGCCGGCGATATTCGTGGCTTCGAACACGGTAACTTGATATCCCATTAACGCCAAATCGTGCGCACACGAAAGCCCCGCCGGACCCGAGCCGATAACTGCAACTTTTTTGTTCTTGACGATATCTTTGCGCGTTTGAATCTGCACGGGCAAATGCCAGCGCCACTTGTTGCCGGCTTCCTGTTTGCCTTGAAACAATTCGTCTTGCTTGTCGGGCGCCAACGATTCCACGCCGTACTTTTCGGTGACGAATCTTTTCAGCGCGCGAATGCTAACCGGCGCATCGATTTTGCCGCGGCGGCAAAAATCTTCGCACGGCGCAGCGCACACGCGACCGCACACGCTCGCAAACGGATTGGGCGAGCGCGCGGTGAGATAGGCTTCCTCGTATTTGCCTTCGGCAATGAGCTGCACGTAGCGCCCGGCGTCGGTGCGAATCGGGCAGCCCATCTGGCAGGGCACGAGATTTTGCCAGAAGGCAAGGTCGGGAATCTGTACGCGGTATTTTTCAGGCATAAATATCCGGTTTTAGTTGTGGTATGATTTCTGGATACAATTCTTATGCCTAAATAAGACTTTTTTATCTTATTTAAAATAATAAGAAGTTAGGGCGTTTCCGCATCTAACCTATTCCCATGTTTGCAAAAATGGGAGTTTTTCATCTCATTTTTGAGAAAAATTCTTTCCCCGCACAATACCGGCCCGGGGCTAAAGTCGCGCCGCTATCACTCGAGTGAGAATCATGAGCCATATCTTTAGCCGGCAATGTGAATATGCGCTGCAAGCGCTGCTTTACCTTGCCGCAAAGCCGCCCAATGAAATGACTTCGATCACCGAGTTGGCAAGCAAAGTGCAACTCCCCTCGCCTTTCCTGGCCAAAATTCTTCAGAATCTGGCGCACCAAAAATTGTTGCTTTCATTCAAGGGCCGAGCCGGGGGATTCAAGCTGGCAAAGCCGGCGCGAGAGATTACTCTGTTTCACATTATTGAAGCGCTGGATGGCAGCGACTTTTTGCACACGTGTGTGTTGGGCTTTCCGGCCTGTTCGGAAAAAAATCCCTGTGCCACGCATCAGAAATGGGCAGAATTGCGCGAGGGGATTGCAGATATGCTCAAAAGCAGAAATATTGCAGATATGGCGCAGGATATGAAGCAATCAAAGTACCATGCCTTCTTTAAATGATTGGGTTGCGATTGTTCGCAACATGGCCCCATCGCGGGGGGCATGGCGCCTATTTTTTAATTTGCGCCTCCCAATCTTCGTTTTGTGGTTCGCCCCGCTTGGTCGAATGTATCTGCACATACTCGCCGATGCTTTGCAATTGCACAAAAACGAAAATCACACCGCCCTCGATGCGATCGTAGTGCCAAATTTCATATGCATATGAAAGCGCATTATTGACAAACCGCTCCACATCGTCGGGCGGGCCATAAACGATATACACCCGGCCGCGATCGGTTTTCCAGCCGGCGCGGCTGTAGTTTTGCAGATGCTCATTGGCATAGGCCAAACGGCTGTCATAATCAAGTTTGAATTCATTGCGCGCCGTGTTGGCGGTGGGATCGCGCCGTTGCCAAAAGGCCGTCAAAAATTTGCGTTTGGCCTCCGCGCTCGTCAGACTCTTATAAGCTTTTATCTCCTCCCGGTCAGCAATATATTTTGCGCGTGCGAAGTGTTCATCCAATTCCTTCTCGTTTGCTATCTGATATTCCTGGCTTATCTGTTCCGTTATTGCCGGCACTTCTTGCGCCATCGCTTTCGTTGAATCCGGCTGGTAAACATAAAATCGTTTGGAGGTTGATCGCAGGATCGCCTGGTTCGAATCAACAATGGCAAATTGCAGGTCAAAAACGCCGGTGGGCAGCGCAGAGACGTTGAACATGCCGGCCTCTGCGCTCGCAGCTTGCGCCCGCTTGGTCTGCAAACGGGGCCTCACCATCGGCACAGGCTGGCCGTTGGCGTCCAAAATTTGGCATTGCGTGCGATAGGCGCCGGAGAAAGAAGCCGAGGAGAGATTGTAAACTTCGACATAATAGTAAAGCAGCGGTGCTTGCGCCCCGAAAATGGCATCGGGCTTCGGTATGATTTCCAAGCCATTTTTATAGAACCGATTGTTCGCCTCCGGCGGGATAGTTTTGATTGCAATAGCAAGTTCGATTTGGCTTAAACTCAGTCTGCCGGCGGGAAAGTTTGCCACCGTGATTTCACGCGGCATCATTTGCACCGCACCCGGTGTGTGCAGATCTTCCCAAGACATCTCGAAACGATATTTGCCCGGGGCGGTGACATAACGCGCCACATCCACCATGGCCTGACCGGATTGAATCTCGGCAAGCGCAGCGACATTTTTCTCCATCTTCCAAGCCTCTTCCCGCCACAAGGAATCGTTTTTAGAAATAGAAACGCGGATAAGCGCCTGCGCCTGCCAACGGCCAGTTTCCGTCTTCACGAATTTCAAGCCGGACAGCGGCACCGCATAGTAAAGCTCGGTATAAACTTGCGACGAATCATAACGAAAACAGGCGAGGTCAAAAGTCGCGTTCATTTGCGGGTATGCGGGCGCGACCAACAACAACGCCATGGCACACGCTGCAATTCTTATTGTTGCCATGAGGGAGACTTGCCGAAAAAATTTTGCAGGAGGATTTGTCGACAGAATGAATTCAAATCGTGCTGCCGACAAATAATTCTCCGCCATAAACTTTCAGAATTTATTCCACGCCTGAAAAGCTGATTGCACAAAAGGCCGGCCCCCGCCGGACCGGCCTTTGCTCTCCAAAAACAACCTCCCGCCTCGTCAGAATTTCACCTGGAGGGTAAACCACTGGTTGTTGTCAAACAGCTCGGTAAAACGAATGGCATAATCCAAATTGAACAGCATGGATTGTCCGAGATTGAAATTCATACCGGCGCCCACCGAGGGGCCCCAGATGAAGTTATCCTTGTCGGAGCTGCGAATCTTGTCTTCGTCGGCGTCATACCCCAAAACATAGCTGCCGCGAATGAACATGCGGTCGTTGACGCTGTATTCGCCGCCGAAACGATATTCATCAAGCGAAAAATTGTTGTTCAAGAACGTCGTCATGAGCATGAGATTGCCGGCCTCGCCGAACTTGAGATTATACGACAAGCCAATCTCGAGCGAGGTGGGCAATTCAAAAGACGACAACGGAATGCGCGTATTCTCGCCTTCGGTATCCGGCCGGTCTGAGATATCTTTGGTGAAGACTTCCAAATCACCGCCGTCAAATTTCATATTCGGCCCGATGTTCTTCAACGTGATGCCGAGATTGAGACCGGTGCCTGTGGCGTATTGCAGGCCGAAGTCAAACGCCAGGCCGTTGGCCGACTCGCGCAAAATGCGCTCGGTAACGACTTTGACGTTCGTGCCGAAGTGAATACGATCCGTCATGGCGCGGGAATACGTGAGACCCAGCGTCAAAAACGTGGGGGCAAACACTTCGCCCGTGCCGTCCGGACTCACTTCGGTGGTCACCGGAATCTCGCCGAAATCAAGCGATTTGATGCTTAATCCCAGCGCGCCAAAATCACCTGATTTGAAATTGCCGGCGACATAGTTGACGTTGACATCGGCAATATAACGGAGGTGGGAGACCATCACTTCAGCAGAATGCGGGCTGGCCGCCAAGCCAGCGGGATTCCAAAACATGGCCTCCACCCCGGACACGTGAGCAAGATTGGCGCCTCCCAAAGCTGTGCCCACCGAGCCGACCGGCAGCAGGAGTTCCTGCGCACCGGCGGTTCCCTTTCGTTTACCCGTGCCGGCGAAAGCCTGGGCCGCAATCAGGAGCACGCTGACAATCAGTACAACTTTATTCACTTTCATCTGTGTCACTCCTTTCCATTAAAACTTGTCCAGTCTTTCTTCCGGCATGAAAACGGCAGCTTTGAGAACTTTCGCACCCAACGCTCCCATGTCCACATGGATGAAATACATGCCGCTGGCTACCGGCACATCGTCCTGATTCCGCAAATTCCATCTGGCCGTGCCCGTGCCGAGCGTGCCTTGCTGGGCGCGCGCGGCGTCGTCGATTGTTTGAATGAGATCACCTGCAAGTGTGAAAATTCGGATCACTGCGCCATCGGGCAGATGCGTGAGTGTCATGTACCGGTCCACCGGGTTGACTTCACCGCGATTTTGGCCCAAATAGGGATTCGGAAAGATATTGACCAGTTGCGCGGCGGATTTGGCAGCCTGTTCGGTCACTTCCGCTTCGAAACCCGCGGTGTTGAACGTGTACAAATCAGCCGGTTGATTTGTCTTGGTCGTCAAGATTTGGAAAATGGTTCCCGTCTCCGGCATGGTTTGATTGACATTTGCCGGGAAAGCGGGATCACTGACGCTGCCGGCATTGAAATTGACCAACACCATGCGCGCCATGATTTCGACGCAATCACTGCCGAATTCATAACCCGCAGGGTTGGTCGTCACCGCGGTGACAAAGGCTTGATAGCCCGCGTCGCCCGGGGTTTGATTGTTGGGCAGCATCCAGTAAATCCAATCCGTCTCCGGATCGTTGTCGCCGCCAGAGATGGAATGATCGGTGCCTGACAAGTCAAACACGCCGTTCTCATTGTTGTCGATGATATAAGGAATCAAGCGCAGATCATCGCTGGGATCGGGATTGCGGCTGTCGCCAATGCGCCACAACTCGAACGGCACTTGCAGGACAACATGATTCGGCAAACCGGAGAAATCCAGCGGATAGAGCGCTACACTGCCCGCAGCCGTAAAGCGAATCTCAAAATCATACGGAACAATTCTGCCCCAGCGCGCGCCCTCCCGCGTGGTCCGCGAAATGAACAATTCATAGTCGAATCCGCCGACTTCACCGGTGTGAATGCCCCAACGCCCGCCGCCAACCTGTTGATTGGCCGGAGGCCGATCATTTACGTTAGCTTCCACCGGCAAACCATCGCTGGTCGGAAAGCCGCTGCTGTTGAAAGCAAATGCCGCCATCACCGGAGGCGTAATGGCGCCGGCGCCGTTGGCTGTACACAAGAATCTCTTGAAATCATTCGGCGGACCAATCGCCTTCACCAGCAAACCATCGGCAATGGTATAGCTCTCATCACCAGCCTGATTGGTTTGATTCGACAGCACACGCACCGGCCCGGTGGGATCGATGCGCTCCAAATGCCAAACTGTTCGGTCGCCAACGACTTCGAAAATCACGCGATATTCGCGGCCGGTCACCTGGCTGGGATCCGCCACATACACTTCGAGCTGGCCATCACTCAAGCTGCCGGTGGTGGTATGGGTGGCATTGAAGGTGGTATCCGGGCCTATCGCTGCAATCATTTGATGGAAGCGGGATTTGGTCTTCAATCCGCCTGCCGCCGGTTTTGGCTGAACGGTTATCGTGCTCATGGGTGATTCCAGAATGCGCGGAATGCCATGAGGATTGTAACCGTAAGCCGTTACCACAAACCAATAGTTATTCCAGTTGCTCAAGGGATTGCCGCCCCGCAAGGCATCAGAGGTGATGCGATAATAGCGCTGAATGCCCGTATCTGGCGCCCTTTGCACCGTAGCTTCCACGGTTTCGCCGAATTCCTCGCTGAAAACAAAGTCCTTGATGTCTCCCACGCCATCAGCGACGTCATACGTCGCCAGTTTCAATACCGTTACCCCCGGCCCTACGGTAGGCGCGTTGACTTGATAGATGTTGTAGCCCTGAAACGTGTAGGAGGTGGGATTGCCTTCGTCATCCACATCAACTTGATCCACAGCTTCATAGGATTCCACCGCGTCATCCCATGTCAACAAGACTTCACGATCCAAATTGTGCACCGTCACGTTGGGAATCGCAGGCGAAGGCGGCAGCGCAAAGTTGAGATCATACGCCAATTGCGCCGACACATCCGCTTGTTTCAAGCGCGTAACGCTGTTTTTCGCGTTGGTGCCCTGGGCAATCAACACGGCGGCAACGATTTCCTGCACGCCCGGCTCGCCAACTTCAGCCAGGCCGTCGCCGTCCGTATCAACCCAGCGATCCAACGTAAACGGGCCGGTATTCATCAACATGCGACGGTCCGCGGGTTCCAGCTCAACGCCATCCACCCAGCCGGTGCCGGTTTCAGGATCGCTGACATTGACAAACTTGGTTGGCCGCCCGGTGGTGGGATCGATAATTTCCACACCCAGGCCGTTGAGGCCGAGCATGAAGTTGTAGGCCTCCGAGGCCAATTCAGGATCTTGCGTATCCGGCGGGCCGCCGCGAATGTATTTGGCAAAGGACGTCATGCCCAAGTTTTTGTAACCGGGAATTTTGCGCCCGGAAACATTGGCGGTATCGCCCGGCGAAGGCACAATCGGGCCTTGAAAAAAGTCAGCACCGATGGCCGGCGGCGGTTGATAATCCGTGTCATCGCCGTCATTCCAGAATGCCGCCAGGGACAGCGTGGTGTCACACATCACCAAATCGTCATTAGAGTCGCCCAGATCAATATCGAACCACAAACCGACATAAGCATTTTCCAAATCGCTTTGTCCCTTATTGATCAGCAAAAACTTAAGAAACATCATATCGCCAAAAGCATCAGGGCGATTGAAGACCCAGATGGTGTTCTGCACTTCCAGGCCAATCGGCGGGGTGCCAAACAGCGCATGATCGCCAGGATTGCCGTCGTTGTAAACCATCCAGAGCATTTGGTCGCCAATCATGGCGGGAATGCGCTTGCCCGTGGCGCTGAGAATGGGATCGCCATGCTCGTCGCGCTGAATCGGCGCCCCGAGTTGATACAGATCTTCCACCCAGGCAGTGTAGTCGGGGTTGTTGAAACCTTCATTCAACAAATCGCCTTTTTGAATTTTCAAAATCTGATGCCGCGGGCTGTTGGCATCGTCCGGCGTGCCGTCAGGCTTAATATGACCGGGCTGGAATTCATAAGTAAACTCCGCACACGCCGTGCGAATCGCACTGTTGACCAATCCCGCCACCCAAATGCCGGAGGCGAAATCGATGGAATGGCCGCTTTGTCCGGGCCATTGCATGCCGAAGCCGACCGGGTTGTTGTGGAAACTCCAGGCGCCGCGATTGTTCAAATAGTTGAAAATACGGTTGCCGTCAACGGTTTCCACGTCAATCACGGTGGGTTTGGCAAGGGATGGGCCTTTTCTTCCACTCTTTTCCTCTGAGAAGCCGGGCTCATGCAGCAACAGCAGGCTCAGAGCAAGTATGAGGGGAATCGTTAGAAGATGAAAAATTTTTCTCATAATTAATCTCCTCTCCGGAACTCAGAGATTGAATTGCAAGCCAAGACGCAACTGCCGTGGCGGACCGACCATGAACGGGTTGCGCAGCAGGAATTGGTACAGCGCCACGCCATTGGGGCCCCATTGATTAACGAAATTCTGCCCGGCGACGGTGTCCAAATAGCCGTCGTTATCCGGTTCACCCGTTTCAGGATAGACCCAGCTCGCATTCAAGGCGTTGGTCAGGTTGATCGCCCACAAGTAGGCGGTCAGATCAAGGCCGCTCAGGGCAAACGTTTTGTCGAGCTTCATATCCAATTGATAGGTCCAGGGACCGGTAGCCGAGCCGACCTGGCCAATGGGGAAGTAGCCGCTGGTGCCGCCAAAGACTTCGGTTTGCACACGCACCGGCGTATAGGACAAGCCGCTGCCAAACGTCAGCAGCAGATTCAAGCCCAAATTGCCCAGAAGCTTGCCGCCAAGAATCGTGGGGCCGTCTTCTTTATTGGTGCGGAAATCAACGTTGACCGAGCCCGTGTGGCGTTGATCGAAGTCGAGCGGCGCGACAAACGTCGGATCCCGGCCTTGCTGCCACGCGATGTTGTAGAACGTGTTGGCATCACTGCCGGTGCCGGCGGCATATTGCAGGGTATAATTCGCCGTGCCCGCAAAACGGTTCGTGCGGCGCAGCGTAAAGGTGACGGAGGCGCCTTTAACCGTGCCGTAGTCCTCGTTGGTATAAAGCGCGTACGGAATCGGTTGGGCAAAATCCAAATTGCGCAAGCGGACGTAATCGCGAATTTCTTTGTAATAAGCGGTCACATCCACCGCGGCATTATCACCCAGTTGATGCCGGAAACCCACTTCGTATGCTGTGGTGCGAATCGGCGCCAGATTGGGATTTTCATTGGTGAAAAAGTTGCCCGACTGCAAATTCCAGGCATATTGAATCGTGGAAACGTACAAGCGTTGCAGCTCGGGTGTTTGCACGAACTTGCCGTATTGGCCGTGAAACACGGTACGATCTGAAACCGGGAAAGAAACACCAATGCGCGGGCTGAGGCTGGAGCGCTTCTCGTTGTCCGTGAAGTTCTCTTCCGCAAGATCAGTGATGCTGCCTGCCGAGGTATTGGTGGTCGTGGTGACGCGCTCGACATTCCTGATGCCGTCATAAGCCGGATCAAAATAATCCCACCGCAAACCGAGGTTGAGCACCAAATCTTTCAGCTCGATCTTATCCTGCAAATAAACCGCGGCAATTTTCGGATGCTTGGCCGCATTCCGACCCAGTTCGGAATCGTCCGCTTTGTTGCCAAAGATGTCATAGCCAAAGGGGTCTGCAAAGCGGAATTGATAGGCTTGCTCGGCCGTAATGCCGCCTTGTCCCACTTGCGCAAGGTTGCCGGCAAGGGTATGCAAATCTGCAGCGCCATAGCCGCCGATTTGATACTGGCGATACGTGTTGTAGCGATACTCAAATCCGGTTTTGAGTTCATGTTCACGCCCGATCTGCCAGGTCAAATCACCCTTGGCGCCCCAAAACGTCCAATTTTGTTTCCAATAATCGCCCGGCTGAGTTCCCAGGGTGGCGAACAAGTTGGCTGAACGCGGATCCAAACGCGGCCGGCTGCCGGTTTGCGTGATATAGGGATTCACCAAGCCATCGCCTTGCGGGCCATACTGTCCGATGTCGGTTCCGGGGGCATCACCCACATTCCAGAAGTTGTCGCCAAAGACAATGCTGGAGCGCACGAAATCGTCGCGAAAGTAATTCACTTGAAACGTATAGAACGCTTTCGCGCTGAGGGTGTGCGTGGCTTTGGCAAAGTAGGAATCCCGGTAATTTCTTTGGCGCGGATTGTTTTGCGAATTCCATAACGAAAAGCCCACACCTGTGCCCGCAAGATTGTTTTGATAATCGGCTCCGGGAGCAAAGCCCGTTAACAAACGCAGTTCCTCTCGTTGCGAATTGCCGCCCAGCTTGAATTGAAGAGACTTTAAATCAATGCTCAGGTTGCCGTTCCACAACCATTGCGAAGAGGCGCGATCCGGCCACGGCCCTTGCTCGTCGAATTGATACTCCTTCACCACGCCGTCGGTATCGTATTGTGGAAAGGCATCATCCAAATTATAGCCGGTGGCCGAGGCTGCGTCAGCCCGGGTAATGGGATTGCCGTTGGCATCCAGCGGGTTGCCGTCGGCATCCATCACCAGGCGTTGAAAGGCAAAACTCGAAGGCGTTGCGTCCTCCAAAAATCTTCTTTCGCCGCCCAGATAGAATTTCACGCGCTTTTCGCTGAAACCGGGCACCGGCCCGCTGACCGAGAAGTTATAAACATTATAGCCGTAGGAATAGGCGCCGAGATGCTTGTCGGTCTGGCTCAGCCAGGTGTCTGTGATCATCTCTCCAGAAACATTGTATGTGCTGCCGCCGGTTTTTGTGGTGGTCAAAATCACGCCGGAGTTGGCAAAGCCATATTCGGCATTGAAACCGCCGGCTTGATAATTGACTTCTTCGATGGCGTTATTGGCGAGGTCGCCGGAAGCGCGACCGGTCAGGGGATTGTTTTGATAAACGCCGTCGATGTATGTTGCAATTTCCTCACGGCGGCCGCCGCGAATGTACAACCTCTCTCCTACCTTGACGACGCCGGCTTCAATACCAACAACATCTCGAAAGCCGCGCACCGGCAAGTTCTTGATATCTTCTGCTGTTGTAATGCGCACTGAATTGGTTGCGCCTTTGTTGACCAAAGGCCGTTCGGCAACCACCACGATCTCGCCCAGGGCCAGCGTCGTGGAGGGTAAATCAAAATTGGCTTCGGTGGTCAAATCCGCGCTTACCCGCACGTTGTGCATAAGAACATCCGTGTAGCCGATCAAGCTGGCCTTGAGCGAATAAGCGCCCACCGGTAGATTGAGAATGACATATTCACCATCCAAATTGGCGGAGGCGCCATATGTCGTGCCAACTATAATAACATTGGCGCCCGGCAGAGGCTCGCCCGTTTCTTTATCTTTCACCACTCCGGCAATTTTGCCTGTGGTGCCGGCATAAAGCAGAACTGGCCAAAGTAAAGCCGCTGCCATGCACAGAAACCTTCTTGGCATGTTTACCTCCATAGGAATCAAAGTTGGGCAGGTCATTCGCTGTGGCAACTTTGCAGACCTGCCGTGCAATGAGTGAATCCAAAAAGCGAGAATGCTTGAGCCTCACCTCCTTTCATGTCTCAAGCCTGCATGAGGGGGGAATTTTTGAGCATGTGGCGGCGCGATGATGCAACCTAGCGGCAGGAAAGCCAGTGTTCTTGAAAATCGCTCGCGGGAAATTCTACCTGTTGAAACAGACGAGGAGGTGGAAATACCCGCTTAGAGATTATAATGAAAGGCACGGGCGCTAAAAAAATAGGAAGGTAGCGTCGCGTTGCGAAGGCTTTAGGGGACGCTGAATAAGGAGGGATAACGCTTCGGGCAAAAAACTACTCAACTCTGATGGACGCTCTTCGGCTTTGTCAAAAAATGCCAAACCCTCTTACGTCCTCTCTATGAAAATGCCGGCATTAGCCGCAGATTCTCATTTTACTTTATTTTCCTCAAACAATAATTCCTGGCCTTCGCACAAGCATGTCTTTCATCTGTCGTATCAAGAATTACTCGCGAAACGACACCTCATCACATGTACATTCACATTTTCACATGCTGCAAAAATTCTCGAACAGCGCATATATCAAAAATGGCAATCTTCATGCCCAAAACGGGTGTTTGGCGCTTCGCGAAGCGCATTAAATATTTTAAACAACTTAGTTCATTTAATCTTTTTTCTGACGAGTCTATTTTTGCAGTTCTGAGAAAAAATTCGCGAACTTTCCGAAAATTGACAACAACAAAATTCAGTTGCAAAACACGTCGGAAGTGCCTGAACGGGAATAATTTATTTTGTGACCCTGCTTACGACTCTAAAAAATGCTGAACCTTAAACTCGTGCTGGTAAACGGCATCGTCTGTCGAGCAGCGCCGAACGAGGACACAACAAATAGGCATCAATGTTAGTTGTATCTCAATTCAATCAGCCTCATCTCATCCACATTTTGTTCCTGAGGCGCAGGGTGCGCTGCCAGTATGGGGTGAGGCTCTCCATTTCCATCGCGCCGGCCTAAGTATACTGCGCTAATGCTCGCCGAGCTTGCGCACGATGGCGGTGGCCTCCTCGGGTTTTTGCGCGAACACATCGACTCGTCACGACATGAACCGCGTCGCTGCTGCCGCAAACTTGGAAAGCATGTTCGTCATGGCGGCTTTCTCATTCAGAAATTATCTGTGCTCACTATAAAGTGAGCAGAGTCTGAACCTGGGCAGGGTTTTCTCAAAAATAGGAACTTTTTATCCGATTTTTTCAAATATGAGAAGGCGCGATCAAATCGTGATCGAAAGTTGCGACTTTCGTGCTGAAAAAACAAGGAGGCAGCCGACGCCTCAGTCATGATGATTACCGGCACGAGTTTTGACACCTCCCGTGACATTTTAAATAAGACAAAAACTATCCTCTTTACGACCATCATGCTTCATCTTACCATGACCGGCGAATACGCGGTGCGCGCCATGTTGCACCTGGCGGCACAGCCACGCGGCGCCGTGGTACCGATCCGGGAAATTTCAAAAGCATGGGACATTCCCGCGACCTTCTTGCGCAAAATCGTGCAACTCTTGACGAAAGCCGGTTTGCTGCTTTCGCAGCGAGGCGCCAACGGCGGCGTCACGCTGGCAAAACCTGTGGAGCAGATTTCGTTGCTGGAGGTTGTGACTGCTGCCGAGGGCAAATTGGTGTTGAACGCGTGCCTGCTTCACCCCGGCGCCTGCTCGCGCGATCGCTGGTGTGCCGTGCATCTGGTTTGGCAGCAGGCACAACGCAGCGTCGAAAACATCCTGGGCGCGCATTCGCTCGCAGGGCTTGCGAGGCAAAGCCAGGCAAGGCGGGGGCAGCGCGATTTCCCTTGCCAGACGGGCTAAAGTCACCGGTCGAGATTGTGACATAAGCCCGGACTTGCGAACGCAATTACCAAACCCATCACCTTGTTGGGAAGCCTTATATGCAATCACCCATCATTACCTGAGGAGAGCGATTTCATGTTCGACTGGTTCCCGCGAAACATTTCCACTTATGGCAGTGATCTCGATGAGGTGTTCTGGCTGATTTTCTATCTCACCGCCATCGGCTTCCTCATCAGCGAGGCAATCATCGTTTACGTCATCATTCGCCACCGCCGGCGCAAAGGGCATATCGCCGCCTCATTCAGTGGAGAAAAGTTGTCGGAGTTTGCCTGGGTGCTCGTGCCGACGGGCATCGTGTTTCTGCTGGATTTGGGCATCGACTTTGCCGGTACCGCGGCATGGAGCAAGATTAAAGGCGAGATTCCCCCCTGTGAAGTGCATGTGCAGGTGACTGGAAAACAGTTCAACTGGAATTTCACCTACCCCGGACCGGACCGCCGTTTTGGCACGGATGACGACCTGACCCTGGAAAACGAGTTACACGTGCCGGTCAACAAAAAAGTGGCTTTGACGCTGGGCGCCACCGATGTGATTCACAGTTTCTTCGTGCCGGTACTGCGACTGAAACAGGATTGCCTGCCGGGCCGGCAAATTCCGGCGTGGTTCGAGGCGGTGGCCACCGGCGAATATGAAATCGCCTGCGCCGAGTTATGCGGCTATGGCCATTACACCATGCGTGGCTTCCTATTCGTGCATGACGAGGCCAGCTATGCCAACTGGTTGCAAACGCACTGGCCGGCGCCAAGCGCAGACTCCACGCAGGCGGCGGCTTTGTAAGCCGGGCACGCACGGACAGTGCCCGAGACACATTTAGCCCATGGAAAAAGCCTTTCTGCGGGGAATGACGCGCCGCTATCTTCTCGCTCTCGGTATACTGGCCATCGTGGCCCTGCTGTCAGATCATTTTCTGCAGAAGAAAATTGCCGCCGAGCGCGGACGCGCAGCGCTGATCAACCTCAGCGGCCGACAGCGTCTGCTCTCGCAGTATCTCACCCTGCACGCGCTGCGGCTGATCCACAGCCAGACGCCGGCGGAGAGAAAGCACTGGCGGCAGGAGATGCAGCACACCATGGAGGAAATGACCGGCGGCATGCACGGCCTGTTGCACGGTGACGCCGCTCAACCGCTGCCCGGCCGGCCCTCCGCGGCGATTCACACATTGTGTTTTTACCCGCCGCACAATTTGCACCAGCGCCTGCAGGTGTTCTTGTCCGCCAGCCGGACGCTGGCGCAGGCGGAGGACCGGGCGCTGACGTACGCTCATCCCCAATGGCAGTACCTCGCCGCCGCTTCACCGGCGCTGTTACAGTCGCTTGATGAGCTGGTGAAACAGCAACAACGCGAGGGCGAGACTGCCGTCGCGCAACTGCAATTGTTGGAACGTGGCGTTCTGCTCATCACCATCGTAGTGCTGGCGTTGATGGCATTGTTCATCTTCCGGCCAATGGTGAAGCGGCTGCGAGGGGTTTTCGCCGAGCGCGCCCGCGCGGCGGCCGAACGGGAAAAGTTGATCGCGGAATTGCAAACGGCCTTGGCCAATGTCAAAACCCTGCGCGGCCTCATCCCCATCTGCGCCGGCTGCAAGAAAATTCGCGATGACCGTGGCTACTGGAACAAACTGGAGGATTACATCCAGCGGCATTCCGACGCCGATTTCACCCACGGCCTGTGTCCGGAATGCCAAAACAATTTCGAATTGAGTGAGGAATAATCCGCTCTTGTCGTCCCAACGCTGTTTTCACAAGACCATCTCTGAGGAGGAATGCATGGCTGTTGATTCACATGCGCATGGCGGCACGCGTCTGAGTTTTTGGCGACGCTACATTTTTTCCATTGATCACAAGGTCATCGGCAAACAGTACTTGTTTCTTTCCCTCTTCATGGCGCTGGTGGGCGGACTGCTGGCCTATATGATGCGCTGGCAGCTTGCCTGGCCCGAGACGCCCGTGTTCGGTGCCGGCTGGATTCCCGAACCTACCGCATTTGGGGGCATTATTCCGCCGGAATTTTACAATGCCCTGGTCACCATGCATGGCACCATCATGGTGTTCTTCGTCGCCATGCCGTTGCTGCTGGGCGGCCTGGGCAATTTCCTGATTCCGTTGATGGTGGGCGCCTCGGACATGGCCTTCCCCCGCCTCAACATGATGTCCTTCTGGACGATCTTCACGGCCTCGCTGGTTTTACTTGCTTCCTTTTTTGTTCCCGGCGGAGCAGCTTCTGCGGGCTGGACCGGCTATCCGCCGCTCTCCGCTGATCCCACCTACACCGGCGTGAATCTGGGTATCACGCTCTGGCTGCTGGCCCTGGCGCTGGAATTCGCTTCCTTCCTGATGGGCGGCATCAACTTCCTCACCACCGCCATCAGCATGCGCGCCCCCGGCCTGACGATGATGCGTCTGCCGCTGATGGTGTGGATGCAGCTTTCCGCCGCAGTGGTTTTTATGCTTTCCGTCGGCCCTTTGATCGCTGGGGCGGTGTTGTTGCTGCTCGATCGCACGGCGGGCACCAGCTTTTTCGTAGCGACGCACGGCGGCGATCCCCTGCTGTGGCAGCACCTCTTCTGGTTTTTCGGCCACCCCGAGGTCTACGTCATCCTGCTGCCCGGCATCGGCGCCATTTTGGAGGTGATGCCGGTGTTTTCCCGCAAGCCCATCTTCGGCTACCGCCCGATTGTCTATGCCACAATTGTGGCCAGCGTGCTTAGCTTCATCGTCTGGGCGCATCACATGTTCGTCAGTGGCATGAATTTCAAGCTGGTCATGCCGTTCAGCATCACCACGATTCTGATCTCGGTGCCGTTCACGCTCATTGTGCTGGCCATGATCGCCACCATTTGGCGCGGCGCCCTGCGCTTCACCACGCCGATGCTGTTCGCCCTCGGCACCCTGGGCGTTTTCATCGTCGGCGGCCTGACCGGCATTTTCCTGGGCTCGGCGCCGGCGGACATTTTCCTGCATGACACCGCTTTCGTGGTGGCACATTTCCACTACACCCTTTTTTCCGCCGCGATTTTCGGCGGTTTTGCCGGCATCTATTTCTGGTTTCCGAAAATGTTCGGCCGGCTGATGAACGAGCTGCTCGGCAAGATTCATTTCGCCTTCACCTTCATTGGCTTCAATCTCGTCTTTGGCCCAATGTTTCTGCTCGGCCTGGGCGGCCAGATGCGGCGCATCTACAATCCGACGCAATATGATTTCCTCAAGCCGCAGCAGCCGCTCAACGAATTCATCACCATCGCCGCCATCATTCTGTTGCTCGGCCAGCTTCCCTTCATCATCAATTTCTTCTGGAGCATGTTCCGGGGCAACCTCGCCGGCCGCAATCCCTGGCAGGCCAACACTCTGGAATGGGCTGCGCCCTCTCCGCCGCCCCACGGCAATTTCGAAACCCTGCCGCGCGTATATCACGGCCCCTATGGCTATAGCCAGCCCGGAACCAGTGAAGATTGGCAGCCGCAGTATCAGCCGCTGGAGAAAAGCACAGCCTGAGTGCAGGCAACCGCGCCGCACGCCCGGTGATCAAGCCGGCGTGCCCGGCGACGCAAGTCAACGCATCAAAAAGTCAATGAGTCAGTGTGTCCCGCAACCCCAAAAAGGAGAAAGAAGCGATGAGCACTGTGGTCACCGCTGAAATCCGTGCCGACGCGCCGCCGGCGGGCGGGATGGCGATCGGCAAAATGGGAATTTGGTGGTTTCTCGCCTCCGAAATCATGGTCTTTGGAGGGCTAATCGGCAGCTACGTCCTCTATCGCATGGCGAGCGCCGGCGCCTGGTCCGAGATGGCGCATCATGTCAGTACTGGCATTGGCGCGATCAATACCCTGGTGCTGCTCACCAGCAGCCTGACCATGGTGTTGGCGCATGCTGCCATTGAAGATGAAAACCGCCGCCGTGCGACACTCTATCTCGGCTTGACGGTGCTGGGCGGCCTGCTGTTTTTGGGATTCAAAGCCATCGAGTACACCACCGAGATCGGCAACGGCTTCACCCCGCTGGCCGGCACATTTTGGTCGTTCTATTTCACCATGACCGGCCTGCACGGGCTGCACGTGCTGGCAGGTATCATCTGGATCTTTGCGCTTTTTGTGATGGCGGCGCGCGGCACCCTCTGGCCGCACACCCAACAGCGCGTCGAATATGCCGGCCTGTACTGGCACTTCGTCGATATCGTATGGATCTTCCTGTTCCCGATGTTGTATCTCGCTTATTGAAGTCGCGGCTCTTTGTGACTAGCCGCGAATGAAACCATTCCATCATACCAGGAGATGCGCATGGCCAACACGCCGCATAACCGTCCCAACTACGTTGCCGTCTGGGCCTGGCTGGTATTGCTGCTAGGACTCAGCCTGGCGGCGGTGTTTCTGCCTTTTTCACAGGCGGTCACCGTCACCCTTATCTTTTTCATTGCCGCCGTCAAGGCGTTTCTGGTGGCGGTCAACTTCATGCATCTGAAATTCGAGCAGCGACTGGTGCGCCTGATTGCCATCGTGCCGCTGATCTTGTTTATCATCATGACGCTTGCATTGATTCCAGACATCGCTTATCATCATTGAATCACAATGTCGAAGGGCGTGAGAAATATCAAATGAATTCTTTTCCGATTGACTCCACAGTGGCGGGCGGCGAGGCGACCCTCGCCGCCAGATTCAACCGCCTTCCTGAAACTTTCCCGAACAAGGCCATGCTCGGCTTGTTGATCTTTCTCGGCACCGAGGCAATGTTTTTTGCCGGATTGATCAGCACTTTTTTGATTCTGCGTGCTGCCGGCGGCATGTGGCCGCCGGTCGGCCAGCCGCGCTTGCCGGTGGGGATCACCGCGATCAATTCACTCTTCCTGCTCGCCAGCGCCCTGACGATGCACCAGGCGGTGGCCGCGATCCGCCAAGGCCGCCAGAAAGCTCTGGTCTCTTGGTTGGGAACAACTGGCGGACTGGGGCTTCTCTTCCTCGCCCTGCAGGGCAGGGAGTGGATTCAGTTGATTCGGCACGGCTTGACGCTGACGTCGAGCAACTACGGCGCGACTTTTTACACGCTCATCGGTTGTCATGGTCTGCACGTGTTTGCCGCCGTTGTCGTGCTGGCGGTGGTCTTTGCGCGTGCCCGGCAGCGCCGCTATCGCCCGGATAATTTCCAGGGGCTGGAGCTTTGTCGTGTGTATTGGTTCTTTGTGGTGGCGCTCTGGCCGGTGTTGTACGGGTTGGTTTATTTGGGGTGAGAACAGCGCCGGCGCGCCGTACCTCCTGGCAGGCGGGGCGCGAGACAAATGAACTTCAGGGTTGGGGTTGCCGCGTCACCAAGCGCATGCTTTGCGCGACAACGGCAGCGGTGCATGGCATTGTTCACAGGAAGTACAACAGCCAGAACGGAGGTTTATGGTGAAACGATTTTGGCCCATTGGGCGAATGCTGGCGGGGATGATTTTGTTGCCGGTTGCCGCCGGCGCATGCCCGCGCTGCTACGCGGCCGCTGGCAGCGAGGTGCGGCACGCTTACTTCTTGAGCCTTATTCTGCTGTCCTTCCTGCCGCTCATTTGCATCGGACTGTTGCTGGTGTGGATTCAGCGCCAGCAGCGGCGGACGCTGCCGCGCATGCCTCAGGAAGTTCGCCAGTGAGGCAAGGCAGGGGGGCGCGGCGCCGCCGCCTGCTGCCTCAACGTGCCGGCTTCTCCACGTGACTGGGGCCGCCACGCAGCAACCGTGCCGGCAGCAGGATGATTGACCGCAGCAACTCCAGCACGCCATCCACCACGATTCCCACCAACCGAAAAGGCAGCAACAACAGCCACACGAGAGGATAGAGAACCAACGCCAGCAGCGCCAGCGGCCAGCACAACATCAGCAACAGACACCAGAGCAGAAATTTGATCATCACCACCCTCGCACTTTGTTAATTTGATTGCACTGCCAGCAACACAAAATCCCGGCAACATCCTAACGGCTTCATGCCGGTGATGGAGCGACTGGCGGCGACAATCTTGCCGGTCGATCGTTGCCATGCGCGCCTTCGGCTGTCATCGACGGTAATGGTCTTTGGCCGTCGCAACACTGAACGCGACAACTTGATCATCTCACATTTTCCCGCCGCAACAGCGCGCGCCAGCCAGGTAACAGAAATCTACCGCAGTATCTTCATGAATGCCAACGCATTTTGCGGCGCATAGCCATTCACAGAATTGTTAAAAAAAATGTAGACCGTGCCGGCGCCACTTTTCACCAATCTTCCTGCCAGCGCCGCAATCTCGCGCAGTTCCGCGGTTGAGTAATCGTAGTTGTACCAGCGCTGGCGGCCATGCAAGCGGATATAAGCGACTTCAGCCGTGACCCAATCCACCAGCCTGCTCTTCGGAGAATCGACGGCGCAGAAAACCGCGCCGGTCTCCTTGAGCAAATCTTTGATTTCCTCGGTGAGCCATTTTTTGTCGCGAAACTCCACCGCGACTTTTCTGAAATCGCCAAATGCGAGAAGGGCTTGCTTGAGGCTGTCCGGATCATACGCCGAACCGGGGGCAAGCTGCAACAGCAGCAAACCCAGCTTGTCCTCGAGCAATGAGACCGATCGCCAAAAACTTTTGATTTCCGCCTCGGCCTCTTTGAGGTGTTTGCGATGCGTGATCACGCGCGGCACTTTCAACACATAGCGGAATGCCGCCGGCGCCTGCTCCCGCCACTTGTGATAAGTCTGATCCTTGAAGGTTCGATAAAATGTCGCATTCACCTCCACGGTGGCAAATTTCCCGGCATAATACTCGAACCAGCGGCGCTTCGGCCAGTCCTCGGGATAAAAAACTCCCTGCCACTCCGGGTAGGTCCAGCCGGAAGTGCCAACCAGGAATTGGGCATTCATGAGAGTAGCTCGAGTTTGTTTGCCGGCTCGGCAGATGTCTGTGCGAAATCGTAAACCGCGGCACACACGTGTCACCAACTGCTTTCCGGACACTGCTTGAGACAAATTCACGCTGCTTTTTATCTGCGGCAACCCGTGCAAATCCGTGCGCCAAAATTGCGCGTTCAGAAAGGCATTTTCAGGGAAATACACTCGGCCCAGCGGTTTTCCTCACGCGATAGCGAAGGATTGTGACATACTTCTCGGGATCGCCTTTGGAAAACATTGTCGGGCCTTTGAGATACTCTTCCTCATGTTCGCCGGCAACCTCATAGCCTTGCGTTTTGATGAACTCCATCAATCGCGCAACGGTGGGCTGCTCCCTGTCATAAGGCCCCTGATGCAAAATCTCGGCAACCTCACCGTACTCCCAAGTCATCAACGAAACGTTCAATTCAGGCGTTGCTTCATATTGCGGAAGCTCGCTTGTGGCCTCGGGAACAGGCATGGCATATAAACCGATCCATTCCGTTTTGGGTGTGTCAAAAGGCAGCGGCCAGCGCGCCCGTGGAGCAGGTTGGCCCGGTCCTTTGGGCGTGTCCTTTATTTTGAAATACAACTCAAACAATTTGCCAAATGCTTTTCCGCTGATGACGTTGGGATCGCCTTTGGCCTCCACCACAATCATCTTTTGATTGGGCAGGATCGAAATCTGCGGATCCCTGAGATGCTCATATTGGGACAAATCCGGCCCCTGCGTCATGTAATAATAGGTCACAGCGATGAGAGCAACAACCGCCACGACCAGGGCAACAACGATTCCAAGCAGCACTTTCGTGATTTTCTTCATGGCGCTTTCTCCTGATTCTGAGATAACTCGAACAGGTCACATTCCAAAAATCACCGCAGAGATCGCAGAGCAAGATTTATCAGAATTCCCTGCGAACTCCGCCTCTCAGCGGTGAATCTGACATAGTCAAGGTAAATGACCGCTGTCAGAGGCGCGCGTTCCGCCCAATTGCCAGGCGCTTTTTGCTTCCTTCATCGCGACTTGTAAAAGACCCAGGGCGCAATCGTCACCCAAATCAAAACCAGCAGCCACACGCGGCCGGCAAAAATATTATAATCCTGCAGCAGCCTGGGCCACGGATGTCCCGCCACGAAATGTCCGAATAAAAATTCGAATGCAATAGTCATGGCCAGCCAGATAAAGCCCACAGCCCAAGCATGTTTCGCCGAGGCCAGCGGCCAGATTCGGCTCAATGCCCAAACGATCACACCGAACAAGACAATGCCGGTGAGGGTGGAGAGCTGATGCGCGCGCAAATCGCCGAGGCGGTTTTTGTAGACGGCCTCGCGAATGGCGCCGTTGATGATCGCCGCGACCATCAAAACGAACCAGGCTAAAGTGTGTCGGAGTATCATTTGATCTTTTTCGCGGTTTGTTCCATGCCGCCTTGCTTCAAAATCAAATTGACGACTTTGCTGGCCTCGTCCTTGACAAACTTGATGTCGGCCTTCACTACTTGCAGGAAGTACTCCGTCTCGGAGCGCGGGAAAATTTCAAATTTCGGCTGGCCGGTTAATTGCACAAACAATTGCGCAGCTTCCTTGGTCACGGTGATAATCATGCCGGGCGCCAGCTCATATTCCCCGACATACGCGTCATAAATTGCCGGATCAATCGGCGCCGGAGTTTCTTCTTTGAGTCGCGGAACTGTAAGCGTTTGCCCGCCCTGCCGATGAAGGCCGTGAATGACTTCGCCTTTTTCGTTTTTTACGAAGGAAATTTGGGCATCAACTACTTTCCAGAAGAACTCCGTTTCGGAACGCGGAAAAATTTCAAACTGTGGTTGGCCGGTCAATTGCGCGAGAAGCTTGTTGCCGTCGCGCGTGACAGTCAGAATCGCGCCGCCGGGGTATTCATATTTTCCCACATAATCATCATAAAGCTTGGGATCAATTGTGGCCGTCGCATACGATTCCTGGCTTGCCATTTTCTCCCACAAAAAGATCTGCGCAATTTCACGCGTGAGGTCGCCGGGATTCAAATCGCGTGTCGGCGCGCAATTCGTCAGCACCGTGACCGTCATATTGTGCTCGGGATAGCGCGCCAGACTGGTGACAAAACCGTGCAAACCGCCGCCGTGCGCGATTTCTTTGGTTCCACGAAAGTCGCTGATAGCCCAACCGTAACCGTAACCGTCGCCGGCGGTTTGCGGCTTGCTGCCATCTTTAAGGGTGACCGGCGTGAATGCCGCAGCGAGATTTTTTTCACTCAACACTTTGCCATTGAACACCGCTTCGTTCCAACGATAGAGATCGGTCACCGTCGAGTACAGCGCACCCGCGCCGCCGGCGCGCGACATGTCCCAATTTTTCGCCTTCTGAAACCTGCCGTCAATGTACGAATATCCGGTTGCCTCATGCGCGAGAATGTCGTTCCAGCGATGCACGCCCGTATCCGTCATGCCGAGCGGTTCGAAGAAAGTCTTTTTGAGATAAGCATCGTACGATTCATTCGCGAGTTTGGCCACCAAATGTCCGAGCAGAAAATAGCCGGAATTGTTGTAGCGCCATTGCGTGCCGGGATCAAAATCATACTTGTCGTTTTTGAAACTCGCGATGAGGCTCTCGGGCTTCACTTCCACTGTTACCGTCTGAATGAAATCGGGTTTGCTGGTGTAGCTGTGAATGCCGGAAGTGTGTGCGAGCAAATGATGAATGGTGACTTCATTGCCGCGTGGATAATCCGGCATGAATTTCGAGAGCGGATCCTGCACACTGAGCCGGCCGGCGTCCTGCAGTTTCAGAATCGCGGAGGCCGTGAATTGCTTCGTAATCGATCCGATACGAAACTTGGTTTCCGGCGTGATGGGCACGCGATGTTCGAGACTCGCGAACCCGAATCCCTTTTGGTAAATGATGTTGCCGTTTTGCGCCACCAAGACGGCGGCGCCGGGAGCGTCTCCCGCTGTCGCGTCCGCGAAAAGTGCATCGACGAGCGCTTCGGGCGCGGGCATTTCAATCTTGGGATCCGCGCCTTTTTCCAGCAGCAGCTTGGCGGCGCCTTCACGGCCGTTGATCCTGGCCGCATGCAGGGCAGTCAATCCGTGTTTGGTTTTGGCATTAACGTTAGCGCCGTGCGCCAATAGCAGATTGAGCGCATCGAGATTGCCGCGCTCAGTAAAAGAAATCAATTTCTCCGTAAACAACGTTGGCCCGATCACGCGCGCGCAAAATCCCCAGGCCTGCTGCATGTCCTGTACTTTCAGGAGAAGCTGATTCTTTCCCTTTTTGAATGAAAGCGGAAAAAGATCGTCGTCCTTGACCACGGCTCGTCCGATCCAATTCTCATGAACGAGTTCGCCATTCAACCAGACTTTGACGCCGTCATCGCTGCCCAGCGCCATGAGCGCGGTCTTGGCCTCCGGCGCGATGATCTCTGCCCAGGCATAGGCGACGACGAAGTCGGAATCGCCAAAGGTTTGCGTCAAATCCACGATATCTTCCGTGGCCTGCACGAAACGCCACTGGTATCTTTTATCGCCAATTTGTTGGCTTTCGCCGACTTTAACGGCGGCAAGCTTGGTGCTGATGAACTCAACAGCGAACGCTTTTTTCTGCGTTTCCTGATCTTCGGGTTTGGGTTTGACTTTGGAAATCGGCAGCGGCCCCAAGACCAGCCATTTGGTCATGAATTGGTCAGCTTGCACGCCGGGATAAGAGACGGTCTCTTGCGAAGCCGAACGCTGCGCCGGGTTTTGGGCGTGTGCCTGAATATTCGTCAATACGAATATCACGCAGAGCGCAAAGACAAAGAGAAAAGCGGGCTGGTTGCGTTTGAGAAGCATGATTCCCTTCCTTTCAGATGACATGGATTAAAAAGATTTGCTCACTTTTCGCATTTTTCAATTAACGGCTTTGATGTTAATCAATTTTTTGATGTGTTCAACATCTTTCTGGGATTTGACCTCAATACGAAGGCCCCGGCCTTCGGCGTATTTTCGCGCATTCCTCAGTTCATTCTTTATATCTTCCGGCAAATCGCTTTTCTCGACAGCAGACGCCGCTCTATCACCGAATACAAATGCCATCCGGAAAGATCCCTGCAAAGGAACGAAGAAAAAGAGATTGCGCTTCTTGAGCAAAGCCTTCAATGTCCAGCCGGATTTGGCGTTGTAGAATTTCCATTCTTCAACGAAGTTGCCGTGCTTTTGCAGGATGTGATACTTGATCGCTGCCCAGAATGTTGCGCTTTTTCCAAGCACATGTGCCAGGCGGCGGGCGTCCGGTTGGACGGACTTGTCCATGAATGCGTTCGACTCCACGAGTTTTTTCTCACAGTTCTTCATTTTCAATAAACTGCGAATACCCGCTAATTTTTATTCGCCGTTGGCGAGGCTCTGCTTTTCCGTGTTTAGATCACTTTCACCACAATCACCGTCATATCATCATCCTGCGAGGTGTTTCCCGAAAAGCGCTTGACTGCGGCGATGATATTGGCCTTGATTGTTGCGGCGGCGGCTTGCGCCGTATCCATCCGTTCCAGCAATTTTTGCAGCGCCGGCTCGCCGTAAAATTCGCCGCGGCGATTTTGCTCTTCGACGATGCCGTCCGTGACAAACACCAGCACGTCGCCGGATTGCAACGGGAGTTTTTTTTCCTCATAGCAGTCGCCTTGGGCAACGCCCAAAGGATGCTTGCAACCGGCGGCTTCCAGAAAAACCGCAGCGCCGCTGCGTTTGAGCAGCGGCTCGATCAAGCCGGCGTTGGTGAAAGCCAGCTCTTTGGTTTTGGTATCAATCGCGGCAAAACAAACCGCGGTGAACATCTCGCGCTTGATTTTGGCATACATCGGCCGGTTCACGCGCGTCATGATTTCCTTGATGGGGAGCCCTTCGTCGGTTTTGGCGTAGAGCATGCCGCTGGCCATCACCGCGGTCATCGCGGCTTGCATGGCTTTGCCCGAGACATCTCCGATCACGATGCCGAACTTGGTGTGGGCTTGATCCAGCCAAACATAATCAAAAAAATCGCCGCCCACTTCATTCGCCGGCAGGCACACGCCGGAGAGGTCGAAACCCTGGATTTTCGGATCAGCCTGCGGCATGATCGACATTTGAGCGTCATGCGCCGAACGCAGCTCGGCCTTCATGCGCACGTGTTTCAGGCGCCCACGATAGCCGAAATAAAACAATCCAATCAGGAGAAACGCGGCCAAGGCCCTGAACCAGGCGGTTTTCCACAAGGGCGGATGTATCGCAACCGCGAGAGAAGCTCCCTCCTCATTCCAAAGTCCGTCATTGTTGGAGCCTTTGACGCGAAACGTATACGCGCCGGGCGGCAGCGTCGTGTAGGTCGCAAACCGCTTTTTCGCATCGGTGTAAATCCAGTCTTGGTCCAGGCCTTCCATTTTGTAGGCATATTGATTTTTCAACGGCGCGGTGAAATCCAGCGCCGCAAATTCAAATGAAAACACATAATCCTTGTGGGAAAGTTCGACTTGTTTGGCCGCGGTGATCGACGGGGTGAGCCGGACTTCCTTGTTGAATTTGAAAAAGCCGGTAATCACCACCGGCGGCACATGGGGATTGTCCTTGATGTTTTGCGGATGGAACGCATTGAACCCGTGAATGCCGCCAAAAAACATTTCGCCGCTTTTGCTCTTGAAAAAAGCCCCGCCATTGAACTCATTGCTTTGCAGCCCGTCTTCGACGCTGTAGTTTTTGAAAACTTCGGTTTCAGGATTGAAGCGCGACAAGCCCCGGTTGCTGCTGATCCAAAAATTTCCGCCGTCGTCCTCGAGTATGCCATAAATCTCATTGTTGGGCAGGCCCTCGCGCGTGGTGTAGTGGGCGAGCACGCCCTTATCACGGTCGAACTTGTTGAGGCCGCCGCCCCACGTTCCCAGCCAGAGTATGCCCGTGCGATCGGCGTGAAGAGTGAGAATGTAATCGTTGTTCAAGCTGTTGGGCGAGCCTGCATCTGCGCGGTAATGGGTAAATGTTTCCGTGCGGCGGTCGAACTTGTTGAGGCCGCCGCCCTGAGTGGCAATCCACAATATCCGTCCAGCCTCTTGCGGATCCTCGTAAATCACCCGCACAAAATCATTGCTCAGGCTGCCGGGATTATTCGGATCATACCGGTAGTGTATGAATTTCGGAGAAGATTTTTCCCCGGCGCCAGAAACCAGCTTGTTCAGGCCGCCGCCATTCGTCCCAATCCAGAGCACGCCCGCAAAATCCTCGTAAATCGACCGCAACTCGTTATGGCTGAGGCTGGCGGGATCGGCAGAGTTATGCAAATAATGTGTGAACTTTTCCGTTTTGAGGTCGAATCGATTGAGACCGCCGCCATGTGTGCCGATCCACAGAACATTCGGATCGCTGCGGGCGGGATAAATCAGCCGAACGATATTATGGCTCAGGCTGCCCGGATTATGCGGATCGTGCCGGTAATGCTTGTAAATATTTTTGGCTCGATCAAATCTTGTCAGCCCGCCGCCGTGCGTGCCGATCCACAGAATTCCCGCCGCATCCTCATAAAAGGCCCAGACGATTTCCTGCGGCAGGCTGTTGGGGTTATTCGGGTTGGGCTGATAAAGCGCAAACGGCTTCTGCCGGTTGACCACTTTATTAGCGCCGCCGCCGTAGGTTCCCAGCCAGATAATGCCGGAACGATCTTCGCAAATGGCATTGACCTGGTCGGAACTGATGCTCGCGGGATCGTGCGGGTCGTTTTGAAAACGCGTGAAAGTATTTTGCGTGCGATCCAGCAAATTGAGACCGCCGCCGTTCGTGCCAACCCACAACATGCCGTGTGCCGCAGAATCCTCAAAAATGCAACTGACTTCGTCATGGCTAAGACTGTGGGGATTCCGCGGATCATGTTGATAGCGCACGAAGACCGGCGGCGCGGCCGGAGCTCGGGAAGAAACGAGTTTGTGCAATCCGCCTGCCGTGCCGACCCACAGCACTCCAGAACGGTCTTCATAAATTGCGGTAACCGCGCTGTTGCCGAGGCTGCCGGCGTCAGCCGGGTCATGGTGATAGTGTTCAAAATATGCCGCAGCGCCTTTGTCACTCTGGACGAATTTATTCAAACCATCATTCGTTCCGATCCACAGCCCGCCGTTGCGGTCTTCAAAAATCGCATTGACTGCATCATGGCTCAGGCTGGCGGGATTATGCGCCTCATGCTGGAAACGCAGGAAGGTATTCGTGCGCCGGTCCCAACGATGGAGTCCGCCGAGTGTGCCGATCCACAACTCGCTGTCCCGGCCGTGGCGGGTTTCGTAAATGACTCTGACGTTGTTATGGCTCAAGCTAGTGTAATCGCCGGGAATGTTGCGATAGGTCATCACCTCGCCGGTGGTGGGATCATATCGGTTGAGGCCGCCGAAGAACGTACCGATCCAGATGATGCCGGTGTGATCTTCACAAAGCGCACGGATTTCGTTGTAGCTCAAGCTGTTCGGATTGTACGGATCCCGGCGCAGAATGGTAAAATTGTAACCGTCATATTTATTCAAGCCGTCTTCGGTGCCGAACCACAAGAACCCCCTTTGATCTTGCAAAATGCAATAGACAATACTCTGCGACAGGCCTTGCTCGATCGAGATTTGTTCGAAGGTGAGACGGCGGCCCTGGGCACAAACCTGCCCGGGCTGGCAGGCAGCAAGCACAGCCAGACAGAACAAGAACATCTGCTCAAAATATCTGCGCCGCAGCGCGGCTTTATTTTTGAGCATTGTTCTCATGGTTATAACCTATACCAGCATGACGATTTTCACCGCCGGGATTTTCCGGCCTCATTGCGGCAGCTTGCCGAGCGCCTTCCATACCCAACGATGAAAACGATGAAACGAAACAACCGGCTGGGCAAACATCAAAATACACTCACGATGTACCACGCTGATGCCGTGTTCTTCGCAAAAGCGAATAGCCGCCTGAGATTCCGCGCCTTGTTGCATCCAGACGCGGCGAATGCCCGCGGCTGCCGCATCACGCACGACTTTTTCCGTTTCCTCCGGAGGCACGACGATTAACACGCCCTCCACCGGCTCCGGCAACGCGCTCAAGCTCGGATAGCAAGGCTCGCCCTCGATTTGATCTGCTTGCGGATGAACCGGAAATAAGCGATAGCCTTTGGCTTTAAGCGCTCGCAACGCCATGTTTCCGAACTTTTTGCCGTGCCGGGAAACGCCGACAAGGGCCAGCGTTCGTTGGGCAACGAAATCTGCAACGGCGGTTTTTGTGGTCATGATATGGTTTTGCGATTTTGATGCTTGCGTTCAATGATAATTCTGCCCGGTCTGGCAGAAGCTCAGAAACTATGCTTATGCCTCTGAGGCATTCTTTTTCTCACGGCCAAACTCCTTCATGCGCTCACCGAATTCACGGAGACGTTTCTCAACACGATCATTAACCGTGCCCTCCGGAAATTTGCCCTCCGGTCCACGCACACCGGCCGGCACGCCAGTGAGAATCTCGATCCCTTCTGCGATGGAACTGACCGACCAAATTGAAAATTTCTTCGCAGCAACTGCAGCCACCACGTCTTCACGCAGCATCAAATTCGGCACATTGCTCTGCGGAATCATCACGCCTTGTTCGCCGGTCAGACCTTTCGCTTTGCACACATCAAAGAAGCCTTCGATTTTCTGATTCACGCCGCCGATGGCCTGCACGTCGCCGCGTTGATTCACCGACCCGGTGACCGCGATGCCCTGCTTGATGGGCAAATCCGCAAGCGCAGAAAGCAAGGCATATAATTCGGTCGAAGAGGCGCTATCGCCCTCAACGCCTTCATAACTTTGCTCGAAAACCAACCGCGCAGAAAGCGCCAGCGGTTTGTCCTGCGCGAACTGTTGTGTGAGATAGCCGCTCAAGATCAACACACCTTTGCTATGAATCGGCCCGCCCAACTCCACTTCGCGCTCGATGTCGAGCACGCCGTCACGCCCGAGACCGACGCTGGCGGTAATGCGGCTCGGCTTGCCGAAGAAATAATCACCCAAACTGATCACCGAAAGCCCGTTGACTTGCCCAACGGCCTGGCCGGCGGTATCGATCAACAACGTGCCGCGCGCAATCATTTCCTGCAGGCGTTCTTCGATGAGATTCGAGCGATAAATTTTGGCGTCAAGCGCTTGCTGCACGTGAACCGCGCTAATCCGCGGTGCGCCTGCTTGCAACGCCCAAAAGTTGGCTTCACGGATGATGTCCGCCAATGCCCCAAAATGGGCAGAGAGTTTTTCTTGATCTTCCGCCAAGCGCGCGCTGTACTCCAGCACTTTCGCCTTGCCCGTATTGTCGAGATGCTGAAGTTTTTCCTTGTCGCAGAACGCCGGCAAGAAGGCAAGAATATCCTGAATATTTTCTTCGCTACTCGCCATGCGCGTATCAAAGTCCGCCTTCACTTTAAAAAGCTCGGGAAAATCTTCATCATAAGCGTGCAAGAGATAGTACAGCAACGGCCGCCCCACCAATACGACTTTAATGTTGATGGGAATCGGCCGGGGCCGAAGACTCTTGGTGGCCATGTAGCCCAAGCGCTCGCCAATCTCTTCAATTTCGACTTCATTGCTGCGCAAGGCGCGCTTCACCCCCTCCCAACTCAGCAGATTGCGCAAAACATCTTCCATCGGCATCACCAAATAACCGCCGTTGGCGCGATGGAATGAGCCGGGCTTGATCATGGTGAAATCGGTGTACAACGCGCCGAATTGTACTTCCTTCTCGACCCGGCCAAAAAGATTATTATAGCTCGGATTTAGTTCGACAATCACCGGCGCGCCTTTTTGCTCGCTGTTATCCACCAGCACGTTGACTTGATATTTTCGAAAAGGCAACTCACGCAGCCAGGGCGTTGCCGCCGCGCCGCTTTCCGGGGAAACGTTCGCAACCGCACCGGATTTGAAGGCTTCAATATTCTCGAGAATATCCTTTTGCACCGCGTGCAGATGCGTGATGACTGCCGGCAAATCATGATACTTCTCGTGCAATTCTTCCAAAAGTCCGCCAACGATGAAAAGCGCAACTTGTTGATCGAGCGCCTGCAATTTCTCCTGTGCGGCGCGCTCCAAATCGCGAATCTGTTTCATCGTGGCTTTGAGCGCATCTTTCAGCGTTTCATGGCGCCGCTGAAAATCTTCGCGGGTTTGCGCTGGCAATGCCTGATAATCCGTGTCACTTAACGGCTGGCCATTCAGCGTGGGAATCGTCGCCAAGCCGAAGGGCGTGGCTTGCAGGATGAAGCCCGCTTCCGCGGCTTGCGCGTTGAGCTTTTCCAGCGCCTGCGCGCGTTGCTGATCAAGCGCTTTAACCGTGGCATCGCGGCGATTGCCATACTCTTCACTCTCAAACGCTTTGGGAATCTCACGCCGCACATGCGCGATCACATTCTTCATGTCCTGCTGCAGCGCACGCCCCCGGCCCGGCGGAAGCTGGCACGCTTTGGGCTGATAGGAATCTTCGAAATCGTTGAGATAGCACCAATCCGGCGGCGTGTCCTTGCGCCGCGCCAGCTCTTCCAGAAAGGACTGCACCGCGGTCATTTTGCCGATTCCCGGCGGCCCGGCCACGTAGATGTTGAAGCCGCTTTCGCGAATTTCCAGGCCGAATTGCAAAGCCGAGACCGCCCGCTTTTGCCCAATGATGCTTTCCAGCGTTTTGAGCTGCGCCGTGGTTTCAACGCCCAACGTCTTTGGATCAAACGTGCGGCGCAGTTGCTGAGGAGACAATTTCTGCATCTTGTTCCTCCGTATGGATGCTCCGGTTATGAGGATTTCAGCATGACCATCCCCAACAGACCTTTGCTCCCGAAGAAGGGAATGGCGAACAAACCCAGCAGCCTGACCATGATTTCGAACAATAATCTCCCAGCAATTTGATGATCCAGGCTTGTATTTTGGGGGGTCTTCGGCATCAAATACTATCGATAATCACTCAGGAATTCTCTGATATGAATAAGAGTAATTCCCTGGTATTGCTTTCCAATCGCTTTATCCATGGTGACAACCATTTTGGGATAATTGTCTTTAATCGCCAGCAGAGTGCTGAATTCTCTCTCCCAAACGCGATTATGCGGAAGGGAAATTTTGACCTTTTGGGATTTCAAGAAATCACTGATTCGCTTCGCCGATAGAAGGGCACCCGTGTTGTCTGCCAAAAACTTGACCAGCCTCGGCTTGAAAATGCCGCAAGGCTTTCTCGAATTGATTGATGTCCTGAACTTCGTCGATCAAGATATAATTTTTCCCGCTGGCGGATTTGTGGTTTTCAACGTGCTGGATGAGATGGCGATAATCTTTGATGTGGTCGAATTCCTAAAGCTATTTATTGAGGTAAATGATTGGAGCCGCGGCATGCCTTCGTAACCGTGTTCGAATGACAGATCGCCAGACGCTCTCATCGCCCCGGCGTGCCGGCGGCAAACGTTCACGAGGAATCCCGGATCATGACCAACATCATCTTAAATTTTTTGATTGCCCGCAGCGCGTGCGGTTGTTGCGCCGGCATAATCACCATCTCGCCCGCTTGTATGCGCAACGGTTTTCCAGCAATGGTCACCTCCGCTTCACCTTCCAGCAGCTGAACCAGGGCAGCATAGGGCGCAGTATGTTCGCTCAAACCCTGGCCCTCGTCAAAAGCGAACAAGGTCACGGTTCCGGCTTTGCCGGACATCACCGCCCGGCTCACGACGGCCCCCTCTTGATACTCGACGAGCTTACTCACATTGACAACGTTGGCGATCAGCTTTTCCATGTTTATCCTTGTAAAAAGGCTTCGGCGAATTTCGACCACGTCCGTTCATCCATCTCCTCCAGTTGGCCTTCGACAAGCCGCGCGATTTCAGAAATAGTAGAGGGATGGCCATTACCGTTCTGCGGCGCGAGCAACTCGCGCATGCGCTTGATTTCTTGTTGGTACCACGCTGCGGCCTTGTCGCCGATGCGCAATTGCTCGATTTCGTCGGCAAGCTGATCCGGTTTGATCGAGCAAATCCAGCCTTTTTCATACGGCTGCTTTTCCAGCCACGCGAGGTTCTCTGCAAGATCGTTATTGACCAGATGAACTTTGCCGGTGATGGGCGATTTGAATGCGGCTTTGCGTTCGCCTTGCCGAACATAAAACAGCGGCTCGCCTCGCTTCACCTGGCGGCCTTTTTCCGGGAATTCAATGGCATCGATGCGTCCGATCATCTTGCGCGCAAAATCATCCATGCCCACGCGCACCAGGCCGGGAACCGTCACATTGGCCCAAACATGCCCGGTGGAAATAAACACGCCGCCCGGCAAAACAAATTCATGCTCATGCGGCCGCTCCGTCGTAATCACGCGCACCGTGGGCGTGATTTGTTTTTCAATGCGATCGTGCCGGCGGATCAGGCATTTTTTAGTGAACTCGACCAGCTCGTCCTCGGTGAAGGGCTTTTGCACATAATCCATGGCGCCGAATTTCATGGCATCCACCGCGGACTCAATGGTGGCGTAACCGGTGATCACCACAACGTCGGTTTCCGGGCTGAAGTGTTTCACGCCTTTCACCACGTCCAGGCCATCCATTTCCGGCATCTTGAGATCGGTGAACACAAAATCATATTTATTCTTCTGCACCAAGCCGAGCGCCTCGCGGCCGCTTTCCACCGTGTCAACGGCGTAGCCGGCCACTACTAAAATCTTGCGGAAGCTGTCCAGGATCACCGGCTCGTCATCCACCGCCAGGATGCGCGCCAGCGGATTGGGCACATCCACACGCTTGAGCGACTTGGCTTCGTGCGTGAAGTCCAGATTCAGGCCAATATCCAACGCGGCCAGCCGTTCCTTGCGGGCTTTCGCCAATTCCATCTTTTTGGTGATCACGCGGACCGCGATGTCAATGATGATGAACGCGACGATCATCGACACGACTAAAATGGCAACCATGAGTGACTCCTTTCTAAAGTCAAGCGTAAAACTTGAAACGTCATTTTACGCATTAGGCATTCCGTTTTATATTTGGCTCTTTGATTTCGTCCACCGGCAGCAGGATTTTAAACGTCGTTCCCTTGCCGACTTCACTTTCAACTGAAATTTTGCCATTGTGTTTTTCAATAATGCCCCAAGTAATGGCAAGCCCGAGGCCATTGCCTTTTTGCCCTTTGGTGGAGAAAAAAGGTTCGAATATTTTTTCCAGATGCTCGCGCGCAATGCCGGAGCCGGTGTCGCTCACCTGAATTTGAATCATCTGCGGTATGCCGGACCGGCCATTTTGAGGAATTTTTTCGGTGCGCAGCGTGAGCGTGCCGCCTTTTTCAGCCATGGCGTCATTGGCATTTAAAAGCAAATTGACGAGCACCTGCTGCATCTGATCGACATCGACATTAACCTGCGGCAAATCCGGATCAAGCTGTTCCTCCAGCGTGACGTGATGACGCTTGAATTGATTCTGCAGGATGCGCACCGAGCGCTTGATGACTTCGTTAATGTCGCTTTTGCGCTTTTCCGGCTGCGATTGGCGCGCAAAATCGAGCAAGCCCTTGACAATTTCTCGGCAGCGCATGGTTTCGCGCACGATGACTTCGAGATCTTCTTTCATCTCGGGATGGCCCTCGGCGCGCTTGAGCAAGTAACTGCTGTACGTCAGCACACCGGTGAGCGGGTTGTTGATTTCATGCGCCACGCCCGCGGCCAGCCGCCCCACCGAGGCGAGTTTGTCGGATTGGTAAAGCTGGCGCTGGGTTTCGGAAAGCTTGCGCGTCATGTCGTTGAACGATTTTGCCAGCGCGCCGATCTCGTCGTTCTTGTCCAGTGTGATGGTATAATTCAAATCGCCTTCGGCAACGCGCCGGGTGGCGGCCACGATCTGGCTCACCGGTTTGAGCACAATGCGGTTCACCAGCAGATAAATGATAAAACTCACCGCCGCAATCGCGATGATGGCGAAGGTCAACAGGCGCAGCCGGCTGGCCTGCAAGCCGCGATCGACTTCGGCGAGAGACACGGTGATATCCAACACCCCCAACACCTTTTGCTCCTGGCCGTGCGCATGGCAGGCCGCCTGCCAGCAACTGGGCTCATTGTAGATCGGGTTGATGATGCCCAGCGTTTGCTTGTTGCCGGCTGATTGAAAGATGCGCGTGCGCTCCGAAACCGGCACGCGTTCAAGCGGCTGATCGGCGGCATGGCAGGCATAACAGGCTTCCGCTTTTTTATCGAGCATCTTGCCGGCATCGAGCGAATCGGTCGAGAAAATGATCACGCCTTCTTTGTTGAAAATGCGGACCTTTTCGATGCCCTCCTGCCGGCCAATGGTGTTGATGATGCGGTGCACCGATTCGCGCTGATTCAACAGCATATCGTATTTCGTGCTGCTCTTGACCGTCTCGCTCAGTTGATGCGCGTTGCGTTCAAGCTCGGCAATGAGCTGGCGTTGATGCGCGTTGAGAATGAGATAGGCAAAAATGCCAATGATCACCAACGCCACACTGCCGACGATGAAGATGAGCTTATAACTGATTTTAGAACGCATGGCCACATCCCGCTTAAGGAATACCAGCGGTTTCATTTTGCGCTTGCATTTGCGTGCGCACGCCTTCAATCGCGTCGATCACCAGCATGAAATAACGGTCCAACGCGCATTCCGCTTGCAGCCGCAAGACGCAGACGCCGCCTTCTGAATTGGCGCAAAAGGCGCAGACTTTTTCACGTAATACGCGGACATAGTCTTCCATCAGCCAACTGTCGACGGATTCCACGGTTTCGATCACCTGCGGCAGGTAAAGATCGACCGGACATTTACGGCCCGCCGGCAGTCCGCAGCGCACAAAACGGTCGCCGTACATGACGGCATCAAGGCACACCGGACACACGCGGCCGCGAATGGCTTCAGCATATTCCTGCAGATATTCGGCCATGACTCACCTCATCAGTTCGATACATGCCAAACGGGAAAAGCGTCCGGGCGGCTGTCCTTCGGGCGACAAAAGCTCGAATCGAATGCGCCGTTCGCCACTGCCCGGACGAGATGCTTGCGAACCGTCATTAGTTCAGATGCAATTGAATCTTCCTCGCTAACAACACCTCCTGTGATTCTTCATGCTCGGGGTCTTTAACGCAACAATCCACCGGGCAAACGGAGACGCATTTCTGCTCGTCATAAAACCCTACGCATTCCGTGCATTTCTCGGGAACGATGAAATAAAGCTCGTCCGACAGCGGAGCCAACTTTTGATTGACGTCGATCATTTCGCCGTGATAGGCAATCTGGCCTTTAATCGCGGTCCCGTCTGCAAATGCCCATTTCGTACCACCGGCGTAAATGGCATTATTCGGGCATTCCGGCTCACAAGCGCCGCAGTTGATGCATTCGGCTGTGATCATGAGAGCCATGTCATTTTCCTCCTTTCGAGGGACTTGTTCGTGGTACTATTCTTGATCTGTGGAGGCTTGACAGCGGCAAGCTCATTTATGAAACTTCCAATCCCGGCCGCGGTCAAACCAGAAAAAAATCTCTTCATCATTCCGCCCACAACACATGCGGGCTTTCTTCAACCACTTTGATTTTTTCTTCTGTTTCGGGAAACACCGGCAGATAGCGCGCGGCCACGGCAAAACCCGCAATGCCCAGGGCGACAATCATCGTGGTCACCGCGATCTCCATCCACGAGGGGAAATAACCGGCTTGGGCCCAAGCTTCCATGCCGGTGATGCTCACATTCATGCGATTCAAAATAAATCCCAAAACCACCAACAGCGCTGAAACGAACAAGCCGGTTTGATGCAAGCGCACTTTCGGCAGCATAAGCAGAATCATGGGCAACAACACGCCCAAACCCATCTCAGCCCAATACAACGCCGATTCTATACCCGGTGTGAACACGAAGGACCAGGCATGACGGTCAAACAAATCCTGCACTTTCATCACCGTGTAGATCATCAAAATCACCACAATCACCCGGCCGAGCTGTGAAAGTATCGGCATCTCAATTTCACGTTTGAAGGCGCGGCTGCTCAGAAATGACTCAAAGATAACCATGGCGCAACCCACACCGATTGCCGAGACAAAAAAGAACACGGGCAGCAGTGAAGAATACCACAGCGGATGCAGCTTTTCCGGCACGATCAAATACAAAGATCCGAGTGAAGATTGATGCAGCGTCGACAATAGCACGCCGATAATCACCAGCGGGATGGTAATGGCGCGCACGAGGCGCAGCGGTTTTTCCCAACCCAGTTTTTCGAACAACACCGGACTGAACTCCAGCGCCAGCACGGTGGTGTATAGCATCACGCACCAAGCAACCTCGAACATCACCGAACTGGGATTCCACATGACGATGGCATGCCAGATGCGATCAGGACGGCCGAGATCGTAGAGCAGCGCAAAGATCACGAGCAGATAGCCCAGAAACGCCGTCAACACCGCCGGGCGTATGATCGGTTTGAAGGTCTTGATGTTGAAGATGTAGACAATGGCGCACAGCGTAAATCCGCCGGCCGCCAAACCGACACCGCAGAGGATGTCGAAACCGATCCACAATCCCCAGGGGAACTGATCGGTGAGATTCGTTGCCGCGCCCAAGCCTTGCGTGAAGCGCACGAACGTGGCATACAGGCCGAGCGCCACGAGGATCACCAGCACGGCGCGCCAGAAGGTGATGTGTGCCAAAAACTTTTTCATAGAGTATTCCGCTCCTGCAAATAATCATTTGTGGAATCACGGGCTATTTGACGAAAACCATTTTCTGCGTAGCCACCAAGGTGTTCTCCAGCCACAGCCGTGAGAAATAGACGCCGCTAGACAGATGCGAAGCCTCAAAACTCGCGTGGTGGCTGCCTTTTTCTTGCGCCGCCTCAACCAATGTTGCCACTTCCTGGCCGGCGGCATCGTACACCTTCAGTTTGACCGCACCTTTTTCAAAAATCGTGTAAACAATTTCAGTGCTCGAATTGAAGGGATTGGGATAATTCCGCATCCGGCCGACGGCAGGGTGCGATTGATCGGTTTCGGGCATTGCGACCTTTGGCGCGCCGTCGAGGAACGGCGGGCTTTCCAGAATCCAAATCTCAGAAACGACCGCATTGAAAAAGCCCTCAGCAATAAATCTCACCTCAATACGGTGATCCGTCTGCCAGGTATAGTTTGGGATGTCGAAGGTATAGGTTGACGGAATCGAGGTGATGATGCGATTGTTGTCGATCAATACATTATCTATATAAAGATCTTGAATCGGATTAGCATCCGAGGGTTCTTCATAGTAATAAGTCATTTTAATACGGTACTCGACGTTGGAGCCTTGCTGGTCTTTGCCGGTCAAGCCGAAGTAGCGATAGATCACTTCATCGGGATGCTGGCTGACGGTCTTGTCCGGGGTGGTGCCATAAGCGTGGTCGTATCCCTGCCAGCGGTGCGGCTCCATGGGCTTGCGCGCGGTCGCGTCCCAGAGATTGCCGCAGTCGTCATAGTAGGGTGGAATCAGGGATTCCAACGCCCAGCGCGTCTTTTTCACCGGCGAACAGAATCGCATCTTCGATTATTTGACTGAACTCCCCATTCGGATCACCCCAGCTCGCGTTGATCACTTTAGCGCTGTTTTGGGCCGCGAACTCGACGCCGTCTGCCGCCGAAGTAGTGGAAGTGTTATTGATACGGATCGGCAGAAAAGTACAGTTGGGCGCCACACCGTGAATACCGACGTTGTTGCCATGAATAGCAGCCATGTTGCCGGTCATGCGCGTGCCGTGGCCGTTTAAGTCCCATGGTTTGTTTGGATCCCCGAAATCGAGGTTGCTCCCGACCAAAATCAAGAAGTTGCTTGCTAATTGTCCGCCATTACTAAAGTCTGGATGAATTGAATCGATTCCCGTGTCGACAATCCCAATTCTGACCGACGCATTACCCTTAGTAATCAGCCACGCTTCTGAAGCATCGATATCGGCGTCCGCAGTTCCGGTGATGGGGCCGCCGGGCGGATTGATGGTTTGGCCGGTGTTGTCCATGCCCCATTGATTGCTGAAATCATCCGCCGGACTCATGAGACGATCAAGTTCAACATAAGCGACTTCGTTTCTCTGCGACATCAGCGGAATGAGATCGAAGGGGTCGGTATTCTTGGGCAAATCCAGTGTATACCATTGCCCAAAATGATGGCGCGCGATCGTGGCGGAGAAATCAGCAGCGAGCTTCTCCATGCTCTCCGGTGTGATGCCTTGCTTAAACTTGACCGCGATCTTGTCTCCGAAATACCGAAGCGTCTTGCCGTCTTGCACTCGGGTAAGAACGGGATATTGCGCATAGAGCCTTTGAGAAAAAGCGGCGGCGAGCACGAGACAAGTCCCGATAAAATACTCTCGATAGACTTTCATTGGAAATCTCCATCAATCGAGTTTCAGCGTTTTGGCGACGCGATATTGCGTGCCGTGTGAATTCACAAGAATCAACTTGATGAAATACACGCCGGCACTCACTTCCTTTTCAAAACGATCTTTGCCATTCCACCTTACTGCATACTCCCCTGGCTGCTGGACGGTATTTGAGATGGTTGTGACCAGTTCACCCGACAGAGCAAAGACCTGAACGACGGTTTCAACCGGTGCGCTCAGCCGATAGCGCATCGAAGCCGAAGAAGAGAATGGATTGGGGAAGCTTGGCGACAATTCAAACGTCTCCGGCACTGCACGCTCTGACGTCTGAGAGCTTACACCTGTTACCAAGCTCTGTGATTTCATATAAACGACGTGCACGGTGTCAGCCCTGATGCCGGGGTAATTGATCATGAGAAGATGGCCGTTGCCTTCGGCATCGATGACAAAAGAGGGATAAACCGGTTCGCGCAAGCCGATATCGACGATCAGTTGTGAATGCCAGTTGTCGTTATCGTCTTTGTATGAATAGTAGATTTCGCCGCTGGCAAAGAAGGCCCATTTCTCCCAAATAACATGTGGCATATCGTTCCGGTCTGTTTGGATGAGTATCGAGATGGGCGCTAGGGATTCGGGCAGCTCTTCCGGCCCTTGCCAGCTTCCATCCGATGAGCGAAAAAAGTAATAGTTCTTGCCGCCCAGGTCTTCGCCTTCCCAGCCGGAGACCGCAACGTGCAAGCCGCTCTTTGAGTCGGTGGCAATGTCAACGAAGCTTTCGCCAAAGTCGTTGCCGGAGAAGGGGACAAAGTCCATCTGCCAGCTTTGATCTTCTTTCTTGATCGCCAAAAAAGTGTTCGCACCGGCAAAGCTCCTATTGACGTATGCGATCACAATGTCGTTTCGTGGCGTTATTACAATCTGCGGATCGGAGCCGGCACCAAATCGGCCGGGATCACTCGGTTCGACGATCTCTTTTTGCCATTGACCGTTTACGTTGTTTGCATAGGCAATTCTGAAAACAGCCGGAGAGACTTCAGTTGCCCATGCCACATGCAAAAAACCAAACCGATCGATGAAGACCGAATGCGGGGAAACGCGAAGCGAATCGACAGCAACAAGCTCAATATGCGTTTCTGATAATGATCTCTGAATGTGATATAAATGTGTTAGACGAAATACGTTGAACTGATCACGTAAAAAAATATGGCTCATACTAGTTTGAGCATCACGCACAATAGCTGCAACAACAAGAGAATCGGCAATCACAACGGGTTGACGCCACTCTCCCCCCGCGAGTTTACTCGAAATCTCGATCTTGTCCAGACGTGGACTGCGAATAAGATTGTGCCAGATCGCGTAAAGCGTGCCGTCCTCATCGATCGCAATAGATTGATGAAAGGTTCGATACTCGCCGGTCATGCGAGTCACTGTATCAAACTCTGTTGTCACCCATTGCGCAAATGCAGTTGGCGACCAGAGCCAAAGTAAAGCAACAAGAGCGGCGCGATAATTGACATGCTTGGCCATTTCAGAATCTCTTTTCTTGCCCTGTATTCATACTCCCGACTCTCACTGACGCATCGCCCTTGGTAACCAACCTCGCTTCCGGCGCGTCGATATCAGCGTCCGCAGTTCCGGTGATGGGACCGCCGGGCGGATTGATGGTTTGGCCGGTGTTGTCCAGACCCCATTGATTGCTGAAATCATCCGCAGCAGTGATAACGCCATCGGCCTCGACAAAAGCCGCTTCAGGTCTCGCCGACATTATTGGCACCAGGTCGAGTGGATCAGTGCCCTTAGGCAAATCCAGAGAGTACCATTCACCGAAATGATGGCGAACGATTTGTGCATCAAAGTCGCGCGCAACCTTTTGCTTGCTGTCTTCTGAGAGGCCTTCATTAAACTTCACCAGGATTTTGTCGACCCAGTACCGGATTTCCTTGCCTTCATGCATTCCGGTCAGCACGGGATACTGCGCACGTAGAATCCGGAGTACGCCTGCCAAGAGCATCGTGCAGACAATGAGAATTGCTCTAAAACTCAGTTTCATCTTACGCTTCCTTTTTATAAGAGCAACATCTTCTTGCTAGTGCTCTGCTGTCCGACATGTAATCGATAAATATAAACGCCGCCACTAACTTCGTAGCCGAATCGATCTTTGCCATCCCAGTCTATCACATGGTTTCCAATCCGTTGCAATCCCATGTATAACACTCTTACTTCTTGACCATTGATGTCGAAAATTCTCAGGCTAACTGGTAGAACATTTTCGTTGGTCAACTGATACGTGATTACTGTCCTCAATTTTCCCTGAAGAGATGAACCATGTCCGAAGGGATTGGGATGATTTTGAAATAGAATAAAATGTCGTGGCGTCTGCAGTTTGTTGTTCATAACCGCGGAGCTCACATGATACCTAAAAAGGCCGCTGTCAGACGCGGCATACAGAATATCGCTGTCGCGGCTAGTGGCTATTGACCACACGGAAGCCGTTGGCAAGCCCAAGCTGAAGTTTTCCCAATTTGAACCGCCATCAAGCGTGCGCAAAACTCCCCGGCTCCGCCCTTAGCAACCCATCCTGCAGCGTAAATCATGTTCTTGCTTTTGGACGAAACGCTTGCCTGCCATATTTTATGTGGTAAAAGAACCGGGGCGTGCCATGTCTGCGCTCCGTCAAAACTCACGTATAGCTTACTTCCGCCAAAAACATAAACGGTATCCGGACAGAATGGGTTGAGTAAGATGAAGTTTATGCTTTGGAATGGCTGCCCGATAAGTTGCCACGTTTGCCCTTGGTCCGTACTCTTGTTGAGTTGATTCGCTTTGGTGTAGAGTATGTCGCTGTTGCGAGGATGTATCGCGACCGGTGTTGCTTGATCTCCGCTCGTCTGCGCGGGCGATATGTTTTTCCAGGACAGGCCATGATCGGTGCTCTTGAGCGTGCGCACTTCTTCTACGGGATCGAGGTTGCAGTAAACAATGTTGCTGCGGAACGGATCGATTGAAAAATAGGTGAAGCCAAATCCCGGGTGCACGGGAATCTCGAACCAGGTGCTGCCGGCATCTTCGCTCTTGAGAGCGCCGTCACTGAAAAAACCGGCGTAAACGTTGCGGGTGTCGACGGGATCGATGGCAATCGAGGTGACGCGCCGGTTCCTGACCGGCAGCGGCTGCCATGTCATGCCACCGTCATAACTCTTATAAATCGCTGTGGTATCGGTTTCCCGCCACAAACCGGCGCAGATGATATTGTCGTCTTGCGGATCGACCACCACCTGCTCCACCTCCTGCCCGCCAAATGCGAGCAATTGCCATTTGGCATTTTGTGCCCAAAGATTGCTCATCACGCAAAGTAAAAGCGCCGCTAAGGCTATTCTGAAAGCGTGCCAGTTGCGTAATTTTTTGAACTGCCGGTTCATGATCACATCTCTATATCTTGCTTATTCTCCCCTCCAACAGCAATTGCCCGGTCGCCAGTTACCGGCGAAATCTCAGCCGGCAGGCTTGCTGTTATCGCGATCCTCCATCTCCTTCAACTTCGCATGCAACCGGCCGACTTCGTCGCGGCGGTTGATGATCCACCACAAACCATAAAGCGCAGTGCCGCCCACGGCCACGATGTTCGGAATTTTCGACAGCGCGTTCCAGGTCAGCATCGGCAACGGCTGGTTGGGCAAATTGCTGGGGAACCCGAGCTTTTCGAAGGGCACGGCCGACAGGAAAAGTACCGAAGTGCCGCCCGCCTCGTTCAGGCCGTAAATATGATTGACATACTTTTCCGGTTCATCCCGCAAGCGTTTTTGCGCTTCGGCGATCAGCTCGTCGCGGTCGCCGAAAATCGTTGCGCCGGTCGGGCAAATTTCAGCGCACGCGGTCGGCAATCCTTGCGCCAGCCTTTCATGACAGAAAATGCATTTGCGCACGCGCGGCGCGGTTTGGTTCCAGGTGTAGGTCGGCACTTGAAACGGGCAGGCTTGCATGCAGTAGCGGCAGCCGATGCACTTGCTTTCGTCGTACAATACCGGCCCGAATTCGGTTTTCGTGAACGCGCCCACCGGACACACCGACACGCAGGTCGGCTCTTCACAGTGCATGCACAAACGCCGCACGAAGGTGTCGTTGCCATAATCCTGCACCACGGTGTAGGCATTGGCGTTCAGCTTCACTTCTTCGCCTTCGGGCAAGCCGTTTTGTTCTTTGCAGGCATCGCGGCACAAACCGCAACCAACACACAGGGTAATATCAATCAGCATCGCTTTGCGCGCCATAACAATTCTCCTTTCGCGGGATCGAGCGGAGGCTAACATAAAAACGCTTGATTCAAACATGATCAATGAACATTAAGCGGCATACGCCATCTCTGCCAAAGGCAATACCTATGCCTGTGAGACTTGTTTTTGCTTTATTGTTTTACTTGAAGTTGGCGCAGTGCCGGGAAAGCGATATTGTCGAATTTGGGAATCAGAAGCGGGGATTTTGCAATGTTGCAAATGGCATAGGTAGCGCTCGAAAACGCGCTATTTTGGGTTTGTAGAATGCAAGACGGAATGCCGCCGCAATTACGCAATCATCCAGACTTACACTTGGCGAGGCCCAACGAATCGAATAAAAAGCGGAGCAGCTCTCGAATCGCTATCTTGCGGATGAAATGGTATATCGTTTTCGTCAAGACACTTATCGAGTCGGCTTCTTTCCTGGACAAATTTCTCTGTCGAAAAAGCTTAACGTGATGTTTGCAATAAACCAATTGGATTTGCTTGATATGCCAGGTTCACCGCGGAGAAGATGGAGGTGGATAGAAATGTTACTGAGGAATAATCAAACCAAGAACAGAATTTGTCATGGCAACCTTTTGCGCCATTTTTGCGGATCTCGGGAGTTATGAAAGACACAGTAGATGGTCGCCTTACTATTGACATACTCATAGAAGATTGAGTAAGGAAAACGTCGTACAAGTCCACCGCGATAGCCTTCATAAACGACGGCACAAAACTCCGGTACACGACAAATGCCATGAATACAGGCATCGACACAACTTCAGAACTCTTCTCCCAATCCGGCGCGCCGTTCTTCATACCATGCATAGGCTTATGTACTTTTCTTTACAGGCCGTTGCATTGAAACTTGGGAGTTCAAACTAAGAACCGCCCGGGCAGTATTTCCGTTAACAGCATTGCGCTCAATGATATGGCGGGAAAACGCGCTGGGCTTCACTCTCGATTACCGCGTCGGCATCCGAAATTGGCGTTTCCTTGTCCGACGAAATAACCCAGATGGTGTAGATTCCCAAAGCCGTTCCCAATGGAATGTTGCAGAGATTCACATAACCGAGAATCAACACCAGTGTTTTCGCCCATGATTGCTGCATCAGCAACCCAGCTCCGCCAATCAAGCTTGGAATCGAGGTCAGCGTGAACAAAGCCGCGAGGATCGCGCCGAAGCCGGATATGCTAAACGGCAGCAGGCTCTTGGGCGCAAAGCCGGGTCCGGTCAGAGCATGGATAAATCCGGCGGCAACAATCAAACCCAGCACGCCAAAAGCGAGATAAGACAGACCGAGTGTTTTGATGTGATTTTTCATAAGAGCATCGCCTCCCTCAAGCAAGCGCTTCAAAATGGCAGGTGAAGTGGCGCAAAAATTTCGGCTGATACGTCAGGCGATAACCTGGAATTTTGTAGCGATTGCGCCAAACTTCATCCAAAACTTCGATGACATAGTCGAAATGGCTTTGGGTATAAACACGCCGCGGAAACGCCAGACGCACGAGTTCGAGCGGCGCAGGAATCTCCTTGCCCTGGCGATCAACTTTGCCGAACATCACGCTACCCAACTCGACGCTGCGAATGCCGCCTTCGAGATAAAGCGCATTGACTAATCCGATGCCAGGATACTGCGCCGGCGGAACATGCGGCAACGCGGCTTTCGCGTCGAGAAAAACGGCGTGCCCGCCCACCGGGCGCACAAACGGGATCCCGCGTTCACTCAGTTTTCGTCCGATATATTCGACCGTGGCATGGCGATAGACTTGATAATCATAATTGAGCGCTTCCTTCAAACCAACGGCAATCACTTCCAAATCCCGGCCGGCCAAACCGCCATAGGTCGGAAAGCCTTCGCGCAGGATCAACGCGTTGCGAAAATCTTCAGCCCAGGCGTCGTCATTGCAAATGAGAAACCCGCCGATGTTGGCCAAGCCGTCTTTCTTGCAGCTCATGGTGGCCGCATCGGCGTATGAAAACATCTCTTGCGCAATCTCCAGCAAGGTTTTATCGCGATAGCCTTCTTCACGCTCGTGAATAAAGTACGCATTTTCGGCAAAACGGCAGGCATCGATAATCAGGGGAATATTGTGTTTTTGCAAAACCCGTTTGACGGCGCGCACATTTGCCATGGACACCGGCTGGCCGCCGCCGGTGTTGTTGGTCACCGTGATCATGCAAAAAGGAATGCGCGCTGCGCCAAACTCGGCAATAACCGTTTCCAGTTTGTCAACATCCATATTGCCCTTGAACGGCGCTTCGAGCGAGGTGTCGAATCCTTCCCGGCACAACAGATCAACAGCGCGCGCGCCAACGAACTCGATGTTCGCGCGCGTGGTATCGAAATGACTGTTGTTGGGAATGACGTCGCCGGGCCGCAAGCGCGTCTGCGCCAAAATGCCTTCTGCCGCGCGGCCTTGATGCGTGGGAAAAACATGCTTGATGCCGGTAATCTCTTTCACGGTCGCTTCAAACTTTTTCCAGGATTTGCTGCCGGCATAGCTTTCATCGCCCAACATCAACGCGGCCCACTGCTCCACCGACATGGCGCCGGTGCCGCTGTCCGTGAGCAAGTCGATGCAGCAATCCTCCGCATCGAGCAGAAAAACATTGTTGTGGGCTTGCGCCAACTTCTGTTTGCGCTCGTCGCGGGAAATGACCTTGATCGGTTCCGTCATTTTGATGCGAAACGGCTCGATTATTGTGCGCATAAGATCACGTCGGATGAATTCGAATGATTCAATTTTATTGCGGACTCTTGCCGGTATTTTCTTTGTACCCAAACAAACCAAATAGAGCAAATAAGGCATACAGTCCATAAAGAGCTGGGGCATCCAGGGTTGAGCCGAGAGAACCTAGCAAACCTAAAAATCCCAAGAAACCAAGCATATTGAGTTTCATCATAACCTCCATACCCGAACAAACCGGAATCAATATGAATGCGGGGTAGAACGACGCTTCTCAAAAAAATCAGTGCCGCAAAAGCTCGGCGCACAAACCCTTACTGGCGGCTAGCCTCTCGCGCGGCCGGGCGATTTTAATTTCACTGACAACCGTTTCATTGAGCGCGGCGATATAAAACGTCTGGCCGCAATGCTCACGCACTTTGACCTCGCCGGTTTCCTGCAGGGCCTGCAACATCACCTGAATAATTTCAGGCTTGCAATTCATGTAGGCGGAGATTTCATCGAGCGTCATGGGATGGCGCGCGATCAAATGCAGCGCTTCCGCAATCAAGCGATTATCCAGCGGGCGCGCAGGCGTGACTGCATGCTCCGCGATTACTTCTGCCGGCGGCCCCAGCCGGTCTTGCACAAGGCGCAACTCCTCCTCCGAAAGCGCCTGAGCCTCGCCCTCTGCCGGCGGCCGCACTACGGTGTTGAGATGAACTTTATCCGGCCGAATCTCTGCAATCGCGCGGCGCAACAAGGCGAGCTCTTCTTCATTATCGTTGACGCCTTTGACCAGCATGATCTCCAGCCAAATTTGGCCGGTATATTCCTCACGAAAGTGTTTAAGTCCATTCACAATTTCTGCAAGATACAACCGGCCGTGCGGCCGGTTGATGGCATAGAACGCTTTCGGCGAAGCAGCGTCAAGCGAGGGCAACACCACATCGGCCTGCGCCAGTTCACGCCGAACCTGCGGATCATCCAGCAACGCGCTGCAGGTTAGCACCGCCACCGGAATTTTGCTGAGGCGCTGCGCACAAGCAATCATCTCGCCGAGCTTGCTGTGCAGGGTAGGCTCGCCGGAACCGGAGAAGGTGAGATAATCGGCCCGGCCGTCGGTTTCGAGAAATGTTACCAACTCCGCCATCACTTCGTCTGCCGGCACATACTCTTCGCGCTGCACGGTTTGATAAGTTGTCCGGCCGAGTTGGCAATAGGTGCAATTGAACGTACAGGTCTTGCTAGGGATGACATCAATGCCGAGCGACAATCCCAGCCGGCGCGAGCGCACCGGGCCAAAGAGATAGCGATACTTTTGCTTGAGTGTCATAACTCACTCCTGAGCAAGAATCGGAAAATTGCTTCCCGCGACAACCGGCCGACTCTACGGCTCTTTCTCCAACATCTGCGCATCCACCACTGCAATCGCCGTCATGTTCACGACATCCATCTCACTCATGCTGCCGATTTGCAGCACGTGCACCGGCTTTCTCATGCCCATGAGAATCGGGCCGATGGCTTCGGCGTGCCCGAGGCGCTGGAGCAGTTTATAAGCCACATTACCGCTGATGAGATCCGGAAAGATCAACACGTTCGCGCCGCCCTTGATCCGGCTAAACGGATAAAACTCCTCGATGATTTCAGGGACGACGGCCGTATCGGCCTGCATCTCGCCATCCACCTCGAAATCGACGGCTTTGCGACGCAGCAGTGTGAGCGCTTGCTGCACTTTCTGCGACAACGGATGCTGCACACTGCCAAAATTCGAGAACGAAAGCAACGCTACGCGCGGCTCGATATTGAAGCGCCGCACTTCTTTTGCGGCAAGTTGGGCAATCTCCGCCAAATCTTCGGCGGTGGGATCGATATTGACCGTCGCGTCTGCAATAAAATAAACGCCCTCTTTGAACACCATGGCATACAAGCCCGCCACTTTGGAGAGGCCGTTGCGCAGCTTGATAATTTGCAGGGCCGGCCGCAGCGTCTCCGGATAATGCTTGGTGAGGCCCGAGACCAGGCCGTCGGCTTCGCCGAGATGCACCATCATCGGGCCGAAATAATTGCGGTGCCGCATCAGCTCGCCGGCCTCGCGGCGGGTTATGCCTTTGCGCTTGCGCAGCTCATAAAACGCCTCGACGTATTGCGCCAATTTCGGCGAGGTGACGGGATTGACAATCTCGACGCCGCCCTTCAAATCCAAATGCATTTCATCGATGTGCTGCTGAATGATTTGTTCATCGCCCAACAAAACCGGATGCGCGATGCCCTCATCGAGAATGATTTCGCAGGCCTTTAAAATGGCGGGGAAATCGCCTTCGGGATACACGATGCGCTTGGGCGCGGCTTTGGCTTTGTTGATCATCACCCGCATGAACTTGCGGGCAACGCCGAGCCGGCCCTCCAGCTCCTCGCGGTATTTGTCGAGATCAATTTTCTTTTGCGCCACGCCGGTGTCCATTGCCGCCTTCGCCACCGCCGGCGCCACCCACAACAGCACGCGGGGATCGAACGGCTTGGGGATGATATAATCCCGGCCGAATTTGAGATTCTGCAAACGATAGGCCTTGATCACGGCATAGGGCACGGGTTCCTTGGCCAACTCAGCCAGAGCGCGTGTCGCGGCATGTTTCATTTCTTCATTGATCGCCGTGGCGCGCACATCCAATGCACCGCGAAAAATAAAAGGAAAACCCAGCACATTGTTGACTTGATTGGGAAAATCCGAACGGCCGGTCGCCATAATCAGATCACTGCGCACTGAAGTGGCATCTTCGTAGGTAATTTCCGGATCGGGATTCGCCATCGCAAAAATGATGGGGTCCTTCGCCATCGACTTGACCATCTCTTTCGTCATCATATTGGGACCGGAGAGGCCGACAAAAACATCCGCGCCCGCCACAGCTTCCGCGAGCGTGCGCGCTTTGGTTTCCGCCGCCAACCTGGCTTTGTAGGGATTCATGTTCTCTTGGCGGCCCACATACACCACGCCTTTGGTATCGCACAAAATCAAATTCTGCCGCGACACGCCAAGACTGAGATAATAATTGGCGCAGGCAATGCCGGAAGCGCCCGCACCGTTGAAAACCACTTTGACGTTGCGAATGTCTTTGCCGACCAGTTCCAACGCATTGAGCAACGCCGCTCCGGAAATGATCGCCGTGCCATGTTGATCATCATGAAACACCGGAATCTTCATGGTTTTCTTCAAAGTTTCTTCAATTTGAAAACACTCCGGCGCCTTGATGTCTTCGAGGTTGATGCCGCCAAAAGTCGGTTCCAGCATCTGCACGGCTTTGATGATGTCATCCGCATTGTGTGAATTCAACTCGAGATCGAATACGTCGATGTCGGCAAAGCGTTTAAAGAGCACACCCTTGCCTTCCATCACCGGCTTGCCGGCTGCTGCGCCAATGTCGCCCAAGCCCAGAACCGCCGTGCCGTTTGAAATGACGGCGACGAGATTCCCGCGCGAGGTATACTCCCAGACTTTTTCAAGATCGTGATGAATTTCGCGGCAGGGTTCTGCGACGCCGGGGGTGTAAGCCAACGCCAGGTCGTTTTGTGTGACGCAAGGCTTGGTCGGAACCACTTCGATTTTCCCCCTGCGGCCTTCGCTGTGATAGCGCAGGGCTTCTTGTTTGGTAATCATGGGTATTCTCGTTGTTGAGTTGATGTGAAAAGTGTAACGCGATTTTACGCTTTTCACTCTTTCACAACCACTTCCTTTCCTTCACGAATTTCGTCAGCTCCTCACGAAATTTTGGATGTGCAATATTAATCAATGCGCGACAGCGTTCTTGCACGGTTTTGCCGTGCAGATAAGCCACGCCGTATTCAGTGACAACAAAGTGCACGTCCCCCCGCGAAGTGACGACGCCCGCGCCTTCTTTTAAGTGCGGAACAATACGGCTGATGGTATCGTCTTTCGCCGTCGAGGGCAATGCGATAATCGGTTTGCCGCCCTTGCTGCGCGCGGCCCCGCGAATGAAATCGACCTGGCCGCCGATGCCGCTGTAAAAATTATACCCGATGGAATCCGCGCAAACCTGGCCGGTGAGATCGACTTCGAGCGCCGAGTTGATCGCCACTTGTTTGTCGTTGCGGCTGATGATGAACGGATCGTTGGTGTAGCTGCTCGGATGAAATTCAAAAATCGGGTTGTTGTCGATGAAGTCATAAAGCCGGCGCGTGCCCAGCACGAATCCCACAATCACCTTGCCGGGATGCAGCGTTTTCTTTTCATTGTTAATTACGCCTTTTTCGATCAAGCTGACCACGCCGTCGCTCACCATCTCGGTGTGAATGCCGAGATCTTTTTTGGTATCAAGGTAATGCAGCACCGCATCCGGAATTTCGCCGATGCCGAGCTGCAACGTCGAGCCGTCCTCGATCAAACCGGCGATGTTGCTGCCGATTTTGTTGGCAATCTCGGAAATCTGCCCCTGGGGATGCTCCAAAATGTCGTCTTCAACTTCGACGAGATGATCAATTTTGTTGATATGAATGAAGGAATCTCCCAAACTGCGCGGCATTTTGGGGTTGACTTGCGCGATGACAATATCCGCGTGTTCCGCCGCCGTCTTGGTTGTATCCACGCCGACGCCGTAACTGCAAAAGCCGTGTTCATCCGGCAGCGACACATGAATCAGCGCGACATGCACGGGAATGCTGCCGTTCGCAAACAATGCTTCGATTTCACCCAGAAAAATCGGAATAAAATCCGCCCGGCCTTCGTTGATGGCGCGCCGGACATTGGCGCCCGCAAAAAATGCGACGTGCCGGAAATGGCCCGCCATCTCCGGCTTGGCGTAATCTGCGCTGCCTGCCGTAAGCAGGTGAATCACTTTCACGTTCCGCAATTGCGGCCCGCGGCGCACCATGGCGCGCACGAGTTGTTCCGGCGCCGCGCAGCCGGGGTGAATATACACCGTGTTTCCTTCACGAATATGCTGTACCGCCTCATCCGCTGAGCAGCGTTTCCTTCTGTATGTTTCAAGCCAACTCATAGAATCCATTCTGTTTTGATCGTGATCTTATTCAATCGAGCAATGCAAAAGCTTTCTTCTGCGATCCAGCCTTGTCTCAGTTCTTCTCGATCAGTTCGTCAATCTGCGTGACCGGCCAGCCCAGCACCCGCGCAACTTCCGGATGCGTGCATTGCCCTTGATAAAGATACACGCCGCGTTGCAGCATTTCGTTGGTCGCAATCGCGGCAATGCCGCCGTCCGCGACGAGCTGGATATACGGCAGAATCATGTTGTTGAGCGCATGCGCCGCGGTGCGCGCGACCAGCGCCGGAATATTCGCCACGGCATAATGAATAACGCCATGCCGGATAAAAACCGGATCGGAATGCGTCGTCGGCCGGCTGGTTTCCACACACCCGCCTTGATCGATCGAAACATCCAGGATCACGCTGCCTTTGCGCATGCGTTTGACATGCGCTTCCGTGATCACATGCGGCGATTGCTGGCCGTGAATCATCACGGCGCCCACCAGCACATCAATGTTGCCGAGGTTGCGTTCGATGTTGTAGGGCGTCACAAACGCGGTATTGATCTGATGGCGCGTTTGCCGTTCGAGTTTGCGCAAGCGTTCGAGATCGCTATCCATCACCATGACATTTGCGCCCGCGCCCACGAAGGCTTCCGCCGCGGTGCTGCCCACCACGCCGGCGCCGATAATCAGCACATTCGCCGCCGGTATGCCGGCAACGCCGCCAAGCAAAATGCCGCGGCCGCCTTCCTGCGTGGCCAGGAAACGCCCGGCAATCTGCGGCAGTAACATGCCGGCAATCTCACTCATCGTCGTCAGCACCGGCAAGTTACCGTTGTGATCTTCGATTAAATTGTAGCCGATGGCCGTGCATTTGGCGTCCCCCAAACTCGCCATGAGCTGAGGATTCATAACGCTGAAATTAAAAAAGCTCATCAGCGTCTTGTCGCGCGCAATCCACGTGGCTTCCGGCAGAGACGGAGGCATGATTTTTACAATGACATCGGCGCGCCCAAAAACTTCGGATTCACTAAAGGCCAGGTTGGCGCCGGCCTCATCATACGCCTCATCGGTGAAATCACAGCTCAGACCCGCGCCGGTTTGCACGATGACCTTGTGCCCGGCTTTCACAAGCGCATAAACGCCCGCCGGAATCAATGCGACGCGATGCTCGTCACGCCAACTTTCTTTGGGAATGCCGATGATCATGATAATCCTCTTTGGGTCGGTTGTCGGTCATCGTTGATCGCTGGTCGTTGATTATTTGAAGCCTAACGCGGACGAGCCGCAACCCGAAAGTTTTTTGTAAACGGATTTTTAGAATATAGCGGATAAGGCCAAAGGTTGAATCCGCTATATTCTAAAAATCCGCTTACAAAAAGTTTTTGCTTTTAAAGCAAAGATTACACTCCACACAGATTAACTGCAACCGGCCAGCGACCTACGACCAGTTTCACCACGCATATCGTTCGCCGCGAATTTGACGCGGACGGCTCAACACATGCATGCGTTTCAGCTTGGTCACCTGCGCCAGGCGCTGCTCGGCCAGACGATTCGAAGCTTCGCAGGTCGGAATATTTTCTTTGTGCGCGATCAAAATGACCTGTTTCAGCACGCCATAAATGCCTTCCGCTTCTTTCAGCGCTTTATCGCGATGATAGCCTTCAATTTCATTCGCGACATTGATCAAGCCCCCGGCATTGATGACATAATCGGGCGCATAAAGTATGCGCTTTTCCATCAAAATGCGGCCGTGTTTTTGTTCGTCCGCCAATTGATTGTTGGCGCCGCCGGCAATGATTTTGACCTTCAAGCGCGGGAGGGTTTCATCATTGATGATCGCGCCCAGGGCGCACGGTGAAAAAATATCGGCGTCAACATCATAAATTTGATCAGGCGCCACAGCGGTTGCGCCAAACTCTTCGACACATCGATTGACGCGCTCACGGCGAATATCGCTGACAAACAGCGTTGCGCCCTCCCGGTGTAAAAGATCGGCGAGATAATAACCGACATGCCCCGCGCCTTGAATGGCCACCTTGCGGCCTTTTAACGAGGGGGTGTCAAACACCGCTTCACAAGCAGCTTTTAATCCGAAATACACACCGCGCGCCGTTACCGGTGAGGGATCGCCGCTGCCGCCCAGCGCTTCAGAGATGCCCAGCACCCATGGCGTTTCCATGCGCACCCATTCCATGTCTCGCACCTCGACGCCGACATCTTCGCCGGTAATAAAGCGGCCGCTGAAGCCTTGCACAAATCTGCCGAATGCGCGAAACAGCATTTCATTCTTGTCGCGGTGCGGATCGCCAATGATCACAGCCTTGCCACCGCCGAAATTGAGACCGGCGGCTGCGGATTTGTACGTCATGCCGCGCGCCAGGCGTAACACATCGTGCAGCGCCTCTTCCTCGGATTGGTAAGGCCACATGCGTGTGCCGCCCAACGCCGGGCCGAGCGTGGTATCGTGAATGGCAATGATGGCGCGCAGCCCGGTATCGCGGTCCTGGCAAAACACAACTTCCTCATGATTATATTCATGCATGGCGGTGAAGACTTTCATAATCGCACTCCTTCATTTTCATACAGCGCCTCAGGCGCAAAAAACTGATGATTCATGAAATTTTGATTGACCGAGGGAATCACCGTCCTCGCGCTATTTTAATTGCGAAGATTGCAGTTCTAGCGGCGATTCACGTGATGGATGCGGCCCACATGGCTGATGCTGCAAACAGCCAAACAGGCATTCTCCACGCTACAATTACTTTGGCGCCGGTAATGCGCCTTCGAGTTTTTCAAGCAAGGTCTGCAATTGCGTTTGTTCGTGCTTCAATCCGTCCTTGAATAACGAGGAGTCGGTGTGATAAATTTCCGCGCGCAAATTCATGAAGTATTGCCGGACGATACGCTGCAATTGCTCCACCTCTTCCGCAGTAAAATCAATTTTCATGATACACCTCCGGCGAAATGCGTGCATCATTGCGCCTTGAACCACAAAGATTCAATTAAGCACCTCTTTTGACAGTGTGTCGCGACATTGCGTCGCATGAATTTTGACACTCAAAATCAGTGACCCCGATTTGTAGGGCCACCGCTTGACCGTGGCATCCATGATGTTCTGCCACGGCCAAGCCGTAGCCAAACCTCATCAAGCCTGAAGGTCAAATCCTTATGATGCTCGACGCCGAACAAATTCCTGGCCGGCGCGCAAAGCTTTGGCATTCAATTCCACCAGCGCCGGCCGTGCTTTGGCCTTTTTGTTCAACACGGCGAGAATCGCTTCTTCCGGCAGCAACTTGGCAAGGCCAAGGTAAGCGCCCAGCATCACGACGTTGGCGACTTTGGTATTGCCGAGTTCATCCGCAATTTCGGTGGCCGGAATCGCGGCGACCTGAACGTCATCGCGCAACGGCACCTCCGAAATCAACGAACGATTGTAAAGCACCAAACCGCCGCTGCGAACCTCCGCTTGAAATTTTTCGAGAGAGGGCCGGTTCATCGCGATCAGTACATCGCTTTCCGAAACCAGGGGCGAACCGATCCGTTGCTCCGAGATGATGACATGGCAATTGGCCGTGCCGCCGCGCATCTCCGGGCCGTAACTCGGCAACCAACTCACATGACGGCCAGCCCGCATGCCCGCTTCCGCCAGCGTCACGCCCATGAACAAAATGCCCTGGCCGCCGAATCCGGCAATCTTCAAGCGCGGATTAACGCCGGCAGCTTCCGGCGGCAGTTGCCATTCTTGCGTATCCTCCTCCACAAGGCCTAGTATGCGGCGCATCGCCTCCGCATCCAGTGTTGCGCCATTTGAGGGAGGAAGACTTGCCGGCTTTTCTTTCTTATCCCGAAACACACCAAGAGGAAAAACCGGCAACATGTTTTCGATGAGCCATTTCTTGGCGAGGGTCGGCGTTACATTCCAGCCCGTCGGGCACGTGGATAACACCTCTACCAGCGAAAACCCGCGCCCTTCAATTTGATTTTGAATCGCCTTGCGAATGGCTTTGCGCGCCGCCATGACGTGTTTCGCGTCGGTAATCGCAACCCGCTCGATATACGCCGGCGCTTCCAACGTCGCCAACAATTCGCAAACACGCAGGGGATAGCCCTCATTGGCAATGGTCCGGCCATGGGGTGTCGTGGTAGTTTTCATACCGAGTAGGGTCGTCGGCGCCATTTGCCCGCCTGTCATGCCGTAGATCGCGTTGTTGATGAAAATCACGGTAATGTTTTCACCGCGATTGGCGGCGTGCAAAATTTCATTCCCGCCGATGGCCGCGAGATCGCCATCCCCCTGATAGCTGATCACGATGCGCTCGGGCAAAACCCGGCGCACGCCCGTGGCAGCCGCCGGCGCGCGGCCATGCGCGACTTGAATGTTCCCGCATTTCATGTAGTAATACGCGAACACCGAACAGCCCACCGGAGAAATAAAAACGGTACGATCGCGAATGCCAAAATCATCCATGGCCTCGGCGATCAGTTTGTGCACGTTACCGTGGCCGCAACCCGGGCAATAATGCGTCGAGGTTTTGTCAGCGCCGGGTTTGCGCGTGAATACTTCATAAAACGATTCCGGTCGGCGCAGTACTGTTGCTTGCATGATGTTCTCCCTGATTAAAAAACCGGGGCTTCGAAGATTCCGCCACACGAACCGAGGCCCATCACAGCGCTAACAAGCTTTCCTGTTCGATTCACACACCGTTCAAGAAACATAATCACTTTTTTCCATGATTTCCGGGGCATCGTCATTGCCGATTTGCTGGCTGTGCAAAAACCGCAAGCACGACGAGCAGTACATCGTTTCTGTCGCCTTGTCGAATACCAGGTCATGTTTCCGGCCGCAGCGCTCGCAACGGAAATCCAACTGCCATTCATAATCGGGAAACAAAAATTTTTCCGGGAAAACCATGACAGACTCCTTGAAAAAGAGGAGCACCCGCCTCATCGTCTAGCTTACCTCCATTTCGCCAAGCCCGCCATCGCCTTCATGTGACGAACTCTTGACTGCTGACATGGGCTTAACCGCATTGCAGATGCTCCTTGTGTTCGTGTGTTGGGCAGCGGGGAAACCGATTTCGCAATCTTTCCCGACGCATCTTCAACAACAGGTAAACAGTTTCATTCTACGCTTACGTCCAACTCTTTCCAAAAACGTTCGATTTGATGCAACAATTCCTCCGCGGTCGGCACCATGCCGCCGGTTCGGCCATAAAATTCCACCGGCGTCCAGCCGTTCACGGCCAGCCGAACATCTTCGACCATTTGCCCGGTGCTCAATTCACACACAAGAAAGCCGTAGGTGTGATCCGTCAATTCATCAATTTTGTCCTTCGGGAATGGCCAAAGCGTGATTGGCCGAAACAATCCCACGGGAATGCCGCGCTCACGCGCCATGTCCACCGCGGTGCGCAACAAACGCGCAACAATGCCATAACCGACAACCACGATCTGTGCATGCTCCAAACGATAGCCTTCGTAGCGCGGCTCTTCCTGCTCAATGGTTTTATATTTTTCAAAAAGATGGTGGATGTGGGCCTCTAAATCTTCGGGGACGAGATCAATGGAGGTGATCAAATTGTCGCGAGTCGCGGGGTTGCCGGAAACCGCCCAGGTTTTCTCGGGCAACTTCGTTACCGGGGCCGGGAATTTCACCGGCTCCATCATTTGTCCGATAAAGCCGTCGGCCAGCACCACTGCGGGGTTGCGATAGCGATCAGCCAGCTCGAACGCCAGCATGGTGAGATCACACATTTCCTGCGCGCTGTTGGGCGCAAGCACGATCAGGCGATAGTTGCCGTGACCGCCGCCTTTGACGATTTGAAAATAATCTCCCTGCTCCGGCGCAATATTGCCCAACCCCGGACCGCCGCGCATAATGTCAACGATCACCATGGGCAGTTCTGCGCCGGCCGCATAGGAAATGCCTTCCTGCATCAATGAAACGCCCGGACTCGAGGAGCCGGTCATGGCGCGTACACCCGCAGAGGCCGCGCCATACAGCATGTTGATGGAAGCCACTTCACTTTCGGCCTGCAAAAAAACACCGCCAACCTTGGGGAAATACTCGGCAGCGGTTTCCGCAATTTCGCTCGCCGGCGTGATGGGATAACCAAAATACGCGCGGCAACCGGCCAGCAACGCGGCTTTCACCACCGCTTCATTACCTTTGATGAGTTGCATAGTCCGTATTCCTGAATGCTGAGGCATTCGCCAGCACACCAATATTTTTACCCTTCCACCACCGGCGCTTTCGCCTCGACCCGTTTATACACTGTAATCGCGCCCGGCTCCGGGCAAACATAATAGCACACGCCGCAGCCGGTGCATTCGATTCCGATATATTCTGCGGGATGGTAACCCATGCGATTCAACGCCTCTGAGATTTTCAACACGCTGGGCGGACACACCTCAACGCAGAGGCCACAGCCCTTGCACTCTTCCGCATTGATGACCACCATGCCGCGATTGCGGCTGTCTCTTCGGATTTCTGCCATGGTTCGCTCGTTTTACTTTACCGTCCGGACGCCAAGGAGGCCAAACATGATTACTCGATTTATCCCATGCTACAATCATCACTTCATCAAAACGGCGTCCGGACGGTGGTTTCAAAAATTACACCCATTGGGCGTCATTTCCCCTTTCCAATCTTTCAAACAGCATGCCGAAAACGACTTAGGAACACCGCCTTGGAAATTTGGCTTTAACTGATTCGAATTGCGAGAGATGCTCAATAATGGGGCGCGCGCGATTTGCGACATGAGGCTCGCCACATTCCCAACCCTGCAAAACTTCATTAAAATCATTCTCATAAATAAGAATGAATCTTAACGATGAGGCGGGAAGCTATTGTTCGTGATTATCGCGCAAATGGTGAGGTTTGAGGAAAGAATGCAGTCTCACACGAATTCATTCAATTGCGGAGACGATGATTGGCGCGGTTTTACGGCAACGATTGCCGTTCTAGAGTGTGATTATGCGAAAGGGTTTCTGTTCAGAGATCCAGTATTGCTTTTATCACGCCCTCCTCCGGATCGAAACGAAGCGACATGCCGAGTTTTTTGCAAACCCGCTGCATGCCGTCATTATCGGGAAGTATATCAGCCGAGATACGATCGAACTTTTCCGCGCGGGCGATATTAATCAGCCGCCGCATTAACTCACTGCCCAAGCCCTGTCCTTGATACGAATCGCTGACCAGCGCCGCGAACTCGGCTTCGTTCGCGCCATGGGATTTGCTCAAGCGGCCGACTCCAATAATCTCACGTTCAGCGCCCGCGGCCGGACGCCGTTCCACCACCAAAACCATCTCGCGATCATAATCGATAAAACAGATACGCGTCAAACGTTCGTGCGCAATGCGTTGGTTGAGAGTGATCAAATGAAAGTAACGCAAATAAACCGTGCGCTCGGAAAGTTGTTGATGAAATTGCACCATCAGCGGCTCGTCTTCCGGGCGAATCGGGCGAATGGTTACCGGCGTGCCGTTCCGCAACGTCCACATTGTAACGTACTGCCGTGGATAAGGCCGGATGGCGGGCTTCGGCAAATCTTCTTCGGGCTGAGCCGGCTCGTGCAACTTCACGCGCGCCGCGCGCACACACAATTTTTCAGGGGAAATGAGAACAGAGCTGCAATCAATCTCTTTGATCCAACGCTGTTCCACCACCAGCCAGCTTAAACGAACCAGCATTTGTTCGAGCGCAGCAAAATCTGCCGGCGCGAGTTCATGCTTCGCGCGCAACGCTTCATAAATGCGGGTTTTCTCCATCATCCGGCGCGCCAAAGTTGTGGTGAGCGGCGGCAGAGCAAAACTGCGATCCTGCACAGCTTCTCCTAATTCTCCGCCAGCGCCGAAGATTAAAACCGGTCCAAATTTGGAATTGATGCTGCTGCCGGCAAATAATTCATAACCATTCACCTCAATCTCTGCCTGCAAAACAGGAATCCCGTAAGCTGCAAGTAAATTCCGTGATTCGGTTTCCGTCAACCGGCTTCGATTTTCTTGGCGCGCGACTTGAATGATGTCATCCGCCTTTTTTTCATCAATACTGGCCTCGGCAAAATCCGCCGGCAACATCGGGGTTTCATACAAGCCGCGCAGGTTTTCGGTAAACTGCCACATGCAGGCAAACATCCGCGCGGCGGTATCGGGAAAGGGAAAAGCGGGAATGCCGGCGCGGTTGAGCAGCGCCTGGCCAGCAGCAACGTCAGCGCCGCCCATCCAACTCGCCAACAAAGGCACACTTAAATTTCGCGCATGCGCAATCACCAATTCCGCAGTGAGGGTCGGATCAGCCAGCGCCAGGGGCGTCAAGATGACGAGCAGCCCGTTGCTATTTGCGTCTTGAGCTGCGATCGTCATGGCTTGCGCATAGCGCTCGGGCTCGGCATCACCCAAAATGTCAATCGGATTGCCGTGACTCCAGTTTGACGGCAAGAGTTGATCAAGTTGTACTTTTGTCTCAGAAGAAAGCGGCGCCAATTTACCGCCATTTGCCCGCACCGCATCTGCGGCGAGCAACCCCGGGCCGCCGGCATTGGTCAGAATCGTTAATGCCGGGCCTTGGGGACGCGGCTGCTTGTCAAGCACTTCTGCCATGTAAAATAACTCAGCAATGGTGTTGACGCGCAGCACGCCGCAACGTCGAATTGCGGCATCGAATACTTCCTCGCCGTTGTCCGGCTCTGCGCCGGTAGAACTTGCAGCCGGCGAATGCCGTGCTTTCAATACGATAATCGGCTTGGTGAGCGCGACTTCACGCGCTGCCGAGAGAAACGAGGCCGCGTCGCCGATCGTTTCCATATACAAAATGATGCTTTTGGTGCGCGGATCATCGCCGAGATAATAGATTAAATCACCCCAGCCGACATCTAGCATCGCGCCCACCGAAATGAAAGCGCTGAAACCGGCTTGCACATGCATGCTCCAATCCAAAATGGCTGCGCCGAGCGCGCCGCTTTGACTGATAAAACCAACATGCCCGGGCTGAGCCATCGCACGCGCGTATGTCGCGTTGAGTTTTGTATGAGGACGCATCACGCCGACGGAATTCGGCCCGATGATCTGCATTCGGCCGCGGCGCGCTTGCGCCAGAACTTCCTGCTCCAGGGCTGTCGCTTCTTCACCGGCACGCCGCTGGAAGTCTGCGGAAAGAATGATCGCCGCGCGCACTCCCGCAGCAGCGCAATCTTCGATAAGACTTGGCACAGTTGGCGCCGGCGTTGCAATAATCGCAAGATCAATCGGGCCGGGCGCCTGCGTCACGCGCGGATAAGCTGTGAGCCCCAACACCCTCTCGCGTTTGGGATTGATGGGAAAAACCGCGCCGCCAAAGTGGTTTTTCATGAGATTCGCGAGCACGGCCTGGCCCACACTGCCCGCTCTTTCCGTCGCGCCAATCACAGCAATACGTTGGGGAGAAAAAATCGCATCCAACGATTGCCGCGGATAGCGCAGAATGTCGTGCGCGGTGTCTCGCACATGATCGACAGCATTGTTCATAGGATTTGCCGCAGAAATGCGGACTCGAACGAAAAGTGCAAATTAACAACCTCCGCCGGGGCGGTGATCTTAAAAATCAACAAATGCGAGGCAATTGCTCGCCGCTCAACATATCAACAATACGATTTGCTCCAATAACGCTCGTCATTGTTACCAATCCAGATGATTCTTTCTTCACTGCGCCAATGATGCGGGCGCCTTCGCCCAGCGGATGCGCGCGCATCACACGCAACGCGTGTTCGGCATCGGCCGGCGGCACAAAGGCGATAAAGCGGCCTTCGTTGGCGATATAAAGCAGATCGAGACCAAGGATTTCACACGCGCCTTGCACGTCATCGCGCACGGGAATGTTTTTTTCCTCAAGATTGATTTGCAAGCGCGCGGTTTCGGCAATCTCATTCAAGGCGCTGGCCAGGCCGCCGCGCGTGAGATCACGCAGACAATGGATTTCAATATCTGCCGCGAGCAACGTTTGCACCAAATCGGCCAGCGGCGCGCAGTCACTCTCAATCGTGCTCTCGAATGCCAAGCCTTCCCGCACGGCCATGATCGCAATGCCGTGCCGGCCAAGATCGCCGTTCACCAGAACAAGATCTCCCGGCCTGACACTCGCCGGTGAGATAACGAGATCATGTGTAATAACGCCAATACCGGCAGTGTTGATAAAAATTCCGTCGCCCTTGCCGCGATCGACGACTTTGGTATCGCCGGTAACAAGTTGAACCTTCGCGTGCGCGGCAGCTTGTTGCAGCGATTGCACGACACGCCAGAGGGTCTCCATCGGCAAGCCTTCTTCGAGAATGAATCCTGCGCTGAGATACAATGGCTGCGCGCCGCACATGGCAAGATCATTTACGGTGCCGTAGATCGACAGCGTCCCGATATCTCCTCCCGGGAAAAAAAGCGGCTGCACGACATAGGAATCCGTGGTGAAGGCAAGCTTTCTGCTTTCCAAATTAAATACCGCGCCATCGTGTCGTGATTCCAGCCATGTATTGTTGAATGCAGGCGCGAACATCTTTTCGATAAGCTGGTGCATGAGTTTGCCCCCGCCGCCGTGCGCGAGCAGAACGTTCGGATAGTCGCTGATTGGAATCGGACACGCGAATCCGGGAGCGTTGGTTGATTCTTGTTTCATGCGTTTTCGTAAAGGCCGCAAATCGTAATTCGTAAGCCTCAAGCACTGATTCTGCGATAACGATAGTATGCCGCACACGCGCCTTCGGACGAAACCATAGTCGCGCCCAGCGGGCGTTCCGGTGTGCAGCGCTCGCCGAACGCCGGGCATTCATGCGGCTTCTTGACGCCCTGCAATACCAAACCGCTGAGGCATTCCGAAGACTCTTCGGTCACGAAATCTTTCACTTCAAATCGTTTTTCGGCATCAAAGGCGGCATAGGCTTCGCGCAAGCCCAAACCGCTTTGGGGAATCTCGCCCACCCCGCGCCATTTGCGCGGAACGACGCAAAAGACTTCACGCATGAGCTGTTGCGCCGGTTGATTGCCGGCGCGCTGCACCGCGCGCGTGTATTGATTCTCGACTTCGGCGCGGCCCTCTTCCAATTGTTTGATGCAGAGATACACGCCTTGCAAAATATCCACCGGCTCAAAACCAGTGACGACGATCGGAACATGATACTTGGCAGCAAGCGGATAATACTCTTCGTAACCCATCACCGTGCAAACATGGCCAGCCGCCAAAAAGCCTTGCACGCGATTATGCGGCGAAGCGAGAATGGCCTCCATTGCCGGCGGCACCAACACATGCGAAACCAAAATGGAAAAATTTGTTACGTTTTGCTGCACCGCTTGATAAACTGCCATGGCGTTCGCCGGCGCAGTGGTTTCGAAGCCCACCGCAAAAAAAACCACCTGCCGATTTGGGTTGTCGCGCGCGATTTTGAGCGCGTCGAGCGGTGAATAGACGATGCGAACATCGCCGCCGGCAGCTTTGACGCTGAGCAAATCTTTTTGGGAACCGGGAACGCGCAACATATCTCCAAAAGAACAAAATACCACTTCGGGCCGGGAGGCAATGGCAATGGCTTTATCAATTAACTCCAACGAGGTGACGCACACCGGGCAGCCCGGACCGTGCACCAACGTGATCGTTTTAGGCAGCAACTCATCGACGCCGAATTTGACGATGGCATGCGTTTGTCCGCCGCACACTTCCATGATGGTCCACGGCTTGGTGACCAGGCGCGCGATCAAGCCGGCATATCGCCGAGCGGCTTTGGCATCGCGATATTCGTCGATATATTTCATCGCTAGGCGATTAACTTCTCAACGCTGGAATAGAATTCTGAAAGTGTCTCGCTCACGGAAACGAAATCCCACGGAAGAAGCTTTTTTTCGGTGATTCAACTTTTGTGGGCGAGGTTCACCGAGCTGATCGAGGAGCTTCAATTTTCAACTTGTCAGAGAATCGCTGCAGCGCTTACGGAAAAAATGTCTTAGGTTGACAGGCGTACAGGATTATCCGTTTCTTCCAACTCACTTAGCTCATCCATTTCTTTGAGATACTCAAAGACGCGCCTCGCTTCGCATTCATCTAACGTATTAATTGCGAAGCCAACATGTACGATAACATAGTCGCCGATTTTGGCTTCCGGCGTATACGCGAGATTAACTTCTTTCAGAATGCCGCCAAAGTTCACTTTTCCGATGCGCAGCAGCGGCTCTTCGCCGTTAATGCTCATGATTTTTCCCGGCACTGCGAGGCACATCTGAATACTCCTTGCATTTTGTTTTGATCGAATTCATACTCGCAAAAACCATTCAGGATCCTTACGGCAACCTCCCGCGACTTGTCACGAAAATTTGGCGTCAAGATAAACGGAATGCAAATCAGGCGCAACAACGAAAGACGAAAATACTGAATCTTCAAGAGCCGGAGGGAGAAACGTCTTATACCTGCTGCGAGCGGCAACGGCAAAGAGTTGATTGCAAAACGAGGATCGCAATGCGGCGTGAGTGAAGGATTTCCTCTTGCGTCCATTACTCATCTTCCTGCCGGCCTCGGCGATGGGCAGCGCCGGCAAGAAACAGACAAAAGTTTACGCCCGGCGCTGCGCATGATTTAGCGCATACGCGCCCAATCTTCCTCAATCATACTCATCCACTTCCACGCTTTCGAGAACGATCTCTTGTGCGTGGGCATCCGTGATATCGCTTGAGGTTTCGATGTCAAGATGCGCGTTTTCGGCAATCGTGCCGCGCGAGGCGTGCACAAAATGTTCGCGAAAATGATCAGGCGACATATGCGACAGCGCGCCCAATTTGACTTTGACGCCCAGGACTTTTCGGGCATGCGGCACGCGCGCCACAGATTCGATCTTGCGCATCAAATCTGCCATCAAAGAAAATTCATGCATGATTTATTGTCCTCGGTATGAATCGTAGATCAGATTGAATTTGTGCGACAACTGTCTGCGCCGCTTTTTCGATTTCCGGCGAAAGGGCTGCGCCGGCCTCAAACGTTTTTCCTTCAATGCCGTAAATCACAAGAGTGCCGGGAAGCTGCTGCAACGCCCGGCCGAGTTCCACCGCTTCAGCCACACTGAACGCATGCGTGGAATAATGAAAAAAACTGCTCGGCATAGGTTGTTTACCGGCATCCAGGCGAAAAACCGCTCCCGGCGCAGCGCCGGAGTGAACGGCATCCACGATGATCACATGTTCCGCGTCTTTCCAGGCTTCCATCAATGCCGCGCCTTCACCACTATGCTCCAGAATGCCAACGCTTTCCGGCAATTGCCCTTGCAGCCGGCGCGCGATGATGAGGCCAACGCCGTCGTCGCCGCGATACTCATTGCCGACGCCAATCACGAGAGTGGCTGTTGAATTCATTTTCATCTGTGGTTTGTGTCGCCTGCTCGTGAGTTCGTTCTAATTGTCTTCCGCCTCCCGCTCAATATTCAGCTTCAAAAAATGCGTCGCGCAAGAGATGCACGGATCATAGTTGCGAATGGCCTGTTCGCATTGCCACGTGAGCTTTTCTTGCGGGAGATGCAAAAATTTGGGCACATAATTGCGAAGATCGTTTTCAATCGTCTTTTGATTTTGTGAGGTCGGCGGAACAATCTTGGCGTCGAGAATGGCGCCGTGCTCGTCGAGACGATAGCGATGATACAGAATGCCGCGCGGCGCTTCCGTGCAGCCATGTCCCACCGCAGCCCTGGGCGTCATTTCGATGAACGGCTGCGCGGGAGGTTCATATGCTGCGATAATGCGGAGCGCCTCGTCACAAGCATATACAATTTCAACGCTGCGCACGATGATGCTTTGAAACGGATTACGGCATTCCGGGCCAAGGCCGGCATCCTGTGCGGACTCTTGCGCAAGCGGCGAAAGACGATCGAAATTCAGATTATAACGCGCCATTGGCCCGACAAAATATGCGCCGCGCGCCTTGAGCACGGAATGCAGCGCATTGGAGTGTTGCACATGCTCTTCGGCAAAATGCGTTTCATACTCGCGCACGGCAATATCCAGCCCTTTGTTTGAAACGAGGCGGCCTTCATTAAAGGGATATTCTTCGGGATGGCGGAGGCTGACGAATTCATAATCCTGATCAAACTCAGGGAAGGGCAACTTGGCCACCCAGCGCACGGTTTCGAGCGCCGCCTCGCGCGCCCATTTCAAACGTTCGGCGAGCTGCAGCAGGTCTTGCTTATCCGGCGCTTTGTAGAATCCGCCGACGCGTATGTTGATGGGATGAATTTCTCGGCCGCCCACAAGCGTAACGATCTCGTTACCGATTTTTTTAAGTTGTAAACCGCGCTGTACGACTTCGGGATAATCTTTCGCCATTTGAATGGCGTCATCATAACCGAGAAAATCAGGCGCGTGCAGCATGTAAACGTGCAGCGTGTGGCTTTCGATCCATTCCCCGCAATAAATCAGCCGGCGCAACGCGCGCAATTGCCCTTCGACTTTCACGCTGAAGGCATCTTCCATCGCGTGCACGGCGCTCATTTGATACGCAATCGGGCAAATGCCGCAGATACGCGCCGTGATGTCCGGCGCTTCACTGAAATCCCGGCCGCGCAAGAACGCTTCGAAGAAACGCGGCGGCTCGAAGATTTTCAATTTTGCTTCAGTGACGGCGTTCTCTTTGATTTTGACGTACAACGCGCCTTCGCCTTCAACCCGGGCAAGGTAATCGACTTTGATGGTTTTGGTTTTCATGGTCTCGTGTCGTGCTTCAATCACAAACGCGATTCGTGCGCTTCACTTTCCTTGCGGAACGCCTCGGCGTAGGCGTTGAATCCGCGAAAGGCGCGCACCAGATTGTCTCCTGAAACGCCCAAACCGCTCCACCATTCGCTCAACGAAGCGGTGTTGGGCGTCTCCTTCGGCCCAAAGCAGCCGTAGCAGCCGCGAGCATAGGCCGGGCAAATCGCGCCGCAGCCGGCATGCGTCACCGGGCCAAGGCAGGGTGTGCCGTGCGCAACCATCACGCAAGCCGTGCCGCGCAGTTTGCACTCCTGACACACGCTGTGCGGCGGCGTATTCGGCTTGCGGCCGTGCAAAAAGGCGCTGATCACTTCCAGTAATTGCATTTTGTTGATGGGGCAGCCGCGCAGCTCAAAATCGACAAAGACATGATCCGCAATCGGCGTCGATTTATTCAAGGTTGAAATGTAAGCCGGCGTGGCGTAAACGATGGAAATGAATTCCTTCACCTCTTTGAAATTGCGCAAGGCTTGAATACCGCCGGCGGTCGCGCACGCGCCAATTGTCACTAAAAACTTCGAAGCCCGGCGCACTTGATGAATCCGCTCAGCATCGTGCGGCGTCGTGATCGAGCCTTCCACCAGCGAAAGATCATAGGGGCCTTTCACAAAGGCGCGCGTCGCTTCGGGAAAGTTGGCAATCTCCACTGCGCCGGCCACGGCCAACAACTCGTCTTCACAATCCAGCAAACTTAATTGACAGCCGTCACAGGAGGCGAATTTCCACACCGCGACTTTGAGTTTGCCATTTTTTGTTGATGCAGCTCTTGTCCGCGTTTTGCGGCTGAGGTTTTTCGTTTTGCGTTGCATAACTCAAATTTCCCGCTTGGCCAGCAATTCCCGAATGTGATCGTAGCGGAACACCGGCCCATCTTTGCAAATGAACGTGTGCCCAAACTGGCAATGTCCGCACAACCCAATGGCGCATTTCATGTTGCGCTCCATGGAAAGAAAGATATTATCCGCGCGGATGCCGCGTTTTTGCAGTTCGAGCACGGTGAAGCGCATCATAATTTCCGGGCCGCATACCATGGCGACGGTATTGGCGGGATCGAACGGCGCTTTGGGAACCAGCGTGGTGACAACGCCGACATTGCCGCGCCAGGCGCCGGCGGCGCGATCGACGGTGACATAAACGTCAAGATCGAGGCGCGCACGCCAGTTCTCCAATTCACGCCGGTATAAAATATCTTCCGGACTGCGCGTGCCGTAGAGCAAAACTACTTTGCCGTATTTTTCACGCTGCCGGAGCACGGCATACAACGCCGGCCGCAAGGGCGCCAGCCCAATGCCGCCCGCCACGATCACAACATCATTGCCCCGGGCTTCTTGCACCGGCCAGTGCGTGCCGAACGGCCCGCGCACGCCCAGGACGCTGCCGCGTTTCAACTTGCGCATGGCCTTGGTCACGGTTCCGACGGCGCGCGTCGTATGAACCAGCTTGTCCGGCTTTCCGGGGTCGCCGCAAATGGAAATGGGCACTTCACCGACGCCAAAAACATAAAGCATGTTGAACTGCCCGGCGTCAAAAGCAAACTCATCAGCGCCGTTTTCCGGCCCGAGCTCGAGTGTAAACGTGTCATACGTATTTTGCTGCACGCGTTGCACGCGAAACGATGCCGGTAACATGGGATCAGGTATCATAGGGGTAGAAGGCTTTGAACTAAACGAGTGATCGGCCGCAAAAACAATTCCGTTATCTCGCTGATTGCGAATGATTCGCGCCATAAATATCCAGCAGCTGCAACCGGGTGGCTTCCAACCGTTGCTCGATAATGTGCGAGAATCGTTTCAACAACTCATATCCCAGATGGTGATCTTCCTCGCATTTGGTGCGCAAACATTTGGCGTCAAGCGCGATCGCGCGCGTCAGTTCCACCGCGCGCGCATCAAAATGCCATTGGTACGGTGGAATAAGCCACGACCAGCCCAGCACCTCGCCGTCGCCGATCGTTTGAATGGTAATCGGGCCGCGCTCAGCCGCAAACACATCCACGGCGACTTTGCCGTGCCGGATGATGTAGAACGTGTTGGCTTCCTCGTCTTCATGAAACAAAAATTGTCCGGCTTCGAAGCGCACGTTGGAGGCGCAGCCAACGATGAGCTGAATGTAATGAGGCGCGAGCCCCTTCATGAACGGATGTTCGGCTAAGATCGGTTCGAGTGTTTCCATCTGATATCTCCTTGGCAAACGCTTTGTGGTAAAAAATCTACTGAATCGGCCTCGCCGCTATCATGGTAAGCGCCGTGATCGGCTGATTGATTGCGCCTCGCGCGGCGTGATTTTAAAAACAACTGATTGTTCCGCTCAAACCGTTTTATTTCTTTCCCGCTTGATTTGCTCAAATCGTGAGTGCAAGCGTCGCATCTCATCTCCGTTTGTCGGCTTTGTTGGACGATTCATTCTCTCGCAGTGCTTGCACTTCTTCCGTGAGATCGATTCCCACCGGGCACCAGGTGATGCAGCGGCCGCAGCCGACGCAGCCGGAGACGCCAAATTGATCAATCCAGGAGGCCAGCTTGTGGGTTAGCCATTGGCGATAACGCGCTTTGACCGAGGGGCGCACACTGCCGCCGTGAATGTAGGAAAAATCCATTGTGAAGCAGGAATCCCACTTGCGCCAGCGTTCGGCATGCCCGCCAGTCAAGTCCGTCACCTCCTCCACGGTGGTGCAGAAACAGGTCGGGCAAACCATCGTGCAGTTGGCGCAGCTCAAGCAGCGTCCCGCCACGTCTTCCCAGCGTGGATTGTCGGTATTGCGGTACAGCAATTCTTTGATGCCGTCCGTATTCAGCTTGTGTTTCATTTGCTGCACGGCTTGCGAGACGACATCCTCAACCTTCGTCTGCTCTTCCGCACTCGCATTTTGATGCGGAATTTCTTGAACAATCGCGGCGCCGCGCTCCGAACCGGTTTCGACAATGAAGTAGTGCCGCTCGCCCTCCACCACTTCGGTAAGCGCGAGATCAAACCCGCCCGTCACCCGCGGTCCGGTGTTCATCGAGGCGCAAAAACAATTTCCGCCTGCCTGCCCGCAATTGACCGCGATGATAAAAACCTTTTCGCGGCGCGCGCGATAGGCAGGATCAACATAACTGCCGCCCATAAAGACTTTGTCGTGAATGGCGAGCGCGTGCAACTCGCAGGCGCGCACGCCGAGAAAGACGCGCGACGGAATCTCGTCCTGTTCCGGCACAATTTCGAAACCCTCGCCTGTGCGCCGCGCCCGCCAGAGCCGCAACAGGGGCGGGTGCAAAAATCGTTTCCACGCGTGCGGGCCGACAACATAACCAAACAACGCCTTATCCGCGCGTTTCTGCAACCGGTAGGCACCATTCTTCTGCTCATCGGTTACCCCCTGCGGCAAATCCCGGCTCGAACGCAACGTATCATATAGAATCGCGCCGTCGCGCACTTGCGGCCCAATGATTTCTTGAAAGCCGCGGCGCTGCAAAGCTTCGAACAGAACATCCAGGGCGTTTCGTTCAATGATTTTCATAAAACCTTCAGCGAGGGTTTACTTCATCTTCAAATAGCCGCTTTTTGAGAACTGCTTCGGATTACGTAAAAAAGCAATTTTGCAATCCGGGCATTCGAAATAAAATGTTTTGTCGCCGTGTTGCGCCCATAAATTGGTTTTGCGCGCGACCGCGGTGCTCAAGGGGGCGCCGCAGACCGGACAAATGTCATCACGATCCTTGAGATTCACCGGGGTGTTGGCTTTGCCGTGCAGCGAAGCAATGTACTGTGTCACGGCGCTGATTTCCTGCGGCGTCAGCGGGATCGGCGGCATCAGGGTCGAATCTTCCAGAGTTTGCAAATGTTTTTTTACATAGAGCGTGTCCATGGCCAGCATCAAAGCCGAAAGCTCGCCGCCTTGAAACTCTTCTCCGCCGTGCGCCATGCTATGACAGGCGCCGCAGTCTTCTCGAAGAAAAATTTGTTCGCCTAGAGCAACTTGTTGCGCCAGATAATCCGCGGAAGGAAGCCCTTCGTCTTCGGTTTTGCAGCCGGCGCCGAGCCACAGCAAGAACGCCCAACTCGACAATATTACAATTTTAAGAAATCGCATACCTGTCTCCTTTCTCTGAAGAGGTGAATGAAGGTCATTCGATCAGAGATTTGCCAAACGCCTTCACGGTAAACACCGGGCAAGGCGCTCGTCGCACCACCTTTTCCGCCACGCTGCCGAGCAAGAGATGTTTGAAACCGGTTAACCCGTGTGTTGCAATAACGATGTAATCCATGTTATGTTTTTCCGCAAAATGAACGATGTCATGCGCGGGATATCCTTCCAGAATATGCAGAGTGTACTCGAGGTTCGGGCCGGCCGTTTCCGCCAAAAGCTGGAGCAGCGCGGTCTCGGTGCGCGCCTTGATGTCGGCCACGGAGTCGAAGCCGGTGACATTCAAGCCGACGTAAAACGGCGGCACGGCATTGGTTTCGATCACATGCAGCAAGTGCATGTGCGCGCCATACGATGCGGCAAATTGCTTGGCATAAATGAGCGCATCCCGAGAATGCTCCGAGAAATCGATCGGCACCAAGATCAATTTGATTTCTTCCACGGCCATGGGCTCCTTGCGTTCGCGGATGGTGAGTACCGGGCAGGGCGCCAGCCGCACCACTTCTTCGGTAACGCTGCCCAGAAAAAGATGCTTCAAGCCGCGGCGGCCGTGCGTGCCCATGACGATCAAATCAATGCTGTGATCCTCGGCATATTCCAAAATCGTAGGGGCGATGGAAATGCCTTGCAATTGCGCCTGTGAGATGCGCAAATCGGAAACCTCGTGTGCGCTTAATGCCGCGTTCATGCGCGCGGAGGCCATGTCGTTCAACCGCGCTTGCACCGCCTCCATATCCGGAAACTGGTGCGAGGGATTGTTGGCATCATATTCCAACGGCACCACCACGTGCAGAATGTGCAGATCCGCGCGATACTGCCGGGCCAGATACAGCGCGTGATTGAACGCCTGGTCGGCGCAGCGCGAAAAATCCGTCGGAAACAAAATTCTTTTTATGGCTAACATCTCTTGTCTCCTTGTTTTGGAATTCAGCTCTTGCTGGGAATATTTAATCGCCCGTCGCGCCGCTTCAAAGATTGTTTGGCGCTTGACAGGTTTACAAAGATAGTCAAAGGCGCCGGCTGCCATGGCCTGATCGTAGCTGGTTGTGTCGCTGCTCACGGTGACAACGATCACTTTCGAACGCGGATTTTTTCCCTTTATTTCCCGCAAAAACTCCAGGCCGGATTTCCCCGGCATCTTCAGGTCCAAAATGATCAGGCCATACTCATTCTTAGCCAGCAGCGCGCCGGCTTGATTGCCCGTGGAAGCGGCATTCACCTGAAACCCGGCTTTTTCGAAAATTTTGGTCAAGGATCGCCGAAATTCGCGATCGTCATCCACGATCAAAATGCGCTGCTCACTATTTGCGGACACGCCGTGACCTCCTGAACTAGTTCCCCCCTAACGATTTCAAAAAGTATACCCTCAATCCACCCAAAACAAAAAAGCCGTTTGTGCAGGCACAAACGGCTGTAAAAGAAAGCGATGGAACCAAGGAAATTTCAGCAAAATTTATGCTTTTCGCACGGCCATTTTCTTAGGGTCGGTAAAACACTCTTGAGGTTTCTTAATTTTGAGAAGATAGGCGCTACGGTCTACGCCAGGTTTCAGACAAGCTGAAATCTGAAGCCCGGCGGGCAGCGATTCGAAAATAGTTTTTTCCAACGGGTAGAAAAACCCAACAGATGTGAAAGACTGGAAACTGTTGGGTTCTTCAATCCGCTGGAGGAAACAGTTGGAACTTTATTCTGTGTTTGAAAAGCAAATCGCATAAACGTACAAAACAGCGCATCGCGAACTCAAAAATGACAAATACCAGGATCAATGCGCTTTGGCCTTCGCGGCTTCATTCTTTACTCGGGATGCCCAATTCCGTCATTTTGCGGTAAAGCGTTGACAGGCTCATGCCAAGAATGCCGGCAGCTTTGCTTTTGTCCTGGCCGGCCGACTGCAAGGCTTTCAAAATGGCATCGCGCTCGAACTTGCGCACCGAGCCTTTCAAGCCGCCCTCAATTTCCTCAACGGCGGTTTTGGTCGAGAAAATCGGCGGAACGTGTGCAAGCTGCAACAGGTTGCTGTCGCACATGATCATGGCGCGCTCCACGACATTTTCCAATTCCCGCACATTCCCCTTCCATTCGTAACTCTTGAAGGCGTCCAACACCGCTTCGTCCGCGCCATGTATTTGCTTATTCAACTGCGTGTTATAAATTTTAATGAAATGATCGACCAGCTCGGGAATATCTTCGATGCGTTCGCGCAACGGTGGAATATTGATGCCGACGACGTTCAGGCGATAATATAAATCCTCCCGAAAATGGCCGTGCGACACCTGCTCGACCAGATCTTTGTTGGTCGCGGCAATGATACGAACGTCGATAATCTCGGGCCGCGTGCTGCCCACCGGCAGGATTTCTTTCTGCTCAATCGCGCGCAAAAGCTTGGCCTGCAAATTCAACGGCACGCTTGAGATTTCGTCGAGGAAAAGCGTGCCCCCGTCCGCTACTTTGAACAACCCCTGCTTATCCCGCATCGCGCCGGTAAACGCGCCTTTCACGTGCCCGAACAATTCGCTTTCAATCAAATTCTCCGGAATGGCGGCGCTGTTAACCGGGATGAATCTGCTCTTGGCGCGCAAACTCCGGCGATGAATCGCGCGCGCAATCAGCTCTTTGCCGGTGCCGCTTTCACCCGTAATCAAAACCGTGGACACTAACGGCGCGACGCGCTCGACCATCTGCAAGACGTTGGTGAAAGCCGGGCTTTTGCCGATGATTTCCTCAAAAAAATCGCCCTTCCCTAATTGCGCCTTCAGGTATTTGTTTTCCTGCGCCAAATTTTGCCGTTCGATGGCGCGCTCCACCGTGCTGAGAATTACGGCCTTTTTGGGGGGTTTGGTGATGAAATCATAGGCGCCTTCCTTGACGGCCTCCACCGCGGTTTCGATGGTGCCGTAACCAGTCAGCAAAATCACTTCACAGTCAGGGTATTTTTTCTTGAGGTTTTTGAGCAGGGTAATACCGTCGCCCTCCGGCATGCGCAAATCCGTCAATACGAGATCGGCGGCGGCTTGCGACATGAGTTGCATGGCCTCCTCCCCAGAGCTTGCGGTTCGGGTCAGGTAGCCGGCCTTTTTCAAAACCTTTTCCAGTGATTCGCGCACACTTTCTTCATCATCTACGATGAGAATCGATTTTTCCTGCACGTTGTCTCCCTCACTTGGTTTCGTCCAATGGAAGAATGATTGAGAACGTCGTTCCGTGTCCAACTTTGCTATGGCATATGATCTGCCCGCCGTGATCGTGGATGATCTGCTCCACGATCGCCAGCCCCAAGCCGGTGCCGACTTCCTTTGTCGTAAAAAACGGCTCGAATATTTTACCGATGACTTCGGACGGAATGCCGATGCCGGTGTCTTCAATATGAATCACGGCGTCTTCGTTTCTTTTTTCCACCCACAAGCGCAGTTTTCCGCCCTTGGGCATGGCCTCTGACGCATTCCGAATCAAATTCAACAGCGCGCGCCGCATTTGCACGCGGTCAAATCGAATTTCACCCAACGCCTCGGGAAGCTGGCAATCCAATTCAATGCGTTTTTGCCGGAATTCATGACGCAGGAATTCCAGCGTTTCTTCGATCATGCGCGGCAAATTGCCCGGCACAAGCTGCGATTCCGGCAGCCGCGAAAACTGCAAATACTCTTCCGTCAAGGCCGTCATGCGGTCGATTTCAGAGATGATGGCGCGCAGCAATGCCCGCGCTTCCTCGGTGTCCACCTGGTCATAGCCGCTGATCTCATCTTGCAGCATCTCGGCGTTCAGGCTGATCGAGGACAGCGGATTCCGGATTTCATGCGCGACTTTGGCCGCCATTTTACCGATGGTGGCCAAACGTTCGGCTTGCAAAACTTCCTTTTCCAACCGCTTTTGATCGGTGATATCAATGCCGATTGCCAATGCGCCAGAGATGCGACGGGTTTCATCGCGAGTAACGGTATTCGACCATGCGATCAAGCGTTCGTCGCCCCGCTTCGTCAAAATATGATTCTCAAAGCGCGAGGGCAATCGCCCCTCGACTATTGCGCTGAACACATCGTTGACTTCGGCGCGCGCCTCTTCCGGCAAAAACATGTCAAACCAGCTTTTGCCCATCACTTCCTGTTTGGCATAGCCGGTAACTTCCTCGCATTTCTTGTTGAACAGCGTGATTTTACCCTCCAGGTTCAAGCTCACGATCAAGCAATTCGCGGTTTCAATGATGGACTCGGAAAACTCTTTTTCCCAAAGAAGCTGGGCCTCGATTTTCTTTTTTTCCGTAAGGTCGATCTCAACGCCCATGTAGCCGATTTTCTCTCCGTCACGATAAATCGGCGTAATTGAGAGCAGCACGGGAATTTCGTGGCCGTCTTTGTGCTTGTTATAAATCTCGCCAACCCAGCGGCCTTTGCTGTTGACGCCTTCCCACATGTGCTTGTACTGTTCATTTGTGGTTTTGGAGGAACGCAAAATCCGCGTGTTCTGGCCAACCGCCTCTTCGTGCGTCCACCCAAAAAGATCTGAAAACGCTTGATTCGCCTCAATGATATTTCCCTGCAAATCCGTCAAGATGATGGCATCGGTGGAATACAAAAAGGCACTGTGAAAAAGATTCAACCGCTGTTCCAGCAAAGTTTTTTTCGACAAGGTTGCCATGGGAAATTATAAAAACAGATCGAATTCATTTCTACCGTTGCACTTCATTGAATAGGGTAAAAACAAATTCATCAAATCACAAGAAGATTTTGTGGATGGCCGCGGGGGTTGATTTGCATAAAATTCTCCCAAACAAAACATGGCATGTGAGCGTCCTTTGCCCAGCACAACTTTCTGCATTTTCGTGGCTTACAAGGTATAAATGAATTTCAATCCGGGGTTCATGCCGAACCGTTTTCATGAATTCAATTCCGTGCGCATATTGCGCTTGGGATCACCCCAACTCAAGGATCCGCTTCAGGAGCAATGCCATGCCCGCCTGCTGTAAATTATCCTGGCTTGCTGCCATCACTCTGGCCTTCTCTGTCGTTTGCCTTGCTCAAACGATTGACCATCAACCTCGAACATTGCCTTCGCTTGATCCCAACAAAGCAATCAACCAGTACGTTCTTGACATTTGGGGTGACGATGAGGGCTTGCCTTATGGCAATATCATCGACATGGCGCAAACGCCGGATGGGTATCTTTGGCTTGTGACAGATGGGGGCTTGCTGCGTTTTGACGGCATACGTTTCACCATTTACAATTTCGAAAACACCCCAGTCATCAAAAGCAACATCCTGCGGGAATTGCTGGTAAGCTCAGACGGCAGCCTGTGGATTGCTGCGATGGAAGGCGGGTTAATTCGTCTCAAAAATGGCAACTTTTCCGCCTGGACCACGACGGAGGGCCTGGCGAGCAACGATGTCGCATCGCTGTGTGAAGATCGCGACGCGACCATTTGGTTTCATGCCGCAGGAGGCTTGCATCGATGGCAAGAGAACAAAATTATTTCCTACGCGGCGCCGGCCGGCATTACACAAATTCACTCAAAAGCCATTATGCGCGACAAGGCGGGGAGTATCTGGCTGGCAGGGCTAGCGGGGCTGTTCCGGTTCAGCCAGGAGCAGGATCAAAAATTTGTTCAGATTGACACCTTGCTGAAAGGGCGCACGCTCAGTTTGATGGGTGATCGCTTCGACAATATCTGGGTGGGCACACATGATGACGGTTTATTGCGCTACCGTGACGGCCAAGTCGAAAAATTCACCACCGCCTCGGGGCTCGCGCATTTTCGCATTTGGGATGTTTATGAAGATCGCGCCGGCACCCTCTGGCTGGCAACGGCAAACGGGTTAAGCCGAAAACGGGCGAGCGGCGTGATTGACAATTACAGCACGCTGCCGGATGCTCGCTTGCGCACGATTTTCGAAGATCGTGAAGGCAATCTTTGGGTGGGCAGTTACACCCGGCTCTATCGCTTCAAAAACGGACAAATAACGACGTGGGACAGCTCTACCGGGCTTTCGCGCATGGGCGCAATTTGTATTTATCAAGATCGCGACGGCGCCATATGGATCGGTACGCCGGAGGGGTTGGGCCGCCTGACAAATGGCATCATCACCAATTATACCACAGCGGATGGCCTGCCTTCAAATCAGGTATACTCCGTGGTGCAAGACGATGCCGGCACGATTTGGGCCGGCACCAGCGCCGGTTTGGCGCGGCATAAAGACGGCAAATTCCTGAAAATTCCTCAACCCCAGCTTGCCGGCATTCAAACCCTCTACAAAGATCGTCGCGGCCTGCTCTGGATCGGCACGGAATACGGCGAGATTTTCACCTATGACAACGGCACATTCACAGCCTGGCGGCCGGATCTCAATAACCGCGCTGCGGTTTTCTGGTTTCACCACGATCGCTCAGACAATTTTTGGATTGGTCGAGGCGGGAAGCTGCTGCAGGGACCGCGAGATGGCATCATCGACTCCGTCGCCCATGAGTACTTAACAAGTCTATCCACAAAATGTTGTCATGAAGAACAGGATGGCACACTCTGGCTCGGCACTGCCGGAAACGGCCTGTATCGGTTCAAAAACGGCGTGTTCAAGGCCTACACCTCGCGAGACGGCCTATTTGACAATTATGTCTGGTCGATTCTGGAAGATGGCGCCGGTTACTTGTGGATGAGCAGCGATCAGGGCATCTGGCGGATACACAAGCAAGACTTCAGCGATTATGATGCCGGTCGAATCAACAAACTCGCCTGCACGGCATTTGGCAAAAGCGATGGCTTAAAAACGAAAGAGGGCAATTCGTGGGGTTTTCCCAAGGCCTGGAAAACCCAAGGCGGCGAGCTGTGGTTTCCAATGGTGCAGGGCGTGGCAACCGTCAATCCGGAACAGCAGGTTGTCAACACTCTGCCGCCGCCGGTTCATCTCGAAGAGATTTTGGTGGACACTGTAAAGTTCGACTGGCGCGTAAACAACGTCATTCCTGCGGGGAAAAAAAACCTGACATTTCGTTACACCGCCACAAGCTTGCGCCTGCCGGAAAAAGTCCGTTTCATGTATAAGTTGGAGGGATATGATACCGACTGGATTGACGCCGGCACACGGCGCACAGCCTACTACACCAACCTCGCGCCCGGCCGTTATCGTTTCCGTGTGCAGGCATGCAATGAAAATAACATATGGAACGAAACCGGCGATAGTATCACTCTTGCAATCGCGCCGCATTTTTATCAAACTCGGTGGTTCGCCACGCTTGGCGTCTTCCTGCTCGGCTTCACGATCTACCAGGGCTATCGTTGGCGTCTGCAGTATTTGCAGGCTCGGCAAGCCCGACTCGAAAGATTGATTGCCAGGCGCACCAAACAGCTGCGCTTGAGTGATGCCCGCAACAGGGCCATTTTACAGGCTTTACCGGACGCCATTTTCCGCCTCAGTCCCGAAAGAATTTTTTTGGAATATTTTCCGGCGCATGTTGCAGAGCCGCATCTCACGCCGGAAAAATTTCTCGGCAAAAAAGTTGAGGAGGTTTTGCCCGTGACGCTTGCGCATCAGCTCAATCATTTCATCACTGTCGCGCAGCAGGCGAAACAAATGCAGTCATTCGAATATGAGCTGGCGTTGGCGGGGAATCTGCGCCACTTCGAATCCTATATTGTCGCTTTAGAAAACCAGGAAACGCTGGTGATCGTGCGTGATATCAGCGCCCGCAAAGAGGCAGAGAAGACGCTGCGGCAATTTGAGTATTTCCGCCTGATCGCCGAGGCCTCTCCCATCGCGCTGGCCATGACGCGCATACGCGATGGTGTGATCATTTTCGCGAATCGCCATCTCGAGCAGATTCTCGGTGTGCCCATCGACGAGGTCATCGGTCGCAAAGCGCCGGATTTTTACAGCGACCCGACCGAGCGCACCACAATACTCCGGACAATTCAAGAATCCGGCAGCATTCACAATCGCGAATTGAAAATCAAAAAGCCGGATGGCGCCACGCTGTGGATCATGTTTTCAGGCCAGCGGCTCACGCTGGACGGCGAGCCGGTTTTGTTGATCGGTTATTACGACATCACCGCGCGCAAAGAGGCAGAGGAACAGCAAAAACGGTATGCGCTCACGCAGGCGGCGCTGGTGCAAGCCAACAAAACACTGCTAAGCACTCTCGACGTTGACAGTCTCTTGACTGGGATTTTGCAGGCAGCCCAAACCACCATTCCCGCCGCAGAGAAAGGCGCCATTCTCCTGTGGGATAAAAAAAGTAACACATTGAAAGTTATAACCGCCTGGGGTTATACTGACCCCCGCGTATACCAAGTCGCTTTTCCGGCCGCAACCGGATATTCCAATCTTGCGGTGCGCATGCGACAGCCTCTGATCGTCGCGGACGCGCGCGCAGACGAGGAAACCCGCTACACCGGTGAAATCGAAGAAATACAGGCGTTGCGCAGCGCTGTAGTCGCGCCGATGATCTTGCGCGGCGAGCTTTTGGGCGTCATCAGTTTGGATGCGACACGATGCAACGCTTTCAGCGAGAACGATCTTGAATTGCTGGTGGCATTTGCCAGCCAGGCTGTGCTGGCGCTGGGCAATGCCCGCTTGCACCAACAGGTACGAGACTCGGAGGAACGCTACCGTGTTTTGCACGATGACAATCCCTCGATGTATTTCACCATCGACGCCAGCGGCACCATTCTCTCCGTCAATCGTTACGGAGCAGAGCAACTGGGCTACACGGTCGGGGAATTGATCGGACAATCGGTGCTCAATGTTTTTTTTGCGGAAGATCACCAGCAGGTGTTGCAGCAATTGCAGCTTTGCCTGCAAGCCTCGCCCCGGGTCAGTTATTGGGAATTACGCAAAATCCGCAAAGACGGAAGCATGCTCTGGGTCGGCGAGATAGCCCGCGCCGTGAAAGATCGTCACGGTGGCTGGGTCGTGCTGATCGTCTGCGAAGATATCAGCACACGCAAGCAAGCAGAATATGAAATTCGCAGGCTCTATGAGGAGCTGGAACAGCGCGTTGTTGCGCGCACGCAAGCGTTGCAGGAAAGCGAAGCCAAATTCCGCACGCTCGCCGAAATGGCAACTGTTGGGATTTTTATTTATCAGGACGGCAACCTGCGTTACGTCAACCCGGCAACGCAACAAATCACGGGATACTCGCAAGCGGAGTTGATGGCGTTGGATCCCTGGATTTTGCTGCCGCCGGAACAGCAGCCGGCCGCACGCGCACGCGGCTTGGCGCTCGAGCGCGGCGAGGCGGTGCCCACGCACTATGAACTGCTAATTATCACTAAGCACGGCGCCGAACGTTGGGTCGATTTCACCGCCAACCTGATTGAATTTGAAGGCCGGCCCGCGCTCTTGGGAACGGTGCTGGACATTACCGGGCGAAAAAATCTGGAAGAGCAACTGCAGCAGTACACCGAGAATTTGGAAAACCTGATCGCGCAGCGTACCGCACGCATTCAGGAGTTGGAACGGCAACGCGCGGAACAAGAAAAACTCGCCGTGAGCGGGCGGATGGCGGCCCGCATCGCGCACGAAATTAACAATCCCCTCGGTATTATTCAAAATGCAGCCCAACTGGTGGGACGCGCCGTGCCCGCCAATCATCGCCATTTCAAATATGTCGGATTGATCGAAAAGGAAATCGCGCGTATTGCGCGCATCGTCCGGCAAATGCTCGATCTCCATCGCCCCCAGCGCCAATCACCAAAGATTTTCCGGCCCAGCCAAACCATTGCAGATGTGGTTGCCCTGCTGCAGCCGCGCGGCGAAGAATTCCACATTCACTTCGAGCACGATCTGCAGCGCGCTCAGACGCCGGTCAATCTGCCTGAAGACATTTTGTGGCAAATCCTTTACAACGTGATCGTCAATGCCATTGAAGCCTCCTCGGCGGGCGGCCGGGTTCACATATCTGCCGCTGTGACAACGAAGCACTTATGGATCGAGGTGAAAGATCAAGGTCAAGGCATCCCGGAAGACATCAAAAACCGCATCTTCGAGCCATTTTTCACAACCAAAAGCCCCTCCACCACCGGCGGCATAGGCTTAGGCCTGGCGATTTGCAAAAGCTTGCTCGACGCGCTCAACGGTGAAATCAGCTTCCGGAGCAACGGAAACAACGAAACAATTTGCACGATTGTGATCCCGCTCGCGCAACTTCCGGGCAACGAGTCGCTTGGTTAAATCGTCAAAAAGTGCCGGCAAACACAGTATCCGTACCGGCCGCGCTATTACAGCAGATAATAAACGGAGACATACATGTCTGAGTTGGGTAGAATTTTGATTGCAGATGACGAAGTCGGTTTCGCCGCTGTTACCGCCGACTTGTTGCGTGAGGAGGGCTACTTCTGTGATTGCGCCCAGGATGCTTATCGGGCAAAAGCCTTGCTCGCTGAGCAGGAGTATGACCTGCTCATCGCGGATATAAAAATGCCCGGCAACGACGGCTTGGAGTTTGTCGAGTCTGTGCCGGCCCTTGCCGAGCATCTGCCGGTCATTTTGGTCACGGGCTATCCCTCACTCGACACAGCCATCAAGTCCACACGGTTGTCGGTTGCCGGTTATTTGGTGAAGCCCACGCCCTTTGAAGACTTGCTGCAATTGGTGCGGGAATCGGTGATGCGCGCGCGCACCTCGCGCTTGTTTACAAAAGCGCGCCAGCAGTTGCAACACATGCAGCACGAGTTGATGGCCTGGGGAAATCTGAAAAATCAAACGGCGCCCAAGGCCTCGTTAGTCGAGGTTGATCTCTTTTTACACCATGCCATCCATAACATCATGGCCAACGTGACGGATCTAAGAGATCTCGCACAGGCACTGGCGCAGAACAAACCCAAACAACAAGCCTGCCAACTTCTCAATTGCCCACGGCAAGTTGAGTTGACCCAGGCCATCACAGAGGCCGTAAATGTTTTGGAAAAAACCAAGAACTCATTCAAATCCAAAGAACTGGCCGCGTTGCGCCTCAAACTTGAAACCGTGCTGAAGGCAATGCAGGAACATGACTGAAACGTGTTTGTCAGATCCGGCTGACACAAAAAATCTTGGGTTGCTTTTTCCGCAGCTTTTGGACTGTGACGTATATTTGAGCAAGTAAATTCATGCATCACGCACAAACAGCGTTTATGGCTGGAGCACTTGTTTGAGCTCTTTTGATTTGAATTAGCGGGGCGTCCATCTGCAAATGATTTGAGATGGCCTTGTCGGACAAGACTTGGGCTTGTAAGTCGAAGGCGCAATCAAACTACACATGATTCATGTGGGTTTGATTGCGCCTTTTTTGTTGATCGAGGCCCATAAAATATTGAAACCGGGGCACGGTATCAACATTGAGAAAGGGAGCAACCGTTGCAAAGGCGAACTGAGTCAGATCCCATATTCAAAATTTTAATTATCGCTGGAACGAATTTGCAACTTGCCATCCGGCAATGCTTACAAGAAGCCGCCCTGGAAATCCTGCATGCTTCTTCAGAGGAAAAGGCGCGCGCAAGCATTCAGGGCTTTGCCCCGGATTTAGTGATAATGGATTTCGATTTGCCATGGTTCAAACCAATAAAGTTTCTGGCTGATCTTTTTCGTGCGGGCGAGTCATACAATGTCATCGCAGTCGCAGCAGACCCGGCGATTGAAACCGTGGTCAAGTGCATGCAGCTCGGCGTGCGTGATTTTCTCCAATATCCCAATGAAACCCACAAAATGTATAATTTGCTCACCCAGCTTCTGGCGGATTGGCAAAAAAGCAGAACCGGGCAAGCGTTTCAAGAGCAGCAGCGTGAGCGTTTCGGCCTTGCCAGCATCATTGGTGAAAGTGCGGCAATGCGTCAGGTTGTTCAGGTCGTGCGCAAAATCCTTAACCGGCCTCACGTCACCGTCCTGATCCGCGGCGAAACCGGTACCGGCAAGGAAGTCGTTGCCCGCGCGATTCATTACGGTCGTTTGTCAAGCCGCTCCTCCCCAGCGGCAAACTCGGGCAAGCCGCAACTGGCAGGCGGCTTTGTCGAAGTGAATTGTACGGCTATTCCGGAAAATTTGCTTGAAGCCGAATTGTTCGGCTACGAAAAAGGCGCTTTTACAGACGCCAAATTGAGCAAAAAGGGGTTATTCGAATTGGCGGAAGGAGGCACGCTCTTCCTCGATGAGATCGGCGATATGAGTTTGGTGTTGCAAGCCAAAGTGTTGAAGGCGATCGAGGAAAAATGCTTTCGGCGGTTGGGTGGGACAGCGAGCATTCATGTGAACACAAGAATCATTGCCGGCACAAATGCCGATCTGGAACAGCGCATCGCGGATGGACGCTTCCGCCGCGATTTATATTATCGCCTGAATGTCATCAACATCGTTTTGCCGCCCTTGCGTGAACGGGACGGCGACATTGTCCTGCTCGCGCGGCATTTTCTCGCACGCTGCGCCGAAGATTACGCCACCCCGGCGCGGAAATTTACGCCGGGAGCTGAAGAATTTCTGAAGAATTATGACTGGCCGGGCAACGTGCGCGAGTTGCGTCACGTGATCGAGCGTGTGGCCCTGTTCTGTGAAACTTCAGAAATCAATGCAAAGAACATACAGGAGGCGTTCGGGCTCAACGCGCCGCCGCCTGCTGTGCCGGTGCGTTCTGAAAATAGATTTGGCATCGAAATCCCCCGCGAAGGGCTATCGCTCAAAGAGAGCGAGTGCAGATTAATCGAGGAGACGTTGCGTTTAACCAAGGGCAACAAAACACGAGCGTCACAAATTTTGGGGATTTCACGGCCACGCCTCAGCCGCAAAATCGACGAATACAAAATTGCGTACGGAACCGCTTCGCCGGAGTTTGCTTGATAGGCGTGGTCTACGCGCTTGCGAATCTCACCTCAAAGCGAACTACCGGCGAGCAGAATAAAACTCGTATTCCGGTTGATTTGAAGCGGCGCCTTCTTGATTGCGAATCGTCCACAATATGCGATTAAACGCGTGTGGGCGAAGTCTCAACATTTCAGGCGTGGTTAAAATAATGCTTGCGACAATATTTCAGTTTTAAGAGTTTTGCACTTGCGCCCAAATGCCGGCCGCAAACCAAACACCTGCCCGAACTTTCGCGCCGCGCCTGGCGATCCTGTTCAAACGATGCTGACCTATCCATTGCAGCGTCAGGCGCGCCGGGTTCGGGTGACGGCATAACGAGTTTTTGATCATCTTCGTCAAGCATTTGCTCGCCCAAAAGCTCACCCGCGATTTGTTTGAGAATATTGTCAACTACGCGCGAGCTTTTCCGCGGGGCGGCAGAATTATCCATCTCAACCACATTGTCTTGGGCCTCTGGCTGCGACAGATCGCGCTGTTGATAAACAGTTTCGATCTTCAGAGGGGCAGCCTCCGCGGCGTTCTCGGGAGCGGCGTGCGGCTTTTCAAGCGTCATGCCGCTTCCCAACGCTCGTGGAGAAACGGAGCGTTCGTAGGGTTTTCTTCGGGCTTGCGCTTGGTACGACGGCGTAGCACTGCTGCTTCGGCCGTGCGCCTGCTTGCGCGAAATGGGCCGTGGAATTGGCCGGGATTCTTCATTCAAATCGCGAATATCAAACTCGACCGCTTGCTCGGCGGCGCCGCTGGTGATTTTACCCGCGGGCCGCGGCGTAATCATTCGGCCCCAAAACCTGAGACTGCCGGTCTCATCTCCAGTGACGAGAATCGTGCCGTCCGGGCTGAACGCGCTCGTAGTCAAATCGCCGGCAATCACATGAGCCAGCTTGCCGTCGTGTACGTTCCATAACTTGATGCTGCGATCTTGAAAGTCTGTTGCCGCGAGAATGGTTTCATCCGGACTGAAACGCACAGCCGTAATGCCCGGCGAAAACGGTATGAGGTTATGCAGCAACTTGCCGTCGGTCGCATCCCAGATCTGCAGCGACTGGCCGTAATTCACTGTCGTCAAAATCGCGCCGGAAGAGCTGAGCGCCAGCCAGCTGATGTTGCCTGTTTTTGCGGGAAGCGCGTAAAGCAAGGCGCCGTCCTCGACCTGATAAAAACGAACACTGCCGTCATTCGCGCCGGTAATTAGAATTTTGTCGTTGACGCTGAACGCCAGGCTGTGCGCCAAACCGGAGCATCCCAAAAAGCGATTGCGCAAAACTCCCTGCTCCACATCCCACAACATTGCTGTGTTATCCGGGCTGCCGGTGGCCAGCATTGTGCCGTCATGATTGAAAACCACGGTGTCAACACTGCTCTTGTGGCCGCTCAAGCGTTGCGTCATGCGGCCGTCACTGACGCGCCACAGCGTGGCGTCGCGATTATTGCTGCCGATGGCCAGCAAGCTGTCATTCGGGCTGAACGCCAGGCACTGCACCGGCACGCCAGGCTCGCCGATTTCCCGCAGCAATTGTCCTTTCGCGACATTCCACAGCTTCACCATTCCCTTACGATCGACGCTCGCCAGGATGGCGCCGTTGTGGCTAAACGTCAACTCGCTGATGGCTTCGGTATGACCTTGCAAGGTGAAGAGCAGTTGGTTGTCGCTCAAGCGCCAAATCCGCACCGTGCGATCGGCGCCGCCGCTGGCCAAATGATTACCTTGCGGGCTGATGGCAATGACATTGACGCGGCCGTAATGCGCCGACATTTTATGCAAACCCAGCTTGTGCACCAGCAGCGATTGAAAAATCAATTCGATTTGCTGCAGCAAACTCATGGCATCACGATTGTCAAAATAGGTGTGCCGCGAGATGCAAGCCTTGGCCTCCTTGAGAATGCGGTGCATATCCGCTTCCGCATTTTTAGCTTCTTCGGAGAGATAGACCCAGTCCATCAGCATGCGTTCGACTTTCTGCAATTTGTAACCAAGCTCATCGCCGCTTTTCTGGCGCAACTGCTTGAACAGATCGGTGATTTCCTTGCGGGTATAGCGGAAGGAGGGATCGACTTCGGCCTTAAGGCAGTATTCTTCGTTTAACGAGATGGCTTTCTCCAAAACCGTGGCAGCCGTTTTGCCGTCGCCGATGAGCGCCGCCATCTTGGCGGTATGATAATGGCTCTCGGAAAGCTGCGGATAAATCTGGCCGGCCATTTTTGAAAGACTGAGGGATTCCTGGATCAAACGGCCGGCTTCGATTTTGTTGCCGCTCTTGCCGTGCATGTCAGCCTGCGCATAACAAGAGATCGCCGCATGCAACAGAGCTTCCCCGGCAAACTGAGAAGCCTCCGGCAGCAGTTTCATTTCTGCCTTGGCATACCGGCCCGCGGCGCGCAAATGCCGTTCGGCTTTGACGAGATCAATCAGGTTGCATTCTTCGTTGATGCCGTACAAGTAGAGCTTGCCGATCAGCAATTGCGTCATGAAATTGGTATCGTCTTTCTTCTCAGATTCCAGGAAGGCTTCGAGCGCCTTGTCGAGCAGCCCCTTGACCAGCCGCTCGCAGCCGATGCGATAAAACTCCTTGGCCTGAGTCAGCACCGGATTTTCCAGCGTTGCGTGAATGGCGTCCAGCCGCTTCTCGAGATTCAACATGGTCTGGCTCTGCAGCCGCAATTGTTCCACCACCAGCGCCATGTGGTAATCGAAGCTGTTGCGCAGGGCATGAATAGCCTCCCCGCTGGCTTTCAGCGCGACATCCATCTTGCCAAAATCAGGCTCGATCGTGTTCGTGATCGCGTCATAGCTGGGTCCGTATTTTTTCTCCAGGGCGTACGAACTTGCCACCAGCGCGCGGGTTTGTTCCGGTACCGGCACGGGCGCCTGCTTGCTGCTCTGGCGGATGTTGCCTTTCAAATCTTTGACAAAGGAAGAGACCCGCAGATACTGTTCCCACGTCAATTTTGAGCCTAAGTGGAAGAGCGACATGTTTGATCCTTTTGCATCTTACTTGAGACGATTCGACTGCGGCGAGCGACGGGGCTCGCGTGCCTGGCTTTTTCGGGTGCCGCGAATTTTATCATTGTCAGGTACCGATCGCCTAAGTTCCTGCCATTCACGACCCACTTCGTCCTGAACATTGATGGGTTTGATTTTGCGCCCCAGCAAGCTGGGAACGATTTTCGCTTCGAGCAAAATTACCAGCTCTTTTTTACGCACACGCTTGCTGCTGTATCCGAAGAGGTAGCCTAAGACAGGAATGTCTTTCAACAAGGGGATGCCGACGCGCACTTTGGTGGTTTCATGGCTCAGCAAGCCAGCCATCACCGTTTCCTCACCATCCAACAACAACACATGCGTTTGGCCCTCGGTGACATTCTTGGTTACACCAACCGCATCCGGCTGCACATCGCTGCGTTCGGCGACGATTGTCAGGTAAATGAAGGTCGAATCCCGGCGGCCCATAATTGTCGGCGTAACCGTGAGAATAACGCCCGACTCATATTCGGTGAAGCGCGTATTGCCGGCAAAATCCTGCAAGGTTAAAAAGAAATTTTTTCCAACCTTAATTTTGCCCTGCTCGCCGTCCATCACCCGGATTTTGGGGCGCGCAATAATTTCGCCCAAACTCCGGCTTTCAAAGGCGCGCAATAACGCGTTGACATTCACCTGCCCGCGAATCGTGCCGCCGGCAGACACCCGCAACACATCCTTGACGAGTTGATCGGCGCTGAAGGTTTGGATTTGGACGGTGCCGTTTTTGAAGGTGCTCCAGTTGATGCCGAATTCATGCAAGGCCTCATAATCCGCCTGAAAGAAAATGGCATTGATTTCGATTTCGCGCGTGGCAATGCTGATATCACTCGTGGTCGGCGTGGGATCCGCCGAAGGTTGCATGTCAATCACTTCGTAATACTGATCGCGCTGTTGATATTGCATCATATTCGAGCGCAAGATATACTCCAGCGCCCGCTTCCAGTACATGTTTTCCACCGAAACCCCGATGGGTTTCGTGTGCGTCTTGGAATCGATAATGATGCGGTTTTCATATTTCCGCGAGAATCCTCCGAGAATCTCCAGGGCGGTGTTCATCGGCACTGAGGGATTCAAAGAAATCATCTCGTCCGCGCTATACGGCTGAGGCGGCGCATTGTCATTACCCTGCGCCCACACCGCCATGCCCCCGCACAAAACAAACAGCATCGTAAGTATTTTCTTCATCGGGTCTCGCGTTTCACATTTAATTGAATTCGATGTTCAACCGGATGACCTTGCTGCCGCTTTCAGTGCGCAGCTCGAATGCGACCTGGTTGTTGCGTTGATCGATTTGCGTTAATTTGCCGCGCCGCACTTGCCCGCCGAGCGTCAAGGGGAAAACCTTGCCATCCGACGCGCGCAAATAGGCTTTGTTGTTGGTAATGGCCAAAAGCGTTGCTTTCTCCGCATCCAGCAAATCCGGTGACTCATCCGCGGGGGGGGGGTTGGGGGGGGCCCCCCCCCCCCCCCCCCCCGCCCGCGCGGGGGTCCGGCTCCGGCGTCGGAAGGGGAAGGGCGACCTCCTCGATCGGTGCCGGTTCCG